>CAMCIC010000026.1 GCA_945874895.1 Akkermansia muciniphila | reverse complement strand
TGCGGGCGCTTCTCCGCTACGCTCCGAAGCGCCCGCAAGGGCAACCAAACCAACCACCAAAAACAAAGCCGCTATGGTGTCTCAATTATGAGGCAACGATCCCGATCATTCAGGAACCTTTCGGTGTGCTCGATTTATGAGGCAACAGGGATTTTCCCACAAGTGTGCTGCGCGCGCGAATTTTTGTTTCGCATTGGATTGCATCTGATTCCATTTCTGATCACTCACAAAAAAACAGAGGATTCATGCAAATTGACATCAAAAAAAAGATGATGAGAGTCACTTGATGGATCTTATTTCTTGACGCGACAATCCCATACGCAGAAAGCATCTCCCGCGCCAAATGGATTCACCGCGCAGGCATCGCCGGGGTGGGAATTCGAAGCAAATGGCAGCAAAAATTCCCGCTGTGATTGCAGTGCCCGCGATTCCGCAAAGGCCTCCGTCCAGCGGATCATATCGGTGAAATTCACATCGGCCGTGATGTCCTGCCGTCCGACATTCCGGTAGACTGCCTCACCGCTGAGGCGTTGTTGCAGCAGGTAGGCGCGCAGGCTGCCGGCGGGTTGTCGATGATAGAGTTTCTCCAAGGGAGCGCCGTAGTCAATGGTCAGCATCGACCCATCGCGCCAGTGGCGCGCCATATTTTGCCACCACTCACGCACCGCGCCATGCACTTCCACACGTTGGCCCTCAGGCCAGATACGCTGCCAGACGCTGGAGTCGGGAAGTTCATCGGGATCCCGCATGACCTCCTGCCACGATTCGCCCGCTCGGCGGAGATGCAATTCCTGCCATCTGGATGCGGTGTTTTGGAACAAACGAACGGGAAAGGCATCGAAAAACTCGTTCGAATACAAGCACGCCGATCCCTGACAGGCATCCAGAGCGGACTCGACCGTTTCGTGCCAGCGCGCGTGAGCCAGTTCTCGGTGTTTGGCTTGGACAGCGCGTAAGGTGGCGGATGTTTCCACCAGATGGATGCGTGTGCGCCATCGCCAGTACCACGGCATTTCCGATCGAACCGCAGCGGCGAGAGCGCCACTGCCTGGACCGAGTTCGATCACATCGCGGCAACCGCTGGTGCGCAGTTCCCTCACCAGCCAAGCCGCCACGGCTTTGGCGAGAGCCGGTGATATCTCTGCCGTTGTCGTAAAATCTCCGCCACGACCTACAGTGGAAATCCTACGTGCATAGTAGCCCGCCACAGGGTCATGCAGCGCGAAGGCCATGAATGACTCGAACGAAACGAGGTCTTGATCGTGCTGGGAGTGCGGCACCATGGCACACATTCTAGGCAAGAAGCGGATCGCTCAACAGCCCCGCGCGGCGCAGCAGAGGCTCCAGCTGTGGGTCTCTCCCCATGAAGCGGTGATACAATGCATCGGCTGGTGCAGAGTTCCCTTTGCTCAGAATGTGTTCGCGGAAATCGTGCCCCGTGCCTGGGTTGAGAATGCCCTCCTTTTCGAAGCGGGTGAAGGCATCTGCATCCAAAACCTCAGCCCATTTGTAGGAATAGTATCCGGCCGCATAGCCCGTGGGTGAACTGAATAGGTGATTGAAGCGACGAGTCATTCCCGTGACTTCGGTTTTCATCGGCACACGGTAGGCAGCAAGGATCTCGCTTTCCACCTCGTCGAGGTCACGGTCCGCATACTGCGCGAGGTTCATGTGCAGTTCGAGGTCCAGCTTGCCAAAGGCCAGCTGCCGCATGAAGGCGGTCGCACTCATATAGTTTTTCGCAGCAATCATTTTTTCATACAGATCCTGCGGGATCGTGTGACCGGTCTCGTGATGGCGAGCAAACAGATCGAGCGACTCGCGTGACCAGCAGAAATTCTCCATGATTTGCGAAGGCAGTTCGACAAAATCCCAGGGAACATTCGTTCCAGCGAGGGACTCCACGGCGACATCGCTGAGCAGTCCATGCAAAAGATGACCGAATTCGTGGAAAATCGTCTCCACCTCGCTGTGGGTCAGCAATGCTTCCTTGCCATCCACTGGAGGCGTCATATTGCCGATGATGAGCCCTAGGTGAGGACGCCGGGCTTGTCCGTTTTCAGGTGGACCACCCGGCTCTAGCTGATTCATCCACGCGCCCCCGCGTTTGGATTCACGAGGATGCCAATCGGCATAAAACGAGCCGAGATGTTCCCCGCTTTTGCCATCGCGCAATTCGTAAAATGTGACCTCGGGATGCCATATCTCAACCGCGTTTGCGGCGGCATTTCCTGGGCGTTGACCTTTTTCATAAAAGACCGTGTCGATCTGTCGAATCTCGATACCAAAAAGCGTGGTGGCCAGATCGAACATGCCCTTCATCACACTGCCGACAGGAAAGTAGGGGCGTAGGGCCTCGTCATCGAGATCGAAGTGCTCCTTGCGGCGTTTCTCCGCCCAATAGGAAACCTCCCATGGTTGCAGCATCTCACAAGCCTCACCGGTGTGCTGGGCCTTGTAGGCGCACAACTGACGGTAATCCTCGCGGTATTGACCGAGGATCCGATCATGGAGATCCTCCACAAAGGACAAGGCCGTGCGGCCCTGCTTCGCCATGCGACGTTGCAACACCAAGTCTGCAAAATGGGTTTTGCCTAAGATCGCTGCCTTTTCCTGACGCAATCGCAAAATGCTCCAAACCAGAGAGCTGTTGTCATGCTCACCGCAAGCGCCGACCTTACCTGCCGCTTGCCAGAACTCGTGACGCAGTGAATCGTCATCCGCATACTGCATGACCGGAAACATCGATGGCTGCTGCAGGGTGAATCGCCATACAGGTTGTTCCTCACTGCCGTGACCCTTGGCGCGTGCGTTGGCGGCAGCGGCGGCAACGGCTGACTCCGGTAAGCCCGCGAGCCGTTGCTTATCCACCACCAGCAACTCCCATGCATTGGTGGAGTCTAACACATGTTCGGCATAGGACTTGGTGAGCTGAGACAGCTCGGCATCGATCTCCGCGATGCGCGCCTTGGGATCGGCAGGCAGATCGGCACCGTCCTGCACGAAATCCAGCATGGTTTCCTCAACGTGGCGTCGCTGAATCTCCGGCAGTGATGACACAGATGCCGATTCACCATACGCTTTCAATACCTTCCACAAATCCTCACGAAGTGGGATGGAGGAATAAAATTCGGATACCTCGGGCAACATCTTGTTCAGTGCGGCGCGCTGTGCCGGCTCATCCGCCACCGAGTCCAAATGGTTCAGCCGACCCCATGCACGATTGAGTGTCTTGGTCGCCTGCTCCAAGGCATGATAGGTATTTTCATAAGTGAGGAGTGTCAGATCCTGCGAGGTGATCGCATCGATCTTCGACTTCGCTTCATCGATGCCCAAACGGACATCGGCCTCGACCGCTTCGGGAACCAAAGTCGACCACCGAACCGCGAACGCAGAATCATGGAAAGGGTGCATGGCGTGAAGCTAGACAGTCGTTTTGCAAAGGCAACCGGTAATGCAAAAATTTTCGTCAAGTGCGTTTGACGATCCTGCGATGGCGCAGTAGTTTAGGGTCTTCCGCGAAATGCTCTCCCCTCTTTTCACAGGATCATCATCATCTTTTCACAGATTCATGGTCTGCTCGTTGAGATTTTCACCATGAATCCCTTTACCTCCATACCGCAACACATCGCCATCATCATGGATGGAAACGGCCGCTGGGCCAAATCCCGTGGGCTGCCGCGAGGCGAAGGACACCGTGCTGGTGCTGAGTCAGTGCGTGAAGCCATCGATGCCTGCAAAGAGCTGGGCGTGAAATACCTCACGCTCTACGCGTTCTCCTCCGAGAACTGGAATCGCCCACAGACCGAAGTCTCGGCGCTGATGATTCTGTTAGAGAAATTTCTCAAGTCGAGGGCTCCTGATCTCATGCGCCAAAACGTGAAACTGGATGTCATTGGGCAAATTGATCGACTGCCCGAAAGTACGCGCCAGACCTTGCGGAGGGTGATGGAGCAGACAGCAGAAAACGACAGCCTCACGTTGGTGCTGGCACTTTCTTATGGATCGCGAGAAGAAATCACAGCGGCTGCACGAAAGCTCGCACAAGGCGTGACGGAGGGGCGCTGGAAGCCGGAGGACATCACGCCCGAACTGCTGGCCTCCCATCTCGACACCGCCGCGATGCCTGACCCCGATCTACTGATCCGCACCTCGGGAGAGATGCGAGTTTCCAACTTTCTGCTTTGGCAGATCAGTTATGCCGAAATGGTCATCGTTGATACATTCTGGCCCGATTTCCGCCAAGGCGATCTTTTCGAGGCAGTAAAGGAATATCAGAAACGCCACCGCAGGTTTGGCGGTCTGTGATGCGCGGCTGCAGCAAAACGCTCGACCTCAAGGCTGCTTTTCTGCAAGCAAAGTCTTTTCCCTTTCCTCGGATGAGGGAGCTTCATGTTTGGCACTGAGAGGCTGTGCACTGACACCCGCGCGCGGCTCCGGATTCAGATGAGTGACATACGAGGCTGCCAACCATACCAACAATACAACCGAACTAAGGGCGACAAATAGCGATGATTTCATCAGCGTAAAAAGAAGGGTGTCGCGCGAACGACCCCATCATGCAAATCACTGATACGTGAAATGTCAAGACCTATTAGCTAAAAAATGAAGTTTATGACCCACCGAGAATCTCATCCATGACCTCGATGCACCGGCGGTTTTGTTCCATGGTTCCGACGGAAATTCTTACCCACTCAGGCAGCTGATAACTGCTCATGGCGCGCAGGATGATCCCGCGTTGCAACATCTTGCGGAACAAGCCATCACCATCGCCCACCTTTACGAGGACGAAGTTCGCCACGCTGGGAACGAATTCCCATCCTCGTTCACGGAAGGCCTGATGGTAAAAGTCCAATCCCTCGGCGTTGACTGCTTTGGTTTTTTCCATGTGACTGTCATCCGTCAACGCAGCCAAGGCACCGGCTTGGGCGATGGCATTCACATTGAAAGGCTGGCGTGCTTTTTGCAAAATGTCAGCCAGATGTTTGGGCGCCAAGCCGTAGCCCACACGCAACGCCGCAAGACCATGAATTTTCGAGCAAGTGCGCAGGATGCAGACATTGCGGCCCTCACGCACATACTTCAGGGTATCGGGTGCTTCCTCGAGGAACTCGTAGTAGGCTTCATCGAACACGGCAATCACATGCTCCGGCAAGCGGTCCATGAAGCGATCCAAGGCCTCCTGCCCTACCATGGTGCCGGTGGGGTTATTTGGATTGGCCACAAAGACCAGACGAGTTTGTGGAGTGATCGCGTCCGCCATTGCTTCGAGGTCGTGAATGAATCCGGGGTCGGGAATTTTCACATACCGTGCGCCAAACAAAGTAGCCATTAACTTGTAGACCACAAAAGCGTGCTCTGCGGCGATCAGTTCGGCATCGCGATTGAGAAAACTGTGGCAGAGCAGCTCGATGATCTCGTTCGAGCCATTGCCGAGAATCACATTCTCACGACCGAGAGCAAATTTTTCCGCAATCGCTGTGCGCAGGCGGTAGCCGCCGCCATCAGGATAAATGTGCGAGTCCTCCAAAGCGGCACGCATGGCTTCCTTCGCCTTGGGTGATGGCCCTAGCGGGTTTTCGTTAGAGGCGAGTTTGATGATTTGCTCGGGCTGCAAACCCAGTTCGCGCGCGGTTTCATCAATGGGTTTCCCGGGTTCATACGCAACGAGATCACAAACAAATCGATTGGCAAAATCTTCCACAGCCATGGCGGGCGCAACATTTCACCGATTCGAGTCATCGTCAACCACTGAATCTTCTCTCTCACAGGCCTGTCCCATACAGGGGAAAATGTCATGATGAATGAATCAGCTCTTGCCATCTGTTCTAGCTTTTGTACTAGTTTCGGCCATGGAAACCACCCGCCGCCGAAAAAAACGTGCCAATCCGATGGAGAATCTCTCCGTGCATCTTGCGGGGCCGGTGGAAAAGGACAGCCGCGTTCTGCAGGCGGAAATCGCCTTGCGCCGCAATCTCCGCAGCGGCAGTTGGGAAAAGTTTGTGCCCGGCATCCGCACTCTGGCGACATCGTTCGGCGTCAGCCCCGCGACCATGGTGAAGGCAGTGGAACGCGTTCGCAAGGACGGGTGGATCAGCAACGAAGGAGTGCGCCGACGCTTCACCATCCATCGCGATGTGATTCTCAAATCAAAAGGGGGCGATCAGGTGCTGCGCACCTTGTTATTGCTAGCGCCCAAGAGCGGCAGAACCGAACCCGCCCGCGGCACATCTCAGTTGCTTTTGCACCTTTGGGAAATTCTCACTCCCAACGGATGGAGCATTCGATTCCACCTCGACGATTATGCTTCTGGCAAACGTCGCCAAAAACAATGGGATGACCTCGTTCAATTGGAAAAGCCGCAGGCCGTGATCGCCATTCTGGGCACGCCCGCCATGGCGGCATGGGCGCGAGACACCAAAATTCCGATGTTTTTCTGCGGTGGTGCCATGGGGGAGGTAACCGTGCCTCTTGCGGGTGTATCCTCGAGCCTAATGCTAGAAGAAGCGATGGATCGGCTCATCGGACTCGGTCACCACAAGATCACCCTTCCCCTTTGCGAACGTGTGCCTTCCTTTGCAGCCAAGCTGAAATCCACGATCAGTCAGAAGTTGATCCTATCCAATCACGATTTCATCTCCGAGCTCAATACCCCCTCGCACGAAGAAAGCGGTGTTGAAATTTTCCGCCATTGCCTGGATCGGGCCTTTGCAGTGGATACGCCCACGGCCATCATCTGCATGGACTGGCGTGAATACATCGCCGCCCTCTGCTACGTGCAGGAAAAAGGCTTAAGTGTGCCCCAGGACATTTCTCTCATCTGTCTGAGCCACGACCATTCCGCGGATTGGTTCAAGCCTGTGCCGAGTCATTTCATGCACCCGCTCGACAAGCTGGCTTCCACTCTCGGCAATTGGCTGGAAGACATGTCAAATTACACCAACTACACGCTCAACAGCAGCGTGAGAGGCACTTGGGTTCCAGGCGAGACGGTGGCCGCCCCACGCTCCTGAAGCAGACACCGCCCGCTCTGCTCCAAGCCCGATCTTGACGCGGAGTTCGGTGGGCCATTTCCATCAGCATGGATTCTCCTCACGACCTGCAGGTCAGAGTATGCGCATGCCTGAGAAAATCCGCCCCAATCGCGCATGACCAAGCCCATTTTTTGATAAAATCGATGATTCAGGCGATTTGAGATTGCGCGTGGCGCTGCTCCCGCTAAAGAACTCCCCATGACAACTTGCCTCAAGTTCCGATGGTCGCTGACCTGTTTTCTGTTGTTTCTCGTCAAGAGTGGAATCGGCGCCGAAGAAGCTCAACGATTTGACTTGGCTTGGCTGCGCGCCGAGGCAAAGAGCATGGCCGCCAAACCCTACGTGGAGCCACCTGCAAAGCTTCCGGAATGGATGAATTCCCTTGATTACGATGCCTACCAATCCATCAAATATCGCAAAGAAAAGTCGCTTTGGCGCGACCGCGAAGGGCAACTGGAAGCTCGATTGTTCCACCTCGGACTCTTCTTCCGCAAACCGGTCGGCATTTCCGAGGTGTATGATGGCAAAGCCTATCCCGTGCACTACTCAAAGGATCTCTTTACCTATGGACCGCGCTTGAAAGTGCCCACAAAGGCAGAAGATCTCGGTTTCGCCGGCTTCCGCGTGGGCGTGGCACCGGATCGAGATGCGGACATGTTTGCCTTCCTCGGCGCCAGTTATTTCCGCGCTGTTGGATCCAGCAAGCAGTATGGGCTTTCCGCACGCGGCTTGGCCGTGGATACCGCACTGCCCCGTGCCGAAGAATTCCCCGACTTCCGTCATTTTTGGTTGGAGCGCCCCGATCTATCATCCAAAACCCTCACCGCACACGCATTGCTGGACAGTCCGTCAGTCACGGGCGCCTACACCTTTGTCATCACGCCTGGAGCGGTCACTGTCATGGATGTGGATGCTGTCCTATTTCCCCGCAAATCCATCGAGCGCGTGGGAATCGCAGCCCTCACCTCGATGTTTCAATGCGGCGAAAATGATCGCCGGGCCGCCGATGACTGGCGTCCTGAGATTCACGATTCTGATGGACTTTCCCTCTGGAGCGGAAATGGTGAGTGGATCTGGCGACCGCTGCTCAATCCCACCAAACTGCGGTTCAACTCGTTCCTCGATGAGAATCCTAAGGGCTTTGGACTGCTGCAGCGCGATCAGCTTTTCGATCACTATCTGGACGATGGAGCGATGTATCACAAACGCCCTTCCCTCTGGGTCGAGCCCTTGGATGCATGGGGCAAAGGACAGGTTCAATTGGTAGAAATCCCCACCCCAGACGAGACATTCGACAACATCGTCGCATTTTGGAACCCTGCGGAGCCCTTCGCACCGGGCCAAGAACGAAGATTCCGTTATCGCCTGCACTGGGGCGCGAAACCGCCCTTGCAATCGCCTATGGCTCGAGTCGTTTCCACACGCATCGGCAGCGGTGGCGTTCCGGGAGAAAAAGTGCGTTCGAGCGCACGCAAGTTCGTGCTCGATTTCAAAGGGGGACGTTTTGAAAATCTGCCATGGGAAACCAAGGTGGAACCTGTCATCACTGCCTCGCGTGGGGAAATCCTCCAACCTGCCGCAAGGCCGGTGGTGGATGGCGACACCTGGCGCTGCAATTTCGATCTTCGCGTCGAAGGCTCCGATCCCGTGGACTTGCGCCTCTTTCTCAAAGATAGCAAGGGCGCGCTCACCGAGACATGGATCTATCAGTATTCGCCGCAATGATTCTTTCGGCATCCGTCCGAAGAAATTGTCAACAGCAGCGATGACTTTGCCAAGTTTCTCGTCATCGCTCCTTGCACATCTGCATCGCTGCGCTACTGTCCGAACGTTTTATGCAGCATCGACGCACACTTTATCAAGCCATCGCGGCACTCGTGACGATTTGGCTCGTCGTGTTCGTCGTTCGTGCTTACGCTGGATCAAAAAAAATCACGGCAGAGCGCATTCAAAAAGAAATCTCCGCCGCTCAGTTTGCCGACTGGTCGCAAGGTGGTGCAGGCCATGAATCACAAGCAAGCAAGCGTGAGGAAAAAATCCGCAAGATCGCG
>CAMCIC010000025.1 GCA_945874895.1 Akkermansia muciniphila | reverse complement strand
CCTTGCGCGCATCTTCTTTGTGTATTCGTCGGTGCTTTTTTCACTCATACTCATGGCTGGCGCCATGGTGTCTCCTTTTATGAGGCAACGGCACTCTCCCATTCGCTCTCAGTAATATTTTCGGTGTCCGCTTCAATGAGGCAACACGCTCTCCACCACCCTGCCGATTTCCCGCTTGCCCGGAATCCGGTCTTGGATAGCATGGAGGTCAACGCAATTTCGCATTTTCCAACCCAACCTCCATTCACCCTGCGCTCATGAAACACTGGCTCTTCTCCTTGCTCCTCGCCCTGCCCCTCCATGCCATCGAATGGCGCACCTTGCAGAGCACCACCTTCCCCGGCACGATCCGTCAATACGCTTTTCATCGGTCACCCAAGCTCGATGCCAAAAAACCGGCCGCACTGATGGTATTTCAAGATGGCCATTCCTACGTGGCTGGTGATTTTCATGCGCCCAAGATCATCGACCAGCTCGTCAACGAGGGAGTCCTCCCGCCGATGATCCTCGTATTTGTGAATCCGGGCGTTTTCGGCACCGAACTCAAACAGCCCCAGGGTTGGAACAGCCCCAAGGAACTGCGCAGCAATCGTTCGTTTGAATACGACACGCTTTCTCCGCAATATGTGCAGATGCTGGAAAAGGAAATTCTGCCACTGGCGGAAAAGGAACAGACCATCAGCAAGGATCCAGCACAGCGCGCGATCTGTGGCATCTCGTCGGGTGGCATATGCGCTTTCACCGCCGCATGGGAGAGACCTGATCTTTTCGGCAAAGTGATGAGCCACGTCGGCAGCTTCACCAACATCCGCGGCGGTCATGTCTACCCAGCTCTCGTGCGCAAACAACCGATCCGCCCGATCCGGATATTCCTGCAAGACGGCAGCAACGATCTGGATAACGAACACGGCAACTGGTTCCTCGCCAACCAAGAAATGGCAGCGGCCCTGAAGTTTCGCAAATACGACTTCCAGTTCGTCACCGACGATACAGGACACGGCGGCAAGGGTGGTGGGAAAATCTTCGCAGAAAGCCTGCGCTGGCTCTGGCGCTGAAAAGTTCGTTTTTCTAGAATCATCGACTTTTTAGAACCATCACAAAAAACGATGGTTGTAGAAAAACTTTTGATGAGTGCACCATGGTTCCGCCATTCTTTGCCACCATGGTTAATCCCCATGACAACGAGAGATGAACAAGGGTGATCGCTTAGGGATGAAATGGAGAGGTTCTGACATTTTCTCTGAATCAACCACGACTCTCCATCGCTGACCCTGCAGCCAGCAGGCGCCTTCCGCATCATGATGGCAGCCATGGACTCAGATGCGAATTTTCTTGCCAGATCCAGACCGATGTGAATGCTGACCAAACCCAAAACACCCAAAACCTATTTATGCTCGACACCCTATTCGTACAACACGGCGTGCATCTCGCCATCGGTCTCGGTTTCACCAGCCTGCTCATCGCACTGTGGCTGATACGCTCCGTGCTCGCCTCGAGCGCTGGCAACGAGCGCATGAAAACGATTGCAGCTGCCATCCAGTCTGGCGCAGCGGCCTATCTGCACCGTCAGGTAGTAGCGATTTCCTCGATCGCAGTGGTCATGTTCGTCGCTGTGTGGATGTTGCGCAATGGGACCACCGCCATCGGCTTCTTGGTAGGCGCGGTTTGCTCGCTCGTGGCGGGTTACATCGGCATGAACATCGCCGTGCGTGCCAACGTGCGCACCGCACAGGCCGCCTCCATCGGCCACCGCCCTGCCCTGCGCGTGGCTTTCAATGGCGGTGCGGTGACGGGATTGCTGGTCGTGGGCCTGGGCCTCGTGTCCGTGGCGCTATTCTATTTGCTCGCCAAACATTTCTCGCACAGCGAGCGCGCAGCCATCGACTCCCTCGTAGGCCTGGCCCTAGGCAGCTCGTTGATCAGTGTATTCGCCCGACTGGGCGGCGGCATCTACACCAAGGCTGCCGACGTAGGTGCAGATCTGGTGGGTAAAATCGAGCAAAACTTGAACGAGGACGATCCACGCAATCCTGCCACCATCGCCGATAACGTGGGCGACAACGTGGGCGATTGCGCCGGTATGGCAGCCGATGTGTTTGAAACCTATGCCGTGAGTTTGATCGGCGCCATCTTGATCGGCTACTTGACCTCCGCAGGACATGCGAGTGCCGCCATCATCTATCCGTTTGTCATCTGCGGGCTCGCGATCATCGGATCCGTCATAGGGATTTGGTTCGTGAATTTCAGCAAGACGGATGCCACAAAGGCTCTGATCGGCGGAGTGGGTGTGAGCGGAGCCATCACCGCCGCCTTGATCTACCCAGCGACGAACGCACTTTTCCCGCAAGCATTGGATTTTTCTGGTAAGTCCATCGCCGCACCCGCCCTCTTCTCCTGCGTGTTGATCGGCATCGTACTCACCTTCGCCACGGTATGGATCACCAACTACTACACCTCCACCGCCCACAAGCCCGTGCGCCGCATCGCCAATGCCTCGGAAACCGGACACGCCACCAACATCATCGCGGGCATTAGCGTAGGGCATCACTCGACCACCCTGCCTGTGGTTCTCATCGCCGCATCGATCCTCGGCTGTTACCAACTCTCAGGGCTGTATGGCATTGCCGTGGCGGTGATCAGCATGCTCAGTTTGTCAGGCATCATCATTTCACTGGATGCCTTTGGTCCCATCACCGACAATGCAGGAGGCATCGCTGTGATGAGCGGACTGGATGACGATGTGCGGAAAATCACCGATGAACTGGACGCCGTGGGCAATACCATGAAAGCGGTGACCAAGGGCTACGCCATCGCCTCCGCAGGCTTGGCCGCGATGGTGCTATTCGGTTCCTACGTCGAGGAACTGAAAGCACATCTCCACTCGGGTGTGGCATTGAACTTCGATCTCACCAATCCGCAAATCATCATCGGACTCTTCATCGGTGGACTGCTGCCCTACATTTTCACTGCCTACGCCATGGATGCCGTGGGTTCGGCAGCTGGTGCGGTAGTGAACGAGGTGCGCCGTCAGGTCAAGGCTCTACCCGGCATTCTCACCGGCGAAACCACACCGGACTATGGCCAATGCGTGGACATCGTGACCAAGGCTGCGCTGAAAAAAATGATCGTGCCCGCGCTCTTGCCCATCGTATTCGTGGTCGCTGTGGCCGCCATTCCCTTCCTCGGCAAAGAAGCTTTGGGCGGCGTATTGGTGGGCACCATCGTGACAGGACTGTTCGTGGGCATCGCCATGACCTCCGCCGGTGGCGCATGGGACAATGCGAAGAAATTCATCGAAGAAGGCCATCACGGTGGCAAAGGATCGCAGGCCCACCAAGCCGCCGTCACCGGCGATACCGTGGGCGATCCCTACAAGGACACAGCGGGACCCGCCGTCAATCCCATGATCAAGGTGGTAAACATCGTCGCCATCCTCGTGATCCCCACCTTCTTCTGATCCGAGCACGGCAGTGCCCCTCCACCACCGCCCTCAAAAAGACTCATATCACAAAAACGGCACTTTTTTCTCCATGGTGGGGCGCATCACGAAAAAATGGGCAGAGAAAGGGATTTCCGGCTTTCGTTTGTCACCAAGTTGGATAAACTCGACACACGATGACACAATCAGCCGCCGCAAAAAATGCTTGGCATGCGCATGCGCGTCGTGTCGCGCTCAAGGTGAATTTCGCATGGTGGATGCAGCGTTTCTCCGCGCCGCTCCTGCTGAGCACATTGATTGGCATGGCGGCCCTGCTATGGTTCCGCCGCCTGTATCCCGATATGACGACGCTGCAATGGCTAGGCATGATCGCGCTAGCCGTCGCCCTCATCGCAGGCATCTGCTTTTTTTTCGCTCGACGGAATTTTGAGACTCCGGAGCAATCGATGATCCGCATCGAGGCCGCGATGCGTCTGCGCAGCGGGCTTTCCGCTGCCCTAGCCGGTGTCTCTCCGTGGCCTGATCTACCAGAAAAAATCCATGCCGGCCTGCGCTGGAACTGGCAGCGGACCCTGCTTCCTCCCATCGCCTCGCTACTCCTGCTCAGCGCTGGCCTTTTGGTCCCCTTGCATCAACTAGCCCCCACCAAGACTTCCCCCGATCAACCTCAGGCTTGGGCACGCACGGAATCGGAACTGACCCAACTGGAGGAGGAAAAAGTGATCGACCAAGAATACATCGAGGAGGTGAAGAAAAAAATCGAGGACCTGCGCACTCAGGATCCCGAGGAGTGGTTCAGCCACGCATCCATGGAGGCCACCGATCACATGCGCAAGGAGCATCGCTCGGAAGCCCTGCGTCTGGAGCGCGAGATGGCGCACGCGGCACAGACACTTGAAGCGCTCCAGAGCAATCCGCAGATGGGAGAAAAAGAAAAAAACCGACTGGCGAACGAATTCGATCAGGCCATGCAAGGCATGCAAAATGGTGCCATGAAAGCCAACCCCGCACTGAGGGAACAACTCAAAGCCTTGGATCCGAAACAGCTCGGAAAGCTCAGCCCAGAACAGGTGAAGCAGTTGCAACAGAACTTGCAAAAGAATGCCCAACAACTGCGAGGCCAGTGCCAGCAGGGCGAAGGCGGTCAGGGCGATGAATGGCTGGACGAACTGCTAGCCGATGGTTCAGAAAACGGCGAAGGCAAATGCCAGGGTGAGGGTGAGAATCAGGGCAAAGGTCAAGGCGATACCCCCGGCAAGGGCGGCGTCAACCGCGGCCCTGGTCACGATCCGAATTTGTTAGGCAAGGCTTCCCAAGCACTGGAAACCGGAGCCATGCAAGGCCTGAAAGCCACCGATCTTTCCCGCTCCCTTCCCGGCGATTTGTTAGAATTGCAGGACGGCAAACACGACGTCGATACCAGCGCCAGCAAAGTTCGCAGCGGCGGCGCCGTCACCGATACCGGTAAAGGCGGTGATCGCGTGTGGAAGGAATCGCTCGCCCCACAGGAACAAAAAGCTCTGAAGAAATTTTTCGAATAACCATCCTTATGTCACAAGCCACCGAAACCGAAGTCGCCCATGCCGCCCAGCACATTCGCTCGCTGACCCAAGCGCTCCAACAAGTCCTTTTCGGACAGGAAGAACTCATCGACCTCGTCATCACCGGCGTGCTGGCGCGCGGCCACATCTTGCTCGAAGGTCTGCCCGGTCTCGGCAAAACGGAACTGGTCAAGGGCCTCTCGCGCTCGCTGCGTCTCGATACGAAACGCGTGCAGTTCACGCCCGACCTCTTGCCCGGCGACATCACCGGTAACCCCGTGCTGCAGGAGGTCAATGGCAAACGCGAGTTCGTCTTTCAGCCCGGCCCCCTGTTCACGAACATCTTGCTGGCCGATGAAATCAACCGCGCCTCTCCCAAGACCCAATCCGCCTTGCTGGAAGCCATGCAGGAGCGCCGCGTGACAGTCCTGGGCCAAACCCACGACCTGCCCCAACCATTCTTCGTGCTGGCCACGCAGAACCCCATCGAGCTCGAAGGCACCTACCCCCTACCCGAGGCACAGCTCGACCGCTTTTTGTTCAAACTGGAAGTCACGCGCAACAACGTCGCCACACTGGAACGCATCGTCAATCACCGCGAGCTCGGCACCGATCCCGTGGTGGAGCCCATCATGAGCCAAGAAACCCTCGATGAGGTGTTAGGCTTGGTGCGCCGCATCTACCTCCCCGTGCCGGTGGCAAACTACATCGCCCGCCTCGTCGATGCCACCCACCCCGGCCAATCCACCGCCGCACGCGGCATCCGCTACGGCGCATCCCCACGCGCCGCACTCTCGCTCGCCTCCGCGGCCAAGGCCCGGGCATTGATCAACGAACGCCCCCACGCCTCGTTCGAGGACGTGCGTTTTGTCGCCCACGCCGTGCTGCGTCATCGCATCGTGCTGGAATACAACGCCCGCATCGAAGGCCTCACCGCCAATGACATCGTGCGCGCTCTCCTCGAAGAAGTCCCCTTCCAAGCCAACGCCACGCCCAAGACCATGGTGCAGGCGTGAGGGCAGCGATCGTTGGAAAGGCATCCCATACGGAGCGCGGATCTTTCCTCGGCCTTCGTAGCTCTGGCGTAGTAGGCAGTGCGCTTCGGAGGACACGGGGACACGGGGACAGGATCCATTGACGAATGCTGATCCTACTTCGCCCTAACGGGCTACGAAGGACAAGTTGTTGGATTTTTGAATTGGAGGGACAAATCCTTGAACCACTTGTCCTCCATAGCTCGGATATCGTCGGAGGCCGAAGGACCAAATGAATCTTTACATTTTCGCATTTTCGCATAGATTTCCTCTATGAGAACGACACTTGACCTGCCCGATCCCTTATTCAAGGAAGTCAAAACTCGCGCAGTACAGCAAGGCGTAAAGCTCAAGCAGCTTCTCGCCACCTACATCGAGGCGGGATTGCGCGCCTCTCTATCTCCGGAAATCAGCGCCAGTCCGAGCAAAAATCCTTACCCTCTTCCCGTCGCCTGGGAGCGCACGGAGGACGATGCCATCACGCCCCAGCGCAGCAATGCTGAGCTTTACGAAATGCTCGAGGCCGAGGACATCGAAAACTTCCACCGCGTTTCAAGGCAGCCCCAGCAAACACCCTAATGGATCTGCCCGACGTCAATCTCTGGGTTGCTCTGGTGGACAAAAGACACCAACACCATGCGATGGCCCATGCCTACTGGAGTCAAAACGGTGTAACGCCACTGGCCTTTTGCTCCTCCACCCTGCAAGGCTTCCTCCGCATCATCACCAACGCCAAAGCTGTTGAGAACCCCAAAACCCCTCTTGAAGCCTGGGCCCTATACCATGCATTCCGCGCATTGCCCAACATCACCTTTCTCTCCGAGCCCTTGGCCTTGGAAACTCATTTTCACGCCCTCACCACCGCCGCAGAGCTTCCCCACAGACTCTGGACTGACGCCTATCTTGCCGCCTTCGCCATCGCCACAGGTTCACGACTCGTATCACTCGACGCCGATTTCGCCCGCTTCCCTGACCTAAAATTTCTCCACCTCACTCCATAGCCCCGCGTGGAGGCGCTTCATGTCCCGCTATGCGGGGTCCAAGCACCACCCATTCATAAGCAAAATCAAAAATCCAACAACTTGTCCATCGTAGCCCGTTAGGGCGAAGTAGGATCACCATTCGTCAATCCTCCCCTCTTTCTGCTTTCTGCTTTTCCAAGAACCAGGAACTAGGAACCGGAAAAACCGCGCGCAGCACGGTTTTTCATCGACACCTTGTGTCGCATCCGTTAACGACTGGCGAAATCATCCACTCTAAAAATTCGAACCCTCTATCTGATGAGCAAGCAGAAAACCAGCACCCTCGCCGTTCGGGGGACTGCCGTGTCCATTCTCACTAGCAAGGATGGAGACTTCATCTCGCTTACCGACATTGCACGATACAAAGATACCGAACGAACGGACTACCTCATCTCGAATTGGCTCCGCAATCGGGAAACCGTCGAGTTTCTCGGAATCTGGGAGCAGTTGCATAACTCCGGTTTTAATCCCATCGAATTCGATGGGATTAAAAAACAGGCAGGATTGAACAGCTTCATCCTCACCGCCAAGCGATGGATCGAATCGACTGGTGCCATCGGGCTGATTTCAAAGCCCGGACGCTACGGTGGCACCTACGCCCACAAAGACATCGCCTTTGAATTCGCCTCTTGGGTTTCTGTCGAGTTCAAACTCTACCTCATCAAGGAATTCCAGCGCCTCAAGGACGAGGAAAACGACCGCCTCAAACTCGGCTGGAACCTCCAGCGCACGCTCGCCAAGATCAACTACCGCATCCACACCGACGCGATCAAGGAAACGCTTCTGCCGCCCACCATCACCAAGGCACAAGCGTCCCTCGTCTATGCCAACGAAGCCGACCTCCTCAATGTCGCCCTCTTCGGCCAGACCGCCAAAGAATGGCGCGACGCACATCCCGATGCCGAGGGCAATATCCGCGACCACGCTCCGCTGGAGCAACTCGTCGTCCTCACCAATCTCGAAAGCATCAACTCCGTCCTCATTCGTCAAGACCTGCCCGCGCCCGAGCGCCTGCTCAAGCTGAACGAAATTGCCATCACCCAAATGCGAACCCTGCTCTCCAGCGATAACGTCAAACGCCTGACGGAATAAATAGCAACCGGACCTGCTCCCTCATCCCATTTCGCGCCTTCTTGTCCTTCGTAGCCTTGGCGTAGTAGGATTCACGGCTTCCCTTTTCTCCACCAAAATCCAAAAATCAATCATCAAGACTCGGCAATCAGACGCAAGAAAGCTTCGCTCCAAGAAATAAGAACAATCGCTTTCCCCTCGCGCCTTGGCAGCTTCGCGCTCTCCGCTGCAAAAATTCTGTTTCCTTCATGCCTGTCTTTTCTGCTGGTAAAACCTGAGGAAAATGCTAGAATCTACGTCATGAAAACGGTGAAGCCAAAACCTGAAACATGCCAGCCAAAACCCGCCCCACCAGCTCCACTCTTCGGCCACATCAAGCCTCTGCCGCAGAGCTTATCGCTGGAGGAGACCAGATTGCAATTCCTGCAAAACAACCGCTTGGCGAGCTCACGCAAGCGCCCGTAGCAGAGTATGTCTTGCCGGCTTCTCCCTCTTGCATCGATCGAGAGGAAGCCACTTTGTTCGAGTGGGCCGAGCGCAATCATCGCATTTTTTCCTCGGAGGAAATTCAGCGATTTGAAATGCAAGCAGGTGGCAAAGGTGGCGGATCAGAGCACGATGCCTGGGTGGTCATGGGGAAAGATGGTAAAGTTGTCATCCGCCGCACCATTCAAGATTCCTACGGCTTCCGCTTCTCCTCACCCTTTTCCTACTTGCGGCGGATGGCAGAGTTCTCCCGCCAAGTGCCAAATGCGGCCGTTAGCTTTCTGGGCGTCTCCCGCAATCTTCGGGGCAATGGCGTCATTTGGACCGTGCAGCCCTACATCGAAGGCAAGCACCCTACGCAAGCAGAACTCGTAGCGGAATTGAAACTCCAGCAATGGAAACCCGCGGTGACACAGCACAATCACCTCGTCTTCGTTCACATACCCACAGGCATCCGCATGCACGATGTTCACGCCGGCAATTTCATCCGACAAAACAATGGCTCCCTCATCCCGATCGATGTCTTCTTTGAAGGCCTCGGCATTGACCCGTGACCCTTCATGATGGAGCGCGGATATTTCCTCGGCCTTCGTAGCTCTGGCGAAGTAGGCAGTCCGCCGGGAAGGCAGAGAAAGAGGAGAACGGGAGAACGAAAGAGAGGAGGCGTCCATCCTCCCTGTAAAATTCAGGATTTAAATCAAAAAAATCTGCTGTAAAGTGAAAATCAACTAATAAACTAAAGAAAAATCACCATAACCATATCGATATCGTATACTTCGTATTTTTACTTTCAGGTCATTCCAAACTTGCATTATTTCTCGCTGTAGGTAAAATGTGCTTGTGCAATTGTATACGCCCAATTTGAATAGAGTTTCATCTTCCTTTAGCTTATTGGATTCATTTGTTTCCGACATGGCTGATGCAGATATCAATTTATCAAATAATATTAACAAAAGGGCTTTGGCAGCACTTATGTCAAAACGTTTCCTTATTCTCACAGGGCTTGCTGGTTCCGGTAAAACAAAATTAGCACAAGCATTTGCCCACTGGATAACACCCTCCAATTTAGCACTAGATGTATTTGGAGCGTCCCCCGCAAGAACTGGACAGGAAATATGAACTTTTCGAATCGATCGCAATGGTTCAAAACACGACTGAACAACAGCGGGCGTGGTCAAGCTGACGACAGCTTGCCGGGGCCTGGGGCGGGTAGCCCCAGGTTGTGCCCAAG
>CAMCIC010000024.1 GCA_945874895.1 Akkermansia muciniphila | reverse complement strand
TGGAGTTTGATGGCACGAACCTTTTCCTCACCAACAACGCCGGGAGTCCGACCCGCAAGACGATCGCGTTCACGGATTCGACGATTGCCAATGGTGCGGTGGGCAGTTCCCAGCTCGCATCGGGATTGACACTCGGCGGGACGACCACGGGCACGTTCAGCGGCAATGTGACTGGTAACGTCTCGGGAAGTGCCGCAAGCTTTACGGGCGCGCTCGCGGGCGACGTAACCGGAAACCAAGGAACCACCTCAATTTCCGCCACCACGGTGACAGGAAAAGCTTTGACGGGTTATTCCTCTGCCGCGGGAACAATCAGTGCCACCGACTCGATCCTCATTGCGATCAATAAGCTCAACGGTAACAATGCTCTCAAGGCGAATGCCGCCAGCCCTACCTTTACGGGAACGGTGGTTCTGCCAACGGGAACGGCATCGGCTGCGCCTTTGCGCCTGGCGACTGGGGTCAACCTGACGACGCCCGTTTTCGGTTCGGTGGAGTTTGATGGCACGAATCTTTTCCTCACCACCAATTCTGGGAGCCCTACCCGCAAAACACTTGCTTTCACGGACTCGGTGCCCCCCACGGTCCCGACGACCAGTCTCACCGCGGCTCCGGTGGTGCCGGTCATCGCTTGGGGCAACAATGGCAGCGGCCAAACGACTATGCCGACACTGGCGAACGTCGCCGCCGTCGCTGCCGGGGAGTCCCACAGCCTCGTTCTGCTCGACGCTGGCACCGTGGTGGCCCGCGGCCTCAATACCAACGGCCAGGTGACAGTCCCCGCTGGCTTGACCGGGGTCACGGAAATCGCCGCTGGCACCGCGCATAACCTGGTCCGGAAATCCGATGGTACGCTCGTCGCTTGGGGTAACAATTCCTACGGCCAAACCACCATTCCCAGTGGAATCACCACCGCCATCAAGGTTGCCGCCGGCGAAAAACACAGCCTCGCGCTGCTCGCCAACGGCAGCGTCCGCGTCTGGGGCGACAACAGCTTTGGTCAAACGACCCTGCCAGCAAGTCTGACGGGTGCGACCATCACCGCGATCGCCGCAGGATACGACCACAGCCTCGCCCTCAAGAATGATGGAACGGTCATCGCCTGGGGGCGTGATGATGCTGCGCAAGTGACCCTGCCACCTGGACTTGTCAATGTGGTCGCCATTGCCGCGGGGGCCTACCACAGCCTCGCGCTGAAAGGCGACGGCACGGTGATCGCATGGGGGTGGGATAATGGCGGTCAGGTCACGATTCCAGCGGATCTCAGCGGAGTCTCCAAAATCGCCGGCGGTTACGCTTTCAGCATGGCCTTGAAAACTGACGGCACTCTGGTGCTGTGGGGAGACAACTCGAACGGCCAGACAACGGTTCCGACTGCTGCCACCAAGGTGACGCACATCGCGGCGGGGGCTTCTCACGCTCTTGCGTTGCGGGCTGACGCCATCATGGCCCAAGTCGCCCTCCTGGATCAGGACAACGTCTTCACTGGCAAGGTCGGCATCCAGCGCACGCCGTCCACTAACGCCCTAGAAGTAAATGGCAGCGCCAGCAAGAGCACTGCCGGAAGCTGGCTCTCGAATTCCGATCGCCGGATCAAGACTGACATTGAGTCGATCGGCGGTGCTCTGGAAACGCTCGACAAAGTGCGCTTGGTCGATTTTCGTTACTCAAAGGAATATCTGAGTGCTCATCCTGAGATCGAGGATCGGCGCTACCCAAACGTGATCGCCCAGGAGTTCGCCCTCGTCTTTCCAGATGATGTAAAAGGCAGCGGGCAAAAGCTACCCGATGGCTCGGAAATCCTTCAGGTCGATACCTATCCGCTCACGATTTATTCCGCTGCGGCGATTCAGGAGCTGCATCAAGAAAATACGGAATTGAAACAACGCCTGTCGGACCAAGAAGCCCGCATCCGCAAATTGGAGGCCCTGATGGAAAATCGCTGAGCTGATGAACCCTTTTCTGATCATAGCGCTGATCTGGCTAAGCCCTCACGTTGCAGGGCGATTGATGGCTGCTGACTATTCCCTTCAGCCTTCATCTCTCGATTATGGGGGTCATCTGGGAAACAGTGCCCATTATCAGGTCGTTTTTTCTCACTCTCCTGGAGCGGAGGGTTCCTCTCCCCAGTATCGTCTGCGCGCGGGTTTTGCTGGGCAATTGTTCGATCCTGACTCCCTGCCACCTGTCGATTTTGTGTCACCGGGCAGTCTGGCCGCCGATGGTTCGCCCAAAGTTTTTTTGGCGCAAGCCCAGAACGTCGATGCTCTTGCGCTGAGCTACGAGGGCAGGGATGGAACCATCTACAACTCATCGGCCACTCCTCCGGTCAATCCCGGTCTCTATCGCGTCAGCGCCAGCAGCTTAAGCCAGGAATATGTGGGCAGTGCCTATCGTGATTTCGTCATCAGTGGTCCGCTCGCCATGCCCGACTTTCTGTCCAAACCCGCCAATCATTCCGCCATTTCGATTTCTTTGCAAAAGCTTCTGGCCAATGACATCCGCATCCTGCCCGACGGCAGCAAAACATCACAGGGATTGACACTGACGTCGGTTGTTTCGGGAAGCGGGAACAGCGTCATTCTGGGTGAAGAGGAGGACAATGGGTGGATTTTTTTTACTCCATCCAATTCCACGACGGATGCATTTGGCTATGTCATCAGCGACGGCGTCTCCACTGCGAATGGGGTTGTTACCGTCAACGTTCAGGGTGCGAATCCTCCGTTCACACTTCAGTTTGTGCGCAACGGCATACCGGTGTATGATGGCAGTCAAACGTCATTGGCCATGGATTTCATCGGAGTGCCTGGCCAAAATTATCAAGTGGAATGGTCGAGCGATCTGATCACATGGCATTCAGCGGGCACAGTTCCGACGGGATTGACGGGCTCTTTCACGGTATCGATTGTTCAGGCGGGAAATCATGTTTCCGAGTGGAAACAGCGCATGTTTGTCCGCGCTAGGCGTTAAATTTTATTGAGAAAATCATGACGCTTCGCCTCATCTACTTGCTGTTTCCCATCGTTTGTCTCTTGCCCGTTGGCGCGCAAGTCGTTGTTGAACGCTTTTTTTCCGCCCAGACCAACATTGCCGATTATGGTCAGTATGTCGATGTAAGGACGATTTCTCAAACCGGGTTGACTTCCATTGCGGATGTGGACGTTCGCGTTGTCCTGCGCAGCGCATCTGGTGATACAATGCGTTTGGGGGATTATTTTGTTTCCTTGACCTACGGGACGGCCAGTGAAGATGAGCGTGTGGCTGTATTGCTCAACCGACCGCGGGCCACCGATGTGAGGCAGTGGGGCAGTTCGCTCTCGTCTGCCAATTTCCTCTTTGATGATTCGCAGAATGCCACGAATGTTTTTTACGCCACAACGACCACAGGAGTCTTTGCGGCGGATGGACGACTTTCGGTGAATCCGTATGCTACGGCGCAAGCGTATGATGCATCGGCTGTGACGAATGGTCTGTCCGTATTGAATGGACAAATGCTGAACAGCGATCGCTGGAGTTTGCTCGTCGCCGATACACGTCAAGGAGCCGCTGGGTTTTTGGATTCTTGGAGTTTGAAAATCACGGGAGAGACCGTATCGGGGGGCTCACTCGATCCGGGCGCGGGCGGGATCATCTATGACAAATCAGATGGCGTCAGCGAGGTGCTGGCCAACCTTGTGGTGGCTGGCAGCGGCAACAATCGCGTGACAGCGGAAGTTTCCACCAATCTTGTTCTGAGTGGCGGACTTTCCGGCAGCGGGGAATTGATCAAAAGAGGTTCCGGGAAGCTCAGGGTGGGCGGGGATTCCAACGCGTTTTCCGGTCAAATCACCATGCAGGGGGGTGAGCTGGAAATCATGAGCCACACGGCACTCGGTCAAACGAGCAATTTGCTGTTAGAGGGTGTCGCTAGCAAGGTGGTTCTTGCGAATGGAGCATCGATCTCCACGAATGTGACCTTGGCAAATCAATCCATCGCCACCTTTGATGGTGCGGGAGTGATCTCTGGTCCCATTGCGGGAGAAGGGCAATTGATCAAAGAAGGCAATGGTAAGATTGAATTGGTGGGTAACAACTCTTACGCGGGCCAGACCGTGATCCGCAGCGGTGTGTTGCAGTTGGGCAATGGCGGATCGACGGGAGCGATTTCCACCAGCAGCGCGATTGTCAATGATTCGGCATTGGTCATTGATCGGAACAATCTTGTTAGGCAGGGTGTGGATTTCACCAATCAAGCCATCACAGGGAGTGGATCATTGACCGCGGCGGGCACCGGAACCACCATTTTAACGGCGAACAACGCCTATGCGGGTGAAACCCATATCAACACCGGTGCCGACCTCCGCATCAATGGCAATCATATCGGAACGGGAGCTGTGAATGTTGCAGCCGATGCCAAGCTGGGTGGTTCAGGAAGCGTGATGGGAAATATCAACGTGAGCGGAATCCTCTCACCGGGAAATTCGATCGAGTCATTCGGCAGTGATACGGTGAATTTTTCGCTTGGTTCGTTGTATGCCTATGAAATCGACACCATGTTGCTCGCCGCGGATTTGCTGTATTCCTACGGCTATGTGAACATCGAGGAGGGGGCGATCCTCAGTTTGTCAGATCTGGCAACGATTTCGACCCAGGTTACGGGAACAAAATTCACGTTGATCAGTTCCATTGGGTCTTGGAATGGTGGATTGTTTCTATACGATGCAGGATCCGGCTTGGTGCCACTGGCCGACGACTCATTGATTGCTTTCGGAGCGAATACATGGCTCATCAATTACAACGATCTATCTCCGGGAATGAATTATGTGGATGATACATCTGGCGCCAATTATTTCATGACAATGACGGCTGTGCCTGAACCCAGCGTTTCGCTCCTCTTGAGTTGTGTCGGTCTATTTTTCTTTTTGCGTCGTCGTCGGGTATAAGGATCCGTTTGCCATGGATGCATCATCGGATCGAATGGATCCAATCCGCGCATAGGGAGGCACTCGAGGAAATGTCAAAATGCGACAACTGACTCCAAAAAACTCGGATCTACCGGAATGCACCGTTCGTCCCTGAGAATGCACCGTTCGTCACATTTTTCTAGAGGCGGCGATGTTTGCTGATACTAACAGATTGCAACTTGTTGGAGTTCACTGTTCACGAGCCGCTTTTACAAAGTAAAAGCCAAAAGACATCGCCACACTTCATTCATGAAAACATCACACATAAATCGTTCCTGCGGAGCTGCATGGCTCTCACTTGTCTGTGGACTCACCTGCCTACCGGATCACGCGCACGCAGCAACCCTCTTCCAAGATACCTTTTCTGGTAGCAGCTTGGATTCCTCTAAATGGACTCAAAATAACACAAATGCTTGGGCACCTTCCAGTCTCCAAGTAGCAAATGGCGCTGCGACGTTCAATTTCCGTCCCATTATCACAACCACACAAAGCTTTTCGGGCTCAATTCAGATCACGGGTTCATTCAGCCTTGGCAATGCAGCTCAAAATGAGTCTCTCCTGTTTGTAACCAGATCCACTGGCAGCACAGCTGGTAATTCGAAAGAACCGGCGGGGCTCAGGTTCAGATTTAATAATTCAGGCGTGGATCTCGAGTTTATGACTGGAGGCAATTACACATCCATTGTAGGTCAGCAGAGTTTTGCGCTAAACAATAACCAGATGTATTCGTTCTCCATCGTTGATGCAGGGAATCAAGCCTCTGTGTCCATTAATGGCAGCACGGTATTGTCCGCGTCGCTCGACCCTAATCTTGGGGGAGGCCAAGGCAAATTCTCCATTGCAAATCGAGAGAGAGCCGCCGGCACTCAAGTCGGACCCATCACGGTTTCCGAGTTCTCCGTCGTCCCTGAGCCGTCCGCCCTCGGTCTGCTGGTGCTGGGTGCCGGTAGCCTCGCCGCGCGCCGCCGCAGGAAATGAGGAATGTAAGATCACGCGCGATACAGTCGGGCGTCTGATGAGGGAGTCCCGGAGGTCTCTCGTGTCGTTTGTTTGTGGCTAGGTTTGTCTTTTCATCCGCCACTTTTCCATGAATCATTCTGCTGCGATGGAAGCCAAGTCCGAAAACACTCCGATCCAGCGAGGCCCCGCAGCACCCGTGCCACGCAGCTGGCTTTTTCGGATGTTGGCGGAGGGGCGCCGCACGGCGTTTTTCTGGAGTCTGCAAGTGATGTTCTGGTGCGGGATCGGGGTGATGGTCTTCTTGATGAACTCGTTTTTCCATTCGAGTGCTGAAAACATCAGGGGACTCGTTCTGATGCGAATATCGATCGGCTTGGGCGTGACGGGCTGCTTGCGCGAGATCTACCGGCGACCCGAATTTCGCAATGTGCATGGCTGGAATAAAACGCTGGTCATCGTCGGCTTGTGCCTGGCTTTTTCCTTGGTGGAAAAGCCGATTACCCTGCTTTTAATGCATCTGGACCTGCCGCTGCTTGGCACCGCGGAGCTTTTTCAAAATAGCAACTCGGTCTTGCTGCGTTTCATCACCCTGCTGATCTGGAGCGGATTCTATGTCGCATTTCACTACATCGAGGGAGCGCATGCCCTGGAACAGCGGGCGTTGCAGGCGGAGCTCGTCGCTCGGGAAAATCAACTCCGCCACTTGCAGGCACAGATCAATCCGCACTTTCTCTTCAACGCTCTTAATACTGTCATCGCCAGTAAAGAGGACCCCAAGGCCGTGGGGGAAGTGACCCAGGTCCTCGCGGACTACCTGCGGTTTTCCCTGAGCGAATCGAGTGACCTGGTGCCACTGGCCCGCGAGATGGACGCGCTGGAATCCTATCTGACCCTCCAGCGCATTCGATTTGGCGAGAAGCTGGTTTGCCAAATCCAGTGCGATACGGCGGCACGCTCGGTGCAGGTGCCACCGATGATGATCCAGCCACTATTGGAGAACGCGTTCAACTACGGAGCCGAGACGAGCCCCATGCCGCTGCAGGTGAAACTCAGTGCCCAACTGGCAAATCACTTCCTCAACATTAGTGTGGCCAATACCGGACGTTGGCTGCCACCCGACCATCGCCGATCCCCCGGAAGCGGCCTCCGTAGTCTGAAACAACGCCTTCAGCTGCTCATCGACGGTGATATCTCTTTAGAAACCGAAGAGAGCGAAGGATGGGTGAAGGTGACAATCCGCATCCCCCTGCCCGGCAGTCTAACATCAAAACCCGATGATCTCCGCCCTGCTCATTGACGACGAGCCTGCGGCCAACCAAAGGCTGAGCCGGCTGCTGAAGGACCATCCGGAGGTGCAAGTCCTCGGTGCCGTAGAAAGCGTGGCTGCGGCTCTTGACTTTTTGTCTGAAAAAAAACCGGATGTGATTTTCCTGGATGTCGACATGCCTGGGCGCACGGGTATGGACCTACTGCCAGAGCTGGGCGGGTTGCAGATCGCGGTCGTCTTTGTAACGGCGCACGAGCGCTATGCGGTGACAGCCTTCGACGCTGGTGCGGTCGATTATCTAGTCAAGCCCGTGAGCCCGCAACGGCTGGCCTTGATGATCCCACGCCTGCTCGGTGCCGTCGCAATTCGTAACACCCCCCTTGCTGCCAACTCCGGCAAGACTACGCTGCAACCGAAAGACACGATCTCGTTTGCGATCAGCGGTTCAAAGAAACGGAAGATCTGCCGGCTTTCTGAAATTATCTGGATCGAAGCGATGCAGAACTACTCCTTGATCCAACTCAGGAACCTGCCCACCGCCCTGCCGACGCGGCGCAGCCTGAACGACTGGCAAGCATTGCTGGGCGAGCCGTTCTTCTATCGACTGAACCGCTCCTTGATCATCCAACTCGAGCTGCTGCGCTCCACGGAATGGAATCCACGCAGCGAGAGCCGGTTGACATTCGAGGGAGCGGCGGAACCTCTCGTGATCGGTCGCCATGCCGCCGCTCGGCTCAAGGAAATCCTCAACAAACCACTCAACTGTTAGGCTCTCTGGACGGGGAGGAAAACGCGGCTAGCCGTGAAGCTCTCTTGGTCCTAAGCACCCCGCTCCTGACCTGTTCGATCGAGCGACTGACTGGGTGGTTTCGCGATGACTGCTGCCGGTCGTGGCGACTTGGTGGAAGAATTCCACCTTGCCGCCCAAACGAGTGACCGTCGATGCCGGTCGCGAAGCTCAGCAAAACCGTGCCGATGTAGAAGCTGAACTCAAGACCATCATCGATCACTTCGCGGAACACGGCGCTGACTTCCGCGAGGAAATGGAACGTCGTGTTTATGCCAAACTCATTCCGGAAACCGCAGCGATGTAGGATGCGCCACCTGAGATGCTGTGGAAGGCAGCCGTGGGATTATCGAATTCTCATGATGATCCAAGATGACATCGACATGAATCATCTTTGTGTCGAGTTCTTTGATCGCGAATGTTTGACGAATGCGAATCATTTCTGTAAGGGCTTTCAATACATCATGAAAACAATAACAACAGCCTCCTTATTTCTGGCCGCTTTGCATGTGCCAGCCGTCGCAATCCTATCCATCGACTACGTCACCGTAGGCGACGCCGGTAACGCGGCAGATCCAACTACCGGACTCGGTGCGGTAGGCTATGAGTATCAGATCGGTAAATACGAAGTGACCAACGCTCAGTATGCCGAGTTTCTCAACGCGAAGGCCGCCACGGACAACTATTCGTTATACCATGTTATGATGCCGTTTCTCAACCTCGGCATCACCCGCAACGGGTCCAGCGGGAGCTACACCTACTCGGTGACAAGTGAATTGGCCAACCGTCCGGTAGCACTTGTTTCTTGGTTTGATGCAGCGCGCTTTACCAACTGGCTGTCCAATGGCCAGGGCAGTGGTGACACGGAAACCGGTTCCTACACGCTCAACGGTGCGATGAGCGGTATCATTCTGAAAAATGCTGGCGCGCAATTTTATATACCAACAGAAAACGAATGGTATAAGGCCGCTTACTACAACGGTTTTACATCATCCTACTCGCTCTATCCGAACGGTCAGAATAGCATTACTACGGCAGATGCAAATTTCGCGCAGGCAGTTGGCGAATCGACTGATGTTGGTAGCTACAGCGGAGATCCAAGTTTCTATGGCACCTTCGACCAAGGCGGAAACGTCGCAGAGTGGAATGACGCTACCAAACCCTTTAACCTGCGCGGGATGCGAGGAGGCGCTTGGTCCAATACACCCAACGACGACTACCTCGCATCTACGCCAACGGCTTCCCTCGACTCCTCGCCGTCAAATGAGGGTTATGCCGCCGGATTCCGTGTTGCCAGCAGTGTAGCGGCGATTCCAGAAACAAGCACGGCGCTGCTTGCGGTGTTAGGCCTTTTCAGTTTTCTACGTCGTAAGCGTTGTTGACACCACCAAGCGGGCATGAACCCGGTTCTTCAACATCGTGAGTGGCTCATTCAACTTGGTGCATGCAAACAATCTCTGTCTCCTTTCAAGAACAGGCAGATCGTGGGGGGCTTCCCTGCAAGAGTAGGTCGAGTGGACGCTGCGTGTGGCTTCGCTCGTAGTAGGCCTCATCGTCGGCATCATGTCGATGGTGAGCATGGTGAAGAAGATGCGGGGGAAGTGATCCAGTTCTGGCGAGCGTCAAACTATTGGCACCGGCGAGAGCAAGCTTCGATTCAACGAGGGACGTGATCGCCGGTTGCCACTCAAGGCTTGGTGTGCTGTTTGCGTCTTGGGTGAATAGCGTGGAAGGTCATTAATGGCTCAGATGTCAAAAAATGACTCGAACACAAATCCAAATACCCGCGGGAACAGTGCTCCCAAGACCGCACCCAGAACCGCGCCGACTCCGACTAAAAGGGCGACCCCTTGGAAGCCGTCTAGTGGGAGATGATCGAATACGAAGTAGTAGGCTATCGGCACTCCAATCGCAAAAATGAGGGCTCCGAAGGCTCCGGCCAATACGCGCTTTAAGTTCTTCATGTAATCGGTGATTTGGTTGAGATTTGATTTGGACGGGTGAGTCGCCAGCGTCTGTTGACCGATAGGCGTATTCGTGTGTTAGTGTGCAAACCCTCTGGTGTAAATGGCCAATGCAAATTGGATTCGTATTTCTAGCGATATAGGCCATCCACGGCGGGGATGGAAGCCCGAATTCAAACTGGAGCGTTACCCGCCGTTGGATGGAGCGTCTTCCATGAGAAGGCAGTCAATCAGAAATTGAAGTTCACTTCAAGTGGCTCTTGAATTGGGGCTGAGGTTCATATTTTTTTGACGCGGTGAAAGGAATCAAAATCTCCCTCCGCTCCCCGGGGGGACGGGAGGGGCGAAGTCCCCGGAGGGGATTTAGGGGCGAACATCCGGCGGTCGAGCGGGCCTCCCGCTCGGCGGGGTGTGGGGTGGCAACCCCACGTTGACATAGGGCTGAAACAGGGAATCGGGCTTCCATTCGCACTTGTTCGGGACTTGGTGTTGTCTGTTTCCGGGTGCATGATTTGATTCAATGTTTCCGTTTCTTCCAGAGGAAAAGGGGTTGAGATGCTGCTATCTTGTTCGCGCATTGGATCGGTTTGACGTTTGATGCTGACAGCTCACCGCAGTCATCTCAAAACCTTGTTGCTGACGCACCACCGCAGTCATCTCAAATCTTCGAAATTGTTTCATGTGGGGAAAAGGATGGCTATTTGTTGTTAGGCTGCCTGGCTGTCATCGATCTGGCGCAGGGGCTCGTAGTTGCGCTGGTGTTTCCACAGCACGAGCATGAGCACGGCGAGCTTGCGCGCGATGGCTACCACGGCTTTCCGTTTGTTTCGTGCCCCGCCACGCTCCGCGAGCATGAGGCCGTGGCGTTTGAGGTCGGTATCGGGACCGAAGGGGCCGAGGATGTATTGGGCGCAGCCGACGAGCAAACTTCGCAGGTAGGCGTCGCCGGCTTTGGATATGCGCAGTTGTTTATCGATCGCTCCGGATTGGTCGCGCTTGGGCACGAGCCCGAGGTAAGCGGCGACGTCGCGCGGTTTTTCAAAGCGCTGTGGATCTTCGATGGTCAGCACAAACGTCAATGCGGTGATGGGACCGATTCCGGTGATCTGGCGCAGACGTTGGGTGACGGGGTATTTTTCCTCGCTGAGGGTTTCGATGGCGCGGTCGAGCTCACGGATTTTCTGGGTCATGATGTCGATGACTTGCAAGGAAGGTTCGATCATGGCGAGGAGTTCGCTGTGATCGGTGGCGAGCAAGGTGCGGCAGCGTTTGGCGAAGCAGGCGCTGTTGGGAGATGGCAGTGAGACGCCCAGGCTCTTGAGGGTGAAGCGGACGCTGGAGATGATGTCGACGCGCTGGCGCACGAGGTTGTCGCGGAGTTTGATTTGCAGCAGATCACGCTGGGCTTGTTCGGTGCCGTGTTCGATGGGGTGGAGCATTTGCGGATCGATGCGGGCGATTTTGGCGAGCATCCGAGCGTCATTTTTGTCACTCTTGCGGTCGCTGGTATAGATCGCGCGAAGTTTGCGCGGGTTGGCGACGAAGACCTCGTGGTTGAGTTCTGTGAGAAAGCGCTTGATCCAGGGGCTGTGGGAGCCCACTTCAAAAGCAATGCGTGCTCCTGGATACTTTTGCGAGAGACGGCGCAGGGATTCGCGATGATTGGTAATGGTGCGCTCGTCGATGATGTCGCCGTCTTGGTTCAAAACACACAGGGCGTGCTTCTTATCGCCGAGATCGAGACCGATGGTGATGGATGGAATTTGTGTTTTCATGGCAGTGAGGATTGTATCACAGCGCTCACGCGCTGCCAGTCACTGCCTTCTCATCTAATCTTGTT
>CAMCIC010000023.1 GCA_945874895.1 Akkermansia muciniphila | reverse complement strand
GCCGTCTTGGTTCAAAACACACAGGGCGTGCTTCTTATCGCCGAGATCGAGACCGATGGTGATGGATGGAATTTGTGTTTTCATGGCAGTGAGGATTGTATCACAGCGCTCACGCGCTGCCAGTCACTGCCTTCTCATCTAATCTTGTTTGCTGTCGAGTTCCATCGCATAACGCAGTGCTGCTCGCACGTCATCCATCGCCTTCCCGTAAAATGTCCCGATTGGTCCCTGTAGCTCGTGATGCTGGACCGCTTGCAAGCCCTGCACATTCGCGTAGCTCTTGACCCGCAAAAAGGGTCTTGATGGCAACTCCACCTCATATGGCGAACCACGATATGCCGAAGTGATCGGCACACACAGGCACAGCGCTCTCGGTGGATTCGAATCTTCGCGCGATACGGCCATCATCATCCGCACCTTGCCACCGGCACCGAGATCAACTCGATACACTTCACCGGGCTTAGTCGTCATAGCATGTATCGAGTGCTGCTTGTCTTGCCGTGGCCGAACGTAAAATATCCGAATCGGATGGGATCTCTACCGCGAAGGGTAAACCGCGCCGCATCTTGACCTGGGTAAGGAACATCCGAATGGCCTCCGTGGTCGAAATACCCAGACATTCAAACACGGTCTCCGCTTCCTCCTTGAGGCTCGGTTCGACTCTGGCGCGGACAACTGCTTCTTTCATGGCTCAAATGTAGCACGCTCGGGCTACTAGGCAATGATTTTTTTTAGCGAACGTCTAGGGCATCCACGGCGGAGAGGGAAGCCTGAATTCAAGGAAGGACTTTACCCGCCGTTGGATGTAGCGTCTTGTTCGGCTTTTCGATTTTTGGCGAGAATGCATGATTACTTTATGGGTTTGATAGTAGTCATTGCGCCACCCCGAAGAGCCGTCACCTTTCCTAGATCGTCCTCGAAGATAATACGAAATGATAGTGCGGCACTATTCTCTAATCTAATCGAACCATCGGCTTCGCGGCGCCACTTTCCGGGCTGTTTCCAAAGGGTGTGTGTCGCTACTCCGTTGGGGCGAAGTGTAAGAATTCCGCCACTTCCCCATTCCCAGCGAGTAATTCCCTTGGCATCCGGCATCTCCTCTTCTCTTTCTGCGGCGATTGATTGAATAATGTCGTTTACAATGTTTGCATTCTCAAGATCTCCCTGCTTGGTGAGTTTTGTCTTCAACGCCTCAAGCTCACGCAGATAGACTCGATCAATCTCTTCAATCTTTCGGTCACGCTGTTCCTGAAGCCGCATCAGTTCAGGAGGGGTATCGCCGCGCACTTGAATAAGCGAAACGGCAAGTGCAAATAGTATGATGTTGGTCCTCATGATTTTTTATGGCCGAGCAGTATTTATTCGTATCCCATCTGACCTGTTATATCAAATAGGCATTTCAGTGAGTAAAAAACCAGATTTTCTATGCTAGGACAAGGGAATTCTCGAAAAAACGTTCGTATATCATGGCCTTGCTTCGTGCTGTGTGGGACGGGGTGTTCCCTAGCTGATATACGAACGCCGCAGTGCTGGTTTGCCCCCCATTGGCAGATTCTGTAACGCTGCCTTGGATTTGTGTTCTTTTGAACACTTTTTGCTTGAAAGGGTTCAAATTTCTGTTTTTTCTCAAACTCGTTATGAGTGCCTCTGCCACAAATCGCCTTTGTTGGAGAAAAGACTTGTCCGAATTTCGCGGGCTTTCGGACCGGGAGCGCGCGGGTTTTCTGCTGGTTCTTGAATGGTTTGAGAATTGATTCGGGGGCTCCGCCAGCCCCCTCACCCCTGCGGGGCACGTCGCGTTCGCTCCTGTCCAAAACACCTACAAACCTTCAGTGTTTTTTTCGGCTTCGCCACGATTTGGAAGCGAATCGGGATGCTGCGAAGATTTTCTGGCGCACCGAAGTTTTGCGCGAAGATCGGCCTAGGCAACAGTGGCAACTGGATCAGTGGGGGGACGCTACTAGGGGAAGAATTGACGATTGATGATAGTTGATTTTGGATTTTTGATTGTGGGGAAGCTCTAACAAATCACATATCAACAATCATCAATCCGCAATCGTCAATCAAAAGAGACGCTGCAGCAATGGGAAGAATGGACGCTTGATGATCGTTGATGTTTGATTGGCGTCTTTCATCATTCCACCGTCACGGATTTCGCGAGATTTCTGGGTTGGTCGATTTCGCAGCCGCGGATGCGGGCGATGTGGTAGGCGAAGAGTTGTAAGGCCACAGCTGTCGGGATCGTCGCGATCAAGGGGTGGCAGGCGGGGATTTCGATGACGTCGTCCATCACCGCTGCTGCTTCCTCATCGCCGCGGGTGATGAGGCCCAGAATGCGGGCCCCACGTGCCTTGCATTCCTCGATGTTGCCCAGCGTTTTGTCCTTGCCGGGAATGTCGTTGGCGAGGGCGATGACAGGTGTTCCTTGTTCTAGCAAGGCGATAGGTCCATGCTTCAGTTCAGCGGCGTGGTATCCTTCAGCATGGATGTAGGAAATTTCCTTGAGCTTCAAGGCGCCCTCCAGCGCCACCGGATACATGGGGCCTCGACCGATGAAAAACGCGTGTTGTTGGGTGGCATAGTGTTCGGCGATGCGGGCGATGGTGCGATCGAGCGCAAGAACCTCTTCCACCAGTGCTGGGATGGATTCGATGCCGCGAGCGAACTCGATGCCTTCCTGTCGGGAAAACCGACGCGATCTCCCGAGCTTGAGAGCGATCATGAGCAGCACAGCCACTTGGCAGGTGAAGGCCTTGGTGGACGCCACGGAAATTTCCGGACCGGCATGCAGATAGATGCCGCGTCCTGTTTCGCGGGCGATGGTGGAGCCTACCACGTTGCACAGTCCCATGACAAACGAGCCTTTTTGTTTTGCCTCGCGCACGGCCGCAAGAGTGTCGGCCGTTTCACCGGACTGGGAAATGGCAAGAACCAGATCGTGGTGGCCGATGATGGGATTGCGGTAGCGGAACTCCGCGGCCTGTTGCACCTCGGCCGGAGTATCCGCGAGGTCTTCGACGGCGTATTCTCCGATCAATCCGGAGTGCAGCGAGGTGCCACAGCCCACCAGCACCACGCGCTGGATTTCCGCAAGATCGCGCGGTGAGGTGCCCATGCCGGAAAGCACGGAAGAGCCGAGCGAAAAATCGAGTCGTCCCCGTATCGCATTGCGCAAGGATTCCGGTTGCTCGTGGATTTCCTTGAGCATGAAGTGAGCGAAGCCTCCCTTTTCCGCAGCACTGGTATCGAGATCGAGTTGTGCCACAGCCCGATTGACGGGCACATTATTCAGATCGCGGATTTCTACGTGATCGGCTTTGACGATGGCGACGTCATTATCGTCGAGATAAATCACCCGCTGCGTGTGGGCGACAATGGCTGCGGCATCGGATGCGATGATCGTTTCTCCATCGCCTATGCCCAAGACGATTGGGCTCCCCCTACGAGCGGTGATGATGATGCCGGGCTCGCGTGCGGAAATGACTGCGATGCCAAAAGTGCCCTCGACCTGGTGAAGCGCCTCGCATACGGCTTGAAAGAGGTTTCCTTCGTAGCGATCACCGATCAGGTGCGCTAGCACTTCCGTATCGGTCTCGGATAAAAAAACGTGGCCCTTTGTTTCGAGTCGTGCGCGCAGGCTGCGGTAGTTCTCGATGATGCCATTGTGTACAAGGGCGATGTCGCCGTTCTGATCGCGATGAGGATGGGCGTTGGCTTCCGTCGGTGGGCCGTGCGTGGCCCAGCGTGTGTGGGCGATGCCATACGAGGGCCGGGAAAAATGTTCTGCAGGCCAGTCGTGCTGCGATTTCTCCTTGAGATTGGCGACTTTTCCCGGAGCTTTGCTAACGTGCAATTGTTGCTGATTGACAATGGCCATGCCTGACGAATCGTAGCCACGATATTCCAAGCGCCGCAGCCCATGAAGCAGAATGGGAGGAGCCGCCGCCTTGCCGATGTAGCCTACAATGCCGCACATGATGATGATTTGTTAGATGGATGAAGGTGAGGGGAGATCTCGCTGTACTATGTCGCCAGGGCGAGTGCTGGCATGTGCTGCGATCTTGCGACCGGGATAAATGGCGGTGTGGATGCCGGTGTGGACGTGATCGCCGATGATCGCGCCGAATTTTCGCCGTCCGGTATCGACAAGACAGCCATCGATCATCGAGCGGTGGTTCGCGCCATCGTGGCGGAAATTCGAAGTGATCGTGCCCGCGCCAAAATTGACTTTGCGACCGATGACCGAATCGCCGACGTAGGAAAGGTGACCGATGGAGGTGTGATCGAGAATGAGGGAATTCTTGATCTCCACGGCTTGGCCGATGTGGCAGTGGTTGCCGATGCTGGTGGCACCGCGGATGTAACAATTGGGTCCGACTTTGCAGTGAGCGCCGATCACGACATTTCCCTCGATGAAGACTCCCGGAAGGATGCGTGAACCTTCTCCGAGTTGCAGGTTTCCCTCGATCACTGCGGACGAGTGGACTTGACCCTCGATCGTGGACTCTTTCATCTGCGCGAGGAATGCCTCGTTCGCCTTTAGCAGATCCCACGGATGGGTCAGGTGGAAGGAATGCCGCGCGATCAAGTCTCGGCACCGTTCTGGTCGGCCGCCGCGCCATGCAAGAATGGCGCCATGGGCATCGATGATGGTATCGGCATGATCATCGAGCGCGGCTTGCCAGTCGTGCGGGCTGATCCATGCGCGTGGCTCGCGATTCCACTCTAAAGGCCGCGCGTGCTCACTGAGAGAAAGATTGCCGATGGGAAATTGTTCGATGGGTGTTTGAAAAAACGTATGCATCAGAGAATGATGTTAAGATGGACGGTTGCTGGATGAGCCTGAGATGGATTCTTGCAGCGCCATGCTGAGCTTTTCGGTCCAATGGCGCACGACTTCCGCGTCACGATGTTCCACCATCACACGTGCTTTATTTTCTGTTCCTGAATAGCGGATGAGTTGGCGTCCGTGTTGTCCCAGAGCGGCATCCGCTTCCACCAACAATGCGGAGAAATCCTCTAGGGATTCCAGTGCTGGTTTTGCGGACACGGAAAAACTTTTCAACTGCTGAGGATACTCCTCCATGCAGGAGGCGAGCTCGTCCAGTGACGAGCCAGTCTCTTTCATGACGCTCAACACTTGCAGCGCGGATAGAATGCCGTCGCCCGTGGTCGCGTGATCGGCGAAGATCAAATGCCCAGAATTTTCTCCTCCAAAGGAATGGTCATGGGCGCGCAGGGCCTCGATGACTTGGCGATCTCCCACACCTGTGGTGATCGTTCGTATGCCAGCTTGGCTCATCGCTGCGTGCAATCCCAGATTGCTCATGACCGTCACCGCAATGGTATCACCTCGCAAGCGGTTGCGTCGCTTCATGGCTAGGGCACACAGGGCGATGATTCGGTCGCCATGAATGGTGCGGCCTTGGGCATCGGTAAAGATCGCGCGATCCGCATCACCATCGAACGATACACCGAGATCGGCCCCATGCTCGCGCACAAGGGCACCTGCTGCCTCAGGATGCAGCGCCCCGCATCCGTCGTTGATGTTCTTGCCATCAGGAGACGTTGCCATCGTGATGACTTCCGCTCCCAATTCGCGGAAAATGAGAGGCGCGACCATGTAGGCAGCGCCATTGCCGCAATCAACCACGATTTTCAATCCATGCAATGAAATGTTGTTCGCGGTGTGCTTGGCAAATTCAATGTATCGTCCACGCGCATCGTCGATCCTTGTTGCCTTGCCGATGTGGTTGCCGAACGATGCAGGATCGGAGGGTTCTGGAGAGAGGATGAATTCTTCGATTTCTTCCTCGAGTGCGTCGGATAACTTGTAGCCATCGCCACCGAAAATTTTCAAACCATTGTCCTGATAGGGATTGTGCGATGCCGTCAGCATGATTCCTGCCACGCAGCCCATGGACTGTGTCAAATGCGCCACGGCTGGCGTCGGTAGCGGTCCTACCAAAAAAACATCCATGCCGGCGGAGACCAGGCCGCTCGTGAGTGCCGTTTCTAACATGTAACCGGAGACCCGGGTGTCCTTGCCAATGATGACACGACGTCTCGCGTCGCCCTGACGGGCCATCACCGCCGCGATGGCTTTGCCGGTGCGCAGTGCGACTTCGGGAGTAATGGGAAATTGGTTCGCCGTGCCGCGAATGCCATCAGTGCCAAATAGTTTCATGTTGTGCGCCATTCATTTAGTACAGTTTTACATTCGAGTAAAGAGAAAATTGTTCAAAAAAAAATGAACAATCTGCCATCGATGGAAGAAGTTGGATGCTGCAATGAAGTGAAACGACCGATTTTCTGAAAGCGTCACGAGTCTCGTCGATCAGCGGGAATATTTGTGGATTCATTGATAAATCAATCATTTAACCTAAGTGAAAAATGTTGTTTGATCAATGTGGTCAGGATGATCGCTTTCAGAGGGAATCCGTTGGTATGAACGAAGAATACCGCGCGTCATTTTTTTTGGTGCTATTTTGCGTTTGATTTCTTTTTTTTATGAGTTTGAGGTGATGATTTTTAGTACAGAAATCCACTGGTCTTGGTGACGTCATTTTTCGACTCCGCGGGCTTTGCCTGGAATCCTCATCATTTGAGGGATGCGATTCGATCTCATGGGTATGATCGCTGATTCGATGATTTCTCACTTGGACATTTTCTTCATTCACGTGCATGATTTCGCGGTGAACATGGAGGGAGAAAAGATGGATGCCGATCAGACGCGCTTGGAATCGATTTTCGTGAGGCATCGCAATGCCTTGTGGATTCGCGCCTCTTTCACGGGTATGTTTACGGACTACTACATCCATTTGATGGAGCAGAAAATCCGCCATAATCCTGAGCTGGACATGATGCTCAAAGAGCACATTGCGATGTTGAGCCTGTATCTCGTCACCCGTCCGTGGGCGGAAACAACTGGCTGGACCGTCAATATCCGTGCGCCGAGAGTGAATCTCTTTGCGGCGGGTGGCTGCACGCAGGAGTCGATCATCGGGCGATTGTTTACCGAGGACGTGCGCGAGCCGGATCGGAATTATTTTTATTCGCAAACCACAGACCCCTATCAGAAGGAACCGCGGCTCTCGACCATGGAAATGGAGGGGCGCAATCCTTTGCTGTGGTTCGAGCAGTTTTATCATCAGTCTGAACAGAGACCGGGTAGGGCTTTTCACATGGGCGATGACGATTACGCCGTCGTGGTGGCGCAGCCAGATTGCGATCTCGACTGGCTTGCTTCCCTTGATGTGGATGCGGTCCAGAACCTCGAGCAGACCGAGGAAGTGAAGTTGTTAGAAGTGCGTCATTTGAAATTTGCCTGTGGCTGCGATTTGAATAAAATCCTTCCTCTGCTGGCCTCGTGGAGGAACCGACTCGATGATTTATTTGGCGAGTTGGAGGTGATTCAGGTGCAATGTCCTCGCTGTGCGGCGGTCTATCCAGTGAGCCGTGATATGGTCAGTTCCTTTCAGGCGAACGAATAACTTTTCCGTCTTTTGCAAACCTACCATCACCAACAGTTCAGCGATACGGCACAGCTTTGCCAGCGCAAAGAGTCTGCGGAACAGAGCGTTAGCGTGGTGATTCCTACGCGCAACGAGGCGACCACCATTGGAGCGATCGTTCGCTCGATCCGTGAAGCTTGGATGGAACGTTGTTCGTTGGTGGATGAGATCATCGTGATGGATTCTGGATCGACGGATGACACGGTGCATCTTGCCAAAGAAGCAGGGGCCATTGTTTACTCCGCGCATCAAGTGGCGCCTGAGCACGGAAATCATCCGGGCAAAGGCGAGAATCTCTGGAAATCGCAGTTCGTGAGCCGTGGTTCGATCTGCGTGTTCATCGATGGTGACATACTCAATTTTCATCCGGGATACATATCAGGTCTGGTCGGTCCCTTGTTGGAAAATCCCCAAACTCATTTTGTCAAAGGCTTTTACCAGCGCCCCTTGCAAGTCGCGGGAAAGGCCATCGAGCAGGGTGGGGGGCGAGTGTCTGAACTGCTCGTGCGTCCCTTGTTTTCGCTTTTCTATCCTGAGCTATGTGCGCTGCACCAACCACTGGCTGGGGAATATGCGGTCAGGCGTTCATTGCTGGAGCAGCTTTCCTTTCCCACGGGCTATGGCGTGGAAATCGCCCACCTCATGGATGTTTGGTCGATGTATGGCATCGGTTCCTTTGCCCAATGCGATCTGGACTCAAGACTTCACCGCAATCGTCCGTTAGAGGAGCTAGGCGTCATGTCTTGCACCCTGCTTCATACCTTCCTCCATCGTGCCGAGCGCGATGGATGGATGCAATGGCTCCAGCAACCGGGTGATCATTGCATCCAACATGCCTGGATGTCGCATGAGTGGCAATTGCGGCAGACACCCGTGCTGGATCACCAGCGACCGCCCTATTCCTCACTCACCGCCAACGCCCGTTGACCATGAACCTGCAAATCCTCTCCATCTCGGCGATGCATGATGTCATCGCATTGCTGTGTTTTCTCAATCCCTCCGTGTGCGAGGAAACCATGCGTCGACGTTATGAAAAAATCCTGCGCGAGTATCCCAATTATCGCATCTTGGGCGCATACATTGACGGGCGTCTCGCTGGTTTGACAGGAATTTGGCATGGCACGAAAATCTGGTGCGGTGATTACATGGAAATCGACAATCTCGTGGTTCATCCTGATTTTCGCAAGCGAGGCGTAGCTACCGCTCTCATCGAAAAAGTCGAGGCGATCGCACGCGAAAAGAAATGCAACATCCTTGTTCTCGATAGCTATACCAACAATCATCCCTCACATCGTCTTTATCAGCGTCTCGGTTGTGAGATTTGGGGCTTTCACTTTGTCAAGCCCCTGGTCGAATTCGAACATTGAGTTCATGAAACAACATCATTTGTGCCAATCCCCTGATGGGCGCATTTTCTGCCGTGCGAGTGGAACCCTTGTCTTCGTAAGGATATCAATGCCATGCTCATGGAGTGAGCCGATCCAAGGAATTCGGTTTCCTCCCTTGTCGCGGAGAAGTTTTTCGCGCATAATCTGAACCATGGCCGCGACGAACAAAATCCGCACTGTCAACGCAATTACAGTGGAGCAGTTCTATGAGCATCATAAGGATGCCCTAGGATTGGAATTGATCAGCAAAAAACACGATTTGCAGCGCCTGATCCGCGAGCCCACGGTCAATCGACCTGGTTTGGCTCTCGCGGGATTTCTTTCGTATTTTGCCCGCAAAAGGATTCAGATTTTGGGTAACTCAGAACTCTCGTATCTGGAAAAACTTCCGCCATTGCGGCAGATGGCGCGCTTTCGTCGACTTTGCAAGGAGGGTATACCTTGCCTGGTGATTTCTCGAAATCGCAGTTTGCCGGAAAATCTCGTCGAACTCGCTGCCGAATTCGAATTGCCGATTTTCGGCACCTCGCAGGTGACCATGAAGTTCCTCAATGCCGCGACCTTGCGATTGGAAAACGATTTTTCACCAAGCACCACCTTGCATGGTTGCATGGTCGATGTGCGCGGTATCGGTGTTCTGATCATGGGCAAGAGTGGTTCAGGAAAATCAGAAACAGCCATAGGACTGATCGAAAAGGGCGCTTCGCTCGTCGCTGACGATATGGTGCGAGTGAAATTTTCGGGCGGTGAATTGATGGCCTATTCTCCCGAACTCTCGCGTGGATACATCGAAATGCGCGGCATCGGCATCGTCAATGTTGCCAATCTTTACGGCCTAGCGGCAATACGACCAGAAAAACGATTGGATCTGATTGTTACACTCAAACCGCATGCCGATTTGAACAATGTCGATCGTCTGGGAATCCAGACTAATACCTTCGATGTTCTGGGTATGCCCATTCCTCATGTGGAAATTCCCGTCGCTCCGGGGCGTGACAACGCCCGCATGATCACGATTGCTGCTCTGGATCAGCAGTTGCGTCGACTCGGCTACAACATGGCGGATGAATTCAATCAACGCCTGCTCAAGCACATGAGTGAAATGCAGAAGACGTGAGAGTGAGCTCATCCGAGTGAGTGCGCACTTGATGATGAGAGTATCATCTATTCAGCCAGTGCTGGCGGAAATGAATCATCGCTTCCTCACGGGTGCGAAGTCGACCCTCGAGTTGCTCGACTTGGATCGCATCGAGGATTTGTGTGAACAGTGGCCCTGGCCTGAGGCCGGCTTCAATGAGGTCGCGCCCAGTTATGAGCGGCGACGGGATCAATGGTTCACGCGAGAATTCCTCCTGCTTTGCGATTAGGTATTCCAGGTTGTCGGTAAAGCCATTGCTGGATCCGCAATCGACACGATGCAGTTCCAGTTCTTGATCAAATGTGGGCGCAGCCATGAAGCGCTTGAGTTTTGCCGTGCGCATTTGTTGCACGTTCATAAATTGCATGTGACGCGCCACCATCGGAACGACGGCATCGATGATTTCATTGGAGTATCGCAAACGCCGCAACATGTCAGTCGCCATTTCTGCGCCCAATGTGTCATGCCCGTTGAAGCGGATGCGCCCTCCCGCATTGTGATCGATGGTGCGCGTGGGTGGCTTGGCGATATCATGCAGTAAGACGGCGAGCGCTAGTTCCAGAGGGGCATCGTGATCTAACATTTCGAGCATGATTTTTGTATGCACGAACACATCTCCCTCTGGGTGCCACTCTGGCGGTTGTTCACAACCGATCAGGGCCATAACCTCAGGCCAAAAATGATGGAAGAGTCCGGAGTCCGCTAACAACTGGAACGCTTTCGCCCGAGAGGGGTGCACAAGCATGCGGTTCATTTCATCGCGAATGCGCTCGGGTGCGATCCGTGCGATCAAAGGAGCGTCGCGTATGATGGCTTGCCAGGTATTCTCTTCGATTGCAAATCCAAGGCTTCCGCTAAAACGGATGGCTCGCATCAATCGAAGGCTGTCTTCTCGAAATCGCAGGGAGGCATCTCCTATCGCACGAAGAATCCCAGCACGCAAGTCGGCCAGTCCGTCCACATGATCGATCACTGCACCTGTCTGAGGATCTTCAAATAGCCCATTGATGGTAAAGTCCCTGCGCAGCGCATCCTCTTTTGCGGTTGCGAAGATGACGTGATCGGGGCGTCTTCCGTCACTGTAACTGCCGTCTGTGCGGAAGGTGGCTATCTCTAACATGTGGCCGTGATGCTTCACTAGAATCACGCCGAAGTGTGCACCTACTTCATTGCCCTTGGGGAAAAGCCTGAGCATCTGAGCGGGCGTGGCGCTGGTGGCGATGTCATAGTCCTTGGGCTCGCGTCCCATCAGTCGATCTCGCACGCAACCACCTGCTAGCAGCGCTTCATAGCCTGCCTCATGCAAGCGCTCTGCGATGTCTGCGGCTGCCTCCCATTCCGTCATGTCCATGGTCTAACGTTTTTTGAGTAAAACTCAAGTCGTAGTTTGAAGGTTGGTGCCTGCTATCGGACGAGGAACCGCAGGAAATGCGAGGCGGCAAGCCAGTCATCCTTTGAAGGGATGTGCGGATTGTCCTTTGATGCCCATGCCGCGTATCACAAAAAGCCTACCAGCGTTTTCCTCTTCCACGCTTTTGTGAATGCCTGTGGTAACGTAAAGATCTTCCAGAGCAGGGCCGCCGAAGGCGCAGGACGTCGTTTCCAAGCATGGCAATTCGATGCGCCGAAGTTCCTTTCCCGATTTAGGATCATAGCATGCCACACAGGCGCCATGGCAAAAAGCCACCCACAAATGATCGTGTTCATCGATGCACATTCCGTCTGGCGAGGCATCGATCGCGGTAGTGGATGCCACGGATCGCTCGTTTGTTAGCATTCCATCGGCGTAATCGAAAGCTAGGATTTCGCGGCGCGGGGTATCGATGTAGTAGAGAGTCCTGCCATCTGCCGACCACGCAATGCCGTTGGAGTTTGTTACCGGGCCGTAAGCTTCGCTGACCTCTAGATCCGTGCTTAGGCGATAGAGTCGAGCATCTCCCGTCTGTTTCACAAGACTGATGGTCCCAGCGAAAAACGCACCGTCTGGCGAGCATTTGCCATCGTTGAATCGGTTGTTGTTTTTTTCCGACTCAGGATCGGCGATGGAAGTGACCGCACCAGTCTGCGGATCCAGAAAAAAGAACCCATCATCTCCTGCGCAGAGCAAGCCACCATTCTCTCGTGGCACCACCGTGCCCACGCGTTGACCTACATTCCAAATGGTTTCCTCGCCCGTCACTGGATTGAAACGGATGACGAGATGTTTTTCGATATCGACGTAATACAACATTCCCTGCCACCAAATCGCGCCTTCACCCCATTGTGCCCGATACTGTCCCGTTACCGAAATCTCTGTCATGTCTGAGGCTAAAAGACCGCACCAGCGATGACAAGAGGGTTTTTATCTACAGGGATCAGAAACGAAAGCGAGGTCGGGTAATGTCAGGTTTTGCATCTGGGTATCATAGGGATATGTAGAGCGCTTCGCGATTTCGCGGATTTTTGCTGCAAAATCATCTGTAAGGTCTGACTCATGAGATGATCCAAAGTCCTTTGCGGAATTCTCGTTTGTTCGGCCTTGATCGTCAGGGGGAGGAGATTTCGCGGAAAAATCGCACCATCAATGCAGTTGCTTGGTCAGGGTATCGGTGCCCTTGCTGGTGAATGTATTCCATCAACGGCGCACCAGTTGATTGATCTTTGGCCTCAAAACGTATGACATCAGGCGCCCATGTTTTTCCATTTTCTTGACAGCGATTGATCTGCTTTACCGCAGTCATCATTTTTTCCTGCCAAGCGTAGCGCACGAGCGTATCATTGGTCGCTGCGAGATGAAGACAAGGCTTCGGGGTAAGTTGATCGATGATGCGAAGCGCTGCTGCGGCACAGGGAGCGACGGCAGTGATGTCCTTGCCACGTTGAGCCCATAAGAGGTAAGTGAAACCGCCCCCGTTCGAATGTCCCATTACAAAAATCTTCTTGGCGTCAACGGGGTAACGTTTGCGCAATTCCACCAACAGTAGATCAAAAAAATGGAGATCGCGGTCACCTTGGTCGCCAGGCCCTGCTTGCCAACCATTGCGCTTGCCCTCGATGTCGATCAATTGACCTGGTGTTGGTAGACCCTGTGGATAGACCACGAGCGCATCGTTCCAAGCCTCATGCATGCGAAAAGATCGCGAGGCCTGAAGGGCATTGCCGCCGTGACCGTGATAGCACAAAACAAGCGGGATTTTGGATTGCGATTCTTTTGCAAGGGCAGGTGCAGGAAAAACCAGAGCACTGCGCGCGATGCCATCCACCTTGAGCTCGAGTTCAAGGGAATCTCGTGCTGATACGATGGAGATCGATAGAATTCCTAGCAGGGCGGCAAGTAAAAGCTTCATACAAAGAATCAACTCGCCCGTGTGTGAAAAGTTGCGCTGCGGTCATTTGTGCCGCGCTTTTTTCTTCAGCGCTTTTTGCAAGGTTGGATTCTGATCAAGCTCGTTTGCCAGCAGAATGAACGCTTTCAGAGTCTCGGCGGAAATGTGGTGCTCCATGCCCTCGACATCGCGGTAGATGGTTTCCTCGTCGAGACCGAAATGCCTCAGTAGACGCGTTAGCACCTCGTGTCGTTTGATGATGTATTGCGCCAAATCGCTGCCCTGTGGGGTGAGAATCACTCCGCGGTATTTCTCGTAGATCACCAATCCATCTGCACCCAAGCGCTTCAACATGGCTGAGACGCTGGCTTGCGATACACCCAGATTGGCGGCGATGTCCACCGAGCGGGCGTAGCCCTTTAGCTCGATAAGGTGGAAAATCTGCTCCAGATAATCTTGGGACGCGATGGAGGTGGCGGGCAATTTGGGCACGACGACGGTTTACTGGATTCGAGAAGGTTTGACAAGCTGGTTTCAAAAATAGTACTTGAATAAAAAGTTAGTTTCATCTAAATTCATTCGTGAAGACAAAATTTCTCAAGCATGACATCACGGAAATTCATTTTATCGTTATTTCTGATATGGCTCAGTCCCATTGTCAGTTCTTGTGAGAAATCTGCGAGCCCACGTGTTGATGACAGGATGGTGGTGGTGACGACTTTTACGATTATTGCCGACATGGCACGGGAAGTAGCAGGTGAAGCTGCCGTAGTGGAATCGTTGATCAAACCGGGCTCGGAAATCCACAGTTACGAACCTACTCCCAAGGATATCGTGCGCGCGCAAAAAGCGAAGCTGATCTTGTCAAATGGCATGAATCTCGAGGCTTGGTTCGCGAAATTCTATCAGCATCTTGGCAACATACCGAATGTGGTGGTGACTGATGGGATCAAGCCCATTGATATCAGCGGTGGTCCATACAAAGGGAAGCCGAATCCTCATGCTTGGATGTCGCCCACACTAGCCTTGCATTACGTGGAAAATATTTGCGAGGCCATGTCCACCCGTGATCCCAGCAATGCGGAAATCTACCGGAAAAATGCATTGTCCTATCAAACGAAGATTCGAGCGTTAGATGTTACATGGCGAGAGGCCTTGTCTCGTATTCCCACGGAAAAACGCTGTCTCGTAACGAGCGAGGGGGCCTTCGCTTATCTCTGTGCGGACTACGGTATGCAGGATGTTTATCTGTGGCCCATCAACGCGGATGCTCAGGGTACACCGCAGCAAGTGCAGTCTGTGATTGAGCTCGTTCGTTCGCGCGCTGTGCCCGTGGTGTTTTCCGAGAGCACTGTCAGTGATAAGCCCATGCGCCAGGTCGCCCGCGAAACAGGCACTCGCTACGGCGGTTTATTGTATGTGGATTCTCTCACTGACTCCGCGGGACCAGTGCCGAGTTATCTGAAATTGTTAGAACATAACGCAAGGACCATGGTGGATGGTTTTTTGCAAAACCAACAAGAGGACGATGGCAATCACCCTTGAAGTAGAAAATCTTTCCGTGATGTATGGCAATGGCCATACTGCTCTGGATGACGCAAGCTTCGAGCTCGTCGGCGGCACCATTTGCGCTTTGGTAGGAGTCAATGGCAGTGGGAAATCGACATTGTTCAAGAGCATCATGGGCTTTGTAACACCAAGGGATGGCGTGGTGAAAATCAATGGGGGACCGATCAAGAATGCCTTGCGGTCGCACCTCGTGGCCTACGTGCCGCAAGCGGAGGAAGTGGACTGGAATTTCCCCGTCAACGTCTGGGATGTGGTGATGATGGGGCGCTATGGGATGATGAATTTTCTGCGGATTCCTCGTGCAGAGGACCGTAGGGTCGTCGAACAAAGCCTGCGCCGTGTGGGAATGTGGGAGTTTCGGGAAAGACAGATTGGCGAACTTTCTGGAGGACAAAAAAAACGTGTTTTCCTCGCTCGTTCCATCGCGCAGGGCGGTCGATTGATCCTCCTTGATGAACCGTTTACGGGAGTCGATGTCACGACCGAGGATGCCATCATCGCATTGTTGCGCGAGTTGCGATCGGAAGGCTGCGTGGTGTTGGTCTCTACGCACAATCTCGGCTCGGTCCCCGAATTTTGCGATCAGGTCGTCCTGCTCAACCGGCGGGTGCTTGCTTATGGTTCTACCGAGCAAATTTTTACGGAGCAAAATCTTACAAATGCCTTCGGTGGTCAGTTGCGGCATTTCCATTTCGAGCAATCGACCATTCAATCGCATGACGGACGCGCCGTGAAATTGCTGAGCGACGATGAAAGGCCTCTGGTCTTCGGTAAAGATGGGCACTTGGAATACAAAAATCGTGAGGGGCGTGAGGACTTGTTGAAAAAACGCAAAGAGGAAATCTGAGTCATGAATTGGAACGACATGCTGATCCCACTGCACTACGACTACATGATCAAGGCGATCTGGGTTTGCTCGCTGGTGGGAGGGGTTTGCGGTTTGCTCTCCGTATTTGTCACTTTGAAAGGCTGGTCGATGATGGGGGATGCGCTCTCGCACGCAGTGGTGCCGGGGGTTGCCATCGCTTACATCCTCGGCTTGCCTCTGGTGCTGGGTTCTTTTGTTTCCGGTTTACTCGCCGCTTGGGCCATGGGGGTCATCAAAAAACGATCAAAATTGCGTGAGGACACCGTGTTGGGCATCGTCTTCACGACATTTTTCGCCCTAGGTTTGTTGCTCATTTCTCTTTATCCGGCCAGGGTTGATTTGAAAAGCGTGGTTTTCGGCAATGTGCTTGCAATCTCCGATGAGGATATATGGCAGTTGCTCTGCATCAGTAGTGTTGTGCTTGTATGGTTGGCTATGAAATGGCATGACCTGCTCTTGTTTTGTTTCGATCCGCGTCAGGCCCGTACGATGGGCTTACGCGTCGAGAGGATGCATGCCCTTTTGTTATTGCTTCTGAGTGCTACTGCGGTGGCGGCGATGATTGCCGTGGGTGCTTTGTTGGTGGTCGCCATGTTGATCACACCGGGGGCAACAGCCTATTTGCTCACCGATCGATTTTCTCGCATGTTGGGCCTATCGGCTGTGATTGGCGTCATTTCCTCAGCATTGGGTGCATATGCTAGTTATTTCGCCAACGGCAGCACGGGTGGATGCATCGTCACCTTACAAACCATCGTCTTTTTGGTATGTTTATTTTTTGCGCCCAAGCATGGCATATGGGCTCGGCGCCGTCTTCAAAAAAAGGAGGTGGTTTCATGAACTGGTGGGAACCGCTGGTGTATCCCTTCCTGCGCGATGCGATGATGATAGGATCGCTTATTGCTATCATGTGTGCTGTGCTCTCGTGTTTTCTTGTGCTGCGCGGCTGGTCTTTGATGGGTGATGCTGTATCGCATTCTCTTTTGCCAGGAATCGTATTGTCCTATCTGTTGGGAGCACCATTATGGATCGGAGCTTTTTTTGCAGGATTGTTCTGCGCGGTGGGAACGGGCTGGGTGAAAAACATCAGCCGGATCAAGGAGGATACGTCCATGGGTGTGGTGTTTACGGGCATGTTCGCCATCGGTCTGGTTCTGTTCAGCAAGGTTCCCTCCGATCTTCACCTTGATCACATCTTGTTTGGCCATTTGTTAGGAATAGGTAGGGCGGAAATGCGCGAGGTCATATGGGTCGCTTTCCCAGTGCTAGCCGTGCTTTTGTTGAAAAGGCGTGATTTTTTGCTTTTGTGTTTCGATCCTGCGCAGGCGCGCGTGACGGCCCTGCCCGTGAGGATCTTGCATTATGGTTTGCTCGCTATGCTGTCATTGTCGATTGTCGTATCCATGAAGTCGGTGGGCATCATTCTGGTAACCGCCATGCTCATCACGCCGGGAGCTACGGGATTTCTCTGGACCAAGCGTTTTGATTCTATGCTATGGATCTCCGTATGCACCGCGGTGGTTTCGACGATCTTCGGCCTCATCATAAGCTTTCATTCTGATGCTTCGCCGGCTGCCTGCATCGTGCTCTTTCAAGCCGCACTATTCATGCTGTCATGGATGATGTCCGGACGTGTTGCCGCCCAATGAGAAAAAGCAATGGATGGAGTGGCTCATTTTCATCCCAACGACACACTTTTCGCCGAGTCATTGTGCTGTTGGATGACTTTTGTCGTGAGATATGAACTCACGCCCCGATATGGATTCGGACTTGCGTGACGGGCCAATGCGGTGCATGTAAGGGCTGTCATGGATCGCACGTTATTATTGATCTCCACTCTGCTTGCGCTGGTTGGTGCAGGGTGGGGGGCGGTATCGCTGCATCGTGGCACGCGCACTTGGTGGACGCTTGTGCTGATCGGCGGAGCTTTTGTGGTGCAGTTGGGTTTTCTTAAGTTGCGGGGCGACATGCGTGGTGCTTGTCCGCTGAGGGATCGCGGGGAAATTCTCGTATTTTTGGCTTGGTCTCTGACTTTGTTCTACTTGGTGGTGGGCCGGCCGTATCGTTTGTCGTTGGTGGGTTTGTTCACAGCTCCGGTGGTAGTGGTATTTCAGGCGATCGCCATGTGGCCGGGCGTGATGAGCTCGCAGCCGGAACGATCCTTAGGTGTGGATGCTTGGCGCGAGGCTCATGCGGCGGTATCGGTTCTATCGTATGGAGCTTTTGCTTTGGCGGCGGTCACAGGCGTGATGTTTTTGGTGCTGGATCGACAGCTGAAGGATCATCACTTGCAGTCGGGACTTTTCCGCAATCTGCCTCCGGTGCGTGAATTGCTGGCGGCGGTAAAACGTTTGTTGTGGATGGGGCAGGGGCTGCTGACGCTGGGGATCTTCGCTGGGGCCATGATGTCGCATCGTGGCGGATGGTCACACTTGATCGCGGCGGTCGCGGTGTGGATTTTTTATGGCGGGCTGTTGCTGTGGCAGCAGTGGAGGGGAGTCACCGGGCGACGCTTGTCGATGCTGGCGATGGTGTTCTTTATGTTGTCTTTGGGGGTTTTTGCACTGGTGTGATGGAATTGATTTGTGTCGGCTTGAATCATCGCACCGCACCCGTGGAGGTGAGGGAGCTTTTTGCTGTGGCGCCTTCGAAACTGGGTGAAGCAGCGTCGGACTTGCGTCATAAAATCGGTGTGGACGAGGCGGTCGTGATTTCTACCTGCAATCGCACGGAAATTTATGTATCGGGTGAGGAATCGAGCATTGCGCAACTCGAGGAGATGCTGGGAGGGGCCGAACATTGTTACCACCGGCGGAAAATGGATGCGGCGGTTCACCTGTGTCGCGTGGCAAGTGGGCTCGATTCCATGGTGCTGGGCGAGACGGAAATTTTCGGTCAGGTGAAAGATGCCTACCAAGCGGCGTTGCACGCGGGAGTGACGCGTGGTGTGCTCAATCGTTTGTTCCAGAGAGCTTTTTCTATCGGCAAAAAAGTGCGTACCGAAACCGGCATCCAAGAGGGTGCGACATCCATCGGCAATGTGGCGGTGGATCTGGCGGAGAAAATTTTCGGTCATCTCAAGAACAGTGAGGTGATGATTCTTGGCGCGGGGGAGATGAGTCGCGTAACGGCGCAAAGCCTGCAATCGCGAGGTGCGCGCAGCATTTTTGTGGCGAACCGTTCGTATGACCGCGCGCTCGACCTCGCGCAGCAAATGAATGGCCACGCCGTGCGTTTCGATGACTGGCAACTGGTGCTGGCTCAAGTTGACGTGGTAATCGGTTCGACGGGCGCACCGCACACGATCGTGCAAAAAGAGCATGTCGAAGCCGTCCGCCGCAAGCGCAAGTTCCGGCCTTTGTTTTTCATCGATATCGCCGTGCCCCGTGACATTGATCCTGCGGTGGCAGAGATCGAAGAAGTGTATCTTTACGACATCGACACTCTCGAACAAATTGCCAACGAGGCGCGGGTGCGACGGGCCAAGCAGATTGAAATCTGTGAGGCAATGATCCGCGAAGAACTGCAAAAAGCCCAACTTCCCGGGCTGTAGAGCGTCATTCTCAGGCTTTAGACTTAAAGCAGAAAACCAATTCTAATAAAGGGACAGACAAATTATTGCAAATCTTCTTGTCATTGGGCTTGAATCGGGTAGAATGGGGGCATGAGACGTTCCCGATGGTTGGCTCCTTGGAAGGATTCGTTGGTGAAACCGGCGATTTACCATTGTGTTTCTCGCGTCGTGGATCGCAGATTTGTCTTTGGGGATGCGGAGCGGGAGCAGTTTCGCATTTACCTGCG
>CAMCIC010000022.1 GCA_945874895.1 Akkermansia muciniphila | reverse complement strand
ACCTACACGGTGGCGACCCGAGCTGCAGCGACCTTCGCGTCGAACGGCAGCAAGCAGGAAGCGACGAAAGATCTGGTGAAATACACCATTGAGGGATCGGACGACCTGAGCACCTGGAACACGGTGGTGGTGACGGAAGTGGAGGGAGCCGATGCGACTTCGGTGAGAAGTGCGATCGAGCCTGCGCTGCCAACACTGGACAGTGGCTGGGAGTGGCACACCTTCCGCACGGATGGCGATGCAGGAGCAGACAACAGCGACTACATCCGCCTGAAAGTGACGGAGGCAGCCGCCCAGTAATCGCCAAGGAAAGCGAGATACAGCGGTCGTTCCTTGATGGGGACGGCCGCTTTTTTGTGCGGCGACTGCCAGCTGCGGGCATGAATCGAGTTGCCGATCGTGACTGGAGGAGGCGAGAGGACCAGATACCGCAACTCCCAAGCGCATTCTTCCCACTGCTTGGGGGAAGATGCGATCAGGAGGGTGAAAAACACCAGCAAGTGGAGGCGAGGGGAGTCGAACCCCTGTCCGAGACGCCGTCTACGATGACTTCTACACGTTTAGCATGGGGTCGGTGATTCGGAGAAGCGCGGCCCTCATGCGGCGTTGCTTTCCTAGAGACCTGTGAGTTCTCAGCAATCCATCCGGTCACCCGACTTCATGCCCAGCCTGTTAAGTGTCGCCTTCCCCCCTAACAGGCGTCGGGGTTCAGACGTGGCCGTCAATTAAGCAGCCAGTGCGAGCTCGTTAGAGTCTGCATTTATTTGTTTTGACCGGCTTTTAAGGAGGCCAACCGATCAACCTCCACGTGCAGTCAGCGCGTCAAACATCCCGTCGAAACCAGAACGCCCCCGTTTGCTGTCTAAGGGATACGATGCGCGATGCGGTTGTTTTATTCAAGGGAAATCGGATGAATTTCAAAAGCGATCTCTTTCTTTTGCGGCTCAATCGTTCATGCCCAGCATGTGCATGATGTGAACGGCGGTGAGTTCGCCCATGGTCTCACAGTCGTGAAAGACATCGGTTTTGTGATATTTCATCAGGTCTTTGGCGAGGCGCGCCACGTGCGGCCGCGGTGCCAGCTCCTCACGGCGCATGATGCCCAGCACGGCTTTGAGGCGGGTGCTTTCTACGCGGGCGCGACGAGCCATTTGCGCGCGCTCTTCCTCAACGTATTGCTCGATGGTGCGGCGGTTGAGTTCGCCGAAGGCGAGTTTGGTCACGGCGCGGTTTGAATCGAAATGATAGGCGAGGTAGGTGCGGCCCGGGCCTTCGTAGGATTGTTGGTCGAAGTCGATGGGGCGCACGCGGTATTGCACTTCCTCGAAGTCCGGTGTGATATCGACGACGTAATTCACACTGCGCATATCACCTAACAAACGGATGAAGCAACGCTCGTTGAATTTGGTGAATTCCTTGGCGATACGGACACGATTCAGTTCGGGGCGCCGCAAATGATCGCGTTGGAACACATTTCCCGGCACGCCGGCGATGTGTTCCTCGATGAGCGTGTTGCCATTCACGAGGTAGTTGATGCGGTTGGGCGAAAGGATGTGTTCGAGCTCGAGACCGTAGATGCGTGAGGCATCGGCCTGTTTCACATAGAAATAATCCGAGTTGTCGTTATAGAGGTTGGTGATGCGGATGCGGAAGGGTTTGGAATTGCCGAACTCGCCGAAGTCGATGCGATCCACGCTAAGGTGCTCGTGCAGACCGCTCTCGCCGCCGATTTTGAGTTCGGTATAAATGCGAATGAGTCGCGACTGCAGGGACTGCCGCATCTCAGGTGGATACATCACCGTCATCCACAGCGTTTCGTTGCCGAAGGGATCCTCGTAGGGGACAACGCCTTGGAAACGAAACAGGTCGTCATAGACCATGGGGATCTCGATCTGCCGGGCAAAGCGGTGGAGATACTGCCGCAACAGGGCGGAGGGTTGGTATTTTTCCTTGCAGCGGGAGATCATGAGGGCAGCGGATTAGCCTAACAGATTGCTGCGGGCGTAGAGTGCCAGCACGGGGATGCCGCGGGCTTCGATGGCGGCGCGGCCCCCTTCCTCGCGATCGACGAGCACGAGTGCGAAAGCGATTTTCCCGCCTTCCGCCTCGATGGCATCGATGGCCTTGAGTGTTGAGCCCCCCGTAGTGATCACGTCATCTACTACGATCACCGTATTTCCTGGGGAAAAATTTCCTTCGATTTGCTTACCGCGGCCGTGGCCTTTGGGCTCCTTGCGCACCGTGAAAACCTGAAGCGGTGCGGCAGGGTTTTCGCGGGCAGAAAACATGCCGACGGCGAGGGAAATCGGATCTGCACCCATGGTCATGCCGCCGATGGCATCGATGTGCAGATCGTGAGCGGCGATGTATTCTTTCACCGCGGTCCAACCGACCTCACCGACGAGGTTCGCGCCATGGGCATCGAGCGTAGAGACGCGGCAGTCGATGTAAAGATCGCTGATTTTCCCTGAGGCCAATGTGAAGGTGCCGGTGCGAACGGATTTTTCTAACAAAAGTGAGCGGAGCGCGGATACGGAATCGGACATGGCGGGAGAGTGGCGGATTTTTGTGATGAGGAAAAGCAGGAAGCGTGGGAAATTGTCAAAATGGCCGATTGCTTGGCTCATCAGCACTCATTGATATGGAAGGCGATCCGATTCCGTATGAGTGGTATGCTTACGCGGGTTTCATGGATCGCCTTGATGTTGATGATGACTTTTGTGGGTGCCGAGCCCCGTGCAGAGGCGAAGCCACATGACTTTGCGAAGTGGGAAAAAGATATCGCTGCATTCGAGAAAAGCGACGTTAGCCAGCCGCCTCCGAAGCACGCGCTGCTCTTTATCGGTTCGTCTGGCATCGTCCGCTGGAAGTCTCTCGCCCAGGATTTTCCCGGTGCGATCATTCTGAACCGAGCCTTCGGCGGCAACGAAATCGTGGACAGCACGCATTTCGCCGAGCGCATGATATTTCCCTATGAACCGAAAATGATTTTTCTTCGAGCTGGGGGCAATGACATCCATACCGGAAAATCCGCCGAGCAAGTGTTTCACGACTATAAAACCTTCGTCGCCACCATCCGGGCGAAACTTCCGGACGTCCCCATTGCCTACATCGCTCTCAGTCCCTCACCGGCCCGTTGGCATGAAAAAGCCGCGTGCGATCAGTTGAATGCAGCCATCGCGGATGAGTCGAAGAAGAACAAAAATCTCATCTTCATTGATGCTTCTTCCATTACACTCGATGCCGCTGGCAAGATCAGACCAGAACTTTTTGTTGCCGATCAACTTCATTTCAACGAAGCGGGATACAAGTTGCTGGCTGAGGCGGTGCGCCCTCACGTGCCACATTAGGGCAACTTTAGTCCAATCACGGAAAGGAATCAACAGACCCGTCCGCGCACAAGTCGCTGCAGAGGCTTCTTCTTGCCAAATAATTTCCAGCGGGCAAACTGGGGACATCATGACAACCGAATCGAACGTGCCCTCTGATCTGCGTTACCCTAGTCTCGTTACTGTGCTGGCGATCTTGTTGTTCATACCGGAATTGTTTTTCATGGGCTTCTTGCCCAGAATGGCGGAGATGATGAATGAAATCGGCGTGACATGGCCCACTCTATCTCGCATCTTCTTGGCCAGTCCCTTCATCACCTTGTTGTTTTTCGCGGGGTTGATGATTTCCACCATCATGATCGCGTGGTATAATCGCAAAGGAGTGATATGGGTTTCTCTTTCGCTGCTGATGCAAGGCATCGCGCTGTGCATTCACGCCTTGGCATCTTTTCTGCCCTGGGTGCAGGTGGTAAACTCCATGGGTTCGGAGTGAGCTATTTCGTAGCTTAGAAAAAGTAAGAAACAAGAAAGTCGTTTGTCGTGAACTGCTGCGGTCACTGGGTAAAGTTGTTACAGTTGTTGCGTCAATACGTGCTGACCGCTGAAATGGCTGTTCATTCTTCGTCATAACGTGACGACTCATGAGGAGCCCATGGTGCAGGGTAACCGGAGCCGTCTTCAGTTTGCGTCCTGACGGGATGCGCGGGCAGAGGAGGGGGCTCAGCCCACGATTGCATCGTGGGCTGAGATGAGTTGTCCCGTTGGGACAAAGGGAAGTCCATGCGATTGCCAGTGTTGTCTGAAAGCCATTTGTCAGGTGAAGCGCTGGTTCAGGTAATCGGGCGGAACATGGTCCGTGAACCAGACGCCATTATCCGCGTGGTAAAACGGATAGCCGTGCTGTGCCATGAGTTGTGCGGCGATTTCCAACACCACGGGCTTACCGTGACGCGCGCCAGCTTTTTTTGCGCTGGCGCGGTCCACGCTGAGAGGAACGTGATGGCGCGATTGTTTGCGCAGCCCCTCACGCACGATGGCGGGCATCGATTTCACCGCGGTGCCGTGATAGAGCCACTGGGGCGGAGCCATTTTCTCCAGCTTCAGTTCGATGGCGATCGAGTGCCCCTGATTCGCGCGGATCGATACGCCATCATCGGAGACACGGAAGCGCTGCGGGTCACTGGTCTCCACCACGCGCAAAATCATGGCCTGATCGACTCGTTTGCCGTGCTTTTTCATGCAGGCGATCAAGTCCGCCAAGCGAGCCCAGCCGTTTTCATCGAGTTGCAAGCCGATGGAGCTTGGGTCATGGCGTAGCACCAGACTCAAAAAACGACTGAGTTGGTTTTCAAATGAACTCATGACAAGTCGGAGCATCACAGTGAGCGATGCATGAGCCAAGGCAAAGGATAAAAAAATCGGTTTTTGCCTTGTCAAACCATAGGAAACGAATCATGAAGCGGGGCACCCCTTCACGTTACTATGACAACCCCTGAAACCCTTGCTTTCCAAGCGCTCGAAAACTTTTTTATTGAAACTCCATCATGGGGATACGCTGATACCGGCACTCGCTTCGGTAAATTTCATCAACCGGCGGCCGCCATTGATATGCCTGACAAGCTGGCAGACGCTGGTCAAGTGCATCGCCTGACGGGCTGCTGCCCTACGGTGGCGACGCATGTCTTGTGGGACTTCCCTGATTTCAGCAAAGCTGCTGAGATCGCTGCCGCTGCCTCACGTCACGGCGTGCGCATCGGCTCGATCAATCCAAACTTGTTTCAGCACCAGGAATACAAGCTGGGCAGCGTGGCGAATCCCGATGAGGCGATACGTGCGATGGCGACGAAGCACATATGCGATAGCATTGCCTTGGGGAAAGAGCTGCACAGCCGCGCCGTGTCCCTGTGGTTTGCGGATGGCACCAACTATCCCGGCCAAGATTCCATTCGCGCGCGCAAGCACCGTTTCGAGTATGCACTGCGTGAGGCACATCAGCACCTTGATCCGGATCAGGTTCTGCTGGTGGAATACAAGCCCTTTGAGCCCGCCTTCTATCAAACCGACCTCGCGGACTGGGGCATGGCCTACATGATGGCAAAAATCGCCGGCCCTCAGGCCAAGGTCCTTGTGGATACGGGGCACCATTACCTGTCGCAAAACATCGAGCAAATCGTTGCATGGTTGCTGGATGAAAACATGCTCGGTGGTTTCCATTTCAATGACCGCCGATACGCCGATGACGATCTGACTCTCGGCTCCATCGACCCCTATCAGATCTTCCGCATTTTCCATGAAATCCATTTCTACGCGTGGGAGCGTGGGGGCGTCTATCCAAAGATCGAATACATGATCGACCAATCGCACAACCTCAAGCCCAAGATTGAAGCGATGATTCAGACCGTCACGACAGCACAGGAGCTGTATGCGAAGGCGGCGATGGTGGATCACGAGGCGATGGTTCGCTATCAGGCAGAAGGTCGTATCATCGATGCGGAGATGTGCTTGAAGAAAGCTTTTCATGCCGATGTGAGCGGGGTGGTGGCCGATTGGCGTAAGTCGCATGACTTGCCTGCGGATCCACTTGACGCTCACCGTATCAGTGGCTACGAGGCCGCGGTTGCCAAGGAACGCGTCGAACGTCGCATGGCACTCGGTCTCAGCATAGGCTCCAGTTACGCATAAAATCCCAAGACCTTGGAAACGCTGTTACAACTGTCCGATATCAAGAAGTCCTTCGGCGCGGTACGCGCCTTGAAGGGGGTTTCTTTTGCATTACAAGCGGGCGAGGTTCATGCACTGCTGGGCGAAAATGGCGCTGGCAAATCCACACTCATCAAGGTCATCACCGGCGCCCATTTGCCGGATGCAGGACAGATGCAGGTGATGGGTGAAGTCGTGCACGCACTTACTCCCGCCAAAGCGCAAGAGCTGGGGATCGCCTGCATTTATCAACAACCCGCGTTGTTCCCGGACCTCAGTGTTGCGGAAAACATCGGACTGCGTTTGAAGACATCGCGCCCTTACGCGAAGGTCGATTGGGCGGGTCAACGCCATCGCGCTGCGGAATTATTGCAGCGCATCGGTGCGGAAATCTCACCGGATGCCGAAGTCGCGTCGCTTTCGATGCCCGAACAGCAGTTGGTGGAAATCGCCTGTGCCTTGGGCTCGGGCGCTCGCATCGTGATCATGGATGAACCCACGGCATCGCTTACACAAAAAGAACAGCATCTGCTCTTTGCTGTCGTGCGTGATCTGCGTGCCGCCGGCGTGGGTGTGGTCTACATTTCCCACCGGTTGGAGGAAATTTTTGCGCTTGCCGATCGTGTGACTGTGCTGCGCGATGGCGAGAGTGTGGGCACCCATGCAGTGGCCCAGTTGAATGAATCGCAAATGATCCAGTTGATGGTGGGGCGCGAAGTTTCTTCGATCTACCCCCCTGCCGAATCGCGAGTGGGCGAGGTGGTATTTGAAATGCAGAATGTCAGTTGTGCGGACAGTGGCGTTAGCGATATTTCGCTCACGGTGCGTGCAGGAGAAATTCTCGGCATGGCGGGGCTCGTCGGCGCGGGTCGCACGGAACTGGCGCGCATCCTGTTCGGCATCACCCCTGCCAGCTCAGGGAAAATTTTGTTAGACCATCGTGAGGTGGTCCTCTCCTCGCCAGCGGAAGCGATCGCGCAGGGGATTGCTTACGTGCCTGAGGACCGCCGCAAGCATGGTGTGATTCTCGATTTGCCGATCGCGCACAATATTACCATGGCGATCCACCGGAGAATGTTTCCGCGACATTTTCTGCGCAAAGCCGCAGAGCAACATTTGGCGTTGCAGATGATTCGCGACCTAGGAATCAAGGCGTATGGGCCCGACGCCCCTGGCGCTTCTCTGAGCGGGGGCAATCAGCAAAAAGTCAGTGTCGCGCGTTGGTTGGCCACCCAACCGCGCTTGTTGATTTTGGATGAACCTACGCAAGGCGTGGACGTGGGCGCAAAGAGTGAGATTCATAAAATCATACGCGGTCTCGCCAAGGAAGGCTTGGCTGTCATTATGATTTCCAGCGATTTGCCGGAGGTGTTGGGCATGAGCGACCGGATCGCGGTGATGCGCGGCGGGAAATTGGTATCAATCACAGAGGGTGCAACCGCGGATGCTGCCGGCATCATGGCGGCGGCACTAGGACATAAGAGCAAGGAGGTCGCATGAAAAAGCATTCACGTGAATGGATTGTCGCCGCCGCTCTGGGACTGTTGCTGTTGTCGCTGGCGATTGTGGCGCCTCATTTTTTCCAGTGGCAACCGTTGCTATCACGGGTGACCTCACAGATGCCCGCAATGATCGTCGCACTGGGAGTTGCGATGGTCATCATTTCACGACAGATCGATATTTCGCTCGGCGCGCAATTTAGCATGTGTGCCGTGGTTGCGGGTTTGGTCGCTGCCGCGAAATTGCCCTTAGCGCTTGCGATTGCTGCAGCACTGGGGGCGGGTGTGCTCATGGGCGCGTTGAATGGCGTGTTGGTGGCCTATCTCGGTCTGCCCAGCATCGTTGTGACATTGGCGACGATGGTGACTTGGCAGGAAGCGCTACGATTGTGGCAACAGGGTCGTCTGCTCAATTTGCCCGAGGGCGTTCAATGGTTCGGCATGAGCCAAGCGCAGGGACAGGGGACGGTCATCGGTGTCGCGTTTTTCCTACTGGTGGCACTGGCTTGGGGGATGAAAAACATCGGTGCAGGGCGTGCCATTTACGCCGTGGGCAGTGAAGCGGAAGCCGCGCGATTGGCAGGCATCAATCCCAAACGAACGACCTTCGGCGTGTTCGTCAGCATGGGTTTGCTCGCCGCTGTGGCTGCGGTCATGAACCTCGTGCAGTCGCCGCAAATCCAACCGAGTTGCGGCGATGGGCTCGAACTCAAGGCCATCGCCGCAGCGGTGGTCGGTGGCATCGCGATCCGCGGTGGGCGTGGCACACTATGGGGCGTGTTGCCCGGGCTGTTTTTACTGGCCAACGTGAATCCCGCTCTTACCCATTTCCATCAACCGCCCTATTGGGAGAAAGCCATTCAAGGTCTGGTGATCATCCTGGCGGTGGTGGCCGATGGTTGGAATCATAAGAAACATTCGAAGGGTTGAATGGCATGACACAACAAAGGAAGAAATTTCATCTCGGGGCCCTCCTTGCCAGACACGAAACGGTGTTGCTGCTGGTGATTCTGTTGGAGGTATTGATCTTCCAGAATTTCGGTAGAAATTTCCTCGCATCGAGCAATGTTTCTAACATCTTTCGTCACTCGGTGGAAATTGGATTGCTGGCCTTGGTCATGACTCCTGTGATTCTCACGGGTGGCATTGATTTATCCGTCGGTTCGATGATGGGCCTGTGTGCGGTGGTCTTTGGCCTCCTTGTGAAGCAATACGATATGTCGCCTTGGCTTGCGGCGATGGCGGCGATTTCTCTCGGTGCTCTCGGTGGATGGGGCAATGCGTTTTTGATCACGAGAATGAATCTCCCACCCCTGATCGTGACTTTGGGGACCTTTTCGCTTTTTCGCGGACTGGCGGAAGCCCTCACGAAAGGATCGGAAGCCTATTCGGGATTTCCTAACGGCTTTTTGAGCATAGGCAATGGCAATTTTCTCGGCTTGCCCACGCAATTGTGGATCTTTTTTGTCGTTGCGATTCTCATGGCTTTGTTGGTGCATCAGACGACATGGGGGCGCTCGTTGCGCGCGATCGGTTATGCCCCTGAGGGCGCGCGTTACGCGGGGATTTCGGTGCGTGGGAATACGGGCATGGCGTATGTGATCGCAGGTGCTGTCGCCGGTCTGGCCGCGGTGATTTTGTTGGCTCGTCTCGGCGAAGCCCGCGCCAATGTCGGCATTGGCTATGAGCTCCTGGCCATCACGGCGGTGGTATTGGGGGGAACGAGCATTTTCGGTGGCGCTGGTAGCATTTATGGCACATTGTTAGGATACGTCGCTGTTGCCATCCTGAACAACGGGCTCGGACGCATCACATCGTTTCAGATCTTCGATCAGCCGATCGCCAGCGTCTCTCGTGAGCTTTCCGGCATTCTAACAGGATTGCTCCTGCTGGTGGCATTGGCCGCCGGAGTGATTCTGAAATCTCTTGCATCGGGCCGCGCTCGCAGGCAATCTCTCAGCATCACCACCACCAACGACAAAACGCTATGAAACGCATCTCTTGGATTTTCACATGTGCCGCCGCATTTTTCCTTGCGGGCTGCGAACAAAAATCAAACGGCGGCAATGCCAATGGCAAACTGACCATCGGATTGCTGCCCAAAAGCAAAGGCAACCAATATTTTGTCACCTGTGAAAAAGGCGCGCGTCTTGCCGCTGCGGACCTCGGTGCAGAGTTATTGTTTGATGGCCCGACGAATACCGATCCGGCGAAACAAAATGAAATCGTGGAGAACTGGATTTCGCTGGGTGTCGATGTGATTGCTGCCGCGTGCGAAAACAAGGATGGCATATCGACGGCCCTCAAAAAGGCGCAAAATGCTGGGATCAAAGTGGTCACTTATGATGCCGATGCGCAGACGGATGCCCGCGCGTTTTTTGTCAATCAAGCGACCGCCCAAGGGATTGGTGAGCAACTCATGGACACGGCCGCTTCTTTGACGGGTGGCGAAGGCGAATTTGCCATCATCACGGCTACTCTCACGGCGGCCAATACCAACGAGTGGATCAAGTACATTCAAGAGCGCCAGGCGGCCAAATATCCCAACATGAAATTGGTTGAGATCAAACCAAGTGACGACCAGAAGGATAAAGCGCAGCAAGAGACAACAAATCTGATCAGCGCTTATCCGAACCTCAAGGCGGTGATCGCCGTTTGCTCGCCTGCCGTGCCGGGTGCTGCTGAAGCCGTGAAGCAGGCTGGCAAAGCAGGCAGCATCAAGGTTCTGGGTCTGGGTCTGCCCAGCGAAAACAAAAGTTATGTCAAGGAAGGCGTGACGCAAGCGGTTGTATTGTGGAAAGTGGAAGACCTCGGTTACCTCACCGTGCAAGTTGCTGCTGCGGTGGCCCAAGGGAAATTGCAGGCGGGCGCCACGGAATTCGATGCCGGAAAACTCGGCAAGTTCGCGATCAAGGGCGACAACGTGCTACTGGGAACGCCCTTTGTTTTCACGAAAGAGAACATCGATGGGTTTGATTTCTGACGCTGCAACGACTGACTTCCCGCTCTCATGCGGGAGATCGAGCGGATGGTTGGAAAAAATCCCTCTTGCGTAGCTTTCTGATTCCCATCATCGGCATGGTTGCATAACAATGTCCGCACATGAGCGGTAACGAACTCACACCGATGATGGCCCAGTATCAGGCCATGCGGCGTACTTTGCCCGCGGACATCATACTGCTCTATCGCCTCGGGGATTTCTACGAGATGTTTTTTGAGGATGCCAAGGTCGCCGCGCCCATCCTCAATGTGGCCCTGACGAAACGCAATCTGGTGCCGATGTGCGGCATTCCCTGGCATGCGGCAGAATCCTACATCGCACGGCTCGTCAAGGCTGGCAAACGGGTCGCCATCGCCGAACAAACGTCTGAGCCGAAACCGGGGAAAATTGTCGAACGTGAGATCGCTCGCATTCTCACCGCAGGCTCCATCGATGACATCAATCTGCTCGATCAACAGCGTTCGAACTACCTCGCCGCTGTCTTCCAACAGGGCAAAAAAATCGGTCTTGCGTGCATCGATCACTCCACGGGCGAATTCACCGTGGGCGAGTATGCCGACGTGGCGCAACTGCATGATGAGCTGGGTCGCCTATCTCCCGCGGAACTGCTCATCCCTGAGGATCAGACGGCTACTTTCGGCGCCTTGCCCCATGCCCTCGCCTATGACGGGTATGCGTTTCTGCCCGGTCAGGCGCAGCCCTTGCTGCTGGATCACTTCGCCGTGCAATCGCTCGATGGCTTCGGCTGCTCAGATCTTGCCGCTGCCGTAGGAGCCGCCGGTGCGGTGCTGCATTATCTGATCCATCAACTGCGTCGCAACTGTTCTCACGTGCGCTCCTTGCGCGTCCGCGATTCGCTCGACGTGATGCTGATCGATGCCGCATCGCAGCGCAACCTGGACCTCGTGGATTCGCGCTCGGGTCGGGAGCACACGCTGCTCGGAGTATTCGATCATACCCACACGCCCATGGGCGCGCGATTGCTTCGCGAGTGGATTCTCCATCCCTCGCGCAACATCACTCTGTTGGTAGAGCGCCAGGATCTCATCAGCGCCCTGATCGCGGAACCTTTCGTGCTGTCCAAATGCCGGGAGGCCCTGCGCCAGATCCGCGACATTGAGCGCACCACCAGCCGCCTGGCACAAGGCGCCGGAAACGCCCGCGATCTGCAGCAACTCACTGTTTCTCTGGATTGCATCCCTCCCTTGAAAGAGGATCTCCGCGCTCTTCCCGAGGTTCCTGCGCAGGCGCAAAGAATCGTGGCGCAGCTCCACGATTTTTCCGCCCTGACCACGGCTTTCCGTCAGGCACTCGCCGAGGAACCACCCGCTTCGCTCAAGGAAGGCGGCATCATTCGCGATGGTTATTCCGCCGAGCTCGACGAATTGCGCAGCATCTCCCGCGATGGCAAGGGTTGGATCGCCCGCTTGCAGGAATCGGAACGGCAACGCACAGGCATCGATAGCCTCAAAATCAAGTTCAACAACGTCTTCGGCTACTTCATCGAGATTAGCAGCTCCAAGCTCGCCAAGGTCCCAGATGATTACACCCGCAAACAAACCCTAGCCAACGCCGAGCGCTACATCACGCCAGCGCTCAAGGAGATGGAGCAAAAAGTGTTAGGTTCCGAGGAACGCTCGCGTCAGTTGGAGTATGAACTCTTTCTGCAACTCCGTGCCAAGGTTGGCGAACATCTCGATGCCCTGCAGTCCAGCGCCGCCGCCATCGCCACACTCGATGTCCTCTGTTCGCTGGCTGAGACTGCACAACGCTTTCGTCACGTGCGGCCGCAGCTCGTGCGGGAGAAACAACTCACCATTGTGAATGGCCGCCATCCAGTGCTGGAGCAGACATTGGTCGGCGAGACCTTCGTGCCGAATGATACCACCCTCGCTGCACAGGACTCCTTGTTGCACATCATCACCGGTCCGAACATGGCGGGCAAATCCACCTACATCCGCCAGGTTGCTCTGATCACCCTGATGGCGCAGATCGGAGCCTATGTGCCGGCGGAATCTGCTACGATAGGTATAGTAGATCGGATTTTCTGTCGCGTCGGCGCCTCGGATGACATCTCGCGCGGGCAATCGACCTTCATGGTGGAAATGAACGAAACCGCGCTCATTCTCAACAACGCCACGGAGTCGTCGCTGGTCATTCTTGACGAAATTGGCCGCGGCACCGCGACCTTTGATGGTCTATCGATCGCGTGGGCCGTCGCCGAGCATTTGCACGATCTGACGATGTGCCGCACGCTCTTCGCCACGCACTACCACGAGCTCACGGATCTCACCCATACCCGCACGGCGGTGGCGAATTTCAACGTTGCGGTGCGCGAATGGAACGATGAGATCATTTTTTTGCGCAAGATCCTGCCCGGGTGCGCTGATAAATCCTACGGCATCCAGGTCGCCCGTCTCGCCGGTTTGCCGCAGCCTGTCATCGACCGCGCCAAAGCGATTCTCAGCCACCTCGAGCTTCACTCCACCCGTCCCGAAGCGAAAAAAGAAGGCCCCAAGGCCAAAAACACCCGCAACAGCCAGTACCTCCCCGAGGCTCATCCCCCGCAAATGGATCTCTTCGGCAGTTGGTGAAAAGGCAGGCAGCAAGTCATCATCCTTACGATAAGGCACATGATGCTTGTCCTACACCCACATTTATTTTCCTGGAGTGATTTGATCTTCGGCCGCAGGATACCATTTGCCGTCCATCAGCCATTCTACCCGCACTTTCAGGGCTTCTTTTTCGATTTCCTGTGCCGGATCCAGCAGCAACAAGAAGCGCGTCTCCCCCGTTGTAGCGTCAGCAAAAATCTCCGCGGCCAGATTTCTATCACGGTCCGCCCCTAACCAGTCGCCACTGTCTTTCAGGCTGCCGTTTCCTTCCGCATCGACCATCTGCAATCCGCCTTTTTCATCATACAGCTCGACCCGACAGGGCTTGGAGGTGACGACACGCAAATTCACGGATCCCTTGACCTTGCACTGGAGGTGATGATGCACGGGAATCATGAAAAAGGGATCGTGATCGTATGACCCGGCATCAATGACCGCGCCATCGCTTTCCTTGTCTCCGTTTTCGATGCTCCATTCACAGCTTTGGCGATCATCCCCCACCCATTCCAATAGGACTTTCCGCGCATTTTCGCTGTTGAGTTTGCCAAAACAGGAAACTTGCGCCATCCGGCCTGCTGCGATTCTGATTTCGCCGCTTGTCTGTTCTTTTGCGCCGCCTTGCGCATCCGTGACTTCCACAACAGCATGGCTCGTTTTTTCATCCCATGTGATTGTGGCCGGTAGACCGCTTACCTTGATGGCGCCTTTCGCCTCGACTGTGCCGTGATTGATCAATGTCAGAACGGTGCGGGATGGGAAGCCTGCGATCGGTGCGGTCATGACGCTTCGCGGCTGCATGCGCACCTTGCTTTTTGCGATCACGTTGGCTCGGTTTTTCAATTCATTGAGTTCTTGCTCGATTCTGTCAGTGAAATGAGCACCTCTGCCGGTGGCGCCTGATTTAGCTAATTTCGCCTGTGCCTCGGACTCAGCAATATTTCCCAGTTCGGCGAGGATTCTGGCCAAACGGGCCTGCTCGAGCGGCAGCAGCGGCGTCATACGGAACGCTTCCAGCAAGCGGAGCACTTCGCGTTGGCCGCGCAGGGCTTCCTCCCATTTCCCGCTCATCAGCGCCCATTGCACATACATTTGATAGAGATCCAGTTCTTCGATTTTCACTCCCTTGAGGCGCACGGCTTGCATCAGCTCGTGAAGTTTTTTTTCAGCGCTTGCCCATCGCGCTTGGCTCAAATCGAGATTCACCAATGCCAATTCGGCATCCAGCCATCCCAATGCGCTGCGCTTCTTTCTCTCGCAAATGCCCTTCAGTAATGTCTCCGCCTCGCCTTTTCTACCCATGCTGGCGAGACAATCGGCTTTCATCAGTCGTGCGGAATCCATCGCTCCCACTGGCACGCCAGGGTCCTTGCCTTCGAGGGCAAGGATGGCGTTGAGCTTGCCCAGTAAGGCGGCATCGCCTTTTCCTTGTTGCCATGTCAAACGCGCTCTCATGACCTCGAGCAATTTCAGCTGTTTGTTCGAGTAAATGCTTTTCTTTTTGCGCTCCAGGCCCTGATCGACCAATGTCAGCGCTTTTTCGCGATAGCCCAGTTTGTCAAGAATTCCTGCCATGACCAATTTCGCATTCCGATACGCATCGGCGTCTTCGCGCTTCAGCTCATACGGTTTTTTCGGATCGGCATTGTGCTTACCGATCGCAGAATTCCATTCCAAAATCCACAGATAGCGCTCCATCGCTCGATCCCATCGTCCCATTTGATAGTCCTCAAGAGCGAGATGCTCCATCAGACCGATGAGCAGGTTGTCCATGTAGGTGGGTTTGCTGGAGTCCTTTTGCTCTTTTCGCTGCCACGGCACCACGTGCTTCGTGCTGGGCACGATCACGGGAAATTGGCGCATGGTGACATAGGGCAAATCTGGCGCCCACAGTGTCGACGCCGGCAGCTTGCCGGGATCCAAATCGAACTTGATGCCGGCAAAATAGTCCTCCGCCACATTCATCACCATACGCCGTTGGGCCCACTGGCACAATGTGCTGTGCGCATAGATCACGTTCGGCCGCACGTGTGTCACCCAGTCGGGCCACTTTCTCTGCTGCGCTTCATCATAAATCCATTGATACAAGAGCAAGGCCCACTCGGGATCATTCAAGCCGCTGTCAAATTCTGCTTCGTGCCATGTCCAAAACGCCCACGTATCGAAGGCGTGGCGCGTTTTGACATCCGGTAACCGTTTTTGCAATCGCTCCAAAAACAGTTTCCACGCACCGTCCAGTCGCGCTGCAGCGGCGGCATTGCCCTCGGCTTCGCGAATGCGGCGCAGCTTGCGAAAATAAGGACCTGTTTCTTTTCTGTCGTATGCATAGGTATTGGCCGCGTAGGGAGTTTTTTTCGGATCTTCTTGCGCCCACAGCACTTCCCCGCAACAAGTCAGAACTCCTAACAAAATTACGAATATCCGATGTTTTATCATGGACATTTCCTAACGGTATGATTGGATTTTGTAAAACGATAAGTTAGCCAATATGAAACAATTATTCTCCATCGCTTCGACTTTCTGGATGCTTTGTTTTCCGCTCAGCGCGTTGACGATTGAGGAGGGTATGCAGCGTTTTCTCAAGGGCGAAAAAATCACTGCCGAGGAAATGGAAGCCATCACGGGACGACACGCGCCCGCTGCAGAAGCCCCCGGAATCATGAACGATGGCAGTCATTATCTCAATTTTGTGAAACTATCGATCATGGATCCCGCGCATCACGGCGGGTGGCCTTATCGCATCGATCTGATGGACAACGAACGCAGTCAGAAAAAAACCTACAACGAGCTCAAGGCGATTTACGAAAAAAACAAAACGCCGGTGGTGGCTTATGCGATGGTGTGCCCGGCCATGTTTGTGAATGACTGGAAAATCCTGCCTGAGCTTTTCAAGAAAATTGAAGAAAACTCGATCCTCAAAGCACATTTCGACGAGGTCTACACCAAACTCTGGAAGCCTCGGCTCGATCCGGATTTTTGAGGAGTCGGCGATGCGTTAGCGAAGCGTCCGAGACTCAAGCCTCCCATACCCGCTCCTGGTGACGCGCATGATGGTGCGTTGGAGAGTGATCAGGGACTGCAGGCTCGTAAGGCCGGGGGTCTTAGTAAGATTGCCGGAGAAGCCAAGGAATTCGGGATCGGAAGAGAAGTTCGGATAGGTGCTAAGCGCAGCTCTCAAGGCCTCGTAAGGAGGAGCGAAGCCCGTGGCTTGCTCGTTTGGTTCTGTGTAGAAGAAACCTGCAGGTTCCGCGGGGAGCCAACTCACGAACGTAAATGGACCACGTGGATACTGTGCGTAAAGTCTGGACTCTTCGGAAACGACGTAAAACTCGGGATTGGCATAATCCTCTGGGTTGTTTGAGTAGGGGCCTTTGTATTCGTAATTTACGGTGACCAACAAATCATCCGGATTGTCTTCGGAGTAACACCACTTGGCATAGATTTGTATGTGATCCGCACTCAAGTAACGCCACAGGCCAGTGACCTTGTTGCCGAACTTGTTGGGCTGCACTCTGACACGCAAACCGAGATCAGATGCCGGAATTTGGAAAATCCTGCGAAGTTCGCCACTCACGAAATCGATGATGGGCCCTACCGATTCATCGGGCGCGTAGGCCTCCTCTGCTCCACCACCCACGAAGATATCATTGATTGCCTCATCTCCATACATGTCGACATCCTTGGTGTTGACGATCCCATCGCCATCGGCCTCTCCATCCAAACCGTTGGCGATCCCATCCGCGTCAATATCGAATTCGAGCCTCCGATCCGAATCAAGCAGTCCATCCCCGTCGATGTCGGTCTCACTGGCGTGATTGTCCGGCAGCCCATCCGCATCCATATCCAACTCTGCGCTGTGAGCATTGGGGAGTCGATCGCCGATGAATTTCCCGCGGAGAGGTCCGGACCGCGCAGTTCCTCCATCGATGTTCCGATCCCGACCGTTGGGAATCCCGTCGTTATCGACATCGGGGTCGGAAACATTCGGAATCCCGTCGCGATCGAGGTCGGACGGGCTAGAAGTTTGAGCGAAAACAACTGACACCATGCAACAATGAAATGCGGCCAGTGCGGAACAACGGAGAAGTCGAGAGCAAAATGTTTTCATGATAACCGATATTTAGCACTTGATTTAGCACGTAGTTGCGGCTGGTCAAGCAGACAATGAGATTGTGGACGCTTGGTTTCGTGACCCGCAAAGCTGACCTCAATCACAGTTTTTGCTACGCATGGTTCAACCACTGCCGGAATGCGATTTCATCGGCGGCGAGGTGATGGGCATGACTGGGGAGATGGGTGAGGCAGGCGAGGCGTTCGGGGATTTCGATGGAGCCCTGCCCCAGCTCGGCTTCCATCACTTCGAGGAACTTCGCCGGGTGGGCGGTCCCTAACACAATCGTCGGGGTGCTGGGGTGGGCGGCCCGCCATTTCCGCGCGGCCAACCAGCCGACGGCACCGTGCGGATCGATCTCGTATTGATAGAGCGACTTGACCTCGCGGATCGCGGCGCGGGTTTGGTCATCGTCAAAGGAATCGCCGGAAATGCTCGCCGCCATGCGCGGCCAGTCGTCGCCGAACAGATACTGCATGCGCACAAAGTTCGAAGGCGCGCCGACGTCCATGGCGTTCGATAGTGTGGCAATGCTGGGGCGCGGTTCGTAGCGACCACTGCGGAGATAGGCGGGCACCACGTCGTTGCGATTGGTGGCAGCGATCCAGTGCTTCACCCGCAATCCCAGACGCTGCGCCAACAAGCCGGCGGTGAGATTGCCGAAATTGCCCGATGGCACCACAAAAGCCGGGTCCACTCCCTCGGGCATCATCCGGCTACTATGGAAGTAGTAGAAACTCTGCGGGACGAGTCGCGAGAGGTTGATGGAATTGGCCGAGGTGAGATTGAGGCGCTGCGACAGGTCTGCATCGAGAAACGCGGATTTCACCAGACGCTGACAGTCATCGAAGCTGCCGTCGATCTCGATCGCCGTGATGTTATGACCCAGGGTGGTGAGTTGTTTTTCCTGCAATGGCGAGACCTTGCCCTTGGGGAAAAGGATGATCACGCGAGTGCCGGGCACTTGATGGAAGGCGGATGCCACGGCTCCGCCGGTATCGCCGGAAGTGGCTACCAGCACGGTGAGTTCGCGATCCTCATCCCGCGTCAGCCAGGCCATCAACCGTGCCATGAAACGCGCGCCGAAGTCCTTGAAGGCCAAGGTGGGGCCGTGAAAAAGTTCTAACACAAAATCGGCGGGCGCCAGTTGCACGAGCGGGGCATCAAAGCAGAGCGTCTCCTCGACCATCGTTCGCAGCACATCGGCGGGGATGTCATCGCCGAAAAACGAGTGGGCTACGTGATAGCCGATCTCCGCGAAGCTCATGCGGCGCCAATCGTGCCAGAACTCATCTGGCAGCGGGCGGATTTCCTGCGGCATGTAGAGTCCGTTATCGGCAGGCAACGAGCGCAGGATCGCTTCCTTGAGCGGTATGCGTTGGTCGGGTTGTTTGGTCGAGTGATACCACACGGCGGATCAGGCGTTGGTTTTTTCGTCGATCACATGCACGCCGCGCGGATTGATTTGCGAGACGTGAATTTGATTGGAAAGGGGCACGGCGGAAAAGACTTTGGAGATGGCATCGCCGACCTTGCGAGCGGTTTCCTCCCCCTCGCAAAGCGCGAAGACCGAGGGGCCGGCGCCGGAGATCGAGAAGCCGAGCGCTCCGGATGACAACGCGGCGCGTTTCGCCTTGTAAAATTCGGGGATGAGTTTCTGGCGTCGGGGTTCTGCGATCACATCGTGGATGGAGCGTGAAATGAGACCGTAGTCCTCTTGGATCAGACCGCAGATCAGACCGCCGAGATTGCCGATCTGTTGCGTGGCATTGGCGAGTAAAATTTCCTTGGGTAAAATTTCACGAGCCACTTTCGTGAGCACTTCGATGTCTGGATGGACCACGGCGGCCCAGAGGTTTTTCGGCACGGGGATTTGGGCGATGTCCAGCTCCTCATTCGAACGGATAAAAACGATGCCACCGAGCAGGCAGGGGGCTACGTTATCTGCATGCCACGCGCCATCGGCACTGGCCTCACCCGCCATGGCAAAGGGAAGAAGTTGTTTTTTTGTCAGAGGTTCTCCGATCAGGCGATTGACCGCGTAGACACCAGCGACTGCTGAGGCCGCTGAGGAGCCGAGGCCCGAGCCGAAGGGCATTTTCTTGTGAATTTCCATTTCGATGCCGCGATCCAGCATGCCCAGATGGCGCAGGAAATCCAAGGCTGCTACACCCGCGGTATTTTTCTCGGGGTCTTTCGGCAACTTGCCGTCATCGCCTGTGATCGTAGTGATGCGAAGCCCTGGTTTGTCAGAATGGCGGACGACGACTTCGTCGCCGGGGGAGTCGATCGCAAAGCCCAGCACATCATAACCGCAGGCAACATTGGCCACGGTGGCGGGGGCGAAGACACGAGTTTCGAGAATGGGCTCGGGAAGCATGGCGCGGCAATAGTACAGATTTTTCCGCATCTGCCCATCGTCAATTGTGTCAAAATTTGGACGCGCGCATCGGTGGCTGCGCCATGCGGTGGCGGCGTGATAACGTGAGGTTTTTCCGCCATTGAATGCTTGGCGAAGTCCCGTAGCTCCCGTATGATTGCGGTTATGGACATTGTCGTCGCCATCCCCGAATCCTCCCAACCCACCACCTTGCGGTCGGTGCTTGCGGCCTTGCGAGCTCAGAAACTGGAGGTCACTCATGATCACAAAAACTGGGGCGATTGGATTCGCATCGACGGTTGCGAGACTGTGATCAGCATCGAGGTGGCCCATGGTCTGACCAGCACGGCGACCATCGAGCATTGTGAGGATGATTCGGAAGACATTTTGCCGGCTCTTTATCGGGCCTTCGATCATGTTGGCTGGATCGGTATGGATGATGACGGAGAATACAGGTTGATCTGATCCCATAACGCGTTCGATTTTGGCAAAAAAACCCACCAACCAGTATGCTCCCCGGCGTTCGTATCGCGCGGTGTTCTGGGTATTGGGACTGCTGGTGGCGGTGTCGGCTGCGTGGGCCGTGCATCGGTATCGGGACACACTAGCCATGCACTGGTATCGGACGATGGGCGCTTTGCCCTCAGAGGAAAAAGAGCGGGCCCCAGCGCCCGATCCTGCGAAATGGAATTTGCTAAAGCAGGACATCCAGCGCTGGCGCAAACATTATGCCGGAAGCTATCGCATGGCGACGACTGCGCGCGAAAAAAAAGCGGTGATCGATCAGGCGCGCGAATTGTTAGAGCACAGCCTGCCGGAAATGATGCGTTGCTGGTTGGGAACGCCCTGGGATTTCAATGGAACGGCCACCACACCCGGCGAGGGGAAAATCGCCTGCGGGTATTTTGTCACCACCGTGCTGGAAGCGGCTGGGTTCCGCATCGAGCGCTCTCAGCTTGCGCAACAGGCCTCTCAGCAGATCTTACGAACCTTTCTGCCCATGGAGGATCTGCGCATCCGTGTGGGCATTCCTTACAAAACATTCCGCTTCGAGACCACCCGCGGTCGTCCGGGCATCTATCTCATGGGTCTGGACACTCATGTCGGCTTTCTGGTGGTAAAAGATCAGGAGTTTCGGTTCATCCATTCCTCTGGCTCGCAACCGTGGTGCGTGGTTGATGAACCATCGGAACTCGCCCTGGTGCTGGAGCGATCGAACTACCGCGTGCTGGGCAATATCAGCGCGAATGATGAGGTCATTCGACGTTGGCTCATGGAGGAAAAATTTCCCACCCAAAGATGAGGCGAAAAAATCGATTCATTCGATCATGCCTACCCATCATTCTTCTCGGACGCGCTTTTGGAAAGCGAGCGCTGCGAGGCGGACGGCTTCTGCCACATTCGCTTCGGGTCGGGCGAAAGGCGGCACGAACCAGGGATACGAGCCTAACAGATCGGTGATCACCGCCACTTCGCCGTCGCAGGTGTTTTCGCCACAGCCGATGCCTATGGTGGGTATCGAGATCTCATTGGTGATTTGTGCGGCGACGTGAGGCACGATGGATTCGAGCACCAGCGCGCAGGCACCGGCATCCTGCAGTGCGAGAGCATCGCGCAGCAATTGATCTGCTGCGGCGGGCGTTTTGCCTTTTTTTCGATAGCCGCCTTCTTCCACCACATGCTGGGGCAGCATGCCGATGTGGCCGATCACCTCGATGCCCGCATCGCAGAGGGCCTGAACCGTGGCCGCTTTTTCCTCCCCGCCTTCCAGCTTTACGGCATCAGCTCCCGCAGCGATGAGTTGCTGCGCTGATGCGAGTGCCTGCACGGGTTCGTCATACGTGTGAATGGGCATATCACCCAGCACGAGGGCCTTCGGCTTGGCGCGAGCCACGGCGGCCGTGTGGTGGATCATATGCTCTAGCGTCACGTGCGTCGTATCAGGAAATCCCAGAACGACCATGCCTAACGAATCACCTACGAGCAGCAGGTCGATGCCTGTTTCGTCAAGCAACTTGGCCATCGGATAATCATAGGCTGTGAGAGCGGTGATGCGACCTTGCCCTTTGCTCTCGCGCAATTGTTGCGCCTTGCCTGCGGAGTTCATGTCGTCATCCTGTCTCAGCTGGTCTCGCGGGGCAAGCCGAAGAAATCAGAAATCCCATTGATTTTCCTCAAGCGTAGAGCATGATCGGTCCGTGATGATGCGAGCGATTTACGTTCTGCCCCTGCTTTTGTTAGCCTCCTGTGCCACCTGTTGGCGTGGCGGCGAACCTCTGCGGTCTACGGAGCTCGCTTCTTTGCGTGCGGTGGGAGCGGATTTTCGAAAGGCGAAAAACATCGAGGTGTATCGCGGATTGGCGCACCCCAAGCGCGATGCCGAAGTCTATGCTCAGCAATTGCGCACGGAGCCGCATCGTTTTTTTGCCGATTTCGCTTTTCACCAAAAGCCCGAACCCGTCACCACTTCGCGAGTGAAGGAAATTGTGGATCTCTATGGCAGTGCGGATTCGCATCAAGCACTCTCCTCGCCGAAAACGACCTGCGCCGGTTTTCATCCGGATTACGCGTTGGTGTGGTCGGACTCCCGCGGCCAGCGAGTGTTGCAGATCTGCTATGGTTGCCACGAATGGAAATACATCGGGCCCGGCGGAGTGCTGCATACCGATATCAACGAGCCGGCGTATTTTGAAAAAATCACGCGCTGGTTGCCACCGAAGCCTTGACGGACTTTGTGCGGTTGCCGCTATGGCGCAATTTTGTTTTTTGAAACGGCGGGGTAGGATCGCGATGCAAGAAGTCGATGCCGTTAGAGGCTGGTGTCTGGCTCCGTCAAATCCAATTCCTTGATCCAGAGATTGCGGTAGCGTACATCGTGCCCCTCGGCCTGCAGTTTGATGCCCTGTGGGGTGTCGGTGATACCTTTGCCGCCATCGTTGCCGCCATCGACCCCGGAATTCGCTCCGCCCCAGACTTGATGGATGGGGATGTTATGATGTGCGAGTTTGCCGTTGAAAAAAACCGTGACGAGCGCTTTCTCTGTGCGTTTCCCATCCTTGAACCGTGCGGCGCGGAAGACGATGTCGTAGCTGTTCCAAGTGCTCACGCCGCGGTAGAGAGCATAGGGGGATTCCGTTTCGTTGATCACCGCACCCATGCCGTGTTTGGTTTTGTCGCCATCGAGAATCTGGATTTCATATCGGTTCTGGAGATAGACCCCGCTGTTGCCGCCGGGCTTGGTGATATAGAATTCGACATGCAAGCGGAAATCGCGAAAGGCTTTTTTCGTCACGATGTCCGCCACGCCATACTGTCCTTTTTTCACGGCGGGATCATCGGTCCGGACACATGTGCCACCATCGATGGGATCTTCCACAATCGGCCACTGGATGGGCAGCGAGGATCCGAAGCGTGGACCCTGCCAGTAGGTCCATTTTTCTTCCAGCATCTTTTTGGAACCATCGAATAAAACTTCACATCCTTTGGGTGCTTGCGCGCCGACTCCGACGTTGTTAGGAGTGGGTGGTGCGGGTTCGGCAAAGATGAGACCTGAGCTCAAAAACAAGATGCGGGAGAAAAATTTCATCATGGCATCACTATGAGGCATGCCACCCGATTGGCAAGATCGGAAATGGAACGAGGAATGCATTCTGCTGTTGTTCGAGAAGGGAGATATGACGTGGGACAAATTCCGCGCTCCATCGAATGCCATGAAATCCTTCAACCGTCTTTCTTCTCATCCGGAAAGTCCATCTCCACCCACTCATCAGCGTTTTTTTCGTTGTAATGCGCGAGGGTCATAACGATCACGATGCCTAAGATTCCGAAGCTGGCTTCGAGGATGATGGGAGTGGTGAGGATGTGAAAAATCCTTGCCAGCACTTCACCCGCGGTTCCCGGCAAAAATCGTCCTGCCCACAGACTGATGATGCCGAGAATCACTCCGCCGATGATGAACAAGGAGTAGCGGAGTTGGTGGGTGTTCGACATGATTTTCTGGAACAGGATGTTAGTAACTGCGGCCCCAGATCGCCCACTGCTTGGTGTCCTGACCTGTTAGGAGGCATGGCGCGGATGCTGGGGTTTGCGGCAAGGGCACATCCGCCAAGGGCAGACAGCGGATGGTGATTTTGTGCTGTTTGGCCAGTTCATCTTCCTGCTCGGCTGACGCCGCCCATGGCGTGAGCAACCAACCAGGATTCTCCTTGCTCCAATGGGCGTGGAAGGCATCGAGGTCATCGCAATACTCGATGTTTGCATCGCGCAGCGCGGTGGCCCGAGCGAGCAGATTTAGATGGATGGAGGAGAGAGTCTCCACGGCTGTGCGTAGGAATTCTTCTTTGTCGTGAAACGACTTCTCAGAGGAAGGTTGATCGCGGCGCGAGAGGGCGATCTTACCTGATTCCAAATCGCGCGGACCGATTTCCACGCGAATGGGCACGCCTTTTTTGACCCACTCCCATTTTTTCACGCCGCCGCCGATGTCCCGGGCATCCACATGCACGCGCAGTGGGTCACCGTGGTAGTTGAGGTGGCGCAGGGCCTCTGCGAGAGCTTGGCAGGCATCGATGACCGCTTGTTTGGTATCTTCCTTCGGTGTGACGGGAATGATCACGATTTGCTGGGTGGCCACGCGTGGTGGTAAAATCAGTCCATCATCATCGGAATGCGCCATGATCAGCGTGCCGATCATGCGGGTGGAAACGCCCCATGAGGTGGTGTGCACATGCTGGATCGTGCCATCGCGTCCTGTGAATTTGATGTCCTGGGCCTTGGAGAAGTTTTGTCCGAGGTAGTGCGATGTTCCGGCTTGGATGGCCTTGCGATCCTGCACCATGGCTTCGACAGTGAGGGTCATTTCTGCACCGGGAAAACGCTCGTTCTCCGTCTTTTCGCCGGGGATGACGGGAATGGCGAGGTGATCGCGGAGGAAGGTTTCGTATTCGCGATGGATGAGTCGTGTTTCTGTAAGGGCCTCTTCTTTGGTTTCATGTGCGGTGTGACCCTCCTGCCACAGGAATTCTGCGGTGCGAAGGAACATGCGCGGCCGCATTTCCCAGCGCATCACGTTGGCCCACTGGTTGATGAGCAGGGGGAGGTCGCGGTAGGAATTGACCCAGCGGGCGAAGGCGGCGCCGATGATCGTCTCGGAGGTTGGACGGATCACGTAGGGTTCATCGAGTTTCCCCGTCGGAATCATGCGCGTTTTGCCGGTTTCTGGATCTTTTTCTGCTTCCAGACGATGGTGGGTCACCACGGCGCATTCGGTAGCAAAGCCCTCGGCGTGCTCGGCTTCTTTTTCCAAATAAGAGAGGGGAATGAGCAGCGGGAAGTAGGCGTTTTGGTGGCCTGTGGCCTTAAAGCGGCGGTCGAGTTGTTGTTGGATCAGTTCCCAAATGCCGTAGCCCCAAGGCTTGATCACCATGCAGCCGCGGGTTTCGGAATTTTCCGCAAGATCGGCTCCACGAATGACTTGTTGATACCATTCGGGAAAGTTTTCGCTGCGTGTGGGTGTGATGGCGGTTTTGGCTTCAGACATGGTGCGGGACCGCAAAGTATCATTGCTCCTCGCAAAAATCACGGCTTTTTTGCGCAAGCAGGTGGTGACATCAAGTCAAGTCACCCGAGTCCTGCGGAAATCAGAATCGCAGGCGAAAATTCCACTGCGGGTCACGCCACCAAGGATCTTTCCCGGCTTCATGACGCAGGAGCGAAAAACTGCGCACCTCGATGTCGTGGTTGGGCAATACGGTTAGAAAGCGCATCCAGCCGTCTCCGCCATTGCCTTTCTCATCCGACCCGCCACCGAATCCTTGAGCGTTGAAGAGCGATTGATGGACGACTTTCCCGGCGTCATTGAGATCACTGCGGCGACCGACATGGCTGCCCATTTCATGTCCATTGAGCACCAGCTGGATCTGGGGGGCCTTGCGCACAAACTGCTGCCACAGATCCTCACCATCGTGAGTATCAGTGGATGTGGCATAGGTATGAGGATTGCCCGAACGCTTGCGATTGCCATCTTGTCCGTCGCGATTGTCGCCCGGGAGCATAAAATCGTGGGTCAAGAGAATCCCGAAATGATGGGCGAATCGCGGACGTTGGCAAAGCTCCAAAGCCCATTCCACCACGGCACGGCGAGGCCCCCATTCGAGAGCGAGCAGCAGATACTTCCGGCCATCCGGCGCGGGAAATTCATAGGCGGCGTTTTCTAGGGTCTTGACGCCAAAGGCATTGGCTGCGCATTCAACTAGGATGCCGCCCCCTTTGCCATCGGAAACGAGGGGATTCCAGTCCAGCGGGAACATCGCGGGGAATTGGGATTCGCGTGTTTCCGCATTGCGAATGCCGTAATCGTGATTGCCCGTGGCCAACACCGCGGGAAGAACACCAGAAAAGACGGACATGGCTTGTTTCGCGCTGGCCCATTGCGAAGTCGAGTTTTGATCGCCCCAGCCGCGCCCACCGCCCTCGGCGATGTTGTTTTGTTCTACAAAATCTCCTTCGTGCAGGACGAGCTGGATCTTCCATGCTTCGCGATGCTGGACCACCCATTCGGTCATGCGCTGGAAGTGCGCCTGGTTTTTCCCATACTTCGCGTAGTTCTGGGTATCGGGCAAGACGCAGATGGTCCAGCCATCCGCGATGCCTTCTTCCGGCTTGGGCAAGGAGGGGGTTTCCACACCAGTAGTTTCGGCGAAGCCGGCCAAGGGCAAGGCAGCCAGGGTCTTAAGATAATCGCGGCGTCTCATGATGAAATTTTCACGGATTCTGCTGCACTACGCGAAATCGCAGCAGATATTTCATATGTCTCGAAAAATCAGACCCCGCGGAACGGCTGGGCTTTTGCCTTGCGAAGCCAGCTTTCCTCGGCGGATGGCAGTGGAGCGTTGAGCTCGCAAAATGCTCCACCGCATCGCGCGGATCATGAAATTTCACCGGATGGGGCACTGGTCCAGGCCCATCAGGAAACGAAATCTCACTGGGCGCGCGTGGTTTTGATGCGTTCGAATGAGGCATCTCCTCCATGCCGCACCACCATGGTAGCAAATCCGCCATCGTCGAGCGTGAGTGGATGAATGCGCATCAGCGCGAAAATATCAAATCCACGGGAGCTAACGGAAAATCGAGTGTCGCTTCCTATGGGTGGAAATGTTCCGATTCCGCAAAAGGCCGATAGCTCATGCTTGTCAATGCGGATCGCCACGCCCCGGACGATGAGCGAGGAATGAGCCAATCGAGGTCAAACGTAGCTCGTGCATGCCCTAAGGCGGTCACCGCGTGTCCTTCAATCATGATTTCCGCGATTCGATCGAGCAACTGCTTCACCCGTTCACACGAGCCTTCCACAATCAGGAAATCCATCACCACCAACTGGATCCATCATGTCAAAAAATCTTTGTTTTAGGGGCTTGTCATCAGCAGCACGGCGGCTAACTTGGGCTTGGACATGAAAATATGGCTCGATGAGAAATTGGTGGACGAACAAGAGGCGAAAATTTCCGTTTTCGACCATGGCCTGCTTTACGGCGATGGGGTGTTCGAGGGCATTCGTTTTTACAATGGCCGGGTGTTTCGACTGGAGGAACACATCCGGCGTTTGTTCGACTCGGCTCGTGCGATCGTGATGAAGTTGCCATGGACGCAGGAGCAGGTGATTCAGTTCACTGTGGATACCATCAAAGCCAACGGTCTGCGCGATGGATATGTCCGTTTGGTGGTGACACGTGGCACGGGCGGTCTGGGCCTGAATCCTTATCTCTGCGAGCGTCCCAGCATGTTCATCATCGCTTCGACGATCCAGTTGTATCCCGAGGAATATTATACCAATGGATTGGCCATCATCACCTGTGCGACCCGCCGTCCCGCTCCCGCCGCTTTGATGCCGCAAGTGAAGTCGTTGAACTATCTCAACAACGTCATGGCCAAGGTGGAGGCAATCCAAGCCGGCGCTATGGAAGCCGTGATGCTCAATGAGCAGGGCTACGTGTCTGAGTGCACGGGCGACAACATTTTTTTGCTGAAAAACGGCACACTGCTCACCCCTCCGGTCGCGGATGGTGCGCTCGATGGCGTGACCCGTCAGGTGATCTTGCAATTGGCCGATGAATTGGGCATTCCGAAAAAAGAGCAGACCTTGACCCGCTACGATATTTTCATCGCAGACGAGTGCTTCCTTACCGGCACGGCTGCCGAGGTGATTCCCGTCATTGCTCTGGACCGTCGCCCCATCGGCGAAGGCAAGCCAGGACCGCTGACGGCACGCTTCATCGAAGCATTCCGCGCGCTCGCCAACTCGACCGGCACTCCCTGCGCCTAACGGATTTTTTCCATGAACTGCGATTTTTGCGATCAAAAAGCCACGGTGTTCCTCACACAGTTGGTGGAAGGACAGATGAAAAAAGTCTGTCTTTGCGAGAGCTGTGCGCAGGAAAAAGGAGTCACCGATCCCACAGGTTTTTCGTTGGCGGATATGCTCATGACCGGCACCCCTACGAGTGCGCTCGTGGGAACTCCTGCCATCGGGAAAACGCGTGGTAGCGGCGTGAAAAAATGCTCGAATTGTGGATTCAGTGCCGATGATCTGAATCGCGTGCGCCGCTTCGGCTGCAGCAAGTGCTTTGATGCCTTCCGTCCTGAGCTCGATCTGATTTTGCGCGGCATGCATCAGGGCGTCCATCACGTCGGTAAGGTGCCGAAGGGCTTTGAAGCAATCCACGCGCGCGATGAACAACTCGAAGAGCTGCGCGGTCGATTGGAAAGTGCCATTCAGGCGGAAAATTACGAGGACGCTGCCCAACTGCGCGATGAAATCCGTCGGCTTGAAATTCCCCACCCCAGCGTGACAAACCCATGATGCGATTTTCCACATTGATCCGGCATCCAGCCGATTGGATGATTGGCGGGGCGGTCGACAATGCCGTGGTATTGACCTCGCGCATCCGCTTGGCGCGCAATCTAGAACTCGCGCCCTTCCCTGGCTGGGCCACGGCGGATCAGCGACGATTGGCCATGGAGCAAATGCTTCCCGTGATCCAAGACCTGCGCCAGATGAAAGACGCGTTCGCTCAGTCATTGAGTGGACTCACCGCCGTGCAAAAACAAGTGCTGGTCGAGCGCCATTTGATCAGTCGTGAGCACGCTGCCCGCACCGAGGGCAGTGCCGCCGTGATTGAGCGCCGTCAGTCGCTCAGCATCATGGTCAACGAGGAAGACCACCTGCGCATGCAGTCGATACGGCCGGGTCTCAATCTGCGCGTGGCCTACGACGCCCTCAACGAGGTGGACGACGAATTGCAGGAGCGCCTGCCTTTTGCCTATGATCGTAAGCTTGGCTTTCTCACGACTTGCCCAACGAATCTCGGCACCGGTTTGCGCGCCTCGGCGATGCTGCATCTGCCCGCATTGGTGCTCAGTGACCAGATCGGCCAGGTGCTCCACGCCATCGGCCGCATGGGACTTGCCGTGCGTGGTCTCTACGGCGAGGGCACGGAATCGCTGGGCAATCTCTATCAGATTTCCAACCAATCGACCCTCGGCGAAAGCGAGTTGGAGATCATCGAGCGCCTCGAGCGCGTGATCTCGCAGGTTGCCACGCACGAGCTTAACGCGCGTCTTAAATTGCTCGCAGACGAGCCCTTGATGCTGCACGACAAGATGGGTCGTTCCTTCGGCATCCTGCAGCACGCATGGCTCATCGATTCGAAAGAGGCGCTGAACCATTTGTCCATTCTTCGCCTCGGTGCCAACCTCGGATTCTTTCCCGTGGAAACAGTGCGCCTTTGTGATACTTTGTTGATGGAAATTCAGCCCGCTCACCTGCAACTGCATTGTGGCATGAAGCTCTCGCCGGAGCAGCGTGACGAACGCCGCGCACAAATCATCCGGCTGCATTTGCAAAATGTGTCGGCGCCTGTTAAGGTATCGACACAAACGAAAAACCTCCCTTTTTCCGATCCACCCCAACACTCTGAATCATGAACAACTTTACTCCTCGTGCCCAACAGGTCCTCGCTCTGGCCCGCAAGGAAGCAGACCGTTTCAGCCACAACTATGTAGGCACCGAACACATTCTGTTAGGTCTGATCAAACTTGGTCAGGGCGTGGCGGTCAACGTGCTCGAACGCATGGGCCTGGACCTCGATCGCGTGCGCATGGAGGTAGAGAAGGAGGTGGGCACTGGCACCGCAGGACAGAGCGGCGGCAACATTCCCTACACACCGCGCGTGAAAAAAGTCCTGGCCCTCGCCGATAAGGAAGCCAAGGCCCTCAATCATTCCTATGTGGGCACCGAACACATCCTTTTAGGTCTGCTGCGCGAGGGCGATGGCGTGGCCGCCCGCGTGCTGCAGCAGTTGGAGGTCGATATCCAGACCGCCCGCAACGAAATCCTCGCGGAGATCGATCCCAACTACACTCCTGCGGATCAGGCAGACGATGGTGATAGCGACGAGTCCGACGACGAAGAAGATCCTTTTTCCGAAGGCGAAAAACCCGCTGGCAATGGCCCCGAGGCCCCCGAAGGAAAATCAAAAACTCCTGCGCTCAAGGCATTCGGTCGCGATCTAACGAAGAGCGCCAAGGATGGAGAACTGGATCCCGTGATCGGTCGTGAAAGTGAGATCGAGCGTGTGATTCAGATCTTGTGTCGTCGCACGAAAAACAATCCCGTTCTCATCGGTGAGGCCGGCGTCGGCAAGACTGCGATCGCCGAAGGATTGGCTCAAGAAATCGCCTCGGGCAACGTGCCGGAAATTCTTCGTGACAAACGCGTGATCACCCTCGACCTCGCTCTGATGGTGGCTGGCACGAAATACCGCGGCCAATTCGAAGAACGCATCAAGGCGGTGATGGACGAGATCCGCAAGGTGAAGAATGTGATCCTTTTCATCGATGAGTTGCACACGATCGTAGGCGCCGGTTCCGCCGAGGGGGCGATGGACGCCTCCAACATCATCAAGCCCGCACTCAGTCGCTCAGAGATGCAGTGCATCGGTGCGACGACACTGAACGAATATCGCAAACACATCGAAAAAGACGCTGCTCTGGAGCGCCGTTTTCAACAGGTGAAAGTCGATGAGCCCAGCGAGGAGGATGCTGTGAAAATCCTTTACGGCTTGCGCACGAAATACGAGAGCCACCACAAGGCTCGCTACACACCTGCGGCGATCGAGGCGGCGGTGAAATTGACCGCGCGCTATCTCACGGGACGCTACTTGCCGGATAAGGCCATCGACGTGCTTGATGAGGCAGGCGCGCGCGCGCGCATTTCGCAAATGACGCGCCCACCTGCCATCAAGGAGCTGGAAGCGGAGATCGAGACGATCAACAAGGACAAACTTGCCGCTATTGCCGATCAGGATTTTGAGAAGGCTGCCGCCATGCGCGATGCGGAGAAAAACGCGAAGAAAAAATTGGAAGACACCCTGAAGGCCTGGCGCGCGCAGTCGGAGGAGTCGATCATCGATGTCGAGGAAGACGACATTATGGCCGTGGTTTCCAAGTGGACGGGCGTGCCGCTCCGTCGCATGGAGGAGAGCGAAACAGAAAAACTGCTCAAGATGGAGGACGAGCTGCAATCGCGCGTCATCGGTCAGAACGAGGCAGTGAAATCGATTTCCAAAGCCCTGCGCCGTTCACGGGCCGACCTCAAGGACCCACGACGCCCCATCGGCTCATTCCTGTTCCTCGGCCCCACCGGCGTTGGCAAGACCTACCTCGCCCGCAATCTCGCGGAATTCATGTTCGGCGATCCCGATGCGCTGATCCAGATCGACATGTCAGAATACATGGAGAAATTCACCTCCAGCCGCCTGATCGGATCTCCTCCTGGATACGTCGGTTACGAGGAAGGCGGACAGCTTTCGGAGCAAGTGCGCCGCCGTCCTTACAGTGTCATCCTTTTTGATGAGGTTGAAAAGGCCCACCCCGATGTCATGAACCTGCTATTGCAGATTCTGGAAGAAGGCGTGGTCACCGATTCGATGGGTCGCAAGATCGACTTCCGCAACACCATCATCATTCTCACGTCCAACGTCGGTGCCTCGACCATCAAACGGCAGAGCACCTTGGGTTTCAACGCGATGACGGCCGACGAAGCGGACTTCGACACGATGAAGGAAAAAATCATCGAGGAAGCCAAGCGCTCCTTCAAGCCGGAGTTCCTCAACCGTCTCGACGAGTTGGTGGTTTTCCATATGTTGGAGAAGCCCGATCTTTCGCGCATCATCGATTTGGAAATTTCCAAACTGGCCAAGCGCCTCAAAGAAAAATCCATCACTCTCGAACTCACGGAGTCGACACGCGACCTGTTGATTGCCAAAGGCTACGACCCGAGCTACGGCGCGCGTCCCATGCGCCGTGCCGTGGAGCGATACCTCGAAGACCCTCTTGCCGAGGCCCTCTTGCGTGGAGACATCAAGACCGGTGACCACGTCGAGGTCATTCGCCGTGACAACAGCGAAGAGCTTCTGTTCCAACCAACCGCCATCGCCAAACCCGCCTTGACTGCGAAGAAAGAAAAGCCTGAGGAATAAAATGTAGCGTTTCTTCCTCACGGAGCGCCGACGTCCGCGTCGGCCCAGCCAAGCCAGCGCATCTCTACCCTGTGGGAACGAGGATCTTTTTTTGACATGGGAAGCATCTGATCGAATGAAATGGAACTACCTTCCGCCTCTTTGATCAAACGTCGCAAAAAATAACTTTCGCTTTCCTAAGAAACACTTTCGTGCGCTCTTGTCTTTTCCTACGTCCGGTTGGTCAGATCTGGCAGACGATACCGTGCTGGGTATGGTGCTTTTCTCGCCACCAGTTAAGGCAAGATCAGGACAATCGACTGTAAAGCGTCAGAAAAGGCATGGAGGTGTCGAATCGTTCCCATTTCCTCGGTTGACGAACCTAATTCATCTTGTCTGACAAGAGTCATCTCGCGATGCCATTCTGATTGCTAATTCTGATTGCTAAGTGCGGCAGAACCGAGATACATTTGATGAATCTCAGAAACCGTATATGACAGGACTCATCGAACTGAAGTTGAATGATCTGAACCAGCTCTTCAACTCCATGGATCCATCGCCCTTTCATGAGCGGGATCTGGATCGCAACGCGGAGGAGTTCATCGTGAGCTGGGCGCGAGAGCATCCTCGGCAGCATGATCTGAAGCTGGTCATTCATCTCGCACATGCATCCTTGGCTGGTGCCGATGCGAGGGAACGGGTCGCTGACTCGGTCGCGCATTATTTCGAATATCAGGCCGAGCTGACTCTGCGTGAATTCAAGCGCTTGATGCGCGAGGGACGCGCGGCGCTTGTGGTGGGAATCCTGTTTCTGATTGCCTGCCAAGTGACCGCCCATGTGATACCCAGTTCGCCGGGAACGCAATGGCAGGAGTTCCTGCGCGAAGGCCTCGCCATCGTTGGCTGGGTAGCGATGTGGAGACCCTTGGAAATTTATCTCTATCGCTGGTGGCCGATTCTATCTTTGCGCAATCTCTATCGCCGATTGGCGAGCATGCCGGTGGAGGTGCTGCGATCCGAGTGATTGTCCGATTTTTGTCCTCCGCGCTTTTTGTAGACCGTGAACATCATTCTTTCTTATGACTATCGATTCCGAAAAACATTTCCCTCCATATCCCAGTCCGGCGGAAACCGTTGGCAATGGCCGGCATCGTTGCCGCATCGTTCTGACGGGAGGTCCAGGCGGTGGCAAAACGACCGCTGTGGACTTGTTCCGCCGTGAGATTGGCGATCGGGTTGTGGTGGTGCCGGAAGCGGCAACGCTGATGTTCACTGGTGGTTTTCCTCGCTACGAGGAACTCGATGCCGTCCGTTCTTCCCAACGGGCGATCTATCATGTTCAGAGGAATTTGGAAGATATCCAATCGGCGCGTTATCCCGATCGCATTCTTTTGTGCGACCGCGGCACGATCGATGGCGCCGCGTATTGGCCAGAAAGCGATGGGGATTTCTTCGAGGCTCTCGGCACCTCGATGGAAGAAGAGCTGGCACGTTATGACGGAGTCATTTTCTTCGAAAGTGCCGCTGTGGGGGGACTCGGCATCGAAGGAGGCAATCCGGCACGTCGTGAGACGATGGGAGAAGCCGTGGCCATTGATTCTCGCTTAAGAAAATTCTGGTCTCGTCATGAGCGATTCGTCCTCGTACACCATCACCCGAGTTTCCTCAGAAAAATCTCCGTTGGCCTTGGCATTTTGGACGAAATGGTAGCAGATCTCCACAAGTCTTTCCCCGCGATATGATGCATGTGCGATCGGCGACTAGACCCACCAGCGCCGTCGTATCATGACAGAGGCGATGAGGCAGCCGATGAGGTTGAAGACCAGGTCCCAACCGGTATTTTCGTAGCCACCCACGTTCGTGTGGGGAATGGTAAGCACGGCGATGAATTCAATGACCTCGTTGAGCGCGCCGAAACCCATGCCTCCTGCAGCGGCCAGCGTTAGCAGACCGACGGTAGGTGCGACTTGCTGGCATGATCTCGCAAGTAGGTGCTGGTGAAGTCCATGCCAGCACAGCCAGGTTGTGATGGCAAAACCGTAGGCGTGAACGAGTTGATCGTATTTGAGCCACTGCGGCACCAGCCACAGGCTGTAGAGAACTCGCTGACCATCATCGATCAACGACGTTTCCGGCAGAGGCCAAAGGCCGCCCGCCATGTGCGCCAAACCCCAGACGGATAAAGCCCACAATTGCTCCCCTCGCCACGGCATGCGTCGGTGAATCGACATGACCGATGCGATCAATACCAGCATGGTGACGATGTAAAAAAGAAATTCTTTGTTGCCGAAGCGCAGCGATGCTCCCACTGCGATGAGGAGATACCCGCCTGTGAAACTGGCGAGCGGACCAAGGCGGACAGGAGGAGTTACAGTGCTGTTCATGGTGTGGGCTTCATTCGTTGATGCTGACTCGCACCCGCGCGAAGCGGCGCGCGCTCTGCGCGCGTGTGACGGCATCAGTGACTTTCACGCGCTCCCAGCGATCGTTGATCGATGTGACATCGACTGTGCCCACGGTCTGCCAAGAAACAAGATCCGGAGAAAATTCGTGCACATATGTCAGGGCTGCGCCATTGCTGTTTTTGCGGCGCAGGAATTCAATGCTCAGGCGCTCTTCGTTGCCAATGCTTTCCTTTCTGATCATGGGCATTCCGCGAATTCCTGTGGATGCTTCCAGGGTTTTCCGCTCGTTAAAAATCGGTTCAAGGTGAAAGGCATATTCTAACAAATGCACGATGCCGTCTTGGTCGTAATCCGCTGCCATGCCGCTGAGGTTGGCATTCGCGATTTGGGCGGGAGTGAAATAGAGTTTTTGCCATGCACTGAAGTTTTCCATCGCCAGTGTGCTGGATCCCGTTGCCGTGTTGTTGATCCAGGTCAGCGATGCGGCAACGCGCGATGCGTAGAAACTGCTGGGCTTGTCATCAACCGTGTCACTCTCCAGAACCCAGTTGCTGCCATCGAAATACTCCATGCCGCCTACATCGAATAAGGCAGCCATGGAGCCACCGCCTTCAGAGGCATTTTTGCGGAAAGGTCCATCCACCGCCAAATTGATGCCTGCCAATCGCCACAGGCCGTTCTCTAACACAAAAATGCCGCCACCGGAATCGCCCACACTCAGATGGCATTCGTGGGTCACACCGTTGTGATTGAAGTGGCAATACATTACTTCTCCGTAAGATCCGCCGGCATCGAAAGATCCTGTTACCTCATTTCGCCCCCATCTTTGCAAGCCATCGGGTGTCCCCCAGCGCCATCCCTTGAGTACGTTATTCTGCACCACGGCCACGCCACGCTGGTAGCCGCGTCCGTGAATCGTCGCCACTGCGCCCACATCGTTTGCGCCAGTCGAGAGAGGTGCGTATGTGGGAAAGGGTTTGGCATGAGCTACTTCCCAGATCCGCAAATCCGTGTTCGGACTGTTGTGGGCGGCGATCGTCGTGTAGGCATCGCCATGGAAATAGAAAACGTCTCCCACGTTGTGTTCCGCTATGTGTTTGGCTGATAAGAAAAAGTGCGGTGCGATGGGAACACCGAGGTAGCCGTCCATGGTGCCCTCGTATTGCCAACCTGAGTTGTCGCCAGGTGTGCCAGTGTTGTGCGCGGGGTCCGCTGTTTGCCAAAACATCACCGCATGCCCGATGCCCATGGCGAGCATGGACCCGATCACAGTGGCGATGATCTTTGTTGGCATCATGGATTGATTGCAGGCTAACGCAGAAAGTGGCGGAAGGCAATGAATCTCTCTGGGTGCTCTGGCCAGGGCGATCAAGTTAGGGAATCAGGGTGTGCGCTGGCGGATTCAGATTCCGCGTTGACAGAATCAGGACAGTCCGTAGCTTTCACGCATGATCAAATTGTTGTTCGTATCGTTATTCACCTGTCAGTTCGCATTTTCCGCACCTGTGGTGGATTGGGCCAATCTGGCTCGATATCAGAAAGACAATGCGGATCTGAAGGCTCCCTCCGCCACGGAAAAGCGGGTGGTCTTCATGGGCGATTCCATCACCGATGCCTGGCCCAGAAACATGCCAGAATTTTTTTCCCAGTATCCCTTCATAGGCCGCGGGATCAGCGGACAAACTTCATCGCAGATGCTGCTGCGCTTCCGCCAAGATGTCATCGCCCTGCAACCGAAAGTCGTAGTGATTCTGGCCGGCACCAACGATCTGGCCGGCAATGCTGGACCAATGACTCCGGAGCAGACCATGGATAACCTCGCATCGATGGCGGACATTGCCAAAGCAAATGGCATTCGCGTCGTCCTAGCTTCCATACCTCCCGCAACGCTCTTCGGTTGGCGTCGCGAGTTGGGAAATCCCGCTGAGCGCATCATCAGCTTGAACGAAATGATCCGCTCATATGCGAAAAAACAAGGCTGTGTCTTTCTCGATTACCACAAAGAATTGGCCAATGCCCAAAACGGCTTAAAAAAGGAATACCAATTGGATTCGGTGCATCCGAACAAAGCGGGCTATGAGGCCATGGCTCCACTCGCAAAAAAAGCCATCTCCGAGGCGCTTTCCGCCAAGTAAGCGACTTCGCTTGCGCGTCTGCACGAATTTCTCTGAGGCCTGTAGAATCAAGCATCCTCCATTAGCCATCCATATCCATCCTAGTAGAGCGTGATCGAGAAAATGGGATCCTCGCTCGCTGCCTTACAGATCATGATTTTCCCTAGCTTGATCTCCGCAGCGCGCAATTTCATATTGCGGGCTTGAAAGACCTGCGGATTCCGCCTACACCCGTTGTCGAATTTCCATGTTACTCCATTTTTACAAAATGAACGGCGCGGGCAATGATTTCATCGTCATTGACAATCGCGACCTCACGATCCAGCTCGATGAGGATACCATTGCTGCGCTTTGCGATCGTCATCGTGGCATCGGTGCCGATGGTTTGCTAGCCGTGGAACCTGCCGAACACGGTGCGGATTTTAAATTCCGTTACTACAATGCCGATGGCGGCGAGGCCGAAATGTGCGGCAATGGAGCCCGTTGTTTCGGGCGTTTTACCGCCCATCTGGAGGAGGAAGCAAAGGATGTGGTCACTTTTGAAACCATGGCCGGCACGCTCTCGGCGCACATGGTGGAGGAAAATGTGCGCATCGCCATGTCCACCCCGCATGATCTGCGCCTGAATCTCGATCTTGGCATCGATGGTCTGCAGGGCAGCATCCATTTTATCAATACTGGCGTGCCTCACGTGGTGGTGATGGTCGATGATTTGCAAACCGTGGATGTGCTGAAATATGGCACGCTGTTGCGCTATCACGAGGCCTTTGCGCCCGCGGGCACGAACGTCAATTTCGCCAAAGTGCTGGGTCCTCAGCACATCGCCATCCGCACCTATGAGCGTGGCGTAGAGGATGAGACCCTTGCCTGTGGCACAGGCATGACGGCCTGCGCGCTGATTCATCATTTGCTCTCCGGCGCGGCATCTCCCGTGAAGGTCGATGTCGCCGGAGGTGATACCTTGGAAATCGGCTTCATCGCGCAAGGCCAAAACTTTAGCAACGTCACTCTCAGCGGTCCGGCGGACTTTGTGTTCGAGGGTGCCATCGAAATCTAACATCTTGTATCATGTCATTCCGCGGAACCTACACAGCCATCATCACACCTTTTCGCGACGGTCGCATTGACGTCCCCGCATTTCAGAAATTGGTGGAATACCAAGTCGCCGGAGGCGTCACGGGCATCGTCCCCGTGGGCACGACGGGTGAGTCGCCCACTCTTGATATGGACGAGCACAAGGAACTGATTCGTTTGGCCGTGGAGTGCGCCGCCGGTCGTGTGGAAGTGGTGGCCGGTACCGGCGCAAACTCCACCAAGGAGGCGATCGAGTTGACGCAGGCTGCTGAGGAAATGGGTGCGACTGGCACTTTGCAAGTTTGCCCCTACTACAACAAACCTTCGCAGGAAGGGGTGTTCCAGCATTTCAAAACCATCGCGCAAAACACCAAGCTGCCGGTGATGTTGTATAGCGTGCCGGGCCGTTCCGGCATCGAGATCAGCGTGGAGACCACTGCGCGCCTCGCTGCTGCCTGCTCGAACATCACCGCCATCAAGGAAGCGGGCGGATCGGTGGATCGCATCAGCCAATTGCGCCAGGCTCTGCCAGAAAACTTCGCACTACTCAGCGGGGATGATCCGCTCACACTTCCCTTTATGATCTGCGGTGCCAGTGGCTTGGTATCGGTGGCCTCTAACATCATTCCCACCGTGATGAGTGATTTGGTCCAGAAATGCCTCGATGGCGATTACGCCAGTGCTGCGGCCTTGCATCGCCAATACTACCCACTGCTGCGTGGATTGATGACACTCGATGTCAATCCCGTTCCGATCAAAGCGGCCGCTCACCTCATGAACCTGTGCGGTGCGGAGTTCCGCCTGCCGCTGGTCGGTCTCTCTGAGAGCCAGACCGCCACCCTACGCACCTTGCTTCAATCCTACCAACTGATCTAACATTTTTTATGTCCACCGCTCCGCAACTTCTCGTCACAGGAAAATCCGGTCGCATGGGTCAGGCCGTGATCGAGGCCTCCCGTCAGGCTGGTGTCACCGTCACTGCAACTCACGATGCGGGTCAGGATCTCGTTGCAGCCCTGGCCAAGGCGGACGTGGTGATCGATTTCACCATCCATTCGTTCACGAAAACCTTGTTGGAGGAAGCATTGAAACAGGGCACACGTCTGGTGATCGGCACGACGGGACATAGTGAGGACGAGCGCACCCTGATTCGCAAGGCTGCGGAGTCATTGCCCATCGTCTACGCTCCGAATTTTTCTATCGGCGTCAACACCTTGTTCTGGCTCACGCGCCATGCCGCACGCATCCTAGGCAACGAGCATTTCGACATTGAGGTGACGGAAATGCACCACCGCCATAAGATCGACGCCCCTTCCGGCACGGCTCGGCGATTGCTGGAGATTCTCAACGAGGAAACGAATACCAGCTACCATGATGACATTGTGCACGGTCGCTTTGGTCTTACCGGTGCACGCAGCAGCAGGGAGATCGGCATGCACACCTTGCGGGGTGGAGATGTGGTAGGCGATCATACTGTGATTTTTGCTGCTGATGGCGAGCGTGTGGAACTCACCCATAAGGCCAGTTCACGTATGACTTTTGCCAGCGGAGCGGTGAAGGCCGCGCAGTGGCTGGTCATGCAACCTGCGGGACTCTACGATATGCAGGATGTATTAGGTCTGAAATGACAATTGGGATTTTTTGGCAAGTCTTAGGGTGTCCATCCAGGATGCTCAGCGGCTTGGCGAATCCATGAGGCCAAAGACGTGGCATGTATGTCATCGTTCTCATACAGGTCAATCCACCGTGCCTCCCCGCTTTTTGGCGTGCCGCCGGGTGGCAAAGGATTCAGCAAAGTGCCACGAAAGAAAGTCACTTTCACGTATCGGGTCAATACGTGAAATGAGACGAACCAGCCATGGCCTGGCATGCCGTAAAACGGAGAATTCCATTTTACCGCCTTTTGCACTTCTGGCACGCAGGACACGATCAAGGCATCCAGATCACGTCCGAGTTGTTGTTTCCAGCCCGGCATCGCATCGATGTAAGCCTGCACCGGAGCATCGCCTTCGCCTTTGGGAATTTGCGGATTCCCTCCTGATAGAAGTTTCGGCTGACAGGCACGGGCATCCGATGCAGTCGATGGCTTTTTTTTCATAGAAGGTGGGCGTGGAAGTGTAAACCATCCATGGATCAGTATGGTTTTTCAAGGTAAGAGCGGTGTAAGAAGTCACGGGCGTGTCTCATCAGGTCGCAATACCACAAGCGCATTGTGACCGCCAAGGGATGCGGCGATTTTCCAGACGGATCCCTGGCAGGGCAATACTTGATCAGGAGCGATGAATCGTGGTGGTGTGTGGAGATTGCTACGATTGGGCGGCAACTCCCCGCGTTTGAGAAAGTCGCTCAGGATCACGGTTTCCAGCAGTGAGCCAGCGCCGATGCCGTGACCCAGATAGGGCTTGAGCAAATGCAGAGAAGGCGTAGAGGTGGGAAAGGCCTCGTCGAGACAACGCGGTTCGGCTACGGCGTGAGATGCCGTGCCCGTCGCATGTGGGCAAAGGGCCGCGGGATCGCCGAAACGTTCCCGTGCCTGCCGCAGGAGTGCTACCAATTGACCGCTGGTGGGCGAGAGCGAGAGTGCGTCCTTCGCATCCGAGTTGGCCAGATAACCGCACAATCGCACACCGGGTGCATCGTCGATTTCCAAGGTCATGGCCGCTGCGGCTTCGGCAGGAAAAATGCCAGTAGTCAGGGGATGGTATGGGTCATTCTTGCCATCACGGGAGAGGATGCCGGCAGCCTGATAGCTCGCCAGAAGCAAGGTCACCAAGGGAAGATCCACGGCAATGACGAGCGCGCGTTTTGCCATGCCACATTGCAAATGCATAGCCGCCATGCCCAAGGCGTCGATACCGGCCGAGCAGCCCGTGGAGATGACTTGATAGGATCCACGCATGCCCAGTTCGATGCTGACAGCCGCTGCCGCCTCACCATGCATCGAGTTGCTCGCTTGCATGACGGGGAAAGCGCGCCGCTCCGGCCAGGACTCCAACCAGCCCGCCGCGCCACCGCGCGAAGTTCCCAGCATGAGCACCGCATCGCGTAGTTCATCATCGGACCAACCCGCATCGCTCACCGCTTGTTTCGCCACATGCAAGGCGGCCATCGAGCAGGGTGACCATTTACGGTGCAGCAGCAGTTGTCGGTTGGAAATCCACGCAGCCGGGACGCCAGCGAAACCTCCACCCACAAGCTCGTCCAACGGACGAAATGCATCACGACAGGAAAGCAAGGCGTCACGATGCTCTCCCATCGTCTCACCAAGAGCCGAAAGAGCACCTAGACCGCGAATCAAATACGACATAACAGGGCAATCAGTGACATTTGCGTCACACGCTCCATTGTATCCGATGGACGGGAGAGAAGTCCAGTGATTCATCGTGGGCATTTTTATTGTTACGAATGTGTCACCAAGCTGCCATTCTGATTCCCGTGTGCCTGTCCTAGAAGATTCTTGCCCGCATTCGGTGCTAACCAATGCGGAATTTCCATCCTTTTGAATGAAGAAGATTTTTTCGCGCATTTCGTTGCTACGCCTGCCCTCATACCTGTTTCAGGTGTGTTTTGTGAGCGTTTTTTTTCCTGTCATCGCGATGGCAGCGGATCTGGCAGAAGAGTGGGGCTGGTTTCCTGAGCGCGCGGGCCTGCTTGCCGCTGAATCGTGGGGCATTACGCCTCAATGGCAAGGCAAGACCTTGGCGGAGTCCTATCAGTTGCAGCAAAATTCCTTTGTTTCACTGGTGATGCTTCCCGTTGAAGCAGGCGTGCCCGAGTCTCTCCCAGAACTGCCTGCGCCGATTCAAATGCCCGTCGTGCCCGCAGGTTTCTGCGAACTTGTGGGCGAGGTTTCCGATGAGAAACTGGAACCAGTCAAGGGCGCTTTCGTGGAAATTGCAGGAACAGGCAAAACCGCAGAAACCAACGATCAAGGCGTTTTCACCTTCGCCGCTGTGGCATCAGGAAACCTCACCCTATCCGCTTCCAAGCTCGGATATGTGAGCGATACCCAGTCCGCCACGGCCATGCCCGGACAGAAGCTTACGATACGTCTGATGCTCAAGGTCAAGGCGGCCGATGCCGCTGCGGAGGAAACCACGCTCGATGAAGAAACGGTTGTGGGGGAATACCAAGAAACCGAGTCGGGAAATGGCATGATGTTGGATGTGCAAACGACTCCTGTGGTAATGAGCAGCATAACCAACGAGGATTTCGGAAAAGTGGGTGCGAGCGATGCGGCATCCGCGATCGGAAAAGTTGCGGGAGCTAACATCGTCGGCGGGAAGTTCGCCGTCGTGAGGGGCTTGGCCGACCGTTACGTGACGACTCAGTTCAACGGTGCAACCATCTCATCAGCAGACCCTTCTAGGAAGGCGGTTCAGCTCGATATCTTTCCGACCAACGCGCTGCAGGGAATCGATGTAAACAAAACCTATCACCCGCGTTTGCCAGGTGACTTTGGCGGTGGAACCATTCGCATCAACACTCTGAACATCCCAACCGAACGCATCAGCCAGTTCAAATACAAGATCGCGACCAACTCGAATCTTGGCGAGCGCATGCTCGTGCACCCGAATCGCAGCCTTGGTTTTTGGGGTGATGTGAATCAACCGATTCCGGATTCATTGATGTGGAAATTTGATGAGCAAGGTATGCCTAATTCTTTCAACGGAGGTGGCAATCGAATTGTCCCAGGGAATCAAAATAACGCGAATTTACGCCAAAGCCAGATCGACAAAGCCAAAGCTCAGGAAGCGGCCGCTCAAGCCCATCTGCTCAAGCAAAAAGAGCTTCATGCATCCTCCGATTTTATGCCCAAGGAGACAACTCCCGAAATGGCGCAAAGCTGGTCCGCTGTGCACGGTGACAGGTTCACTCTCGAAAACGGAATGGAAGTCGGATTTATCACGGCTTTCCAGCATGCGACACAGGATCAATTGAACCCCCTCACTCCAGAAAATCGTCTTACCTCGCCATCTCGCAGCTGGATTGAGGAGAAATTTTCCCGCGAAGTGGATTGGTCTTTCTTCCTCGGTGCTGGCGTGAAAATCAATGAGAATCATGCCATCAATGCTACGTTTTTCCGCAAACGCATTGCTACGGACAATGTCATCCATGGATCGGAATTTGCCATCGAAGGTGATGACCGTTTTGGTGCGCTTGCAAAAAATGACGTCATGCTATCGACCTACGGGGCATCTGCGATTTACAACAAAGAGTTTTGGACGATTGATCCCGTGATTCGTGATACCAACATCGCACAGCTGCAGGGCAATCATAAAAATGATATTGGCACTAGTCTCAACTGGAGCGTGACGAAATCGAAGTCGAGCGAATCACGGCCTCACTCCTCGACTTTTCAGCACGGGATGCTTGATTTCGCAAATCCAATCCTAGCTGAGATGGCGGCAGAAGATCCTTCGATTGTCTATAATCCATCGCTTGGCCAGACCTCAGTTCTGCAATACCAGACTTTCGTGAATGATGGCAATGGCAGCCTTGACTCATCCCGTGAAACGCAATCGATTACAGAGGATTCCACCGAGAGTTCCTTAAACCTGACGCAATTTCTGTATTTCTCAGACGACGAGGAAGATGGACCCAGATTGGAGCTGAATTTAGGCGTGAATTCTGTTGCAAAATTGCGAGAGCAACAAGGGCGAATCTATCTTTTGCGCACGGCGAGCTGGGAGCGATGGATCGCAAGGAATCCCCCAGCATGGTGGACATCTAGTGCAGCAGCTACCCCGTTTTCAGCAGCAAACGTATTGAATTCCCAATTCCTGAAAGACGGCAGCCCTTTACCCGCGGGCTTCAAAAATTTGGGTGAATATCTAGCGGCAAACCCATCTTTGATTGCCGATTACTTCAATGGCTACGGCGCAGAACTCACGGGGACGGTTCCAGGCACAGGGAGCGGTGCGGGTCGCGCCGTTTATGTCACCCCGGACGCTCCCTATTACGTCAATGGCTCTGGTCTGGAAGTGCGGAATGTGGATAGCGAACTGACGCTGCGCTCCTTTTATACGGCGAGCACATTTCACCATGATTTGTGGCGCTTTGGTGGTGGAGCAAGGTGGGAAGAGGAGATCAAATCGTATACTGTCGCGGCAGATCCACTCACCCGATTGCTAGTAGGCGATCCTAGCCGATTCGGCTCGATTACAACCAAAGCTTTCATCCCTTCGGTCTTCACTGGCATCGATATCGTTCCCGAAAAATCCTGGGTCAATGTCGCTTGGTCCCGAACGGTGGCGCGCCCGACTTTCCATGAATTCTTGCCGATTGAATCCATATCTCAGGACACCGGCATCATTCGTCGAGGCAATCCGAACTTGGCAGAGACATCCATCGAAAATATGGATGCATCGTTTGACTGGGTTTTCTCCGATCAACTGAAAGGAACCGCATCATTGTTTCGCAAGCGTTTGGATAGTCCGATTGTTGTCGTGCAACGTGTTGACCAAGGCCAGAACAGTAATACTTATGTCAACGGTGATACAGGCTTGATTAATGGCATGGAACTTGAGCTTCAGTGGAAACCTCAAAACAATCCTTTTACATTAACAGGCAATTATACGTTTATCGACTCGTCTCTTCGTTACGAGGTTAACCAAGGCATTGTGATCACGCCTCTTGAAACTCGTTTTCCATTCCAGCCCAGTCAAATTTTCAACCTTACGCTCGGATACGAACCCCTCGACTCTGGTTGGAGCGTTTTCCTTACTTCCAATTTCACGGATGAGTATCCAACCATTCTTCGCAGTGAGCCCAATAACTATGACGTCTGGATCAAGCCTCAGATAACTCTCGATTTGATCGTGGGGCGTGAAATCGCATTCGAACATTTCGACGGCAAAGTCACCATTGGAGCTAGAAACCTACTCAGCACGGATCAGACGTATGAGCATCGCGGCGGAAGCGTCACAGACTCTGGTCCTCTCAATGGTCTTTCTTACAGTTCATCCAGCCCCGGCAGAACCTACTCGTTGGAGTTCAAAGCCGAATTCTAACAAAACGAGAAGATGACGAAATCGTCACCGAGGAATAGTGGATCACTAATGAAACTTGCGTAAATCTCACCCCGTGTTCCGGGTTCGACTTCAATGCGCGGGCGGAACTCAGCATAACAACCAAATCTATGAAAAACAAAAAACAAAATTATATCGCTGCTGCAATGATTGCATTGTTCGCATCGATGGCTCACGCAGCACAGATCGACGTCACTGCGACTCAGACTGTTACCAACACTTCCTTTGGCGCCAACGTCAAAGCGATCACGGCTAACACCACTTGGACCAAAGACAATGTCTACATTTTGAAAGACAAGGTCTTTGTTACAAATGGTGCTACTCTGACGATCGAACCAGGCACCAAAATCTATTCCACCCTCGACACCAAAGGAACCACTGGCAAAGATGACGACCAATTCGGCGCTTTGGTAATTACTCGTGGAGCTAAAATCGACGCGCGCGGCACGGCCGACCAACCGATCATTTTCACCACTACTGATGAACTTGAGGCAGCAACAGGACAAAACATAGACGCCGACGCTAGCATTGCTAGTTTGCCTAGCGCTACAACAGCTGGTCGCTGGGGTGGTATTGTGATTTTGGGCAACGCTCCGATCGCCAGCTATTCGTCAACAACCAACATCGGTGAAAACCGCATCGAAGGCTTCCAACCTGCATCCTCCAGTGACAGCGACTCTGATGGTCGCGCCGACGTGATTGAATACGGTGGCGCAACTGCTGCTGACAACAGCGGAACTTTGCAATATGTTTCGATCCGCCACGGTGGTTATGTCTATGACGCGGCTGCTGGCAGCGAAATCAACGGCTTGACTCTCGGTGGTGTAGGCTCTGGCACAACAATCGATCACATCGAAGTGTATGCCAACGCTGACGACGGCATCGAGTTCTTCGGTGGCACGGTCAACACCAGCCACATTGTTCTTGCCTTCAACCAAGACGACGGCTTCGACATCGACGAGGGCTA
>CAMCIC010000021.1 GCA_945874895.1 Akkermansia muciniphila | reverse complement strand
CTCGATGCCAGCAATAGCGGGATTCTCAAGGGCAATGCCGGTGTGTCAGGTGTCGTCTTCCGCCGCAACGATCTCGAGAGCGTGGGGGCAGGCTTGATCAAAATCCCCACCACAGGCGTCAAAGGCAGCTTCCGCACCGGGGCGTTTCTGATGGATCGATGAAGCGTCCCGTTGGGACGCGGGGGGGGTGTTGGTTGCGTTACCCACGGATGCTCCGTGGGCTGGCATCAATCGTCCTGTTAGGACGGGAAGGCAGGCAAGGGACCATGCGATTCCGGTCTTCGGTCCCCCAAGGGACCATTCATCCCAGCCCACGGAGAAACCGTGGGGAGAGCGTTTTTCCAAACATTTCGCGTCCCAACGGGACGCTTCATCTGGGGGCATCCGAAGATCATGCCGCACGACGCAAGCGTTTCGATGAAGCGTCCCGTTGGGACGCAGGGGGACTTTTGGTTGCCTTACCCACGGATGCTCCGTGGGCTTAGATCAATCGTCCTGTTAGGACGGGAAAGCAGGCGAGGACCGAATCGGTTCTGAAAAATATGGTTCTTGGTCCCCAAGGGACCCTTCATCCCAGCCCACGGAGAAACCGTGGGAGAGCGTTTTGCCAAACATTTCGCGTCCCAACGGGACGCTTCATCAGGGGAGGTGCTTCAATCCCACAAATGCGTTTCATCAACGATGATCCCATTTTTCCGCACCAAGTTTCGATACTCATCTTGAAACGATAGGGTTTTGTGGTGCTCTTCTTGATTCTCGATATAGGCAATCAGCTTTTCGAGGTGGGAAATGCTGATGGAAAAAACGCCATATCCCGCTTGCCAGGAAAAATCATAAAACTCACGTCCTTGCTCTTTGAGCCAAGAGGAGCTGGTATGTTTGATTTTTTTCGTAAAGTCGGCAATCGAACAAGTTCGCGATAGTCCTACGGCTAAATGCACATGATCGGCGGTTCCTCCAACGCGAAACATCTTACATCCCATGTTGCGACCCACCTCGGCCATGTAGGCATGCAAGCGATCACGCACGGCATCAGTCATGGATCGTTCGCGTTTTTTTGTGGAAAAGACGATGTGAAGAATCACGTTGGCGAGTGAGTGTGACATACAAAGAGCATATCAGACGACGCAAGCGTTTCGATGAAGCGTCCCGTTGGGACGCAGGGAGACTTTTGGTTGCCTTACCCACGGATGCTCCGTGGGCTGGCATCAATCGTCCTGTTAGGACGGGAAGGCAGGCAAGGGACAATGCGATTCCGGTCTTCGGTCCCCAAGGGACCATTCATCCCAGCCCACGGAGAAACCGTGGGAGAGCGTTTTCCCCAAACATTTCGCGTCCTAAAGGGACGCTTCATCAGGGGGCATACGAAGATCATGCCGCACGACGCAAGTGTTTCGATGAAGCGTCCCGTTAGGACGCAGGGGGACTTTTCTTGGACCTTACCCACGGATGCTCCGTGGGCTGGCATCAATCGTCCTGTTAGGACGGGAAGGCTGGCAAGGGACAATGCGATACCGATCGCCATGGCATCCATGTTGAAAATAAAATATTGAAATATCATCCAATTTGGATATAATGGCGCTACTTTCTATGGAAATGAATCAGCAAAATCTGGAGCAGGCGTTCCAGTTGTTGGGAAAAGTGCTGACTGCTCGGAAGGCCTCTGGCTTTTGGCTGGTCGTCTGCGGAGGATCTGCCCTGTTGGCTCAGGAGATCATCTCCAGGTCCACCGAAGATGTCGACATTCTCGACATGCGCGACGGGGAGGGTGGAGTGGATGCCGCATTTCCCATGCCTCCCATCCTCAAGGAAGCTGCGGCAGCCGTGGCAGACGAATTGAAGCTCGGGGGAAACTGGCTCAATAATGCGGCTTCGATGCATTTCCCCGATTTGCATTCGCTGCCGGCATCGTTCTGGCAGGATTTGGATACCCGCGATTATGGGGATGATTTGAAAATCAGCTTTGTGGCTCGTGCGGGCCAAATTCAGCTGAAGATGTATGCGGCATTGAATCGCGCCAAACCTCGTGATCTTGACGACCTTCGCATCCTGGCTCCCACAAGCGAGGAAACCGCCGCATCGCTGCGTTGGGTGCTTGACCATAGAACGGTTCTCTCTCACCGCGACAAAATTCCCGATCTTCTCCACCATCTCGGACATGCACACCTCATTCCAACATTCGAAGGATAGGCTACTCGAGCGTTTCCTCGATTTTCTCTGGCGCCAGTGGTCCATCCTGGGCGTCGCAGGCCGAGCAAACGGTCGGGAGCATCGCGTGATTGATCCCGAGGCTTTGCTGCTAGCGACCACGCGTTTCGGGCGCTATGACTCGCGTCTGCTGGATGGGGTGATCGATTGGCTTCATGCAAACGGCGAACGGATCAACCTTCAGAGGCTTCGTCGCATCCACGATGAGTGGCCTGTGGCGGACTTGCGCGTGCTTGCCGCCATCAGCGAGGGACTGACCACCCAATCGGTGATGAGAAAATGGCTGACACTTGTTGCACCAGCACAAGAGGGGAGCAAGCCGGAAGCGCTTTTTCTTACCGCTGCAGGAAGTCCTTTGCCGGTTTTTCCGCAGCCCGATCCTGTCTTTCTCCGTCACGGATTATTGCGTGATCCGATGGAATTGCGCCACACGAGCCGATCGCCGGATCCGCGGCAAGCCGCGAATTTGCTGCTCAGCTTGCGCGCCTTTTTCGGGGTCAATGCACGCGCTGAAATTTTCGCTTGGTTGCTCACGCATGAATCGGGCCATCCTGCCGCCATCGCTCGGGATACCGGCTATTTTTCCAAAACCGTCCAGCACACGCTGAACGAAATGGAGGACTCTGGTCACATCCGTTCGCGCAGGGATGGTCGGGAGAAAATTTTCTGGATCAAACCGGGCGCATGGGAGGTGCTTGTCACCTGGTCTCAGCCTTCAGGTTTCCCGCGTTGGAGTGCTTGGATGCCGATGTTTTCTGCCATCTACACATTTTGCAAAGCGCTCGATCAACCCGGTCTTGACGATGCTCCAGTGCAAGTTCAGGCCATTCAGCTCCGTCAGGCGCTCGATGCCGCCATGCCTGCGCTGTCTGCAGCGGGCCTCGCCGAAAGCTTGACCGCGTCTCGCACGATGACAGGCAGGCATTTGATCGAGGCCCTCCATGAGGATTGCGAAAAATGGGGGAGTGTTCTCGCTGACTCTGATGGAGATGCGGTCCGTCCCGCCACCTCCATCCGCTGAGCCAAAGCCCATTCCTTGAAGGATCCGATCAGCCCATCGAATTTTCTGCCTTCGGTCCCCAAGGGACCATTTATCCAAGCCCACGGAGAAACCGTGGGGAGAGTGTTTTGCCAAACATTTCTCGTCCTAACGGGACGATTCATCAGGGGGCATCCGAAGCCGCTATGCGCGACGCAACAGTGGGTTCCAAACCTTGGTGAAACCCCAGCCTTGGAAATCTTTGACATTCGCGGTGGCAAAGTGCGTCACACCATGATGACGCAAGGTGAGAGCCAGGCGCGCATCGAAAATCCGACGTCGTGCAAAGTCCTTCGAGCCTGCGGCGTTCCATACTTGATCCATGACGGCAGCATGCTCGACTCTTCTCACGTTCGGAATGTCAAGATAGGAAACCACCAGATCGCGGGCCGACTTGGCAGAGAGCGGATGGCTGAGCACGGCAGGATTGCGCAACAGAACATACAGCTCCGTCAGCACGTAGTCACACAGAACGATGCGCTTGCTGGCATCACCGAAGCATTCCTGGAGAAAAGCCACGGCAGCTCGGTGCGATTTCGATTCCGGATCGAGTGAGTAGAGCAAGATGTTCGTATCGATGGCGATCATGGTATCATCTCTCGAATTTCATCCGTTTCTGCCAATGCCTTGAGATCCAGTTGTTCCCAACCGCGGCGAAAATCTCCTTTTTTGAGCACGGGCAACTGCCAGTCTGGTTTGACCGGTCTGACGGGATAAGCAAGGGCCATGTGTTCCAGTCCGCGCCTTACGACTTCTGCCAGCGACCACTCGCGCTGCTCGGCAATGGCCTTTGCCGTATGATACAATTCATCAGGAATCTGAATCTGGGTCTTGATCATGATGGCATTTTACCATCCGTGGCATTTTTGTCAATCAGGGGAACACATGGTAGTCAGCGGAGGTGGAATGGAAACCATTTCCGCGCCCCTCAAGTGCGAATGACCTAAAGCAAGATCGGCTAGAGAGGTCAAAACGATCCACTGCTTCTCTCACTTGATCGCTCTGCGCTGCCATGCCATGGAACTGGCTTGTCAGTTGCGGCAATCTGTGGTAGGGGTCTTTCATGTCGCGCGACACGATTTTAGCCAAGATCAAACAAGCCACGCAGAGCATTGCGGAAAAAGCGGAATATCCGGCATATGAGGTCACGGACTTGCATTCGGCGCCGCGGCTGGCAGGGGATGGATTGTGGCAGATTTTCGATCGCAATTTCCGCGCCGTCAATGGCAAGACGATGCGCTCCTGCGAGGAATTGATCGCCTTTTTGCAACAGACCCACCAAACCACGGGTTACTGTGATCCGGCGCTGTGGGATGCGGTGGGTCGTGTGCTGCAACAAGCGGGACTCACGGTGGAAACGGAATATCATCGCGAGCAATACGACCGTTATCAATTCGGCATCACGCGGGCGACGGGGGCGATTGCGGAGTCCGGCAGTTTGATTCTGGATGACGACAACACTTCGGATCGATTGGCGGCCTTGTCACCCTGGACGCACGTGGCGGTGCTGGCGGAGACATCGATCCACCGCACCATTCCCGATGCCGTGGTGGCGCTGGGAGAGGCACCGAACATCATTTGGGCCACGGGGCCGTCAAAAACTGCGGACGTGGAAGGCATTCTTATCGAGGGGGTGCACGGCCCTGGCGAACAAATCGCCTTGTGTCTCGCTTAGCGTTTGAGCCTTTGCGTTTTTCACTTTTCCCCAAGAGATCGCCTGGGGAGAGAGCTTAGTTCTTTTGCTTGTTCAGCAAGGCTTCCAGATCGGGATTGGGCTGGGCGCCGTGCAGCATAGCTTCCTGGTAATAGCCCTTGGCCTCCTTGGTGCGGCCATCGCGCTGACAGAGCACGGCGAGGTTGTGCAGTGCCTCCGATGATTGCGGGTTGAGGGCGATGGCTTTTTGATAGGCGATCTCGGCTTCTGGTGCGCGCTTCAAACGCAGCAGAGTGTTGCCGTAGATGGTATAGCCTGCCGCATCGTTTGGGTCGATTTCCAAAGCCTTCACCAGCGATGTCTCCGCTTGGGCCAGGTCGCCCATTTTGTAAAGAGCCAACCCTAACAGACGATGGGATAAGGAACGCGATTCATCATTTTCCACTGCCGTGCGAAGGATGACGGATGCGGCGGCAGGATCATTGAGGCGCAATTCTACGATGCCTAGCTTGGTCATCGTGGGCACGTGTCCGGGGTGGAGGTCGAGGATCATTCCTAGGACTTCGCGCGATGCGCTCAGGCGTTGGGAACCAAAGGCGCGGACGGCGGCCTTGGTGTAATCATCGATTTGCTGATGCATTTCCGTGGTGGCCTCGGCCACACGGGCTTTGCTGCCGGCGTAGGGTGAATAAATCTCCCCATCCACTTTGCGAGATTCGAGGATTTTCTGTTCCTCGGGCGTGAGGGTGATTTCCTGATCCGTCAGCAGTGCCACGGCTTCATCGTAATTCGCATCACCCGCAGTGGTTTGTTTTTTCGCAGCATCGAGCAGCAACTGTGCGGCCTGTTTGCGTCGTTCTTGCACACGCAGTTGCCGTTTGATGATGTCGCGCAGGGCTTCCGCCTCCTCATCGCTGGCGGCGGCTTCGCCGGCAGCAAGGGCTTTCTCGTTGTTTTGCAATTGCAACTCAAGATCGCTGATGCGTTGTTCTTGAGAGCGTTTTTCCGTTTGTAGGGCGATGATTTTGGTCTTGGTGATGGCCAGATCGCGCAGGGCCTCGGCGAGTTGATCGTTGGTTTCGTCGTTGTTTTTGCTCAGGCGATCCACCCGCTCCTTGGCCTCGCGCAGTTCCTTCGCAAGGCCCATGTTTTGTTCGATGAGCTGTTGGATCCTGCCGCTCTCATTGAGTTTGAGGAGTGCAGCCATGTGATCCCGTTCGCGCAGGAGGTCATCGCGCTCGGTACGCAGTTCCTGATAGGCATCTTGACTTTCCTGCAATTGTTTTTGCAGCGAAGCCACGCGCTGGTTGGCGCTGGCGATTTCCGCGTCCTTTTGTTTGAAGGTTTGCTCCAGTTGTTGGAGTTGCTGAATTTGCGCCGCGGTCACCTCATTGGACTTTTTTCGCTCCAATTCCATGTTGCGTTGCAAGTCGGCGGCTTGTTGGCGAACCGCTTGATAGTCGGCCTGCAAGGTGGCCATTTTCGCTTGCGTTTGCAATTGTTGTTCGCGGCTTTGTGACAGCGCCATGCCCATGGCCTGACGTTCCTGCTCCAGTGAGCGGAGGCGCTCGTTGAGACGATCCATCTCCGATTGCACAGGTGCCGTGGCCATTTTCGCGCGCAGGGCCTCCAGTTCGGTCGTGCTTTGTTTGAGCCGTGCGTTGAGTTCATCGCGCTGTTTCTCCAGGTCGCTGGCGCGCGCTGCTTCGCGTGATTCCTGATTCGAGGGCGAGGCGAGGGCGGTGCGTAGTCGTTTGACTTCGGCCTCCAGAGCCTTCATTTTTGCATCTTCCATTTCGATGGAGGGCCCGGGATTCTTCGGGGGCATGGGTGCCACTGGGCGGGTAGCGCCGCCGCTTTCCACGATTTCTGCGACGGCGATTTCTTCTTTTTTCTGCTGTGCCTCGGCCAGTGGCTGGACTTTGGTGATTTGATCCTTTGTTAAGGTCAATCGGTCGCCAACCATGTCTTTTTTCCATTCGGGATGGAAGCGATGGATGGTTTGGAAAAATTTTTCCGCGCTGCGCAGCTTGCCCAGAGCCTCAGCGTGGCGACCTTGTTTTTGCAGGGTTTCTGCTTCCCGCACGAAAAGCCAAGCCTGGTAATAGACATCCGCGGGGTCGAAATTCGGTTGTGCAGGAGCGCGGGTGGCGGGAGCCTGTGCCATCGCAGGTATCGTGAGCCCAGCGGTGGCCAGGAACAGAGTGAGCCAAGCAAAGGCGGAAACGTAGCGCATGGCAGAAGGATAGCGTGGTTTTTCGTGGAGGGAAGCAGGATTTTTGGGCGGCAGTCAGGGCGATCAAGGGAGGAAAACAGCTGCACGGGATCTCCGTAGGGGTGAACTCCCTTTGTCCGACGACATCAGTACTTGCGTGGACGCTTGCGCGCCTGATTTCGCCCCGTTTTTTTTGCGGGTGGTTCGCGATCAAAGCTGCGCTTGAAGGCGGACTTGCGCGCGGTTTTTTTTGCGGCGGGTCGGGCGGATTTGCGCGCCGACTTTTTCGCGGTTGCGGTTTTGGCATCGCCGCGCACCTGCGACTTCGGTGCCACGTTTTCTGGATTGGTGCTGGCCTTGAGAATTTCTTCATCACCCAGCAATTGGTAGCGCCCCACTTCCAGATCGCCGCCCCACAGGGTGCCGATGCGCACGCGGACGAGTTTAGTCACTTGGTAGCCGAGAGCCTCGTGCATCACGCGGATCTGCCGTTTGGCTCCCTGATCGAGAACCATGGAAATGCGCCGCGCGCTCATACGGCGCAGGGATTTGGCACTGAATTTGCCATCTTTGCAGTAGACGCCGGAGAGGAACAATTCGAGGTGCTCTTGCAAATACGGCTGATTGCTGGTGACGAGGTATTCCTTCTCCACCTTATTGCGTGGATGCATCAGGCGCTGGGTCAGATCACCGTCGTTGGTTAGCAGCAGCAGGCCCTCGGATTCCGCGTCGAGCCGTCCCACGTGATGCAAATGTTGCAAGGCCACGGGCAAAAGCGAATAAATGGTGTCGCGACCGTTTTCATCCTCCTTGGTGCAAACCAGTCCACGCGGTTTGTTGAAGAGGATCGTGGTGGTGCGGCGCAGGGTGACGCGCTTGCCATCCACCCGCACGTGATCGCCGTCCTTGACCTGTGTGCCCGGCTTGAGACAGGGGTGGCCGTTCAGTTCGACGCGACCTTCCAGAATCAACGCGTCACAACCGCGGCGCGAATCGATCCCGCACGCGGCCAGGTATTTGTTCAGTCGGGTGGTTTCCATGACGGCGGAGTGTGGCAAGAAAAAAGGCGCGGATCCGAGCAGACCCGCGCTTGTCGAAAAAGAATGAACACGGATGGCGGGCGCGATGTTGCCAACGCGCCGTTGAATCAGCCCTCGTGCTTGGTTTTGGGCAGACCGATGGGGCTGCGACCTTGCTTCCACTGACCGCGCTCTTTCATGAGCTTCACGCGTTCAAAGCGCTTGAGAACGGAACGCTTGCCACCCACTGTGGAAGCTGATTTGAGACTGTTGTGCTTGGACATAACTGGGGAAAGTTGAAGTTGCGGAGCGCGAAGCTAGGGGCATGTCCACCCTAGCGCAAGCACAAAATCGGTTTTTTTTAGAACTTTTGCGCTGAGGAGGTAAATTTTTGGAGTGTGCCCCCCATCGGCCAAGTGGCGATGCAAATTTCAAGTAGAACTTTCGATTTGCATGGATCACGGTGATGTTTCGATAGCGCCTTCGACGAGTATTCGCCAGCGCTGGGCGGATGTCGCGACGTTTTCTTCGAGCAAGGAGGCAGCGTGGGAGAGGGTGAAGTCTAGCGGATGACCGAGCGATACGAGGTCGATGGCATCGGCGAAGATGTCACTGGCACGAAGTTCTTCCGTGCACACGCCTGCCACCGCCACGCAGGGCACCCCGTGTTCGCGGGCGATCTTGGCGATTCCCACGGGGCCTTTGCCGGAAAGCGACTGGGCATCGAGCGAGCCCTCGCCCGTGATGACCAGATCGACCGCAGCCACACGTTGGTGAAGAGCACAAATGTCCGCCACCATGGTGAAACCGGACAACAATCGGGCACCTGCAAAAGCCATGAGCCCGAAGCCCAGACCTCCCGCCGCTCCCGCGCCGGGAAAATTCGCATGCTGCGCTGAGCCGCTTTGCTCGGCTAGGTTCTGCAGAAAGGCATCGAGCTCGGAAACCTGCGCGGGCGTGGCGCCTTTTTGCGGACCGTAGATTGCGCTCGCTCCTCTTTCGCCACAGAGGGGATTGTCCACATCACAGGCTGCTAGCACCGGCGGGAGTGTGATGCACTGGGAAAAATCCACGCTCGCGAGCTGGCGCAGTCCCGCGGGCGTCACTTCCAAAGCGTTTCCCACCGCATCCAAAAAACGCACGCCCAATGCCGCCGCCATGCCCGCGCCGCCATCGTTCGTCGCCGAGCCACCGATGCCGACGATGATCTGATCGACCGAATGATTCTCGATGGCATGACGCATGAGTTCGCCGGTGCCGAATGTGGAAGCACGCATGATGTCGCGTTCTGACGCATCGATACGCCACAACCCGCTGGCCGCTGCCATCTCGATGACGGCGATGTTTTTTCCATCGCGTCTTACGATGCCATACTCGGCGGAAATTTCCCGACCCAGAGCATCATGGCAGGGTGCTTGGATTTTATTGCCGCGCATGGCGGTAATGAGGGTATCGACAAAGCCTTCACCACCATCCGCAATCGGGCACAGATCTACATCCCAGCCATCGCCAAGCCCGCGTTGCACGGCCGCGCAGGCCTCGATCGCGGACAGCGAGCCCTTGAATTTATCGCAGGCGATGAGAGTGAGTGTGCGGCGAGATTCGCAATTCATGTGCGTGTCATCTTGAGAAAGCACCCGACCTCGTGTCAATGCGCCTTGCTGAAAAACTCTCACGGTTTGCGGAACGTCTGAAGAGTGGTTCTCAGCTCAAAACCTCCGACGGTGGGATGGACCTGAACCTTGGTGCGGTAAAGATAAGGAGATTGACCCATTAGGGAGCCCATTTCGATCACGCCTTCGGAGCCCGGTTCCAACATTACGGTTGGCATCGATAAGGCGGCATCGGTCGGCCATTTCTCGCGGGTAGCGTTGATGTCTTGTGCGCTCCAGATCTCACCTTGGTTGTGAAGACGAGCCTCATTTCCGAGCAAGCTCCGCATGCCTGCCTCATCGATTTGTTGGTCATCGAGGGCATAGGTGCGGCTTGCCAATTGGATCTGCCCCTCCGGACCATCCTGCCCTCCAGATTCAGGAGTGAGAATGGTGAAAAGCCTCTTGCCGTTCGCATCGCGCTCACCCGCCACCACGACCGATGACCCGCGCGGAACGACAGTGTGGATCACATGCTCATGCACAAGATGGTCGTCAGTGAATGCATCGACTGCGAAATCGACCACCTGAGAATTTCCTCCGTTGTTCGTTTCCTTGCGATGGCTCGACGATAGTGGTCCGCCCGATTCGGCGGTTTTTTCCGCATCGAGACGAGAGGTCATCGTGAGGTTGGTTTTTCCGCTCGAATTCTGGGAAACAGCCGATGGTTCATGACGAGATCGCGACCACAGTTGCCATAAGATGATACTAAGAAAAGCGAGGAGGAGGAAGCGCCGCAGCTGATTCATGTTGCGATGATAAATCCGCCGATAAGGGTATTTGTCTGTTCACTGCCGTTTCTTCGGAGAGGCAGAAAAAACGCATGCAAATGGAAAATACATTTTTACGATGGATCAAAAAAAACGATAGGTGAAAAAGTGGGTAATTTTCCTGTTTTGGATGCCCCATGCTTCATCCATCCGATTTTCTGATTCCGCGTCACGACAAGCAAATCCAGCAACGAATCCCCATCCCAATCGAAGGGAAGTGCTGATTCCAAGGTGCTGTTTCCTAGCATTTCGCCTGCCGCATAGAGCGGCTCGGAATTCGTATTACGATTTTCATAGTAGATCAGACGGCCTGCGGCATTGAGGCAAATCAGATCGAGATCATCATCCTCGTCCATGTTGGCAAAGTGTGGTGAGCGGAGGCCGGATGAGTCGAATTCCTTGCCATCGGCTTGGAGAACAAAAGGGCTAGAGTAACTGCCATCGGCACGGCCGTAAAAGACCCTCGCCTTCGCATCGTAGGCACTTTGGGAAAAAACAATCACGTCGCTGCGCCCGTCACCATTGTAATCGGCCAGCGTCCACAGGCAGGGCGAGGGTGGTGCAGTGGGTAGTAGAATTCTGTGCTTGAGTAGGAGCCCTTTTTGAGGATCGAGGGTGTGCTCGCATCCCGGTGATACGAGGTGGATCTTGCCATCAGCAAAAGCAACGGTGAGACCTGGCATGGCATCGCCGATGCGCTGGGTTGGCAGGAAGCCAGATGTTCTCTCTCCTTTCCATTTTTCATGAACAAAAAGGCCGGGTTTTTTGCCCTCTGTTATCGAGTGATAAAGGGAACCCTGATGCGAGAAAATCCATTGCTCGGCGAAGCACGATATGTTCAAGGTGAAAGCCATGATGGCCGCTGCCCAACCATACCTGCTCCGCTGCGTTGATCCAAGGAGGGCGAGCACTGGCAGCGATGGGGAAATAACATTCATGACAACTGCAGGAGAATCCTATCCTAGCACGAGTGGCGACGCGTGGCAAATGTTCAAGCCGTCACCATCTCGTGAAAGAAAGGTGGTTTCGTTCAGTGAGTTCTTGCCATGGCATGAATTCCGCATTGCGACTCAAACCGCAGCATGAACGAATTGTTCCAAGAGGCGGTGAAAAAAAGGTGGGTGGGTCGCTCCGTCGGATTTCACCGCTGCGCCGAATCGCCGTGATGCAACAAAATGCGCTGTTTCTTCGTGGCGGAAAATGGCGGGCACCCGCAGATGATGGAAGCCTCGTGCGAAAAGTTGTTGGCCAGACTCGCAAAGGGTAAGGTGTGATTTTTGGTCTTCGGGGGCATCGCTGACACTCTACAGAGGAATGTGCGATTCGCCTCATCGAGGAGGTGGAAATGTGTCAAATGGATCTTTTGACGCGCCTTTCAGGGGTCACGTATGCTGACATTGTCAACGAAGCCGACCGTTTTTCTCGCGAAGGTCACTGTATACACTATGCATCAAAACAAGCGTTGATCCGCTGGAAACAAAACTCTGTGCGTGAGAAAGATCGTCTGGAGGCGAATGCTCTGGAGTGATTGCAAAAGGACCCTCATGCGTTTGATGCATGAGGGGTGAGAGGGTGTGTATCACTTCTTCAAAGTCGCTGAACCGTTGACGAATTCTTCTTTTGAGAGCACGCCATTGCCATCGATGTCAAAGCGAGTGAAGCGAGCGGCGGCGTCCTTGGGGTCCGGTTGCTGCTTGAGAAATTCTTCCTTGGTGAGCTTGCCATCTTGATCGGCGTCGCGTCTGGCGAACATCTGCGTGCGGTCGAGTTGTGCAGCGGGGCGCTTGGGGGCATCGGTGGTAGGTGTGGCTTTGACTTGCGGCTTCGCCTCGGGCATGGCTTGGAGACGGGCGGCGAGGGTTTTCACCAACTCTGTTTGGGACTTGGCGAGGTTTTTGTTTTCACCCGGATCGACCTGATAATCGTAGAGTTCGTATTCGGCGGTGGATGATGCAGCTCCGGGTTTTTTCCATTCGACCAAGCGATAGCGTTCATCGCGCACGGCGCGTCCGATCATGTTCTGACGTGGATAGACGTGAGTGGCAAACTCGCGATGTTTGTCGGTGGTTCCGCGCACCACGGCGGCGAAACTTTTTCCGTCCAGGCCCTCACGCGCGGGAAGTCCCGCCAGTTCTGTGAGAGTGGGGTAGACATCGACGGTTTCGACCATCGCCTGAGATCGCGCAGCCTGGGCACTGGGCGCTGCGATGAGCAGGGGAATGCGCGTGGCTTGTTCGTAGTTCGTGTGCTTGCACCACATGCCGTGATCGCCCAGATGCCAACCGTGATCGCCCCACAGAATGACAATCGTGTTTTTCTCTTGATCCGTTTTTTTCAATTCATCCAACACTTTGCCCAACTGAGCATCCATGTAGCTGGTGGCCGCGTAGTAGCCGTGGATCAGATGACGCGTGAGCTCAGGCGACAGTGGTGCGCTACCACTCGGCATATCAGCGTAGTTGCGCAACTCGCCGCCGAATTGAGGAGCGTAGGAGGGCGCCCCATCGGGTGGAGTGAGTCGCTCGGGTTGCGGCAGCTTCGCGGGGTCATGCATGTCCCAGTAGCGCTTGGGCGCCACGAAGGGCAGGTGCGGCTTGAGAAATCCTACGGCGAGAAAAAACGGTTGCGTGTCCGACTTCGCTCCTTGCAATCGGCGGATGGCTTCCGCGGCGATCTGGCCATCGCTGTATGTCTCGTCAGCAACATCCGCGCATTCGGTGGCTGCCCCGCGGGGCAGTTGATCCGGGCGCTTGTTATCGAAAAGAGCGCCCTCGCGGGTCGGTGCTTGATTCTCCTTGAGGGCGTAGCCCACGGTCTTGCCTTGAAAATGCGGCACATCCCAAGAAGCCTTATCCTCTTCGTTGCCGTGGCCCACGTGCATGATTTTTCCTAATGCTTGGGCCTTGTATCCTGACTTGCGGAAATGCTGGGCCACGGTGACGGCATCAGGCCTCGATTGGCGGAAGTTCGTGCCGAGGTCGTAGATGCCTAAGGTCTGCGGGCGCAGGCTGGTCATCAGCGCGTTGCGCGATGGCGCGCAGACTGCCTGATTGCAATACGCGCGCTCGAATACCACGGCCCGACGCGCGAGGGCATCGATGTTCGGCGTCTTGGCAAATGGATCGCCGTAGCAACCGAGGGCGGGCTTGAGGTCATCGACGCATATCATCAAAACATTGGGCTTGGTTTTCTCTGCCGCGAGTTGGGAGGCGCTGGCCACCAGGCACAGAGCGATGCATTTCCATGGATTTTTCATATTTTTTTTGTTAGATGATAGCTGCGTATTCGAGCAGGCCTTGTTTGCCGCCCTCACGGCCGAAGCCCGATTCCTTGAATCCACCGAAGGGAGAAGTGGGATCGAATTTGTTATAGGTGTTTGCCCAGACGACTCCCGCTTTCAGTTCCGCCGCCATTTTCATCGCGAGCGATCCCTTGTCCGTCCATACTCCCGCGCTGAGGCCGTAGGGCGTATTGTTGGCTTTTTCCACCGCTTCCTCCGGCGTGCGGAAGGTCAGCACTGAGAGCACCGGACCGAAAATCTCCTCCCGCGCGATGCGGTGGCTGAGGCTGACATTGGTGAAAATACTAGGCGCATAGTAGTAGCCGTGTTGAGGCAACTGGCACGGCGGCTGATAAAGCTCCGCTCCTTCGGCAACGCCCGCTTGCACGAGTTCATCGATCTTTTGCCACTGTTTGAGGGAATGGATCGCGCCGATGTCGGTGTTCTTGTCCATGGGGTCGCCCACCCGCAAACTGCGGAGGCGGATTTTCAATTTCTGGATGACGTTGGATTCGATTGATTCCTGTACCAGTAAGCGTGAGCCCGCGCAGCAGACGTGCCCTTGATTGAAAAAGATCCCGTTGACGATACCTTCCACCGCTTGATCGATAGCAGCGTCCTCGAAGATGATGTTCGCCGCTTTCCCGCCCAGTTCCAACGTGAGCTTTTTCCCTGTGCCTGCCAGAGCTTTCTGGATGCTCTTGCCCACAGCCGTCGACCCAGTAAAGGCGATTTTTTTCGCGAGCGGATGATTCACCACCGCGGCTCCGGTTTCACCTGCACCCGTGACAAAGTTCACCACACCTGGCGGCAGTCCCGCTTCTTGCAGGATGGTGGCGAATTTCAGGCATGTGATGGAAGTCGTTTCTGCCGGCTTCAGCACCACGGTATTGCCGCAGGCGAGAGCCGGAGCGAGTTTCCAAGCCAGCATCAGCAGCGGGAAATTCCACGGAATGATCTGACCGACCACGCCGAGTGGTGCGAGTTTTTTGCCCGGCATGGCGTAATCGAGCTTATCCGCCCAACCGGCATGATGGAAAAAATGGGCAGCCGCCATCGGTATATCAAAGTCGCGCGATTCCTTGATCGGCTTGCCGCCATCGAGCGTTTCCGCCACGGCAAATTCCCGTGCGCGATCTTGCAGCAGCCGGGCGATGCGATAGAGATACTTGCCGCGCTCCGCACCCGGCAGCTTGCTCCAAGCAGGGAAAGCAGCCGCCGCTGACTGATACGCAGCATTCACATCGGCCGTTCCTGCGTGAGCAATTTCCGCGAGCGTTTTGCCATCGCGCGGGCTGATGGAGGGAAAATATTTTTTCGTTTTCGGCGTTGCCCATGTGCCGTTGATAAAAAGCGTGTAGCGATCCTGCAACTGCGGCGATGCGGTTTCCGGCGCGGGATCATACTCCCACAAATTTCCAAAAAGCAATTCGCGGGCAGGCGTGCGAGTGCGGGAATTGGCGGACATGACATTGTATCTAGAGCAGCATGCCTCAAATCACAAGGCGGAACTGTTTCGGGAAGAGGTAAGATTGATACGAGAAAACCCTCGCCATCCAAGCGCGGCAACGGAACACCTCGTTGAATCGATGGTGCGAGGAGTTGCTTCTGCGGAAGGGGTTGCAGATCATGATGAACTGAGGCTCTCCCTGATAGGCCTCAGCACTTTGCGAATCTGGGTAAAATGCGTTTCTTCGAAACCCGCCATGCGTTTGAGGAAATAATCGCGCTCTAATAGGTTTCCGATGCGAGCCGCTTGGCGACGGTCATCAGAGTCAATGAGACCACGCAGCCACGCATACCAAGTGCCGATGGGCACGGGGAAATCACTGCCGTGCAGCAAGCGGTCCGCATGGACGGTGTGCAGGGCATCACGCATGACGCCGCTGCGAATCGGCGTGTTGAGGGCGCTGGTATCGGCGTAGAGATTCGGGAACTCATGCATCATCTTTTCCAGCTCCACAAAATAATTTTGATCCCAAAAGCCGCTGTTGCTGGCACAGTGGGCGGCGATGACTTTGACACCGATTTCCAGCGGTCTACGCAAGGTGCGCGGGTCCTCGTATGCGACATTCGCCACCGGCACGGTCATTTCGCCACCAGTATGCGCGAGCAGTGGCAGTTCCGCCTCCGCCATCCGTTCCCAGAAACGGTCGTAGCGCGGGTCCGAGCAATGCACGTTGTGGCAGTTCGGCAACAGTTTCAGCGCACGGGCTCCGCGTGCAAGACAGCGATCCAACTCCTCTAAGGCATCGGGACGCGAGGGATGCACCGATGCCGCAGGTAAAAATTCTGGATGCTTTTCACAGACCGCGAACAAATACTCGTTTGGCACGTAAAATGATCCGAAATCGTGTTTGCGACCATCGGGAAAATACACCTCGTCCTGCGCCAAAAGCAGCGCGTGATCGAGAGATGACTCGCGAATGTGCTGCAACAGGCGCTCCACATAAATACGGTCGAATTCCGCATCGGTGACACGGACAGGCATGCCGATGCTGCGTCGCATCATTTCCCCCATCAGCCGATGCCAACCGCTCATGCGCATCCAGCAACCGGAGCCGGAACGACCATTGCCCACGAGGTGAACGTGCCCGTCGATTTTGGGTGAAGGTTGGGCAGTCATCGAATTTTACCAACCAAACACCAAGGGAGGGATGATGATTCTGACGTTATCCTTACGCTGATTTGCTGTATCTTCAATCGCACTGACCACACCGTTTCTAAACTCGACCACGCGTTTGCTTTTTTCGATTTGGGTCACACTCACGAGTTGGCGAATTGTATGGCCTGAAACGGGATCGCGCACATAATTGTAATTCGGTTGTTCGTCATATATGATGAATTCCCATGCTCCACTCTGACCTTCGGGAGCCTGTCTCAGCGAGCTTTTCGTAGGCTTGCCTAACGATCGCGTCACTTCTTCCGTGGTCATGCCCATCGCAACTTCTTTGTCGGCAATCAGCTGATTGACCTCAAGTTGTCGGGTATAAAATTTCTTGAGGTTTTCGACGAACTGCGGGTCTTTAGAAGTAAAGGCCCACGGGCCTACCCAGCCGGCGATGCCATCACGCGTGCCCTTGCCGCGCACTTTGTAGGCTTTGTCGGTGATGGCCTCAATTTTGACCTTTTGGTCGGCCACGATGGTGCCCACTTTGTTCTTCCCGTCCAGATCGGAAAACACAGGAGCTTCCTTGATGACCAACAGTTCGATCTGTTTATCTGGCATATCGGTCAGATAGACGACCCGCGGATCGTTATCCAGCAAGGACTTGCGCTCACCGCGCTTTACCTGTGCAGTCAGCGGCAGAATGAGACACATTGCCAGATACCATCGTTTCATACCATCCAACATAGAAGGCTGTGGCGAAAAGAAAAGAACAAAACTCGGAGCTGGCGCGCGCATGAGGGAATCGATGATTTTTTGAGAATCTCAGTTGCAGCAGTAAGGAAATTGCGGGACTATCCACGCACGCCATGCGCTATCCCATTTCTGCCAAACTTTTCCAGACCGCTAAGGAGTTGATCCCAGGCGGTGTCAATTCACCTGTGCGCGCCTTCCGCAACGTTGGCGGTGAGCCTTTTTTTGTGCGCCGTGCCAAGGGCAGCCGCATCGAGGACATTGATGGCAAGAGCTACATCGACTACATCGGCACATGGGGCCCCGCCATCCTCGGCCACGCGCCCATGTCCGTGATCAATGCCGTGCATGAAGCAGCAAAAAATGGCTTATCTTTCGGCATTCCGAACGTGCTGGAGGTGGAGATGGCGAAAATGGTCACCTCGTGGGTGCCTTCGGTGGAAAAAGTGCGCATGACCAATTCCGGCACCGAGGCAACGATGTCCGCGATTCGTCTCGCCCGTGGTTTCACGAAACGAGACAAGATCATCAAGTTCGATGGCTGCTACCACGGTCACAGCGATTCCCTTCTCGTTGCGGCGGGGTCGGGTGCACTGACCCAGGGTGAGCCTGATTCTGCAGGGGTTCCGAAAGCATTTGCCGCCGAGACCATTGTGATCCCCTTCAACGATCAAGCCGCCGTGGAGGCCGCCTTCGCGCGGTGGGACGGACAGATTGCCGCGTTGATCTTGGAGCCTTACCCTGCCAATGCTGGGCTGATCTTACCGCAACCGGGCTTTCTGAACTTCCTCCGCGAGATTACCGCAAAAAACGGCACGGTTCTGATCTTTGATGAAGTGATGACGGGCTTTCGCCTCGGCAAGGCGGGTGTGCAGGGATTGGAAAACATCACTCCGGACCTTTCTTGTTTCGGCAAAGTCATCGGCGGTGGCTTACCCGTCGGGGCTTTTGGCGGTCGCGCCGACATCATGGACTGGCTGGCGCCGCTGGGGCCTGTCTATCAAGCCGGCACTCTCAGCGGCAATCCGCTGGCGATGGTTGCGGGCCTGACTCAACTTCACGAGCTCGATAAGGCCGGAGCCTATGAGACTCTTGATCAGATCGGCGCTCATCTCGAAGCGGGCGTGAAGAAAATTTTCACCGAAAAAGGCATACCGCACCGATTCAATCGAGTGGGTTCGATGTTCTGTCTCTTCTTCACCGATGAGGAGATCGTCAATCTCGATTCCGTCAAAACCCAGGACCTCGAGATGTTCCGCAGGTTGTTTTGGTCCATGATCGACAAGGGCATTTACATCGCCCCCAGCCCTTACGAAACCGGATTTTTATCGCTGGCACATACGCACGAGGACATCGATGAAACTCTCCATGCTCTCGAGCAAACCGTGGCAGAATGGTGATGTTGATCTAGCAGGTGCCGCTCTTTCGAGGTGAATTAGCGCAATTCTAGAATGATGCGTACGGGATGCCCCTTGTTCGGTAGCTTGGATGTGTTCGGCGTGTGAATTTCATCGTTGTCGCGCGAGGCACTGGGGTTGTTGATCAGGGAGTCATCATCACGTATGATGGAGATGATCGATTCCTCTTGTGAGGCGGCAAAAACACCATCCGGAAGAATCCGGGATCCATTGTAAAGCCATGCGCCGGATGCTAGAACCGATAGGATGGATCCGTTCGAGGGGTCACTGAGATGGATTGTTTCATTCAGATAGATTTTTTCGGGAGGCCCATTCCGATCCCACTCGACCGTAGCAATGACGGCACATCCTTGTTTCACCCGCGCGGCAGCATTTTCTGGCCCCAGATCCCCTGCTGGTTTGACTCCCAATAGGAGCGCAGCAACGTGGATATCGCGTGCTGTCGCATCCGTCGTAAATATCGATTCATGAACTTTTCCTTTCTGACCGCATAGGACGTATTCGATCGCGCCCTCGCGCATGTTGACGCTGGCAGGTATGGTGATGGAGCGCGCTTTTTGATCCAGCGTTATGGCGCCTATGCTCAAGCGTCCTGCGCCTAGATCCACTACCATCGGTTTCTGGGCAGGAACTACACGGGAGGGGGCTTCAGGCAATGGCGATTCCGGCACAGGAAGAGGTGGACTGGGATCAGAAATGGCAACCGATGCGGGTTCTTCCATCGGGACGACGGACTTGCGTGAAGCGTTCCAGAACCCTAAACTAGCACCGCAAACCAGTAGTCCTGATAACACGACGATTCTTCGGTGGCGTCGAAAGGACAAATGCGTGCCAGTGCTCTTTTCCGCTTTCACAGCCACGATTGTGCGCTTTCTCTGATGCAGTGCAAGCGGCGAATGAAGGATGCCTGCGAGGCGTCATTCACGGATTTTCTAACGAATTTTTTCGCTTGATCTTCTCTTCGACGGACGTCAAGCTGTATTGATCAACATAACAATCATGAAATTTCACAGTGTTGTGCGTGCTGTCCTGATCCGATTTTTGGTGATAGGGATGAGCGTAGGATCGGGATTTGCTCTTGATATCCCGTTAGGAGGAATCGGTGGGGTCGGGGATATCGTGCCAGGCACGGGTTTGATTTCCGTGAAATCGGTGACAGCTGGAGGGCCCGGGGCTGTGGCCGGCTTACAAGTGGGTGACATGATTCGAGGCGCGGATGGGGTGATGTTTGCGACCACCTCCACCGACAATGGATCTGGATTTGTAGGGGCTGTGCAGGATTTGGCGATGGCGGTGGATCGCGCCGAGGGCAATGGCGGAGCGCTTACTTTGCGCGTGATCCGCAGTGGACTGGGCGGGATGAATTTGAATCTCACGCTGAATGCGGCTGGATCGCTGGGTCCAGCGTGGCCGGCCAATGTTGGCAAGACCGCAGCGATGTTTGAATGGTGCTGTGATCAGATCCATGCCAAAGTTCAGGCAAGTGCCAGCGGAGATTTTGGATACAACAGCGGATGGTTCGGCATGATACTTTTGGCGCACTCCGATTGGAATCAAACCACAGGCTCCAATCCGTTTAGGAATTCGATCAACAAACTTCGCACCCGTTGCGAAAATTACATCAATGCCAGAGTCTTGCAACCGGCGGAGGCTTATTATTGGAACGGAACCGATGTGGTGGCGAATCCATCCTACGTGAGCCCAGGACTGGAAAACTGGGACATTTGCACCAGCGCGATGTTTCTGGGGCTTTATCGCTCCAAGACGGCGGACACGACTGCCAATGCGGTGGTTCAGCGAGCGGCGGAGGCCATCGCGCATCGAATTCAACATTGGACTCAATACGATGACCCAGGCATTCCGCATGTCATGGGCGGTGGCATAGGCCGGATGGGGCACGGCGGTGTGCACGGGGATTATTCCCATTACAATGGAACGGGTGCGCTCAATATCATCAATGCCCATGCGCTGCCCGCACTGGCGTTGTTGAAAAATGCTGGCGCGAATATGGATGCCAATCTCGGTCTTTCCATCAATGCCTTTACATACAATCCGGGCTTGGTGCAGCCCACGATCGCACAGAAATTTCGCATTTGCTGGGACTATGTGAAGGCCGCGACGACTACGACTGGCGGTGGCGATGATGGAAACGTGGGATACGTGGGAACTCAGAGCGGATGGGATAGTGCTGGTCGCACGCCTGGATGTTTTGCCGGTTGGCATCTTTACGGAATGGCGGCGAATGCGGATGACTTGACGCGAAGTGAAAAGCAAGCCGACTACTTCACCCGTCGTTGGTTCCGGCAGCAGCATGCGCATGCCTACACACTGGGCGGAGTGGCGCTCTCGCAACTGGCAATGCCTTTTCTCGACGATCGGAGGGAGCGGTTTTTCCAAGAAAATACCAGTTTATACCCAGCCCTTGCGCGCAAGCCTGATGGCACCATTGCCTATTTTCCCGGGCGTCAAAACAATGGTGGCGATAGCTATCTGGACAATGCGAATGTCATTCTGATTGGTTCAGCCATTCCCATTGCCATCCGCACTGGAAATTTACCCGGTTTTCCTGCTCCCGATTCCACACGCATCCACGCGTGGATGCGCTCGCCTGTCAATTCATGGCCTGCCTTGGAAGCGCGCCGCGTTGTCATGAGTGGCGGGCTGAGCCACACTCTTGATTTGGATGTTACCGATGTGAACGGCACCGTGCTCACGCCGGGCAATTACACCGCACGATGGACCCATGTCAGCGGCCCTTCTGCCGTGGTTTTTGGATCTCCATCTTCAGCAGATACGACCGTGACGGTCAATCAGGCGGGAACCTATCGCGTCAATCTCCAAGTCACGCGCGCTACCTATGTGCTGAACGAACCTTATGACCTTGTGGTGAGCAATGTCACTCCACCCACGGATGTGGCTCCCTACATTGTGGTGCAACCGATGAACCTCACTGCGGATCAAGGAAGCTCCGTGAGCTTTACGGTCACGGCCCAAGGCACGGGACCCCTCGTGTATCAGTGGCGGAAAAACGGTGCGGCGGCCGCGCCAGCCTCCACGACTTCCACATTCATACTGGATTCGGTGTCCGCGGGATCAGCGGGCACTTACGATTGCGTGATCACCAACACCGCAGGATCTGTCACCAGCAGCAGTGTGACGCTTGCTGTGAATGGAGTCGGTGTGTATCGATGGGGTGGCTTGTGGCGCGATGTGTTCACGGGTATTAGCGGAAGCACCATCGCCAACCTTACTTCGAATGCCAACTATCCTTCTTTTCCCAGTGCAAGCGGTGTGATCACAAACGCCGAGTCACCCATCAATTATGCAGATAACTACGGCGAGAGGTGGAGCGGTTGGATCACCCCGCCCCAGACCGGTGCGTATCGTTTCTATGTCGCTACCGATGATGCTTCCGAGCTATGGCTTTCTACCAATGACACCCGGGCGAGTCGCGTTTTGATTGCGAAGGAAAGCACATACCGAAGTTCCAGGTCGTGGCCCACGACAACCACCGATGAAAGTGTCTCTCCGCAGATCAATCTGGTGGCAGGACGACGCTATTACATTGAACTGATTCACAAGGAAGGTGGTGGAGGAGACAACGCGGCTTTTACTTGGAATTGGCAGTCCACGGGAGTTTGGGCGACTCCTGCCAGCGGTTCCGCTCCACTCCCCGGTGCGATTCTGGAGTATCAGGAGGGAGGAACGGTCGATGATCTGGCTCACCCACCTGCCAACTACGCGCCGATGGCCGCCTCGCAATCCCACGTGGTCTTTGGCGGGGCGTTTGCCAATATCACTCTATCCGCCATCGATTTCGAGAATTCTCCGCTGACATACACTGTGGTGAACGATCCCACCAAGGGCACACTGAGCGGCACCGAACCAAACCTCGTCTATACGCCACTCCCTGGTGCTTCGGGAGTTGATACATTTACTTTCGTGGCCAACGATGGCACTCTGTCATCCGATCCTGCTACCATCACCTTAAGCTTGATTCCCGAGGCCAGTAGCGACCTCAAAGAGTGGAACGGCTCGGTTGACGCGCTCTGGACCACTGCGGGGAATTGGAATGGTGGAGTGGCGCCAGATTCGAATGACGCGATACTATTTAACAACAACGCACTCGCCAATCTCGCAACGTCGTTGAACGGAAATACTACGGTTTCTCGGATCGTAGTGCAGAATCCAGCGGGTGCTGTTTCGGTGGCGAATCATGTTCTTACCCTGAGTGGTGGCATTGAGATGCTTCCGGCAACTGCCAATCTCACGATTTCATCAGGAGTCGCACTTTCGGCGGCCCAGGAGTGGTCGGTAGGCAGTGGCAGAACCTTATCGTTGAGCGGAGCGCTGACCGGAACGCCTGCATTGACAAAAACCGGTCCCGGGTCACTGGAGATTTCTGCGGTGGGAACTGCTTCAGGTGGTATCATCGTGAATGCGGGCACCCTGCGACTCAGCGGCGGTGGCTGGTATGCGGGCAGCGTCGGAGGCGCTGGTGCGATCACGGTGAATAGCGGAGCCACGGCCATCAATGGCAACTCCCATAGCTTTGGGAGCTCCAATAATCCGGATCGGGATATCGTATTGAACGGAGGAACATTTTTGCTCACGGGGGAAACCTATGTCGATGATGTGACATGCACTGCAGGAACAATCGGCAATACCGCTGGTGGCAGCGGGGATCTTCGCGCGCGTTCCGGCAATAATAGCATTTTCACAGTGAATGGTTCGGCATTTCCCACCATGGTTCAGGCACCTCTGAACGCCGTAGGCACATGGAATCTCAATGTGGCGAACGGTGCCGCTACGAATGATCTCGTCATGAGCGGCGCATTGACTGGATCAGCAAATATCACCAAGAGCGGCGCGGGAAGAATGCTTCTCTCATCGATTTCGACTCACAGTGCGACTCTCACTGTGAGCGCAGGAGAGTTGGCCGTGACGGGATCATTGGCATCGGCTACCGTCAGCGTTCCATCCAGTGGCACTCTCTCTGGCACGGGCACTCTGTCTGGAACTGTGAATCAATCCGGAACTTTGTCACCGGGAGTGGATGGCATCGCTGTTCTGGGAATGGGGGCCCTTGCTCAAACATCAACTGCCACTACGATTGTAACGTTGGGTGGTCCAAACCCTGGCAGTGGTTACGATCAAGTCTCTGTCACAGGCGCAGCCACTCTGGCAGGCGTTCTCCAAATCAATCTGGCCGATGGATTCGTTCCCGAAGTAGGCAGTATTTTTGATGTGGTGATCTGCTCATCCCGCACGGGAACCTACAGTTCGATTTCATTGCCCGGGCTCCCCAACGACAGAAGATGGGCGACAGCCTACAATGGCGGAAGTAGCGCGGGATTGCGTCTGACAGTGATCGCCGTTTTCACCCTAGAATATGCTGCGGGAGCCAATGGTTCGATCTCGGGCACGACTTCCCAGACGGTTCTTCAGGGGAGTCAGGGCAGTGCCGTGACCGCAGTTCCGGCTAGTGGCTACCACTTTGTTTCATGGAGTGACGGAGTGCTCACGGCAACGCGCACCGATGAAAATGTGCAGGCGAATGGGAGTGTGACAGCAAGTTTTGATAAAAATATGGATCCCTACGATGAGTGGTTGGCATCTTTCGTTTCCATGTCTCCCAGTGAAAATCAGGCGCCCGACGCGGATCCTGATGGTGATGGACTTGCCAATGCGATCGAATTTGTCATAGGGCGTGATCCTACCCTTTCTTCTCCCGCTCAGGTTCTCGTGACAAATGTCACGGAAACCCATGTGATATTTCAATTCCAGCGCATGAAAAATGCGGGGGCAGCTGGATTTGTGTCGAGTGTTGAAATTTGTGATCATCTCGATCCTGCCATTTGGACCACCGTAACAGGAAATGCTTTGTCCATTGAAGACCATGGCGATCGAGAGACAGTGAAGGCGTCTGTATCTCGTGTAGGAACCAATGTGAAATTTGCTCGATTGAAAGTGGTGGCACCTCGTTAGTGGCTTCGTCTATTCACAGATTCCAGGCTGATTTTTGATTCATCGTGAAAGTAAGATGAAAAGAAAAAAACGATTGGAGTGAAAATGGCAACGCGTTTTTCACAAGTGATCTTTTCTCGCATCCGATGCATCTGACGGGGCATCCTCGCATCTCGCGAGAATTAGCGTGATTCCGGTTTTTCGCGATAATCAGGGAACACCATCACTCGCGGAGTGCGCGCGCCGTTTTCGTTGATGACAAAGGCCAAGTTGCGGCCGCGAGGATCGTGTCGCCACTTGGTTTCACAGAGAGGATAAAGCGATTCGCTACCGTCGCGGCGATAGTTAAGATTGACCTCATACTCCTCGTTGTTGTTCGCAGGAGGGTCCATGACTTGGCGTGATTGTGCCCGCAGCATCAGCTTTTGTGTGCCGACGATGCCACCGATGTCCTGTGGCGTGAGGTTAAACCAGAGCATTTGCCCTGTTCGGAGTTGATCGCTGTTGGCATTGATCACTTGAATGCGCAGCGGCGAGGATGGATCTGTGGACACGCTGGTGACCAGCAGGTAGAGGTCGAGCATGGTTTCCGTCACTGAGGCACTGGGTGCGCTGGCGGGGAGATCTTTTGGGTCTGTGACGGGCTTATCGAGGAGACGCAGGGTCAGGGGACCTGCGGGAAGCTCATAGACTTTGGAGAGATTCATGCGTGGTAAATCCACTTCCTGGGAGCGCGCGCCATCGAACAAATGCAACGTGTCCGGCGCGGAGTCGGGTCCGTTAAGAAAAAGGACGCGGCATGTGCGCACCGCAGTTTTTTCTGCATATGCGGTGGTCAAGGATAGGAGACAGCAGAGAAGGGATACCCAGAAGAACATAAGGAGAAATTTAAATTTCGTTAGAATGGAGCCAGCGGAAGGAGGAGATTCGACATCTTCTTCCCATGGCGCGGTTGATCGGGCGCGCCGGCTGATTCACGGTATCCGCGAGATCTGCGGGATCAAGAAAGTCGCGAATGCGCCGCACCACCGCCTCACAATAGGCGCGTGCGATGACTCGGCCCGAGCCATCACGGGCGTCACCATACGAGCGGATGGTGAAGGTATCATCGCGGGCGGAGAGGATGGGTGCTAGGGGGCGCAGCAGATCGGCCTGTCGCGTCCATCCGGGCAGCCCGAAGGCGCTGCATCCAGCGGCCGCGGCGGGGAATTTGTATTCGGCATCGGCTGCGCGTTCGGGAGTTGGAGAAGCCACTGTCGAGAGCGATTGCATCGCTGCGTAAGGATTTGTTCGGGAATTTTTTGCCACTTCGTTCAAGGCTGCCTGCAAGGTCCCGGCGAGCGCGAGGTCTCCAGTAGAGAGTTGGCGATTGATGAATTCTGATAGGGAAAGAAATGGTCCGCGTCGCCGAATTTGCGCGACGACTTGCTCGGCCAGGGCATCGAGATAAGTTTCATCCACCACTCGATAGCCAGCGAATTCCGTAGCTTCGGGAAAGGCCCCAGAGCTGCCCATTGTTCCGGCTTGCACATCACCGGCGACGCTAAACCGATTGAGTGGATGCTGGGATTGTCCTGAAAGGCCGATTTGCCATGATGCGCCGGATTCGCGGATGGACGGCACACGTTGGTTGCGCGCATGACCCAGCAGGGCGCGCCAGGCTTTGACGGATGTGGAATTCACATTGAACATGCCCTCCACATCGAGGCGTGAGGCAATCGTCTGCCAGGAACTGGAACGTGCGACGGAGGTCGAGTAGATTTGTTGTGCCCCGCTCGATTGGGCCGCGGCGAGTTGGTCGCTGAGAATGGGTTTGTAGCTGCGGTGCGCCAGAGGCGTTTTGCCTGTGAGGAAGTCGATGTAGGTTGCCTGTAAACTTCGTCCAGCACTGCCGAAGTTGGTGGGATCGGGAGTGATGGCGGAGAGGAACCAGTCGTCAAAGAGCAAGTGATTGGCGCAGTAGGAATCATCGTATTGCAGGTTTTCGGCGAGTCCCGCATCGGCCATATTGACCACGGCATTGGAAGGCAGCAACGGAGTGGCATCGGAATTCCCAATCAGGTTCAGGGCAAAAGGCGGGATGGGATTCTCGTAGCGCAGATCCCAGTGAGTCAGCTCCGCGAGGGAAGCCAGAGGACGGGTGGGCACTTCCGCGATGACGCAACGCGATAGTCCTTCCGCCTTGTTGAATCCTGTAACGATATAGCCGCGTCCGGTGGTATCGCTGGCATTCGGCAAAAGGCTATCGCCGCCCGGAGCATGGCGCACGAAGCTATAATCAAAGGGGGAATTCACCGGATGTCCGGTGCCACCGTAGTGCCGAGCAATGGTTCTCTCCGCTTCATCCTTTCGCCCCATGGCGGTGTAGTTGACGAGTGGGCTCGATTGCAACAAACCCTTCGCCGCGAGGTGCGTGCGGCTGGCGGAGCGCGCGCCAAAGATGGTGGACAAGAACGGTTGAGGGTTGCTCACGCATTGCCCCAAAGTTCCCTCTGCCAAATTGCGCAGCGGTGGATAAACCGCATTGGCAGTATCGGGCGTGTAGATCATGCGATAGACGAGATGCCGCGCTCCGCCAATGAGCATGTCGAGATAGATGCCTACGCCCTCGGGGTTGATCAACGCTCCGTCTACGTAAGTGGCGTCGAAGCGGGCTTCGCAACGCAGGGTCGTCGAGGCGGGAAGCGCTAGGGTTTGTCCGGAGGCGCCGCGCACGGGAAAGAAATGACCGCCGCCGCTGCGGTAACCCGGCGCAAGATTGATGCTCGCGGTGAGAGCAGCAGGAATGGTGGAATCAGGACTGAAAAGTCGCGTCTCCCCCGGCCTCAGAGTGAATGTGGAGTTGATGGCGAAGCGCATGATGCCCGTGCCCAGCGAGGGTTGATGGTTGTTCGCCTCCATCACCGAGTTGAAGGACGGATTGGTCACGCCGTTGATGGTGTAACGCAGGGCAGCGGGTAGCGGCCGCGGAATGCTGAAACTGAATGCCGCTGGTGTTGTGATTTCGACATTGTAGGGATTCCACATCGTGATCACGGGCGTGAGCAATAGGCGAGGCTCCAGCAGCCCACCCCCACTGGCCGCAGGCGCCGCACTGTGCGAGAAGACCCATTGCATCCGCGCGATCACGGGCAAAATGCGCACGCGGTGAATGAAACCGAAGTGATTGGCGTTGTTGTCAATCGCCACCGACTGGCAGTTCATCATCGTGCGTCCTGAACTCTGTGCGATCACGCGTTTGTAGGAGGTCATGTGATCGATGAGATTTTCCCAACTGGATACCGCGCCGTGTCGATAAATCGGGACGACTCCCTGTTGACCTCGATACGCAGCCCACGGGTAGATCATGGAAGATAACGGATAAGGGTCTGCTGAGTTCGGAATCGCAGCAAAAGAGGTGCGCGTGGCATTGATGCGAAACAACGGGAGATTGCCCGATTGCTGACTCCATAATTCGGAAAGCAGTGACAGATCCTTCCTCCATCCACCGGTGGCGGTGTTGGTGAGCAAGCCAGTGGATTCAGCTGATACATCAAGGAAATACTGACCAGCGCGTTTGTTGGCGGGCGCGGAGAAACAATCGGCGCTCTGGCGGCTTATCGCTTTGGTGGCTGGCGCCGGATTCGTAAGCAGTTGCTCCCAATCGAAGGTCTTAGGGTCGGCAATCGCATGGCTTTTGGTCATGACCGACCAACGAGCGGCAGTCTCTTCCGTCGCCCCATGGGGTTTGGGCAGCAAGGCCTTTTGGTTTTCCCCGCTCACCCACCAGGCGAACGCTCCATTGTTGGATATCGAGGTAGGTGCGACATGCACTTGCCGATTGTCACCCGCCGCCAAGGTCCCTGCGGAAAGCATCGGCACGGAGTTGGAAAAAGGCGCGTTCCTTGCCACCACGTTCGCCGCAGCCATGCCATTGTCTCTCGGATTGCTGGAAACCAACCAGGATAGAAAACGACCATTGCGCGAGCTAGGGCGACGTTTGGTGGTGTAATCTGGAGCGATCGGTCGTCCAGCGAAAGACCCTGCATCATGATCCGATCCTTCCCAACTCCGCCATACTCCTAGCACCGGCGGATGCGTTGCATCGAGCAAATCCGCGGAGGCTGTGACTCGCGTGTCCAAGCCCGCTTGCTTTTGCAATTCACCCAGTGCGATGATGAGCGACATTTTGGCATTCGCTCTTGCCTGCGATTGTGCCGCCGTCTGTTGGGTTTGTCGCAGCGAAGTCCCAGACAGACCGAGCATGCCGATTGTTATGAACACGAGCAAAACGAGGACGGAGAGAACCAGAACCAGGGTGAATCCACGTGCCGCCGATGACCTGCGTCGCATCCCCGTAGCATCCATGAAGCAAGATTTCACGTTGTTTTTTCTCATTTTCAACTGGCGTGCGCTGCGCATCTTCCGTTTTTTGATCCTAAAATCCCCCCCTGTTTTGTCAATCCGACAATGCTATAAGAGCCTCATCGTTGTGACATGCTTTTTGTCTCGAAAAGCTTCGCCCACCATGCCGCAAAAAAGTGTGGGATTTTTGCCGAGATGGTGTCATATTCCCGCCGCATCAAACGACAAACCTCTCTATTACGTTTATGAAGATCGCCAACAGCATGGTCGACACCGTCGGCAATACCCCTCTGATCCGCCTCAATCATCTCACCCAAGGCCTCGATGCCGAGGTTTGTGTGAAAGCCGAGTTTTTCAACCCGCTTTTTAGTGTCAAGGATCGGATCGGCAAAGCTATGATCGAGACTGCCGAACGCGATGGCTTGCTCAAGCCCGGCGGACTGATCATCGAGCCCACTTCCGGCAATACAGGCATCGCTCTCGCCTTCGTCGCTCGCTCGAAAGGCTATCGTTGCATTTTGACCATGCCAGAAAGCATGTCAGTCGAGCGCCGGGTCCTGCTGCGCTTGCTCGGTGCGGAAATTGTTCTCACGCCGCGTGCTCGTGGCATGGGCGGTGCGATTGCCATGGCGAAAAAAATGCTCGAGGAAACGCCTGGAGCCTTTGGTCCAGGTCAATTCGACAATCCCGCCAATCCCCAAGTCCATCGCGAAACCACCGCCGAGGAAATCTGGGCCGCTACGGACGGACAGATCGATGCCTTCGTCGCTGGCGTCGGCACAGGTGGCACGATCACGGGTGTTTCCGAAGTGCTGAAGCAACGCTGCGCGATGAAAACCTTCGCCGTGGAGCCTACGGCCAGCCCCGTCATCTCTGGCGGCGCTCCCGGCCCTCACATGATCCAAGGCATCGGCGCCGGATTCATCCCCAAAAATCTCAACGTCGATATCATCGATGAGGTCATTCAGGTTACGAACGAAGACGCCTTCGCCACCGCGCGCGCCCTAGCTCAAGACGAGGGCATTCCCGCAGGCATTTCCACTGGCGCCAACGTTTGGGCCGCCATCCAGATCGCGAAGCGTCCCGAGTTCGCCGGCAAACGCATTGTGACGGTCGGTTGCTCCAGTTCCGAGCGCTACCTCAGCACCATGCTTGCTGAAAAACTTCGCGAGGAATGCGCCGCTCTGCCTGTGCAGGAGATCTAAGGCCAAGGGATGACCGGGGAGTCATCGTGGAACGGTGCATGGAGCGCGGACTTCCGTCCGCCATCGTTTTCTTTCGATCCACGTTGGGATAAAGTGTAGCGAATGATCGAAGTTTCCTGATGCGCGTTCTTCGGCGCAGTCGTGAACGAAGATAACAAAAATGCGGACGGAAGTCCGCGCTCCCATCTCTTTACGATTCACTGTTCCTCATGCACCTCACCGTTGATCAGCCGAGCAATGACCGCTTGGATGCCTGGCTCGCAAGTCGCTTGCCCGATCTATCGCGATCCCGCATCCAGGAGTTGATCCGCGAGCAGTTCATTCTCCACAATGGCAAGCCCGCAAAGCCGCGCGATGCGGTGAAATCCGGTGATCTCATCAGCGTCGCCATTCCCGAGGCGGTTCCTGCCGAGGCTAAGGCGCAAGCCATTCCTCTGCAGGTCCTCTATGAAGACGAGGATATCATCGTGATCGATAAGGAGCATGGCATGGTTGTTCACCCTGCGGCCGGCAATCCCGATGGCACACTGGTCAATGCACTGCTTCATCATTGCCAAGGGCAACTCTCCGGGATCGGCGGAGTCGAGCGACCGGGCATCGTGCACCGACTCGATAAAGACACATCTGGCTGCTTGATCGTGGCGAAAAACGATCACGCGCACCAGCACCTCGTGGGACAGTTCTCAGGTCGCACCAATGAAAAGATCTATCTTTGCGTGACGCAAAACATGCCCGCGCCTGCTGCTGAGACGGTATTCACGCACATCGGGCGCGATCCCCGCAATCGACAAAAAATGGCGGTGGTGACGCCGCCAGCGGGCCGCGCGTCGATCACCGACTACAAGGTTCTGTGGGGTGATGCCGCCACGCGCACGGCACTGGTTCTGTGCCATCTGCATACTGGTCGCACGCATCAGATCCGAGTCCACATGAAACACAAAGGCACGCCTTTGATCGGCGATCCCATTTACGCCCAAACCCAGCGCCAGACAGCGCAAACTGGTCGACTCATGCTTCATGCTTGGAAGCTGAGCATCGATCACCCACGTAGCGGTGAGCGCCTCCATTTCACCGCGACCATTCCGCCCGAATTCACTCCGTGGCTGCAAGGCCTGGATCAGCCCATCGAGACCCTCGTTTAAGTCGCGGCGCAGCTGCTTTGGATCGCTGCGAGAAATCGCAGCTTTGTGTAGGCGAGATCGACTTGCGGCAAAGGAGGTCGGTTGGTTTACGGCTTGTCGGGCAGCGAAGAAAAAGCGGTGATGGCTCACCGCAGTCCAAAGCCTTCGGCGTGAGGTGATCGGCATCGTTTGCGCAACGCCTGAATTCCATCTAACAAAACATCATTTCCTTGTGGTGAATCTCTCCGTCTCGCGCCCTCTAACAACAGTGTAAAATTTTGTGCTGGCGACGGTCGCCCAACGGGAGAATTGAGGGAAAATCACTCCCCAATGCTTCAAAAAAGCCCGTATGTGTCATCAAATGTCACAAAAGAAGCAGTGAAAAAACATTGATAAATCAGTCTTTTTTGAGGTTTTTTGAAGTTTTTTTGATCGCGCGGCGATTTTTTTTCGTCTTGCCGAGATTTTTTCTTGCGATGCCCCTCAAAATGGGTTTTTATGTCTTCGTCATCTGAGAAAAATTCTGTGCCAACCACGCGTGATTTGTTTCGGCAAATAAATGTTAGACAGCACAGAACCATCTCGGATCGCAAAAACAAAAAGCATTCAATCTCAAAAACATATGAAACCAAAATCAATCCTCACAGCACTGACCGCAGCACTGCTTGCGCCAGGTGCTCTGTTCGCTCAAACAACGGCCACTACTACTCCAGTGGGTTATGTGACTCAGACAGTGCGTCCCAACATCGCCAACTTGATTGGCGTTAACTTGCACAATGCAACGGTTGCTTCGGGCGTAATTGACGCATCGACTTCTACTTCCGTTACTGACAACCAAGTTAACTTTACGACATTGCTTACCGCTGGAAAGTCTTACATTCTCGAATTGAACGGCGCACCTGACAACGGAGTTATTGAGGAAGTTGTGACATGGAACGGCAGCACGCTGAGCACGACCACAAATCTTACATCTCAAATCACCAATGGGACAACGACTTACAAATTGAGAGAAGCTGCCACGTTAGGCGGTATTTTCGGTGCTAATAACACCTTTGGTCTTACTCCTTCCAGTGATGGTGACACAACATCTTGCGATACTATTCTTGTCCTCAATGCAGCAGGTGATGCTTTCGTTACATGCTTTTATTATGACGATGGATCAACTCAAGCTTGGTATGATCTAGACTTTAATGAGGTAACGAATCTTCCCTTGATCTATGCAGACTCAATGTATGTTAGTCGAGTTGCAGGTGTAGATAAAGATATTGTTATTTCAGGAGAAGTTAAAACTTCCAAGACCAATCTTTATCTGGGTGCAGGTAACAACTTCGTTGGTTCTGTGTATCCTGCAGGATCGACATTTGGTAATTCTGGTTTGAGTGCTAGTCTCTCACCCAGCACAGATGGTGACACTGCGGCTGCAGACACTGTATTGCTGCCACAAGCTGATGGAAGCTATCTTACGTGCTTCTACTATGACGATGGATCCACCCAGGCATGGTATGATTTGGACTTCAATGACCTTTCCAATGTGTCGCTAACTCCTGGCGTGGTAATTCAAAACAAAGGTGATGCTAAAAATGCTATCGTCACTCCGCCAACCTCTTACAACCAGTAAGAAAATTTTTATTTGCAAAACTAACACAAACCATAAAACACAAAATATGAAATCAAAAATAATGTCCTTGTTGCTTTGCTCTCTGAGTTTTTCTCAGGCTGCAACATATGTGCTTACTAACAACCAAGGAGCCCCTGCTAGCAGCAACGCTATCACAGATTCCAGTGGAGTAGCATTCAAGTCAGGTACCGCTGGAGTTGCTTCTGTAGGATACTTCAACATCGGTGACGCTGCTCTCACCGCAGCTACTAGTGCATCGATTTTTACATCGAACTTTGTGGCATGGAACACAGCTACTTCCCCAAATGCTGATGGTAGTGTTAACTTTGTTAACAGTGCCACCCCAGTATTTGCTCGTGGTTACTTCACTATGAACGCCGCTTCCCGTACTGTCGCAGGCTCCGCATTTGAGAACAAAAACATGTATATCCTTGTAGGAAATGGTCTTACATTTGCAACATCCACAGAGTTTTTGGTGCTTAAGTCTACTTCGCAGTTTTTGGCTTCAAACGATCCAACTCTGCCTAACGTGACAGTGCGTTTCACAGACTCCAACACCAGCGTGCTTTTCGGAACAGCTGGTGCTAGTGTCCAAACGACAAACACCGACGCAAGCTCCAACACTTCATGGAGAACACTTGCTCCAGTCCCAGAAACCAGCACTTCGTTGCTTGGTGCGATTGGTGCTTTGGCTCTGCTGCGTCGTCGCCGCAACTAATGCTAGATACGATTTGAGATTGGTTTCTCTCTTTGAGGTCGGACTTCGGTCCGGCCTCATTGTTTTTGATGAGGGCGGGTGCACCGTTGAGTGCGGATCTTTGACTTTGCTCACACCATGATGGCTCGCGCTTCCGCGTGTGTGTCGCACACAGGTCTTCATCCGAAACGATGAAAAGCCAGTTTTGCTTCCAGCCCAGCAGGAGACCAGCGGTCCTGTGCATAAAGACATGTTATCACCCATGGCTTCATCCTAAGATATGAGAGATGCAGGAATGAGATGCATGATCGTCTGCCATACATTCATAACGCAAAGCCACTCGACATACAAGGAGATGCAGAAGCAGAGGTAGTCACGGATGGGTGACAAATTCGACGTCGATTCGCTACGAAAAAACATTGACGGGCGATAGCGCCTGCGTAACATCCTGCCGCACATTCCAATCGTTATCATGAGAATTTCTTTTCGCCGTATGATCACCGTGGCCGCAGCCACTCTCGCCATTGCTAGCGCCAGCGCCCAGGAAGCCAAAATGAAAGTCGCCACGGTTGACATGGCTACGCTTTTCAAAGAATTCTATCAAACGAACATCGCCCAGCAGGAAATCAATGTGGAGCGTGCTCGCATTCAGAAGGACAACAATGAGAAGCTCACTACGATCCGCCAGATTGAGAGTGATATCCGCACATTGAAGCAGCAGTCCGAGGATCCTACACTTTCCGATCAGAAAAAAGCCCAGGTGTATAAGGAATACCAAGCCAAATACCAAGAAGGCATTCAGCTGGATAAAGAGCGTCGTGAATTTTTGAGCCGTAAAGATAAGGCGCTCAACGAAAAAATGGTGCAGCGCATGCGTGGCATTTTGGATGAAATTCGCAAGTTGGTCGAAGAGCGCGCTAAGGCGGAAAATTATGATTTTGTCTTCGATAAATCCGGCATGAGCACATCACAGGTCCCTCTTGTGTTGTATTCGAAAGATGCCACAGACATCACTCCTTCGCTGTTGAAAGACCTCAACAAAAACGCACCAGCAGGATCTACTGCGGCAGAGGGAACTCCGACTCCCGATGAGGCTTTAAAGCCAAAAGATGCGGCTCAAGAAGGTGCTGCCGGACAATAAGTTCGATGTCTGATCTCGTCGCATTGTCGTTGGATGAGCTCGTGCGCCTTACGGGCGGGCGGCTCATTCGGTCAGGCTCTCAAGAATTATTTTGTGGGATCTCTTCATTGGATCTCGCAGGCACTCAGGACATCAGTTTTCTGGGCAATGCGAAGTATGCCACGCAGTTCCAGCAATCCAAAGCGGGTGCCTGTCTCGTCGCGCCTGATGCCCTGGATGGTCCCGAAGGCATGGCCTTGATTGAGGTGGCAAATCCTACGATGGCATTTTCCGCCGTCATCCAGCATTTCGCTCAAAAGCAGCAGGCCTTCGAGCCTGGCATTCACCCGCGTGCGATCGTGGATGCCACTGCGATCGTGGATCCGCAAAAAGTATGCATTCACGCTGGCGCTGTGGTGATGGCTGGCGCCGTGATTGGAGACGGGACCGAAATCCATCCGAACGCCGTGATCGGTCGTGATGTTGTGATCGGGCGCGATTGTCTGATCTATCAGAATGTCAGCATCCGCGAGCGCTGTGTGTTGGGAAATCGTGTCATTTTGCAACCGGGAGTTGTCATCGGAGCCGATGGCTTTGGGTATGAATTTTCCGCCGGGAAACATCAGAAAATCCCGCAGGTTGGCACCGTGGAATTGGGCGATGACGTAGAGGTCGGCGCTAATACGACCATCGATCGCGCGCGTTTTGGCAAAACAGTCATCGGCGAGGGCACAAAGATCGACAACTTGGTGCAAATCGGTCACAACGTGCAGATCGGAAAGCATTGCCTGATCATTGCTCTCACAGGGGTAGCGGGTAGTTCAAAAATGGGCAACTATGTCACCTGCGCGGCCCAAGTGGGTGTGGCGGGTCATTTGGAAATCGGGGATAAAGCGGTGCTCGCGGCCCGCACCGGAGTGACCACCGACTTGCCCGGCGGCGTGGTCTATCTGGGCAATCCGGCCCAGCCCATGAAACAAGAACTGAAGTTGATGGCCTTGCAGCGGCGTTTGCCCAAGATCATCGATGAGGTCAAAGAGCTCAAGCGTCGCATGGATCCGGCATGAGGTAAAATCGGTTCAGGCGATGTTCTGAAAAGATTTCATACCATCGAATTCCGTCTGAGTTGGCACGCCGTGCGCTCCCTCTTTCTCTGTAATTGTTTGGTTTTGGGTTATCCGACTGTTACACCAAAAGGGGCGGCGAATCGATCGTGCATCAAAGGATTCGCCGTCCTCTTTTTTTGTCAATGCGGCGCGTGAGATGAGATACGCCAGCGCGATAAGACCTCGCCGCGATACCAAGCACGGTGTTTTTTCTGAATGATTCCCACACTTAGATGCTCCTCATTCCACTCGCACCAATATGCGGAACCGGGAGGCATAAATGATCCGGTATTGATCACGAGCAGACCATCATCATCCCACAGACCACTGCGGTGGAAGTGACCACAAATCATGATTTCGCATTCGGGAAAATAGCGCGAAGCAAAGCGTCGTGTTTCTGAAACCATGGTGCACCACGCGATCAACATCCGCCACGCTCGACCCGGTGGTGTCACGGCATCCCAAACGCGGGAGAGCAAATGTTTTTTCTGCGGATAGGTGGGTGGAACCAGCAACTGGGAAATCTTGCGGGCGAGAGCAAAACGCTGCTCGACGAGGTCATGTGGATGAGCATCGATTACGGCTCTGAGTTCGTCTTGCTTTTGTATGGCCATGCGACTCCAGGGAGCGACCTCAGGGAAGACGGCATCGCCGTGCATGACGATGATTTTCCCTTCGGCCAGCGCTAGGTAATCCTGATCGCGTTGGCCGGGATCGTGATTGCCAGGGAGGGAAATGATATCGATGCCGCGCTGCTCGCACAAAGCTTGCAAGTCCCTCCAGAGACGCTGACCATCATCGTAAAATTCCCGCGCTAATTCCTGCCAAGTATCGCCATTGAGGATGAGTGTGCCGATATCAGCGAGCAACGGTTCCAGCGCAGCGATATCGTCGAGAACAGAGGCCTTATGACCCAAGTGCAAATCCGATAGAATCAGCACGGGTTGTTTCATGGCATGAGACGCTGGCGCACGGCCTCGTAGAGGCAAACGCCGGTGGCTACGGATACGTTGAGGCACTCGACCTTTCCTGCCATTGGGAGCTTGCACAGGAAATCGCAGTTTTCTTCGGTGAGGCGGCGCATGCCCTTACCCTCAGCACCCATGACAAGTGCGATCGGGCCTTTGAGGTCGATTTGATAAAGCGATTTGTCGCATTTGTCGGTAGTGCCGACGATCCAGATGCCGGCTTCCTTCAGTTTTTCCATGAAGCGGGCAAGGTTGGTGACTTGAAAAAACGGCATCCAATCGGCTGCACCGGTGGAAACGCGCCGTACCGTTTCAGTGATGGAGGCGGCCTTGTCCTTGGGAGCGACGACGGCCGTGACACCCGCGCCATCCGCCGTGCGCAGAATGGCTCCCAGGTTGTGCACATCCTGAATGCAGTCGAGGATCAAAACCAGCGGGACCGGTGTGGCAGACAGCAGTTCCCAGATGTCGTCTTCGTCGCGTGCGGGCACGGCATCAGGCTCGGGACCGAGGGATCGCACATGGCGGTTCTCTCTCGCGCTATCTTGGCGGTCGCGTGTGGGCTTGCGAAATGGTTTCATGGTGTCAGGATGGAAAAGGGAGGAGCAGGGGCCATTCAGGTGCTGTGGAGTTCAAGGATACTGACTCATCAATGCCTTCATCTCGCGCACGGCCTGCTCCATGCCGACGCGCATGGCGCGGGAAACGATGCTGTGACCGATATTGTATTCGCTCAGGTGGGGCACTTCTTCGAGTAGGCGGCAGTTTTGGTAATGGATTCCGTGTCCGGCGTTGACTTGCAGACCGATTTCATGACCCTTGATGGATGCCTCACGCAGACGCGAGATCTCAGCATCGATAGTAGTCGCGGTAGCGTTGCCGAAACAGCCGGTGTGCAGTTCGATCATCTCTGCGCCGAGTTCAGCGGCACAGCGAACCTGCTCCATCTCGGGATCGATGAATAGGCTCACGCGTATGCCGGATTGCTGCATGAGGCGGATGCAGTCACCTACCTCGCGGCGGCGGCTCAGAACATCGAGGCCGCCCTCGGTAGTGACCTCTTCCCGTGTTTCTGGAACCAAGCATACAAAGGTGGGTTGTAGGCGCAGGGCGATGTCGATCATTTCCGCCGTGACACCCATTTCCAGATTGAGAGGCACGTGGATCGCCTGTTTGATGCGGAAAGCATCGGCTTCCTGCATGTGGCGTCGGTCGCCGCGCACGTGGATCGTGATCGAGTCAGCGCCGCCCGCGATGGCATCGAGCGAGCCTTGCAAGGGGCAGGGTTCCGCATTCGGCGAATCCGGCAAGAGCGCGTAGCGCGCTTGGCGCAGTGTGGCGACGTGATCGACATTGACTCCGAGCAGCAAGGACATGCGTCAATGAACAACGTGAACTTGCGTTTGGCAATCATGGATTGCGAAGGCGAGGACCAGAGAAGAGGGGAGGCTCCGCAGGCAGTCGCTGGGTGAAATCCAGCGACTGCCTCTTGTCTCAGGCAATCAAGACCTGATGCGAAGCTCCGCGGTGTGCAAGGAACGATGCTTCACGCGCCGCTTCATCAGAGTCCGAACGATCGCAAGGATTGCGCCGCCCGCGTGATGTGTTTCCGCGTTTTGAAGTCTGGCACGCCGAGCATCATTGCGACAGGTTGATAAAACATTCCGAGAGCATTTTCCCAGCTTTTGGCCTCAAATCCAATGGAGTCATTCGTTTCAGTTGGATTCAGAAGCTCCGTTCCTGCCGCACTGCGGCAAATGTTTTCTGCGTATACGGCGATGGAAGCCATTTTCTCGTAGTTCAACCGATCCGGTGTATCGGTCGGTCGGTGGTAGTGCTGCCAATGCCCGCAGGAGAGGAACACATAGGGCACCTCGTTCCAGCGAAAAACGGCGTGATCGCTCATGTCGCCCACATATTGATTGAGCGTGGCAATCATTTTCATCCCGCTTGGGACCTTCACCGTATCGAGAAGGCCAGGCAGAGACGGGTGGCTTTCCGCACCAGTCATGAACGTAAGTGGTTTCAATGGTGAGGCGATCATTGCGGCGACACCTCCCAGAAAATCGCTGGGCATCGTGACGTCATGACCCACAAGATCCGAAATGAGCGCGAAATGGATGTCGCGACCGTCCGTTTGATCCTCATAAAAACGTCTGCTTCCCATGGATTCGGTGAGGAAAAAGGGAGGTTCCTCTGCATCAAAAATGGCGATGATGAGATCTCGCTCGAGCCCTCCCGAACGGGCGACGGCTTGACCTACCGCCAGAGTAATCGCAACCGCAGCGCCATTGTCATCGGCACAGGGATGGGGTATCACACTGTCGTAGTGAGCTCCGATGAGCACCGGTGCTAGCGTGCGGTCAGCTCCCGGGATCACACCAGCAAAATTGGTGAAATCGATTCCATCCACATGATAGGGAAGTGCGAAGGTGTCACCGCGGTAGGGAATGCATCCGATCTCGCCGAGTCGTCGTTGGACCCAAGTCTCGGCACGGGCGTGTCCTACGGTATCCACCATGCGTCCTCCTGGTTGACAAAGTTCATAGACGTCATTCTTGAGTGTTTCGGCGAGTGTTTTCATGTCTTGTTTCATGCGTGTTGTGTGTTTGTGGTGATGTTTGATGGATGGCCTTGCGGCGGATGCGGCATCAGGTGATGAAGTGTCTGATCTCCAGACCCATCCGGTGATCGGCAGCGCGGCCAAGAGAATTCATTGCAGTATTTTTTTATTTTGCAATAATTTGTTGCAATTATTTTTTTGAAGTGTAACTTCAATTCCGAAATGAAGAAGCAAATCAAAGCGCCCGGAGAAGCCATGTGCAGTCTCGATGTTGCTCAAATGGAGCTTGAACAGCTTGAAACCATGCAACTCGAATTTTCGATGGAAGATCTGGTCCTCTGGGTGAACCATGCCGTGAGAAGGTTTTATCCGCAGGCGAATGAGGGAGGCGACAAACGAGTGAGTGATTCGTTCACCGTGCGCACGCTGCGCTACTATCAGACGCTCGGGTGTCTGGATGCACCTGATAAGGATGGTCGTCGTGCCATGTATGGCTACCGGCACTATCTGCAGGCCTTGCTCATACGTAAGCTGCTCTTTCTCCGCTTCACGCCCGAGGGCATTCATGAAGCGCTCAAGGGACAAAGCAACCGAGAATACAAAGCAATGCTTTTTGCGGAACTTCCCATATCGCGCGCCCATGGCTCCGGTATTGTACGAGCTGCGATGGGGGACCGCAAAGAGGCTCTCCGCGCCCATCACGAGATCTGGACTCACATTCATCTGGCACCGGGAATCGAACTCCGGTTGAAAGGACAGACAGGCGACTTGAGCAAGAGTGCGAAAATGAAAATCCTCAAGCTGATTGACCAGGAAATCACAAACGCATAAAACGGCAACTGCGCTGTTAGAGCGAAGTCAATTCAGAAAACGTGCGCGAATGATCATGCAAATGGAGTCACTTGGGAATGATCCATTCGTTCAATGCAATCTTTTGGAACACCAGGTCCGCTTGCGATGATTCATAGAGAATCCCTAGAGTCTGAGCATCGATCATGACCAAAGAAGAATAGGCTCCGCCTGCCGCATCCAGCAGCATGTGATGACTCTCTGGCCAAGTTTTGCCGTCATCGAACGATACTTGGAGGGTCATTTCGCGACGGGCCGTTTTGTGGCGTGGGTTGGAAAAAAGGAGAATGTTCCTGCCATCGGGCAGGGTGTGGGAAATCATGGATGCCATGCACACCGGTTCCGGCAGAGCCCCGTGATCTGCAGGATGAACGCTCCAAGTCTTGCCCAAGTCCCGCGTCAGGGACAATGCGCGGCCATTGGTGCTGGATTGATCCGCGCGATTGCGATTGTCACGCATATTGAGAAGCACGGCTCCATCGGAAAGTTGGACGGCGGAGCATTCGGTGGTGTTGGAGCGGGCGTGCGTGGAAACCGTCCAAGTGGCACCATGATCGCGGCTGATCATCAGGTTGGAAAAGGGCAAGCCATCGGCATCGCGACCTTGGGTGGGCATGACCAAAGTGCCATCGCGGAGAGCAATGCCATTTCCGGGGGCCGGTGCAAAGAGATACCAACTGGCATCTTTGATTTGTTTGGTAAGGTTTTCTGGAGCAGACCACGATTTGCCATGATCTCGCGATCGCACCATCATGAACTGAGAGCTGTGAGAACGATCATGCCCTGGCTCGGAACCTTTGCCAGTCCACTGATGCGTTCCCGGTTTGCCGTGCGTCCAGATGGCAGAAACAAAGATTTCTCCCGTTTGGGGGTCGACCAAAATGTTCGGATCCGAGCAGCCATTTTCCGCCTGAGGTTTTCCGTCGAACTCCCCCATGTCCATGATTGGAACGGGATCTGCCCATGTCTGGCCACCATCGGTCGATCGTGATAGCCCGATGTCCATGTGGCCTTGCAGGTCTCGCGCTGAGAGATAGCGCATGTCATAGACCGCAACCAGTGATCCGTCCATGGCACGTGCGATGCCCGGTATGCGGAAAGTGTGGCAGTGGAATTGTCCTCTGCTATGAATAGGATAAGCGGGACGCAGCGGCGCAAGTGCGGCGTTCTCTGGTTGCAATGATGAGCCATCTGCAAACAACAGAGTGAGACATTTCAATTGAACCCTTGTGAGCAAATCGAGATCGGAGCGCAGCGAGCCTAGAACACGGAAGAGATGCTTGCCTGGCGTCACGGGGCAGCTTCCCTCGATGCGAATCTTCCCATTCTCTTCCCGAATCATTCTCCATGCCCCTTGCCCGTCGAGAGTCAGCTCAGCAAAAACATCTTGCGACGTGCCGCAGTCAAGCACGATGCCTGTGATCGTCTGTTGTTTGGCCAGTTCCAGCGCGAGCTCCAAGCAGGAGTGCGTTTTGCCATCCATGAGGAGGGGGGCTGCGGTGCGCGCCTGACTCAGTCGCGACTCCGCACCTGCACTCACGGCAAAAATCATGCAAAAAACGACTGGCAACCATCGGTTCATTCTCTTGAGATTTATCCGCACCATGTGTCTTGACATCAACGTGAAAAAACTGGTAGGTTTATCAAACCACAATTCCCTTCTTTTGCTGGTGATGTTTTTGTCCATGTTTCTTTTTTATTTTTGATTATGTTTCGTTCACTACTATCCATCGGCTTGTTATGCGTTTCACAAGTGTGGGCCACTCTGGTTTGGGATCAGCGACCCGAGATTCCCGACTCCCGCGGATTGGCATCCGTTTTCGCGGGAGTTTCCGATGATACGCTCGTGGTGGCAGGTGGGGCGAATTTTCCTGATGCCCCTCCTTGGGAAGGTGGCAACAAGGTGTGGCATGATCGCATCTGGGCGCTGCGCACCGATGCTGCTCAGTGGCAGGAAATCGGTCGATTGCCCCGTCCACTGGCGTATGGTGCATCCGTGACGACATCCGATGGGATCATTTGCATGGGCGGATCGGACGCGACCCATCATTTTGCTGATGTTTTTGTGCTTCGAGGCAAGGAAGGAAAAAGTGAAATTTCCCCCCTTCCGTCGCTGCCCATTCCTCTCGCCCATATGGCTGCCGTGCAGGTGGCGAAGCGCATTCATGTGATTGGTGGGTCGACTCAACCCGATTCGACCGAGGCCTCCAATCGTCATTTTGTTTTCGAGGATAATGCCTGGAGTGAGCTGCCACCCCTTCCTGCAGAGGGAAGAATTTTCCCGGTGTTGGGGGCGCGCGACGGGGATCTTTATGTCTTTTCCGGCGCATCGCTTCAAGCGGACGCACAAGGGAAACCGCAAAGAACTTATTTGCGAGATGCGTGGAAGTATGACGCCAAAGGAAATTGGAAGCGTCTGAGCGATTTGCCTCGCGCTGCCGTGGCGGCTCCATCGCCGGCCATCGTGTCTGGTGCATCCCACCTGTTGGTCGTGGGGGGTGATGATGGCACCCAGACTCATCATGAACCAAAGTCCACACATCCCGGATTCGCACGGAATGTGTTAGGCTACGACACCATCACTGGCACGTGGGCATCGATAGGATCATGGCCCGCCGATACAGGCGCTGTGGTCACCGCTCCAGTGGTCACTTGGCAAAAAACCAACTGGATCATCAGTGGTGAGACCAAGCCTGCCGTCAGGACACCACAGGTCAAGGGCTTTGCCATGCGCACGGAGACGTCGGCCTTCGGCATGACCAACTGGATCGTAGTGGTAGTGTATCTGGCCGGCATGGTGGGAATTGGTTATTACTTCATGAAACGTGAAGCGGCATCGACCACGGATGATTACTTCCGTGGTGGGCAACGTGTTCCCGCTTGGGTGGCGGGGCTTTCGATTTTTGCCACCATGCTCAGCGCGCTCACGTTCATGGGAATTCCCGCGAGAGCCTACCAGACTGATATTTCTTGGTATCTGGGACAGTTGCCCATTCTTCTCATCATTCCGCTGGTCGCGGTGTGCTATCTGCCCTTCTTTCGTAAACTCGATCTCACCTCCGCCTACGAATACCTCGAATTGCGTTTCTCGTTTTCTTGTCGTTTGTTTGCTTCGATATCCTTCACGGCTTTTCACCTCGGGCGCACCGCGATTGTGCTCTATCTGCCGGCTCTTGCGCTTGCGACTGTATCAGACATCGATGTCGTGACATCAATCCTGCTGATCGGCGTGCTTTGTCTGATTTATACGGTCATGGGAGGCATTGAAGCGGTGGTGTGGACCGATGCTGTGCAGGCGATCGTTCTGATGGCGGGGGCGGTCCTGTGTTTCATCCTAGCGGTGTGGCAGGTGGATGGTGGATTTACTGGCATGGCGCAAATTGCCATCAGAGATCAGAAGCTGTGGGAAAGCCTTCAATGGAAGTCACTTGACATCACCGAGGGCACGAACTCCGTGTGGATTCTTTTCATCGCATTCTTTTTTAACTCCCTGGTGCCTTATACTTCAAGCCAAGATGTGGTGCAGCGATATGTCACCACGCGTGACATCGCTGCTGCAAAAAAATCATTGAACTTGACCTTGTGGATGTCGGTGTCTGGGGGATTGATCTTCTTTTTGTTAGGAACGGCCATTTACGCTTTTTACCAACAACATCCTGAGCGGCTCGATCCAGCCCTCGCTTCGAGCGATTCGATCTTGCCCTTTTACATTTTTCATGAACTGCCAGCGGGTGTGTCTGGTCTGATCATTGCGGCGATTTTTGCGGCGGCACAATCCACCATTTCTTCCTCTTTGAATAGCGTGGCGACTACCTTCGTCAAGGACATCGATGCGCGATGGCTTAGACCGAATCGAGAGGACAAGACTTATTTGCGGTCCGCCCAGTGGGTGGTGATTGTTGCGGGAGTGGCGGGCACGGCTCTCGCCATTGTGATGGCAAAATCTCAAATTGAATCGGCATTTGCGACATTCAATGCGATGATTGGATTGACGGCAGGCTCGTTGGGTGGGTTGTTTGCCTTGGGGATTTTTACCCGCAGCGCCCATAGCCTTGGTGCCTTTTGGGGGGCGGTGGCGGGTTTTGTCAGTGTGGCGGCCTTGTATTGGTTCAAGGCTCCCGTCAGTGGTCTGCTCTATGCTGCGATTGGTTTTGGTGTCTGTTTTGTGGTGGGAATCATTGTGAGTCGATTGCTTCCGGGCCGTGGTGACCCCAGCCTATCGTGGCGCAAGAACTCCTGAATTTTCCGCCGCCCGTCCCTTCCGAATTGTGGCTCAGGCGCTTGCCAAAGTTGTGCGCCCGTGTAAACTGAAGCAAGTTCCATGGGTGTGTTGAAGTCAGAACGGAGTCTCAACAGCAATGCCAGGCAGTTGCTCGCTGCGGCTGGATTGGTAGATGTCGACTCGATTGCCGCTGCCGACGCGAACTACCTGCACCAAAAGCTGCAAGAGGTGAACGCACGGGAAAACATGTATGACACGCTTCCGAGCTTATCCATCGTCGCACAGTGGATCTATGAAGCCCGCCAGATGGTCGCGGCTAGCGGAAACGAAACCGATGGTTGCGTGGATTTTCAGGGCGGGGAACAAGCGGAGGAGTTTGTGAATTTTGAATTGGACCCCGATGTGTTGGAAATGATCGCCATGGCCCCAGTGGCCTTGCCCATCCCCGGAAAATCCTTGGCGGAAAAAAAAGTGCCCGTTTCGGAAATCCCCGAGGGCATCTTACTGACTGCCGCGCGCGGTGACGTATCGATGCGCGTAGGGACAAAATCGCCGGAGAAAGTCCAAGCGAGCCAGACCGTAAAAACTCCAGTCAGTCATGGCAGCTACGTCAATACCATTTCCTTCGGCCTCAAGAGGGAATCGGTGGACCGCTCACGCATCCGCTCGATTCAGGAATTCGTTGATCCTGATAAGCAGCCTGACTTGGCTCAGCAAAAGGCGCGCGCGGAAGAGCGCCTGAGGATCTTGCGCGCGGCACTTCCCGAAACGAACGAGGGCATCGATCCTTCCTCCCGCCGCTACATTCGTGGCGTTCTTCACTCTAACCCGAATCAAGTGCTGTGGGGAGCCATCTTCACTCTTGCCAGCCAAACATTGATCCCCTTGGGCATTTTCGCCGCGATCGCACTCTTACTCAAGGACAATGGCTCTGCTCCATTCCAGTGGGTCCCTTCCTGGTTTCTCGCATTGCCGCTGAGCGTTTTTGTCGCTGGGATCCTGTATTTGACTGTCAGTTACAGCAGCAGTTGCCGGATTTGTGGACAGAAGTGTTTTGTGCCGCGCAATTGCCTCAAAAACCGCAAGGCTCATCATATTCGTTTCCTCGGTCACGTTTTTGCCGTAGCGTTGCACATCTTGCTTTTCCGCTGGTTTCGCTGCACATACTGCGGCACGCCCGTGCGCCTCAAAGAATGAAGATCACTGCTTGTCACGGCTATCCATGGCGATAGTCACTGGACCGTCATTGCACAACCGGATGTGCATCTCGGCACCAAAAACACCTTTTTTCACGATTGTTCCCGATAGGAGACTCAGTTGCTGGCAGAACGACTCATACATGGGTTCTGCCATGGAGGGATGAGCTGCTCTCAGAAAAGAAGGACGATTGCCTTTTTTGGTGGAAGCGTAGAGCGTGAATTGGCTCACCACCAGGAGAGCACCGCCCACCTCGCTGATGTTGCGGTTCATCTTTCCGTCCGCATCCGAGAATATCCTCATTTGTGCGATCTTGGCGGCCAGCCAGTCACGGTCTTCTACTTCGTCAGCCTGCTCCACTCCTAACAATACGAGCAAACCGCGATCGATCTCCGCATGCAACTCTCCCGCAATGCTGACAGAGGCTTCGGTGACGCGCTGAATGATCGCTCTCATGGAAGGGGATTGCACTTTCAGAATCCACCACTGTCACGAAAAATTTCCCAAATCCTACAGTGAGAATTTCTCTGAGTTTAGCGAGATTTCAGGCCTTCAATGAACTGGGAAAAATGCTCCACCCCTGCGAGCAAATCGTCCACACGCAGGAATTCATCCGCGGTATGTGCCTGATCGATGGATCCGGGACCAAGGCAGACCGAAGGAATGCCACCGCGGCTCAGATGTGCGGCATCGGAAAACCACGGCGCGCCAACCAACTGGGCGCCCTCACGCGATTGCTGGAGGAGACGCAAGTAAGGGTTCTCGTTCGATGTTTCCATAGGCGGGTTTTCATGAGCGTAGCAGAGGCGCACCGGTAACGATAGCTCTGCCATCACCGCTTCCAATAAGGCCAAGGCGCCTCCCGCCTGATCGAGCGATGGTGTGAGTCGGATGTCCAACTGCGCGTCGGCATGATCGGGCACGATATTGGCGCGGGTGCCGCCATGGAATGTGCCGATGTTCATCGTCGATTTACCGAGGACAGGATGATCATACGCCGCGAGCCTGGGGCACAATTCCTGTTCCAAGCGATCCATTGCGCGTGCTAAGATCATGATCGCGTTGCTGCCTTTTTCCGGCATGGAGCTATGTGCGGCTTTGCCCCTTGCCTCCACGGTCGCCCACAGCGAGCCTTTTGTGGTGTAAACGATGTCCAGCGAGGTCGGCTCTCCTGCGATGGCAAATTCATAGGAAGAACCATAATGTTCAGCAAAATGCTTGGATCCCCATTGACCCGATTCCTCACCCATGAAAGCCACGAAATCAACCGCCACGGGGAGTGTGGAGAGAGACGATGCGTGAGCTCGCAAAGCCCACAGCATGGCGGCCATGGAGCCCTTGGTGTCGCTGGCTCCCCGGCCCCAGATTTTTTCCTCACGCAATTCGGCGGCAAAAGGATCAATCGTCATATTCGCCACACCTACGGTATCGAGGTGCGGCCCAAACAGCACGCGCGGACGCCCGTCCAGCGGAGCAAAGCGGGCGATCACATTTGGTCGACCAGGAAGAATTTCTTCCAAAAAAACCGCGGCCCCCAGATCCTCTAGCCAAGCGCGGAGATATTCCGCTATCGCCGCTTCTCCTCCCCCGTCGAAGGCCGATTGGTCATCAGGATTCACCGAGGGAATGCGAATCAATTGCTGCAAAAGTTCGACAACGGAGGAGATCATACACGCACTTTGTCCGAGGAACGCTAAAGCAACAACCAAAAAATCCAGACATCCGCTAGGACCTATTACCGTTGCCACACCCTAGGGCAAACAGTTCACCGCATGCCTTAGATACAGCAGGCATCATCAGGTCCATTCCACCCGCAAATCTCGCATGCTCCATAACACATTGCCTGCCGCCGCGGCATGACCTCTCATGCGCCGCGCGCCATCTTTTCGTTTCGGACCAAAACGCGCGCGCGCGCTGGCAAATGCTTCATTCACAAACGCCTTACTACCAATCACCGCTCCCGCCGTGAAATAGCGCACGCGATGACACAGCATCGCTGCCATGTTCAGTTCTTGATAGACGGTATCATTGTCACCAAACTTCACCGCATTCGGGTCGGGCTTTTCGCGCGGAGTGCGAGATTTCTGCGTCACCGCATGTAGGCGCTTGCTTTTTGCCGCAGCCACTTCGTCACTTGCCGCTCCGCTCTTGCGCTCAATCGCCAGGCCTAACAACTTCCGATACATCTTCGCCACTTCCTGCCATTTCTCCGATTCAAATCCCACGCCCTTATGGCCCAGACAAGCACGCACCAGACCCTCGCGAGCTTTCTTGCCATTGCCCTTCGCCCCGCCGCCCACGGCCTCGCCATAACTGCTCCAGCG
>CAMCIC010000020.1 GCA_945874895.1 Akkermansia muciniphila | reverse complement strand
CAGAGCGAAGTGGAACCACCCGGTCCCATTCCGAACCCGGAAGTGAAACGCTTCAGCGCCAATGGTAGTGAGACGATAGGTCTTGTGAGAGTAGGTCGTCGCCAGGTATATGCCCCGTATGCAGAAATGCATACGGGGCTCTTTTTTTGACGGGGTAGAACGAACAAGAGAACAATTTTCTGTGGGCAAAACCCATAGGAGTTGATACATCATTTTCAGGAAATGACAGGAGAAAGAGATCATGGAGTCCAGCCGATGGAACGGCTGATGGAAGAGTGGGGTTTCACCAATCACGATCTGGTGGAGGCTTCCCCAGAGCAATTGAATCACAAGCAAGTGCAAAAGGCGCGCAAAGGTCGGCAATTGACTTTGCACTCGATGCAAAAAGTCACTCGCGCTCTCAACATTGCAATCTGGAACTGCCTGAACAAGGATCAGAAGGAATCGTTCTTCGAATACCATCATCACTGGCTTTTTGATTACGCCAAAGGCTACCAGACGGATCGGGTTGATCCCAATGACGCGCTGAAGGAAAGCATTCGCCTGCGATGAAGCCCATTGTCATTGTCGGCATGGGGCTGGCGGGTGCTTGTACCGCATGGCATTTATGGCGGCAAGGTGTGCCATTTCGTTTGGTCGATCGTGGTCGACCTGGTAGCTCCCAGGTGGCGGCAGGACTGATTCATGCGGTAACAGGAAAGCAATGCGCTGTAGCGGACGATTTTGAAATCCGGCGCGACGAGGCCGCGCAGTTTTATCAAAACTGCGAACGTGAATCCGCTCATACGTTTTGGCATGAATTGGAAGTCGTGAGGTTGCTCGATCCGATCGAATTTGAGAAAAAGAAGCACAAGTTTGCCCAAGGTGCCGCCTCTCATTGGGTGCGAGACATCGTGGTAGATAGGCGCTGGCCTGATGCGGTGGCAGTTCTGCTGGGAGGTGGTGCGCGGCTCGATGTGCCGAAGTTTCTATTCGCAACGCAGGAGTTTTTTGGGGCTCGCGGTTGTTACGAAGAGGGGGAAATTGTCGCGCCTGTGGCGGACGCTATGACCCTTTTTTGTGAAGGCTCCCGAGGCTTGATTCATGGCAATCCCATTCCATGGAGGCACCGTTGTGCTCGTGGAGAAATTCTCACGGTGTCTGCCCCCGGATGGAAGCAGCAACGCTTGGTCACTGGCAAGGGATGGTTGCTACCCCTGGGGGGAGATGTCTACAAAGTGGGGGCCACCTACGAGTGGGATGATCTGGAGCGGGGACCTAGTCCTGAAGGGCTGCTTCGTTTGATGCAAATGGCTCGATCGTTGGGCGGTGATCAGTTCGAGGTCATCGCTCACGAGGCAGGGGTGCGTCCGATTTTGCGCAAAAGTCAACCAGTGGCCGGTATGCTGGCAGATGATGTCTATGTGCTCAACGGTCTAGGCTCCAAAGGATCGCTTTACGCACCATGGGCCTCGCGGCAACTGGTCGATCTGATTGTGAATGCGGTGCCACTCGATTCCTCCTTGAGTGTCACTGAGTATTTTGCCAATTTGCCTGAGCAAACATGAAACCATTGATTTTCCCCAAACCCACGGAAATGGCTCACATGTGGTTGCGGCAAATCATTGAGCCTGGTGATCGTGTGATTGACGCGACTCTGGGAAATGGGCATGACGCGCTTTTTTTGGCTCAGTGTGTCGGTGCCATTGGAAAAGTGATTGGTTTTGATGTTCAAGAACTCGCACTGGAATCAGCTACGCAACAGATGCTACGCCATGGAATTCCTGAGTCTGTCTATCAATGGCATCTGGCTTCTCATGCGCGCATGGGAGACTTTGTCATAGGATCGGTCAAAGCCGTGATGTTCAATTTGGGCTATCTGCCCGGCGCCGATCATACGTGGATCACATCCGCGGATGAAACTGTGCTTGCGTTGGAGTCCGCCGCAGGTCTGATTTCTGATGGGGGAATGATGACAGTTGTATGCTATCCCGGGCATCCGGGAGGCGATCAGGAAGCAGAGGCCGTAAAAGCATGGGCCCTAGCACGCGGTGCGGACTGGCATGTGGTGCATTATGAAAAATGGGCGACGCGGCAGGCGGCACCCGAGTTGATCGCGATGCAAAAAAAGGAGGCGCGCCCATGACGAAAGACGAATCATGGATGAACCTAGCGCTGGAAGAGGCTCGTCGCGGCGTAGGTAAAACCTCGCCGAATCCCCCCGTAGGAGCAGTCATCGTCAAAGATGGCATGTTGCTGGGAAAAGGATGGCATCGTAAGGTGGGACTGCCGCACGCTGAGCGCGAGGCGATGGCTGATGCTCGACACCGGTATGGTCCTGATTCGCTGGTGGGTGCCACAGCCTATGTGACCTTGGAGCCCTGTTCGACATTCGGTCGCACGCCTCCGTGTGTGGCTGGTTTGATCGAGGCGGGAATCACAAGAGTGGTGTATGCTTGTGAAGATCCGAATCCCGCTCACGCGGGTCGTGCGGATGCGCTTTTGCAAAAGGAAGGAATCTCCGTGGTGAAGGGAGTTCTGCGCGAGCCATGCGAAAAGATTCTGCGTCCGTTCGCGAAAGTTCAGCGCACGGGACTGCCTTGGGTGATGGTGAAAATCGCCATGAGTTTGGATGGTCGGATCACGCGCCCTAAGGGGGAGACGTCCTGGTTGTCTTGCCCCGCATCACGGGATGATGTCCAATCTCTGCGAGCGGAATCGGATGCGATTGTTACATCCGGCGAGACAGTCCGGCAAGATCTGCCGTCACTGACCATTCGCCAGCCGCTCTTGATGGAGGGACGTCTGCCGCCATGGCGCGTGGTGATTTCTCGTAACCCGCAGAGTTTGCCCAGAAATGCGCCTTTGTTTGTGGATGAATTTCATGATCGCACATGGGTGAGCAGTGCAGAACCAGAAACCATACTCAAGGAACTGGCGGAACGCGGGGTCCTCACGGTCATGGTAGAAGCCGGTGGAAAGCTCGTTGCTGATTGGATGCAGCGGGGACTGGTGGATGAGTGCGTGATCTACATGACCCCCATGATTACCGGCGGCTTGCCCGCGATGGCAGGGGAAGCGGACTTTCCGCTGTCTCTTGAACAAGCCGAGTGGAAAACCTTGGGAGATGATGTGAGGTTGCGCGCACTGGTTCGCAAAGATCATTCCGGCAAGTGATCGTATGCGATGCGGAAACCTAAGTCGTCACGGCGAAGGTCACGATGATTGATCCACTCTCTTGCTTGCGCGCCATTGGTCGGTTTGGCAAAGGATGCACCAATGAGAACCCATAAGCGGGCACCCAGCGGGTTGGAAGGATCGCTGGCGGGCTTACGTGTCCATTCCGACACACCGCCTGCCATGCCGAAAAATCCAGCACCGTTTTTGTCTTGGGATACCACGTCCCCCCACGCCGCGGGTATCAGAGAGCGTGGATCATGGGTCTTCATTCTCATTGCCGCATACCATTCTTCTTGAGTGGGCAGTCGTGCACGTTTCCACTCGCAGTAGGCATGAGCATCCCACCAGTCGACACCAAACACGGGACTATTCAAGGTCAGCACACGGTTTTTCCACATGCCATTGTTTTCCGCAGCGGCGATGATTTCCGTCCAATTCTCGGTTTCGTGACGAAGCTTGGTGAGCGGCTGTGATTCGTGATCGAAGATTTTGCGTTGTCCGATATCGAGAACTTTGAGAGATTCGAGAAATTCACGATACTCTCCGATCGTGACTTCATGGGCGGCGAGCCAGAAGCCACGAATCTTGTTCTCATTGCCGTCAGGTCCAGGATAGAGGCCTTCTGGAACGAGAATGGGGCCATCGAGCTGAGCGATCGTTGTTTTCTCAGGCTTTTGTTTTTGCGACACAAAAAACATCGTAACGAGGGCGATGATGGCGACAACGATACCCACAATCACAAGTTGCCTCTGGTTTTTTTTCCCTGCGGTCCGCTGTGGTTGGCTCGAAGGATGCATGGGAACCACCGGCGCGGCGAGTTGCTGTTCGATTTGGTCTGCGTAATGACGGACATTTTTCCATTGCATGATGCGCTCCGGATCCTTGCCTGTCATCCAATGCAACAGAGTTTGGACACGGGTGTAACCGGATTCTCCCAGTTCCATCAGCGGCAACAAGTGGCTTCCCATTTCCGCCATGTCATCGGCTGACCTGTGATCTTCACGATTGCCCCACTTGGCCAGATTCGATAAGCGTAAGACATGTTGTTCGTTGAGATAGACGTGCGACAATGTCAGTTCATCGGTCGATGTGCCCCGTTCCTCAAGATGCATGCAGGCCTCGGCGACGCGTTTGATGATGTGGGCAAGTTGAGCCGGTTTCAGTGTGACACCACGCTCCACGAGAGCCGATAGATTCTCACCTGGCAACCACTCGCGGGTGAAGAAGCAATGCGCGTCGTCATTGATCGCTTCATAGACCGAAGCAATCAACGGGTGATCGATGCTTGCCTTCGCTCGGACCGATGCGAGGAAGTCCTCGCGATGCTCGCTATCGAGGTCAAGCAGTTGTTCCAAAACAACGTTGCGACGAACAGAGAGCTGTTCCGCGAGCCAGATGTTCGTTTTTGGATTTACTCCCAAAAGTTGGCTCAGCTGGTAATCGCTCGGTGGTTCAAATGACATAAGTCTCTCGGATGAAAAGATGCCGCAAAACCGTTCGATCGGAAAGAGTAAAATGCACATCCACCCATTTGATTGTGACTTGGTGGTAGCTTTCAGAAAGCCGGACTTTCGATGCGGAAATCTTGCATTGCCATGAGCGTGCGGAATGTTACCTTCTTGCCAACGCATCCAGTTACGGATTTTTTGCAAAATTCATGAATAAATGGCGCCTTCATTCGTCTTATGGCACGCAGGGGCCTATGCATTTGGAACCACCTTGGGGCGGTCAGGGTGCTGAGGAGACTGCCGATGCTGAACTTGTGGCTCGTTCTCAGGCGGGCGACTTGAAAGCATACGATCAGTTGGTGATCCGTCACCGCAACCGGATTTTTGCCATGATTCGCAACATGACACATCACGAAGCTGACGCTTGGGATTTGACCCAGGATGTTTTCATTAAGGCGTGGAACGCTCTCGTGCATTTCGAATCGAAGGCGAAGTTCACTACTTGGCTCTATCGCATTGCACACAACGTCGTCTATGATTGGAGCCGCAAACGCAAACACGAAATGGCGGGTGAGTTGCGTGATGATCTTTTTGACAACGAGCGGATTGATCCATCCGCCGTGGCTATCCCTCATGTGGGTGATAGTCCAGATCAAAAGATGGAAATGGGGGAGCTGAAGGCGAAAATTGAAGCGGCTTTGTCGAAGATTTCTCCGGAACACAGGGAAATCGTGATCCTCAAGGATGTCCAAGGAATGGCTTACAAGGAAATCGCCGATGTCATGGGCTGCACCATAGGGACCGTGATGAGTCGCCTGTTCTACGCCCGCCAAAAACTACAAACATTGCTGAGAGATGAATACGAATCCCGATGATCATACCCTGTTGCTTTGGCTGGAGGATGAGCTTGCGGCGGAAGAGCAAGCTCTGGTAGATCTATGGGCATCCAATCATCCCCTTTGGTGGGAAAAGCGTGAGTCATCCCGCAGATGGAGAAGTCATCTCCCTCAAATCATGTCGCACTCCAGCGAGATTCCTCAAGGAGAGTTTTTCCAAGCCCGTCTCTTTCACTCGATTGCCACCTCTGCTTCCTCGATCCAAGCATCCCGCACAACCGTGGTCCTGCCCAGCAAGTGGATTCTTCCGCTGAGCATCGCGGCTGCGATGGTGCTGGGCTTTTGGGGCGGCAACCATTGGCATCACCGCATGCATCGTGCCAAAACCCTCGTCACCTACACGCCAGAGCAGGGCGTCAAAGCGGAGTTTTTTGAAACCAGTCCTGCCGAGGGCACCGTCATCGTTCTTAACGGTGTCGAAGCGCTGCCCGACGAATTTGCACAGGATGCCACTTCTTCGGTGTCGACTACGGACTCACACCATGGCGCTGAGACGCAGAAGAAGGAAGCAACTCTCATCACTCCCTAGTTTTTTTACGTTCATGGTTCGTTTCCTCGTCATCCTCATCCTTGTGTTGGTTCCTTCCGGATCCGCATTTGCCGAACGGGGGCGTGACATCATTGGTTCTGTCACCGTCACTCTCATCCACGCATGTGCGGGTCAACAGGATGACAGCTTGGCCAAATTCAAGCGGCTCGATGAGGCGACATCGCAGCGATTGATGAAAGATCCGCGATTGAAGTTTGCAAACTATCGCGAATTGGGCGTCGATACCAAGCCCTTGTTCCGCAGTTACGAAAACTGGGCCAAACCGATTTCCGCTTCCGATGACATCCTTGTGCGTTTTGAAGCGGAGGCCCGCCCGTCCAAAGAATTGACTCGTCTGGACATGGAGTTGTGGCTAAATCAAAAGAAAATTCTCAAGACAGGTGCCGCTTTGACTGCGGGTAATCCGATGTATGTCTTGGGTCCTGAATGGCGTCAGGGACGGATGATCGTGATCATCTCGCTCTCGCCTTATGAAAAACCGATACTCTCTCCCGCTCCATGAAATCAATCGTATGCCTCTTCCTCGCCATGACCGCTTTGTTGAATGCGGAGTTGGTATTTGATTCGCAAAAAAAAGACATCCACGCTCCGCCTGATGCCACCAAAATTTTTTGTGATTTTGCCTTCGAAAACAAAGGCAAAGAGGTCATCAAAATCGAGCGCTACAAAGCGACTTGCTCCTGCATGTCGGTAGAGTTGCTCCAAGACGGTAAACTGGAATTTGGTCCAGGGGAAAAAGGCGTGCTGAGAGCCAACTTCGACATGCAGAATTTCATCGGCGAGGTGAACAAAAATGTGGTTTTGTGGCTGGCGGGCGACAAGGAGTCGGCTCCCTCACACACTTTGGTGGTGCATGTTATCATACCAACCCTTGTGGAGATCCAGCCAAGAACTCTCGAATGGCAAGGGAAGGGACCTTGGGACGCCAAGGTAATGAAGATTCATATGAATCATACGGAGCCCATCGAGATCGTGCGCGTTACCATGAATCATCCTTGTTTTGAGTTGGAATGGAAAACGATGGAGAAAGGAAAGGACTACGAGCTGACAATCAAGCCGTTGATGAAACCTGATGTCACTCCCGGCATGGCAGTGGTTCATATTGAGACAGACTGCAGCATTGAGAAACAAAAAAAACAGCTGGCTTTTGTTCTCGTCCGACCCGATTTGCCAGTGGCAAGCAGCACACCTCGGATGGAGCCCGCTCCGCGAGGTCAACCCGAGTGATGTTCTGATCCACACGCTGTATGTTCAAGCATGGATGGCAACAATTGATCTTGATTCTAGGGGTGTCATGGATGGGCGCTTTGGGCACACGTCTTTTCGATCCTATCGTCACTTCCGTGGTTGCTTGTGACCCGACCCTTTTGGCCGCAGATGAAGTTTGTCTGCATACGGTCATCGAGGATTGGAAGAATGATTGCATTTGGATCGATGCCAGACGCAGGGTGGATTGGGAGAAAGACGGATTGCCTGGGTCATTGCTTCTGACCACGGCGCAGGGTGAAAGTTTTGATCGACTTCTTGAGCAGGCATTCCCCGTGTTGGCAGAGAAGAACAAGCGGGTGGTCGTGTATTGTGGGGATGTGGGGTGTGGCACGAGTCGCGAGATCGCCCAACGTTTGCGCGAATATCAACTGGTTCCCGACGTTAAGGCTTTGCATGGTGGATGGAAGTCGCTCTCTCAGGCGGGATTGATTCCTCGCAGGCCTTGAAAGAGATTTTTTTCTGCGGCACCTGAAAAAAATCAGCATTCTCACGTGTGATCTTCACGCACGCGGTTGCAGAAATTCTCCGAAAACGGAATTCTAACGGATGGCGTTTTCGGTTTCATGGGTAAACAGTGCCCGAGCGCCGGGGTGGGGGCGGCGACAATTTTTTGAACCGATTACCGCTTGCCGTTGATGATTTTCCAATTTTTGAAATCATAAATGACAGAAGCTCCATCAGGCATGGCAAGCGTAAGTGACCCTCCATTTGGTTGATCCGCATTCGGGCATTTCAGCAAGGAGTATTCATCGAAGCGGAGTGTCTTACCATTGACACGGCACTCGTCTTTCAGGGGATCGGCCGAGGGTTTCCATGTGATTTCCATCAAGTCTCCGTTGAGATTTTTGTAACTCAGCTTCGGTGGTGATTGTTTTGTCTGGTCTTTGATTTCGCATCGCAGCAAGGCATCCCCAAACCGCTGGAGTTCTTGCTTTGTTCCCCCGCCTGCGAACTTTGACAAGGGGGACGTTTCCAAAATCCAACCACCGCGTTTGTCATCGCAGCGCCAGAGATCCAATCGCTCGCGCGCGTCCGGCTTGTCCCATCGGGCTTGTCCCATGAAGCGGAAGGCGAAGAGCATGGAGCCGCCGTGACAAATCACCCAGCCGTTTCGTTCGACCTTAGAGACGATGGCTCCCGTGGTGGTGAAAGGTGCTCTTGTCAACCAAAAGCCGTAATCTTCGGGCACGTCATACACACCAATGAGCGTGCTACGATACTGGGTGACCTGACAGTAGGGATTTTCTCCATAGGCAAAGGCATTTCCGATTTTTTCCTGCGGTCTGCGTCGGTTCTGTTGAATGACGGTAAAGCTGCTCGCAGGTTGGTCGCTTTGCCACTTGAGCATGGTGCGGCGGCATTCCTTAAATAGATAGCTGCGGAAACTAGTGCCGTCCTCGCGCTGGCTGGCCAATCCGTAGGATGGATCGAACCAAGCGTATTTGTGGACGATGGCATCATGGCCGGGCCAGATGTGAGTGGCGAGAACCGTGCGTTGATCTGGTAACGATGCCTGCCATGACGTGAGTAGGGCGGGCGATAGGGATTTGCCTGGATGCGCCAACCAATAGGCTTGGGGTGCCGAGGCGATGTTAAACGGGCGATAGGAGCCGAAGAAGAGAAACGCCATTCCATTGGTGGGGGCTGCGGCATCTGGTCCGAGGTTCAGTGATCCCCAGTACTTGCCGCGTCCGGCGCTACTGATGTGATAGCCATGCTGCCAGTGAGCGCCAGTGTGGATCAACATAAAATCCAAGGTCATTTTGGCCGCTTGGCTCATCTGCGGATCTCGGCTGTATTCGGCAATCATTCGCGTGGGGGCGAAGTCCGTGCCGTAGTAGATGGGGGCGTCATACTCGCTGGCATTGCGGTTGGTCGTTTCCCGCCAGATTCTCCAGAGCCAAGAATCACAGTTCTTGCGGATTTTTTCGGCATTGTTTCCTGCGGCATCGACAAGATCGGGCCACTCTTGGGCCGCCAAGTAACCTGCACCGTCCCGCATCAGCTCATAGTTCATGCTGACTCCGATCGGTTTTGAATAATTCCAACTGGAGGCCAGTTTCTTGATTTTTTCCCTGATGGCAGGCGTGAGTTTTTCCTTGTGACGGAAATAGGCGTGCATACAGGCATGAAGATGGAACGGGTCAGGACGCGACTTTAGGGTGACATCCAGCATTTGTTCGATGCTCTTTAATGTCCCTGCGACATCCATACCAAGTTCCAAGCGGGCAGCATGAAAGGGCATGGCATCCTTGGGGAAATTCGGATTTTTCGGGCTGGCACTGGCAAAGTAACGAATCAGTTGCTCGCTTCGTTGCGTGTAGTTCTTACCATCCAGGCGGCTGCTCTGTGCCATCAGCTGCGTTTGCATGAGCAGAGGCAGCATGGCACTCACGAGTATGCTCGCAAGATGACGTCTTGCCGAAAGGGGATGGCTTTGAGTTGAGGGGTGTTTCATGGAATCTCCAGGTTCATCGGTATCGAGCCGATGCGGTGTGCCTGTTAGATCAAACGGACGGCAATCAAAACCCATTGCTTCAGCGTTTGTGTCATCGGGCCGTGGACGGTAGCTTGGGAATCGAGTGGAGCAGGCGCTGGGTGTATTCGTGCTGTGGGTGATGAAATACCTTCTCGGCATCTCCATATTCCACGATTTTGCCTTGATACATGACCGCGATGTGGTCGGCCATGTAGCGCACCACACCAAGGTCATGGGAGATGAAAATCATGGTCAGTTGGAACTCATCGCGCAGTTTTCGCAACAAATTGAGAATCTGGGATTGGATGGATACATCCAGCGCGGATACGGGTTCATCGGCAATGATCAGCTTAGGTTCCGGTGCGAGCGCGCGGGCGATGGCAATGCGTTGACGCTGACCGCCTGAAAACTCGTGAGGATATTTTTTCATCACCGCCGGATCGAGGCCCACGGTTTCCATCAGAACGATGATTTTGTGATACAATGCGTCTTTATCGAGCCTTGGGTGACGTTGACGCATGGCCTCCTCCAAGGTTGAGAAAATGGTCATGCGTGGGTTGAGCGACGCGTAAGGGTCCTGGAAAATCATTTGAAAATCCAGCCGGCGCTGACGCACCTCGTGAGGGCCAAGACGCGTGAGCGATTCCCCATTCAAAACCACTTCCCCTGAAGTTGCTGGTATGAGTTGCATGACGGTGCGCGACAATGTCGACTTACCGCAACCGGATTCGCCTACCAAGCCGAGGATCTCGCCCTTTTCCAGATTCAGTGAAACATCATCCACAGCGCGGATGATTTCCGATTGAGGAGCAAATACCGATCCCGTATTTTTAGTGAAGTGGGTCTTGAGGTGACGCAGTTCCAAGTAGGACATGGATCTTAGGGGTTGAGGGCTCGGTTGTAGGCATCAAGGGCCTTGCGAAACTCTTCGGGAAACGCTTGCAAGTTAGCTCCTGACGCCTTTGGGACACGACGTTGATCCGACTTATCACCCTTGCCGCTTCCTTGCTGGGCGGTATTGGCGGTATCGGATTCTCCTTTTTGTCCTTCACCCGGTTGGTTGCCTGGCTGATTTCCCGGTTTTTTTTCATCGCCTTCGGCGCCCTGCCCCATCATCCGCTTCATCATTTCCATCATGCCTTGAGCACCCTGACTTTGGCTTTGCCCCTGTCCCTGTTGCTTTTGTTTGGCGGCCTCGAAAATCTTTTCAATCACATCGGTCTGGGCCGCGATCGTATCACCGCCGGTATTGGCGTCATCGAGATTCTCACTGGCTTCGTCCATGGTGGTTTCCACTTCGTCGAGCAGCGTGATGACCTTGGGATTGGTTTGTTCGATGCGCAGTTGCTGCACATCCGCGGCGAGATCGTCCTGTTTTTCTGATGTTTTTTTTGCTCCTTGGAGGTGTTCAGTAATGATGGCGGCTGTGTCTTTTTTTGGTTTTTCTTGTGCGCAGAGCGAGCCGCACAGTATCAGCATCACGAGAGTAGTTTTCATGGCGGGCGAGATGTTAGGGCTGCAATTGGGCCGAGCGTTTGAGTTCTTCCAAGGCGCGTGTGGTAGCTCGTAGGTCTTGTTGCTGTTGGATCATTTTCATCACGCGAAGCATAAATTCAAAGTCCTCGTCCTCAGGGTTTCCTTGTCCGCCGCCCCCTCCCTGACCGTTGGGCTGATCTTTCTCGCCCTCCAGTTTTTTGGCCCACTCCTTGAGCTTGGAGGACCAGTAGTTGGCGCTATTGGTCGCGAGCGAGGTCTTGTTGTTTTTTAACAAGTCACGCAATTGCTCCAGCGATGAATCGATGTTCGCGCCTGCGGAGTTGTCGCGCATGCCGTCCAGAATATCCTTGTATACTTGTTTGTTGGTGCGGGTGAAGAAGTGGCCGAGGTCTTCTTGAATCCAGCGGATATCAGCGGCATTGTTGGCTTGTTTGCGATCGATTTCCGACAAGAGGGTGAGTATGCTGGGGTCCACTTTGGAAAGGGAAATTCCCAAGCTCTTTTGCCAGTGCTCGACTAAGGTTGACGCGATGGAATCTTCTTCACTAGCGGCTTTTTTCAACCGATTGACGAAGGTTGAGGCTTCCATGTTCTTATTCGCATCACGCGCTTTTTCCAAGGTCTGTTGCATTTTTTCCAGCACCTTTTTCTGCTCTTCCACAGCCTTCTGCACGTCCTTCTTGGCCTGCTCAGGCGTGTTGTTTGGTTGCTGTGATTCGCCGAGTTTGGTTTCGACTTTGGGCATGTCCTGCTGAGACAGTTCGCCGAGAGATTTCATGGTTTCGGACATTTTTTTCATGATGTCCTTATCGATTTCGCCATTGCGCGCGGCATTTTTGAGCAATTCTTCCATGCGTTTTTCAAGGTCGCCCACGCGCTGCGTGTTTTCCTGTTCCGCCTTTTGTTGGGCTTCCAGTCGCTTACGGTTCTCCTCTTTTTGCAAGTCCTCGGGACTCAGGCGCTCCAATCTTTGGTTTTCCTCATTCGCATTTTGCTCGCGTCGGGTGGCGTCTTCCATTTCGCCCACGATACGATCGAACTGGTTCTTTAGCATCTGGGCATGCTCATCGCGGGTGAGGATGAAAAGCGTGACAGGTTCGGAGTAGACCTTGGGCCGATCGGGCATGTAGTCCTGCGTGAAGGCGCGCAAGATCAGTTTTTGCGGGCCGATTTTCATGGCCGCAGGACAGAACGCCGTGCTCTTGCTGAGGCGCTTGGAGCTTGGTGATCCAACTTGCAGTTTGAGTGTCCCTTGCGCCAGTGCGCTCGCTGATCCGGTAGCACCTGTCTCACCGGTCCATTCGAGTCCGAGTTCGTTCAATCCAAAATCATCTTCCGCAAGCGCATCGAAGTCGATCGTCTCTTCTGGCAGCATGACGTGCTGTCTCTCCACACCTTGAATGTAGGTCGAGGGGGCGTTGTCGGCGATGGATTCCACACGCAAACGAAAATGTTTGTCTCCGGCGAGTTGATGCAAATCTGACCAGAAAAAAGGAATGTCGTAGGAGTGGTCGGCTACAGGGATCGGCGCCGATAGAGCCACGTTTTGATCAACCCTCATCTCCTCACAGAATCCCGGAACTGGTATCTGGGGGGTAGGCTTTTCTGGTTGCGGCACGTGAGCGACTGGACCCAGAGTGGCTCGTTCCAGTGCGCGATCTGCGGACAATTGAAAGCTGAGTTTTGATCCCTGGACCGCAGTGGCTACTCCCGTTTTTAGATCGATGGTTTCGTCCGCTCGTTGAAGATAGCCGGGATATTGGAGAACTGCCTGAGCGATTTGAATGACAGGACGGGTGGTCGGCTCGATGCGAATCGAGTGGCGTGCATCGCCGATTGTCACTGCCAGGTTGCAGGGGGAAAACTGAGCCGGTAGGTCGAAGCGATAGGCTCGATCCATTAGGGGCGAGGTCATGGCGGGGTTGGTGCCGATGCGAACTTCACCCACCGCCGGTTTCCATTCAGAATCCGATGCCAAAGCCATCGTCAGTGTGTAGGCTTCGCCATGAGGTGTCACCAGTGAATGTGGGACATGTTCCAGTTTTGTGAAAGTGTAGCGGTCAGTATCTTGCAGTGGCATGGCCCAACGACGCAGCGCATTTACCCCGGCTTGTGGTGCTAGGAGAAAGGCCGCCACGGTGAGGACAGCGAGCAACAAACTCAGTGCTACGGCTTTTTTGATCCACGTCGGTGGCAAGGCGGATTGAAGACCTTCTTTTGCTGCTTCTGCTGCCACGGTTTCCATGGCAGCTGCGCGCAGGCGAGGGGAGAGCGAGTCCTTGGTTTCCTGTTGCTCCTGAAGCTCAATGATGCCGAGCAAGCGGTCGCCGAGGTCAGGATGCTTTTGGGCGATCAGGCGTGCGAGATCGTTTTCGCGTCTGTGCCCCCAGATCCAACGTCGCATCCAAAGGGGGGCGAAAACGGCAAACAAGGAAGTGCCGGCGAGCAGAAGCACTAATCGCAGGACCGCTGGAGTTTGCACAAAACGATCCAGTGCAAAAACGAGTAGGAACGATAGCACCAGGCCGATGATCCCAGCCAACACGGCTTCGATGATTTTGGTGCGCCAGAGCTTGCGCCGATATTCCGCGAGCAATTGTTTCAAGCTCTCGGGAATGGCCTGCGCCTGCGGGGATGGAGTGGGCTCTGGCATAAATTGCGTGCGACTTCCAGACTGTAATGAAACCACTGCATTATGCCAGTGGATAATTCATGAAATCAAAGCGCTACTCGACCGCGTGCTTGTTTGAAAATCGGTGGATTTCCCCTTCTTTTCAATGCGTTATGCTCACTCTTCCGTAGGTTTTTTCGCGGATTTTTTCGCAGCTTTTTTTGCGACCTTTTTGGCCGTTTTTTTGGCAGGCTGTTGGGCGGATTTTTTCGCCGTCTTTTTGGCTGCTGCGGGTGCTGTGCCATCACCCGTTTTAGGAATGCGAGGCTCGCGTTCGGGGAAATCGAAATTGATTTTGTAGGATGAAGGGTCCAGCGTCAAGTAGGCATCAAATCTGCGCTTGGTTCTGTTTGATACAAATCCCTTCAGCAGGTTGGTTCTGCCTTCGCTGAGCAGTTTGAGGATTTCCTCCGCAGGCAGTTCTTTTTGCAGGATCGAGCGTCCAATCCGCAATCCTTCCTTGTCCGTAGGTGTGACGATGGCAGGGACGTAGTAAGCCTTTTCCGTCTGATAGACCTTGGCTTGGGAGCCATTGGGTAGGGTAGCGTTTCCGATCAGCATTTCTTCCGTAAGCTCCACTCTGGCATCGGTGTCTTCGTTGTCGAAATGGAAGTTGATTCTTTGCCTTTCGTCCAATTTGAGCGAGGCATCGAAAGGTCTGTTGAAGCGCGATTTGAAACCGCTGAGAGGACCGACGATGCCTTTGCTCAGCAGTTCTCGAGCCTCATCCATGCTCAATTCCCTTGCGGCAATGTGTTTCTTGAACGAGAAATGGCAACCTGGAGCCCGGCACTCATAGGTCGCGTCGGTTTGTTTCAGTTCGGTTGCGCCGCATCGTGGGCAGGGGGCGAGCAAATCATCAAATGTCCGGCCCTTGGAGGCTTCTGCGTGAGTGCGAGCTCTTTCCACAATCTCGCGGGTGTAGCTCTCAATCTCACTCATGAACAAATCGCGGGAGAGCTCGCCTTGCTCCATTTGGCGGAGTTTGTATTCCCATTCACCCGTGAGGGCGGGGGAGCTGAGGCCATCGATCTCCATTTCACGCACGAGACGGATGAGGGTCATGCCGTTGGGGGTGACATGCAGGTCGCGTCCATCGCGTGCGAGATATTTTTGGGAAATCAATCCCTCGATGATGGCAGCGCGCGTGGCGGGGGTGCCGAGGCCTCGTTCCGACATCGCTTCCGCGAGGGCCTCATCGTCCACGAGTTTGCCAGCGCCTTCCATCGCAGAGAGTAACGTGGCTTCATTGAAACGGGCGGGTGGTTTGGTGGTGTCTGCTTTGACCTCCACTTCAATGGCGGAGGCTTTTTCTCCTGTGCTGATGGCTACGAGCTCATCTTTGTTGGCGGCAACGCCGATGCGACGGCCATACACTTCCATCCAGCCGGGCTTCACCAGCACTTTGCCATTGGTTTGAAACGTATCCGTAAGGTCGTTGTTATGAACGATGCGAGTCAGTCTCCGCGTCAGTTCGAATTCTGCTGCGGGATAAAACACGGCAATGAAGCGCTTTGCCACCAAGTCGTAGACCTTGGCTTCAAGGTCGTTGAGTTTGCTGAAGGCTCCGGTCGGAATGATGGCAAAGTGATCGCTGACTTTTTTGTCATCAAATACCCGTCGAGTTTTGACCAGTTGCGGGCCGTTGGGTTCTTTGCCTTGCAGCACAGCGCGGGCATAGGGGGCCAAGGGGGCGAAGCCATCGGCGATCTCACCGAGTGTTGTGCGGACGGTGCCGAGGTAATCCTCTGGCAGGTATTTGGAGTCCGTTCGCGGGTAGGTCAGCATTTTGTGCTTTTCGTAAAGTGCCTGCGCGATTTGCAAAGTGGCTTTCGCTGAGAGCCCGAGGCGAGAAGAGGCATCGCGCTGCAGGGAAGTGAGATCATACAGCTGAGGAGCGATCTGGGTTTGAGGCTTGGTCTCCTCGGTGACCGTGCCGGTTTTATCGAGGCAGCGTTGTTTGATCTCTTCGGCTTCCTGAGCGTTCCAGATGCGCTCTGCCTTCCCATGAGGTTTGCTTTCATCTTTCTTCCAAGTTTCATCGATCCATGTTGCAGGATACTGACCTTTGGCCACTTGGAATACCGCGCTGACTTCCCAATACGCTTGCGGCACGAAAGCCTGAATCTCCGCTTCGCGCTGAGCGAGAATGGACAGAGTCGGCGTCTGCACGCGCCCCGCGGCCGTGATGTTGAAACCGCCGTGGCGCGAGCGAAAGCAAGTCAGGGCACGGGTGGAGTTAAGGCCTACCAACCAATCGGCTTCGGATCGGCACTTGGCGGCATCGGCCAGGTTCTTCATGGAGGCCGCCGGGCGGAGGTTGTCCCATGCTTCCAGAATGGCACCCTGGGTCATCGACTGCATCCACAGTCGTTTTACGGGTTTGTCCACCTTGCCGTATTCCATGATATACTGGAAAATCAATTCTCCCTCGCGACCGGCATCGCAGGCATTGATGATTTCGCTTACGTCCTTGCGTTTGGCGAGCTTGAGAACTTGTCTGAGGCGAGGCTCGGAGTCGGCGATAGGATCCAATTCGAACTGTGGTGGGATCGCAGGCAGGACATCAAATTTCCATGGCAGGTTTTTCCCGTTCGGCCCAGTGGGCATGCGCAATTCGATCAAATGACCCACCGCTGAGGTAATGATGGCGCGGTCATTTTCAAACCATGTCTCCCGTCCCGTTCCTTCTTTTTCAAATTTCCCCAAGGGTTTGGACAGCGCGCGACTGAGGTCAGTCATGACGCTGGGTTTTTCGGCGATGATCAAAATTTTTCCCATGAGAGTGAGGGCTCGAAATGTTGTGCGAACGCTGACTAGGGCGTGAAATCAGTCGATTGCAAGCTTTTTTTGCCTGTCATGCCGCAAACGGTCTCGATGAGGAGGCGATTTTTTCGCGCGATCGCATGGGAAACGAGTCGTTCGTTTCGGCAGCAAAAGCGAATCGGTTGACAGATGTGCGAACGCATCCACGTTAGCAAGTGCTCTGCCTTGGCAGTCATGCTGATCTCATGAAACTTCTCTTGTTCTCATTATTCGTTTCTTGTCTGGGCGCCTCTGCCGCTCCAGACGGCGCGCAGTTGTTTGCGAACAACTGTGCGGCTTGTCACGTGCTCGACCAGATGGTAGTAGGGCCATCACTGGCGGAAATGCGCCAACTCTATCTGGGGAAGCCCGATGACTTTGTGAAATGGTGCGTGGCACCGAAAAAGAAGCGAGAAAACGTGATCGAGATGCCTTCCATGGTGCATGTGGGGGATGACGGATTGCGTGCGATTTATGCTCACGTGATGAAGGTGGCTGAGGGAGTGAAGGTCAAAAAACAAGAGGCCGGGGATCCGTATGCCACATCTTCCACCTACAACGCGCGGCCGCAGGTGCAGCGGATTTTCCTGCCGAATGCCGGGCCTGCCGCGATTGCGGTGGCGCTTGATGCGACGAATTCCCTCTGCTGGGATGCCGGTGAGTGCCGTATGCGTTATGCATGGACCGGCGGTTTCATCGATGGATTCCCTTATTGGCGCGGCAATGGCAGTAACGTGGCGTCGGTGATCGGCACGGTGAAATACAGAGAAGCTCAATCTCCCTTCGGCGAGGTAAAAGACGTGAAATTTCTCGGTTATGCGATGCAGGACAAACTGCCGACCTTCCGCTATCGCATCGGCGCGCAGAAGATCACAGAGCGCTTCACACCCGCAAAAAACGGCGCGGGCTTCCAACGCAGCTTCACCATCACTCCCGCGCCCACCGCCGCGATGACTCTGGAATTCACCGCCCAAGACGGGGTGATCATCACCAGCGACAAAGGCACGATGTCAGGCGATAAGCTTACCATCTCGCCTGCCGATGCCACCGCTTTCACTCTCACCTTTTCCCTGAAATGAAATCGTTTTCTCTACTCGCATGGTTGTCATTGAGTCTTTTAGCCGGTGCTTGGACGGAACATTTTTCTTTTGAAGATATCGCCAGTCCACCAGGTGTGGACCCCCAGGTGGGAGCCATGGAAATTTTATCCGACGGTCGCATAGCGGTGGCCTTCCACCGTGGTGATGTGATGATCTATAACCCATCGAACAAGGCGTGGAGCGCATTTGCCAGCGGCTTGCAGGAACCGTTGGGCATGCTCGCGGATAAGGATGGTAGCCTTCTCGTGATGCAACGTGCCGAGCTCACCCGCTTGCGCGATACCAATAACGACGGCAGCGCGGATGAATACGAAACGGTGTTCGATGATTTCGGCATGTCCGGCAATTACCACGAGTTCGCTTACGGTCCCGCGCGCGATGCCCAGGGGAATCTCTACATTGTGTTAGGCGTGGCATCGAATGGAGCTCCCATGGCAAAGGAGATCCGCGGTGAGTTTTCCAAGATTGGCAAGGTCGACTTTGCCGGCATGACCACACGCGAGACCTGGGGCAAAAACCGAGGAGCGGCCGGTCGCATGTATTCCCGTGTGAAATGGCGTGGCTGGGTGCTGAAATTATCCCCCGATGGCAAAACGATGGAGCCCTTCGCCAGTGGGTTCCGCTCGCCCAATGGCATCGGCTTCGATGCCGCGGGTCGCTTGCTAATCACCGACAACCAAGGCGACTGGCGTCCCACCAGTCCACTCTATGACGTAAAAAAAGGCGGCTTCTACGGACATCCTGCTTCCTTGGTATGGACACCTGGTTGGGACGGCAAGGATCCCTTGAGTATGCCTGTAACGGAACTCGACAAGAAGCAAACTCCTTCGATCGGCTATTTCCCGCAAGGCGAGCTTGCGAACTCGCCCACATGGCCCGTGATCATACCGCAAGGCAGTTTCCCTGCGAGTTGGACGAAACAAACACTCATCGGCGAGATGAATCAAAAAAATCTCGTGCGTGTGCTGGAAGACAAAGTCGATGGCACTCTGCAAACGGCCTTGGTGCCTGTCTTCAACGGTTCGCCGCTCGGCATGGGCAGCAATCGCCTCGGCTTCGGCAAGGATGGTTCGCTCTATGTCGGAAAAACACAGTTGTCTTGGGCGGGCGGCAAGGGCATCACGCGCATCAAGTGGAACGGCAAGGTGTTTCTTTCTCTCGATCAGATCAAGGCGCAAAAAGAAGGTTTTACCCTGCGTTTCAGTCAGCCCCTCGATGCTGCGACATTGAACAAACTGACCGTTACCCGCCACACCTATGATTATCACTCCGCCTATGGTGCTCCGAAAAAAGACCTCACCCAACTCGATGTGAAAAATGCCAAGCTCTCCGCCGATGGACTGAACCTCACCTTTGAGATCGGTGCCCTCAAGGAAAAATACCTGCACCTCATCGACATGACGGGCCTTGTTGGAAAAGATGGCGCAAAAGTGTTAGGCAACAAGGCGTGGTATCAGGTGGTGAAAGCGCCGAAGTGACCGTGCGCGCGATTCATCCCTTCCTCGCCGTCGCCACCAGCGTCTGCAGCTTCGGTGCTTTGGTTTCGCGATCGACGATGGAGGTTTCTACCTGCTGGAACCCGGTTAGCTCCAACCACTCGGCCAGTTCGCCCTCGGAAAAGCCGAGCCAACGATCGGAGTAGAGCTCGTGGGCTTTGGTGAAACTGTGTTTGGCGAGGTCGAGGATGAGCAGGCAGCCGCCTCGTTTTAGAATTCGATAGGCTTCAGTCAAAGCACGAGTCGGCTCCTCAGCATGGTGTAGGGCTTGGCTCAAGATGGCGAGATCGACACTGCCTGAATCGATGGGCACGTCTTCGATTTCACCGAGGCGGAACTCGAGATGCGGCAGATCATGGTCGCGGGCGAGCGTTTTTCCGAACTCCACCATCTTCGGGGAAATATCGACCGCGATGACATGCTTGGCACGCTGCGCGAGCAGTTGCGAGAGAGTGCCCTCGCCCGCGCCGAGATCGGCCACGACCTCGTAGTTCAAAACTTTGAGGAGAGCCTCGGCGAGGGCTTTCCAGGATCGACCGGGCACGTAGTTTTTTCCGAATTTGCCCGCCAGTTCGTCAAAGTAGGCGCGGGCCTTGTCCTTGCGCTTGCGATTGAGGTGCTTCAGTGCGGTTTGATCCTTGGCGGATTCGGGCAACTCGGCAGCGGCATCGCGCGCGATGGGCAACAGCTCTTCGGGCAACTCCGAGTGGTAGATGTTGTTTTTTCCCGAGCGCTGATCCGTCACTAGCCCCTCCTGTTTCAATAAGGAAAGCTGGGTGGATATCCGGCTCTGACCCATGCCGAGAATTTCCTGCAGCTCTACCACCGACAGCGGATGACTGTGCAACAAGAGCACGATGCGCAATCGCGTGGGATCGGCGAGAAGTTTCAGGCATTTCAAGGTTGACAGTTTCATCTTGCTCGTATTGTATCAACGCATCGCGATTTGACGATACGAAAATTACTTATTATGAGCCGTTACATTTTTTCCTCCGAATCCGTAGGTGAAGGGCATCCTGACAAAGTGGCCGACACCATTTCCGATGCGATCCTCGATGCCTGCCTGCGCGTGGATCCTAGCAGCCGCGTGGCCTGCGAGACATTTGTGAAAAGCAATATTGTCGTCGTGGGGGGAGAGATCACCATTCCCAAGATCGGCCAGAAGTCGATTGGCGAGGCGATCAATATCGATAAAATCATTCGTGATGCCGTGCGCGGGATCGGATACGTGAATGGCGACGATGTGTTCCATGCCGACCAGATTTTCATCAACAACTACCTTACGACCCAGTCGCCCGACATTGCTCAAGGCGTGGATGCCAAAAAAGCCAAGGGCAAGAAACACGCGGAGCAGGGTGCTGGGGATCAGGGCATCATGTTTGGTTACGCTTGCAACGAGACGGCCGAGTTGATGCCAGCTCCCATCATGTATGCTCATTTGTTAGGTCGTGAGCTGACGAAAGTCCGCAAGGCAGGTAAGGTCGCCAAGTGGCTTCGCCCTGATGCCAAGTCCCAGGTGTCTGTCGAGTATGTCGATGGCAAGCCGACCCGCATCGTCAACGTCGTCATTTCCACCCAGCATGCGGCGACGGTGGAGCATGCGGAGATCGAAAAATTCTGCATCGCCCTGATCAAGCGGGTACTGCCGAAAAACATGTTGACCAAAGACACGGAGTATCTGATCAATCCTACGGGCAAGTTTGTCATCGGTGGGCCACAGGGTGATAGCGGCCTGACCGGTCGCAAGATCATCGTGGATACCTACGGTGGCATGGGACGTCACGGCGGTGGGGCTTTCTCGGGCAAAGATCCTTCGAAGGTGGACCGCAGTGCTGCCTACATGGGTCGCTGGGTCGCGAAAAACGTGGTAGCCGCTGGTCTTGCCGAGAAATGCGAAGTGCAGTTCGCCTATGCCATTGGTCATCCTCGCCCAGTGAGCATCCACATCGATACTTTTGGCACCGGCACTCGCAGCGACGCCGCGATTCTGGCTGCCGTGGAAAAAGTTTTTTCCTTTAAGCCCGCCGACATCGTCAAGCAACTCAACCTGCTGCGCCCCATCTACTCGAAATCCACCAACTACGGCCACTTCGGCAAAAACGATGCTGATCTCACCTGGGAGCGCACGGACAAGGTGGAGGCGCTGAAAAAGGCGGTGAAGTAGACTGTCAGACAATCAGATATAAGACGTAAGACGTAAGACGTAAGACTTGAGTGATTTGATCCATAACCAATCTGAATATGGCACATCATCATTTTGAAGAATTGGAGATTTGGAAAAGAAGTTCACGTCTTGCGGTATCGGTTTTATTTCTGACTAACAAAATTACCATTCAAGCTCTTCGCGACCAGATGTCACGAAGCGCGATTTCCGTTCCTTCGAATATTGCCGAAGGCGCGGAGCGGGACAGCGACAAAGAGTTCCGCAGATTTTTATCCATCGCCAAAGGTTCTCTTGCCGAGCTGCGCATTCAAATCTACATCGCAGTTAAAGCGGAGATTCTAACCACGGAAGAATGCACACCCCTCATAGCGGAAACCAGAGAGATTGCGGCCATGATCCAGGCATTCCGCAAGCGTCTCGGTGGCGATGGATTTATTAATAAAATCGTATCACTTTTTATCTAACCAACACACCAACACAAAACAATTCGATTCGCAGACTCAAGTCTTATGTCTTATGTCTGAAAATCTTACCTCTACCAACATGAACGACTACAAAGTACGCGACATCGGCCTCGCAGAATTCGGCCGCAAGGAAATCGACATCGCTGAGCACGAAATGCCCGGCCTGATGGCAACTCGGGAAAAGTATGGCAAGGAAAAGCCTCTGCAAGGAGTGCGCATCATGGGCTCGCTGCACATGACGATTCAGACCGCTGTGTTGATCGAAACACTCGTCGATCTCGGCGCCGAAGTGCGTTGGGTGAGTTGCAACATTTTCTCCACTCAAGATCACGCCGCTGCTGCGATTGCTGCCCGCGGCATTCCGGTTTTCGCCTGGAAAGGGGAGACGCTGGAAGAATATTGGTGGTGCACTTGGAAAGCTCTGGTCAACCCGCAAGGTCTCGGTCCGCAGTTGATCGTCGATGACGGTGGCGATGCGACCTTGCTCATCCACAAAGGCTATGAACTAGAGAATGGCTCGGATTGGGTGAACACGGCCTCCGGCAGTCTCGAAGAGCAGGTAATCAAGGATCTCTTGAAACAAATTCACAAGGAGCAGCCTGGCATTTTCCATGAGATCGTAAAAGAGTGGAAAGGCGTGTCTGAGGAAACGACCACCGGAGTGCATCGTCTTTATCAAATGGCGAAAGCCGGCACCTTGCTCGTACCCGCGATCAATGTGAATGACTCGGTGACGAAGTCGAAGTTTGATAACCTCTACGGCTGCCGTGAGTCCTTGGTGGATGGCATCAAGCGTGCCACCGACGTGATGATTTCCGGCAAAGTCGGCGTCGTTTGCGGCTACGGCGATGTGGGTAAAGGATGTGCTCAAGCCCTACGCGGTCAAGGTGCGCAAGTGGTCGTGACCGAAGTCGATCCGATCTGTGCCCTGCAAGCGGCGATGGAAGGTTTCCGCGTGTTGACGGTGGAAGACACTCTCGGTTGGGGGGATATCTACGTTACCACCACCGGCAACAAGGACATCATCCGCCTCGAGCACATGGAGAAAATGAAGGATCAGGCCATCGTTTGCAACATCGGCCACTTCGACAACGAGATCCAGATCGACAAGCTGGAAAAAGCGCCCGGTGTGACCAAGCTCAATATCAAACCGCAGGTCGACAAATACACCTTTTCCACTGGCAACTGCATCTACATGCTGGCTGAAGGTCGATTGGTCAACCTCGGCTGTGCCACCGGTCACCCGAGCTTCGTGATGTCGAACAGCTTCACCAACCAAACTCTCGCGCAGATCGACCTGTGGAAAAACAAAGATGTTTACCAAGCGGGTCAAGTTACGGTTCTGCCGAAACATCTCGACGAAGAAGTCGCCCGTCTCCACTTGGAGAAGATCGGCGCGAAGTTGACGAAGCTGACGCACGATCAAGCGGACTACATCGGTGTATCGCCCGATGGTCCCTTCAAGGCGGATCACTACCGTTACTAACTCTAGTGGTGCTCACCCAGCATCAAGCTTAGCCATGATCACAAATTCCCGCCCTTGCTGGCGGGAATTTTTTTATCAAAAAATAGGGATGCCGCGTGGCCTTTCCACCGCAGGTCTCAACGAGCAGCATCAGGGTTTCGCGCGCAGGTCGGTCAGTTGGATGTCGCGAATCCAAACCTCGTGTCCTTCGAACTGAAACTGGATTTTCCCCTTGGTGCGATCGATCGTCATGCCGGATAACACTTTTTTGCCATTGACCCAGTGTTCGAAGGTGTGGCCACGGCAAATGAGTTTCATTTCATTCCATTCGCCCAGTGGTTTTTCGTTGCCTTCGGTTTTGGTAATACGAGTGCCTTTTTTCACTCCTCCGTAGGGTTTGTCTTCCACCTTGATCGATGCATTCGCCTCCGTGCCGGGGATGAGCCAAAGATCGCCCGCATCGCCCTGCTGCATTTGAAATTCCATGCCGTTGCACCACATGCGGTCTTCTCCTATGGCGTGATAAATCAAACCCGAATTTCTCGCGACAGGGGCTGGTGGCGTATCGGCCCAGCGATAGGAAAAGGTCAGTTGGTAATCAGAATGTTCCTCCTGTGTGGATAGGTAGCCCAGAGTTTTGCCGCTGATGCGAATGATGCCATCGCTCACCTTGCATGCATCGGACTCGCCGGTGATTTTGCCACCTTCCTTGAGGTAGACATACCACCCGGTGAGTGTCTTGCCGTCAAAGATCTCAGTCGCTTTCGCTGGGTTCACGAGGGTCAAGCAGCATACGCAAAAAAACAGGCGGAAGAAAGGTTGAAAATGTTTCATGCGGGGATAACGTAGGGAGCGAGAAGAAAATTTTCATTTTTTTTAAAAAAAATGGGGGGTTCATCTACTTTTCTCCTTGCCTTGGCGCGATTTCGTATCTAAAAGGTTTCTGTATCAAAAAACTACGTAGATTATTTTTGTTGTCCCACATTCAACTTGAAATTCATTAACTCACGAAAAACCACTGAATTATGAAACCAAAGCGCAGCAATTACCTCATTCAGCACATTCTCCGATGCGCAGCTCCTGCATTCATCAGCTCGTTGATTCTCACGGCAAACGCAGCGAACGAAAATCGTTTTTGGGATGGTGCCACCACTACGGGCAACGGCGATGGCGTGAGCCAAGGTGGAGCATCGACATGGAACACCACCGCTACGAACTGGGACAGAGGCAGCGCAGTCACTCGCGTTGCTTGGGTTAATGCCAATAACGATTATGCGAACTTTGGTGGAACGGCTGGCACAGTGACATTGGGCGCAGGGGTATCGGCGAACAAACTCATTTTTTCCACGACGGGATATTCATTGACCGGTAACACTTTGACGCTAAGTGGGCCCACTCCAGAGATCACCATGGCCACTAATATCAGTGCCTCGATCAGTTCCGTGCTGGCAGGAACCACAGGACTGAATAAAAATGGTGCCGGTACACTTACGCTCAATAACACAACTGCGGCCAATACCTTTACGGGCGGTACTATCATCAATGGTGGCATCGTCTCTTTGGGAACGGGCGGCACAGCTGCAGTCACTTCCCGCGTGGATGCTTTGGGCACAGGTGCTGTGACTGTCAACAGTGGAGCGACGCTCCGCTTATGGATCAAAAACGATGTTGCTAATACGATCGCTAATAACCTGACCGTCAATGGGGGCACTATTCTCAACCAAGACGGTAACCACACGATGTCTGGCACCTTGGCTGTGGGTGCATCGGGTACGACATTGCAAGCGGTATACAGCGGAAAAAACCTCACCTTGAGTGGAGTGGTTTCCGGTTCGGGGCTGGTTACGGTCAATGCTAGTGGTGGCACCGTATTGCTGACTAATGCGAGCAATACCTATTCTGGTGGCACCGTTTTGTCCTCGGGCACGGTAAGCATTGCATCTGCGAGTGGTCTGGGCACGGGTGCGCTGAACATCACTAGCACCTCCGGCGCATCGCTGATCGTTGCTAATAACAGTGCACTCACACTAGCCAATAACATCCAGCTCCCTGCCCCGGGATCTGCTCAGAACTATAGCATTATCAAAAACACGGCTTCTGCTACGACAGGCACCCAGCTCAACCTCACGGGTAACCTGACGGGTGGTAGTGCGAGTGCCAAATTGCTTCTGAACAGCAATACGGGCGGAGACACCACCACCAGCTATCGGTTGGCGGGAACCAACACTTTCACGGGCACGGTGCAAATCTTCCGTGGTAGACTCATCGTGACCAATGCTTCTTCGCTGGGAGCCTCGACCAACCTTTTGGAGTTGAACTCGAACAACAGCTCATCGGGTGACTTGAGTTTCGAAAATGCGATCACACTTAGCAATCCGGTAAGCCTGCTGGCGAATACCACGGTCAGTAGTAATGGAGTGAATGCGGGACTCTCCGGCATCATTTCTGGCACTGTGGCCTTGAACAAAGTGGGTGCTGGAACGCTTACTCTCTCAGGCGCAAACACCGCTTCTGGGGCTATGACGGTATCCACTGGCACGCTCTCGCTGAACTACAGCACTCAAGACAATAGCAAACTCGCCGATGCTGCGAGCCTGACTCTCGCGGGCGGCACCACGCTGAATCTCACCAGTTCCACGGCCTCCACCCACGTGGAAACCGTTGCCTCCACTACCATCACCGGAGCCGTGTCCATTACCCGCAGCGGCAGCAGCGCGAATAAAATTGCTCTCGGTATCATCACCAACGTGGGGGGCTCCTTGGCAATCGCGGGCGACAACATCGCCACTACGACTTTGCCCCTGACCAATGGTCTTCTTCCTTCCTACATCACGGTGAACGGCGCACCTGCCACCAAGGATGTGGATAACAATATCATCGCTTACAACAGCTACACCGATGTCAATCGCTTGGGTGGCGTGATTGTGGATTCTCCTGGGGCTGGCATTCGCATCGTCGAAGGGGGCACTTCAGGTGATGTCACGCTCTCCGCACCGGGAACCACTACGGTGGGAACCATCTTCAATGCGGGCACTGCCAATCCTACCATCATCGATATTGGCGCTGGCAATATCCTCAGGCTGAATGATCTGGGCACGATTTCCGCCGGAACGAATGGTCTCACCTTCAATAACGGTAGCCTCACAGCTGGTGGAGCCGCAGACACGGCTGGCTCGGTGGATCTGTTCAATGACAGTGCTTTGGCCACCACCATCGGATCCTCGATCGTTGATAACGGCACCGGTATCATTGCTTTCTCCAAATCGGGCACGGGCGTCGCTGTGCTCAGCGGCGCGAATACTTTCACCGGCACCACGACCGTGAGTGGCGGCACGCTGGCCCTGACGGGAGGGGCTGCCCTTGCTGATGTTACTGCGGTCTCGATCACTAACTCGGGTGCCGTGCTTCGACTTGATGCCAGCGAAACCATCGGATCCATTTCATCCGTGGCGAGCACAACGCTGAATTTGCAGGGGAATGCTCTCACGGTGGGAGATGCCACCAATACGAGCTTTGCGGGAACGATTGCCGGAACCTTGGGATCGATCGTCAAACTCGGTGCGGGAACCTTGACTCTCACAGGTGTGAACACTTACACGGGAGGCACCACCCTTTCCGCCGGTGTGATCAATGCAAGAGTCAACACCACCCAGAACTCCGTGGGCACGGGGGCCGTCTCGATTGCATCAGGGGCGACTCTGATTCTGGACAATAACAACACATCGGGTAACACTGTGACTTTTGCCAACACGATCACTGGTGCTGGTTTGTTGCGTGTGAACTTTACCGCCAACACCACAGCGAGAAATACAGCTTTGTCGGGTATCGCTGGGTTCAACGGCACGATTCAGTTGTCCAACGCGGGAACGAATGCTGATAAATGGGGTGCGCAAGGTGTGATAACCAGTGCTCCACTCGTGATTGATAGTGGTTCTACTTTGTATCCTAACACAACGGCCTGCAGTTTTTCTGGTGGCATCACAGTTTCAGGAACGGGTAACTCCGAGGCGCGGGGAGCGATCCGTCTTGCCACTACCGTTGATGGCAGTATCACTTTGGCCGGAGACACAACCATCGGTGGTGATGGCGGAACGCTGACCGGAGCGGTCGCCGGCGGCGCAGCCAGTGCCATGACATTGACCCTGGGAACAGCCAATGCCGCTACTGGGTCTACACTGAGTGGCAACATTTCCAACGGCACAGCTACTTCCTTGGCCATTACGGCCTTGAATGGTACCAACACCCTCAGCGGAACCAACAGTTACTCAGGCACTACGACCATTACGGCAGGCACCTTCAACATTCTGGGCACACAGACTGGCGGCGGAGCAGTCAATGTCAACGGTACATCCACGCTCAACCTCACGGGCGCTGTCACGGGGTCCGCTGTGACCATGGCCGCGGGAACCACCCTGCGGGGTGAAGGCTCGATGAGTTCACTGACCTACTCGGGTGCGGGGAACTTGGTGATCAATCCCGGAACTAGCGAGGCTCTGACCGCCTCTGGTGATCTCACCATGACGGGTATCGCCACAGTGAGCTTCGCGGGTGGATCTCCGGGATCGGGGCCCATTCGAGTTCTGAACTTCGGTAGCACTCTGGCGACAGTGTCTAACTTTGCTCTCGCCAATTCTGCCAGCTATCGCAACCCTTCCTTTACGGTGAATGCTACGAACGTAGAACTCACCCTAGGCAATACGGATCTGACCTGGACCGGAACCGGTGGCGCAAACTGGGATGTGAACACCACCAGCAACTGGAACAACTCCGTTCCTGCTGCATCAAGGTTCTTCTTTGGCGATGGTGTCATCTTTAACGACGGCCCAGGTGCCAACCAGACGGTCAACATGGCTGTCGACGTGCAGCCTTTCAGCATCACTTTTAATAACAGCAATTTCAGTTACAGCCTCGTTGCCACCACAGGGAAAATTGTCGGCACGACGGGCATTACCAAAAACGGCACGAACACCGTGACCTTGGGCGGTGCCAACGGGCAGAACTTCACTGGTGCGATCGCGGTCAATGAGGGGACCTTGTCTATGGGCAGCCGTGATGCCTTTGGTGTTTCTTCCGGTGTGACGATTGCTAATGGCGCTTCCGTCAACATCAACGGTCAGAGCCCAGGCGGTGTTGCCACAGGAGGCTACACCTATAATATTCAGGGGACCGGCGTGGCGAATGCTGGTGCCATCCATAACACAGCGGCCGTTGCTACGGATGTGGCATCCAGTGGCGGTGTCAAGACCCTCAATCTCACGGGCGATGCTTCCATCGGTGGAACGGGCCGTTTTGACATTGGACATGCCAACATAGCCGGAAGAGGAGCGATCAATGGCAACGGCTTTACTCTGACAAAAGTCGGCACAAACTCGATCCAAGCTCGTGGGCCTGCTACGGGTGTGACGTATGTCGTCAATGCGGGACGACTTGGCTTTGAGGATGTGGATACCTCATCTGGCAATAATCCCATCGTCGTCAACAACACCGGATCGGCCCTAGGAACATGGGGCGTCCGCACCATCCCGAACGACGTGACTCTCAACGCGGGAACCCAGTTGATCAACATCGGTGGTGGCAATGGCACATGGACGGGCACGATTACAGCGGCCGGTGATGTCAATTTCCAAACCGATGGCAACTTGGTCATTGATGGTGCTCTTGCCGGATCTGGCAACATCACGCGTGCTGGTGCTAACACCTTGGTGCTTCAGAACACGGCATCAGCATTCAGCGGAAAAATCATCAACACGACGGGCACGCTTCGTATCGAAAACAATGCGGCTCTCGGCACGGCTACGGGAGCGGATGTGATCACCCTAGGAACGGGCACCAATGCATCGACCTTGCAACTCGGCACCATCACAGCGCTAACAAGTGGCACGATTGGCAGTGCCACGCAAGGGATCTTTCAAGGGGGCACTGGCAGCACAAGCTATGACCCCGGCGCGGGCAATACTCTCACCATCGATGGTGCCATCACGGGAACCGGCTCTTTCAATAAGCCGGACAACTCGGGTGTGCTCATCGTCAACAGAGATATCAATATCTCTGGCATCTCAGGGGGAATTGGTTTGCAGAGCAACGGTGGATCTCAGACATTCAACGGCAATGTCATTTTGGGCACAGGCTCCGAATTCCGGGTGGGTGGAAACATTACAACCAATCTGAACAGTGCTACTCTCACAGTACCAGGCGGCCTGAGATTCTGGACTGGAACCACGAACATTGCCATTGGTTCTGGCACCGTGGGCGTACTCAGAATGCAGGAGAGTACGAATAACAACCACACCATCAACCATACAGCGGGAAATCTGACTGTGACGAACGACATTCGTTTGGGTCACTGGGCGGGGACGACAGCCAACGTTTACAACATCTCAGCAGGCTCTTTGAATCAACCGGATACTGCGACCAGTGCCACGAGTGAAGTGCAAGCGAACCTCTTTATTGGTATCGATGGCACAGGCAATCTGAACATTTCCGGAACGGGTGTGGTCAATACCAGTTCCTTGGTCATCAATGGACGGGGAGGGACGACCCAAGACACGCTTAACTTGACGGGCGGTCGCCTGAACATCGGCAAATGGGGGATTCGCAATCCTGGCACGGCCATCGTGAACTTGGGCGGTGGTGTGCTCGGTGCAAGTGCTGACTGGTCTTCCTCCACGCCCATGAACCTCACCGGCACGGGCGGAAACGTGACCATCAACACGCTGGATTCGGTGAACAGCACGACGGCACGCACTGTCACTCTCAGCGGTGCTCTCTCGGGCGCTGGTGGCTTCACCAAGACGGGAGCGGGAACTCTCGTGCTCACGGGGGGTGGTTCTTTCTCTGGAACGGCTACAGCTACCGCAGGGACAGTATATTTCGGCTCGACCGCATGGTCCGCGGCAACCGTGGCGTCATCCGCTGGCGCTGTGATTCAGCCTGGCATCCCTGCGACAGCAGCGTCTGTGAGTGTGAGATCACTGACTCTCAACGGTGGCAATCCCACCTTCCGCGCCAACTACAACGGTGGCGCATACGGCGACCGGTTCCTCGTTTCTGGAACGGATGCTTTCAACGTCGACAGTCCTACGGCTATGACCGTGATTCCAGGCAGCGACTTGTTTGCAGGAGATAGAATCCCGCTCATCGATTACAATGGCACGATTGGCGGTGCTGCAGGCTTCGATGGACTCACAGCCACCGCGGCCGGCAATCCTCACTACATTTTGAGCTTGGAAAACGATACCGTGAACACGGTGGTAAATGTGGTGATCGAGGGGCTCGATTCCGTGTTGTGGAAAGGTGATGTCAACGGCACTTGGGACGTGAATACCACAGCGAACTGGGAGACACTCAGCAATGCTTCGCCCAGCAATTTCTACGACCTTGATTCGGTTCGATTCACTGACATCGGCGCCGCGACTCCCAACGTTACGTTGGCTGGCACGATCAATCCCTCTTCGGTTCAGTTTGATGCTGAGGCGAATTACACGCTGCAAGGTGATCCGATTACGGGTTCTGGCACGTTCCAGAAGTTCAATACGGGCACGGTCACATTGTTGAACAATAACACCTACATTGGCGCAGTGACCATCAACGCTGGAACGGTTCGCGTCGGCAATGGCGGCACAACGGGCGCTCTGGGTGGCGCAGGAAACATTACGATTGGTTCTGCTGGAACACTGGAAATCAACCGCTCGGATGCTCAGACCCTGAGTCGCGCCACGACTGGTGCGGGAACAGTGGCACAAAACGGTACTGGCAATTTGAGCCTGAGTGCATCACTTTCTACCAACCTCGTCGTTAATGCAGGAACCGTCACCGCCACAGGGGGTGGTTTCAGTGCGAACCGTATGGAGGGTAACGGTGTGGTAACGATCAATGCTGCGGGAACCCTAGTCGTGCCTGCTGGAGCTGCGCATGCCTTCGGCGGTGACAATGTCAATATGACCGAGTCATTCGTGATTAACGGAGGAACCTTGACCCTCAATCAGGAACAGTATTTTATTCAATTGTCACTGAATGGAGGCACGATTAACGGCGCCAGCGAAATGCGAGCTTCCAATTCGGCTACAGCCTGGTCGGTAACCGGAACATCGGCTTCCACCGTTGCCTGCCGCGTCAGCCAAGTGGGAAATGCGAACTGGAACGTCTCTGATGCTACTTCCTCGCCAGCGGCTGACCTGACCCTATCAGGGAATGTTACCAACGCTGGTAGTTTGGTGAAAACTGGCGTGGGAACACTCACTCTTACAGGTGCGGACAACAGCTACACTGGCGGAACTGCTGTGAACGGCGGCGTTTTGGAAGCGGCTTCCGTGGCCGATGTGGCTTCTGCGGGTCGCATTGGCACGGGCTACTTGGGCATCGCGAATGACGCGACGTTCCGATACACCGGCACTGGTGCTGAGACCACTGCTCGTAACCTGTGGATTGATACTGGCAGCCAGAACAAGACCATTGATGTCGTGAGTGAGACGGCTTCGCTCACCTTCAGCGGCACGGATGGCAACATCAACAAACCCTTTACCAAGGCGGGTCTTGGTGCGCTGACTCTGGTGGACTCGATTGTGACCGATGGGGCCGTTACCGTGACTGCAGGTCGCTTGACGCTCACAGGTGACAACACCCACACGGGAACCACTACGATCAATGGGGGCACTCTGCAGATCGGCTCTGGCGGCGCTACTGGAACGATGGGCAGTGGTGCCGTTGTGAACAATGCGGCCCTGGTGCTCCTTCGCGATTCAGCTCTGGCCATTGCGGGGGATATCTCCGGCACGGGAACGCTTACCCAGCAGGGCACAGGGGTGACGACCCTCACGGGTAGCAACACCTACGAAGGTGCGACTCTCATCAGCGCGGGTAGCCTTGAGATTGGCTCTGGTGGCACAGCGGGAACTTTGGGTTCGGGCGCAGTGACCAACAATGCGAGCTTGATCTTCAATCGCAGTGATGCTCTCACGGTAGCCAACGCAATTTCCGGAACCGGAACCTTGACCAAGAATGCTGGCGGCACTCTGACCCTCACGGGTAGCAACACCTACGAAGGCGCGACTACTGTGGCGGCAGGCACCTTGTTGGCCAACAATACTTCTGGCTCAGCAACGGGAACGAGCTCGGTTTCTGTGAGTGCCGGCGCGGTGCTCGGCGGAACGGGCAGCATCTCCGGCACCGTCACGGTGCTTAGCTCAGCCACCATTGATCCGGGTGTGACAGTCGGCCAACTGACCACGGGTGCACTTGCGCTCGCAGGCAGCTACTCCTGTGATGTGGATGGCACGGAAACGGATGTCTTGGCCGTCAATGGCAATCTCGACCTCACAGGATCCACGCTCGCCATTAGTGGGACGATGACTGCATCGAGCTACACGATTGCGACCTACACGGGAACTCGCACCGGTGAGTTCACCATTTCGCCCGCCTTGCCTGCCGGTTATGAGATCGATTACAGCACTGCTGGAGTCATCAAGATTGCGAAGTCTGGATACAATTCATGGGCTTCTGTGAACGCACCTACCGGCAATGCCAACGATGACTTCGATGGCGATGGTGTCAGCAACGGAGTGGAATACGTTCTGGGTGGCACCAAAGATACGAGTGATCGTAATAAGTTGCCGCAAGTAACCAGTGATGGTGCTAACCTGATCTTCACGTTTACCCGCAGCAAGGAGTCGATTACGCCCGATGTGGCAGTGGCGGTTCAAGTCAATGCAGACTTGGAAACCTGGCCGACGAGTGGCGCGAACTTCTTTGCCGTGCCAGATGCTCCTGTGACGAACAACCCAGGAGTTACCGTGGTTGACAATGCACCTGACAATACCCAGACCATCACCCTGACGGTGCCGATGGGAGCGGATACCAAGAAATTCGCTCGTTTGGCCGTCACGATAGGCGCGGCGCAGTAAAGCAAAGTCAAATCGGCAACGATCGATGCACAACATCCGGCTCTTCCTGCGGGAAAGCCGGATGTTTGTTTGATCTTTCTCGTTCTCTCAGCGGATGAAACTGGGGGGAAAGAGAGCGATCTCTGATCGAGTCCTCACATCCGTCGTCGCTGCTTGCAGAGCATCAGATGGGAAAGAAATTTGCCATTTTTCCGAACGGCATGGGTGAATCGGAGTGTTCTGGGAGGGGGGGGCGGGTGGATTTGGCTGCCGCGGAATCCCGCAAAATGCAGCGGGTTCTTACTTGCTAAAGTGGCATGCCTGTGAAATGTTTCACAAGCTTCAGCACACATGTCAGTCATCACTACGCAGCAGGGACACAGCGACTCTTTTCCATTCGAACTGGTGCGTCCGCATCTTGAGTTGGTAGAAGTGGCCATCCGCGAACAAGTGCGCGCCTTCGATCCTATGGTCGAGCCTTACGTTTCCTACGTGTGCAATACCTCGGGCAAGCGCATTCGGCCGGCCCTTGCGGTATTGACAGGGGGAGCCTTGGGCGAAGCGCGTGAGGAGCATCGCAAGATTGGTGTGATTCTGGAGCTCATCCACATGGCCACCTTGGTTCATGATGATATCATCGATGGTGCTACCACCCGCCGCATGGTGCCTACTGCGAATGCGAAGTGGGGCAATGGTCTTTCGGTGTTGTTAGGAGATGCCTTGTTTTCTCATGCTTTGACCTTGGCCACGGACTTCGATTCGATCGACATTTGTCGAAAAGTGGGTCACGCCGCACGCGAGGTGTGTCAGGGGGAAATCATGCAGACCCAGCGCCGCTTTGATCTCACTCTGACCAAGGAGGAATATTTCCAGATCATGGAAATGAAAACCGGCGCTCTTTTCGCGGCGGCTGCGGGTCTTTCTGCAAAGCTGTCCGGCGCGAGCGAGGAAGTGGAAAAACGCATGTATGACTATGGCATGAGACTGGGTGCCGTCTATCAGATTTACGATGATTGCCTGGACTTGGTGGGGGATGAAAAGGATGTGGGTAAGACCTTGCGCACCGATCTTGAGAAAGGCAAGTTGACCCTGCCCATTTTGAATTTGTTAGAGTCGGCCAGTGATGCCCAACGCATGAAGCTCACCGCCCGTATCATCAATCAGCAATCGCTGGATCTGCCGGTGCTGGTTGGCATCGCTGAATACGAGGGCGCAGTGGAGAGTGCCATCGATACGGCCAAGGGTCTCCTCAACAAATGTCATGATGATCTTTCCGTGCTACCCGAGAACGAGAGCTCAAAGGCTCTTCACCAAATCGCCCGTTTTCTCGGATCTTTGTTAGAAAAGTGCCGTCGCTGATAACGGGACCGATCGCATGGCCGAAGAACCTACCAGTGCAGCCGATGAGAACCGCAAGGCGGGGAAGGCCACGGGCAAGATTGGTCTAGCGGTGATGCTGAGCCGAGTGCTTGGGTTGTTGCGTGATATTTTTATGGTGCGGCTTTTTGGCACCAGTGTTTTGGCAGATTGTTTCAATCTCGCCTTTAAGATCCCCAATCTATTGCGCGATCTTTTTGCGGAGGGGGCCTTATCTCAAGCCTTTGTCACGACATTTTCCAAGCGACTGAAAGAAGAGGGTGACGCATCGGCTTGGGCCTTAGCCAATCGAGTGCTTTCGCTCGTCGTCGTGGCGATGAGTGGAGTGACTTTACTGGGCGTGCTGGCAGCCCCTTGGATCGTGGATTTGATTCTGTCATTTGCGGATCGTTCGTTCGGCCCCGAGCAGCGGGACCTGATCGTGCTGTTGGCCCGTATCATGTATCCTTTCCTTCTGCTCGTCAGTTTGGCCGCGTTGGTGATGGGCATGCTCAATGCCAAGCAGGTTTTCGGCATGCCGGCGCTGGCATCTTGTTTTTTCAATCTCGGCTGCATCATCGGTGGCGGTGCGATCGGCTACTGGCTCGATCCGCAGTGGGGGGAGAAAAGTCTGATCGGCATCAGTTGCGGCGTTCTGTTAGGGGGGATGGGGCAACTGGTGGTTCAGTTCCCCGCGTTGCGCAGAGCAGGCTTCCGGTTTCGTTGGGACATGATGTGGCGTGATGCAGGAGTGAAAAAAATCCTAGCGCTCATGGGCCCGGCGATGATTGCGGCCAGTGCGGTGCAGGTGAATGTGATGGTAAATGCGATGTTTGCGACCAGCACGGGTGAGGGTGGGGTATCAGCTCTGAACTACGCTTTCCGTCTGATGCAGCTACCGATCGGGGTGTTCGGCGTTGCTGTGGCGACCGTCACGTTGCCAGCGCTTTCGCGTGCTGCTGTAGGCGGAATCGGAACTCAATTTGCCCCCACACTTCTGCGCGGAATCAATCTGGTGACCATTCTGGTCTTACCCTGCGCAGTGGGGCTTTGTCTGCTCGCAACTCCTCTGGTGGCCGTCATTTTCAAAGGCGGCGACATGCATCATCGCAGCACCATGATGATTTCGTCCGCGCTGCAGTGCTATGCATACGGTCTGGTGTGCTACAGCTGGATCAAGATCGTTCAACCTGCCTTCTATGCGATCGACAAACGCTGGGTGCCGATGGCGATCAGCTTCGTGTCCATGGTGATGAACTTCGCTTTGAACTGGTATTTTGTCCGCGTCATGCATTGGGGGCATGAATCTCTGGCGCTCACCACAAGTCTGATCGCGGCATGGAACTTTGTTCTGCTGGTATCGACCTTGCGGCGCTTCGTCGAGGAAATGTCGTGGCGTTCGCTGGTTGCCACCTTAGCGCGCTGCGCGATCGCCGCCGCTTTGATGGGGGGCATCTGCTGGGCTGCGAACCGCCATGTGCTCTCGACTCTGGGGGACATGGGCTGGCTGTTCCAAGCGATTGCGCTTGGTGTGGTCATTGCCATAGGTGCAGGTGTGTATTTCGGTCTCTGCTATGTCTTGGGCGTGAGCGAGGCCCGCGACTGCCTCGGCATGTTGTTGCGGCGGATTCCGGGCTTGAAAAGATTTGCGCCGAAGGCGGGGAAATGATTCAGTGACCTCATGCGCGCACGCCTGACCAAGGAATTCCGATTCGAAGCTGCACACACCCTGCCCAGCCTGCCCGAGGGGCACAAGTGCCGCAACATGCATGGCCATAGTTTCAAGGTTACCGTTACCGTGGAAGGCGAGGTCGATGAATCGATCGGTTGGATCTATGATCACAAGAGAATATCAGATGCGATGAATCCCTTGATCGAACTCCTGGACCACGGGTATTTGAATGACATCGAGGGTCTGGAGAGTCCCACGATCGAAAAAATGTGTGCATGGTTCTGGCGTAAGATCGAGGCCCAGTTGCCGGGACTCGATGAGATTTGCATTTACGAGACGCCCACGGCAAGTTGTTCGTTCCGGGGCGAGTTTTGATCGTTAGATCATGTGCTTGGCGAGGATGGCCATCTTGCGAAAACTCGATAACGAATAGCGTTTTTCGAAAACGCGGAAACCATCGGCCTGCATTTGTTCCAGAACGGTTTGATAGATTTCGCGCATGACCTCTGCGGCCATCAGGGCTTTGCGATCGCCGGTCGGCAAGTTTTGGTGCGCCTCTTCATAAAGGCTCTGGGCGCGCGCGGCTTCATGTTTCATCAGTGCGACGAAGCGGTCGTCGTAGGTCTTTTGCATGAGGTCGACTTCGCTAAGTCCGAATTGTTGCAAATCAGCCAAAGGAAGATACATGCGTCCGCCGTTATCGATGTCTTCACCGATGTCGCGCAGGATATTGGTCAGTTGCAAGGCATGACCCAACGCCACCGCATAGGATTCAGACTGCGGATCGATCGCGCCGAAAAGCTTCAACGAAATCAGTCCCACCGCGCATGCCACTTTCCAGGTGTAGCCTTGAAGTTCCTGCCACGTTTGGAAACGTTGGGGGCTGGTGTCCATCATGCAACCATCGATGATCGCAACCAGCAGGTCGGTGGGGATGGCGTATTTTTTTTGTAGTGCGATGACTTCTTGTTCGAACGCGGTGGGCGCGGCAAAGCCGTTTTCGAGACCGTGCCGCCATGCTTGTAGGTCGCTGATCCGCTGCGCCACTGGCCGGCTTTCCTCATCTGCGATATCGTCAATCACCCGGCAGTAGGCATAAAACACCACCATGTCCTCGCGCCTTTCGCGCGGGAGAATGTGGAGTGCGAAGGCGAGGTTGGATTTTGCCTTGCGAGTGATTTCCGATGAGGTCATTTGATCAAACCCCAGTGTCCTGTTGTGATCGGCCAGAGGGCGAAGAGTGCTGGTCCGACGAGATTGAACTCCTTGACCGTTCCCCAGTAACGGGAATCCAGCGAGTTGCCCGAATTGTCTCCTAAGGCTGCGTATTCGCGCATTCCTCGCGGAGCAGTCGCGGCAAGTTTGAGTTCGTCTCCCGACTGGAGGATTTCCGCCAGCGGGTGATCGCCGTAAGAATAGCCATGTCCCCCCATGCGCCCTTGGTTGGGAAACTCGAAGACCTTGTTGATGCCTTTTTCACTGGCAATTTTGCCGTTCACATAGAGGTGGGGACTTTCGATCGCAAGTGTATCACCCGGCACACCGCAGAGACGTTTGATGTAGTGGGTGGCCTTGGCCTGATCGCTGCCGCTGAACTTGCCGATGCGCCGCTCAATGCCCAGCGTATCGAAGACATACACTTCTCCCCGAACGGGTTTGCGGAAATGATAGGAAATTTTGTCGACCAGCACGAGGTCTCCGCCATCGACCGTTCCTTGGAACATGACATCCCCTTTCTTGAAGCTTTTGCCGATGCAACTCATCTGACTGAGGCCGCCATTCATGGCCTGATCGGTTTCGTTGATGGGTGCCGGGAAAACCATGGATGTTCCGTCATCGAAGAGAATCTTGGTGCGCGAAAAAAACAGCTTGGATACATCGACCCGCCCGACGATGCGACCGGATGTTGGTGCCTTGTATTGATACCAGCGCCGCCCGCGCAATGCCCAATCGTAGACCTGCTTGCCCACCCATGGTTGCTCGTAGTTTTTCTCGGGGTGATGGGTGGCGATGATGCCATTGAGCGTCGGTTGCATGGATCCCGTGGGAATGCGGAATGGCTGGATGATGTAGGAACGAAGGCCCAAGGCTACCACCAGAGCGACAAAAATCACTTCTACATTTTCCTCGAACCAACGTGGTGCGCTGTGGTGGGGGAGGGCATTCTCACATGTGGCGCGCAATTGCTTGGAGCATTCATCCACCGCGTCGCGTTTACCGGACTTCAAGGCCGCCCGCAGGTCACTGAGCCGCGATTCGATCTCATCGATGCGGTCCTGTTTGAGTAGGTCGCGTTTGTAATGCAGAAACTTTTGCGCTCCCTTGAGCAGCAGTTGCGTTTCCTTTTTCCATTTCGGTGTGAAAAACATCAGCGCTATGCTGACTGATCATCCCCGTGCTGACAAGAGGAAAGGATAAGACGAAAAATACGAGGGATCACCCTGCCGTGGGAGGCAGGAAATGTTGCTTCATTTCTCTGAAAAGATCCTCGGCCCGGTGGATGGATTGCTTTGATCCTATGACAATCGCTTGTTCACCCGGGGCTACATCGCACCTTCCATGGGATCCTTTGACCAGTGATGCATCCAGCGGAATGACTTCCATGAGGCCGCGGAGACCGATGGCTTTTTTGAGCAAAAATGCGGCTATTTTTAGTCGAGGGAAGGGGATTTTCGGGTCGAGAAACAATTCCACGGGATCGTAGCCGGGCTTGCGATGGATATCCACACAGCGCGCATAGTCCGGCGCACGAGCGTCATCCTCCCAGAAATAATACGTGAACCAAGCATCGGCATTGGCTGTCACGACCAAGTCGCCTGCGCGCTCCAGCGCGATGCCCGATTGCCAGATTTCCTCTGCGTGTTGCACACGTTCCACTCCTGGGACTTTTTCCAGCAGTGCTCTGACAACATCGAGTTTTTTGCGATCTTTGAGATAGACGTGCGCCACTTGGTGGTCGGCCACAGCGACCGCTTCTGATTGAAACAAATCCAATCCGTCGCGTCCGAGTTCATCCTTGATGGAGAGCAAACCCGCATCGCGCAGGACGCGGTTGAGGTGGACGGGTTGCCGCACAGACGAAATGCCGTATTCGGATACGATCAAAACACGCACGCCCTGTTGTTCGTAAAAGTCGATCAACTTGCCTGCCACTTCATCGATTTGCGAGAGTTCCTGCTCCATTTCCGGAGCATCGGGACCATATTTCTGCAGTCCGTAATCAAGGTGTGGGAGGTAGACGAGGTTGAGGGATGGTTGATGATTCTGATAGATCCAGCGCGCGCAACGGGCGATCCAATCGGAGCAGGCGATGCCTGCGGCTGGTCCCCAAAAGCTGGGGAAGGGGAAGGGTCCCAATTCCTGCTTGAGGGACTCGCGTAAAGCCATCGGTTGGGTATGAATGTCAAAGGATTTCCGGCCATCGGCCAAATACAGTGGGCGCGGCGTGACAGCGAGATCGGCATCCGTGGCCATGTTATACCACCAGAACAAATTCGCACAGGTGAAGCCGGGAATCTCCTTCTGCAGCACATGCCAGATCTTTTCACCGCGCACCAATCGGTTGCTCTGTTTCCAAAACCGCACTTCGGCGGACTCGCGATCCAGCCATCCATTCGCGACAATGCCGTGACCTGAGGCATCTGTGCCCGTGAGCATGTGGCTTTGTGCGGTGCACGTGACGGCGGGAAAAGCAGGTGCGAATGACTGCAGTCCCGCGCGATCGCGAAAGGCGTTCAGCCGCGGCGTCGATGCCCCGAAACAACGCGACGAGAGTCCGACAATGTTCAATACCGCAAGTGCTTGCACGGCAGCAGTATGAAGGCAAATCCCCTGTGATGCGATGGAAAAATCATGGCTTGCTCTGAAATCAGTGGCGTTTTACCGCCGCATTCATTACTGTGCGCGCATGTCGCAGCCCCATATGGATGTCCGCCGCATTGCCACGCTCGCTCGTCTCGAACTCTCCGATGCGGAGGTGGATGCATTCACCCTTCAGCTTGATGCCATTCTGGGGCATATCGAGCAGTTGTCCGCTCTCGATGTCACCGGAATCGAGCCTACGGCGTATCCCATGCCCATCGATGCCCCCATGCGGGATGACACGCCATGGCAAAGTTTGCCACAACAGGCTCTGTTGCAAAATGCTCCTGATCAAGCCCAACAACAAGTGCGTGTTCCCAAGGTGGTCGCCGATGCCTAACCCATTTTTTTCTTTCCATGAGTCTATCTCACACATCCATCTCCGGCCTGCGTTCCTTGTTGAGCAAAGGGGAAATTTCCGCGCGGGACATTGTCGATGACCTGCTCCTCCAGACCTCGCAGCGCGATGGGGAAGTGGGGGCTTTTCTGTCGATCGATGCGGAACGCATCCGTGCGGCGGCTGATCAAGCGGACCTGTCGCTTCCCCTGGGCGGCATTCCCATCGCGATCAAGGACAACATCAACGCGCTTGATGAACCTTGCACCTGCGGTTCCCGATTTCTATCGGAAAACTATCGTTCTCCCTACGATGCGGGCGTGATCAGAAAATTGCGTGAGGCGGGAGCCATTCTCTTCGGGAGAACGAACATGGATGAGTTCGCGATGGGCTCCGCCACGGAAAACTCCGCTCTGCGTGTGACAAACAATCCTGCGGCGCTGGGGCACATCCCGGGCGGTTCCTCGGGCGGTTCGGCAGCTGCTGTTGCTGCCCATTTTGTCCCGGCCGCGCTGGGTTCTGATACGGGTGGATCCATTCGCCAACCTGCTTCTCATTGCGGCATCGTGGGTCTCAAGCCCTCCTACGGACGCGTCTCGCGCTACGGCCTTGTGGCTTTCGCTTCGTCGCTCGATCAAATCGGCCCGATGACGCATACAGTCGAGGATGCTGCCTTGCTCTTGCAACACATGGCGGGCCATGATCCTTTGGATTCCACCAGTCTTCCGGTCGCGGTGGACGATTATCTCGCAAGTCTGCACCATGGTGTCAAAGGTTTGCGGATCGGCATTCCGCAAGAATACTTTGCCGATGGTCTCGATCCTGCCGTGAGAGCTGCCAGCATGGCGGCCGTGGCCAAGCTGGAACAACTCGGTGCAAGCATCGTAGAGATTTCCCTGCCGCACACCGAATACGCCGTAGCGACGTATTACATCATTGCTCCAGCGGAAGCATCTTCCAATCTCTCGCGCTTCGATGGCGTGCGCTATGGTCACCGAACCTCCCAGCCCGCGGACATCATGTCTCTCTACCAACAATCGCGTGAGGAGGGATTTGGTCCTGAGGTGAAACGCCGGATTTTGTTAGGCACCTATGTGTTGTCCTCCGGATACTATGATGCCTACTACAACAAGGCACAGAAAGTTCGCACACTGATTCGTCGCGATTTCGAACAAGCGTTTCAGCAAGTAGACGCCATCGTTTCCCCCATCGCCCCCAGTCCCGCGCGCAAGATCGGTGATTGCTCGAACCCGCTGGAAGACTATCTGGCCGATGTTTGCACCATCCCCGTGAACCTCGCGGGACTGCCCGCCATTTCCGTCCCACTGCCGACAGACGGCTTACCCATCGGCTTGCAAATTATCACCCCTCATTTGCAGGAAGCTCTGTTGTTGCGCGTCGCTCAGGCAGTGGAATCGGCATAAAGGTTCTGGGTTTCTGAAAAAACCACTTGCGTTATTGAGAATCAGTCTCAATAGTATCCGCGAGCAACATGAACAAAGGAGCCTACCATGCCCTGAATGTGATCACACTGGCCACGTGGCTGAGTGTGACATTGGGGGCGTTGGTAGGTTTTGCGGTGCGTCAGGACTGGAAGGTGACGTTTGCCATCAAGCCGGCCCGTCTCGAAGTTTTGAGCTCCGTGGACATCGCGCCGGCCGATCCGGCACTTGCTTCAGACCATGCATCTACAGAGGCAGAAACGATTGCCCAACCTGAGGTCGTTCCCGTGACGGCGGTGGCACCCACGCCGCCTCCCATGCCGGAAATGGCACCGATGGCAGACTTGCCGGACATTCCCGAAATGCCAATTCCCGTCATCAAAAAAACCGCCTCCCAGGTAGCTGTGGCTCCAGCTCAAAAAGCTCCCTCCGCATCGAGTAACACAGCGCGTACTCCATCTGTAAGGGGATCGTATGGTTCTTCGGCGCCATCGACTGCTACCACGCTCTCCTTTGGCACCGGTGCGGGGCGGCAACCAGCTCCGACCTATCCCACTCAAGCGCGTCGTAACAACCAGCAGGGCACGGTGGTAGTCGAGTTCATCGTGGGTGTGGATGGCAAGGTTCTGAGCGCTTGGGTCAAGACGCCCTGTCCCTATGAATCTCTCAACAGCGCTGCTCTTTCAACGATTCGCAGCCGCTGGAAGTTTCCTGCTGGCCAAGCGCAACGCTACCGTGTGCCCATCATTTTCCGTTTGAACTGATCCCTATGATACTATCTCATATCCTTGTCGAATACTTTGAAAAAGGCGGCCCCATTATGTGGCCCATGGCGCTGTTGTTTTTTCTCGCCCTTTGCGTGATTCTCGATCGCGTGGTCTGGTGGATGAAACTTCGCTCCCGAATCCATCTTGCTGCCCAAGAAACGGCCCGCGAGGCGCTGGGACTGGGTGAGTTTGAAAAAGCCTGGAAGTCCACAGAAACCTCTGATCCTTTTCTGCAAAATCTCCGCGATGGGCTTTCTCATGCGGCGACTTCGCCCCTAGCTGCCATGCAGTTGCATGCGAGCAATCTGTTAGAAAAATCAGAGGCTCGGCTGTGGGTTCTCAGCACTGTCATCACACTCGCGCCTTTGCTCGGATTGCTCGGGACGGTCGTGGGCATCATGGGATCGTTCAACTTCGTGGGCAATGATCAACTGGCCGTGACCAAGGTGTCCGGTGGGATTGCCGAGGCACTCATCGCCACTGCGGCGGGTCTGGGAATCGCCATTCTCTGCCTTCTTCCCTTCAATTTTTTCCGCAAAAAAACCTCGCTGCTGCGGGGTAAATTGGAGCATTGGATCAACCATTGCGAATTGTTGGCTGGAAACGCGAAAGCGCATGGCCATGATCTCAGCGATTTCAAAGCACCTCGTCCCTGAATCCTGCCATGCCGATCAAACTTTCCAGCACTGCGGATCAGGACGGGCACGACGAGGCGCGGATCGAGATCGTGCCACTCATCGACATCATGTTTTTCCTGTTAGCCAGTTTCATGTTGGTGAGCCTCAGCATGACTCAGCTCAGTCGCGTGCCCATCGAGCTACCTGATGCCCAAGCCGCTCTCTCAGAAAAATCCGTGCCGCCCTATCACTTTGCGCTCAACGAGCAGGGAGTGATCACCCTCAAGGAAGAGATTCTCACGGCCACCGAAGTCACGGAGCGTCTTGCGGTGCTGGAAAATCGCGAGGAAGTCAACGTTCTGATCGCGGCTCACGCGAACGCTCGTCACCAACAGGTGATGCGGTTGCTCGATGCCGTGCGAGCGGCGGGAATCGAGCGCGTGAGTTTTGAAAGCAAGACACCCAAGCCATGAAGTCCGCTCTGTTTCCTCTGATCAACGCCGTGGGCTGTGCGGCCCTCTGCGTCATTGCTGCCGTTCAGTGGCGGCAAAACGAAAGCCATCGCGCCCTGAATCGACGCCTGCAAGTTGACGCCCACGCTGTGCAAGATCAGCGAGACCAGGCCTTGCAACGCGTGGATTCTCTGACCGCTGATCTGGCAGATTTGAAGCGATCGCTCTTGGAAACACAAAAAGCAGCGGATGAAGCATCGCGACGAAACAAAGAGCAGACGGAGCAGCTGGTGGCAGCGAACACGGTGCGCGACCAAACCACTGCTGAGCGTGATGCGCTGCGTGCGCAAATCACGCAATGGGAGGCCGCCATTCAGGAACGAGACCGAGCAATCATCGAGCGGAACGAAGACTTGCTCGCGCTGAGGAAAAAGCTCGAAGAGGCTGTGGCGCAGTTGAAAAAAGCCGGAGCTCAGTGAGGATCAGTCGAGAAACTTGATCTTCGAGACCTGCGGCATCTGCGAGCGCGCCATGGCGGCGTGTTGTTCATCGCTGCAAGCGGAATCGGTCGGAGCATCTGCCTCGGCATCGATGGGTTGCACCAATCCTTGCGCGATCATCCAGGTTTCCACTTCTGCACCGGAAATATCAGCCAGCATCTGACCGTTGATTTCGACGCAAGGGGAGAGTGGTTGTCCGCTCTTGGTTTCCATTTCCCAGCGGAATGCCGGATTCTTGATGATGTCCTTTTCCTCGAAGGGCAGGTTGTATTTGCGCATGATGGCGCGCACGCCCTCACTCCAGCCGCAGAAGGTTTTCAGATAGGCAGTGATTTTTGGTGTCGATTCGCTCATGATAGAAAGTGGTGCGCCGATACTGTAATCGACGGACGCGCGCGTGCAAGCGGGGAATTCGTGCTTGTCTCCTCTGGTTGGGTTTGCCAATTTGCGTGGGTAAGGAGCAAGAGACCCGACGGGCACGATCGAAAACGGTGGATCGCGGGCACGGCGCTTGAGCGAGCCTAACGCGGCGAACATTCCTGAAAACCATGACAAGGCAATACCAACTCCATCGAAAGAGCGCCCATCCCTCGGGAATCGACTACCGCAAGGAGCTTAATGACGAGCAATATGCGGCGGTGAGTTCGCCGGAGGGACGTGCCCTGGTCATCGCAGGAGCTGGCTCAGGAAAAACCCGCACGCTGACCTATCGTGTGGCCTGGTTGCTGGATCAGGGAGTCGAGGCGCGCAACATTCTCTTGCTGACGTTCACCAACAAGGCGGCGCGGGAAATGATCGGTCGCGTGCGCGAACTGGTGACACAGGATACCTCAGACCTGTGGGCCGGCACCTTCCACTCGGTGGGCAGCCGTATTCTGCGCCGACACGCCGAGGAAATCGGCTACACGCGTTCCTTGACCATCCTCGATCGCGACGATCAAAAGTCGATGTTGCAAACGATCATCGGGAAACGCGACCGCAAAGAGGAAAAAAAGCGTTTTCCCAAAGCAGATGTACTCGCTACGATCTTTAGCTTGGTGGTCAACACGGGACAACTTCTCGAAGATGTGATCGCTGAGAGATACGAGTATTTTGACGAGTGGTTCGAAGAAATCGATGCAATTCGCCTGGCCTACATCGAGAGAAAACAAAAGACGAACTCGATGGACTTCGATGACCTGTTGGTCAAGACCGTAGAGCTTTTGCGTTCACGACCCGACTTGCTGGCTCTCTATCGGAAAAAGTTCCGTCACATTCTCGTCGATGAGTTTCAGGATACCAACCAGGTCCAGTGCGAGTTGATTGAATTGTTGGAAGGGGAATCCAACAGCCTGATGGTGGTGGGTGATGATGCGCAATCGATCTACTCATGGCGAGGTGCTAACATGAGAAACATCCTAGCATTCCCCGATCAGGGCAAACCTTGTCGCACTTTTGCCATTGAGACGAATTACCGCAGCGTGCCTGAGATTTTGGAGCTTTCGAATGAGGCCATCCGCGCGAATACCGAGCGGTTTGACAAAAATCTCAGAGCCCAGCGCGAGGGCGGGAGCATGAAGCCGGCGATGGTAGTGGTCGAGGACCCGCAGATGCAGGCGGCATTCGTGGGGCAGCGCATTTTGGAGCTGCAGGACGAGGGGGTTTCCTTGGATGAAATCGCGATTTTGTATCGCGCGCATTTTCAGAGTCTCGAGGTTCAGATGGAGTTGACAATGCGTGGCATCCCCTTCGCCATTACGAGCGGATTGCGCTTTTTCGAGCAGGCCCACATCAAGGACGTCAGCGCATTCCTGCGTTTCGTGACAAACCGTCGTGATGAAGTCGCGTTCAAACGAATGGTCGAACTCCTGCCAGGTGTGGGCGCCACTTCCTCCGATAAGATGTGGAGCGCATGGTGGAAAACGGGATGGGCGGAAAAAGAATTGCCGCCGGAAAAGTTTTCCACGGTGTTTGAGACGCTGCCAGTGCCGAAAAAAACGGCGGCGGACTGGCGGCAGGTCGGATACATTCTCGATGAAATGCTGCGAGTGGAAGGATTCGCCAAGCCTACGGAAATGATCTTCAGCGTGCTCGAAGGGATGTATGATGATTATCTCAAGGCCACCTTCGATAACTACGATGCCCGCCGCAGTGATATCGAAAAAATGATGGAGTTCAGCAGTGGCTTCGATGACATCGAGCTCTTTCTCGAACAGATGTCTCTGCTGAGCAATACGGATACCGAAAACGATGCGCAGCAGGAAGAGGACGATCAGGCTAAGGTTACCTTATCCTCCATCCATCAATCCAAAGGGCTGGAGTGGAAAGTGGTGTTTCTTGTCTGGTTGGCCGAAGGTCAATTTCCCAATGGTCGCATTCTCGAGTCGGATGACAATGCCATGCTCGAAGAAGAGCGCCGATTGTTTTATGTGGCCATCACGCGTGCCAAAGACCAGCTCTATCTGCTTTATCCCATGATCAATCCCAAATCCTACACCGGGGAAGTCATGCAGCAGCCATCTAGGTTTCTCCATGATTTCCCTGCATCGATGGTGGAAGAGTGGAAAGTGGGAAATTCTTGGGAAGAAGATGACGATCCGTTTTGAATCATGGCGGGTGCGATTCGATGGAGAAATAGGGGTTTTTTGCCGATTCTGGATGTTTTTCGCTTGCTCTGTCAGCACTTCGTCGCTATCCGTTGGAGCGAGCCCAGCATGCAATGCGAAGCACGGCACGTTTTTGAAGCCAATTTTTTTGATGATCGTCATTCCGTATTACAACTCCAACTCCACGGTTGTCCCGCAAGTCGGGCAACCCGCAGCCATGTCTTTTAGATCATGAACTTGCTCGGACGGAATCATCATCGCATCACTCTCGCCTTAGAGTGGATCTCTCCCCTCGTGGGAAATCGAATCGGGGCGCAGCATGAACCCACCGGAGGACTAACGCCATAAGCAAACAAACGAAAAACAATCAATCGAAGGGCGGTCGCATGGGCAACCGCGATCAAACCCGCGTCAACGACCGCATTCGTGCTCCCAAAATCCGTGTTGTCGGATCTGATGGACAGCAGCTGGGAGTGATGACCGTGCGCGACGCACTTCTGAAGGCTCAGTCTCAGGGCCTGGATTTGGTCGAGATCGCTGCACAAGCGGATCCGCCTGTCTGCAAGATCATCGACTACGGCAAGTTCAAGTATGAGCAGGCGAAGTTGAAAAAACAAAAATCCAAGTCCGCCACGAGGATGAAGGAAATCAAGTTGCGGGTGGGAACCGGTCAACACGATTACAACATTAAGATGGGACGGGTCGAAGGATTCCTCGATACGGGTCACAAGGTGCGCGTAGTCATCCAGTTCAAAGGACGCGAAAATGCCCACAAGGATCTCGGATTTGTGGCGATGCAGCGCATCATCGAGGATTTGAAAACCATGTCAAACGTCGATCAAGCACCGCGTCTCGGAGGTCGCGTCATTGCCATGACTCTTTCTCCACTGCCGCAGGGGCAACGCAAGCGCAAGTTCCACCTCTTCCACGGTGAATTGCTGGAGGAGGATGATCACGAAGACGAAGACGAGGATGAGTTCGATGAGGATGATCACGAAGACGGTGATCATGCCGATGAGGAACACGACGAGCAGCAGGACTGATGGATTTCCGTCACTTTGATTTGTTGCTCTACGACATCGACGGCACACTCGTGGATACGGGTGGTGCCGGCATGGCGGCGATCACGGCAGCAGCGGAGCAGTATTTCGGCGCGCCTGCACCCACGCTCGATCTCGCAGGTAGCACGGATCTCGGCATCATTCGAAATCTGCTGACTCATTACGGGCATGATGCCGGAGCCATGGATGTGGCGGAATTTTTCGATCAATACCACGCACTTCTCTCACAACATCTCGCATCTAACCGCTATGGCGGTCGCGTTTTGCCGGGAGTCCGCGAATGTCTTTCGGCAGGAGCGAAGCAGGGCATAGCCACTGGATTGTTGACGGGCAATTCTCAGCAAGGTGCTGCGATCAAGATGCGGCATTTTGGCCTGCACGAGTATTTTCCCTACGGAGCATTCGGCGATGATCACGCAGATCGAAATCTGTTAGGCCCTGTAGCCCTGTCGCGCGCAAGCCAACATCATGGCCGCGACTTCTCTCCTGCATCCACTCTTATCATTGGCGATACACCTCGCGACATTGCCTGCGCCCATGCGATGGGTGCCCGTTGCTTAGCGGTCGCAACCGGTTGCTTTCAGATCGATGCCCTGCGCCAACACGGTGCCGACTGGGTTGTCGAGTCCCTAGAAGAATGGCTGTAAGAGCTGGCTCCCGCCTCTCATCGATGGATATCGCGGGAGCCATCGAGTGCCAATCATTCGGTCAACTGGACGCGGAGGAAGTTTGATGCATCGCTGGACACTGTGCCTGGTGTGCGGAAAGTGCGATAGATCCATCCGGCATCGAGAGTTGGTAGTCCGGCCTGAATGGCATCGAGATCACTGCCGGCTCCGACTTCGGAAACGTCCAGAGTCCAAGCCGATAGGTTAGCGCTACCTTGGATGCGGTAGATCACTCCATCCGTGATTCCTGAGATTTCCTCGTGAGTGGTTGCACCATCCGCAAACGTAGCGCCTGCACGCACTGGCAGTGTTAGAGTCATGACTTGATTGCCGCTAAGGGTCGCTACTTTTCCGATGACTTTCCCGCTGGTAGTGGAATTCGATGGGTTGCTGTTGAGGGCAAACTCGGCGAGGTTATTGAGTCCGTCGTTATCCGGATCCGCGTTCTTGCCGATGATCGAGGCATTGCTTTCACCGGGGAAATAACTGCCGATCCATGGAATGAAAGGATCGGTTAAGACCGAGAGCGATAGGGTTCCCGTCGTCTCGCTAAAGGTCCATGTGTTCGCCCCATCGACTTTGACCCAATCGGTGCCGGACTTGGTGAAGTCGGTGATGGAGAAGTTGGAACCGTATGTTTCCGTGAGGTTGGCCACATCGACAAGCAGCCAGCTGTTGCCATGGGTCACATTGGCCGCGGCAAGGTTGAGGTTGATTTTGCCATCCAGAGAAACCGTGCCCGTGCCGGAGACCTTGTTGGAGGTGCCGTTGGTGGTGGGGGACAAAGTCAGCTCGCTAGTCGATGTGAGGGATAGGGTTCCTGCATTGACCGTGGTATCACCACTGTAGCTGAGAGCTCCCGATAGAGTCCATGTGCCCGTTCCATTTTTGTTGAGGGAGATGGCAGCGCTTCCATTTTGGATGTTGCCGAGCCATTCACCATTGCCCTCTCCGAACAATTGGAGATAGCGGGCACCTGTGACCGCGCCCGATGGAATGAAGCTTCCGGAGATGCTCAATAGTCCGGCATCGGATTGGAAATTGTAGCTATTGCCTCCCGTGGCAAGTGTGATGGCAGCGGCGGTGAGTTGGTTATTGCCACTGACATTCACGATGTGAGCGGACTCGAAATTCAAGCCTTGGCGACCACCTAGGGTGAGTGGTTCAGTGAGGACCAAGCTGCCACTCAGGGCGAGGTTTCCGTTCACATCGCCACCGTTGATGGTGGTGCCAGTCGTGTTTGACCCCAGGGCAGATTCATTTGTGATCGCAAGCGTTCCCGCGGCAATCGCGGTGGTGCCGAGGTAGGTGTTTGCTCCGGTCAGGGTGAGTTTGCCAGTGCCGGATTTGATCAGGTTTGCATTGCCTGCATTGCCGTTGGTGATGAGTCCATCGAAGGTGGTATCGAGGTTTTTCGCACCGATATTGTAGGTCTGGGAGCCAGCGTAGTCGGCCCCTGCGAGGAAGGTCGTATTGTCCCCTTCGAGTGCTCCGATGTTTACGGTGTTTCCTGCGCTGTTATTGTTGCCGCAGAGGCGCGCGTTATCGCTTAGTATGATGGTGGCATTGGTAAGATCTCCTGAGAAACCACCGGTATTGAAAAAAAAGACAAAGCTATTGACAGTGCTGGACACAGCTGACTTGAGAAACAGGGAACCATTGAAGCCGGCGTAGCTCCCCTGGAATCTGAATCCGAAGGCGTTGGTTCCAGAGTTAGTTCCACCAGAACGCGTGAGGAAAGTGACATCACCGCCACCGCTGAGACCAGAAACGCCAGGTCTGATTTGCACACCTCCATCAATGGTGCCAGTTTTTCCGCTTGCTACGAAAATGTTGTTGAAAGTCGTGGAGGCGACGTTGATCGTCAACTGGCTGTCGCGCAGTTCTGTCTGTCCTGTGCCCAAGGCTGTGCCGGAGTTGAGTGTAACGAGAGCACCTGCCTCGATTACGGTGCCACCCGTGTAAGTATTGGCACCGCTCAGGTTGATCAGAGCACCGGTGTTGATGACGGTGCCACCCGAATGGGTGTTGGCGCCGCCGAGGTTGATGTTGCCTGTGAGGTTCAGTTTACCGCTGCCGGCGATGATGCCGTTGTAGGTCAAGGTGCTACCGGATGCGGCATCAATTGCCGACGTGGCGGAGGTGAGGGCGATGCCACGGTTGGCGGCGATCGTCAGATTGGCGGTGGACTGGAGGGTGGCGTTGCCGATGGTGATCTCACCCGGCGTGGCCGTTCCAGGCACGGGGCCGAGCGAGCTGTCTACTGCGATCGATAGAGTGCCAGCGTCGATGGACGTGGTCCCTCCGTAAGAGTTTCCCGCCGCAAGCGAGAGCTTTCCGGCACCGGCCTTGACGAGGTTGCCCGCACCGTTGTCGCCAATTCCAGCCGTGAAGGCAACGTCGTTGCCGTTGGTGTCGAAGATGGCATTTCCCGCAGGCAGGGAGACGAGCGGTGCCAGCGAGAGGTCATCCGTGTTTCCGGTGGCCCATCGCAGGGTGGAGGTGCTGATTGAAATCGGCCCCGTGGTGCTGATACCACCGGTGGCGAAGGACAGCGTGCCGTTGCCGATCGTGGTTCCGCCGCTGTAGGTGTTGACGGCTCCGAGATGGAGGGTGCCGGGGCCGCTCTTGCTGAGAGAGCCTGCTCCGGAGACGATTCCGTTGAGGCTGATCGTGTCCACAGAGTTGGCAACCGAGGCGACAGTGTTGCTGGTGAGGCTGACGGGAGCGGAGATCACATGGCTGCCGGAGGTGCCGATGATCTGGGCCTGGCCGGCATTGGCCGTGTTGTCCAGGAAGAGGGTTTCAGTGGTCGCTGGAGCGATCGTGTAGGCGTTGGCGTTGTCGAAGGCCAGTGTGGATACCGTCTTGTCGCCATTCAGGGTGATGGTCGCAGGCGAGGTGGCCGTGCTTCCGAAGATGGCGGTGGAACCCGAAGCATTGGGCACGCCTGCGCCGGTCCAGTTGCCGCTGGTGGCCCAGTCGCCGCCGGTCGACGAGGCCCAATCTGAGATGACGGAGGCCGTGATGGTTAGCTTGACGCTGGTGGCATCCGAGGTGAACGAGTAGTTCTTGGTGGGATCTGGATTCAGCACGGAGAGGTTGCTGGTCGAGACGGAGGAGGTGCCGGTGTAGGAAATGAGGGTGTATGTGCCCGGAGTGCTGAACTGGGTGGTGGTTCCTTCTTGGAAGAGGTTGAATCCGCCGCCGTCGAGGATGAGTCCGTCGCTGTTGGTGACGACGGCAAGGTCGTTAGAGCTGGGCTCGGTCTTGAATTCGCAATCGACGATGGAGCCGTTGGAGAGGGTGAGGGCGCCCATGGTGAGGGTGCCGACCCCGTTTCCTGGAGCAAGACGGGAGGTAGAGGCAACGGTCACGGTGCCGGAGATGGTGCCTGTGCCGCTGAGGGTGGAGCCGCTGTTGACGGCGACGGCGGATGTGGCGGCCGAACCGTTGACCGAGAGGGTGCCAGCGCTGATGGTGGTGTTGCCAGTATAGCCGTTCGTGCTAGAGAGAGTGAGGGAGCCAGATCCGCTCTTGGTGAGGGCGAGAACGCCGGAAGAGCCATCACTCAGGGTTCCGGCGAAGGTGTTGGCGACGGAGGTGTTGACGGTCAGTGTGGAGGTTCCGGAATTGCCGTTTTCGATGACTGGAGTGCCCACCGTAGCGTTCGTGGAGAGTCGGCTAATCGTTGGACTGAAGCCGTTGAGCCTGAGGGTGGCGGTCGAGGACGGTCCGAAGGTCACGCCGACAGAGGCCGCAGCGCCAAGGGCTGAGTTGTTTCCAAGACGAAGGGTGCCGGTGTTGATCGACCAGCCGCCGGCGTAGTTGCTTGTTTGGGCGAGCGCGATGGTGCCAGGACCATCGGCATTGAGGATCGTGTCAGCGGCTCCACCGGTGAGGTCGTTGGCGGCGTTGCCGAGAGTCAGGACGTCAGTGGAGGCAGAAGTCGAGAGCGTGGCTGACGAGGCGGCAACGGTTGTGAGGGTGACCCTTGAGTTGATCGTGTTGCTCCCCGTGCTGCGGATCGTTCCAGCGTTATTGAGGTTGAGATTGACACCGTTGTCGAGGGTGATGGCGTTAGCCAGATCGAGGATGCCGCCATTGAGACGGACCTGGAGCTGGCCGGCCGTAGCGCTGGAGCCGAGGGCGTTGTTGTTCCGGACCGAAAGGATTCCGGCAGTCACCTGGATGCCTGAGCCGGCGGTGGCACTGGTCATGCTGAGGCCATTGAATGTGTTGCTACCGGAGAGGATCCAGGTGCCCGTGCCGCTCTTCACAAGCAGTGAGACATCTTGCGAGAAGCTGGGCGAGTTGATGTTCGAGCTGATGATGTTGTCACCGGTGTTTGAGCCGCTGAGCAGGATGCGGCCCGGACGGGTGGTGCTGGTATTGGCCGTGATGGCTCCTGTGAAGCTCAGCGTGGCGGAGGCGGTGGTGGAGTTGTTTGAGAACGTGAAGGCTCCGTTGGTGGAGGACGGGGCCGTGAACAAGATGGGGGCTGCGATGACTTGGGGATTGGTCACGGCCGCGGCTATGCTGATGCTGTTTCCTCCTCCGGCGGAGTTGCGGAAAGAGAGGGCATTCGTGCCTGCGGGAGCACCGATTACGTAGGCACCCGCCGACCCGGAGAACGCGATGTTCTGCAGGGCGATGGCGGAGGACAAGGTGATCGGATTGGCGCTGCCTCCAAAGGTGGTGATGGCATTGCTGAAAGTCGCAGTCTCAGTGACAGCACTGGGGAAGGCTGCCGACCAGTTGGAATTATTGCTCCAGTTGGCATCCACCGGAGCGGCCAGCCATGTTCCGCTGGCGGCATGCATGTGGCCAGTTAGACACACGGCGATGGTGAGAGTTGCTATTGAGGACTGGATGCAGTCGGAGACGCGGCTGAAATTTGGACGACGCGGTTTCATGAGTGTAGGTTTTGGGTTTGTTTGCCTTGTGGAAGCTAGAGATGCAGCAAGGTTTGTGTCATTGACGATCATTACTCTCTTTCCTGAGTAATGCGCTGCCAAGAAAAATGAGCAAAATTTGTGTCATCGGGTAAAAATATGCCTTCCTTCAAAAAATCTCTCAATTCTATAGCTCTGAGGGGTGATTCATTTTTTGTAGTTATATTAAAAATCATTTCACCTGCGAAGCGCTCTCTGTAATATCGGCTGCAGGGAGTAAGACAGCGGACCCGGTGACGTTGCCCTCGCCCGAGCTTTTCGAGCTCAGTCGGTTGATGCCGATGCCGAGAAATTTCCCCTCCTGATTGAAGACTGGCATGCCTGTTGCCGATGCAGTGATTTTGCCAAAAAGACGTGGCTTTTTGATCACGGATATGACTTCTCCGGTGACTACCATCGGTTCGCGGTTGAGTTCTTTGTTCATGCGGCCTATGACGATCACATCATCAAGCAACTGCAGTGGCGCAGCGTTTTTGGTGTCGATCGGAGTGAAATTCTCAGCGGGCTTGACAGGTTTCAAAAAAATCAGGTCCAAGTCCGCGTCTTTGAGTGCGACCTTGGCATCGGTTTCAGAGCCATCGGGCATAATGATCTTCACTTCCTTGATTTCTGATTTGGCGGAAATTTTCATGGGTCCGCTGGATGTGTTGACCATGCGTCCGTCCATCGCGTTGGCAAGGTCCAGTGTGCTCAGCGGAGCGACGATGAGGCCATCCTTGGAAAGGACGGTGCCGATGAGTTCGACTTTTTTTTCCTCTTTTTGGGTAGGGTTGCTTCCCGCTGTGATTTCGATATGGACGACCGCGCTGAT
>CAMCIC010000019.1 GCA_945874895.1 Akkermansia muciniphila | reverse complement strand
TTGGGCACAACCTGGGGCTACCCGCCCCAGGCCCCGGCAAGCTGTCGTCAGCTTGACCACGCCCGCTGTTGTTCAGTCGTGTTTTGAACCATTGCGATCGATTCGAAAAGTTCATATTTCCTGTCCAGTTCTTGCGGGGGACGCTCCATTTCTGCCCTGCACAAACTCCATCAACAATGGGTCAAGGAAGTAGGCGCGCGCTGACTGTGAAAAAATCCTCAGGTGATCAGAATGCCACGTGGGGACAACACGCGCCTCAAGGCCTGCATAAAATCATATCCTTGTTCAAATTCTTCTGCGGATCAAATTCCACATTCCGATCCCCTGCGTTTGGATTGAAATACATGCTGTCTAGTTTGATCATAGCGGCATCACGAGACCAATCTTTTTTCATGGCCCACAAGGAAATGGGTCCATACATCTTTCCGTAATTCCAAACCTTTTGTTGAGTGATAGGGTCCATTTTAGGTCGAACCCGAAAATAGAAGTTTTGTTTTGCATCTTGATTCATCGAAATTTCTGGATGCTGAGCATCGAAACGCAACTTGAATTCAGAAACGTAGCCGTTCACGGGTGCCTCATAGTCACTCCACAAAACAGATCCGGACTCCCTATCGTCGACTGCGAAAAAACAGAACCCACCGCCCTCATCCTGAGCTTTGATGGTGACCTCCAGCGTGCCGTCATGTTCCGTATGGCTGGATTCCTGCAAAAAAACTGAAATATCAGGTATTTTTCCGTTTCCCACGGGTGGCAAAAAGTCGTGAAGTTCAAGATCATAGGAATAGGATACATGACATTTGGGTATGCATACATCCCTAGAAATGAAACTGGAAACTCGCATGGCGATGGGATTTATGATCTTTTTGATGAGAGCTTTCGAATGGATTTCTTTACCGATTGCAGAATCACGAACGCCGCTCCAATCAAGATTCTGTTTTGTTGCGTAATAACCCTCTTTTTCCACTAAGAATCCAGATGGCCATTGAGTGAATCGATTTAACTTCAGATTCGCATAACCTTTTTCATTCGAATACGCGCTAACAGGCACGAGTTCGGATTGAGGAATAGGTTCAAGTGATCGCATCTTTTCCTCACCACCACTGACTTTCCCATTATGAACTGCGTTGCCCTGAAGATCATAAATATTCACATGGATCGAAAATTCTTTCGACTTTATTTCCTGACAAGAGATCGAATGAATCGACAAATAAGCAATAACAAATGCAATGGCGTGTTTCATAAATAAGAATTGATAAAAATTCCTAGCTTAGGAATATGCCATGGGCATTCCCAGGATAACAATAAGAAATTTTAGTCATATCACCAACCCAGTAGTGGCCCTATCAGGGCAGGAAGGGCTTTTCCTCGTCTTTCAGATTCTGAAAAAAATTATTCTTTAAATCAAACTCTAAGTTCGTGTCATTAGCTTTTGGATTAAAATACGAAGTAAATTTGATTCGACCACGAATGTCGATTTGAACGTCACTGATGAATTTGGCGTAATGCGCGGAAATTTCATTTCCTTTCTCATCAAGTTTGATTCTCATTTTAATGAAGAAACCGAGCTTATCATCGATGGTGAGTTTTTGACCCGTAGTTTTCTCCCACCGATGTTCCTTCTGATAGCCTGCCTCCGGAGCGTGATGCGGCATACGCATTTCCGGAACGGGATCACCAGCATAATCGGTCTGCGGTGATTTGCTGTAGTTAAGGTAATTTTCTTTCTCCGTAACGATACCGCCCTTATCAAACGGCACACGCATTTTGACTACGCCTTGCCAAGGATGCATTCGGAAGAGTAGGGATTCTTCATACGTAGATATTCCTCTCGCGAGATTGTAAAATTCATCTCGTGAATCAAGAAATCCCTGTTTGTTTCTTGGATTTTTTTTGTGTATTTCTTTGATTTCATTTAATCTACTAGTGCCACTCTGACCATTGATTGTTTCAGCCTCTAGATGTTGATGCAATAGATAGAATTCGACATCCGATGCAATACCGACCCCATAAGGCCTTACCCAATCCGCTTTTTCTAAATCAAAACCGATCCATTTTTCTTTTTCTGGAATGGGAACGTCGTTCGTTTTTGAATACAGAGGAATGGGATTTGTGATCTTGCGTAGCGTGATGGAATGGTTTAACTTTTTCAAAGGCAAATATCTTGTGTCCTTTTCATCTACTAGATTGATTATGCTTTGTTCGTATGTAGGATAAAATTCTTTACACTGCGTCTTGATGCTAATTGTGGGACGAGAACGCGCGCTAGTCGTCGCCTTACCAGTCTGATCAGTCACTGCGTATTTGATCGCATCATCAGTTGTTTCGGCATCATCATAAAAGACTTTAATATTGCAATTTTCTACCGCTTTATTATCTTCATTTAAGACTGTCACAGTAACAGAAGTTTCATAATTAGGCAACGCGCCATCTTTCTCACATGCCGAAAGTTGGAAAAAAGTTGCGACATATAAATATTTGATAATTGTATTTTTCATTGATCGAGTTTTCCTATTGTGATAAATTTTTGATATACTTTATAAACGTGAAGCAATGCCACCTCACGGAAGTCACTGTGCAACCACTTGCCTTTTTTTATTATGCTTGTGCGTCCTTCTGTTGGCCATAGTGCTATATTCCGTGAAGTGGTCCCCTTGGCGGAGATAGGGTCGGGCAGAATTTAGCTATGGTGTGCGGATGACGGGGAGACAATTTTGTTGTGAGTTTAGTTTCGTGTGGTTCCGCCCTTGGTGGAAAGTTGTTAGCAAGGTTCCGACACGAGAATGGAGCACTGCCGTGCTCGTCGGAGCGGCGGGTTCTTGTGGGCGACTATCCTTACTTTCCAGTTTTTACGTGACCTAATCAATTATCATTTTCTTAACAGCAATACAGCTCTGTGCAATAAATATAAAAAGTGTAATCAATTTTATTGTTTGCACTAATATTGATTTTTGAAAATTGTTCTATTTATGCCATGACGCTATGATCTTATGGACGATTAACATTACCTTTATGTAAGAGGTTGCGCTTCGTATCAAACTCAACATTTCTATCATTGGGTGTCGGATTGAAGTAGCATGCATCTAGTCCAAAACTCGCAACACCACCGTGTGCTAAAGGTATATTCCAGAATGTGAATGGACCATAAAGCTTGCCATAATGACATGAATTTATTGAACCGTCTGAATTCAAACGACATCTTACTCTAAAGTAATAATTACGATCTTTGGGCTGACTCATTGCTGCTGACATATGGTTTGAGTCAAACTCGAATGTCAGACACTCTTTGTAACAATTGTCGGGAGCAACATAATCGCTAATTAAAATAGATCCCCTTTCTCGATCAGGTGTCAGGAACTCATAGAATCCGGTTTTTTCACCATTAGTACGTATTGTCATTTGAATTCGACCATTTCCATTTCCATCGTTTGAACCATTAACAAGAAAAATAATATCAGAACATTTGCCTTTACCATACGGGGAAACAAATTCGCACATCTCTAGATCATAGCCATAATTTACACCAATAGTCGGAATTCTGATCCTTGTATTACCAAATACGTGTGCAAACATGCTGATAGGATTTTTCACTGGTTTTAGCATGGTTCTTACATTCGCTGTTCGCGTTCCATTATATTCAAGTGGCTGATCCCATTCAACGTCAGAAGTTGTAGGATAGAAACCATTTTTTGTAATACATACACCCCCTGGATTTTGAACTGAAAGAATATCAATTTTTGCGATTCCTAGAACATCTGTTAGCGCATTTATGCTGACCCTTTGTGACACAGAAATAGGAGATTCAGGAATCAGAAAGTGCTTTGATGCCTCGATGTTAGCACCCTGAATTGGTTTATTTTTGTCGTCGTATATCTCACAAATTATTTTGTATGCTTTATTGGGATTTTCTTCGCAAGATGCTAATGAAAAAATGCTAAAAAATATAGCGTTAAAAATATATCTATTCATATTTTTTATTTTATTTGAGTTTCCCTATGTCTATAAATTTTTCGTATGCTAGCCAATTATGAACAAAGGCTTTTGCTTTTATATCGCTGTGAAGCCATGGTCTAGGAAGTAAGTCATCTGGACTATGAGCATTAGATAAAGGCCATTTGGATGGATCAGTTTTCATATTTAGATTCATATCTATATTTCTTTCTGGTAGTAATTTTTTTTCGCTGATAAAAGAATTTCTTCCAGTAGCGAAGGATGTGCAAGGTATCATCTCGGAGATGATTTCATTACGATGTTTTTGCGCATAGTCTGAACCAGGTGCATCTTCTCCAGTTTGTAAATCGTAGAGTTTTGAATGTTTGCTACGGTCAAAAAATGGATTCGATGCTAGGTGCATTAGAAAGCTTTTAGTGAGTGGTTTATCTAACTGGTCTGGTCTCTTCATCAGGATACTTTTACTCGAATCATCATGAATTTTAGCGTCATAGAATGACCTTAAATTAAAGCTCCATCCGCCATGATTGCTCGTGTGAATGAAACCAGTGATACCGTGTCCTTTGCGCTTTTCCTGAACCGCCCAGACTCTGTTCGACGTGTGCCACATTTCAGCTATTACATTGTTTGTTTCAGGAGTATTTAGTTTTGGATTATTTAGCACCTCCTCACCAGAAGAAAAGAAGTTATAGACATCGGTGAATCCGCCATTCTCAATAACCTTCGCAAAACGACCTCTCCATGTAAGATTCGCGCGGCTATCGCACGCAGGCCATGCTACTTTAGGAAGTAGTCTATGCCATTCACTTGCACGAAGTATCTTAGGGTAACCACGCCAGATCATATTTTCCATTGCAGCATCTTGTATTGGATCATCAGCTTCGTCTGAATCATAACATTCTTTTGCTACAGCTGCATTCAGCATGAGATAATTCTTGGGACGAGCTCCCCAGTCGTGCATTGCACTACTAACTAAAATATTGCCCATACTGTGTGCTGCAATGGTTTTTTCTCCGTCTATTAAATCAAGATATTGTTTGAATGATTTTGCTGTGCCAAATGCGTTCCCGAGATTAGTCTGATAGTCAGGAGTGATTCTTCCTGCTATAGGTAATGGAATTGTCTGCCCTTGGTATCCGCGCCACGCAAACGCACTAAATCGTGCATTACTACCACTCCAAAAAAGACGTTTAAATGTCTCGCTAGCCCAACCAATAGACTGTTTATCGTTAACGTTATATCCATGAACAAAGATGAAGTGCTTTCCGTTCCTATCTGCATCTGGCCAGTTTGGTGGGTCTTGTGGTAAGTCATTCTTGTTCAATTCCACTTCATCTGGCATGACGAATTTATAACGATACATGCTTTCTACTTCTGATATACTTGTCGGCATTGAAAATTTTGCGATTGGACTTCCATCGTTTTTGCGGATTTCAATCATAATGGGATTATCAGTGGTATAACGTGACTCAAATAGTGCCACGCCTTTCCCTTCTTTGGAAGCTAACAAAATCTCTCTAGGTAGTCTGATTCCAACTTTCGTTATGATGTTTGTAGTACGGTTTGCTATCTCTTCTGCCCTCGCAATATTTTTAAGATATGATCCAACTCCTTTGTCGCCCTCGGGAGAAGAGTCTATGTCTGCTTCCGGATACCAGAGAACATTAAATGATGGCACGTAACCGGCTCCTGCAATACAAGAACTCTGTGATTCATGTTTCAGTATATATTGATATTCCGTTTCGGGCATAAACTGCAAAAGTGACTTTAGATCAAAATGAACGGGAAAGAAGTCCACTAGGTCTCTCACTCCATCAACTTTATTACCTAGATAATCTGATTCATCTGCTCCTGGGATATCTTCTCCTCCTTCTACGCCCCAGTCATCATCGCTATTTCTCCAAAATCTCCATGGATTTTCTTCGGACACTTTACCTCGATCATCTTCATTGATCCTTCCATCTCGGTTCCAATCTGGAATCATTTCTACTGGCGCAAGCATCAACAATACCTTACCTTTTGCTGTTGTATTTTTAATTGCCTCATCATCTGCCATCGCGACGATGGCGCCTTCTCCATTCATGGCGTAGGCGCGGAGGTTGGTGAAGCGCGGAGCTGGATTCGTGTCACTGATTGTATGATTTTTTACCAGCTCATCCAAAGGGATCGATGTTCCATTCCGCCATATGGTTGTTGACCCCAACATGACCCCGTCTTTGGCAATGGCAATGATGGTGGACATGGTGGGCGGATGTTCTGCTTGATGCCAATCGTTGTCTTGCTGCACCCATAGGCTGCTTCCACCGACGGCAAGACGAGACTTCGAACCAGGCTCACCAGCGTTGATACGGCAAATCGAAGCGCCCATTGCGAAGGCGCCTGATGATTCAGGGAGAATGGTTTCGACACCTTTTTCGATGACAACAGAGTCAACCTTACCCCAGTAGGTGCTGTGGCCTTCAATCCTTTCACCCACAGCAATGCCTTCATCGCTTACGGCTTTCATCAGTAAAGTAGATCTGTCGGTCCGATAGGGGACTTCCCAGGAAGTCGAATCGACGAGTGGATTGTTGGATGATTGCCATACTTGCCATTTCCGGGATTCGAACAAATGATCACCCCCAAGCACCGCGAGCGCTCCAGCTGGGCTTGCAATAGCACGGTAGTCAATGGCTTGCCACTCGTCGTAACATATGATCGAAGGATCGAGGGAATTGCTATCTTTGGTTGGCGCGGTGCCGATCGTAGACGTTTGCCAAATTTGGGGGTTTTCGCCAGATGAAGTCCAAGCTGTGCCAACACTGGGGCTGAAGATGTTTCTAGTAGCATCATGCTGAGTGGACACAGTTTCATTACCATTGTCATCGCATGATCGGACAACACGTTGAAGTCCATGAATGATACCCGTATACAATCCATGACCTACAATCATTTCACCGCAGACTGCTGAAGGGTAGATGTTGGCTCGATGAGACGAAGACTCTAGGGATGAAGCAGTTCCCGACATTTCAATTGTATGGGAAGGGTTGAACCATGGGTCAGGTCGATACATCCCTGTCAACGTAATGGAATCAAAAGTGTTAGGCGTATCCCTAACATCAGCGGACCAATGGCCTGATTTCCAGACACGGCAACGATCGGTCCATACCATTTTTCCATCACTGGAAACTTTCTTGATTTTGTCATTCCAGAGAATGACACCTTGATCTCCGATAGATGCAGTGAAGTCCGCGTAAGGATCATTCGAATTCGATATCGGCATATCTTGATAGCTCAATTGATCCAGTTGGATGACTGCGTAAGTAGTTTCTGCAGCGGGTTTCCAATCCACGACCGAATCCAGAGGATCGGCATCTTCCTGATCGAAGACTCCATCGGAATCGAAGTCGGAAGTTTTCGGCAATTCTCGCTGATCCTGACCTAGACCCAACAGAAACGATTGCTTGGCATTCCATCTATCGCCCCAATAACGTGTTTGAGCGTCTAGCTTACCCGATTCGAGCAAGTACGACCAAAGCGCAGCATCCCTAGATACCAAATATTGTATTTCACTTGTTTCCCAATCATCTGACATTCCGTTTTGATTGGCATCGTTATGGGGAATCAGTTGCACGATTTGTTTTTGGCCGGTTGCATCACTCATGGTCAAAGTGATGCGTCCATCCGATGTCACATGATTCGGTGTCAATTGTTCCTGACACAAGGATCGCAGGGTAATGGGTGTCAAGTCCGTATCGCAAGTGACTCGGAGAGCATCCAATCGGATGCAGGTGCCATCGGGAGTGATTTGACTGGGCTTTGCGCCTTGAATCACCATGCGTCCATTTTGATTGCTAAGAGTATGGATCTCAGCATTACAAGATGAGGGGAGACGAACGAGGTTCAGGGTCCATGTTTTCGTGTCAAAAAGGAAGTAGCGGTAGGTCCATACTTGTTGTTGGTTTTTGTAACCGTTCCGAAGTAGAACTTTCCCGTCGTTGGAAAATCCCAGAATGAGGTAGTCGGGATAATTTGCTGACTCCGGATCGCGAGGTAGGGCAAATACATCGCCTTCGGATAAAAAGAGCCAAGGTATGTAGGTGTTGGACTCGGCTTCGTATGTGGCCTCATAGGTGACCGCCATTCCGAGGTCGTTGATTTTTTGCCAATAGTGATCGTTAGGGAGAAAGTCGATGGATTCGCCGCGTTCGTCGAGTAGCAATTGGCGTCCCCAGTTCGTGCAATGAAGACGGCGGATGCCAGAAGGTGAAACACAGATCTCACGGTGATAAAGAGATTCAAATTCGCTTAGGGGTGGGTTACCATCGTGCAGGTTGGGATCGTGGAGGTTTTTTTCCACCGTGGTCATCGGTATCCAGTCGGATTCGTTCGGAAAATGAGTCATATCGGGAGTGAGGTAAAAGGTTTCCTCATAGAAAAATTCATACGTGCCAGCATTGTAGGAGTAGTGGTAATGGGCTCTATCACCGTTGAGGTGGCCCGAGACGGCATCTGGATAATAATCCCCGCTGGTATCTGCATAAGAATAATAAGACCAGACGTTGTAATAGAAGTATTTGTGTTGGTTCTGAGGCAACGTGATCATATCAGCACCCTTATGTTTCACAATTTGCTGTGTGTATTGATAGCCGTATAAGGATTCTGTATCAGATCCATGATATTGAGAAGTGCCGCTTCGGATGACAGTGCCGTCATCCCCTGCTATCAGCACATAAGGGTGATGCCATTCGGTATCAGTGTAGATGACTTCCAGTTGGTAAATTCCGGTGGGTGTGGTTCCGATTTGTGATTCGCGGAGGTTGGTAACGCGATCTTCATCGGGGTCGAGTAGAGCATCCGATGCGTCAAGAGGTAGAAAGCCCCATTCGACTTCCCAACCGTCTTTGATCCCGTCACCATCGGTATCATGATTGCGAGGATGAGTTCCATGGGCAAATTCGAGGAGATCGCTCAGACCGTCATTGTCCGTATCGGTGCCAGGATTGTTTTTGGCAAAAGGGTTGAACTGATGGGCATTTTCAAAGGCATCAGGCATTCCATCGCCATCCGTATCTCGATCGGGGGTAAGCAAAAGCATTTCCAAAGCATTATCTTTCCATGCAGTGACGAGCAAAGTGCCTTGAGCATTTGCAGCCTTAATTTCTTGAAATCCAAAGTCGCTGGACGGAGGCACTAAGGATTCAAGTGGATGAGACTTGCCCCGGGTCAGTAGGTGAATCCCAGGCCTAGATGAGGAGTCGTTTATGATGGCTATGACTTCACCGGCATCGGTGAGATGTGAGATGTATGATCCGTGCGTGCAAGGTTCTCCTTGGGGGATGAGACGATAAAGTGCAGGATCAATGCTATCTGAGTCTGTGGGAGTGACTGGACTCGCGCTAAAGATTTGATTTTTGAGAACGTTATCGTGGAAGGTATTACCTTCACCCGCGAGAGTTCCGTTTGGTGAGATTTTGGTTATTTGGGAGGAATTACCCTTTGGCAAAGATCCCAAGATTGTCATGGTATATGAGGAAGAACTGGTTTTTTTCCAAACTGTCGCTTGTTCCTGACCATCCTCATTCAGCGATGCGCCAGCGATAATGGGCAAGCTATGATTGGAAATCCCACAAATGCTGTTGCGTGCGCTATTGGCATGGTCAGGCAAGATGAGACCATGGAGATGCGTCGCGGAATCATTGAGAGTCCAGACCAGGCCACGGTTCTGACCTGAGACTGTTCCATTGGCTGTCAGAATACCAAAGTCGTTGATGTATGCAATGAGCCAATTGTCGATCGACGAGCCTTCGGGAGCAGTGATGGCCACAGGTTTGTAAAGAACACCATCGGAACTGGGCATTTTCCAAACGATCGGCTTAGACTGCCCAACCTCGTTTATACTAACTGCATAAAGAAATTTTCCTGAAGGGGAAAGAATCGCATTTTGCAGATCTACTATGCTTTTATCCGTGACATCAACTGGAAGAGTCATTGGCTCTGCAGTAGGGGATGACCAATAGGTAAACCGAGTGGGGCGATCGCCATGCTTCGCAACGACGGCACCATCAAAAGATTGTGCCACGATGGTGTGCGATTCCTTCGCAAACAATGGATAGAGTGAAAATACACCATTTTCCGAAGTGCGTGGCTGTGACCATATTGCAGGTCTGGATCCTTCAGGATCAATCCATGCGGAGAAAATGACATCCTCTGTGACCTGATCGCCACGGATGCCGGAAGAACCATCGGATCGAGATTTTTCACTCAGAGTCACTGTGGAGAAATCAGCAAACGACGCTCCGTCGAATGGTCCGATTTGTCTGATACGATAGCACGGAGCACCGCGCGGATCGGTAAGGAGGCGGAATTCCTGAAGATTTGTGTAACCATCTCGGTCGAAGTCGAGCTCTGCATCAGCGGGGTCCTCATAGTTCATACCGTTGACGACCTCCCAGTTGTTAGGAACACCATCGCCATCGGTATCAACACCGGGGCGCACATCAATCGATGAACCATTGGCATCGATGAGTGGCGCAGTGTGTGGGTCAGAACGAAGAAGGAATTCTCCCAAGTTATTCGTGCCGTCATGGTCGGAATCAAGGTTGGCGTCATGATAAGCGGGATCAAAGCCATAAAATTCTTCCCACTCATCTGGCATACCATCCTCATCAGAGTCCTGATCGGGAGTGAGAGTGATGATGGATTGCATGACACCATGACTGTCATACCGAGTGAGGAAGATTTTCCCGCTAGGAGAAATTTTTGTCGGATGAAGATATCCATGGTTGTCCCCTAAGAGATAAGCGGGCAAAAGCGACTCGCATTTCACACGAACTGAATCTTTCCATAGGTATGGTTGAAAAACGCTGTAGGATGGTGAGTATGATTGGAAAAGGACCATGCCTGCGTCCGTCAGGTCTGCCGGATAAGAATAGACCTGATCGATGGAAGCCTTGATGTCATGATAAAAGCCATCGAAAAAAAACGTGGAATTACGCCAATATCCATCGGAATGGAAACCATGAGCTCCGCCAGCAAATTCACCCCATCGGTTCATGGCCGCCGGCCACTGCCATCGGAAAGAGGAGTTGTTGAACAAGGGAAAATCGCCCTTGCGACCGGTGGAGAAAAACATCGAACCTAACTGGGTGAACGTCAGGCACTGATTGTCTGCCATATCATAGTAGGTGCCGATGATTTGCCCGAAGTCATTGATGTCCTGAATGGACCAAGAAGTGAAATGATCTTCTGGAATGATCCTCATTCCGTTGACAACTTGTGCTGGTAGCCAAGTGCCATTTTCATCGATTTCCCAACCGATCCAGTCGCCAAAATTATTCATCCGGTAAGCAAAGCAGGGATTTCCTCGCAGCGTCAGTTCTTGCACGGATTTATCACTTTTTACCACGAAAGACTGGCAGGAATTCCAATCCTCGGAATACCACTGAAGAAGAACCTCTCCATGCTCATTGATATCAGAGGCAATCGTATAGCCCGTGGTTTTGCCGGGGATGTTGATTTTTTCCATTCTTCCATCCGCCAAAAGATGTGCTGGTTGCTCTCGATAGTGCTCCGTGTTCTCGGAGTCGACGCCGTATTCAGATAATTGAACCACGATATCACCTCGGTCATTGGCAGCTACCACGTAGCCGTATTGCCAAAAGTATGCATAGGAATTTGTATCAACTTTGGGATTTTCGACAGGAATTTCCGCGATTTTCCATTTGCCCAAAGGATTGCCTTTTTGTCCGTTCGTCCTGCGCGAGAATTGGTATTCCTGCAATGCGGTAAGGCCGTCATCATCGAAATCACTGCCTGCATCATCGGCATCATCGGGATGATGTGAATGGATCGTTTCCCAATCGTTGGGAATGCCATCGCGGTCTCTATCAGAATTTTCCGTAAGAGAAATATCTGACGCATGAGCGGATTTTACTTCTGCGATTGCCCCATCGTTCCGTGTGGTCCGCGGTGCCCATGAGGGTGGAGCTGGATGCATGTGAATTCCCACAGCCAGCAGGCAGCCGAGGAAAACGCCGAGTTCCGCATAATGCAGCAGGCGAACTGGATACCTCGCGATGCGTAGAGAACGCTCCGCATCCGTTACCTCCTTCGTGATCAAAGCAACACATTTTTTCATAGTGCGTGATACTTCTTTTTCAGTCGTACTATCCCCTTAAAAAAATCCCATCAGATCATCAAGAAGAATTTTTTGTCTTTTTTGACATCATCCATCCGTGTAACTTTGTGTTGCAGAGTATAGAAACACTTTTATGGTCTGACTCCCCAACTACCATGATGCCCCACCTTTTCGACCCACTTGCCCTCGGATCTCTCACCACTTGCAACCGCATATTCATGGCGCCTCTCACTCGTTGTCGAGCCGAAGACGATCACGTGCCTGGCGCGCTCATGGCGGAACATTATGCCCAACGAGCGAGTGCGGGGTTGATCATCGCAGAAGCTACCATGGTGATGGAAGGGAACTCGGCTTTCTGGCGTGAACCGGGCATCTACTCGCCTGAGCAAGTCCATGGCTGGAAGCAGGTGACCGATGCGGTGCATGCCCGCGACGGAAAGATTTTTCTCCAGGTTTGGCACGGTGGGCGGGCATGTCATCCCCTGCTCAATGACGGGGCGCAACCGGTTGCGCCCAGTGCTTTGGCCATCGAAAATGAGGAGGTTCACACCCCTGAAGGGAAAAAGCCCTACGTGATCCCCCGCGCTCTGGAAGATGAGGAAATTCCGCACATTGTTGATGGATTTCGCAAGGCTGCCGAGAATGCCAAACTCGCCGGCTTTGATGGCGTAGAGATCCACGGCGCCAACGGTTACCTGATCGATGAATTCTTGCGCGATAGCGCGAACCAAAGAACGGGGCCCTACGGTGGATCTTGGGAGAACCGCGCGCGCCTTTTGTTCGAAATCCTCACCGCGGTGTCCACAGTGTGGAGCAGCGATCGCATCGGACTACGAGTTTCTCCACTCAACAGCTTCAATTCCATGCGTGATAGCGATCCCATAGGTCTCTACACTTGGCTTGCTGGTCAACTCAACCGGTTCTCCCTGGCGTATCTTCACGTGATGCGCGGCGATCTTTATCAAATCCAGCAAGGAGATGTGCTCACGCCCATGCGGAAAGCCTATCAAGGTGTCTTGGTATCTAACATGTTTTACACGCCCGAGGAAGCGGCACAAGCGGTGGAGTCGGGAGCGGTCGATGCGATCGCGTTCGGCACAAGCTACCTCGCCAATCCCGATCTTCCAGAGCGAATCCGCGCCGGCGCTCCGCTCCAGACGCCCGATCCCTCAACTTTTTACGTTCCGGGAGAAAAAGGCTACAATGATTATCCCACCATGGGCCACTGAGCGAGCCGTCGCATTTCGCTCTGTTTTCGGGTAGCGCACGGAGTGAGACTTTTCAGAAAAAATCTCTCACGGGGTCGTTGCGGTAACGGGCAGTTCCTTGATTTCGATGTTCCGAAACCAGACGCCGTGTCCTTCCGCTTGTAAAGCAATGTGACCAGAGCCGAGTTTCGCGCGCGCGCCTTCTGCCAGCAAAACTTTTGCAGGGGAAATCTTGCAATCTGGATCCAGCACTGGGTGTTGATAACGAAGCACCTCCTTGCCATTGACTCGGTGAATGATTTGTTCGTGACCGTGCACCTCCATTTCGACCTTAATCCACTCGCCTGGAGCGAAGGTGGGCGCACTTGATTCGACAATATGCTGCGTCACGCGTTTGCCATCCATTTCAATATGAGTTCCTGGGGTGCAGACATTTCCCGTGGCGCGGGGTCCCTTGCCCTCATCCGCAAGAAACTGAAACTCGAGACTCACCGGAAATGTCTGATGCAAGGTCATGCTCTTAGCGGATTGCGAGTGAAACATCACGCCACTATTGAAATTCACATAACTGGGAGCATCGGCCATTTTTTGCCCCTCAAAGCGATATTCCAAACGCAAGACAAAATGCGAATAGGATTGGTCCGTGTAGAGATGTCCGAATTTTTTACCGAACGCCGGATAATCCGCGTAGGACACTTTCAATATGCCGTCTTCCACACGAAAAGTATGATGAGCGTTTTCACCTAAGGGAAAGCCGGCAATCTTAGGCTGCCATCCACTCAGATCCTTGCCGTTAAAAAGGGGAGTCCACTCTTTTTCCGCAGCAGCACCCACCGAAAGCCCATACCCGAGGATCATGAGCCGCCCAAAAACCCCTACAAGTTGTTTCATTGCCACAACGTGATTGAAACGTGCCCTACTGACAAGAAGGAATGTCCGGCCGATCCCCATGGCAGCTTCATTCGTCAGCTGCCAGATCTCTCGTGCCAAACAAGTCACGAGGATCGATATCATGACCGAGAGACTCGACCTGCCACTGCCGATCGACATTGAGACGCACCGTTGCCAAATGCGGCATCGGCCACTCGTGCGGAGCAATCATGGACAACACGTTGCCTCGGCTCATGGCATACAGATGATAGGTTTGACCCACCACGGGTTCAAACTGAATGGATGCTTCATAGACCAATTTGTTCCAATTGAAATGATCGATGGCGCGCAGGTATTCCTCCCGCAGCTCCCGCAGCTTCTGCTGCAAATCACGCTGCACTTCACTGATTCCGCGCGATTTGAAGCTACTCAGGTCATTGGGCACAATCGGGGGACTCAGCGTCGATACCGGATAAGGCATGAATGCCCGCGAAGGTGCTGGAGTGGTTTCTGTCATATGACTGATCTTCTATCTCACACTTTGGGAAATACGCAAACCACGATAAGGAAAAAACTTGCGCTAGAATGGAGCATGAGCTGACGTATCCATTCCATCACTGCTATGATTCCCCTATCCCGCTTCATCTGTGTCCTTGGAATGCTTATCCTACCAGCTGTGTCATGCGCAGAAGAAGGATGGCAATCGTTATTCGATGGCAAGACTTTGAGCGGCTGGACCGCGCTCGACGGACAAGCTCCCGGTAACGGTTGGAAAGTGGTGGACGGAACACTTCATCTGGAAGGTAAGGGCGGCAACCTGCTCTCTGCGGAAGAGTATTCCTCATTCGAGCTCGAATGGGAATGGAAGATTCTTCACAAAGGGAACAACGGAGTGAAATATTGGGTTTCTCGCGTAGGTGGCAAAGAATGGCTGGGCATCGAATACCAAATGATCGATGACGGTGGACACATCGATGGCAAACCGGGAAGCAATCACGCAACAGCAAGCATCTACGACATCAAGGCCGCTGCTGTTGACAAACCGTTGCGCAAACCAGGTGAGTGGAACCAGAGCCGCGTGATCATCAAAGAAGGTAAGATCCAGCACTTTCTCAATGGCACTCTCGTTGTAGAAGCGAATACGCAATCGGATGAATGGAAAGGTCTGCTGGCAACGAGCAAGTTCCGCAACAAAGTGGGCTTCGCTCCTGGCAAAGGGAAAATTATGCTAACGGATCACGCGGATCCCGTATGGTATAAAAACATCCGCATCCGGCGTTTGTGATCGTTCATGGCATGTTTCATGTCTTGACAAATCTGTCCTTCCTTCAGGAAACTCCGCCCATGAAATCAACCATTCTCTCCGCCATCTTCGCATTTGCTCTCGGTCATTTTGCTCAGGCGCAAACGGGTACTTTGATCGGTTACGAAAACACAAATTCTCTCACGGATTGGACTTTCGAATTCGGTGCCGCGCTCATGACGCAAAACGACATCGATGATTTCATCGAAGGCAGATTTGATTTTGAAGAGGGTGATGCTGGAGCGACCACTTACCAATTCACGGCTACCAAAAAAATCACGGAACTTTCCCTCGAATGGTTTGGCTCACAATTCACGCCTTGGATCGAAATGCCATTGTGTCTCGAACTCGTGGATGAAAATGCCAACGACTCGTTTTTGGTCTACAATGCCTCCATGCAAATACGCTGGGTCGATTTCCCCTGGAACTCGTTCGTTCACACGACTTTTGCCGCTGGGCTTGGTCTATCATACGCTTCCCAAATTTATGATATGGACATCCAACGACATCCGGGAGAAGACCGATCTCATTTGAAGTTCAATGTGCCCATCCAATTTTCTTTTTCTCTTCCGGACGCGCCGCAACATCAGATCATTTTTTACATTTCCCATCACTCCGGTGGTTTCGGATTCTTTGACCACGGTGGTGTCAATAGCATCGGAGCCTCCTATGCTTACAGCTTCTGAAGACGCTGAAATCTGCATAAGGTCACATCCATAAAAAAAGCGCGCGGATAAACCGCGCGCTTTTTTGTAAGAAAATCGAAAAGTCGCAATCAAGGAGCCAAAGGCTTCATCGTCGGCACCAGACCGATGTGAGGGCTGCCCACGCTCGCTTGGCTGGTGGACATTTTCACCACATTTTCTCCGGTAGTCCCGCAAGAACCGGACTGAGCGCAATAAGAACGAACGCAACCCACGCGATGAGTGGTGAAACGGGTCTTGAATACAGGCACTTTTTCTTTGACGGTTTGAGTCTCAATGCCTCCTTTAGCACCCGTCGCAACCTGCACTTCCTTCGTCACGGTTTTGTAGCGAGCTACATAGGTTTTCTTGGATTTGGCGCTATTGTTGCTGCCAAGCAGACAGCAGCAGGAAGAAAGACCAAGAGCGGTCACGGCAAAAAGAGAAGAAAGAAAAAGTTTTTTCATAACAGAAGCGAGAATAGGATAGGTGAGGGGGGGCGGTCAAATAGAAAATACGATAGAACCGATCATCTTACACTACGCGATGGTCAGAACTTTTTCGACAATGCGACGAGGATTCGGCAATTGTTCAGCTTCGATATGCGGCGAATAAATCGCAGGCGCATCGAGCGAAGTGACACGCTTGACGGGAGCATCAAGATCATCAAAGCAATGATCCTGAATCAATGTCGCCACCATCGCAGAGACACCACCGAACGCTTTGGATTCATCAACCAACACCACGCGATGAGTCTTGCGAACGGTTTTCAAAATGGCTTCCTGGTCCAGCGGACGAATGGTGCGCAAATCCAACACATCGCACGAAATACCGTGATCGCGTTGCAAGGTTTCCGCCGCTTCCAAGCAATGGATGACCGATCGGCCGTGTGCAATCAAAGAGAGATCTGAGCCTTCGCGTTTCAAGTCAGCCACTCCCAATGGAATGACAAAATCACCGTCCGCAGGATCCGGTACGGGGCCTGATGTTCCATACAACAAAGTGTTTTCCATGAAAAACACTGGATCGTTGTCCCGAATCGCCGCCTTAATCAATCCCTTGGCGTCCGCAGGAGTGGCAGGTGCCACCACCTTGAGACCCGGAAATGCCGCAAACATCCCCTCGGGAATGTGTGAGTGCGTGGCGCCCACTGCTGTGCCGCCATTGGCCGGACCACGAACCACAATGGGGCAATGAATCAATCCACCAGACATGTAGCGAACACAAGCCGCATTGCTGACCAACTGGTCAAAAGCAACAGAATGAAAGGACCAGAACATCAACTCCATGACTGGACGAATGCCCAACATGGAAGCGCCGATGCCCATGCCTATAAAACCAGCTTCGGAAATCGGCGTGTCCACTATGCGTTTGTCGCCCCATTTTTTCCACAAACCCTCCGTGACTTTGTAAGCCCCATTGTATTGGGCCACTTCTTCCCCCATCAGCACGACGTTTTCATCGCGGGCCAATTCTTCATCCATGCCTTCGCGAAGTGCTTCTCTGTAGGTCAATGTGCGCATATTCGTTAGCTTCAAATGTGGTGATTGATGAATCGTGAAAAATTAGTCGTTAAAGAAATGGCGTCCGGTTTGACCGGCCGTAGTTTTGTTATCAACTTCCCAATAAACGTCATCCATGACGGATGAGATCGAGGGTGCGGCCGATGCATCCGCAAATGCCACTGCGGCCGCTGCCTCATCTGCCGCTTCTTGGTTGATTTGATCCGCCAGTTCTTGGGTAATGACACCTTCGTTCAGCAAACGATTGCGGAAGGTGTTGATCGGATCATGGTTGTTCTTGTAATTTTCAATTTCCTCGGGTGACCGGTATTTTTTCGCATTCGCATCAGCAACACTGTGCCCGTAATAACGATACGTGGTGATCTCGAGCATAGTGGGACGTGACTCCTTGCGCGCACGCTCCATGGCAATGTGCGTCTTGGCACGCACCTCGTAAATATCAGAACCATCGATCAGGTCCCACTCCATGTCATATGCTTCAGCGCGCTGAGCCAGACATCCGCGGTAAGCGGAGGAACGCTTCTGCGAAGTGCCCATCGAATACCCATTGTTTTCAATGATATAGACCACGGGCAATTCGAACAGAGCAGCTAGATTGAGAGATTCATGGAAGGCACCCTGATTCACCGCGCCATCCCCCATGTAGCAAAGTGCAGCTCCGGACAAACCTTTGTATTTCAGGCCATAAGCCAAGCCTAAGCCCAACGGAGTCTGACCGCCCACGATACCGTGACCACCCCAGAAATTCTTATCGGGCGCAAAGAGGTGCATCGATCCGCCCTTTCCTTTAGCGCTTCCCGTGTATTTTCCGAAAAGCTCAGCCATGCACTCGTTCATATTCATGCCGCTCGCCAGCGCGTGACCGTGGCAACGATAGGCCGTGATGTTATGATCGTTTTCACCGCACAAGGAAATCGTTCCCACAGCAACTGATTCCTGCCCGATGTAAAGGTGCAAAAAGCCACCGATGCGCCCAGCGTTGTAGTACTTCAGCGAAGCCTGCTCGAAGCGGCGGATGCGGATCATCTTTCGCAACAACTCCACTTTCTGTTCAGCGGTCAGCGCGCTATTGATGGGAGACGATGCAAAATCCAGACGGTGCGATGGTGCGGCGGAAAATGACATAAGCAATGATTCGTTGAAGTTCTATCAGCGGGCGGGGGCGCTGGAAAGAGGCGTGCGGAAATACGCCGAAAGCGGTCGTAGCGCAAGCAGAAACAATGACGAGAACAAGAGATTCGCCACGAGAGCATTTCGTAAAAACACCCAAGTGGGACCCAAACCAACCGGCCCTGACCACTGTGCCTGCCAAAAACCCTGCCATGTGCGATCATACAATTCCGTCAAACTGAAAAAGGAAACCGTGTTGGTGACAAAGTAAAACAATATGGCTGCGACAGTGGAACCAAGAAGCGCACGCGAGACAGAGAAAGCATTTCTTACCCAAGACGCCACCCACATGATTGCCAGGCATCCTATCACCATGCCTAACTGATCCCACGCCCAGAACGACTGTCCGTAAAACACATTCAAAAGCGGATCGGAAATCACCCAAGCACTGAGCGGCAACAACCAACGATCCCGACCTGAGCTGCAGGCCATGCTCAATAAAAACAACGCGGGTAGGGGCGACACATTCATCCAACCCTGCCAAGCGCCCACAAGACGAAAGGCGATCAACAATCCCAACATCGCTGCAAACGGATACCATCGGCGCATGGCCATCGTTTGCCACAAAAGCGCCATTCCTACCAGCGAAATTTCCCCTTTATGCTCATATATCGTAAAAAACGATGGATCCATGCAACCGATAAAAGAAGAGGGATCCGGACATCGTTCTTTTCTTCTGATCTCTTCTGTTTATGATGGGCGCATGGATTGGTCATCAATGACAAGCCGCGCTTGGGAAACGCGCGATCACGCTCATGCTCCCTATTCCCAGTTTTTTGTGGGCGCAGCCGTGATCGATGCCGAAAACAGAATTTTTACCGGATGCAATGTGGAAAATCTGTCGTTTGGTCTTACCATCTGCGCGGAGCGTGTGGCGATTTCCTGCGCTATCGCCGCAGGTTGCCGCAATCTCCAAGCCCTGGTCGTGGTGGCGGATACCGACACGCCTGTGTCACCATGCGGTGCATGCCGACAAGTCATGGCAGAATTCGGCATTGCACAGATTCGCCTCTGCAATCGTCATGAATTTCTCGACTTTTCGCTCGAACAGCTTTTGCCACGATCCAAAGCAGGCATTCTCCACAGGACCAAATGATGTTCCACGTGGAACAATTTCATTCATAAAAAAATCAATGGTCGGCTTGGCCATCTCATGCTAGCTTGGACTTCCTGCCTTAACTCATGTTTGTTTATCCGAAAGACTACGATGTGCTGGTGATTGGAGCTGGTCACGCCGGTATTGAAGCTGCTCTGGCTGCCGCGCGACTGGGATGTTCCGTGGCTCTGATGACTCAAAATTTGGATACCATCGGCCAAATGAGTTGTAACCCTGCGATCGGTGGCCTAGCCAAAGGTCACATGGTGAGGGAGATCGACGCGCTAGGCGGTGCCATGGCTCTGAATACCGATGCAACCGCGATCCAATGGCGCATGTTGAATGCGAGCAAAGGTCCCAGTTCACGCGCACCACGAGCGCAATGCGACAAAAAAGCCTACCAATTCCGCATGAAGTGGCTTTTGGAAAACACCCCAGGTCTCGATTTGCATCAAGGCAATGTGGGATCTTTACTGGTCAAGGATGATCACATCACTGGGATTACCACGAGTCTCGGTATGCAGTTCCATGCCAAATCCGTCATCCTCAGCGCGGGAACTTTCATGCGTGGATTGATGCATGTGGGGCTACGGAACGAGAAAGGCGGTCGCATGGGCGATGCGATCTCGACGGTGAGTGATAGCCTCAAAGCTCTCGGTTTTACTGTGGAGCGATTCAAAACGGGAACGCCATGCCGACTGAATGGACGCTCGATCGACTTCAAACGCTGTGAAGTCCAAGGGGGTGACGAGCCCATACCTCACTTCAGTTACCTTTTCGATACCATCGAACGGGGTCCGCATGATATCTTTACTCTCAATCCGTGGGCAGATCCCATGTTCCACGTGGAACAAATGCCCTGTTATGTAACCTACACCAATGCGGCGACTCACGAGATCATCCGCAATAATCTCGATCAATCTCCCATGTATTGCGGCATCATCGAAGGAGTAGGGCCGCGCTATTGCCCGTCCATCGAGGATAAAGTCGTCCGTTTCGCCGATAAAGAACGGCATCAGATTTACTTGGAGCCAGAAGGACGTCATAGCAATGAATTTTACATCAACGGGGTTTCCACCTCCTTGCCCTACGAGGTGCAACTCGCATTCTTGCGCACCATCCCTGGCTTGGAGCAATGCGAAATGATACGACCTGGATACGCTGTTGAGTATGATTATTGCCCACCTACGCAGCTTCAGCCTACCTTGGAAACGAAGACCGTTGGGGGCTTGTATTTTGCCGGACAAATCAATGGCACTTCCGGCTACGAGGAAGCCGCAGGGCAGGGCTTATGGGCTGGGGTGAATGCTGCACTGAAAGTGCAACAACGCGCTCCTTGGATTCTCGGTCGTGATCAAGCCTATCTGGGGGTAATGATCGATGACCTCGTGACCAGGGGATGCACTGAGCCGTATCGAATGTTCACCAGCCGTGCGGAGTATCGCTTGCTTTTGCGTCAAGACAATGCCGATTTACGGCTCACGCCGCGAGCAGCAGAAATCGGATTAGTCGATCGCCTACGCCAGCATCGGACAGCGGAAAAAGCTCAGATCATACAGGAGGCGCTGCAATGGATTTCCCGAACAAATTACGAAGGGATCAAACTCGATCAATGGTTTCGTCGGATGGAAAACACGTGGTCTCTATTGCCTGATGAGATGCAATCGCTTTATCCCGCTGCGCTTTGGCCGATCGTGGAAACGGAAGTCAAATATGCGGGTCATATTGATCGACAACAAACACAAATCGATCGATTGGCGCGACAAGAAGACAAACTCATTCCCGACTGGGTGGACTATTCGTCCATTCGCGGTATGAAAACCGAGGCGAAGATTCGATTGCAACAAATCCAACCGCGGACATTGGGTCAAGCTGGGCGAATCAGCGGAATCACTCCAGCCGACTTGGCCCTGCTTGCCGTTTGGATGGAAAAGGGACAAACGGCGCAAGAACCATCCGAACCCTAGGATCGATGGCTTCCGTTTTTTCTTGCTCTTACTCTGCGTCTATGCATTCTGTTAGGTGCTCCATGAATGAACCCAAATATGCCATGAAACCCATCGTTGCCAGTATTTTGTTGCTTCACACCGCATCCGCATTCGCTCAAAAAACCCAATCGGTGAGCGCAACCGCAGAAAGCCCGCAGTCCTATTACCAACGAGGTCTCACAGCCATGAACCAGGGAGATATCGTCGCCGCAGAAAAAAATCTGAGAGCTGCTCTGCAGGCAAAACCTCAAGATCCGCATGTGCGGTATGCTCTTAATGAATTGCAAATGCATCGTGATCAAATTGCTGCGAGATACCGCGAAAACATGATGAAAAGGACGAAGATTGCCAAAGTGGAATACACCGATGCATCCCTATCCGAGTGCCTTGATCATCTTAGCATTATGGTAAAGAACGCAACGGATCAAAAATTTGCACCCAACTTCGTCATCAAAGATTCTATGGGAAGATTGAAATCACGACGAGTAACACTCCAGTTGGCAAATGTCCCGGCATCTCAGATTCTTCAGTATTTGGCTTCGGCCTCATCATGTAAGGTTGTGTATGAGCAGCATGCCATTGTAGTCGAAGCCGAATAAATGCATTTTTCATGAGTCAGTCTGTCATGATCACGGGGGGCCACGGTTCTTTGGCTCGAGCATTGTCTGACCATTTAGCGTTGGTAGAACCCGAGTGGAATGTGATTTGTCCATCGCGTCAGGAGATGGATGTGTCTTCCCTAAGTTCTGTGCGGTCTTTCATGGAAAACCATTCATGCCGTTTACTCGTCGCGGCTGCGGGAGAAATTGACGATCAGCCATTGCTGAAGGTTACTTCAAACAGTTGGGACCGGTTGCTCCATGGAAATTTGCGAGGGGCAGCCTTTGCGGCAAAAATGGCCAGCCGTACCATGCTGCGGGAGCGAGAGGGTCACGTGATTTTTATAGGAAGTTACTCGGGTTTTCATCCACCTTCGGGTCAAGTTGCCTATGCGAGCGCAAAAGCTGCTTTATCCGGTCTGACAAAATCATTAGCCCGCGAATGGGGACCGGTTGGCATTCGAGTCAATTTGATTCTTCCTGGCTTTTTGGAAAATCGTATGACGGACCATGTATCGAAATCCCGTAAGGACGAAGTGTTAGAACAGCATTGTCTGCGACAATACAACACCGAAAACTCGGTCGCAAAATTTGTTCATTTTCTTCATAAGCACATGACTTACACTTCAGGGCAAATTTTTAATCTCGATAGTCGAATTCTCGCAGATTGAGGAACCTATGAAAAAAACGATGGATCTTTGATCCATCGCCAAGAGTATCGTAAGATCGTAGCAAGATCAGCAAGAATGCCTAATCTTTCTACCCCCATCCGTGATTTCTATCGAAATGACGTCGGTATTTTCCAACCACAGTTCAGGAAATCGATCAGCCCATTCCACCAGGAGAATTCCATTCTGATCGCCATAATCATCCCATCCCAAGGCCCATAGTTCTTCCGCATCTTTGATACGATAAAGATCAAAATGAAAAATGGGCCATCGACCGCCATGATATTCTTGAACGATGGAAAATGTGGGACTCGTCACTTCACCAGCGAAACCAACCCCGCGCGCAAATCCTTTGGCAAAGTGTGTTTTGCCTGCACCCATGGGACCTAACAAAGCAATCATTCCTGGTTTGCTCCATGCAGACCCCCAAACAAATCCACAATGTTCCGTCGCAAAGGAATCGGATGCTTGCACTTCTTGAACGATCTTAAGCACGCCCATTCCTAAACTGAGAAACGAGAAATTGACGAGAAAAAGACACAAATATTTTTTCAAAAAAAACTTGCCAGAATCTCGATTTAATGGTGAAGTTCGCCCCCCGCTCGCAAGAGCATAACCTTTTAACGATCATGGGCTACGCAGTCATCAAAACAGGCGGTAAACAATATCGCGTTCAACAAGGCGACAAAATCGATGTCGAAAAACTCGCCCTCGAAGTAGGTAGCGAAACAAAATTCGACGTCCTCTTGGTCGGCGAAGGCGCATCGGTGACAGTCGGCACTCCCACAGTGGCAGGTGCTTCTGTTACAGCGAAAGTTGTGGAGCAACTCCGCGGAGAAAAAGGCGTGGCATTCAAGTTCAAGCGCCGCAAAGGGTTCCACAAGAAAATTGGTTTCCGTCGTCATTTGACCAAACTCGAAATCACCGGCATCAACGCCTAATTCCACTCATTCTCTAACCACTCATTTGTTATGGCCCACAAGAAAGGACAAGGATCAGTCAAAAACGGACGCGACTCACGCAGCAAGCGCCTGGGAGTCAAAAAATACGGCAACCAAGCCGTCATTGCAGGTAACATCATCATTCGTCAACGCGGCACACGCTGGACAGCCGGCACCAACGTTGGCATGGGCAAAGACCACACGTTATTCGCATTGAGCGATGGACGCGTTCTGTTCGACAAAGACGGAACACGCGTAAACGTTGTTGCCGCCAACTAAAAGCATCAATACTTGCATTCAACCGCCTCTTCTCACGAAGCAGGCGGTTTTTTATTGTCCTAAGGCATAAGGCGTAATCCATCTTTTATCGAGACAAGCAGGGTATCAACATGTAAAAGCGAATGGTTTTCCAAATCTGAGTTTCCATGACCATTCACAATGATTAAGAATTCTTTTTAAAAAAGTAACATAAAATCATCTTCATCTACGTGTGAATAACTGCGCAAAAAACGAGTTCTACAGTATGGTTGCAATCGTTCCACATGACGAAAAACATGTGAATGAAGCATGAATATATTCTCAATGAGCTACCCATCGAAAATGTTCTGCCTCTTGTTACAAGGCTCTTCGCAAGTTATTCCCAATCATCGAATGTTTATTCCCAAAGCCAAGCAGACTTTCGATTTATGGATGTAAAAAAGTCATTGGTTTTCGTTTACGGAACTTTGCGTAAGAGGGGAAGCAATGCATGGCGCATGGCTACGGCGACCTATGTCAGTGAAGCGATCGCGCATGGTTCGCTTTATCAAATCACGTGGTATCCTGGCGCTGTTTTCGATTCAACGTCGCCACACTGGATCCATGGTGAACTTTATGAGATCGAGGAAACACACTTGCATGATCTTGACCAATTTGAAGGCGAAGAATACGAACGAATTCGCATTGAGGTTTTTGCATCGAAAGAAAAACGAGAAGTATGGGCTTGGGAATATGTTCGGAATCAAGAATCAAAACATTTGATAAGCAGTGGTGATTGGGTCAAAAAATATCGAGAGTAATCCCTAACATTGTTAGGAATGCGGGGATGAGTCATTGCGCATTTGGCAAATTAAGTTATGTTGACTCAGTGCAAAACTCTGTGCTCCATCGAAAAGTCGAACCAGAGTTATTGGATTCTCTTCCACCAGATGACTTGCGTGCCGTGAGATCGAGACGTGAATTGAGGTGGATTAATGCATTGATGGGCAATGAACGTTGGATCTTGCAACAATTGAAAAAGCATCGCCCGTACCTTACTGGCACCATTGTCGAGTGGGGTGCTGGAGAAGGAAAGCTGTGTCAGAAAATACGGAGAGATTTCCCACAACATGAGGTTACGGGAGTCGATTTTTTATCGAACCCATTCACTCCACAGCATCAAATTTCGTGGCGACAGGGAAATCTATTGCAAATGGATCCGCACAAGGATGATTCGATCGTTGTGGCAAATTTGTTTCTTCATCACCTAACGGAAGAAGAATTGCTTAGCTTGAAGCCGTGGCTGATCCAAGCGAAATGGCTGATCATGAGTGAACCACTGCGCAAGAAGGGCTCACATTTCTGGGGAAAACTTCTTCATCCTGTGCTGCATGATGTCACTCGCCATGACATGCATGTCAGCATTGACGCAGGATTTGTGCCAGGTGAATTGTCCAAACTTTGGGCAGAACTCCATGACTCTTGGTTGGTGGAAGAATGGGAACAATGGCCAGGAGCTTATCGCAGTGTATGGCGCCGGAAATGAAAACCATTCGTATCGCCGGAGGCGGTCTTGCCGGCCTCAGCTTGGGGATTGCCTTGCGTCTGCGGCAGGTTCCTGTGGTTGTTCACGAAGCTTTGCATTACCCACGTCATCGAGTTTGTGGTGAATTCATATCTGGCGTCAAAATTGATACCCTCGAAAAACTTGGCATTCGGGATTTTCTGAAGAACGCATCGCGACCTAACCAAGCCATGTGGTGGTCGCATGAAAATTGTCTAGGTACTTTTGCCTTACCTGAAGCCGCTTATGCAGTGTCTCGTTACCATTTGGATCATCAACTCAGTTGTCATCTTCGCAAACTAGGAGGAACCATACATGAGGACTCGCGCTTGCAACCCTCGGATGCGGAGGGCACAGTTTGGAGCGCGGGAAGGAGACCCGCACAAGGTCCATGGATTGGTTTAAAAGCACACATACGGAACATAGACCTAAGAGCTGGTTTAGAGATGCATCTGGGCGATAAAGGTTATGTGGGCATGGTGGAAGTCGAGGAGGGTTGGACCAACGTTTGTGGAATTTTTCCACGGAAAGAAGGTCCCACACGCAAAGACCGACCATTGCTGGTAAGTTACCTAGATGCGATAGGTTTATCGGCCGTGGCAGAACGGCTGATCTCAGCGAAATGGCGCGAAAATTCGCAAAGCGCTGTGGCGGGTTTCCAACTGGGCATGCAGTCCCGTCTGCCTCATTTGGTCCGCATCGGAGATTCTCATAGCATCATTCCTCCGTTCACAGGAAATGGTATGAGTATGGCATTGGAAGCAGCAGAGTTGGCACTGGAACCATTGATCGATTACGCGCACCGTAACACCTCGTGGTCGGAAACAATGCAGCGGATGGAATTTGATTCGAATCACAAATTTCATCGACGTCTTCAGTTGGCCGGAGTTTGCCAGCATTTGTTACTTGCTCCTTGGTTTCGCAAGCCGCTGGAAATCCTCGCGCTTGAACAGCTTTTGCCATTTCACTCACTTTTCACACTGACTCGCCACTGATGTTTTTACAATCCATTGCTTCCGCTACACCCGAACATGTCCTATCGCAAAAGGATTGTTTCTCACTGATCCGAAACAGTTCTTGGTTCAGCGACTGCTCACCGGCAGCACGAATGTTGGTAGAAAAAGTCATGTGTGGCGGCTCGGGCATCGAACAACGTCATTACGCTACAGATGATCTGCATCGCTTGTTTTCGCTTGATGCTCAGCAACTGAACGAAAGTTATGAGATCCATGCGCCCCAATTGGCAGCAGCAGCCTTGATCCAAGCCTTGGATCGGAGCAAAATCCAAGCACAAGATCTTGATGCACTTTTTGTTTGCACATGCACCGGATACCTTTGTCCCGGTGTGACGTCTCATGTCGCGGAATCGTTAGGCATGCGTCAAGATGCTTATCTCTGTGATATCGTGGGACTTGGATGCGGAGCTGCCATTCCTGCGTTACGTGCCGCAGAGCATTTCATCAAAGCTCATCCCGAAGCCAAGGTGGCGGTAGTGCCTGTGGAAATTTGCTCTGCCGCATTTTTTGTCAACAACGACCCTGGTGTGCTCATCAGCCTTTGTTTGTTCGGAGACGGCGCTTCTGCTTCGATTTGGTCGGGTCATGGTCACGCTGGTCAATGGCAGTTGGGACATTTTACCACTACGCATCGCCCCGAACACAGGGAGAAAATCCGATTCCGGAATGATCAGGGGAAACTTCGCAATCAGCTGCATCGAAGTGTTCCACAATTGGCCGCCGCTGCCGTTGCCGATCTCTATCAACTCCGTCATGCTGACCCCGACCAAGTGATTGCACATTCCGGGGGTCGCGATGTCATCGATGCCTTAGAGCACGTGCTGCCGTTTTCGCTCGATGAAACACGCGAGGTGTTATCGCGCTGTGGCAACATGAGCAGTCCCTCGGTCATGTTTGCTTTAGAACAACGACTTGCATCGACCTCAGCGGATGCAGACCATCGCTACTGGCTCACGGCATTCGGCGCAGGTTTTGCGGCTCACGCCTGTGAAATGTGGCGTTGAAGTGACGTGCTTGGCGCTTGCCGTCAGTCACGTGTCCGTTTACGTTGCATGTGTGTCCCATTGGCTCATCATATGGCTTACAAGCCTAAGTTTTTTGCATGCTCAGGAACGGTGGTTGTTTTTTGATAATGGCAAAATCCGTGTCGGAATCAATCTGCAAGCGGGTGGCAGCATGGGTTGGTTGTCGAAATCCCATTCCCCCGACAATTTGTTGAATCGTTACGATCATGGAAGGTATGTGCAGCAATCCTTCTATGGGGATGCGGATGGATCGGATTGGAATGGCAAACCATGGCGTTACAACCCCGTGCAAGGAGGCAGTTGGAAAGGATTGCCTGCAGTGGTGTTGGAACATCATGAGACTCCCGTTGACTCGTATGTGAAAACCCAGCCCATGCAATGGGCCAGCGGCTCATTGGTGAAGGACATGATCATGGAACAATGGCTCAACTTGGTGGGTGATCAGGTGCATTTGCGCTACCGTATGACCTACACAGGATCTCTCGCCCACAAGGCACGGCATCAGGAGATGCCTGCGGTTTTTGTGACTCCACGTTGTGAAACCTTGGTATTTTGCGAAAAAGCCACCCAGCAAGTGGTAAACAAACAACCGGGTCCCAAAAACGAATACTTTCATTTGCAGGAACCGTGGATGGCTTGGGTAGATGCCCAACAAGAGGGAATGGGAGTCTATTGCGAAGGCACTGATTTTCTCACAGCCTATCGGGTACGCGGCGGACACAAAGGTGATGTATCCTATGCTGCCCCCTTACGCACCTTAGCGCTCACGCCGGGCTGCATACTCGAATACCGCGTGGTGTTGCTGTTAGGCAAAATCGACCACATGCGAAAAGTTTTTTCGGAACTGGCGAAAAACCCGCACTCGATTCATCCATGAAGCGGGACGGGATTTTTTTTGAAATGCGACAAGCCAATGTCTGGCGAGGGAATCATTGCATCCTTTCAGATTGGTCCTTGGATTTGCGACACGGTGAAAGCGTGGCGATTCTTGGTCCGAACGGGTCGGGAAAAAGCACATTGGTTCAGATCCTGACGGGTGACTTGTCTGTGGAATTTTCCCATGATCGGGTGTGCCGATTGTTTGGAGAGGAATTGTGGTGTCTGGAAGATCTGCGTCATCTCATCGGATTCGTTTCGCCCGAGCAGACCAGGTATTTCGATGACGAAGAAACTACGATGAATGTAGTACTTTCTGCCTGGCGCGGCGCCTATGGAAGAACGCGCGAAATGAGATTTTCCCGTGCTGAAAAACATGCCGCGGAGGAAGCGATGGAAATTACCGGAGTTTCGCATTTGGTGCATCGGCGCATCGGACATCTGTCTTCTGGCGAAAGACGCAGACTGCTCCTTGCGCGCGCCATGGTTCATAGGCCGCGTGTGCTGGTAATGGACGAGCCTACCACAGCGCTGGACTTTGCTGGCTCTCAGCTTTTGATCCAAAGCCTTCGTCGTGCTATGGCGTCGGGCTGCACAGTCGTGTTGGTAACCCATCATCCAGAAGAAATTCCTCCCGAAATGGATCGTGTGCTGTTGTTAAAAAACGGCAAACTCTGTGCCGATGGATCGAAGCGCAACATTCTCAACTCGGCGACCTTGAGCCAGCTTTACGATCTTCCGATTGAGCTTCACTGGCGCAAGGGTTGGTGCCACGCGCGGGTGGGAAGTTTTGAACAAGAGAAAGGGTCACGCTCAACGCTGTGAAATCCTGTGTTTCCTCCAAAAATCTGCATGAAACCTGCTTACTCCAGTGCTAGATGACGGCCGAAAAAATAAGATTGATCGAGGATCGTGAGAGACGAGCGAATTGGAAGCGTTGGGGTTCCTATCTCAGCGAGCGCCAGTGGGGCACGGTTCGCGAGGATCACTCGGATCATGGTCATAGTTGGTCGGCGGTGACTCACGATCATGCACGCTTTCGTGCGTATCGTTGGGGAGAGGACGGTTTGCAAGGTTGGTGCAATCGGCGCGGCCAGTTGTGTTTTGCGCCCGCGCTTTGGAACGGTCAGGATGCCATTTTGAAGGAGCGTCTTTTTGGACTGGGCGGCAATGAGGGCAATCACGGGGAGGACGTGAAGGAATGTTACTATTATCTCGATGCCACACCGACCCATTCCTACACCAAGGCACTCTACAAATATCCGCAGCGCGCTTTTCCCTACTCGGACATTGTAGCGGAAAACCAGAAGCTCACGCGAGATGATCCCGAGCTGGAAATCGCCGATATGGGTGCATTTGATCAGGACTGCTACTTTGATGTTTTGCAGGAAGTGGCCAAGCGCTCGCCGGAAGATTTGCTCTGGCGTCTGACGATTACCAACCACGGAGCGGAGGAAGCCGCCATTGATGTCTTACCCACCCTATGGTTTCGCAATACTTGGAGCTGGGGGAATGAAAGCGAGGCGACTCTGCGCAAGCCAAGCATCGAGCAGGAAGACCAGCATTTGTTGATCAAACATGAAACCATGGGCACCTATCGGTTTTATGCGGACGCTGAAACGGCTTCACCGATCCAATGGTTGTTTACGGAAAATGAGAGCAACCTTGAGGCTTTGGGTGAGGGGAAAAATCTATGTCCTCATGTGAAGGATGCTTTTCACCGCTTTTTGATTCACGGTGAGGAGCAGGCGGTGAATCCCTTGCCAAAGGGCACCAAGTCTGCCGCACTCATGCGTTTTGTGATCCCACCCGGAGAATCTGTTACAGTGCGTTGTCGTCTGCATGCTGAGCGCGAGCACAATGACTGCCATGGTTTGGAGCGATTGGAGGAAATTTTTGCGCTTCGCATGACGGAAGCGGACGAGTTTTACGAAGACGTTATTCCTCCGCACATCTCCCATGCGGAACGTTTGATTTGCCGACAGGGCTATGCTGGTCTGTTGTGGACAAAGCAGTTCTACCATTACGTCGTGGATGACTGGCTCAAATCTGATCCGAACAGACCAGCCCCTTCTGATGCGCGGCTCAAGGGAAGGAATTCCGATTGGAAACATTTCTTCGCGCGCGATATCCTGTCCATGCCGGACAAGTGGGAATATCCATGGTTTGCGGCATGGGATACAGCGTTTCACATGATTCCATTTGCGAGCATTGATCCTGATTTTACGAAGGATCAACTTCTTTTACTGTTGCGTGAGTGGTATATGCATCCGAATGGTCAGTTGCCTGCTTACGAATGGAATTTTTCTGACGTTAATCCGCCAGTTCATGCGGGAGCGGTGTGGCGGGTTTATAAGATTGCCGATGCCAAAGGGCAGCGCGATGTTCTTTTTCTGGAGCGGGCTTTTCAGAAGTTGTTGATCAACTTCACATGGTGGGTCAATCGTAAGGATACGGAAGGTCGCCATGTCTTTGGTGGTGGTTTTTTAGGGCTAGACAATATCGGGGTTTTTGATCGATCGCACGCGTTGCCCGGCGGTGGACACCTTCATCAGGCTGATGGCACGGCATGGATGGCATATTATTGTTTGACGATGCTTTCCATGGCTTTGGAACTGGCGACTGTAAATCCGGCGTATGAGGACATTGCTTCGAAATTTTTCGAACATTATGTTAACATCACGGATGCCATCAACAGTCTTGGTGGCACGGGTTTATGGGATGAAGAAGATGGATTCTATTATGACCAGCTCATCATCAATCACGAGCAGCCCATCCCGTTACGCATTCGCTCGCTGGTTGGCTTGCTGCCCTTGTGTGCTGTAACAGTACTCAAACAGAAAACCATCGATGCTCTACCCGGTTTCCGTAAGCGATTGGATTGGTTTCTCAGCCACAGGCCTGATTTATTGAAATACATTCGAGTTCGCCGAGCCAGCGGCTCCAAAAATCCCGGTCGTTGCTTGCTCGCACTACCGAATGAGGATCGGCTCCGCAAAACCTTGGAACGCATGTTCTCAGAAGATGAGTTCCTCTCGCCTTTCGGCATTCGCTCCATGAGCAAGATCCACGAAACACATCCTTTTGTCTTTGAACACGGAGGCAATCGCAACGAGGTGCGATATACTCCTGGAGAGTCGAATACCGACATGTTCGGCGGCAATTCCAACTGGCGTGGTCCTATTTGGTTTCCGACGAACTTTTTGATCATCGAGGCATTGGAGCGCTATCATTATTTTTATGGCGATTCATTCACCGTCGAGTATCCCACCGGATCAGGCAATAGAAAAACTTTGATCGAAGTGGCCATCGATTTGTGCGATCGTTTGATCTCGTTGTTTGTTCCCAGTGAGAAAGGATACCGTCCTTGTTTCGGCGATGCGCCGCGTTACAGCGATGTGGAACACTGGCGTGATCTGCTTCTTTTTCACGAATATTTCCATGCCGAAACGGGCGAGGGACTGGGGGCTTCGCATCAGACAGGTTGGACTGCACTGGTTGTGCGCCTCGTGCGCGAGAGGCATGAAAAATTGGCCCAACAACTCAGGCCGACTGCGGATTAGCCAACAAATTCTTGCGAGTCTTTTCATTTTGAGGGATACTGACCTTTGAAATCCAAAACCATTCATCCGGAAATGAAAACCATGCCCCCTAGATTCGGAGTCTTCCACGCACTCGGCGTCCTTGGATTCGCATGTTTCTTCATGCCGAACGCCAGCGCCCTTGTTAGCAGTTACGGCGGAACCAGTGTTTTCAACGGAGTTTACATCAATGAGGTCATCGGGGCCGATGTCTTTTACAATCAGGGTTTCGGTGGTCAAAGGGCGGTGATCGCCAACATTGAGGCTGGCACGATTTGGGGTGGGCATGAAACCATGCAGGGCAGGACGATACAAAATTTGTTCGATCCGACGATTACCGGAACACAGCTGGGTCAGGCGGACTGGCACGCGACTTTTGTCGGTCAGGCCCTTGCTGGTCGAGGACTCTACACGCACCAGGATGGGATCGCGCCCCTTGCCCAGTTATGGTCAGGTTCGATCGCCACTTCTTGGTCGGGAGCACCATTGGAGCAATTCGTTGGATCCTTTGACACAACGGAAGCGAGTTTTTTGTATCCCTATCGCACGGCAATGGTTACGGGAGTCAATGGCACGCGTGCGGATGTGATCAATAGCAGTTGGGGTTACACGGATCCCACGGGATCGTCGGCGGAAGCTGTTGCCATTGACGCGATGCTGCGCAGCAGTGGCGTCATCGGCGTTTTTTCAGCGGGAAATTCCGGCCCGGATGGTAATACAGTCGGCGCCCCTGGCAGCGGTTACAACGGCATCACGGTGGGTGCTTTGACAAACAGCGCGGCGCTGCCTACCTATGATACAATAGCGGATTTTTCCAGCAGAGGATGGAACGATGCGTATAATCCCCAGACGGATGTGGTCATCAGCAATGCGCGCGCCAAAGTGGATTTGGTGGCACCGGGAGATAACCTAACGATGGCGTTTTATGGAGGGTTGACGGGCGGGCACATTGCGGGTTCGGACCCCACGGCAGGGAGCGGTCAGTATTACATTTCTGGGATGAGCGGTACGAGTTTTTCCGCACCAATTGTCGCGGGCGCGGCAGCCTTAATGGTCGATGCCGGCAAAGCTTTTGGCATCTCCGAGATGGTTCATCCGTTGGTGGTGAAAGCCGCATTGATGGCCGGAGCGACTCCGACGCAAGGATGGAACAACGGACAATATCTCGATGGTGCAGTCATCCGCACATCACAGGCCTTGGATTTGGCTGCCGGTGCGGGAGCCTTGAATTTGGAAAAAACGCATTCGATTTACATTGGCGGCTCTCTTTTGCTCGCGCCATCTGTTTATGCAACCGATGGCAAGAATACCTTGGGAGTATCAGGATTATCTGGAGCTTCCCACCTCGCGGCGCAGGGTTGGGACCTTGGCGCCATTCAGGGTGGCGCGAACATGTATACATTGGCGGGTGTGATGGCGGCAGGCAGTCAGTTTTCGGCCGTTCTCACCTGGTATGCTGCGCGCGGATTTGATGTGGCTCTCACGAGCGCTCAGGATACGGCATTATCGAATTTGTCATTGGAGTTGTGGTGTCTGGATCAAAATCTCGGAGATCGGCTCGTTGGGCGTTCCGAGTCCCCATGGGGAACGACGGAACATTTGCGTTTCACGCTTTCCGAAACAGGCCGATATCAGATTCGCGTGGTCTGGGAGAACCAAAATTACCAAATGGCTGCTGAGCCGAATTTGCTTACGGACTATGGATTGGCTTGGTCATTTGCACCCATTCCCGAACCTTCTGTGGCGGTGATGTTAGGTTTGTCTTTCTTGTTTTGGACGAATCGGCGACATCGCAGGGTGATTGCTCGATAGGGTCTTTTTTCTTGTGGGTTTCACCAGAACGGAGCATGGTCAGTGACATGAACGTGCACACTTCTCGCAAATCGTCCTACTCAAGACGCGATTTTCTCTCGCGTGCGGCGATGGGTGCTGCATTTTTCACCACATCTGGTCTCTATGCGGAAGCGTTGACCGTCACTCCCCGCCAGACAGAAGGTCCATTTTATCCCGATCATTTGCCATTGGATACTGACAATGACCTGCTGATTTTGAACAGTGCGCTCACGCCTGCAGTGGGGGAAGTCACTTATCTGAGCGGTCGTATTTTGGATGCCAAGGGCCAGCCCATGCGTGGCGTGGAAGTAGAAATTTGGCAATGCGATGCGGACGGAGCGTATCGACACAGCAAAGGGCAAAGTGGAGAAAAACGCGACCGTAATTTCCAAGGATTCGGGCGTTTTGTTACCGGGCTCAAAGGAGAATACCTATTCCGTACGATCAAACCGGTCAGTTACCCTGGTCGCGCGCCACACATTCATTATAAAATCAAATCCAAGGGCAAGGACCTTTTGGTCACGCAGTGCTACATCAAGGGTGATGAACGCAACGCCAAGGATGGTGTGTTCAAAAGCATCAAAGATCCTAAGTCCCGCGCGGCGGTAGAGGTGGACTTCCTAAAACTGCCAGATAGCAAGGCGGGCGAACTCAAGGCATCATTCGATGTGGTGCTGGGTCTGACGCCCGAAGGCTGAAAACCTCGGAGGGAGGAATGGTATGGATGATCCCTTTTTCCCGTAAGAACGGGAAAAGTCTTCCAAATGTTCTAGGTTGATCTGCTTCTTTTGTAAGCGCATTCGGTGGTGAAACTTCCTAGTAATGCCATGGGCTTTTTTTCAGAGCAAAAAACGGCTTCAGGAAAAGCGGTCAGCCCGGTGAGTGATTTGTTAGATTTTTTGTATTGTCTGATGACCTGAGATCACTCAAACTCGTGGTGATATGGAACTACTCGTTGCAACCCTATGTGATACCGCCGTGGAAAACCAAGGCAAACTCAATGTTCTCGGAGCTTTTGATGCGATTGTCGCTCAAAGTTTTCCCGCACGTTTTGCCTGCAATCTGGCATTGCGCTTCAGCTTCACCTCTGCCGACCATGGCAGCCACAAGTTCTCGATCCTCTTGGTCGACGACTCCGAGGCTCCTACGGAAAACGCTCAGGAAGAATCCGATATGCAAGTGAATATGCCCGAAGGCACCACTGGATTCTCCACACAGAACTTGATCACCCCTCTGCAAGGTACGGTGGCTAAGGCTGGCACGTATCATTTCGACATCCGTTTTGATGGCAAAGTGCTGGTCCGTGTGCCGCTGCGCGTGATCAATCAGTCCGAGATCGCTCAACCCGCTTAACGGATTTTCATTGCTAACAAATCTTTCATCCCGTCTCTCGTTGTGAGGGGCGGGATTTTTTGTTTGTGGAAATTCTAGAAAACGCGGTCGTCGGGATGCGGGGATGTTCTTCGCCAAAACATGAGCCATGTGATCCAAAGGATCTCAGCGGCATGATGTTGGAAATAGGCAAACCGCCTGTTTACACTGGCTCTTTGTCGAGATGGAAGGCATCATGCACGGCACGCGCGGCATCTTCGATGAATCGTTCATCTACGGTAACTGCGATTTTGATTTCCGAGGTGGAGATCATGCCGATGTTGATGCCCGCATCTCCGAGAGCTTTGAACATGGTGGCGGCTACTCCAGAGTGCGAGCGCATACCGATGCCAACGGCGGAAAGCTTGGCAATGCCGCCTTCGGTTTCCACTTTGGCGTGGGTGCCGAGTCTTTCCAATACCAGCTTCAGAGCGGCTTGGGCTTTGCCAAGATCATTGGAATGCATGGTGAAAGAGTGCCGGGCGAAACCATCGTTGGCAATGTTGGAAATGATCATGTCCAAGTTGATTTCGGCATCGCCGAGAGCGCCCAGAATGGCGCCGGACATGCCCGGTTCGTCGGGGATGCCGGTAACGGTGACGCGAGCTTGAGAGCGTTCGATGCTGATTCCACGAATGACGACGTTTTCCATGGCGGGATGTTCTTCTAAGACTAGGGTTCCGGGATTTTGATTGAGACTGGAGCGCACCTCGAATACAACGCCGTATTTTTTGGCGAATTCGACCGAGCGTGATTGCATGACTTTCGATCCAGATGAGGCCATTTCTAGCATTTCATCGTAGGAAATTTCTGGAAGCTTGCGGGCATTGGGCACGATGCGTGGATCGCAGGTGTAGACGCCATCGACGTCGGTAAGAATCTGGCAAACATCAGCCTTGATGGCTGCGGCGATAGCGATGGCTGTGAGATCCGAGCCACCACGGCCTAAGGTATGGATCATGCCTTCAGGAGTCACACCTTGGAAGCCGGCGACTACCAAGGTTTTGCCTTCTCTCAGCAGTTGGTTCATCAAGGTCGGGTCGATATCGAGGATACGACCGCGAGTGTGTGAACCAGTGGTGAAAATTCCCGCTTGGCGGCCAGTGACGGAAGCGGAGTCGACACCTTGATCCTGCAGTGCCATGGAAACCAAAGCAATCGATTGTTGCTCTCCTGTGGACACGAGGACATCGAGCTCGCGCTCGGAAGGCTGTGGCGTGAGTTCATGGGCCATTTTTAACAGACCATCGGTGACACCTGACATGGCGGATACCACTGCCACTACTTGATTGCCCTCGTCGCGCGTTTTTTTTAGTCGCGTTGCTACATTGCGAATGCGATCGAGTGAACCAACGGACGTGCCGCCATATTTTTGAACGATGAGAGCCATGATGAGGTAGCGGCGGGAAATAAAAGAGAAATCGGCATTCTTGGCAAGCCATGATTTGGTCAGCCGTTGTCTGTATGAACCAATTTGGCATTGTCTGTTTTCGCTTTTCTGTTACGGCTTCTGTGATGCAGCGCGGTTCGTTTAGGAATCCGCTCCAGTGATTTTGTCTCACGTTTGCTGGCCCGTTTCTCATGACCGATATCCCTTATTGGAGCCGAAGGCTCACCGACCGTTCCCAACCCTTGCGCGTGCATCTTATCGGAGTGGCTGGTTCCGGCATGAGTGGTCTGGCACTGCTTTTGTTAGGCATGGGGCATCAGGTCAGCGGTTCAGATCGGGTCACCAGTCAGGAAACGGAGAGGCTGCAGGGCGTGGGTTTACGATTTTCTTCACCGCACACCGCAGAGGCGGTCATGGGAGTGGATCTGGTGGTTTACAGTTCCGCCATTCGTCCAGAAAATCCGGCGTACGCCGCCGCCCATGAAGCTGGCATTCCCTTGTTGCGTCGCGCCGAATGTCTTGCCGCTATTCTGCATACAAAAAAGGGTATCGTGATTTCAGGTACTCATGGCAAAACGACGACGTCGTCCATGACTGCACACATCTTGCGCGAGGCGGGATTGAAACCAAGTCACTATGTGGGGGCAGAAATTCCCGTTTTGGGTAGCAATGCGCGTTGGGATGAGGAGGGTGAGTATATGGTGGCAGAAGGCGATGAGAGCGATGGCACTCTGGCGCTCTATCAAACGGAATGTTCCATTGTCCTCAACATCGAAGCGGAGCATCTCGATTATTATCGGGATCTCGATCACATCTGCGAAGTCTTTTCGAAACTCTTGGATCAGACTCGCGGACGCATTGTTTATTGCAAGGAATGTGCCGTCGCTACGCGTCTGAATCAAGGTCGAACTCATGCCGTTTCCTATGGCTGGAGTGATGCGAATTATGTCGCTACCGACCTACGCGAATTGCGTGGTTCATCGGCTTTTGTGGTATGGCGGAATGGAGAATTGTTAGGCAATGTAGAATTGGGCATTCCCGGAAAACACAACGTTCTCAATGCGCTGGCAGCGATTGCCGTGGCTGATGGAGTGGGTGCGAGCTTTCCTTTTATCGCGCGTGCGCTTTCGACATTTGCGGGCGCTAAACGCCGCTTTGAAACAAAGTATTTGTCGCGCGATTTCCGCATCGTGGACGATTATGGCCACCATCCCACCGAGTTGGCAGCGACGTTGCAAACGGCACGCTCGTTGAACCCCGGGCGCGTTCTTGTCTTGTTTCAACCGCATCGATACACTCGCACACAGGCGCTGGCGGATGATTTTGGCAAGGTCTTGCAAGCGGCAGATCGCGTTTTTCTGACCGATGTCTATGCGGCAAGCGAAAAACCCATCGAGGGCATCAACGGAATGACTTTGGTGGAAGCGATGAGACGTCAGGGTGACTGCAAGGTTTCGTATACGCCTGATGTGACCCGTGCGCATGGTGAGGTGGGCAACGCTCTTGAGCCAGGAGATTTGTTGATCACTCTCGGCGCCGGAAATGTTCATGAGGCGGGTACGCGCATCGCGGAGGACCTTAAGATTCTAGAGGAAATGTTACGACTGGTGCCTTCTGACGAAATGTCTGGCAAACTCTATGAGCCCATGCGCCGACATACGACGATGATGGTGGGTGGTCCGGCGCAATACTGGTTGGAACCCCATAGCTTCCGTGCCTTTGCTGAGTTGGTCAGTTATTGTCGCGATCGAGGCATTCCCCTGCGCGTGGTGGGAAGAGGCTCGAATCTGTTAGTTCGTGATGGTGGAATTCGCGGGGCCGTGATTCACCCGAGCGGCGGAGCATTTTCTGAAGTGCGTGTGGAAAACGGCAAAGTGATCGCCGGTGCTGGCGCCCGTTTGAAAAAAGTGGCCAGTGTGGCACAAGCCGCAGGCTTGGGAGGATTTGAATGGATGGAAGGCATTCCCGGCAATGTTGGCGGAGCGCTGCGGATGAATGCCGGAGCGATGGGAGTGGAAATGTTCGACCAAGTGCTCGATGTTACAGTTTTGGATGAGGAAGGAAAGATCCGCACGATCACGCGTGAGAATGTCGAAGTCGCGTATCGCAACGTGCCTTTCTTGAGCAGAAATTTTGCCTTAGAAGTCACGTTGACGGGTCCGCCCGATAGCGCGGAGAACATCCAGCAGCGATGGGATGCTTCACGCAACAAGCGTCGTGTTTCTCAACCCATTGCCGCCAGTGCAGGATGCATGTTCAAAAATCCGGAATGGATTCCTGCGGGAAAATTGGTGGACGAGCTTGGTCTCAAAGGCACTCGTCATGGCAAAGCAGAGGTTTCGACGGTGCACGGAAATTTTATCGTGAATACGGGTGGCGCGCTTACCCGAGACATTCTCGGACTGGTCGAAGAAATCCAGCAACACGCCCGCAGTGCGCGCGGCATCGAAATGGAAATGGAAGTGAAAATCATCGGAGAGGACGAACCCACGTTCTGAGAATGGCTTTGCCTTTGTAGGTTGGATTCCCTGCTTTGCTTGGCACAAAATCTGTGCTAGTTGCATGTCATGCTTCGTACGGCTCTTCCGGTTTTGACCTTAATTGTTTTTTCTTCACCGTTGTTCGCTCAGAAGCAAGCAACAGCAACACGCTTGCAGGGGAGTGAGTGGGCGGACGACTCTTTACTGGGCAGTCCGGTGGCGATTTCCATGGATCACCAAGGTCGCGCTTATGTGACGCAGACGATACGCCGCAAGGAAAGTGAACTCGACATCCGTTCACACCGCGATTGGGTCACGCAGACACTGGCGATGGAGAGTGTGGCAGAACGCGAAGCATTTTATCGTCGTGTCATGTCGCCGGAAATGAGCGACCGCAACAAAAGCTGGTTGAAGGATCGGAATGGCGATGGCGTATCAGATTTCCGCGACCTTGCCGTTTTATCGGAAAAAGTCCTGCGCATCGAGGATAAGCAAGGCAATGGCCGTGCCGATACGAGCACGGTTTTTGTCGATGGACTCAACGACGCCATGACGGGGGTGGCGGCAGGTATCATGAGCCATCAGGGGAACATATATCTGACGGCCCTTCCTCGTTTGTGGAAGTTTGATGAGGAGCGTAAACCGGGCGCGGCGGATTACAAAAAAGAGATCATGCTGGAAGGGTTTGGCGTGCACATTGCCTACTCAGGTCACGATATGCATGGATTGACTGTGGGGCCAGATGGAAGGATCTACTGGAGCATAGGCGATAAGGGTTTGAACGTGACCGACGACAAAGGCAAAATTCACAAAGTCGCTCACGAGGGTGCGGTATTGCGTTGTGAGATCGACGGTAGTGGATTCGAAGTCTTTGCCCGTGGCTTACGCAATCCGCAGGAGATCGCCTTTGATCAATGGGGCAATCTTTTTACGGTAGACAATGATGGAGATTTTAAGGGCGAGCGCGAACGATTTGTTTACATCACAGAGCGTAGCGATAGCGGTTGGCGCTGCAATTGGCAATACCGTGGCAGCGGATACAATCCCTGGATGGATGAAAAACTGGCCGTGCCCGAATGGGATGGGCAGGCGGCTTATATCACACCGCCTTTGTCCAATTATTCGGATGGTCCGAGTGGATTGGTATACAACCCTGGAACGGCTTTAGGTGGTGAGTGGAAAGACACGTTTTTTCTTACACAATTTCCGGGTCGTAAACTCACGGCATTTCAAGTGGAGCCTGTAGGTGCGGGGTTTCGTATGGTGAATGAGAAGCTAGCGCATAGCGGGCCGATGATGACTGGTCTGGCTTGGGGTCCTGATGGTGCCTTGTATGTGGCCGATTGGAACAGTGCGGTGTGGGAGCCCCATAACAAAGGGAAAATCTGGAAGCTGGATTGCGACAACCACGAGAAAAATCCGCAACGTGCTTCCACACAGTCCCTCTTGCGCGAAGGGATGGAGAAAAAATCGAAGGGTGAGCTAACGCAGATGCTCGATCACGAAGACCAGCGCGTGAGACTTGCGGCTCAATTCTCGCTCGTCTCGCGTGAAGGGAAAAAAGAATTACTCGCGCGCGCTATGGAGCAGAAGACTTTGCTCGGTAGGCTCCATGCCATCTGGGGCCTCGGTCAAATGGGTCGTCGAGATGCCGCCGCCGTGGCGCCACTGATAGCACTTTTGCATGACAAACATCCGGAAGTTCGTTCGCAAGCGGCGAAGGTTCTGGGCGATGCGGGGCTGAGATCGGCTGCCACTTCGTTGAGAGAAGCTCTCAAGGATCCCGAGGCCCGCGTTTGTTTTCACGCTGCCATGGCCTTGGCAAAGACGGGCTCTGAGGTGGATGTGCCTGCGATCAGCCAAATGATCGCCAATCGCGCGACAGACGATCGTTTTCTTCTTCACGCCGGCATTGCCGCATTCGCAGGATGTGCCGCCAAACATGCCGAATCGCTTGCTCAGTTGCATGATCATAAAAACACGACGGTTCGCCTAGCGGCTGTGGTAGCTCTGCGTCGCATCGCAGCTAAAGAAGTAGTCGTTTTTCTCGAGGATCTTGATTCACTCGTGGTGGCGGAAGCGGCGCGCGCGATTCACGATGATGATTCCCTACTCGCCGCTATGCCAGATTTAGCCGCCTTGCTGAGTGTTGCGAAAGATCACAACCCCGTGCTCATTCGTCGAGCCATCTCCGCCAATTTGCGCATCGGAGGCGCCTCCGCGGCAAAAGCCCTGATAAACTATGCCGCGATGTCCTCCGCGCCGGAAAGCATGCGAATCGAGGCGTTGGAGACTCTTCTCACTTGGTGTGAGCCAGAGCCCCTCGATCGCGTGGAGGGTCGTTACCGACCGCTGGAAAAACGGCCGGTGGCGGACTTGCAAGCGGCGCTCGCCAGCACCGCGGGAAAATTGTTCGGTGATGATTCCTTAGAAATTCGCGAGTTGGCCTGCCAGCTTGTGCGCAGTGCCCAGTATCAGCAAGCGAGCGAGACCTTGCATCGTCTGGTGGCTGATGAAAAACAAGCGGGCCGTTTGCGAAGGGTTGCCTTGGAAACACTGGCCGCCTTGAAAGATGCCGATCTTCCTCGTGCTAGCGCCATTTCGTTGGATTCGGGCGATTCCGGATTGCGCTTCAGTGCCTTGCAGTTGTTGTCTCGATCGGGCCATGCAACAGCGCCACTCGTGCCCACTTTGGGGAAAATTCTTGCTGCAGGAAAAACACCGGAGATGCAGGAAAGCTTTGCCATTCTGGCGGGAGTGAAAACACCACAAGCGAGACAACTTCTTTTGGAATGGATGGCAAAACTGCGTGAGGGCAAAGTCCCGTCTGCGGTTGTTCTTGATTTGTTAGAAGCTGCGCACGCCCAGCAAGACGCGGCTTTGACCGATGCCTTGAAAACCTATGATGCGTCCCGTTCTTCACAGGACAAATTGGCAGCCTATCGTGAAACGCTGGATGGAGGAAATGCGGCCAAAGGCAAACAGGTCGCGCTGGAGCATCTTGCAGCGCAATGCACTCGTTGCCACAAGATCGGTGGCGAAGGCGCGGAAGTAGGACCGGATTTGTCAAAGATCGCCAAGCGCATGAATCGCGAGCAATTGTTAGAATCATTGGTTCTCCCCAATGCACGCATCGCCAAGGGATACGATGTGATCATGATCTCTTGCAAGGATGGCAAGACCATCAGTGGCATTGTGGAGAAAGAAACTGCGCGCGAGTTGCAAGTGCGCGGAGCCGATCAATCGCTGACCACTGTTGCGCTTGATCAGATCACACAGCGCACGGTTCCGATATCGATGATGCCACCGATGGATTCCATGCTGCAGAAGCGGGAACTACGCGACCTGATCGAATACCTCAGTATTTTGAAATGATGAGACATCCTTGCGTCAGTCTGCTGAGGGAATCAAAATTTTTCTTGTCACCCTGAGCGTGCGCTCATAATCAAGCGTAGTATGTCAGAGCAAACAACCTCTAGCTTTCATCGCGCGCGAGTCCGCACTTTGCTGCTGGTGATGTTTTGCTATTTGTTTTATTACACGGGGCGACAGAATTTCGGTTTTGCCATTCCGGGAATCTCACAAGAGTTGGGTTTGAGCAAAGCGGCGTTGGGTTGGTGCAGTTCGGCCTTGTTGTGGAGTTATGCAGTGGGTCAGGCGATCAACGGCCCCTTGGCGGATCGCTTCGGCGGGCGACGTTTGATGGGCTTGGGCGGACTGTTGTCTTTCTTGATGAACGTCCTCACCAGTTTTGCCGGCGGCCTTGCGGGTGTGTTAGTGCCGTGGGCGGGCAATGGGTTCGTTCAGTCCATGGGGTGGGCGCCTGGAAGTCGGATACTTTCGAACTGGTGGGGCAAGGTGCATCGCGGTCGCGTCTATGGAGCCTATGTTTTTGCCGCAGGGATGTCGTCGGTGTTGACCTATGTGATGGCGAATACCGTGGTGGATTTGGGATGGCGCTGGATTTTCCGCGGGCCGGTGATCTTGATGCTGATAGGCTGCGTCACGTTCTGGTTGCTAGTGCGCGAAAAGCCATCCGACCGTGGTTTTTCTGACATCTTGGAGCAGGCAGACGCGCAGACGGATGGGGCCGATGATACGGTGAATGAAATGAACTGGTGGCAACGTTACCGCTGCGGTTTCCGCTCGGTGCCCTTTCTTTTCGGTTGTGCCGCCATCGGATTTCAAAATTTGGCGCGCTATGGTTTGCTCGTATGGGTGCCTGTGCATTTCTTGGGAGAAAATTGGAAAGACTCCCAGGAGAAATGGATTTCGGTCGCGTTGCCAGTCGGTATGGCCGTGGGTGCGGTATCGGCCGGGTGGGTCTCAGATCGGATCTTCGGTGGTCGACGCGCCATGCCCATTGTCTTGTTTCTGACTTGTGCCTCGTGCTGCGCGATGGGTATGTCGATGCTTGCTTCTTGCTCCGTGCTGGCAGTTCCTCTGTTGTTTCTCACGGGATTCTTCGTTTATGGTCCGCAATCGGCATTTTGGGCGTTGTGTCCTGATTTGTTAGGGAAAAAACTTGCGGGCACGGGCACAGGCATGATGAATTTTTTCGCCTATTTGTTTGCTGGATTGGGTGAGCCACTGATTGGTCATTTGATCGAGACCCAACATTCGACAAGCATGGTCTTTCCTGTTGTCTCCGTCGCGTGCCTCGCCGGTGCGATCTTAATGACATTCATTTGTAAAAAAGTATGACCCTACCGCGCTCTTCCTCGCGTACACTCGCCGCCATTTTTTCTGGTCAAGGTCAACCGTTCTGTCTGAAGGAGTTTGATAAGCCGCGTCCCGGTCGCGGGGAAATGCTGGTGGATGTCACTTGTAGCACCATCTGTGGAAGTGATTTGCATACTTGGCACGGCAGGCGCATCGAGCCTACACCCTGTGTGTTAGGCCACGAAATCGTGGGGCGCATCGCCGCCTTCGGAGAGCAGGCACCCCGCATGGATCTCAAAGGCCAGATTCTCAGCGAGGGTGATCGGATCACTTGGACCATTGCAGCCTCCTGCGGCCAATGTTTTTTTTGCCATCGCGGACTCCCCCAGAAATGTGAGCGTTTGTTCAAATACGGTCACAATGCCATCTCGCCGGGAAAAGTGTTCAGCGGCGGGTTTGCGGAATGCTGCATTCTGCATGCGGGCACGGGCATTCTCAAGCTACCGGAGGCCCTTCCCGATGTGTTAGCTGCTCCTGCAAACTGCGCGGTATCAACAGTGGCAGCGGCATTGCGTCTTGCCGAATCCGTGGAGGGTTCCGTGGTGGCTGTGATGGGCTGCGGTGTGTTGGGTTTGAATGCCATTGCGATGGCTCGCCATGCTGGTGCAGCGCGCATTGTTGCTTGTGATGTGAGCAACGAGAGACGCGTTCCCGCCATGAGCTTTGGCGCTGATGATTTCGCGCTGCCTCATGAACTTCGTGACTTGCTCGGCGATCTCACCAACGGGCGCGGTGCGGATGTTTCGTTAGAATTTTCCGGCGCGGCTGTAGCAGCAGCGGATGCGATTGCAGCGACGCGCACCGGTGGAGTGGCTGTGATCGCGGGAACAACGACACCTGGTGCATTTCTATCACTGGATGCGAATGATCTTGTGAGGCGCATGCTGACCTTACGCGGCCTTCATAATTATATCCCTCAGGATCTTGTCACTGCTGTCGATTTTCTTACGGATACTGTGGGTAAGGTTCCGTATGATATCCTGACAGGAGGCGTATTTCCCCTGGAGGAAATCGAAGCCGCCTTTGCTGCATCTTCTCTGTTGCCTGGACGTCGTGTCGCCCTGATGCCTGACGGCCGTGTTTGACCGAGCGCGGAATGCATACGTTAGTTTCCGCTGCGCATTCTTCGCCACTCGCTGATCGTAGATCCTTTGGTGCGTTTAAAAAAACGACACAAGTCGTCACTGCCGGAAAAACCGCAACGAATGGCGATTTCTTCCACTGTATCCTCTGAATGGCGCAAATGCTCGCTTACGATGTCGGATCGCATTTCATCGATGACTTGTTTTGGCGATTTGCCCAAAACGGCATGAAATTTTTGTCTGAGGATTTCGCGTGATACGCCGAGCACAAGGCATAATTCCTCCACGGTTACAGCGCGTTGGGGAGTCGTGCTGCGTATCCAGCGGAGCGAGCTTGTCACCACGGCATCTGGTAGCTCCACGGGCCCAGAGGATTCCCGAACTACCAGTCTCTTGGGTGGGATGCGAATATGGGTTTCTGGGTCCACGGATTCGCCACGCATCATACGATCAAGCAATTCGGCGGCGGCATGGCCGATGTCGCGTCCGGGATAGTGCAAACTGGATATGGCCGGAGTGGTGGCCATGCAATACACGACGTCATCACTTACGCCCAGAATTGCGATATCTTGAGGAACACGCAAGCCCAGTTGATGCACTGCGCGGATCATCCAAACCGCGCATAAGTCGTCTTTGCAGAAAATGCCACAGGGCAGAGCCAATTTGCTTAGTGCCAGCATGGCAGCTTGCAAATTTCGCGCAGCACGAGAAGCCGGAGAAAACTTGCTGGTAGGAATCGAAATGCGTTGCGCCAATTTGCCAGATTGGGCAATTCGCATTTGAAATCCTGTAGCACGCGCGCGCGAGTAAAGTCGGTGCTCGTCGACTACCACGGCGAAGTTTTGCAATTGCAGGGATAAGAAATGTTCCGCAGCCATGATGCCTGCTGCTTCGTTGTCCAGAGTCACTCGCGGGAAATGCGGTTTTCCAGCGGGCGATTCCGTGCTTAGATTGACGACGGCCATACCTTGCGACTTCCATGTTTTCGCCTCGCTTGCCGTATAGCGAAATACCAACAACCCGTCGCCTTTCCAGTATCGGTCAATGCGCACAGGATGAATTTCACGGGCATTCGGCTGCTCAAAATCCAACACCATAGGATGACCCTTGCGATGAAAATCGAGAATGCCCTCATACAACCGATAGCTGAATCCCTGAGCCCAATCAATCAAGCGCACGCCAACTCGCGGCGGCATGGCGTTCTGTTCTAACATGAGGGATGCATACGGATGTGCCATCGTTACAAAAGGTGAGTGCAGAATGGTGAAATTGTCAATAAATATCGCAATTATGCCATAGCCTTAGTGGCAATTCGCTGCCACAATTGCCACGTTGCGAAACACGATCATCCCGCCATCGTTGTCGAGGATCTCTCTCTACTTGATGACCTGCGCGCGCCCTCAGCAATGTGATTCGAACAGTGTCATCACGCTATGCCCCATCACCCACATTCATCGAATCATGAGGCTGGTTCATCCGGAGAATTCGGTTCGATGCTTAAAACGCGAATGGCTCGCCAACCGCATGTCATGATCATTCTGGTGGCGGCTATCGCCGCCTTTTCGGCCTACTTTTCGATGTATGCATTTCGTCGTCCATTTACGGCAGCGACTTTCGCTGGACAGACCTTCGCGGGTGGTGTGATCGGCTTGAAAACGGCGCTGATCCTCAGTCAGATTGTCGGTTACACCCTTTCAAAATACTTGGGAGTGAGGATTTGCTCCGAGGCTGGCAGGTCGCGGCGCGCGCCCTTACTGTTGACTTTCATCGGCATCGCGTGGGGTTCCCTATTTCTATTCGCAGTGTTGCCCGGTTCTTGGAAAACTCTTGCCATTTTTATCAACGGATTGCCGCTGGGCATGGTATGGGGCTTGGTGGTTGGATACTTGGAAGGCCGCCGATGTTCGGACCTGCTGATGACGGCATTATGCGGTTCATTCATCGTAGCGAGTGCGACGGTCAAGGACGTGGGTCGATGGTTGATGGGTAGCTGCGGGGTCTCTGAATCATGGATGCCCGCTACTACAGCTTCATTGTTTTTACCCATTTTTTTGATATCCGTGTGGGTGTTGAGCTGTCTGCCTGCGCCTGACGATGTCGACATTGCGGCCCGCCAGCCGCGTGAACCGATGGATCGTGCGGCACGCGCGGATTTTTTCCGTCGGTTCGCTCCCGGGCTCATCATGCTGATTGTGTTTTACGTTTTTCTCACCGCTTTTCGTGATTTTCGCGATAATTTTGGGGTCGAGATTTTCAAGAATCTTGGATACGGATCGCAGGATACGGCGTTGTTTACTCGGACGGAAATTCCTGTGGCGGTGGTCTCATTGGCTGTTCTTTCGTTATTGAATATGATACGCGATCATCGTCGTGCACTGATGCTCACTTATGGTTCGATGATGTTGGGCATGCTGTTGTTAGCGCTCTGCACCTGGGCGATACAGCGTCAGATGATCAGCGGCATGTGGTGGATGATTGGCACTGGTTTGGGGGCCTATTTGGCTTACGTTCCGATCAATGCGGTATTGTTTGAGCGTTTGATGGCGGCGACAGGAAGTGCGGGAACTGCGGTTTTTGGCATCCAGTTGGCGGATTCCGCCGGATACACTGGATCGGCTCTGATGCAGATGTTCAAAGACCTGGGTGGTGCTTCAAGCTCCCATTTGGCCTACTTCCACGATTTTGCGCTGGGGCTGGGTATCGCGGGATTCGCGCTTTGTGCACTGGGAGCATGGTATTTTAGCCAAGTGACGAAATCCTCTCCCAAAGGGGAGATCCATCCCATCCATTAAATCGCGAAATTGCCAATTTTTATTGCAATTCATCAATCGACAGCTGGTATGCAGCTCGCTAGGATATCACGGATGAAACACATGAAATCGCTGGTGCTCGTGTTGCTTTCGCTTTGGTTTTGTCTTTGTCCAGCGGAGGCGCATCCAAGTGGGCCCACGCCTGTATGGGCTTACGACTTCAACCATGCAGCGATCAAGGACGGTGTTTTGACGGCGCGCTTCGGACCAGCGCTGGTTCTCGGTGGACAGCCGTTGCCGGAAGTGGCGGGAATGGCTGGTTTGCGATTTCATGCACTGAAGCAGCCCCATCGGCCCAAACCGGAGACAGAATGGAAAAAGTTTTTGCCCGTGCGCGAGTTCACTATCGCGGCTTGGTGCTCAGTGGATGTCCCTAAAAAATATGGAGCGGTCTATTCTTCGATAGAGGACAATGCTGGCGCCGAAAGAGGCTTCGCCTTGGGTTACGACGAATCGCGTTTTACGGTTTCGTTGGCAACCAAAGGAGCGGATGATGGTGACGGGTTGATGACGATCTTGCGTGCAGCAAAGCCCTGGAAAGCGGGGCAGTTGCATCAGGTGGTGGCTACCTATGATGGAGCCATATTGACACTGTATATGGACGGTGAAGTCGTGGGCACATCTGAGGTCCAATCAGGTGATATTTTGATGCCGCCGGATCCGCGTTTTGTGGTGGGTGGCTATTGGGATCGCGATGAAAATTTCCCCCATGACGGTCGTTTGGTGAATTTGCGGATGTATGATAGTTGCGCCAAAGCAGAGTGGGTCACCCATGATTTGGAGCATGCTGAGGAATGGCGACGTCAAACGCCAGACGCGCCGCCTCCAGTGGAACCGCGTATCATCGTGCAGCCTTATCTGCAATGGATTACCCAAACGTCGGCGACCATTCGATGGGAAACGAATTTTCCCTGCACCGGCGAGGTGAGGTGGGGAGAATCAGAAAAGACGGAGAACGCAGCGCTCGAGAGCGAGCCGCGGGTGTATCATGAAATCAAGCTCACCGATCTGGAGCCCGAGATGTTGTATTTTTATAAAACCCTTTCACGTGCGGAAGGCTCTGCGGTGGTCTCTTCGGCGAGCGGCACCCTTTTCGAGACCGCCGTTAGCACACTACAAACTGCCAGCAAGGAAGACAAGCCCTTTGGTTTTGTGGTTCTCTCTGACACGCAGTGGCAACCCAAGGTCGCGGGATCGCTCGCTACGGCTGCATGGGAACTGCGCCCGAACTTTGTCGTGATTGCCGGCGATCTCGTCGATGCAGGAAACTCCAAAAAACAATGGACGGAGGATTTTTTCGGCGCTCTCAAGCCGTTGGTAGAGCGAGTGCCATTTTACCCTGTGCTAGGCAATCACGATCAGGATGCACGCTTTTATTACGATTACATGTCGCTGCCTGATCCAGAGTATTATTATACGTTTCGTTATGGAAATACTCAGTTTTTTATGCTCGATACAAATCGTGACGTCAGACCCGGAACCGAACAGTATTTGTGGCTGGAAAAAACCCTAGCTGCTTCAGATGCGCGGTGGAAAATCTGTGTTCATCATCAGCCGCCTTTTTCCTCCGACGATGATTACGGCAATGATTGGAAGCGTCCGATCCGTCGCGCTACACTCGGTGATATAAAATCGAAGCCCCTCGTGGATTTGTATGACCGCTATAAAGTCGATATCGTCTGGTGCGGGCATGTTCATAGCTACGAGAGGACTTGGCCGATCCGCAATGGCAAGCCAGTGGAGAAGGATGGGACGTTGTATATGATCACGGGTGGTGCGGGAGGACCGATTGAAAGACCTGGCCCCTATCGACCGGGGTTTCAACGCCATCTGAAATCGGATCACCATTTTTGTTACGTGACCGTCCATGGCGGGGAGTTGGAAATCCAAGCATACGATCTCGCGGGTCGGATGTTTGACTCGACCCAATTGCAAAAATCAGCCCAAAGCAAATGATAACGAAGGAAAGAAGACATACTGCCATCATTGGCAGCGGAATCGTGGGGCTTGCCCATGCGTGGGCGGCAGCTAGATCGGGAGATCGGGTAACGGTTTTCGAGCGATCGGATCGGTCGCGCGGAGCATCCGTTCGGAACTTTGGCATGTTTTGGCCGATTGGTCAGAAGGCGGAGCATTATCCTCTCGCGTTGCGCAGTGGTGAGCTATGGCGTGAGTTTTCTCAAGCTTCGGGCATTACGAGGCGGCCCTGCGGATCCGCATGCATTGTTGATCGAGATGATGAAGCGGCGGTGTTGGAGGAGTTTGCGTCGATAGCTCCGCAGTTGGGGTTTTCCTGTGAATTATGGACACGTTCGCAGGCGGAAGAGCGTTGCCCGGGAGCGCGCAAAGGGGTGATGAAAGCGGCGCTTTATAGTCCCACAGAATGCAATCTCGATCCGCGCGAAGCGATGATGGCGCTGCCCCCATTTCTATCGGAAAAATACGGCGTTTCTTTCCGTTGGAATACCGCGGTGACTCATGTGGAAAAGGGGAAAATCCGTGTCGCTTCCGGCGAGTATGAGGCTTTTGATCAAATCATCATCTGTTCTGGAGATGATTTCCAAACACTTTTTCCTACTGTTTTTGCCGCTGCTCCTCTCAAGGTATGCAAGTTGCAAATGCTTCGTACCGTACCCCAGCCCGGCGGCTGGTCGCTGGGTCCCATGCTTTCCAGCGGCTTGACACTGCGCCACTATGATTCGTTCGCGATTTGTCCTTCGCTGGTCCATGTGAAACGACGTATCGCGCGTGAAACTCCAGAGTTGGACCGCTACGGCATTCATGTCATGGCATCACAGGACAGGGATGGGGGCATCGTTTTGGGCGATTCGCACGAATACGGTGAGGACATTGAGATATTTGACAAGGCTGAGATCGACGAGCTCATGCTACGAGAACTCCGCCGACTTTATGATTTTCCTGATTGGACTTTGGCCGAGAGGTGGCACGGCTGCTACGCAAAATATGCAGAGGCTCCGATCTTCCGGGCCCAGCCGTTACCGGATGTCCATATTGCCACCGGCACAGGCGGATGCGGTATGACGATGTCGTTTGGTCTTGCCGAGGCGTTTTTTGCATCCCAGTTTTGAAACAGTCAACCATTTGCTCTATGACATTTTCCATCAACAATCGCACCTACGCGCTACCTGCACAGCCCATCGCCGTGATTTGCCTTGATGGTTGCGCGGACGAATATCTCTCCACGGCCATGGCGCTTGGTAAAATGCCGCGGCTTTCGGCTATGGCCCGTGACGGCTATCGCGGTTTCGTCCGCGGTGCTTTGCCTTCTTTCACTAATGTGAATAACACCAGTATTGTCACTGGTGTGCCTCCGTGCGTTCATGGCATTTGCGGAAATTTTTTCCTCAATCCTGAAACGGGTGAGGAAGTCATGATGAATGGCCCCGAATTCCGCCGCTGCGGAACGATCTTGACAGCTGCGGCCGATGCCGGGCGAAAAGTCGCTTTTATCACCGCTAAGGAAAAACTCCGAACCGTATTGGGCGATGGTGTCGTCGAGAGGGGTGGCATCGTCTTTTCCTCAGAAAAAGTCGATGAATCAAAAAAAACAACGCATGGGATCGATCATGCTACGCAAATCATCGGCAAGCCGCGCCCAGAAATCTATTCGGGTGATGCTTCGATCTATGTGCTGGAAGCGGGAGCGGCTCTCGCTGAACAGGGAGTCGCAGATTTTCTCTATCTTTCGACCACGGATTACATGCAGCACAAGTTTGCGCCAGACGCGCCAGAAATCCTTGATTTTCATCAGAAAATCGATGTCGCCATCGGTCGGCTGCTCGATGCAGGGTGCACGGTGGCACTGACTGCCGATCACGGCATGAATGCCAAAAATGATTCTAACGGAAATCCGAAAGTGATTTTTGTGGAATCGTTGTTGCATGAAAAATTCGGCAAAACCCTGCGCGTTATTTGCCCGATCACTGATCCCTATGTGGTGCATCACGGCGCGCTCGGTTCATTGGTGATGGTGCATCTGGAAGACACGTCAGTGCGTGACGAAGTGGCTCAGTATCTTTTCGGATTGGATGGCATTACCGAGGTTTACACGCGTGAGCAAGCTGTGGATAAGTTGGAGCTCGCGCCAGACCGCATCGGTGATCTGGTTGTGCTTTCCGGTCGTGATGTCGTCGTGGGAAAATCTCCCGAACATCATGACCTTAGTGTTCTGAAAGGCGGGCTCCGTTCGCACGGTGGTCGCTACGAAGAAATGGTTCCATTGGTGATGTCTAAGCCCTTGACGCCCGCATTGCGACGTCTTGCAGATGGTGATCCGCGCAACTTTGACATCTTTTATTTTGTCTGCAACGCATGATCCTTGGTCACGCGTGATGCAAAACTGCGATCGCATTCTAACAGAAAATTATCGATTATGTCTTGGAGTCCCATTCATTGTTCCGCCTTCATTGCCGGTGAGCCCGTCGATACCGGAAAAACACTTGATGTGCGTTATCCGTATGATGCTTCGCTTACCGGTACGGTAACGATGGTGGGACGCGAGCATCTCGAATCTGCCATTCGGGCGGCTCTTGCGCCCGGTAACAAGACGCTGAGTCGTTATGAGCGCTCGACCATTTTGCGCCAGGCAGCGGCATTGCTGGCGGAGAGGCGCGAAGAGTTTGCCAGATTGATCACAAGAGAAACGGGGTTGTGTCTCAAAGAATCGCGTTATGAAACGGGTCGTAGTTCGGACGTGTTGGAGTTTGCGGCCATGGAAGCGTTGAGAGATGATGGCCAAGTATTTTCTTGCGACATCAGCCCCATGGGTAAGGCGCGGCGTATCATCACGACGCGTTATCCCGTCAGTCTTGTCGCGGCGATCACCCCTTTCAACCACCCGTTGAATCAGGTGGCTCACAAACTCGCTCCCGCCATCGCCGCCGGTGCCCCAGTCATCTTAAAGCCATCCGAGCGAACCCCGCTGACGGCGCTGAAGTTTGCGGAGCTTCTCTATCAGGCTGGTCTTCCTGGTTGGATGCTCTCGATGTTTGTTGGTTCCCTTGATGAGGTCATCCATCCGATGATTGAGGATCCACGCACGGAAGTGCTGACATTCACTGGTTCGGTGGAGATCGGTAAAGCCATCGCCAAACGTGCTGGCTATAAAAAGTTATGTCTTGAACTCGGTGGAAACTCACCGCTCATCGTTCTGGCTGATGCGGATCTTGATCTCGCGGCCAAGCTGGCTTGTGAGGGTTCATTCCGAAATTCGGGACAACGCTGCACGGCGGTCAAACGCATTCTTGTTGTGCCCGAGATCCAACGCGAATTCACGGAAAAATTTGTCGCGCTGGCAAAGACCTATCGATGCGGCGATCCCGAAAGTGACGACACGGTAGTAGGCACCGTCATCACCGATGATTCGGCAAAATTGTTAGAACGACGCGTGCATGATGCCGTTGCTATGGGTGCTAAGGTTTTGATGGGCGGGTGCCGCAAGGGTGCTCTGTTAGAACCCACGATTCTTACCGATGTGCCTCGTGAAGCCGAAGTCGTGCATGAGGAAAGCTTCGGGCCCTTGGCTCCGATCATCACCGTGAAGGATCTTGATGATGCGATTTTGTATTACAATTCGGGACGTTTCGGTCTCAGCAGCGCGGTTGTCACCAACGATCTGAACGCCGCGATGAAGGCGGCTAAGGAGTTGAAAACGGGAACCACGAACATCAATGAGGTGCCTGGTTATCGGCTTGAGCATACTCCTTTTGGCGGAGTCCGCGACTCTGGTTTGGGCATCAAGGAAGGCGTTACGGAAGCGATGAAGTTTTTCACACACGTAAAAACTTTTTCCCTGCCGTGGTGATTCCTGAACTGTTTTTTCTTACCGATTCTGCGGGTGGTTCTTGAGCCATTGCTCGGCCTCCTGCGGATGGCTACGTTGCCACTCGTCCAGCAATTGTTCCATGGTCTCTTGCCGCATTACCGGATCCGCGATGGAGTTTGCCATTTCCACAGCTTCACTTGGAGTTTTTTCGACCAGAATCGTGGAGGCCGTGACTCGCAGTCGGTCTGTCTCAGGACCTGCGGGTTGTTGTTGAATCCAGGAGGTCAACGCGCTTTGTTCGCGTAGCGACCATGTCCGTACCGCTTGATCCAAGGCATCGGATTGCGCGGAAGATTCGGGCAGATTCAGCGTCCACCTGATCGCGGCTGGAGAGTTGAGAGTAGCCCAGGTTTCTGCCAGAAAAGGGATGGCGCGTTCTCGCGTATGGCCAGCAGGGAATTGGGCAACCCATTGCGCTGCTTGAGCGGGATCAGTAGAACCCCACACGGAGAGAATCATAGAAAAAGCTCCTTCTTTCAGGGAATCAGGTAGGCGGTTGGCCCACGCGGCGGCAGCAATGGGGTCCTCCGCTGACCATTGGTTCAACAAGGTGTCCACCATGGCATCGGCACCGTTATCGCGCGCATGAGCTGCCATCCATTCACTAGCAGCAAGCGGATCCGCCGCGGACCATTCGAGCACAAGGTGGAGTTGCGCGTGATCTCGCAGCTCTCCTTCTGGCTGGGACTCGACCCATGCCACGGCATTCTTGGGATCACGATCCAACCAAGCCATCAGCGTCTTGGATAAGGCAGCTTCACCAACGTTGCTAGGACGCAATTGCATGGCCCAGTCTGCCGCTCTCTGTGGGTCTTGCTCCGCCCAACTGGAGGCGATCGCGGCGTATGATCCGCTGAGCAGTGTTCCTGACAAATGCTCCTTTGCCCATGCTGCAGCGGCTTGAGGATCTCTCGCAGCCCAGCCGCCACAAGCCGCCGCTAGGCATTCGGTTTTGAGTCGTCCCGCTTTCATGGATTGCACAGCCTCTATGGCTGCCGCAGGGTCGCGTTGCGCCCATTCTTTCAACACCTCTTCCAACTGCTCCTGCCGCTGCCGCTGGTTGGCTATGCCTAGGGCTACCTGCCAGTCTTCTTCGAAATGGCGGGTTGTCTTCAGACCTCGTGAATCATCCGGCCGCAAGTCGCTCGAACGACCCGCTGAAATGCCGACATCTTGATTTGTGAGATCGGCGACGTGGACAACATCTTGCCGTGGTATACCAAACCAACCTGATTGGCTCGCAATCAAGGCAATCAACCAAGCAAGCGCCGCACCCGACAAAAATGCCTTGGCGACCGATCGTTTTTTTTTGTCAGGCATGGAAATCAGATTTTCCGCGAGAAAAGAGGAAAAAAGAGCTCCAGCAACTGAGTCGCTGGAGCTATGTGATGCATTATGGGATGAGAGAGAAATCAGTTGTCATCGTCTTCCTCTTCCTCTTCTTCGTCCAAATCGCCATCACCGTCGTCGTCGTCGTCTTCATCATCGTCTCGATCGTCGCCATCATCGTCCTCATCCTCATCGGCGTCTTTTCCATCACCATCAGAGTCATCGTCCAGACCGTCTTCAATGGCATCACCATCAATGTCGTTCTCACTATCTGCGTCGTCCTCCTTCTCATCGCCATCAATGTCCCGCTCATCAGAAGAATCATCGTCCCGTTCGTCACCGTCGATGTCGAACTCTTCTAGATCGTCGTCCTCGAGACCGTCACCATCGATGTCCAGTTCGGCAACCGCATTGTCAAGTTTGCCATCACCGTCGATGTCTTTTTCGCTGTTTGCATCGTCGTCCAAGTCGTCACCGTCGATGTCATCTTCATCGGAAGAGTCGTCCTCGAGACCGTCGCCATCGATGTCCTCCTCGTCGAGATCATCGTCATTCAAGCCGTCGCCATCGATGTCGAGTTCGGCCATGGTATTGTCGAGTTTGCCATCACCGTCGATGTCCTTTTCACGCGTGGAGTCGTCTTCCCATTCATCGCCATCGATGTTTTCTTCCTCAGCAGAATCATCGTCAAGGCCATCGCCATCGATGTCATCTTCTTCCATCGAGTCGTCCTTGAGCCCATCGCCGTCGATATCCAATTCACTGGCAACACCATCCAGTTTGCCGTCACCATCAATGTCCAGTTCCAATAAAGCGTCATCGGCAAGCCCGTCACCATCGATGTCCAGTTCGGCTTCATCATGATCAGCGAGCCCGTCGTCATCGATGTCGGTTTCCGCAGGGTCGCCGTTCAGAAGTTTGTCTCCGATGTATTTTCTCCGATATGGTCCAGATCTCGCAACACCTCCATCGACATTGCTGTCTCTGCCATTGACGAGGCCGTCGTTGTCCACATCCGAGTCTGTGGCATTGGGAATCCCATCGCCGTCGAGGTCGCGAATCACAGGTTCTCCTGCTTGCGTGGAAAAGGACGTGAGAGTCAAGGCGCCCGTTACGAGAACAGGCAAGCTGATGCTTTTCGCGAAACGAACGAAGGGGTTTGTTTTTAGTTTCATATTTTTAGGGTTTCTGATGAGTATACTCCTTGGCGCAGGTGGTCAAGGAGAAAAATCACGTGCATTCAGGTCGCGTGTTGCCTCATTGAAGCGGACACCGAAAATATTACTGAGAGCGAATGGGAGAGTGCCGTTGCCTCATAAAAGGAGACACCATGGCGCCAGCCATGAGTATGAGTGAAAAAAGCACCGACGAATACACAAAGAAGATGCGCGCAAG
>CAMCIC010000018.1 GCA_945874895.1 Akkermansia muciniphila | reverse complement strand
GCTGATGAACAGGGTGGAGTCCTTGTGATTCTGGGAGAGGGCAAGGGCTTTTTCCTTGAGTGACCCTGCTGCTCCTAAGAGCGGCAGCGACAGACTGAGGAGCGTGGCAATGAGGCAAGTGGATTTCATGGTGCGTTGGATGTGGTGGGCTTACCAGGTGGGTTCGAGTTCGATCAGTCTTGTGGTGATGCCACGTCTGACGAAAAAGGGAATATGGGTGGGCTTGGTGCGGTTGATTTCTTCTACGATGGTCTTGAGTGTCTCGATGGAGTCCACATCTTTGCCATGGATGGAACGGAGTATGTCCCGATTTTGTAGACCGCCCAGCGCGGCCCATCCGGCGTGGGTGACGCTGGTAATCAGCACCCCTTTTTCGGACTCGTCGGATTTGTCCCGCAAGCGGTCTTCTTTGCCTACATCGCGCGCACTGAATTCCAAGGTTTCACATTGATATTCCTGCAATTCCGATGTCACGGCGGGTGCCCTCTCGAGTTTGACCTTGATGGTCAGAGTGTCTTTGCCGCGTTTTACATCGAGTGAGATTTCGCCACCTATGCTCATTTGGCGAATCGTTTCCGCAAGTACATCCGCATCTTCGGGGCGCGATGCGTTGATGATTTCGCCATCGAGTTTAAGCAAGAGATCACCTTCCTTGAGTCCTGCCATTTCCGCTTGGCTCTGGGGGTAGACTCCCGTCACGCGCATGCCTTTTTGTCCGACGATGCCCAGCGCCTCCGCGAGATCGGATGAGATGACCTGTGTGGATACCCCCAACCAAGCTTTGCGAGCTACCGCCGGTTGTTCTTGACTTTTCTCCACACCCACTTTGACCACCGTGAGATAACTTTTGCCATCGATTTCATAGGTGATCAATGCGGGCACTGGTTCTGTGACATCCTTGGTGATGGAAGCCGTCACTGACTCGAGGTCATCGATGTTTCGCACGGGCGAGTCGTTGACCTTCATGATCAAGGAACCCGCAGGAGGTGCGGGCTTTGCGGCAGCGGCCGGTCCACCTGAGCGAACACTCTGAACGACAATCGCATCGGAATCGGCACGATTCATGGATTTGGCCTGGAGTTTGGTGAGGTTGCGAGCGGTGATCCCCCATGCGAGAAATTCCTTTTCACGTGGTTGCATCGGTTCGCGCTCCTCTGTGACCAGTGTCCATGTTTTCTCCTTTCCATCTCGCTTTCCGCGAATGTGCAGTGATGAGCCGATGGGTGTTTCGAGCACCATGCGATTGAACAGAGGCAAGTCCTCAGGCGCACGGGCGGCAGGGATGGACTTGTCTTGGAGGGCTGTGATCAAGTCGCCTGCTTGCAACCCCGCTTTGGCGGCAGGGGATCCTTGAATGGTCCCCGAAACAAGAATCCCTGACGATTCATGACTCGTTTTCAAGAGTGGTTGAACGGAAAGCCCGATCGTGCTGCGTTTGACCTCGCCATACTTGATAAGGGTGTCTGCTATGCTTTTGGCGAGGTTGGCAGGAATGGCACCACCGATGGAACCGATGCCGACTTCGTTCACGCCAATGATTTCTCCTTTCAAATTGACCAACGGGCCGCCGGAGTTTCCAGGGAAAATCACGGCGTCATGTCCGATCCAACGCACGAGTTCGCCCACGGTTTCTCCATCCAGTGAGAGGCCATTTCCTCCTGGTGCGATCATTTCCGTGTTGGCCACTACTCCTTTGGTGACCGATTGCGAGAGACCCGCAGGACTGCCCATAGCAAGTACGACATCCCCGACTTTCAAGGAATCCGAGTTACCAAAACGTGCCACGGGCAGTGCCGCTTTGGGGTCTCTCAGATCGGAGCGGTCGATTTTCAAAATGGCAAGGTCGGAAAGGGCATCCGTTCCGATCAAACTGGCTCTGCATTCTTGACGGTCGGCGAGACGCACGGTCATTCTTGTGGCGCGCCCCGCGACGTGGTGGTTGGTCAGCACGTAGCCGTCGGGATGAATGATGGTTCCTGAGCCAGATCCGCGGTTTTTCTGCATGCGTCCACCACTGCCACTTTCCGATACCACGTGAATTCGCACCAAGGCGGGATAAACGATATCAAGGGCCGGTTGGATCGGGGAATCGGTCTCCGTGCCGAAAATTCTACCGTATGTCAAAAAGCAGAGGACGAAGGGGAAAAGGAATTTCATGAAGGATCGAATCAGAGGGAAATGTTCGAATGGGAGCGCTCGTCTCAGGCGCTTTTGTTTGTCTCATTCATTGAATCGAGTGGGGAAGCTTCGCGCAAATGATCTATGGCGGAGCGCAGGTCCTGCTGGCTCAAAGTGCGATCCACATAGGCGTCACCTGCTCCGCGCAACAACACGAAGCGGATGGCACCCGAGTCGAACTTTTTGTCTCTGGCAAGCTTTTCCAGCACCAAGTCCGTGCTGATCTGCGCGTCCAGTTGCAGGGGAAGTTTGAATTTGTGCAACAATGATTCAATGCGTTGAGCATCCGGCGCAGGCAATCCCGCATGGCGCTGGGAAAGATACAGCGCGGCTCGAATGCCGAGAGCGATGGCTTCACCATGGAGAATTTCGCCATAGGGTCTGCTGGCTTCGATGCCGTGACCGATGGTGTGACCGAAATTCAACAAGGCCCTGAGACCCAGAGTCTCCTGTTCATCGGCCTCCACGATGCGGGCTTTGATCGCGATGTTGCGGGCAATGAGCGATGAGGGCACAAAACGTGAGTCCGGATCCAGATCGTCGAGGTCTCGCAGCATATCGGCATCGCGGATGGCGGCATGTTTGATGGCTTCGGCAAAGCCTTCATGGTATTCGCGCGGGGGCAAGGTGGCCAAGGTCAGTGGATCGATCAAGACCAGCTTCGGTTGGTGAAAACTGCCGACGAGGTTTTTCCCCTCAGGAATGTTGACGCCGGTTTTTCCGCCTACGGAGGAATCCACCACCGAAACGATCGTGGTGGGGATTTGCACAAAAGGAATGCCACGGTAAAAGAGCGACGCGACGAATCCCGCAAGATCACCGACCACGCCGCCACCGAGGGCGATGATGAAAGATTTGCGGTCATGCCCCGCTCCAGCCAGTTCACGGCAAAGTGTCGCGGTAGTATCTAACGATTTTGACGATTCCCCCGCGGGAAAGACATGGAGGGTGGAAGAAAAGCCTGCATGTGCGAGAGCACTTTGCAAAGCTGGGGCGTGTAAGCTTGCCACTGTCGAGTCCGAGATGATGGCCGCCTTGCCCTTGAGGCCGCATTCGGCCAAGTGCGTTCCGATCTGGGTGATGATTCCCTCGGCGACGAGGACGCTGTAAGATCGGTCGGCGAGATCTACTGAAACTTTGTGCACGTGCTGATCATGCAAGAATCCGCGCAGGCTGAAAAGAATTGTTTTTTCTTGATGATCGTCGAATGATCCCCTCGATGAGCATTTCTCCGGCCTCGTTGGCAGCAGTCGAGCGGATCTTCGAGCGCAATTTTGTCGAACACCAGGAACTGGGTGCATCCGTCAGTGTCTTTTGGCGTGGCGAGGAAGTGTTGCGTTTGGCGCGTGGGCATGCGAATCGAGAGAAATCGAGAACATGGAATGAGCGGACGCTCGTGCCCGTGTATTCGGCCACCAAGGCGCCCGCTGCCGCTACTTTGCTATTGGCTCTGGCCCGTCGCGGGTTGACGGAGCAAACAGCTGTGCGTGAGGTCTGGCCTCGCTTCTCGGTTGCGAACGCCACCTTCGCGCAGATGTTGTCCCATCAATGCGGACTCGCAGCGCTCGATCAGCCGTGTAGCATTTGGGATCATGCCAGTGTGGTAAGTGCTATCGAGGCACAGACTCCGGCTTGGCTTCCTAGTCATGGCATCGGATATCATCCGCGGACCTTCGGTGCTTTGCTCGACGAGGCAGTACGCCGTCTCACTGGGATGACCTTGGGTGCCTATTGGCAGAGCGAAATTGCCGGCCCCATGGGCTGGGAGTTTTGGATGGGTCTGCCGGAGAGTCAATGGTCTCGCGTGGCGACTCTTGTGCCGGGGCGCGCAGCAAAAGGTGAGGTGGAGCAGGGATTTTACAAAGAGTTCATGAGCGCGGGCACGCTGACGAGACGTGCGTTTTTATCTCCCAGCGGGTTGCATGCGGTTCAGGAAATGAACGACTCTCGTGTATGGTCAGCGGGATTTCCCGCGATGGGTGGAGTGGCGACTGCTGCGGCGCTGGCGCAATTCTATCAAGCGGCAATGGGTTGCGTAGATAGTCCCATCACTCCCGCCATCCAGCGGGCGCTGCAAGCCAAACAAGCGCAAGGAGAGGATCTGGTCTTATTGCAACCGATGTCCTTCACCTGTGGTTGTCAGTTGGATCCGGTTGACCTCGATGGCAAAAAAACGAGGCATCTGTATGGTCCGGATCTCCATGCCTTTGGTCACCCCGGCGCCGGTGGCAGTCACGCCTTCGGCGATCCATCCCGCGGTTTGAGTTTTGCTTACGTAATGAACCAAATGGCGTTAAGTGTCATGCCAGGGCTGCGCAGCACCGCGATGGTAGATGCGCTCTTCGCGGAGTGAAATCAGTCACTCTCCGCAAACAGATCCGTGGCCAGCATGAGTGCGATACTCCGGTCTAACAGGAAAATGTCGTTCTCGCCAGTGAGCCTGCCATAGAAAAAGCTACTCGGAGAGTCCCGTGTCACGGGGGTGATTTCCAAAGTCTGAAGCGCAAGGCCGTTTTGTTCACCGAATTCGTTTAGTTTTCTCGATACCAAACGCAGTTGCAATAAGGGTTGTTGCAGCGCCTTCAGGGCTTCCGCATCGTCGGGCGCCAGCCAACGATTGACCCGCAAGTCACCCAGAGTCTCTAACAATTTGTTCGCGCGGGCGGGGTTCAGCGCGGAAGTGGCGTCTTTTTCTCCGACCGTTGCCTGCCACTGATCATCGCGGTAATTGTATTGGAGTTTTAACACTGGTTGTTGCCAAAGAGATCGTTCCAGATTGACGAAATCGACCGACGGAATGCTCAGCAGCCGAGTGTCTTTCCATTGCCTGAGGCGCAAAGGAAGTTTTGCAAGGAAATCATCCGGCAGTTTTACGATGGTATGGATGGTATCCGGGTGATTCCAATGGGCGGTAATGGTGCCGTCCTTCGTTTGCCCGATTTTGAGTGTCATCACCGAATCGTTCTGAAAGAGAAAACGTAAGGTCAGCAGGGGTGTTTTGAGTCCGTAGGTCGCGAGGTTCTTTTCCTCATCGCTAAGAAACGCGTTGTCGGTGATAAACCCCGATACCTTGGCCTCGGTGATGGTTTTCAAAAACTGATAGAGGGTCATCTCGTTGAGAGTCGCGGTCTGCTGATCGCCGAGGTGCAGTTGCCAATCTGCCCGAGGCGGACGAGAGAGGAGGAATTCAGCCCCGTTCGCTGGGGTGAAATGGATGGCCTGAAGTTTTCGGTGATCGAAGTTGGTGAGATTCTGTGATCGCAATTCGTTGTAATTTTTCAACGGCAATTCCGATAGGGAGATGAGATCCGGATAAGGGCGCAGCGGCAATTCGAAAACGGTGGAGGGTCGATCGGATACGGTAGCGTAGACGGTGGTGGCCTTGTCATCGGCAGGGGGGAATACTTTCAGAGTAGTAGGTTCCCGCTGGCCCGTGCAGAGCAAAGAGATTTCCCAATACGTCCCATCCGACGTGATCGGCAAAGTCACTTTGTTGCGATCCAATACCCGCAGGGCACGCAAGGAAAACAGTCCGCTTTCAATGAGTTTTTTCACCTCGCTCGTCTCAGTCGCCAACTTTTGGGGTTTGGTGATGCGCCATGGTTTGCTGCTGCCCTGTCCTTCTAGAACAAATTCGGATGAGGCTGATTTGATGTGAATTTTTTCCAATTGCGATGGTGCGAAAAGAAATGGCTGATGATCGCGAAAGTAGCGGAAACCATCTTTGAAGATCGATCGAATGTCGCCGGTGCAGGCATAAATGTGCGTTTTGCGGCTCTTGTCTCTGGGCTGCAGGAATACCGTATGCACAGGTTCTTTGGTATCGGGATCCGTGCTCATCCATGCGGTCCTGCGTCCGATCACATACCTCGCGCGAGCTGAGCCGTTTTTGTCACCCAGCCGGACATTGATCATGCCATCCGTAAGTCCAGCCTGCGTGGTGTCGATTTTTTCATTGGGAATGACATCGGCAGCGCGTGTCGTAAGAGTGAAATCGATCAGTACTTTCGCCCAGCGCGGATCCATCCGGTCTTGCGCCGGAGAGGTCATCATCCAGACGCCAGAGGCCCGTGAGAATGTTGCTCTGCCGTCATTCGAGCTGAGACTGATCTCCGTGATGTCGTTCGCGGTGAAATTGGTATACAGGCGCTCACCTATCGGGGTCGGTGGCACTCCGAACAGCGCATGCAGGTTTCCTCGTGCGATAAGAATTCCCGCCATGACAAGCATGACAAGGGCGAGAACGCTTTGGAGCAGAGTGGAAATGGAGGATCTCACGGCGGTAAGACTGGTGGCTCAGGCGCGGCGGGCGTTCCAGATGAAGAGGCTCATCAAGAGGATGGCTGCCGGCAGGAAAAATAGGTTGATACGATTGATGAGCGTGGATTGACTCGCCATCAAAGGAAGCTTGTAGGTACCCAGTTTCCTGGGTCCAGTTCCTGACATCTCCTCACGTCCGACCAGCCAATTCGCACAAGCGTTGAAAAAATCGACATTTTCCGTACGCAGAGCGCCGGGATCGAGAAAACTACCGTTTGAGATCACGACCATACGAGAAGCTTTTGCGGCGAAACGGTCATCCGATGCCGCGCCGCGAATGACAGCCGCCGCAAGCGTCAACGGGCCAGCACGGTCTTCGATCTCGCTGAAACTCGGCTCCTTCGCCGTGGGGTTGGTTTCGCCCCAATAGTGCGGAGCCGATTCTAACAGTTTGAATGGAGAAATGCGTCGATTGATCAGATCTTCCGCGCCTTCGCGAACTTCCAACGAAGAACTGATGCCATCAAAACTCGTGCTTTTGCCCCAGAAGTCGCGTGTGAATTCAAACCCGGGCGTAAAGGCTGCATCGACCCGATAGATGAGATTTTTGCCCTTCGCTGCCACGATCTGATCGCGGCGGGGGGTGACACCATGTTCGCGCAAGAAGGCACGCAGATGATCGGGCGTCTGCTGAGCCCGCAGGATCACCATGATGTTGCTGGCAGGACGGTTCCAATAGTCGTTCAGCTTGGCGATTTCTTCGGATGTAAAGTCATACCGCGGTGCAGCGATGATGAGTCCAGCGGCATCCGCGGGGATCTGATCCAATTCGCTCATTTTCACCGGAGCGGGTAGAATGTTTTGGGATAACAAGCAATCGCGCATCACGGTCCACGCATTGCCCTCGACTTCGGTCTGGAAATCGCTCTTATCGGCAAGAAAATAAACAGTGCGGGGTTTCCCTTCAATGGCGCTGAGTAGGCCCGTGGTGAGCATGTCCTCGCCGCGAAATGCGCTCATCCGTCGAGCGGATTTTCCATCGTTGTTCTCATAGAGGACCATCTGCTCCTGCGTGACGAAACGGATGTGTGCCGAGTCATCTTTGGTGGCTTGTGCATCGGGATCAGGACGTGCATCAATGATGACCAGATCATCGCGATTGATCACTCCCGAATTTGCGGCGAGGTTGTAGGTTTCTGCGATCTGCAGCGCACGGTCCACATTTCGCACGGGATCCAAACGCTCGATCACGATTTTCTGCTGGGATAACCTCGCGTATTCCTCCGCCAATGCACGCACTCGCTCGGTAATCGGCGTGGAGCGACGGAAGGCGACGATGAATTTCACGGGGCTCTTGCGCGATTGAACGGGCTCCGATTGAAGCAATCCTATGGTCCAGCGGGACAAGCTGTAGTCTTCGCCACGGCTGAGGTCACGCTTGAGATAATAATGGTTGCCCAGAAAATTCGCCATGATGGCAATGATGAGCAGTGAGGCGATTTGCAAGACGGAGAGGGTGCCAATGCTCCAGCGATTGAGCGAGCGAACTTTGGCAGGTGGGGCAAGTGGATCCGGCATGGAGATATGATCGGTGATGGGAATTAGCGGCGCCAGCGACGGAAGTCCAGCACGTGAAAAGTAAGGCCTAGGGTTAGCGCTGTGAGGCTGAGGTAAAAGACCACAACCCGCGTGTCCAGTAGACCACTGCAAAAGTAATGCATGTGCTGTTTGGTCGAGATCAATTGAAACAATGATGCTCCCGGGAAGTTTTCACCCCAGATGGTGGTGACAAAACCTAGGAAATACTGCAATACCAGCAATGCCAGCGTAATGATCGCGGCAATGATGGAATTGGAAGTAAGGGATGAGGAGAGGCACCCGATCGCAATGAATGACGAACCCATGAGACCGAGGATCAGGTAGGTGCCGATCATGGCTCCTTGGTTCCAAGCGGGCGGCATGCCACTGATCCATGGATAGAATTGAAATTGGAAATAGCTCGGCACCCATGCCAAGGCATAGAAGCTGAGGGCCGCAAAATACTTCGATAGCACGACTTGCGATGTGGATACGGGGGCCGTGAGCAAGGTTTCCAACGTGCCAGACCGCTGTTCATCCGCGAACAACTTCATGGTCAACATCGGGAAGATAAAGAGGAAGTAAAACCAGAACAGCGGCGTGTGCATGGCAATGTAAACAAGGCTCTGCGTCATAGGGCTATCACTGAAGGCTTTCATCGCTGTGGACAGAGATACTCCGTGCATCACGACAACAAATGCTACGACCATCCAGCCCAGAGGATTGAGCAGGAAACCGCGCAGTTCTTTGCGATAGAGAATGAAAAACACTCGCATGTGGCCACGAAGGTAGAGGACAAAATTCCATCTGACAAGCCCCGATGCGGCGGGGGGAGCGGCGATTGATGAGTGTTGAATTTTGAATTTTGAATTTTGATCGGGAAGAAGAAGGCGAGATCAATCGAGTGTCGCAGCGATGCTCGGAAAGGCTTCCAAAAAAGACGGGAACTGAGGAGCCCAACCAAGGGCGCGCAGCTTTTCGTTACTCACCTGCTTGTGAGTCCATCCGCGCTTGCGGTTTTCATCGCGAGGTCCGGTGGGTGGCAGCGGCAGGTGGAAATGGTCCGCCATGGCCTCATACACTTCGCGTTGGCGGAGCGGACGCGTGTCGGTCAGGTTGAAGATTTCGCCAGCTACGCTGATTCCTGGATCAGAGTCTAGACCCAAGTCGATCAGATGAAGTATCGCGTCCGCGGCATCATCGCGGTGAATCTGATTGATGTATCTCCGCCCATCTTCTTCGATCACCGCTTCACCGTGGAGGAATTTTTTCAGCAATACCGAGCGCTCCGGACCGTAGATGCCGGAAAGCCGACAGACGATGCCTTTAGCCGTGGTGGTGAGGTTTTCACTCTCGAGCAAAATGCGCCCCGTCTCACGATCCGGTTCGGCGGGGGAGTCTTCGCTGACGATGCTGCCATCGGTCTGGCCGTAAACCGAGGAGCTGGAAGTAAAAAGAATCAAGGCCTCGGGAAATGCCGACCGCAGATGGCGGATGCCGTCGCGATACACGCGTTCGTAAGCGGGTGGCCCGCCTTTGCCGCTGCTGGCACAGTGAACGATGGCGTCAGGCGGGTCTATCATCGATGCCAGCATATCCACCGATTCTTTTGAACCGAGGTCGCACGTGTGACTGCCATTGCCTCCCGACAGCGAACAAGTGGAAACCTCATAGCTGCGGTTTGCAGCCCGTTCCGCGATGGCCTGGCCGAGGTAGCCGTTGCCGCAAATGAGCAGGTGATGATGGGAGTGAGGCATGGGAAGTGGGGTGAGAGAACTTGGCGCAGTTGAGAGAGATTGGAAAATGTTTTTTGCATTTTTGCAAGCAACCGCGGAGCAGTCTCTGGGTCATGGAATTGGGTATGGTCTAGAGTTCCCACAGTTTGGATACGGGTATGGCGAGGATGCTCCTCTCGCTGTTCAAGGGGAGAATGGACTCGCCTTCGTAAAAGACAATGCCTCCTTGAAAGCAATCACCAGCGACTTCTGCCAACTTGCAAAGCCCTTTGGAATCCTCGCGTTTCACACTTGCAGCGGCTTTGATTTCAACCCCCCAGATTTTCCTCCCCGCCTCGATGACAATATCCACTTCAGTCTGATCGCGATCTCTGTAGTGGTAGAAACGTGGTGGACGCGGCATGCAATCAGCCATCGCGATGAGTTGTTGGAGTATGTATGACTCGAGCAAGTGTCCGAAGCGCGGCCTTTCTTCATTCCATTGGCTCGCCTCCAGATCGCCAAGAGTTGCTGCCAGTCCGCTATCGACAAAATGAAGCTTGGGAGTTTTTACCAGCCTTTTGCTGCGGTTGCTATGCCATGCGGGAAGGAAGCGGATCAGGAACAGTCGTTCGAGCAAGCACAGATAGCGATCCACCGTCGCGCGTGAATGTCCGAGTGCCTGAGAAATGGCACTATGATTGAGGAGCTGAGCATTGCGGCCTTCGAGGAAAGTCAAAAGCCTAGTTACGTCACCAGCGTCCCTGATTTGTGCGATGTCGCCTATGTCGCGTTCGACGACGGACTTGATGTAGCTTCGTCGCCAGCGGTCGGCTCGTTGGGGATCGCGTTGGATGGATTCGGGGTAGCCGCCGGCCACCAACAAGCGGGGCAATTCGGAGGGTCGTGGAGTTCCGGACTCCTTTATCTTTGGTTTCAAATTTCCGCACAGAAATTCCTCAAGAAACTTTCCTGGTGAACGGCGGACTTCGGACTCGGTTAGCGGGTGCAGATAGAGGCATTCCATCCGTCCTGCCAGCGAATCCGATAGGCGGGGAAGTTGCAGCAGGTTGGCTGATCCTGTCAGCAGGAAACGCCCTGGTTTGCGGTTTGCGTCCACGCTGCGCTTGATCGCTAGTGACAGTTCTGGCACGCGCTGGACTTCATCGATCGCGACCCGCTCCGGCAGCTCATGGATGAAGCCCTGCGGGTCGGCAAGAGCTAGCTCCAGATACGCAGCATCATCAAGGCTCACGTAGTGTCTTCCCGGTTCGCAGTGCCGCGACAAGGTGGACTTCCCGCATTGGCGAGGCCCTAGCAGGCAAACTACTGGGGTATCGGACAAGGCGGTCTCCACTGCTCCGCGCAAATGACGGGGCAAGTAATTTGTTTCTGGAATGGGTCTGCTCATGTCACGGCAGATTGTAACTTTTCTTTACGGCAAATTGCAACTTTAAAATGCGTCTATTTGCTACTTTATGAATCGTAAAAATGCCATTTTAACTATGGAGCAGACCGATGTAAGGTGGAGCGGCGAGTTTAGCGATGTGGTGCGTTTCGTCGCACTGGTTGATGCGGTCTATGCCACCCTTTTCTCGGGGCGAGACTTGAGCAGTAGCATCAGGACTTTTTCACCGACTGCAAGTAGTGCCAGATCGCGTTGAACTGATCGGCGGCGTTGCCGTTGAGGGCGGGGTTGGGTGATTCACCGCCGGGGGCATATTGGGGCATTTTGGTGCCGGGGGTGACGCTGGCGGGGTTATCCATCCAGCGGTCATACCATTCGCGACGCAGGCGCTGGGCCGCGTGTTCGAAGTAGAGGCCTTGCACTTCAAAAGCGGCGGTGGGCGGCGTTTTTTCGAGGCCGTGGCAGGTGGTGCAGCCAAAGCCTTTGTCCGCAGAGACCAGATCCTTGCCGAGGGCGACGAGGGTTGGATCGGAGGCGTGAGTCGTTTTTTCCGTGGGATCGATGCCGTGGAGTCGGGCGAAGCCGTCGCTGAGCGAGGTGGCTTGGGCGCTGTAGGCGGGCATGCGCATCTCGAGCCAGGGGCGGGGCTTGGAATCGAGATTTCCGGCGATGATGGATTGGGTGAAGGAACTCTGCAGCATCTCGCCGATGAAGGTCATGTGCGGGCGGGATTGGTCGAGTTTTTCGTTCGCTCCGGCGATGTGAGCGGTGAGCGACTGGGTTTCGGCATGGACTCGATCGAGCAAGGCAGGAAGGCCATCGCGGGCGTGGCAAGCATCGCAGCGCAGAGAGTGAAATTTCCTTTCAGCGGCTTCGGCTTTGTCGTGAATCCCCAGTGATCCCGGACCTCTGGCATGAAAGGCGATGAGCGCCACTCTGTCGTTTTCCGCTAGATGAAGGGCAGGGGCGGCACCGCGTTTTTCTGCAGGGGCGACGCAGCCCTTGGCGTTCCAGTCGGCAGCGAAAATTTTCTGCAAACTGGGCACCGTGAGTGTTTCCGGAGTGGGCAGACCGGCGTGGCAGTAGAAACAATGCTGCGCGGCGGCGACTTCCTTGCCGCGCGTGGCATCGCCGGTGAGAGCGGGCTGGGCGGGGAGGGGAGTCTTGGATTTGGCGGTGAGGAAGGCGCTGAGACTGCGGATTTCCTCATCGCTGAGTTTGAAGTCCGGCATGCCGCGGTGCGGGGCATAGGCATTGGGAGCTTTGAGGAAGGAGGCGAGCGCACCGGGTTGGAACTTGGCGGCGACGTGACGCAGGGGAATGCGTTTGTTCTCCAGGTCGGGCGTTTCCTGATCCGGACGGGTGTGGCAAGCGGCGCAACCGAGTTTGTGAAAATGCGCGCCACCGGCGAGGATGGTGGCTTCATCTGTGACGGCGGACTCGCCCTTCGTGCCGGATTTCATCGAGCTGAGAAAAGCCGCGAGGTCGGCGATGTTCTGGGCGCTTTCCGGTTTTTTTGGGTCGAACAATTGCGGCATCGTGGTGCCTGGGCGCAGGGTGTGTGGCGCGCTGAGCCAAGCGCGCAGCCAGTCCTCTTGCAAACGATCGCCAGGGTTGATGAGCAGGGGCGCGATCTCCTGCCATTCCGGCATCGGGTCCGCTCCCATGGGTGACTCGCTTTGGTGGCATTTCCCACAGTGTTGCATCGCAAACAGCTCGCGTCCCCGCCGTTGTTGTTGGCTGAGCAGGATGGCTTCATTTGTCGCGCAGATGAAAGCGGTGGGTGGTATGCTTTGGCGGGGGAAATCCTTTTCCTCCCAGAACAATCGGAAATGCGCCGATCCATCGGGTTGACTCTTGTAAATAATGCGGATCTCGTGCTCGCCGGGATTGAGCCGAACTTGTGCGGAGCGGGCAGAGCCGAGAGTGCCTTGCTCGGTGAGACATTCCTTGCCAGCGATGCTCAGACGGGCTTCGCCTATGCCATCAAAGGAAAATGTCAACCGCTGGCGTTGGGTGATTTTGATTTGTCCTGTCCATGTCACTTCGAAGGGCCCTGGTGGCAAAAAAGCACTGGGCGCATCGCCAGACTTGAGCCAGATGGCGGGCAGGCGATCGAAGCGGGTATCGACTTTCCCTGTCGACTGGAAATGTGCCGCCAACTGCGCGTGAGCCGTCATGCCAAACAATAAGGCGAACAAAAATGATTTCATAAGACGTGGACGGATCGAGAAAAAATGCGGAGAATTGTCAGGTCTGCTTTGACCTTTGCGCTTCCTCCCGCTAAAGGAGCGCCGACATTTCAGTATGAAGGAACAACTTTTGCTAGTACAAAGTGAGGCTTTGGCTGCCATCGCCGCCGCGCAGGATGCTCGTGCGCTAGAGGAAACCCGAGTCTCTGTATTGGGAAAAAAAGGCTCCCTCACAGCACTCTCCGCCGGAATGAAGGATGTGCCGCCATCGGAAAAAGGCGAAGTAGGGCAGTTGCTCAATGCCGCGCGTCAAGCGATCACGCAAGCTCTCGATGCAAAGCAAGCGGACATCCAAGAGGTAGCTGATCGCGCCGCTTTGGCGGGCATTGATCCCACATTGCCTGCCCGTGCTCTTCCCGCTGGTTCCGTCCATCCTCTCACTCTCTTGCGAGAGCGCGCCGTGGGAATTTTGCGCCGCATGGGATTCACCCTAGCAGATGGACCAGAAATCGAAGACGAGTTCCACTGCTTTGATGCTCTCAATACGCCCGCCGATCACCCAGCGCGCAACGAGAAAGACACGTTTTATTTCGATTCTGGCAAACTCCTGCGCACGCACACATCTTCAGTGCAGATCCGCACGATGGAAAAGTGCGCACCGCCGCTCCGCATTGCCGCGCCCGGCACAGCCTACCGACGCGATGAAATCGATAGCACGCACCTTTCCGCGTTTCACCAACTCGAGGGATTGTATGTCGATGAAGACGTCTCCCTGCCCGATCTGAAAGGCACTTTGGAGGCATTTTTGCGCGAGCTTTTTGGCGCGGATACCGAGGTCCGTTTCCGTCCGCATTTTTTCCCGTTTACTGAACCGAGCTTCGAGATCGACGTGAAACTCGAGGTCAAAGGTCAGGCACCGCGCTGGATCGAAGTGGCAGGGTGTGGCATGGTCGATCCTGCCGTTTTTGAGGCCGTATGTCAGTCGCGCAAAGACCGCGCTTACGATCCCGCGAAGGTCACGGGATTTGCCTTCGGCATGGGCTTGGAGCGTCTGGCGATGATCCAGTGGGGGATCCGCGATATCCGTCTTTTGATCGAAAACGACGTGCGTTTCCTGCGTCAATTCGCCTAACCATTTTTTCGCAAATTTTTATGAACGTCTCGTTGAATTGGCTGAGTGAGTATGTGGACCTGTCTGGCAAATCGGTGCAGGAGTTGGACGATTTGCTGACATTCGCCGGCATTGAAATCGAAGGCATCCACACCAAGGGCGTGAGCTCCGACAAAGTGGTGGTCGCCCAAATCATGGAAGCGGTGCAGCATCCGAATGCGGATCGACTGAAGGTGACACAGGTCGATGCCGGTGAGGGTTTTTTGCGTCAGATCGTCTGCGGTGCTCAAAACTACAAGGTCGGAGATAAAGTTCCCTGCGCCTTGCCCGGCGCCGCCTTGCCTAACGGATTCACGATTGGCGAAACCAAGATGCGCGGTGTGGAATCGAAAGGCATGCTCTGCGCCGGATCGGAGATCGGCCTTGCGGATCAGGAAAACGGCCTGCTTCGATTGCAAGGTGACCCTGCCGTGGGCACTCCCGTAAAACAGCTTTTTTCTTCGGATGTGTTGTTGGAAGTGGAGGTCACGCCGAATCGGCCCGACCTGCTGAGCCATCGTGGATTGGCCTTCGAATTGGCGGCGTTGCTGGAGCAAGAGCACCGCACGTATGAGTTGCCGGAGCTGCCGACTTGCCCCGCTGGCGAGTGGATCAAGAACTCGGCCAGCGATGCTTGTCCCTTTTACTCCCTCACCAAAATTTCCGGAGTGGTGGTCCAAGACAGTCCAGACTGGTTAAAAGAGCGTCTCACTTCCATCGGCCTCCGTCCCATCAATAACGTGGTGGATATCACCAACTTTGTGCTGCATGAAATGGGGCAGCCTTTGCACGCCTTCGATGCGGCCCAAGTGGGCGCAAGCATGCATCTTCGCGGTGCCACAGCAGAGGAGAATTTTGTAGCGCTGAATGGATCGAATTACTCCCTGCGCGAGGGTGATCTGGTGATTTCCGATGATCGCGGCGAGGTGCTGGCCTTGGCGGGCATCATGGGTGGGGCGACCAGCGGCGTCACAGAAACGACGACCACGATTTTGTTAGAGTCGGCCTATTTCACGCCGACCTTGGTGCGTGCCACTTCTCGCGCGCACTTGTTGAGCAGTGATTCGTCCTATCGATTTGAGCGCGGAGTGGATCCACAGGGCGTGCTGCCCGCGGCCGCCCGCGCGGTGCAGTTGATTTTGGAAATCGCCGGTGGTCAAGTAGAGGGATCATCTGCGGTCGTGGGCGAGTTGCCTGTGCTCACGGGAGTTGTTGAGCTCGATACCGCGCGCCTCGATCAACTGATGGGGGGGAGCATCGAACTCGATCGCGCGGAGGTGATTTTGCAACGTCTGGGTCTGGTTTCAGAAGGGGAAAATCTCTGGCGTGTTCCCAGTCGCCGTGCGGATCTCCAGCGGCATATCGATCTTGTCGAGGAAATCGCGCGCGTGCACGGATTGGATCGTGTGCCTTCGCGCCTGCGAGCGACCTTGGTGCCTCCCAGTGAAAACGATGCCGCAGCGGATTTGGACATGAACCTGCGCCGCGCGCTGGCGGCTCTCGGCTTCCATGAGACGCAGACCATCAAGCTGATTGCCGAAAAACAATTGCCGGATGCTTTGCCGCTGCGACCGTTGCAGACGGGCGACCTCGTAAAGGTCAGTTTACCGCTGAGTGAAGATCACGCGGTGCTGCGTCCCAGCCTTGTGCCGGGCCTCGTGGCGACCGCAGAGCGGAATGTGCGTCAAGGACTCAAATCCCTTCGTTTTTTTGAGATGGGACGTGTTTTTCGACACAATGGTGGCGGTAAAGCGCGTGACATCGAGTCAGAATCACTGGCGCTCCTGTTATCCGGACCCTTGACACCTGAGGGCTGGTCCGCGGATCCTGCCATTGCCACCATTCATGATCTCAAGGCCCTGTTGCAATCTGTGTTGCCCGCTTGTCCGATCCAGTTGATTCCCCGTGAACGCGAGGGATTCGTGCTGGCCTGCGATGTTTCGGGTGGTGAGAACAATCTTGGAGTCGCAGCCCGCCTTCGTCCCGCTCGTGAGAGGGAGTTGGATTTTGGTCACCCGGTGTGGGTTGTCGAGGTCGACCTCGGCAAAGTGCGCAAGTGGCTGGGGCGCCGACGAGTAGTGGAAGAATTGCCGCAATTTCCTGGCAGCTCGCGTGATGCAGCCATGGAAGTGGCTGCCACCTTGTCCGCATCGGAAATCGACAAATCCATCGCTAAAGCAAATCATCCGCTGCTTCAGCACTTCGAGTGCTTCGATGTGTTTACTGACCCGACCGGGCAAAAGCTCGATGTCTCGAAAAAATCCGTTGCGTATCGGTTTCTGTATCGGGCTGCCGATCGCACATTGAAAAATGAAGAAGTGGATGCCGCTCATCAATCCATCCTGGATTCTCTCGTGAAATCGTTAGGTGTTGTATTCCGCTGAACAGAATTTTTTCACGAAGATGAATTTCCTTGTTTGACATCAGGCTCATTTTTGACTTTTCTGAATTTCACACACCATAAGACCCATGAGTGACGACCAAAACACACCATCTGAAGCACCAACTGGCGTTCCATCGAATGCAGAAACCGTTCGCGTGACATTGAAAGCCAGTGACGCGCCTGTTGCTCCTCCATCGGCACCTGTCGCCCCTCCAGTGGTCGTCAAACCACCCACTCCCACGGTCAGCATGATCAAGCCTCCCGCTGCGACCGTGCCAGCTCCCACTCTTCCTACTGCTACCGCTCCTGGCGGTGCCCCCACACCAGCTCCCACCATTCCTCTGAGAACTGCGCCGGGCGCCCCGCGTCCTGCACCAGCTCCCACGATCAAGCTGAACCCCGGTGCGCCTAGTGGTGCCCCTACGCCTGCGCCCACCATTCCTCTCAAAACCTCCGCTCCTCTGCCTGGTGCGGCTACCCCCGCCACCAAGCCTTTGGTGTCCGCTCCCTTGCCCACGAAGTCTGTAGCACTTCCTACCGCTACTGTGCAATTGGCGCCTCCTACCAAGCCCATGGTGACGGGTTCAAACCTGCCCACCCAATTCACCACTCCAATCTCTGAGGAAGAAGAAGAGGGTTCCGACACGGTGATCACAGTGCTTTCCGCTTTCGGTTTCCTGGCCGCATGCGGCGTGCTCGCTTACCAGTGCATGACAATTTCGATCTGGGACGGCTGGAACCAGTTGTTCTGATGGTTCACTCCTCACTCTCAACTCTCACTTTACGATTATGGCACTTCCTATCATCAACATTCTTCTGGCCGTTGTCGCTTTGGCGATTGCGATCCTTACGTGGAACGCACCACTGGGCTAATCTTTGACTCGGAACAGCGGTCTCATCGCTGTTACCGATTTGGCCTTCTTTTCCAAGCGATGTGAAAACATCGCTTTTTTCTTTGCTGGTTCTTGACGTAGGGGCCATCGCAGTTCATCATATGGGCATGGCACAAGCATTCAATGAATCCAATTTCCAATCGGAAGTTCTCGAGTCTTCCGTTCCCGTCCTTGTCGATTTCTGGGCCGAATGGTGCGGTCCCTGCAAGGCGATCGGTCCCATCATCGATCAACTGGCCGACGACGTCGCTGGTCAGGCAAAGGTGGGCAAAGTCAACGTCGATGACGCCCGTGAACTCGCGGTGAAATACGGTGTTCGCTCGATTCCTTTCCTGCTCTTTTTCCAAAACGGAGAAGTTAAAGACCAGATCGTGGGAGCCAATGTTACCAAGGAGCAACTCAAAGCCAAGTTGCTCTCCTTGGCCTAAATCCATTCATCCCTTGTGAAGCGCGCCGCATGAGTTCATGCGGCGCTCTTTTTTTGACTTTAGCCTACGATCTCATGGTGTGATGGATCGAGTAGGGGATAGCGCAGTCGAGATGAGGGATGCCCCGCATTCGATGCTGGACGCATGAGTGTGGTAAGTGATCCGCAACGATCGATGAAGCGGATGTGGTTATTTTTTTACGACGAATCCGGCGCTGTCGTCGGAATGCGAAATTCGTGTTATGAATTTCATTGCGGTGCCCTTGAGGGGGACGTTCTTGCATTCTACCGCTCTCCGTCCCGTTGGTTTGTTTCTTGTCTTTGCTAAGAAAAACCACGGACTGCAGTTGGATTGTGCCGATCAAATTGTCTCACCTGTGCGATTGACAGAACGCATTTCACTCGCTTGGATGCGGAGCAACTCATGACACCTACAAATCGTACCATTCTCGTGACCGGTGGCGCCGGTTACATTGGATCACACACCGTTCGCCTCTTGGCTTCTGCGGGCAACACCATCGTCGTGCTGGATAACATGGTTTACGGTCACGAGGAGGCGATCGTGGATTCTTCTGTGACTCTTGTCCCGGGAGATATCGGTGATCACTCTCTGCTGCGCGACCTCTTTCGCGAGCACTCATTTTCCGCTGTCGTCCATTTCGCGGCTTTCGCCTACGTCGGGGAATCCGTGACCAATCCGCTCAAATACTATCGCAACAACACGGCGGCTCCTCTGGCGCTCTTGGAGGTCATGCAGGAGTTCGGTTGCAAGGAGTTTGTTTTTTCATCGACCTGTGCCACCTATGGCGTGCCCACGCACATTCCCATCACGGAAGAAACTCCGCAGCAACCGATCAACCCTTACGGTCGCAGCAAGTTGATGTTGGAATGGATTTTAGCGGATTGCGAGACAGCATGGGGTTTGCGTTCCACATGTCTCCGTTATTTCAATGCCAGTGGTTGTTCCCAGGATGGGCTCATCGGTGAGGATCACAATCCCGAGACGCACTTGATCCCGCGCATGCTGATGGCTTTGACGGGTGAGGCAGGGCCATTGGAGGTCTTCGGGACGGACTACCCTACACCCGATGGCACGTGCATTCGCGATTACATTCACGTGGAAGACCTTGCGGCAGCCCATGCGCGCGCCCTGGATCACCTCGCCACAGGTGGACGATCCCTCAAAGTCAATCTCGGTACTGGGGTCGGTGTCTCGGTGAAGGAAATGATTGCCGCCGTTGAAAAAGTGACAGAAAAACAAGTACCGGTGGTGCTCGGACCGCGGCGCGCAGGCGATCCCGCACAGTTGGTCGCAGACCCCTCTTTGGCTCTGAGCGAATTGGGTTGGAAAGCGGCGCGAACCGATATCGAAGAAACGGTTCGCTCCGCCTGGAACTGGATGACAGGTCCGCGCGCAGGGCGATATCGCCGTTGATGGTTGAGCCTGTCCAGTAACTGCGATGTATTCACATTTTTTTATTGCGAAAACCTCTCCTCTTGTTACCCTTACGAAGTCAGCACTTTTTTTATGAAAAAACCTCAAGATCCCTCATCGAGGACGAATCACGCCCATCGTGGATTCAGTTTGGTTGAATTGTTGGTTGTGATCGTGATCATGACCATTCTGATGACCATGGGGGCGATGGGAATTCGCAACCTGACCGGCGGCAAAGGAACATCCACTGCCCTAGCCAACACCGAGGCTGTATTTGCAGAAGCACGTTCCACAGCGATCGGTCGGGGCGCACCTGCGCGCGTGCTGATCGACATGCGGGATATCAATGACCAAGGCAATTATCTCCGCAGAATTGTCATCGCGGCACAGGACATCGATCCCGCTACGGGCTTGCCACGCAACTCATGGAGTCTCGTCAGCCGAGGATACACCCTGCCCGATGGCGTTTTCTACAGCAAAGAACTGAGTCGCGCATCGGGCACCGATAGCGCACCCATGCAGCCGCAGTCAGTCACCCTGAGCAAAGCGACAGATAGTGGCAACTACATGATTTACGAGTTCAACAGCCAAGGGCTCAGCACCACACCGGGAGCTACTTTTGTGATTGGCTCTGGCGCTCGCCCGAAAGGATCGGCCCCCATCATCAATGGCGCTGCAAAAAGGGATTTTGCTGGATTCGCCATCTGGGGCAATGGTGAGACATCCGCCTTCCGCAACCCCGCTCAATGCGGTGATCTTACGTCACTGAAAAATTTCTAACATTTTTAGTTTTCCTGTATGAAGAAAATCCTAACGAAAAAACCATCGGGCTTTACGCTGATGGAGACCGTGATTGCAATCGGCGTGCTCGCCGTGATGCTGACTGCTTTCATGGCGGTGTTTGGTCCTGCGACCCGCGGCATCCGTCGCTCCATCAATGTTCAGGAAGCGGATCGTCTCACCAGCGCCTTGGAAAAAGAATTGGCGACCAATCGTCCCGGAGCATCAGCGGCCACCGAGGCTACTACCGCATTTCACAAAGCTCATGATTGGATTTTGAAATCTCATCAGAACGATAACGTGATCTTCGCTTATCAGTATCGTGGCAATCCCAACCAACTTCGCCGCGACGGCACGATGGAACCTTACACCCTGCGAACCGGACAAGCAGGTCGCGATTACGTAGTGCAGCCGATGTTTCGCCGTCGTGTCGATGCGCTGCTGGCTCAGGATCTCACGGCCTTGCAAGGGCGGGTGTTTTTCATCAAAATGACCCAATTGGTTTTTGATGGCGCGAATGGACTTAAGCTCGGGACTCCGGGCGTGATTGCCAATCCTCCTCAACCCACTGGATCGACACCACTGACGGGAACAGGAGCTGACTCCTACCCCGAGGCTGTGATTCCATTTACGGCCGAGTTTTTCGAAATCCAGACCACCGATCCGAGCTTTCTTAAAACCGGCGGTCGATTCAATATCGCCAATTACAAAAAACCCATGTTCACGCGCAATCTCGCGGTCCGTCGATAAACTTTACGCATGTTCCGTCCTATGAAATCTTTTTCTCAGATTCGCAACAACAAGGGTTTCACCCTGATCGAGCTGATGGTTGCGATGGGTATCGCCATTATCATCATGGCAATGCTCGTCGGCATCACGAATGTCGCTATGGGAGCATGGCAGCGCAGTCGCGCGGAAGTTCGTGCCTCTCGTCAAGCCAAGGCCATGCTCGATGTCATGGCAAAGGACCTCGAGTGTCTGGTGGTTCGCTCTGGCAATGTCAATGAATGGCTTTTCGCGCGAACGGAACAAACCATGCCCGGGACCAGCAACGATCGCAGTACGAACGCAGCAGAATTCATTTTCTTCTCCGCCGCCTCGGATCGTTATCGCGGTGGTGCAGGCACAGCCGCAGATCAGGGCGGCGATGTTTGCACGGTTTCTTACAAACTCGCATATCAAGATCCTTTGGAGGGATTGGACAACTCGAACTCCACCTTTGTGTTCTACCGTCAACTGGTGGATCCGCGTCCTACCTTCGACACGATTCTGGGAACTACCGATCTGCGTACTGCCTTCATGGCAACCGCTGGAAACAACGGTTTCGAAACCCGCAACACCGCCAGTGCCACAAATACGAAAGCCAAATACGACTTTGTGTGCGAAAATGTGTATCAGTATTCGATCACCTTTCGCGTGGATGTCACCACCGTGTCAGGCGCTACGACTACCGTCCGTCCCACACGCGTGACCCTCGGTCAGAATGCCAACGCGAGCAACGTGCGGCTTTTTGGAAATCGTTTGGAAACCGATGCTGTGCTCTCAGGTGCCATGTCTGCTACCAACGCGGAAATCCGCACGGGCAGGGTGTCGGGGGCGGAAGTCAGCATCACGGTGCTGTCCGATTTCGGACTGAATCAATTGAAGACTCGTAAATTCGCCAATGCTGATGCCAAGGCACGTTTTCTCGCAGAGCACTCTTATCAGTTTTCCAAATCCGTGAACCTCCCCGGAATGTGATGCGGGATCCTCAATCGGGTAGAAGAAAAAAGCCGCACTCCCTGGAGTTCGGCTTTTTGTTTCACGAAATGACGCCGAGATTTTTTCCGACTTTGACAAAGGCGTCGATCGCTTGATCGAGCTGACTTGTGCTATGGGCGGCGCTGATTTGAGTGCGGATGCGGGCTTTGCCCTGCGCGACAACAGGGTAGAAGAAACCGATGGCATAGACCCCGTGATCGAGCAGTTGGCGGGAAAATTCCTGCGCTAGGGTGGCCTCACCAAGCATTACGGGCGTGATGGGATGGTCCTTGCCGCTGATGTGGAATCCAGTTTGCTCCATGGCTTTGCGGAAGTAGCTCGTGTTCGCTTTGACTTTGTCAGCCAGTTCCGTGGACTCCTCGAGCATGCGGAAGACTTCCAAGGAACCTGCGACGATGACGGGGGCGATGCTGTTGGAAAAAAGATAGGGACGCGAGCGCTGGCGAAGCAACTCGATGATCTCCTTTTTGCCCGAGGTGTATCCGCCGGTTGCTCCGCCCAGGGCTTTGCCGAGGGTGCCCGTAGTGAGATCCATTTTGCCAAACAGTCCGCAGTGCTCATGCGTGCCGCGACCTCGTTCGCCAAGGAATCCTGTGGCGTGGCAGTCATCGAAGTGAACCAACGCATCATATTTTTCCGCGAGAGCATGAATCGCATCGAGCTGGGCAATGATCCCGTCCATCGAAAAAACGCCGTCAGTCGTGATGAGCTTGAAGCGCGCGCCATCGGCCGTTGCCTGTTGCAGTTGTTTTTCCAAATCTGCCATGTCGTTATTGGCGAAACGATAGCGCTTCGCCTTGCAGAGACGCACGCCATCGATGATCGATGCATGATTGAGCGAATCGGAAATCACGGCATCCGCCTCGCTGAGAATGACCTCGAACAGTCCGCCATTCGCATCAAAACAGCTGGGGTAGAGAATGGTGTCCTCAGTTCCCAAGAAGCGCGATAGGGTTTCCTCGAGCTCACGATGAAGGGTCTGCGAGCCGCAAATGAAACGGACTGACGCCATGCCAAATCCCCATTTGTCCAGAGATTGGCGCGCCGCCTCGACCACCCGCGGATGATCCGCCAAACCCAGGTAGTTGTTGGCACACATGTTGATCACACTCCGGCCATCCTCTAACAAGATTTGCGAACTTTGCGACGAGGCAATCAAGCGCTCGGATTTGTAAAGTCCATCGGTCTTGATTTGATCCAGTGTAAGCTGGTAGAAAGAGAGTTGTTCCTCAGTGATCACGGACCGAGTCATAATCTCTCCCCATCGGGAAGCAAAGATTTTTTCGCAAATTTTTGTATTAACGTTAGAGACAAATCGCAATTTCAGGACGATTGCTTGGCTCGCCATGCGAGCTTGAGTGTGAGCTTTTTCGATATCGATTTCTCGTGCGAGAGACCTGCCCATGCGACGATGATCGTTGGCGCGGGGACAGGGTAATGAGAATTTGGATCACCGCACGGGCATGCTGATCCCGCATCGGTCCACGATGAAAAAACACCCGACCACGTCACCGGGGTCGGGTGGGAAGGGACAAGGGATCTGTTAGATGGTGCTCTCAGGCAGCGTCAATCACTGACCTTCCTTGGCTGCTTTGGGGGTGACTGGTGCTGCGGGACGAGGGCCGAAGGATTCGCGTGCTGCTTTTTTTTCCTCATCGTTGAGAACGCCGTCACCGTCTTTGTCGAATTTGGCTACCATCTCCTTTTTGCGCGTTGCGAACATGGCTTTGCGCTCTTCTTCGCTGATTTTGCCATCACCGTCGGTGTCGAACTTTGACTGCGCTTCTTTCCGCTTGGCTTGCATCGCCTCACGGGCGGCTTTGGATTCTTCATCACTCAGTTTGCCATCACCGTCTTTGTCGAATTTGGCGAGAATTTCAGCGAGTGGTCCGGCAGGACCTTTGCGCTCAGGTTTGGGACCTTCGGGGGTTTGGCCGTTTGCAGCCGACAGCAGTGCGGTAGCGAGGATCAAGTGCTGGATTGTTTTCATGATGTTGTTTGTTTTGTTGTGGAAGAAAGAACGATTGCCGCTTTCCATCTCATCTAACTCTTGGGAGATTCAAGAGTTGCGGAGTGTGTGAGCGATTTTTTCTGATCCACAAAAATGACCACGTCGGCTTTGTTTGTACCGAGAAGTTTTTGCGCACGTTTGAGCGCGTCTCTCGTCGAGAGATTCGGGTTCCCCGGAATTTCTGGAAAGACATTCTTTTCTCCTTCCGTGCAATCCGCGTGAAGTAGCGCGAGCAAACCAGAGTTTTTTAAAACTCGGTAAATCGATCTGGGGCATCCGGATATGATCAGATGACGCTTTTGGGATCGAACGAAATGCACCAATTCCTGCATGGCCATTACCGATGTCGCATCGAGATGTCTCGCATTTTTAAGCCGCAGGATGATCACCTTGAGCGATGGATCTGCGGTGATGCGTTGGATCTGGGAACGAAAAATTTCCGTGGCTCCGAAAAAAAGATCACCTTCGACATGCACGAGCGAGATCGAAGGATGATTGCGTTTTTTCTTTTCGTAAATTTCGCAAAGGTCGCCGCTATCGGAGGCATTGTATTCCACGAGATACGGGCGACTTGCGCGGCGCAGAAAGAGGGCGATGGAAAGCGCCACGCCGAGAAAGATCGCGGTATCGAGCGGGGCAATCCATGAAGCAACAAAAGTAGCGATCAACACGGCAGCGTCATCCGATGTGGATCGCAGGCAGACGCGGATATTGGGGAGATGGAAGAGTGTGAAGGCTTGACCAATGATCAGTGCAGCCAAGGTGGCTTTGGGAACGAAGTCGATGAGCGGCACACCCCATCGAGGTGATAGCGCGATCAACAGGCAGATGACGAGAGTGCTCAGTCCGGAAAAGAGTGAGGAAAATCTCGTGCGGGCGCCGGACGACTCATTCAGTGCCGAGCGCGTCAAGGAGCCTGAGGCGGGCATTCCACCGGAAAGTGCACAGGCAATGTTGGCCATACCCACGGCAAACATGTCTTGGTTGACCATGGGGGCTTCTCCGGTGCGTGCCGCAAGGGTTTTTGCCATGATGGTGTTTTCCAATGAGGCGAGGAATGCGAGTGCGAATGCCAAGCCCATCAGGCTGCTAATATCATCAAAAATCCCAGTTCTGCTGAGGTTGGCCCCCTTCGGGAGAAGATCGAGCATCGCAAAGGTTTGAAAGCGCTCCAAATCGCGGAACGGTCCGATGCCGTGATAGGCCAGAGTTCCCCATACGGCTGACGATAGGATCAGCATGAGGGCGAAGTTTGGCCATTTCGGGCGCTTGCGCATCAACAAAAGATAGGCGCCCAGCGTCGTTATCGCGGCTACCAGTGGCGGCCATTGCGTGTGGCTCAGGTTTTTTCCGAGCTCGACCAGACTGCCAAAAAAAGTTCTGGTCAGGTCCTCGTTCAGCGTGATGCCCAGCACGTGTTTGCTCTGGTTGGCGACAATCAGAATCGATGCGCCGGCCACGTATCCTACGAGCACCGAACGAGAGATGTATTGGAGCAAATCCGCCACCCGCAACACTGCACCCAGCAGACAGAAGATTCCCACCATCAACACCAGCAAGGGAATCAATTCCATCTCTCGCGCGCGCAGAGCCGGCGATGCGGCAAAGAAGGAAAAAAGCATAAACGCAGTCGCATTTGTCGGACCCAAAATGGTGTGTCTCGATCCGGCAAAAAAAGGTGCGACGATCGATGCCACCACGGATCCTATGATGCCGAATACGATGGGCAGATCGGCAATCGCGGCAAAGGCGATACCCTGGAGAATCGCCAATAGAGTGACATTCATCGAGGCACGGAAATCCGCCCTAAATTTTGCCATGTCATAGCGTCGCAAGGGGCCGATCCAAGGCATGGCCGACAGATGCTCGCCGTAAAAGAACGACATCGCGTTCTGAAACACACGTCGGACTGGATGGCGTGAGGTCATACAAATCTGTTAGAGAAAGCGTGCCCTGCGGAAAAGCATAGCGCCGATGATCACGCATAGTGCGTTCGGAATCCAGAGAATCAGAGTCGCCAGTGCAGGATCATTCGACTTTTTTGCTACAAGTGAGAAAATGAAATAACCGGTTCCTAGCAGCAGGGCGTAGAGAATGCCAGAGGTGGAATCCTTGCGTCTTTTGGTCAGGCTGAGTGGTACGGAGATGAATGCGAAGGCGAGACTGGCCATGGCAAACGAGTAGCGCTGATTGATCGTCGTAAGATAGCGCGTCTTCTCTGCTGCGGTAATGCTCTCGGGTGGATCCGCCAGAAGTGCTAGGATCTCGCCCTCCGTCATGCTGCCGGCATTGTATTTTTTCCTGCGTGTGAGATCGACTTTCCATGGCGCGGCGGAGGCGACATAAATGTTCAGTTCGCCGGATTTGTCTGTGCTTTCAATGTAGGCCGATGTCAGGGTCAGTTTGATTTGTTTTTTGACTTGATCGACTCCCAGTGTTGCGTCTTCTGCATAGACATATTCGCCCACGCTACCTGGTTTTTTGGGGTCAGGAAGCCGATAGAGATGGAGGCTGTGCAATTTTTCTTCGTCCTTGCTTTGCACGAAGATGCGCAAGTTGTTCAGTTGGGCGGTGATCATGCCGGGTTTGATCAGGGACTTGGGATCGCGCTCCACGGCTTCATAGACAATGTTGTCCATGCGCGCGTTGGCACGCGGAACGATTTTCACGTTTACCCACAGACAAAGTCCGGACAACATCGCGCCGAAGGCGAACACAGGTAGGGCGATGCGTGGCAGACTCAGCCCCCCGAGTTGCATGGCGTTGAGTTCCTGCTCCTGGGACAATCGACCGAAGACCAAAAGGGTGGCGGCCATAAAGCCCCATGGGATCGTGAACATCAGTGACATCGGGAAGATGTTCAGAATGAATTTCCCAACGAGCAGAAGAGGAACCCGTTTCTCCACAATCAGCGAACGGATTTCCTGAAAGATTTGTCCGATCACGAGAAACAAACTCAAAGCCACCACCGCATAGAGGGTGGTCTTGAAAATCTGCTGGAACAGATAGCGATCGGTGGTGCGAAACATCAGTGCCGTGTCCCATTATGAGCGCAATCGTCTGCCTCTGTCGAGTCTGCAAGCGGTGTGGATGAAAAAAATCTCGGGGCGATTTTTTTGATCGGGATTTCCCTCGATGGAATCCCATGATCCTCTGTCGTATCGAATGCTTTCATCGACTCCCTCGTTTTAGATGGTTTCTAACAGGCTTTTGGCCATAGCTCTGGCGGAATCACCGCCGCCGCCCAGCATACGCACCAGTTCGTGAATGCGGGCTTCGCCGCTGACGGGGAACAAACGCGAGCGGGTTCTGCCGTGGGATACCTCTTTTTCCACCACAAAATGTTTGGCTGCCGTGGCCGCGACCTGAGGAAAATGGGTGATGGCGATGACTTGATGACGCGCGCCCAGTACAGCCATTTTACGACCCACAGCCTTGGCCACCTCGCCGCCCACGTTCGCATCGATTTCATCAAAGACCATGAGAGGCGTGGCATCTTGGTCCGCGAGCGCGCTCTTGACTGCCAGCATCACGCGGCTGATCTCACCACTGGAGGCAACCTGCCGCAGAGGATGCAGCGGTTCACCGGGGTTGGGACCGAAAAGGAAATCGGTGGATTCTAGGCCATGGGATCCGGGTTCGCTCAGCGGGTGGAGGGCGATTTCAAAAGCAGATTGCTTGAAGCCGAGGTCCTTGAGTTGTGAGGCGATTTCCTTGGCGAGCTTGGGCGCGGCCTTGCGCCTGCAGGCGCTGAGTTTTTGTCCTGCCGCATCCAGTGCGTGGCGGAGTTCTTGGATCTGCGATTCCAATGCCACCAGCTTCTCTCCGCGGTTCTCGACGTTGTCGAGACGTGCCATGGCCTCGTCACGCGCTTCAAGAACACTTGCAATGCTGCCACCATACTTGCGTTTCAGTGATTCTAACAGATTGACGCGATCTTCCAAAGCGGTTGCTTCCGCCGGATTGATTTCCAATTCATCGAGGTAATCGCTAAGGGTGTTTTCCAAATCCTGAAGTTCCAGCAATGCCGTCTCGAGACCGGCACAACGATCCGTGATCGATGGGTCCCAACGCTCCAAGTCGCGCATGACCCTTTGCAGCTCGCCCAAGCGGTGGGTGATGCCATCTTCCTCGTTACTCAGATATTTCAGTGCCACCGCGGTTTGTTCCAACAAGCGTGATGAACTTTGACTGCGACGATAGCGATTCATCAGTTCTGTCTCCTCATCGGCCTGTAATGCCGCAGCGTTGATCTCTTCCGCCTGATGCCGCAAAAGCTCCAGTTCACGTGAGGAAATCGCATCGGCATCACGCAATTCCTTCCACTCGCTGACTTTGGTCTTCCATGCTTGCCATTGATCACGAAACTGCGCCACTTGCTTTTCCGCACCGGCAAAAGCATCGAGCATGGCCAGTTGGCGATCGGTGGATAACAGGGATTGATGGTCGTGAGGACCGTGCAGGTCGACGAGGTGTTCGCCGAGCCTTTTCAGCAATCCCAAGGTGACGGGCGAGTCATTGATGAACTGTCGAGTGCTATGAGCACTGATGACTCGACGAATGATCAAATCCTCTTGCGCTTGGAAATCGAGGGCGTGTTCGACGAATAGGGCATTGATTTCATCGGCCTGCTGCAAAGAGAATACGGCCTCCACCACGCATGTTTCTTCCCCTGTGCGAATCAATGATTTATCCGCTCTTTCCCCCAAAACGAGTTTGAGCGCGCCCACGATGACAGATTTGCCTGCTCCTGTTTCCCCGGTGACGCTGATGAGTCCGCGATCAAGTTCCCATGTCAGTTCATCGACGAGGGCGAGGTTGCGAATTTTCAACAAAGTAAGCATGGCGGGGATAGGTTGTGAAGTTGCAGCAGCACGTCCAAGATGCCACAGGTGGGCGGATAAGTCGAGAAAGGAAGTGCTCATTCCCTGACCGGAACGGCCCGCGGAGGTTGTTGTGCGGGCTCTTCGACCGGGATGGCGCGCGGCGGTGAGGCGGGGCGTGAAGGGCTGCTGGTAGGCTCATCGACAGGAATCGCACGTGCTGGGTGGACGGGGCAGAAGTCGTTTGCTGCTGGGGCGATGGGTGCTAGCACCTGATCCACATAGGAAGTGCCAGCCGCGTGGCATCCGGCTGTGGCGCGTTTGCCCGATGCTTTGCAAAGCGAGCAACTCACCATGCCGGAGTCGTCGCGCTTCATTTGTTGAAACGCATTGGCGCGGTAGCCCAATCGATCGGCCGTTTTCATGATGTCCACCCAGATGGGCAGCGCCAATATCGATCCATATCCTCCTTGCACCGTTCTCTGCGGATCGTCCATGCCGCACCATACGGCGCAGGTCAGGGATGAGGTGTAACCCGCGAACCAGGCATCCTTGAAGTTGTTTGTCGTACCGGTTTTTCCGGCGCAGGGTTTGTCAAAACCAAGACGTTTCACGGAGCTTGCCGTACCGGTGTTTGTGACTTGTTCCAGAATTTTCGATACCTGATACGCGGAGCCAGCGGATGCTGCTTGGTAGGGCAGGGGGGGCGTCTCATAGACCAATTCGCCGCTGCGCTTGCGGATCGAAGAGATGAGAAATGGACGGTAGCGCACTCCTCCACTGGCGAGCATGGAGTAGGCCGAGGCGACTTGATAGGGCGTTGCTTCCCATGAACCGAGATAAGACGAAGGCGTCTGAGGCAGTTTGAGGTTGAATGCCTGCTCGCAGACATGCGTGACATTGCTCAATCCCGCGAAATTCCCGACGCGCACCGACATCGTATTGCGGGATTTGATCAAGCCATAGGATGCCGGAAATGTTCCGCCATAGGTGCCATCGGAGTTTTTCGGATGCCATGTGGATGGCGCTGCCTTGATTTCGCCGGTAGCGATCGGTCCATCGGAAATCATCGAGTCAGGCCGCATGCCTTTGTCGAACGCAGCAAGATACACAAAGGGCTTGAAGACCGAGCCGATCTGTCGCTTGGCTTGAATCGCGCGATTGAATTTCGATTCGTCGGCGGATCGACCACCTACGAATGCGAGCACGGCACCGGTGTGGTTTTCGATGACCACGGCAGATCCTTGGATATAGGCCGTGGGGGTTTTTTTGCCTTCGGGAATGGCCTGCCACTGCGCGCGAGTCTGATGCGGATAGCCCGAGGATTTTTCGATTTTCGATAGCGTGGCTTCCACGGCCTCCTCGGCCTTGCTTTGGATGAGGTGGTCGATGGTAGTGGTGACGATCAATCCACCAAATTCGATATTTTCTTTTTCCAGAATGATTTCCAGATCGCGGCGGATGGCATCAAGAGCATAGGATTCGCGGACCTTGCGCCGATTCGCCGGCCGGATGTCGAGCGCTTGCGCTTTGGCTTCATCGGCTTGTTGGCGTGTGATGGCCTTGGCTGCCACCATGCGTTCCAGAGTCGAGTTGCGCTCGCGGATCGCAGCATCCAAGTTATGGAAGGGATTAAAGGCATCCGGTCCGCGCACAATGCCGGCTAACATTGCCGATTCCGATAGATCGAGCTCGGATGCGTTTTTCTCAAAGTAAATGCGGGAGGCTTCTTGGATGCCGCGGATGGATCTTCCCCAATTGATGGAATTGAGATAGGCTTCTAACACCCGATCCTTGCTACCCAGATAGGTTTCGATTCGATAGGCGATGGCGATTTCCAGAAACTTGCGGTCGATCAACTGCGGCATGCTTTGTTTCACACCGTATTGTTTGAGCTGGAATACATCGGCTGCCAATTGCTGGGTGATGGTGGATGCGCCCTCGCGTTTGCCGCGTGAGTTGTTGATGGCGGCGCGGACGATGCCGATGGGGTCGAAGGCACCGTGGTTGTAGAACCTTTCATCCTCGCGGGCGAGGATGGCTTTGCGGAAATCGGGCGCCACGTGATCGAGGGAGATGATGTCACGAATCTCCCCATGCATGCGGGCTAGTTCCACACCACGCCGGTCCAGAATGACGGAACGCTCCGGCATTTCGTGAATCTTCCCCAGATCATACTGCTGTGCCCGGAAGCCGTAAATCACCGAGAGAAACAGAAGAAGGTAAAGGCCCGCAATCATCGGATCACCCACGCAGCGCAACGCAAAACGAACCATCCAGTTGCGATCTCGGATGAAGTAGTGAAATAGGTGAAACGGCCACAGCAGAAGCAGCGAGAGCATCGTGGGAGGCTTCTTTTCCTCCTCCTCCGCTCGATGTGCCCTCGAGGATGTACCAGTTTTGCTGCGCGCCATACGTTTAGTTGAGACATCTTAAATGCTTGGTCACAGGATTTCGAGAGCGATTTTGTGAATTTTCGATGAATCAAAGAAGCCATGAAGGAGCGGAAGGTCAGAAATTTTCGTTTCACCGGTCTTGGGAATTGCCATCAACCCCATTTGTTGGTTGAATCGCCCAGCCTTTTACCACCTATGTCATCCACTCCCTCACCCGATGTCCGTCATTTCCGCCGTGCGATCCTGAAACTCAGTGGTGAGGCCCTGCGGGAAATCGGCAGTCGTGACAATATCTCCCCAGAAATCGTGGATCGCATCGCGAGCGAAATCGCGGCTGCCATGAAAAGCGGATTGCAACTCGGTGTGGTCGTGGGCGGCGGGAACTTCTGGCGCGGTGCCTCCGCCAGCGCCCGTGGTATGGATCGCGCCACCGCTGACTACGTGGGCATGCTCGCCACGGTCATGAACGCTCTCGCGCTGCAAAGCGCTCTCGAAGACGAGGGGGTGCCCTGTGTCGTGATGTCGGCCATCGAAATGAAAAATGTGGCCGAGACTTTCATCCGCCGTCGCGCGGAGAAGTATCTCGATGAAGGGAAGGTCGTGATTTTCGCAGCAGGAACCGGTAGTCCGTTTTTCTCGACGGATACCACCGCCGCCCTCCGTGCCAGTGAAATGGGCGCGCAGGTGATTTTCAAGGCGACCATGGTGGATGGCGTCTACGACAGCGATCCGAAGAAAAATCCCGCCGCCAAGCGCTACGAGACCGTTTCTTTCCAAGAGTGCATTTCCTCGCAGTTGAAGGTCATGGACACCACCGCCTTCAGTCTTTGCATGGACAACCACATTCCGATCATTGTGTTCGACCTCGAACAACCCGGTAACATCACCACCGCACTCACAGGCGGCGCGATTGGCACGGTCGTGCAATAATTTTTCACAACACAACCTTATGGACCCAGAAGAAGCATTGTTGGAAGTCGAGCTGGACATGCAAAAAGCCGTGGAGCATTTGCTGCATGAGTTCAGTGGCGTGCGCACAGGCAAGGCCTCACCAGCCTTGATCGAGAACATGGACGTCTACGTGCGTGCCTATGATTCAGTGATGAAACTCAAGGCCGTCGCCGTGGTCACCACACCCGAGCCGCGCATGTTGATGGTGCAGCCCTTTGATCCCTCGACCACCCAAGACATTGAGCGCGCCATTCGCGAGAGCAAACTCGGTCTCAATCCCTCCGCGGCCGATCGTTCGATCCGTGTGCCCGTACCCGAGCTCTCCGAGGAGCGCCGCCGCGAGATGGTGAAGCTGGTCAAACAAATGGGCGAGGAGGCCAAAGTCAGCGTTCGTCAGGTCCGCAAAGAGGGAATGGACGCCGCGAAAAAAATGAAAGCCTCCAATGTCCTCACGGAGGACGGTCAAGCCGTGTTTGAGGAAGACGTGCAAAAACTCACCGATAAATCCGTGAAGGAGATCGATGCCCACGTCGCTTCGAAGGAGAAGGAGTTGATGAAGATTTGATCGATCTTCACGCAAAAAAAAACGCGGTCGTGCTCTCACGACCGCGTTTTTTTATGAGGAATATTTCTCAGCGAATCAAGCACGACCCAGATAGGATCCGTCTTCGGTCTTGACGATGAGTTTTTCGCCCGGATTGATGAAGAGGGGAACCTGCATGGTGAGACCAGTTTCCATCACAGCGGCTTTGTAGACGTTGTTGGCGGAGTCGCCTTTGACGCCCTCGGGAGAGTCGGCCACGATCATGACCATCGATGGCGGCAACTCGACTGCGGCAACGTTCGAGTCGGTGAAGAGCAGAGTGTAGGTATGACCCTCGATGAGGTAGAACTTCACCGGTGTGATCAGATCTTCGTGAACGACCACGTCTTCGTAGGTGTCATTGTTGAGGAAATGGTAGCCACCAGAATCTTTGTAGGAATACTCGTGCGGGATGCGCTCCAGCAATACGCTGTCCATCGAGTCGTTCGAGGTCAGGCGAAGGTTAAAAACTTTCTGCGTGTTCACGCTGCGCACCGACATTTGCACGTAGGAGGCCATGCGGGGAGGCGTCTTGAGCTCGTGGCTGATCACGATGCAGACTTCGTTGTTGTGGCGGACGGCGTGTCCTTTGCGGAGGTTGATGACGGGAGTACTGGCCATGGCGGTAAAGGTTGTGCGGCGGGGTATAGTCGCCAAACACCGGATCGGCAAGCTCTATTTTCCTAGGACGAATGCAGGGCGATCGACCTCGCGGCCCTCACCTCAGTGACAAAGAAGTTTCCTTTCTTTCGTAGAGACTTCCCATGAAGGGCAAGGCAAGTAGCATTTGGTTGAGTTTTTTGATGGGTAGCTTGCTCTCTGCGGAGCAGACTGGGCCGCCGCGGCGGGTGTTGTGCGCGGATGACTCGAAAAAGATCCTCGCCATCGTCGATGCAAAGGGAGAGGTCGAGTGGTCGCACACGGTGGGGCCGATCCATGGCGCGCAGGTGCTTTCGAATGGCAACCTGCTGTTCCAGGTGAACTGGACGCGGTTGGTGGAGGTGAGCATGGATGACAAGAAGCAAGTGGTGTGGGAATATGATGCGAAAAAGCACGCACCCAGCGGCAAAGGCGTGGAAATTCATGCGTTTCAGAGACTGGAAAACGGTGACACGATGATTGCGGAATCGGGCACTTGCCGGATTTTGGAGGTGACGCCGAAAGGGGAGATTCGCAAGGAATTCCCGATGAAAGTAAACCACCCCAGCACCCATAGCGATACCCGGCAAGTGGTAAAACTTCCGAACGGCCAATATCTTGCAGCCCATGAGCGCGATGGCACGGTGCGTGAATACGATGCGAATGGCGCGGCGGTGTGGGAGTATGAAGTGCCCTTGTTCGACCGCAAACCAGCCCCCGGACACGGTGTGGCAGCCTATGGCAACGCGGTGTTCGGCATTCAGCGTCTGCCTAATGGAAATACACTCATCGGCTGTGGCAATGGGCATCGCGTGTTGGAGGTGAGCCCCGCGAAGGAAATCGTATGGAAGCTCGAAGCCAGCGATTTGCCCGGGATCGAGCTGGCATGGATCTGCGGCGTGAAACGCCTGCCCAATGGCAACACGCGCTTCATCAATTGCCACGCGGGCCCGCAAAATCCGCAAATGATCGAGGTGGATGCTCAGAAAAAAATCGTCTGGACCATGAAGGATTTTGTCCATTTCGGTAACTCGATGCCGGTGGGGCTGGTCATCGAGGAGTGATTTTACGATTTTTCTACGAAATTTCTAAGAATCTGGTATCTTGCGTGTCTTCACAAGATATGAAAAGATTCGTCAGCATTCTTTTGGCATGGTCGGTCGGGATCGGTATCACCCGCGCGGCAACTCGCGATCAGCAGTGGAAACAAGTCGATGAGGATATCAACAAGGATTTGCCGAAGTCGGCGATCGAGACCTTGACCGCCATCGATGCCGCCGCGCGCCAAGAAAAGGCTTGGGCGGAAGCGATCCGTGCCACGGCCCAGCGCATTCTCTTGCAAGGGCGTATCACCGAAGGGCGCAGTCCCACGGCGGCGATTGAGATGATGCAAAAGACCATCGCTGATGCACCTGCGGAAATGAAACCGTTGCTCGGTGTGATCCAGTCGCTTTGGCTGTGGAGTTATTTCCAACAAAATGAGTGGCGTTTCCGCCACCGCAGTCCGGATGCCGGACCGGTGAGCAATGACATCAAGACCTGGGACTTGCGCCGCATTCTGAGCGAAGTGGATGCCGGATTCGTGAAAGCATTGGACCAAGCTGACGTGTTGCGTGCGATTCCCGTTTCGGACTTCGACAAACTCTACGACAAGGGAAATCTCGAAGACGCGCTGCGACCTACGCTCTACGATCTCGTCGCCCACGAAGTGCTCGCATACTATGCGGCGGATCAACTCGCCACCGTTGAGGCGGAGGATGCCTTTTCCTTTGCCGTGGATTCACCCGCCTTCGGCAGCATCGAAGAATTTCTTGCTTGGAAGCCGCAAAGCTCGGACGAGGCTTCCAGCAAGCGCAAGGCCATCGTGCTCTATCAGGAATTGCTGCGTTTTCATGCGGAACGCCCCATCGCGCGAGTTCATGTGAACTTGCAACGCCTCGAATGGGCTGCAACTGCCGCGGAGGGTGGGGAAACGGATGGCGCAATGGAAAAACGCTTGCGCGAGTGTGTGGAGCAATCTGCTGGTCAGGATCAGCAGGCCTTGGTCCGCTATAAGCTGGGAAGCCTGCTCGCCGAACAAAAGCGCATGAAGGAGGCCCTGGAGCTGGCCCGACTGGGGGCCGAGACAGGCAAGAGCAAAATCTATCAGAGCCACTGCGAGCAGTTGATTGATCAGATCTTGGCTCCCGCTGTGTCCCTCAACACTGAGCCGGTTTGGAATGCTGCCCAACCCGATTTCAAGGTGAGCTACCGCAATGTCACGAAATTGTGGTTCCGCCTCTACGCGGTTGACTGGCAGCAGCGGGAGGCGTATCTCGACCAGGAGGGCTTCCAACGTCTGCTTGCGGCAAAACCCGCGCGCGAATGGTCGGTCGATCTGCCTGCGACCGACGATTATCTTGAACGCACACAAATGCTCGACGGAGTCTGGGACCTCCCTAAAGGGTCCTATCGTCTGGTGGCGAGCGCGAAACAAAATTTCCCTACCGAAAAGAATGCCTTGTTGCAGAGCCACGTCTGGATCAGCGATCTTTCTCTGGTGCAGTCCTCCGGTCCGGATCCGGTTCGAGGAATCGTGCTGAACGCGATCTCAGGCAAGCCCATCAAAGATGCAACGGTTGAGCGATGGGAACAAAAAGACGAGGGAATCGTGAAAATCGATGAATCAAAAACCAATGCGGACGGGATTTTTGAAAAAAGCGTCGCCCTCAACCGCAGGGTTCTGTTCCGCGTTGTGCATGGAAGCGATTCCATGGTCGGCAACGAGATGTGGCTGAACCAACCAGGCCGTGAAAGAAGTCAGGAAGTGGTGCATTTGTTTACGGACCGTGCAATCTATCGTCCCGGACAATCGGTTCGGTTCAAGGGCATCGCGACTTTTTACGATCGCGAAAAAAACGACTATCACACCATCGCGGATAAGGAGTTCACCGTGGACTTCCGCGACGCGAACAACAAAGAGATCAGCAAAATCACGCTGAAAAGCAATCGCTTCGGTTCGTTTCAAGGCAGTTTCACCTCTCCCACCGATCGGGTTCTGGGCGTGGCTAGCATCCGCTGCGGCAGGAATTCGACGATAGTGCGCATCGAGGAATACAAGCGACCGAAGTTCACGGTGGAAGTCGGCGCGGCCAAGGCTCCGCCACGCTTGCGTGAAAATGTGACCGTTACTGCCAAGGCGATCGCCTACACTGGTGCGCCCATCGATGGCGCCAAGGTCAAGTGGTCGGTCACGCGTCGCGCGCAATGGCCCGAGTGGTCGCGTTGGTGCTGGTGGTTCAATCCCTCGCTCAGCGGCCAGAAACAAATCGCCCATGGCACTGCCGTGACGAACACCAAGGGCGAAGTTGAGGTGACCTTCCTGGCGCAACCGGATCTGAGCGTCGACCCGAAACAGGAGCCGGTTTTTGTGTATGAGGTGTCCGTGGATGTTACCGACTCCACCGGCGAGGCCCGCTCGGATTCACGCTCCGTGCGCGCGGGATACGTCGATGTGTCAGCCAAGATGTCGGCGGATGCCTGGCTGGATACCGCCGTGCCGGTGAAGATTTCTGTTAGCACCAGCAGTATCGACGGCGAGCCGCAAGCATGCAAGGGCACGATTGCCGTGCATCGACTCAAGCAACCCGAAAAAGTAGTGCGCAAAAAACTCGGCGATGATTCAATCCCTCGCGGATTTTCTCATCGTGGTGTGTTGCCTCCGGTCGTTCCCTCTGATGAAAAAGATCCCTCCGATCCGAATTCCTGGGAGCTCGATGAGCTGGTGCAAAAAATCGAGTTTTCCACCAACGAAAAAGGCGTAACGGAGAGCGAGTGCAAGCTCGCAGCGGGGGAGTATCGAGCAGTTTTGGAAACCACGGATCGCGCGGGGAAAAAAGTCACAGCTCTGTTGCCTCTGCGCGTGCTGGATCTAAAAGCCCAACGTTTCCCCGTCAAGGTGGCCCATCACTTCGGAGTGAAATCATGGTCGGTCGAGCCCGGTGATGAATTTGTCGCACTCTGGGGCACCGGCTATGACGAAGGCCGTTTCTATTATGAAATCGAACATCGCGGCACGATTCTGCGCAAGGGCTGGTCGGATGGATCCGGCACCCAAGAAATCCTACGTTTGCCCATCGTCGAAGAATATCGCGGTGGCCTGACCCTACGAACTCTGTATCAGCGGGATAATCGCACGTATCTCACCCATGACACCATCGAGGTGCCATGGTCGCAAAAGGATCTCACGCTCCGCTTCGAAAGCATGCGCAACAAAATCGAACCGGGAGCCAAAGAAACCTGGAAAGTCGCAATCGAAGGAGCGGAGAAAGAGGCTGTCGAAATGCTGGGATTGATGTATGATGCATCGCTTGATGCCTTCGCCCCCCACCACTTGGCAACGAGTCTTTCCTCTTATTTCTATCGCAATTCCTCATCGCGTTATTGGAGCCATGACAATCGCATGCTGCAACTCTACGATTGGTCACCTGGGTGGTATGAACAACGGGGTGCGGAAGCAATGTTGCATCGGAAACTTCCCGAGTCCCTCATGCAGCAGGAAGAGCGTTTGATGGCGATGGCTGATTTCGGCGGTGGTGGCAGTCCCCGCATGATGAAGGGAATGGCCATGGCGGCACCAGCGATGGCAGAGGCAAGCGCGGATGCCTTTATGGCAACGGAAAGCAATAGCGTTGCAGCAGGCAATCGTTCAGGAGAGGCTGCGATCACACGCGATTCGATCAATTCGATTCTCAACAAGCCGAACGAGGAATCCAAAGGTGTTGCCGAACATGCAGCACCCGCCGTGCGCAAGAATTTGCAGGAAACGGCCTTATTCGAGCCGCAGTTGCTCACCGACGAAAAAGGTGTGGTGACCATGAGCTTCACCATGCCTGAGGCGCTCACGAAATGGCGTTTTATGGGTTTCGCCCACGATGCGACATTGCGCAGCGGTTACCTCGAAGGATCAACGGTCACGGCCAAGGATCTGATGATGCAGCCGAACGCGCCGCGCTTCCTGCGCGAAGGCGATGAGATTGAGTTCACGGCGAAGGTTTCGAATCAATCCGATGCCGCGCAGACCGGAAAAGCCACTCTCGAGTTCGCTGATGCTGCCACCCTCGAATCTCGCAACGCGGCTTTGGGGCTGACACAGACGGGACAGGAATTCTCCATCCCAGCGCGTGAATCAAAAACCATTTCCTGGCGCATCAAAGTGCCCGACGGCGCCGGATTCCTGACATACACTGCCAAGGCCAGCAGTGGAAAACTCTCCGATGGGGAAGAGGGCATGATCCCCGTATTGTCAAAACGCCAGCTCGTTACCGAGTCGATCACACTGCCCATCCGCGATGCCGGCAGTCGGGATTTTTCGATGAAAAAACTCATCGAGAGTGGCAAGTCGGACACCTTGAAACATCAGAGCGTCAGCCTGCAGATTGTTTCCCAACCGGCTTGGTATGCGGTGATGGCATTGCCCTATCTCATGGAGTATCCTCATGAGTGCGCCGAGCAGACCTTCAACCGCTACTACGCGAATCATCTGGCTCGTCACATCGCGCAGAGCGATCCGAAGATCCGTCGTGTTTTTGAGATCTGGCGTAACGCCCCGAAAACGCTCGACAGTCCTTTGCTCAAGAATCAGGACCTCAAGAGCCTGATGATGGAGGAGACACCTTGGCTGCGCGATGCCCATTCAGAAACCGAGGCGCGTCGCAATGTCGGTGTGTTATTTGATGACAACCGGCTCGATGGCGAGTTGGCCCGCGCGAGCAAACGTCTATCTGAAATGCAACTGGGCAACGGTGCTTGGCCGTGGTTCCCTGGTGGTTCGGGCAGTTCCTTCATCACTCTCTATATCGTGACGGGTGAGGCAAGACTCAAGCATCTCGGCGTGCCTGTCGACACGAAGATGTCGCTGCGTGCGCTTGATTGGCTGGATGCGGAAGTGCGAGTGATGCACGAGAGAATCGAAGCGAAAAACCGTGAAGAGGATCATTTCTCTTCGTTTATCGCCATGTATCTGTATGCCCGCAGTTTCTATCTGCAAGAACGCCCCGTCGCGAAAAAGAACAAGGAGGCTTTTGATTACTTCGTCAAGCAGGGTTCGCAATACTGGAGCAATCAGAAGTCGCTCATGACCCGTTGCCACACGGCGTTGGCTTTGCACCGCCTCGGCCAGAAGGATGCGCCCGCCACCATCCTCGCTTCTCTGCGTGAAAACGCCCTCAATACTGATGAACTGGGCATGCACTGGCGCATGAACGAGGGCTACTACTGGCAGGATGCGCCGATCGAAACGCAGGCCATGATCATCGAAGCCTTCCGCGAGGTGGCCGCTGACATGAAAGCGGTGGACGATTGTCAGGTGTGGCTGCTCAAGCAAAAACAAACGCAAGGTTGGAAGACCACCAAGTCTACGGCCGATGCCGTGTATGCGCTCTTGTTAGGTGGTGATGTCAAACGCTTGGCCTCCGATGCCCTCGTCACCGCTGAACTCGGTGGCACACCAGTGAAGCCGGAAAACGTCGAGGCAGGCACCGGCTACTACGAGAAAAAATTCATGGCCACCGAGGTTAAACCATCGATGGGCAATGTGAAACTCACCAAAACCGACAAGGGAGTGTCTTGGGGATCGTTGCATTGGCAATACCTGGAAGATGTATCGAAAATTACCCCGCACGAGGGGAATCCGTTAGAGATCAAGAAGAGCCTCTATGTCAAACGTATGACCAAAGCGGGGCAGGAGATTGTTCCTGTCACGAGCCCGCTGACTCCAGGCGACGAGGTCGTGACGCGTATCGAAATCCGCGTTGACCGCGATATGGAATACATCCATCTCAAGAGCCAGCGCGGCAGTGGCTTGGAGCCGGTGAATGTGCTTTCGAACTACAAATTCCAAGACGGACTCGGTTATTATGAAATGACCAAAGACACCGCGGATCACTTCTTTATCGAGTATTTGCGTCGTGGCACCTACGTGTTTCAGACCAGTGCCCGTGTGCAACTGCGCGGCAGTTATCCCAGCGGCATCGCCGAGATCCAGTGCATGTATGCCCCCGAGTTCAATAGTCATAGCGCGAGCCAGATGATCGAGGTGAAGTGAGCCAAACCACTATGCCTACTCATCGTCTCCCTGTGAAGTTCGCGGGTGGAGCAAGCTAAGGATATCCGAGGAGGACGGTGATCACACCATGTTTGGGTTATTTGATCAAACGAGGCGATGAGTATCCTTGCGAGTAGATTTGATCCAACAGACCTTGCAGAGCCTTCACTCGCTCTGGGTGTTGTGCGGCGAGATCATGGGTTTGTCCGATGTCTTCTTTGAGATGATAGAGTTCGATATGACCTGTCTTTTCCTTGCCCTTTTTGACACCTTTGGCTTGCGAGGGGATGGCATGAACCAGCACCCAGTCGCCATCCCTAACAGCATAAGCATTCGGATGAGTGTTGTGCACCATGGCAGTGCGGGGGCCTTGTTGGCTTTCACCCCGCAGGTAGGGCAGAAAGTTGTAGGAATCCTGCGCGGCATTGTCGGGCAGTTCGAAGTTGGTCATAGCGGCAAAGGTCGCCATGAGGTCGGTTTGAGCAAAGAGCGAATCAGACACGCCCGGTTTGATCATGCCCGGCCATGAGATGATGGTAGGCACCCGATGCCCCCCTTCGTAAATGTGCCGTTTCAGCCCACGCAATGGCTCGGAAGAGCCATGCTGGAATTTCTCTTTTCGTTCGGTCGCGTAATTTTCAGGTCCATTGTCAGCAGAAAATACAACCATCGTGTTTTTGGTCTGACCAATCGATTCAAGGGCTTCGAGAATTCGACCGCAGGCGGCATCCGTCTGTGTCACGTAATCTCCGTAGGCGCCGGCCTGAGATTTGCCGTCGTATTCGTCCGCGGGAATGATGGGCGCGTGAGGCGAGGGGAAAGGGGCGTAGAGAAAAAACGGTTGATCCTTGTCCTTGCGTGAGAGAACGTAATCGACACTTTTTTGCGTGAGAGTCGGCAGGTTTTCATAAGGATCCCAGCCTGTTACCATCGGTCCAGGTCGGCATTCCCAGCGGCCCTCCTTGATTTTTTTCCAAGTCTTTTCATCCAGCATCGTGTCAGGAGCCTTCACCATCTTGTCGTTTTCGATCCAAGCGTAGGGTGGGAAGTTGATGACGTCGTCACCGAAGTAGTAGTCGAATCCGCGATCCAGCGGACCGCCGGGAATGCGTTTGCTCCAGTCGAAATCCATGTAGTGATGGGAATGGGCGGGTGTGCCGGGCTTGCGCAGGGCACCCCAGTTCCAACCGAGGTGCCACTTTCCGATCGCTGCAGTAGCATAGCCTTTTTTGCGCAACATATCCGCCATCGTGAGTTGGTTGGGCTGGAAAGACGGTTTACCGAAGGAATCGACGATGCCGTGAAAATCGCGCCAATGAGCGCGTCCCGTGAGCATCGCATACCGTGATGGTGAGCAAATTCCGGAAGACGAGTGGCCATCCGTGAAGCGCATGCCGGATGCGGCGAGTTTATCGAGATGAGGCGTTGGGATTTTCGATTTTGCGTTGTTCGCGCCTAGATCGCCAAAGCCCATGTCGTCGGCATACAAAATGACAATGTTGGGCAAGCGATCCGCCCATGCAGGTGTCATGCTGACGAGAAAGGCGAGGTGCAAAAAAATGTGTTTCATGGGTTACTAGAAAATTACGTGAGGATCACACCTGTCTTTCATGGATTGGCATCGTGGTCAGATCACCGCTGTGGCGAATGCCGTTCCCATGCGGGCGTAGGTTTCTGTGCATTGCTGACTGCGTTGCAAAAGCCCGGGATCGATCGCAATGCTTCCAGGTTCAAATAACAAGATCGTCGATGAACCACCGAAGGCGAAATACCCTTTTTCCGCGCCTTTTTCGATGACTTGGCCTGCTTGGAAGGTCTGGTGGATGGAACCCACGCACGTGGCACCGATTTCCAACACCAGCACCGTGCCGCATTTTTCCGTGGCTACAGGTGTGATGCTGCGTTTGTTCTGCCAGAAATACGATAGGTTCTGACGCAATGCGATGGGCGATACGGAAAACAGTGGACCATTGATCACGTGGGCTTGTTGGGGCACGCCAGCCACGGGAAAATGAAAACGATGGTAATCGACGGGACACAAACGGGACAACAACAGGGCACCTTTTTCGTAGCGTGATGCCAGTTCCTCCGATCCTAACAACTCGGCCAAATCGAAGGATTGGCCTTTGACGAAAACCGAGGAAATCTCTGAGGCGTTGGCAAAGGCGAGATGCCTGCCGTCGGCGGGGAAAACAATCGATGAGGGATCCGCATCGATGGGTCGCGCTTCCGGTTTGAGTTTTCGATAGAAAAACTCATTAAAACTGCGATAACTGGCGACGTCATCGCGGAATTCCGAGGGATCGAGTCCGTATTGTTGGAGGAATGGTGGGATTTTTTGCCGCGAACTTTCCTGATTCATGCGCCGCCCATACCATGCGGAAAAAAAAGGACGTTTGATGAAGGCATGCAGTGCGATTTTCCCTAACGGATTTTCGTAGGCGTAGCGCAGGAATGATTCTCCATACACCTGTTCGGTTTCGATTTGGCCGCGGAGGCTGTTGAAAAATTGAATTTCAGACACGCCGCAGTCTTGTCCAGTCAGCAGTTGTGGAAAAGAAAAATCAATGAATGCGCCTCTGTTCGACGTGCGCTACGATCGTGCCCGCGCCGAGGCCGACCACGAAGCCGCAGACATGGCCTATCACATCCGTATGCGGATCCTTGCCACCACCCAGCATCCCGAGCAAAACGATGCCTGCCAGCAGTGGAGCGATGACTTTCGGCCACGTCCACAGTGGGCGCATGCGCCAGCTTTCCACCAGTCCACTGCCGGAAAGCAATCCCAGCGCGGAGAAAACCGCTGTCGATGCACCGAGTGAATGGAACTCCGCAGGGAAATGCAGCCAAGCGTTTAGCGCATTGGCCAAAGCCCCGCAAAGCAGGATCAAGGTCCATGCCTTCCAGGCTCCGAAGGTCCTAGCAACAAACAAACTGAAACCCAGCCCCGTCAAAAGGTTTCCGGCTAGGTGCGATAGATCAGCGTGGAGAAAGAGCGAAGTAAAGGGGCGCCACCACTGGTGACTCACGATCAATCCGTGACTTGAAGAGAGAAACAAAGAGTCAGAATGGCCGGGTTGCATTTGCCAGCGATAGACCGCGATCAATCCCATGGCCCACGCGGCATACCATGCCCAACCTGCGGGGTGAAGAGGAACCTCCGGCACCTTTGTTTGCCTGCGGCAATCTTCTAACTCTGCGGTAAAGGCATTCAGTTCTTTTTCCAGTTTTGGCGTCAGTTCGCGCTCGATCTGTAGGACAAAGCCTTGGTCTTCTTCTTGCTGTTCCACTCGGCAATCTTCACCCATCGCCAATGCCACCAGTCCATGGTCATTGGCCTCATTCAACGAAGAAAAGCGTCTTACCGTCACCCATGCATCCGTTTCGTGCGCAAGGTCAAGGGATGGGATGGATGTGGACATCATCGTTCTCAAGTAGCATCCTGCAAATTCGCGCTGCGTCAACTTGCAATCGCAAATTCGTGGCTTGTGCTTGTGACTCGCGGTTCGCATGGTATGCTCTCGATGTGGCAGGCGAAATCTACGGCTGGAAATACCGCATGGAATCCCATCATGCGCTCAATCGGCGCACGAGCGCTCATTCTGTCGTAGGTTTTTTGCTCAAACGCGATGATGGTTACGGTTGTGTGCAGCCATGGACGATGTTCGGTCATCCGTCGGTCGAGGAACATTGGCAAGCACTGGAAAGGGGCGAATCACTTCCCCTGTTGGAGCAGGCTCTCGCTTGTGCAGAAGCTGATGCCTCCGCCCGCAAGGCAGGACTCTCGTGGTGGGATCATCATCTCGTTCCGTTGAGTCACGCTACCATTACCGACCTACATCAAAACCTACCAGACCATGCATCGTGTAATTTTACTCATGCAAAACTCAAGGCTTCTTGGTTGGATATCGATGATGTGATCGATTGGTCACATCGTCATCCAGGCATCCGCTTGCGCTTGGATTTTAACGAAGTGCCAGATCGTGAATCGTTCACAAATGGGTGGAAGAGTCTTCCTGTTGATTTCGTGGAGCGCATGGACTGGATCGAGGATCCATTTTCTTATGACAAGGAATCCTGGCTCACATGGCAAAAACAATACGGTGTTGCATTCGCGGTAGACCGTGCTTTTTCCAGCGCAGCGATGACTCGCGAGACGCTAGCGATTTGGAAGCCGGCGTGGCAGTCATTGCCCTCAGGTTCTACGTTGGAAAATGTGGTGGTCACATCGGCCATGGATCACCCCGTGGGGCAAGCCTGGGCGGCGTTCTCGGCGTCTCGTGCGGGTGTCAGCAACATCTGCGGATTGCGCACAGATCACTTGTTTCAAAGAGATGCCTTCACCGAATGCATGGGCCCTTGGCTACCTTCATGGCCGTCGATTCCCGGCACTGGCATGGGGTTTGATGATTTGTTAGAAAAACTCCCATGGACCCGCATTCGCTAGTCTCCTCCTCCTTCTGGGAAAGTGATGTTTCCTGGCTGATGCAGCCAGGGGAGCTCACACGGATACCGAATTTGCCTATCCCTTCGCTGGTGTTTGCTACCTCGGGATCCACAGGTGGGGCGCGATTCCTTGCGCTATCCCGACAATCCCTGCTGACTTCAGCACGAGCCGTCAATGAGCATTGTCGTGTCGATGCCAGTTCCGTGTGGGGACTTTGTTTGCCGTGGTGGCACGTCGGTGGTTTTGGTGTGATCGCGCGCACGCACGTCAGCGGTTGTCAGCTTACGATTGATCCAGAACGATGGAACGCAAACTCTTGTTTCACATGGTTGAGCGAGTCACGGGTGACGCATCTTTCGTTAGTGCCCACGCAATTGCACGATTTGGTAGAGGCGGGTTTCCACGGTCCTGCTTCGTTGAAAGTGATCATTGTGGGTGGCGGTCGCCTGGAAGCGCCTCTCGCGAGAAAAGCGCGCGAACAGGGTTGGCCCGCATTGGCAAGCTATGGCATGACGGAGGCCGGTTCCCAAATTGCCACCCAAGATCCGGACTCCCTGAATCATCCTTATGATTCCGAATTTTTGCCAATTCTCCCACACTGGCAGCTTCGTGTTGATGACGCGGGCCAGATCTCGATCCGCGGCCCCGCACTGTTTCACGGTGAATTGCAGGTTCAGAATGACAGCTGGAGCTATCACAAGCGGCAAGGAGATTGGTATGAAACGAATGACTGCGGCGAATTGTTAGACAATCGTATCCTCGTCACTCATCGAGCTGATACCTTGGTGAAAGTTCTTGGCGAGTTGGTGAATCCGGCAGCGATGGAATCGCAACTGATCGAACTCGGCTTGCCATCGGGAAAAATTGCTGTGCTGGCATTGTCACATCCCCGACAACAGCATCGCTTGGTCATGGTGCATGAGAATTTGCCAGAAACATGGGTGGCAACGGTGTTGGAGAAATACCACCAAAGGTGCCGCGGTTACGAGCGTCTGACGGAGGTGGTGTGCCTGCCGGATTTCCCCCGCAGCGATATGGGGAAAATCCTGCGCAAGTTATTGATCTCGCGTTTGCCTGAACCCTTCCAGTTCCGAGAGTAATCTCGTGCTTGCTTGCGTTATGCGTCAAAATCGCACCGACTCTCACTTGAGCGACATCAGATAGGAAAACAAATCCTTGCGTTGCTGATCGGTGAACGAATCGAGCAGACCCTCCGGCATAAGGCTCTGGCGCAGGAACTGGGTGGAGACAATGTCCTTTCGTTCGATCCGCTTGTCGCCCGCACCCATTTGCCTTACGACGATGGCGTCTTTGTCTTCGCTGACGAAAAAAGAATCGAGCAGTGAACCGTCCTTGAGTTGGACGCGGAAAATCCGGTAGCCGGGTTCGATCGCGGCATTCGGTGTGAGGATGTTGCGGACGATGGCCTCTGGACCCATCGCTCCAACACTGCTGAGATTCGGGCCGATGTTTCCACCCGAATGACCGAACTGATGGCAAGCGCTGCATAGTGCGGCGAGAGTTTTGCCCGCTTCTGTATGGCCGGGTTGTTTCATCAATTCGATGTAGTGTTCGTATTTGGCATCAAAGTCTTTGGCTTGTTCGAGACTCATGACGGGTGGCAGATTCAAGGTGCGAAGGAGTGAGACGGCCTTATGGGTCGCCCCCCAGCCCTTGTCATTGCTGCCATTGTAGAGCAGCCCCGCACCGCCCGCAGGCAGGCTACGGTCGAAATGCGTGCGGATTTCGGCGGCGCTTCGTTCGCGATTCCAAATGCGGTATTCGGCAAATTCTCCGTCGGTGCCGCCTTGTGGTGAGCTCCAGCCGACGAGGATTTTTTCGATGCGATGTTTGGCGGTTTTGGCGCTCGTGCTATCCAGTTCACCATTGATGTAGATCTTGAATCGACCTGATGCATCGCGCGTGGCGGCGACGTGAGTCCAGAGATCGGCGATGATTCGTTTTTTTGCAATGAGTACATCGCCGCCGTGAGAGCCGACATAGACGCGGAAAAGTTCACCGGCGAAGTTGAGGTCGAGCTGATCGTTCGCACCGCCAATGCTATCGCGGTTATCGATGCCGGGGCGGAGCTTGACCCATGTCTCGATGGTGAATGGTCCGGGCAAGGATAGGGTGGTAGGAATATGCGCTTGATTCGTTCCGTTGAGTTGAAGCACGGTGCGGAATTTATCGCCGAGTTGTGTGAGCAGTTTTTTCCACTCGGGGTCGTTGCCGAGGACTGTTTGCAAGCGGTCGAGGGTGATGTTGCTCAGGTCTTCAGCCTTGAGCGCTTGTTGGGAAAGGCAGGCGGCTACCACGGCCGAAGCACCGCTTTTGTGGGAAACCAAGATCTCCATGATGGGTGCGCGCAAGGGTGCGGGAACGCTTGAGAGACCTGCGATGGTGGCCTTACCTGCATCCACTTCGCGTGAGGCAGCAAGAGCTTTAAGCGTGCTCAATCGTATTCCTTGGTCAGCATGCTGGAGTAGGGAGGTGAGAGGAATGGGATGGGAATTTTGCTGCGCGGCGAGTGCATCGAGTGCGGCAATGCGAGTCGCGGTATCAACAGAATCTAGAGCGATTTTTTGCAGACGATCGCTTGAATTTTTCAATGCGAATGCGGCGCTCAGGTCGATGGCACGAGTCATGTCTTCCGCTTTTCCTGCAAACATTCGATCGACGGCGCCTCCGATGAGGGACTGGATTTGTTCGGGAGAGATCCGACTCTTGTTTTTCAGCAAGGCATCCATGATCGTCTTGCTCGTCGCTGGGTTTTCAATCGCGGCACGTAGCGATTGTTGGATCATAGGATTTTGAATGGCTTGCACCAGACGCAAGACTTCTTCATCGTTCAGGCCTCGCTTCAGTTCGCTAATACGTTTGGCAATGATAGGAGCGCCATCGTCGGCGGGTAGGGCAAGCGCTGCGAGTAGAAAACTTTCGACAGGCAGTGGAGCGGCGGCATCAGAGGCAAGGAATCGGGAGAGTGCGGCGGCATGCCGCTCCAACAGTAGGCGAACAACATAGCGCTCGAATTCACGGTCATAGGCTTCGCGCACCAAGATCATCCCCTTGCGCGTGCTTTGTGCTTGAGGAGCGTGGAGCGCCGTGAGTTCGAAATCCAGCAGGGCGGAAAACAATTCTTTTTTGTCTTCTGTTTTACCGAGCCAGTATCCCATGCTGGTCAGTGCCTCACGTCGCACGTTTTTGTCGGGATCTTTGCGCAGTTGGAACAGGATGGGTGAGAGATTCTTTGTTTCAGCCAGCGCGCGTGCGGTTTCACGACGGATATGGATGTTGGGCGATGTGGCGGATTTTCCGAATTGCTCCAAGGTGGGCGGATGAGCCATGAGGGCTGGCACTTCCGTGAGATCGATCGGCGTCACTTTACGGTCGGCCAAGGTTTGCGCGGCGATTTGGGTTTGCGCGAGCGATGGGGATTTCAATCGGCTTTGCAACGCCTTGTCGTCCAGCTTCGTGAAGTCGGGCACCTCGAATATTTTCTGCGCGCTGTGTTTGATGCGCCAGATGCGACCGCGCAATTTATCGCGATCCGGATGAGCACGGGGCACTTCGTTGTGACTGATGATTTTATTGTACCAATCAACTATGTAGACGCATCCGTCAGGTCCCAGTGTCATGGCAACTGGGCGGAACCAAGGGTCATCGCAGGTGACAAAATCCGCGATTCGGTTGAACTGCCAGTCGGTCAGGTAGTGCTCGGGTGACGGTTGATCGCGCTGCATCACGACCGCATTGATGCGGGAGGTGATCGGGTTCGCCACGAGCATGAGATTGGCATACGGAGTGGGAAAGGCATCTGCGGCATCGGTGAGGCAAAGGCCGCTGAGGCCGGTGCCGCCGAAGCGTTGTTTGACAAAAGTGCCGGGAAACTCGGGGGCGTAGCTTTTCCATTGGCCGTTTGAGCAGCCGGGGTAATTGCCATACTCGTGAAAAGGCATCACGCCGTAGCCGAAGTCGTTGGCTTCCTGAATGAAGGATTCACCATTTCGATCCATGACTAAGCCCCAGATGTTGCAGGGACCGTTCGATGTGATTTCAAACTCACTGCCATCAGGGCGGAAGCGCGCCATGCGCGTCTGGTCGAACTTGATGGCTTTTTCCTGTGGATCGTGCGGGCGTTTGACCTTGCTGTAATTGAATGCTCCTTGGGCCATCCAAATCCAGCCGCCGGGTGCGCGGGTGAATTGATGGGGAAACAGGTGCGAGTCCTGCACGCCGAATCCTTCGAGAATGACTTCGCTTTTATCGGAAACACTGTCGTTGTTGGTATCGGTCAGCAGGACGATGTTGCGGCCATGCTGGGCATAGCATTTCGAGCCGTCGCCCCAGGGTAGAATGCCTAACGGAATGGCGAGACCATCGGCGAACACGTGATTGGGTTTCAGTCCTTCGGCGGGCAAGGGTTTGTCGAATACGGCATCGCGATCGTAGATGAGGATTTTGTCCTTCGCCTTGCTGGCGTAAAGGGCATCGGCGATGGAGGCGTTTTCATTCGCATCGACGGGATACTCCAGCGCGGTCTGCGTCCACATGCGACCACGTTGATCGAAATAGACGGAAATGAATTTGCCGGCGGCCGTGGTTGAGTCCTCGGCGGCGACGAGTTCGATCTCGAATCCCGGTGGCAGATGAAATGCGGTCTTTTGTTCCTGGGGCGTGCGCGGTTTGGCTTCGGAAATGGGGACGATCTTCGGCTCCTGGGCCCCCTGGAATTCAGGAGTGGCGGGCAGTTCCGTGAGCGTGATGTTTTTGAACTGCACGAGAAATTTCCCCCCGCCGTGGGCTTGCAGTCCGATCAATCCTGATTGTGGAATGCTCGGGTCGCTCTCGGTATAATCGAGCGCGGGCACGCCGTTGATCCAGCTGCGGATGCGTTTCCCTTCACAAACGATGCGGTAATCATTCCAATCCCAGTCCTTCGCCGTGGCTTTGATGGCAGCGGCATCCAGCGGTTCGCCCATCACTTTGTTGCGCCGCGATTCATCATACAGTTTGCCCCACCAGCCGATGCCCGCATCGACTTGATACCCGCTCATTTCCGAATTGTGAGAAACGCGTGTGCTGCGCAGTTGCAGACCGGAGTTGATGAAGCCATCGCCCTTGGTGAGTTTGATCTGAAAACGCAGATCAAAGTTCTGGTAGCTTTTTTTTGTCGAGAGAAAGGTGTTGTAAGGAACTTTCTGGGTTAAGGATCCGCCGGTGATCATGCCATCCTGCACGCGCCACCATGTTTCCTCCCCTGTGCGAATCTCCCAGCCTTCAAGGTTGGTGCCGTTGAAGAGAGAGGTCTGCGCCTTGGCAAAAGTAAGGAGCAGAGCGATGCAGAAAAGCGTTTTCATAGGGATGTCGGTAGTTACCAAGCGAAATCAAACACCACGAGGCGCTCCAAGCGTGGCGCCACGATCTGACGCACGCGTTCGTGCTCTGGATGGGGGAGATACTCATCACGGCTTTGCGCCGAATCGAAACTCATGAGGAAGCCGTGAGTGTAGGCGTCGTTCAGCCCCTCCGAGCTTTGATAAGGACCATGCTCCATGGAGAGCAGGCCGGGAATCTGCCCGACCATGCCCATCATTTCGCGAAAGCATTCGTCGATTTGTTCCTGGGTGATTTCGGGTTTGAATTGGAATACGCCGTAGTGTCGGATCATGGGATGGAATGGTGAGTGTGAAGTGATCCGCCGTCGCTGAAGCTATGGCGGACATGGCAGTGATCAGTGGAAGAAGAGGTGGTGGGGAGTATCTATGGCTTGTGCGTTATTTCGATGTTCCTCAGGAGCTGTTTTGCAGCGGCTTTGGCGAAGACGGGGCTGTTGATGGTTTCCGTGAGAGTGATGATGGGGACTTTGCTGTTGTGGTGGATGGCCTCGAAGAGGGCTTTGTCGGCATCGGCATCGTGAAAAGGTTGGCCCTCGGCGCTGATGATGCTGATGGCTTTTTCGGGAATCATGATGGTCACCGGTGCGGAGTAGGCGTTGGCTTTTTCCGCAAGGATTTTTCCGAGTTGTGCGCATTCGGGGGCGTTGGTGCGCATGAGCGTGACTTGCGGATTGTGGATGTAAAAGTTCCTGCCTGCAAACGCCGCGGGAACTGTCTCGCGTGCGCCGAAATTCACCATATCGAGACAGCCGGGAGCGATGACGGTGGGGATTCCTGTCTTGGCCGCCGCATCGAGGCGGGTGGGACCGGCGCTGAGAGTGCCGCCTACGAGTTCGTCGGCCCACTCGGTGGTGGTCACGTCGAACACGCCACTGACCATGCCGCTGGCGATGAGGTCTTCCATCGCTTTGCCGCCCGTGCCGGTGGCATGAAAGACGAGGACCTCATATCCGGCTTCTTCGAATACTTGTTTGGCCAGATCGATGCATTCGGTGGTATTGCCAAACATGCTGGCGGCTATGATGGGTTTGCTCTCGCTCGTTTCCAGCGGTGCCTCGACCATTGCGCAGATCGCGGCCGCAGCGCGGGTGAAGACCATGCGCGAGACACGGTTGAGTCCTGCGACATCGACGATGGCAGGCATCATCGCAATATCCTTCGTGCCAAGGTAATGCGCGGTGTTTCCGCTCGCGAGCGTGGAAACCATCAACTTGGGGAAACCGAGCGGCAGGGCGCGCATCGCGGCGGTGGCGAGTGCGGTGCCGCCGCCTCCGCCTAACGAAATCACGCCGTGAATCTTTCCTTCGCGCGCGATTTTTTCTAACAAAACGGGCGCTGCTTGGGACATGGCGACCACGCATTCGCCGCGGTCGTGTCGATCGAGCAAGGGCTGCAAGTCCAGGCCGGCGGCAGCGGCGACTTCGAATCGCGTGATGTCCGGTGTGACGACAGGAGCACCGCCCGTGCCGAGATCGATGAGCAACACCGCGTGGCCTCGTTTGCGGATTTCCGCGGCAACAAATGCGTGTTCCAGACCCTTGGAGTCGAGTGTTCCGATGACGGCGATGGTGGACATGTTAGAATTTGCGTTTTACGGGGATGGCTTTGAATTGTTTGGTCAGATCGACGAGGGAATTTTCCACCGCCATGCGTTCCAGACTGGAGGCACCCACAAAGCCCACGGCATCGGTATGCTCGTTGATGTAAGCGGCATCTTCTGGGGTGTTGATCGGACCACCGTGACTGAGGAAAATGATGTCCTTGCGCACGGTGGACGCGGCATCGATGATGGTTTGCGTGCGCTTGGCGGCTTCGGGTAGCGACATGGTGGCATCGACCACACCGATCGATCCTCCCACGGTGGTTCCCACGTGTGCGATGATCACATCGGCACCGGCTTCTGCCATGGCAATGGCTTCCTCTGGGGCATCGACATACACGATGCTAAATAGATCCATGCGGCGGGCCAGAGCGACCATTTCAAATTCTTTCTTCACGCTCATGCCAGTCTCCTCAAGGATCTGACGGAATTTTCCATCGACAATGCAGTGAGTTGGGAAATTGTTAACGCCGCTAAATCCCATGTCCTTGACCTTGCCCAGCCAGTGCCACATGCGGCGGCGGGGATCGGTGGCGTGTACGCCGCAGATCACAGGGGTTTCCTGCACCACGGGCAGCACTTCGAATTCGCCGATCTCCATCGCGATGGCATTGGCATCACCGTAGGACATCAGACCGGCGGTCGAGCCGTGGCCTGACATGCGGTAGCGGCCAGAGTTGTAGATGATGATGAGATCTGCACCGCCTTTTTCAATGAATTTTGCGCTGATGCCCGTTCCGGCACCGGCGGCGATGATGGATTCGCCTTTGCGAAGGGTATCGTGCAGTCGGTCCAGCACTTCCGTGCGGGTGTAGGGGTTTCCAATTCCAGTCCATGGGTTCGGCATAGTGGTAAAATTCTACTTTATCTACGTGGCAATTCCATAAGACATTTCCACGTGTGCCTATCGAAAATCCACATAATGCCAACATTTCGAACGCGACAAATGATTCGCTTGGTGTAAGCTTTACACGGAAAACCGATGAAATCAAAAATACAGAACGCCGCATGGAATCAGGATGAACACGAGATTCGTGGTGCTTCTTGGTGTGTCGTGCGGGCGGATGATAGCGATCCACGGGAGTGGTTGCAAGAAGAGCCGGTATGTGTGCTATTGAAAATGCACCACATCGCTCACGTCGGCGTGATGGAGGCGCGGACGCCGTTTCGCGTCAGTCGCGTCAATCCCTCCGGGACCTACATGATGGCATGTTTGGAAGGACAGGGCCAAGTGTGGGTGGATGGTCGATGGGAGGCATTGCGCGCCGGGCAGGCTTGTTTGCTGCCACCCTTTGTGATGAACCGTTTTCGCTGCCTGCCGCGTCAGTCATGGAAATTTTGCTGGGTGCGCTACACCGAGTCGCGTGAGCAAGCTCCGATCATTTCCTCAAGCACGCCGGTTTTGGGAGCCTATGACGCGGAGGCCTTGGAGCACGCCATTCATGGACTGCGTGCGGAGGCACAGACCATGCATCAACCGCAGACCCAGGAAACGTGGGTGAATTTGTTGCATCAGTATGTGCTACGCTTCGCCCAACCCCAGCATGCGGATGACCGTCTGGTGGCGCTGTGGAATCGGGTGGAGAAGAATCTGGCGCATCCGTGGAGTTTGCAGGAAATGGCCGTGCTGGCGCATGTTAGTGGCGAGCATTTGCGGCGCTTGTGCCGGCGGCATCTGGGACGCAGCCCTTTGCAACATCTGACCTTCTTGCGCATGCAGCGGGCGCAGCATTGGCTCAGCCATACCCGCGAAAAAATCCAAACCGTGGCTCACGCGGTAGGGTATGAAAACGCCTTCACTTTTTCGACTAGCTACAAAAAGTGGATTGGTTGGCGGCCGTCGGAACACCGCTAGAAGCTAGAACGCGGGAAGCCTATGATCAAGCAACTCAACTCAAAACCAAGCGCTGCCTGCTCCGCACTCTCGAATGCAGCCAATTCATCAATGCCCTCATCAACAAAGAGTATCTCGATGAATTCAACGGCCATCATCCTGCCTAAAAAATGGCACTTGCTTCTTAGGCATATTTATGTATTTATAGCTTCGTTATGAGAACGTCCATCGAACTACCTGCTCCCCTCCTAGAGCGGGTGAAAATTGCCGCAGCCAAGCGGCAAACCACCATGCGGAAGCTCATGATCCAGGGGCTTGAGGCGATTCTTGACGCGGACACGCCCCCTGACCCCGTCGCATCCTATTCCGCACTGCAGCGCCTCCAGCAAGGTTTTGCCTTGGGCAATCAACCTCTTACGCGTGATCAGATCCATGGCCGTTGAAATCTTTTTCGATACCAACATCCTGCTCTACGCCTACGATACCGACGCGGGCGAAAAGCGTGCCCGTGCCTCCGCGCTCGTCGCTGAGGCATTGCGCACACCGAGCTGCTATGCCCTCAGTGTCCAGGTCTTGCAGGAGTTTTTTGTCAATTTCGTCCGCTCAGGACAGCGCGATGAAACCGCAGCAACCCTCGTCGATGACTTTTCTCACTGGCAAATCGTTGCCAATACCCACGAGTTATTTCTCGCTGGCCTACAAGCCCGCGCCCGTTGGCAGCTCTCACTCTGGGATGCCATGATCGTAGCCGCCGCCGAGCAAGCAGGCGCGGCCATTCTCTATACCGAAGACCTCAATCACCGCCAACACTACGGCAAGGTCCAAGCCATCAACCCATTCCTCGAATCGCCCAACGCATGAATCTCTCATCTACATCCGTGCCCATACGAAAAATCCGTGGTTAAAAAATCTCTTTCACTCATCACTGCTCACTCCGTAGCGGCCAACTCAATCTCCCCGTTGCAGGCAGGGCATTGATTGCTTCCATGTTTCAGAGTTTTCAGCGAAATGTCAGCTAGACAAAGTGGACACTCGACCATCTGGTCACCCGCAGATGATTCCACTGTCTCGGCGTCGTCTGGCTCAGAATGACATTCTTCGTACATCATGTTCGCGGCAGGCCTCTCAGTCGCAGATGCCGCCAGCAACTCTGCAACCGCGACATCAGGATCGCGAATGACTTTATTGTCTCCCATCTGCCGTTCGATTGCTTGCGATTCTCTGTATTCCAGAGCTTCTGCAGCCATGGTCCATTTCGCTTGGATTCCCATCTTCTCTAATGTCTCGCGTATTTCTTTGACGCCAACTTTGAAGAACTCTTTACGCAGATTCACTTTGTTGACGTAGAAATCGGAGAACACTTGGTGAAGTATATTTTCCAACTTCGGCGCATCCTCGTTGTAAATCATAGCGTGAACATCGAATTCAAATGGTACACTGGCATCTCCAAGTTCTTTTACGCGATCCATAGGGTCTAGGCGTCGAGTCAGGCCGATTTTGAATACGTCTTCACCCAATGATCCGATATTCGATATCACATAGACGTGCCCGCTACGTGTCTGCTGCGCCATGGAAAGCGCACGCTGATTTCTTGCCTCAGCCTCTTTCCATTTCTGTTCGAGTTCTTTGATCTTTGCCTCATAGACGGATCTTTCTTCTTCACTTGCTGCTTGCAGTTTATCTCGCGCATCTTTCATCAACTTCTCCAAGAGGCGTTCTTCTTTCTGTGCGTCCTCAATCGCTTTCTCGTATTCCCTGCGCGCCTTTTCTTCCTCCCTCATTTCCTGTTTGATGCGTCTTTGCTCTTCGAGTTCTTGCTCTTTCAGTTCGGTAACGGCAACCGCCCACTTGAGCTCAGTTTGCCTGGCTTCAAGATATTCGACTCGGATTCTTGCGTTACGAAATGCCTTGCCATGCTCATTGACCAGATGGTAAGCATCCTGCATTTCTTGCCTCAGTTTGCCGTAGTTGTCTCTTTTGATTTTAGCTAGGACTGAGTCGACTTTGCCATTGAAAGCATCTAATACGAACCGGATCGCAATTTGTTTTCTATTGGCTTCTGCATAGTCGCATTCCGCAGCAAGTCCAAGATTCACCATCTTTTTGACGTTCTCACGTGCGCTCTTGAGATCTTCACCAGCCTCCTTGTGTGAATATTCCTCGGCAAGTTCATCCAAGGCTGCATGGTTTGGAATCAGATACTCATCGCCATAACCGTCGATGGAGTTTCTGATGGCTTTAAGCATTTGCTTCAGCTCAGTGGACTCTCGCAGAGCCCTGTAAGCATCTCCGGCTGTTTCCTCTGCTCTAAGCTCAGCGGCCTGTCTAATGCGCATCGCTTCCATATTGGCCTTATCTTTAGCAGATTGGATGATCTGGATGGCTTCTTCTTTTGCCTTGTTGATTTGATGATCCGCATCCTTCAACTGGATCTCTTTCAGTTTAATTACGCCTTCAAGGCGGTTCGTCTCCAGATCCAAATCATGAATTTCTTCATACTTGATTAACCCCTGAAGTTTCTCCGACGTGACACGAAGATCATTCATCAATTTTGAGATCGTTTCTAGGCCTTGTTTGATCCGCTTCTCGTATTTGAGCTTCTCAATAAAGGCGTAGATAGCCCCTGCGATAAGGGCAAAAAAGAACAACCATGCAAAAAAATTAGCTATATTATTAGGGTGAAAGGTGTTGTGTCTTACCACACTCAGATACAAAGGTCTAGCCTCATCGTTCGATCTCGGATTCGATCTTTCGGCAGAGTACGCGGCGGCCCTGGCGATGCATCGGAAGTGAGTGATCTATGGGATTTTCCTGAGTCCCCTTGCTGTTCGACTGCGGACATAAGCGTGATCGGGGCAGGGGGGGTATTTTCCTCAAGCTGGACTCTCCCAAACACCAGCCTCGATCAGTTGGCGCTGAGCCGTTCCCGCCCAGTCGCGGTTGGCGGCGGGGGAGGCGGGGGAGGGGTGGAGGATTTTGGCGATGGTGCCGGTGAAGTCGGGGGCGGCTTCGCGCAGGCGTTGCTCGGCATAGGCTCCTACTCCCACGAGGGCGCGTGGACGTAAGTGAGCGATCACTTGCTGCAAATGTTTCAGACAGGCTTCCTCCACCGGTCGGATTTCCGCGGCGGGGAGTTTGTCCGGCGTGATGTTCGCACCCGTGACCGACATCCACACCAGTGGACAATAGTTGGCTACGAAATGATCGCGGAAGAAATCTCGGGCTTCAGGAAAACGTTGGGCAAATAGCCCCCACAAGCGCCTGCCGCTGACCTCGGATTTTGCGCACGCGAAGCCCTCGATCGGTCGCTTCGGATGCAGGTTTTGCGGTTGCCCCACAGGTTCTGAGATTTTCATCCAATCGCGCACGGCAGGGATTTCCCCGAAGGGCACGCCCGTTTGCGCCATGCCGAAAGGACCCGGATTCATGCCAAGAAAAAGAACGGGGTTGTTCCCATTGCCGAAACGCTCCAGATAGCAACAATGCGGTTTCCACGCGTAGTCTAGGGGCTGGTAGGTGTGGCTTACGGGAGGAGAAAAACACAGATCGCTCAGGTCCGTCCGCAGAGTCTCCGCTGCCAAAACAAGGGGATGTTTCATTTTTTTGCAGTTGGGTTTCGACGATGATTTTGCTCAGGGAATTTTCCCAAGCTTACAGATGCATGCACGAGGAATCACAATCCTCTCAAACCATGATACTCCGTGTATGTTCCCACCGGTGTGGCCTGCTTGCGCCGCTCGCGACCGAGTTTGCGGTATTTGGCAATGAAAGTCCGCGGATCCGCCCAGTGCTCCATCGTGGCAGGCACGGACTCTCTTTGCATCCCGATTGTGAGGTTGTGCCTGATTTCAAAATGCAAGTGCGCCGCATACATGCCCCGGTTCGATCCCAAAGTGCCGATCTGTTGCCCGCGGTTCACCATGTCTCCCACTTTGACCGTGCGCTGGAGTAAATGGGCGTATTGAGAATCGCAGAATCGAACCTGACCTGTCTGCGGGTCGCGATAGGCATGGCGAATGAGCACCACGTTTCCCCATCCACCCTGGCAATCGTAGGAAAACATGACCACCCCGTCCGCGATCGAGTAAATGGGATCGCCCATGTCGGTGTCACCACCACTCAGACCATTCCAGTCCTCACCGAAATGCATGGGAGAGCGCAGCCTTAGACCCCGGGCCACGTAGTAGCCCTTGGCGTCTGGTTTGCCCACGGGGAAGTCAAAGCCATCTGCTAAAGGCAGTGCCACCGTGCGCTGGGCATGGACCGAGAGAGTCATGCCTGCCATCGCAAGCAAACACAACATCCATCGCCATTTGGCAAACCCATTTGTCATCCACAAGACCATCACGCTTTTGCTCAAGCTTGACAAGAAAAATCCGCCCAACTCCAGGCGCGCGTGTTGCCTCATTGAAGCGGACACCGAAAATATTACTGAGAGCGAATGGGAGAGTGCCGTTGCCTCATAAAAGGAGACACCATGGCGCCAGCCATGAGTATGAGTGAAAAAAGCACCGACGAATACACAAAGAAGATGCGGGCAAGGTATGCGCGGCTGACGGGACGCAAGGCGCGTGGCAAGCTGCTTGACGAGTTCATCGAGATCACCGGATGGGAGCGCAAGCATGCCAACAAGGTCCTGCTGGGCAAGCGCCGGAGCAAAGGCCGACGAGGGAAACGAGGAGCACC
>CAMCIC010000017.1 GCA_945874895.1 Akkermansia muciniphila | reverse complement strand
CCAGAAATCTGAGGATGGGCGGGGTCGGCAGCGTCAATCACTTGTAGACCACGCAAACGATTGAAAAAGTAGATGGTATTGCCGCGGATTTTCCAGATATCCGACTCCTGCGGAGTATTGTTGGTTACCCCTTGATTCGCGCCGCCGGGGGATTGGGTAGAAACACCACTGTCCAGAACGAGCGGGGCCGAAGCAATTTTATTGCTAGCGCCGAATCGCGAGGGCCCTTCGAGCATGGCAGTAGGCAGGGAAGGAGCGAGCGAAGCAGGCATGGAAGAGGCCTGACGGACCGCCACAACACGCACCTGCGAGCTAGCAGCGATCGAGGCAGGCAAGGGCACGCGATGCTTGGCGACGGAGGGGTTCGCGGCGACAGTGCTGACGCGGGACCAAGCCGCTTTAGCGTTGGGTCGCGCCTCGATGGAATAAAATTTTGCAGTGCGGCGAGCAGAGAAGTTCACAGAACGGTCGCTGGCATCGACGGATGAAGTGATGCGCTCGCGTTTGGAGCTGGTAGACAAAAGACTGGCGACCACGCGCAAATCAGATTTTTGCCAACCTTTAGGAATTTTGATGCGGTTGAGTTTGGTGGATGGTCTTCTCACCACAAGCAAGTTTTGCCAGCGGCCGGTATCGGCGTTCATGCCTTGCAGAGTAAGGGAAACCGGTGACGAAGTGAGAGCAAAACGAACATCATTTCCCTCTGTTTCGTGCGGAACGATTTCCTGTTGAAAGAGATTGCTCGAAAAGAGTGTCGCTTGTCCAAAAGACTGGGCCTGCAAACAAGGGAAAAGACCTGACGCCAGCATGGCTCCCGCGATGAAGAAGGGGAGCAGCGACCATGCGGCCGCGCGACGTGAAAGGGAAAAAGTTTTCATTTCGACATGGGTATCCCCGTAATCGACTGGCATGTCAATCAAAATTTTGGAACGACAGCCATGTAGGCGCGGTGTGACTTCCCTGCGGGATTCTACCCATGTCACCGCACCCGGCGGTTCTGACGACGCAAATTGAACGCGGCCCATGCGGGGCAGAGCAGGATGAAAAGTGCCAGCACGATGCCATTGCGGCGAAGGGTATGGATCCACTTGTCTCCCAGGAGAGGCTGCTCCAGTGCGAGGTAGATGGCGCGTTGTTTTTGATTGCGATAGTCGACGCGGAAAGCCTCTGCCTCACGGGTCATCAGGTCGATGCGGGCATTGACAAAATCATCACCCACGGGATGGATGCTTTTAGGATCCCCGTCAGGCCAGGCATCGATGGCCATGGCGGCCTCGCGGTCCCCGCGGCGGGCCACCTGGGCAATGGTCTCAGCCAAGCGCTGTCCCTCAGCTGCGTTGCGACAGCCGGCCGCCATCAATTTCGTGAGACAAATTTTCATCACTTCCAAGCGCTCGGCTTGCTGTTTGGTAAGTTCGCGAGTGGAGGTCAAGCCTTCCAGCCGACGTTGCAGGCCCAGACGTTCCCTTTCGAGGGGATTTCGAATGGCCTGAGCCACGACCATGGACTCGTAGGCGTAACGCAGAGGCATGATTTGTGCGGGGACAGGCGTGCCGCCGCGGTCACGATTGATGCCCACTTCATCAAACAGGGCCCGGTTCATTTCCTTGAATGGCACCAGGGCACCGGCCCACAACATCTGTGGCACCAAAAGCAGCGGCACGGAAGTGAGCGCGGCGCGTTCCGTGCGCACTACCGAAGAAATCAACAATGCCAGCGCTGTGCCAGTCCAAGCGGTCAAAGTCATCCAAAGCCAATGCTCCAAAAACATTCCACGTATTTCTAGTAGCATGTGCGCCACGGTAAGGTAGGCACCGCACTGCAATGCCGCCACGAGAGCGAGTGCGATAAATTTGGCTGTGATGTACATGCCCGCGCCGGGATAACAGTTCCGTTCACGACGAATCACTGGACGATCGCGCAGAATTTCCGTCGCCGAGTTCGTCAGCCCCAAGAACATCGCCACCGTAACGCTCAGAAAGAGATAAGCGGGAATGTGCAAAGCCGTATGAAACTCATAATGTCCTTCCGGTGAGGAACGGAGAGTGAAAGCGATCAATGCCGCCAGCAAAGGCGCCTCCAACAAGGTCGAATACATCGTTCCGCGCGTGCGGAATTTGGAGAGCAAAGAGCGTTGGAAATGAGAGGCGAAGAGCGAAAAAATCTCGCGCACCCGGCGGCGCCTGCGCTGCGGAAATGGTCGTTCCTGCGCGGTGGCCGCTCCCGTCAATCGCGTCGCAGGAGTGTCTGTGTTGCGATTCAGCGACAGGATCAACATTTCGCTCTCGAAGCGCTCCTGCCAGAAGGTAGGCGGGAACCGGCGCGCCGCCAGCGGATTTTGCCCACCACCGATGGTGTTGAGGGGAGTTTCCAGCACATCAAAGACAAAATCCGCGCCGAGAGATGTCTGTCCCGATAGGGCGGTGTGAGTGATGCTGAGTTCCTGACAGGCGAGACGGAAATATTCCATCATTTCCATCGGTGTACCGAAATAGGCCAGGCGACCGCCGGAATCGAGCAGCAACACTTTGTCAAACAATCGCAATACCTGCGAACCGGGCCTGTGCAACGAGCAAATGACGATTTTGTCGCGCGCCATCGCTCGCAAGGTTTCTGCGACGTGCTCCGAGTCCTTGGAGGAAAGTCCAGAGATCGGCTCATCGAAAAGGTAGACTTCCGCCGCACTCACGAGATCCAGGCCCAGATTCAAGCGCGAGCGTTCGCCGCCGGAGAGAGTCTTTTCACCGGGCGAGCCGACACGACGATGCGATAGCCCCTGCAGGCCGAGATCCGCCAAAACGATATCGATGCGGCGCTCGCGATCGGCAGCGGACTGCGCAGGACGGCGGATCGATGCGGCATGACGCAGATGCTCCCTGACCGTCAGTTGCGGGAATAGGGCTTCTTCCTGAGCCATGTGGGCGATGAATCGCACCAATTCCTCGCGGTTCTTGTAGAGCGAAACTCCATTGAGTTTCACACTGCCGCGAGTCGGTTCCAGCTGACCCGATAACGCGGACAGGAGCGTGGATTTCCCGGAACCGCTGGGGCCGATGATGCATAGCATTTCACCGCGTTGCACCGTGAAACTCAGGTTATCGAGGGCGCGCACATCGCGTGTGAAATCGTGGATCAGGTCCTCGACGGCCAGCGACTCGATGACGTGGCGCTCCTCATCGATCAAATGCTCGGAAAACCGGCAGCGCAGGGCCTGACGCGGCGACAGTCGTATCACCCCGCCCTCATCCAGCTTTGTCACGCCTCGTAGAGGAATTTCATTGATCGTCACCGGTCCATCCGCTGCGATCACCTCCACGTAGCCCGCTGATTCCTCGGGCACGAAGCGCATTTCCAAAACCACGCGCGGGGACAAGCCTGCGCTGATCAGCAGATCGCCCTTGGCAAGAGCTGCTGGGTCGTTAGAGACACGAAAGCGCTTGCGTTTGTTATCGATGCGAAAACGGCCGCCGGCCTTAATCGCCTGCTTGCGCAAATCCTCGAGCGATACCATCGCGCCATCAGGATCGACCAAACGCATGTGATGGTAGGCGCGAACCGTCGCCCCGGCTTTGAGCAAGGCATGAGAACCGACCTGCAAATCCGTTTCGCGGTGGGCCTCAATCTCCACTTGGAGGCCGAAGCGCAATACCGCAAGACTTTGCCGGCTGCGCGAACGCTCGACAGTGATGCCCTCATCACTGGCGGCGATGAAAATGCGTGGCATCAACCCGGTTTTTTTGACGTTGAGGAAATGCACCAGATCCTCGTATTGCAATGTCCATCCCGGCACCGCCAATGCTTGCCTCTCGCGCATGCGCAGGAAACTACCGCTCTCCAAGGATCGCCCTCGGACCCACAAAGGTTCCTGACCCGTGTTGCGAAGCATCACCAGATCGCCCACGCGATACACGCGGAACGAATGCTCGTGAGCCTGTGGCGGCAATGCCACGTCTGCCCTACCCTCTGGGCCGAAGGTTACACGCTCGAAACTGCGCGACGTGACTTCTTCATCGTCCTCCGCCATTTCCTGCAAAATCTCACGCCCGTAATCGGGACGCCCGAGGCGGCGCATGAAAACATCGAATGTCGCCCGCAACGGCGAAGAACGACCAGCGGCATCGACGAGGGTCCACAGCTGGAAACCCAAGGCCAGTTTGCCGAGATCATCAAGACGTTCATGAAGTTCGGCCGCGATGTGCGGCAAAGATTGGGGATTGCGCACCGAGCGTTGCAAACGCCGCGCCAACCAGCCGTGATCCACCTCGGGAAAGGCGGCGCGCAGCAGATCGAGAATCAGGTCGACTTCATCATCCTCCACCCGCTTGTCAGCAATGGCAAAAGCAGCGAAGGCATCGATGAGCGGTCCCAACAAGGCATCAAAGCCCGGACGCAGGAAGCGCAAGCGCCCCACACCTGGGATGAGTCGCAAAAAAGCGATGGCCCGCTGTTTCCACAGCGATTCCGTTTCCGTTTTGTATTCCGCCTGCGGCACGCCTTCTAACCTGCCACAGCTAGAACCCTTTCTGCAAGCCTTGCGTGAGCCATGGGGATTCCTAGCGCCCATGCCAAAATTGCCGTTTTTTTCTCTCTATCTCCCTTGCCCTCACGCCGCTACCGGATCGAGTGATGCGATCATGAGACAACCGCGATTTTCATCACTGAAAGTTTTCCACACACGTCGCGGTAATGCCTGCCGTGAAACTCATTTTGTTATGTCTCGTGTGGAGCGGAACCTTTTTGATTGCACAAGTTCCGGCTTACAAGGATCCCCAACCGCAGCTCTATCGATTCCAGGAACGCGCCAGCACGATTGATCCCCGTGTGCGAGCCCATCCCGAAATCGACTTCTTTCTGGAAAAAGGAGGAAAGCCTGCTGACCTAGAAAACGCATCGGTGGACACTCGTGTTACACCCCAGGGAAAACTGGTGATTTGGCTGATGGGTCACAATGGTGCGTTGTTTGACCGATTGAACTCTTACGGCTTCCACGCGATTCAAGTGCACTATGCCAATGGGTGGTTCGGAAAACTCTACGGCAACCATCCACCAGCAGATGATCTGTTTCTCTCCAACATACGACTGGAGGCGGCAACAGGTAAGGATTTCACCAAAGCGGTCGATATCCCCGAGCCTGATGGCATGATGGAAAGGGCGTTCCAGTTTGTCACCTGGCTGGCGAAAAAAAATCCCCAAGCGAACTGGCATGGGTTCCTAACGCCTGATCGGAAAGGTCTGCGCTGGGATCGGATCATCGTATCCGGCGCATCCCACGGCTCGACTACGGCGGCACGTTTCGCAAAGCATCAGAAGGTCGATCGCGTGGTGATGTTTTCCGGACCGAGGGATCAATTTGAGGCATGGCAAAAACTTCCCTCCGCCACACCGGAAAACCGCTACTTCGGTTTTACTCACACACTGGACGACGGGTGGCAAAAAGACCACTACTGCCGGTCATGGGAGATGTTAGGCATGAATGCCTTCGGACCAATCACGGATGTCGACCAGGTTTCGCCACCTTTCGGCAACACACGTCGTTTGATCACCTCGGCCGATGTCAAAAACAATGCGGGGCGAGCGCACAGCGCTTCGGTTCCAGGGGGTGCGGCTGTGAAGAACGCCAAAGGAGCCTACATCCACGAACCCGTGTGGCGCTATCTTTTTACGCATCCTGCTGACGAGGTTGGAAAAGCAGTAGAACACGACAACAGTTGCACGCTCGACCAGCGCTAGCAGCGGCAGGTGAGCGTGATATTACGACTCGAAATCCCCGGCGTATGCGGCCACATCTTCCAACAGGAATTTGTCAGGCGCGCAGGAAATCGCCATGCCATCGAGATACATCAGACTTTTGATGATGGGAAAGGCACCTTCGGGAAATCGCAATCCTTTTTCCACCGCCATACGGATGGTTTGCATCATCTGCATCGTGAGGCTCTCCTCGCCCACAGGTTTGTTGCCGAAACCTTCATACAGACGGGCGAATGCCTGACGGAACTCCGTGGGATTTGGCAAAGGCTCCACCCCCAACGCCTCGATCGCTAGCGCCGCATCTGAGTATCGTTTTTCGCCCAAGGCGACCATGAACCGGAGCAATCCGCGAGAAAACGCAGGCGGCACGGACTCGACATTCGCGTTATCAATGAACCAGAATTTGTCGCCGTCAAAAAAGACATTCCCAGGATGGAAGTCGCCGTGGAACTTGCCTTGGAAAAAAAGATAATACCCATGTATGCGGAACAAGAGCAGCAAATTCTCGTATCGGAATTGGCCGGCTTTCAACAATTTGCGCAGGGTCGGCGCGGCGACGAATTCACTGACGAGAAAACGCGCATTCGAATATTCCCGATAGATCTTGGGAAACGCCAATTTTTCCAAATGAGGCAGGGTGGCCATGCCTTCATCACGCAGGCGTATCATTTCCTCGGTGCCATCGGATTCGGCTAACAGATTCATTTCCGTCACGGTAGTGCGGCGAATCGTTTCGAGCGTGCCGAGCGGATCAGCCAGACGCTGCAGAGGTGGGTAAAAAAACAAGGAGGTTTTTGCCAGCAGTCTGACCGCCGCCACATCCCGCTGGAATTCCGCGGCGTGATCCTGACGCAGAACCTTCACCACAATGGCATCACCGTTCTTGAGTCGTCCGCGGTGGACCTGCCCCAGCGAAGCGACGGCCAGCGGTGTTTCCTCCAGATGATCCAAATCGTCCCAAAACCGTGCGGGGGCCTCGCGCTTCACGGTCGCGAGAAATTCTCCCGCCGCCATCGGACTCGCTTCCTCATAGAATCCGCTGAGCTTCGCGGTTTTTTCGGGACCTAACAAATCCGCGCGGATCGCATACATCTGGGCGATTTTTACAGCCAACAAACCCATGCTTTCGATTTTCCGCGGATCCAGTTTATCCACGGGACCGAAGATCATACGAAAAAGTTGAATGAAGCGAAGAGCGCGCATACCGAAAGATGGACGGGTTTGCCCAAAGTGCAAGCGCCAGTCCTCGTCAAAGGCCCGGTTCAGACATCAGCACCAGTAAAGTCCTCCAAGCGCGTACGATAACTTTCCACTGCGCGACTCCACTGCAGATGCATTTGTTCAAAAGGACGCGACCACACGCTGCGATGCATCTGCAACATTGCTTGCGGACTATACATCACTTCCGCCATTTCCTGCTTGTTGAGACAATCCGGTCCTTCGGACAACCATTTCTCCATCAAAGCCTCTGGGAATGGATCGGCTTCCGCTTCGAGCAGAGAGACGTGAACACCATTGACATACGGGTCAACGACGGCGGCCACCACTCCTTCGCGCGCAGAGGCGTGAGCTGTCAGCGCCGCGTCCACGGCGGCCACGGCTCCATCGGCCAAACACATGACATTGGGCGGATGGATTTCTTCAGGCGTTGCCAGAATCTTGTGGCGCAACAATGCGCCCCCGTAGCGCGTGCGGCTCGTCAACACAGAAACTACGGCGGAGAGAATCAAACCAGCAAGAATCGGGGTCATCCAAAGGAAAAACGACCAGCCGATGAAGTAAGCGAGGGCCGACCAGGCCACGCCCAATGCCATCGCGGGACCATGGTAACGGATGGCTTCCCACCATGGAGTGCCATCGGTTTCGCGCGTTTGATTGCCCCAGTTCACAGATCGTCCTAAAACCATGCCCAGAACCATGAGCGTGTGAGATACCATGATTGAGGGCGCGAGCAGTGCGGACAATAGCGCCTCCATCAACACACCAATGGTAAGAGCGAAAAAATTGCCAAAACTTTTCCGGCGCCGTGGATGCAATGCGGTTCCCACATAGGCCAATACCTTGGGCATAAACAAAAGTGTCAGCACCATTCCGGCCAAATACCAAGCCTGCTCTGAGCCGCTCAAACCTAGATATTTGGCAACATAGCCGTCGTAAGGCAGTTGACTCAAATTGCTGGTGCGGAAATCCCATGCCACCCATGTGCTGATCAGTAGAAACAGGAACCATACCGGACTGCCGAGGTAGGCCATGATGCCCATGAAAAGGTGAGCCCGGCAGGGAAAGGGAAAACCTCGGGCAAAGACCAACCAGAGATGCTGGAGATTGCCTTGGCACCAGCGACGGTCACGCTTCAAGTGATCGATCAATGTGGGCGGCGCTTCTTCATACGTGCCTTCCAGATCCCAAGCCAGCCAAACCTCCCAGCCAGCCTTGACCATCAGGGCAGCTTCCACGAAATCATGACTAAGGATTTTCCCGCCGAAGGGCTCTTTGCCAGGCAGCGCGGGCAGTTCACAAAATTCGGAAAACGGCTTCACACGGATCAGAGCATTGTGCCCCCAGTAGCTCCCTTGGCCGAGTTGCCAAAAATTCAATCCTCGAATGAACAGCGGCCCATAGACACGCATGGCGAATTGTTGCAATCGGGTGAATACCGAGGCTCCGCGAATCAACTTCGGAGGAGTTTGCAGAATTCCCAAACGAGGGCTGGCATCCATCAAACGTGCCATCGTCACAATGTCACGCCCCTCCATCAAGCTATCGGCATCCAACACCAACATCCCCTCGTAACGACCGCCCCAGGTTTTGACGAAATCTCCAATGTTGCCCGCCTTGCGATTCTCATTGATGCGACGTCGACGGTAAAAGATCCTGCCGAAGGCATTCAGCTTGCGGCATAGATTGGTCCAGGCAACCTCCTCCTCCACCCAGAGTGCAAGCTGGGTGGTATCACTGAGAATGAAAAAATCGAAGAAAGCCAATTGCCCAGTGGCCTCGATGGACCGATAGATCGCCTCCACGCGCGCGCAGACTTTGACGATGTCCTCATTGTAAACGGGCATGACCACGGCATAGCGATGCCCCAGTGGTCCCTCTTGTTTTTCCGTGAGTCGGGTGATGCGCACTGTGCGCCAAGAAAACATCCAGTCCCACACCCCGGCCAGGGCATGAAAAGATCCCAATACCAAGAGGCCATTCAACAGGGCAAAAATAGCGAGAATTAGGAAATGGGAATTATGAAATCCTTGACGGTAAAAAAGATCGGCCATCCACAACACGGCGATCAGGTTCACACAGATCACCGAACCGAAGAAAAACAGCCGCCGCAGAGTCACACGGAAGCGACTGACCAGCGCGGGTGCGCAGGCCGGTGGCGAGATCGGAGGGGGCAAGTCAGCATCAAGCAGGCGGGTGGTCTTTCCCGAGAAAGCGGAAGCGTCAACCACATGCGCAAATGTCGCATGCTCGCCATGACCATGATCCAGTGAAGTGTTCTTGTGCTCCATACCTTATCCTTTCCAAATGAGCCAACCTGCGGCAGCGAGCAGTAGGAAGATTCCGAGACGATAGATTTTTTTGAGCAAGGGTCGTCGCTCCATCATGCCAAACCATTGAGCCGCACCGCTGCCAATCGCATTCAATTCCAGAGGCTGAGGCGTCATGGTGAGCGCGGCAAACTGCGGACCTGCGGCAAGGTAGGAAGAGCGCATTTTCTGAACGAATGGTTCCGGCCACGGCGCCTGCGCTAGAAACACCGGCTGCCACTTGCCCGGCATATCCGCCAGCAATAGCGCGAGACGTCCACGAGCAGCGAGCCGGTTGTCCTGCAATTCCTCATTCAGAACGTTCGATGTCCAGTCAGCCACGGCCTTGAGTGTTTCCTCCATGGCAAGAACGCGCGGCACTTTATCCGGCTCATGCGCCTGACGGTCAGACGCACGGAAAAGAATCGCACGCACCATGTCGGCAACGAGCAGACGGTTCCTCAACTGCAGAGCCCGCAGGTAGCACTCTACAGAAATGTAAGCCTCTTCCCACTCGGCAAGTTCGGTCTCGCTGAGCGGACGCAAGGTGCTTATGGCTGGATGCGATATACCCATGTCTCCGTCACAAAATCTTCGCCTTTTTTCAAACAGCAGCGCATTTCCGCTGGTCCCACCTCTGATAACTTGCCGCCTTCTTGCGCCGGCGCCAGGCGGAAGCTTGCCCGCCAACGACCGCCTTCCATTTGTTGAACGTCAGAAAACTTGATTTTCAATTTCGCAGCCGCATCCCCACAAATCTCCACCACAGGCTTAAGTTCAGAAGGATCTTTCACCGCATCGAGCAGTCCACCCTTGAATTCCACGATCATCGTTCGCTGGTCCGGCTCCCACTCATGGACACCAGTGCGAGTGGCGACTACATGACCCCCAGCACCAGCGACATCGCCTTGGAGTGTCCAGCGCTGTTTGTAACAAAACTCATAGCGTTTTCCCGGCTGCGGTGCTTCATCAGGCACCCAGGTGGCAACAATGTTGTCATCCAGCTCGCGCACTGTCGGGATTTCCATCAACATGACCTTACCTTTGCCCCAGTGGTTGGTGGGCTCGATCCATACAGACGGCCGCACGTCATAGGCCGCTTCACCGTCTTCGTATGCGGCGAAACGGCGGTCGCGTTGCGCAAGACCGAAACCCTTGACGTGATCGGCGGAAAAGAAACTGAAATCAAGGCGTCCACTGTCGTTGGCAATCGGACGCCAGACCCTCTCGCCGCTGGCCATGTGAATGGCCAAACCATCCGAATCATGAACCTCCGGACGGAAGTCATCGAAGCGGCGCTTCGAGTTTTCTCCGAACCAATACATGCTCGATAAAGGCGCCACGCCAAAACGTTTGATCACGGTGCGAGGGAAAAGCACCGAGCGCACTTCCATGATCGTATCCTCTCCGGGAGTGATAAAAATGCGATAGGCTCCGGCCACGGATGGACTGTCAAGCAAAGCAAAAAGCTCGACCCGCGAATCCCCTGGCTTAGGTTTGCCCAACCAGAACTCTGTGAATCGCGGGAACTCCTCCGGCTTGTCTTCGGCACCCGTGTCGATGGCCAAACCCCGCGCGGAAAGCCCATAGCGGGCATTTTTTCCCAGCGCGCGCCAGTAACTCGCACCCTGAAAAACCGCAAGCTCATCAATCACTCCTTTGCCATGAAAATCATTGATGATCTTGAAGCCCGCATACCCTGAATCCCCTCGCTCTTCGGCATGGTCGGTCACCAGCGGACCATACTCGAAGTAGTCTTGCGAGAAGCGGATTTCCTGCTGATGTGTATCGGTGAACTCGTTCATGATCACAGGCTCGCGGAAAAGATAGCCGGGATGGAAAAACTGCGCGCGGAATTTGCTCTGATCCGATGCCCACAGCGAACGATCCAATCGGAAACGAATGTCACGGTATTGATCGTAACTCAGCGACTTCATCCATCCGGGCAAGCCTTCCTTGTTGGGCGCCACGTAGGGCTTGGCCGCCAAGTCGCGGGCTTTCTCCTCAATCTTTGAGAAGCGGATGTCTTCACGCTCCCATGCCTGCAAAGTCAGTGGCAAAATGCATACGATACCGAAAGAGGCAACAAGAGGGTGTAACATGGCGCTGGATGAAAATGACAAAATCTCTCGCCAAGGTCAAGAGAATGCTTGCAGCAGGAACCCGCGCAGTCATCGGCAGAAACATCTGCAAATGGATCGGGATGGGAATCGTTTGTGTGACAATTTCACTCCCGCACACGGATCTCACTTTTTCGGTTTGCTAACAGATCGTCGGTCGAAGAGATTTCGATACTCACCATGTCAACGCGTGTTGTTTTCCGCGCCCTCGTGATTTTTGGCATCCTAACTTTCAGCCTGATGATGGGCAAAAAGTTCCGTCGCTCTTTCTCCATGACTCACACCGCAACCGAGAACAACGAGGTCGCGGATGGAGGCACTGATACCCAACCCATCAAGCAAAGCTTCCCCATGAAGGAACGCCCGATCGCGAATGAAAGTGCTTCTGCCGATCCAGCCCAACCTGCCTCGCCAACCACATCTTCCTTGCCCACTGCTACGAGATCGAATCCACCAGCCAAGGGCGGTTCCTCGACCCGCGCACTGGCCGCTCCAGATCAAAGCGTGGCCACCATCCTGAAAGATGCCGACTTGAATGACCCTCAGGTGCGGCAGCGCGTGGTAGCGGAAATGCAGCAGTTGCAAAAAACACAGAGAGCAGCCGTTGAGGAGAAAGCACGGAAACTGGGTGTGCCACTGCGCATCGATGGCCCGGGCCACAAATTGGCGACTCTCTATGATTTTCGCGGGGATGATCCTCTGTATCGCTCTCATAAAAATCAAAATGCCGCGATTTCTACTGGCGCGAACCTTTTATTGCCAGCGCCCTACAACCTCAATGGCAGCGGCATCAAGGTCGGCGTTTGGGACGGTGGTTCCGTGCGTTCCACTCATCAAGAACTGACAGGTCGCGTAACGAAAAAAAACTCTCTCGCTCCGAATGACGATCATGCCACTCATGTGGCAGGCACCATCGGAGCCTCTGGTGTGCAGACCGCAGCGAAGGGAATGGCTCCCGCGACGAGCATCGACTCCTACGATTGGGATGCCGACTACGCGGAAATGACTGCCGCTGGCACGGTCAGCGCCATCGACACGACGGGATTGCCATTGTCAAACCACTCCTACGGCTATGACGTAGTCACAGCGGACATGGGACGTTATGAAGCAGAAGCCGCATCCGTGGATGCGATTGCGGCAAGCCTTCCCTTTTATCTCCCCTTTTGGGCAGCAGGAAATGAGCAAGATTTGCTCACAGTCCATGGAGGGTTTCAATCCATCACATTCAATGCTTTGGCAAAAAACATCATGACCGTGGGAGCCGTCAATGATGCTGTGTCAAGTGGTGTACGAAGTCCCACAAATGCCACCATTGCCAGTTTTTCTAGCCTCGGACCTTGTGATGACGGGCGTATCAAGCCAGATATCGTCGCCAATGGTGTCGGAGTGTATTCATCGATTGCCACCCATAACTCTGCATACGATGGCACATATGACGGCACCAGCATGGCGACTCCCAACGCTCTTGGCTCGGCGATTTTGATCGAACAACTTTATGCTCGCGAATTTTCCGGACAGCGGATGCGCGCCAGTTCACTGAAAGCTCTGCTCATTCATACCGCCGATGACCGCGGTCCTATTGGGCCCGACTACACCTACGGCTGGGGTCTGCTGAACGTAAAAACTGCTGCGGATCTGCTACTGGCGCATAAAAATAGCTCAGCTGCGCCGAAAATCATCGAGGGCACCATCACCAGCGCCGCAAGCACAGCAACACATACCTTTACCTGGGATGGCATTAGCCCCATCCGAGCCACGCTCTGTTGGACCGAACCAGCAGGCGCCACACAGACCAATGCCAACAGCCGCACCCCAAATTTGCTGCACAATTTGGATGCGAAAATTACCGCGCCGAATGGCATCACCATCCACCAACCGTATGTGATGCCATTTGTAGGCACATGGACCACCGCTTCCATGTCTAGCCCTGCCATCAACGGCAAAAACAATGTCGATACCGTCGAACAGGTCTTCATTGCCTCTCCCTCGCAAGCGGGCACTTATACGATCACGGTATCGCTGGACGGAGCGCTCACCACAAGCAGCCAAGTGTATTCCCTGATCGTTACCGGTGGTACTGCAAATTCCAGCATCGCACCTGTGATTACCAGCGCATCGACTGCCACAGGCAAGGTCCAATCCTCATTCACTTACCAAATCACTGCCACCCATTCACCCACATCCTACGCAGCGTCTGGATTGCCCACTGGCTTGAACGTGAACACCACTACCGGTCTGATTTCCGGCACTCCCCTCGCCTCAGGGACTTCCAACGTTACCATAAGCGCGACCAATGCTGCGGGGCAGACCAGTGCTGCCCTCATCCTCACCATCCAACCTGCCAGCGTCGACCCCTTGGTGATTTTTTCAGAAAACATGGGAACGCCGGGCACGACGACCAGCATTGCTACGAATGTTTTTCAAAATCCATCCCTCGCTTTTTCAGGCACGGCTGATGTGAGATCCACGTTGGTGTCATCCGGCTATACGGAATCTTCGGGCGGAGGAAATGTCTTCATCGCCCAAACGAACGGGGTCTTCTTTCAAATCTCGGGAATCAATACCTCGTCTTTTTCGAATCTAACGCTTTCTTTGGGCCATCTGAAATCTACCACATCGGGAAACAATGAATTGCTCATCTCGGTGAGTGCCGATGGAGTGAATTTCACTCCTATGACCTACTCCCGTGCCACTGGATCAGGAACCGCTACATGGACGAGATTGAGTCCCAGCGGAACCATCCCCTCGACCAGCAACTTGCGCATCAAGTTCACTCAAACCAGCACAACAACGCAATTTCGCATCGATGATGTCAAACTCACCGGCGTTCCCGTTGCCTCCCAGCAGACCTATGCAGCTTGGCTATCGCTCTATCCGTCACTCTCGCTCACCGCTGCGAGCGACGATCCTGATGGCGATGGCCTGAGCAATCTGATAGAGTATTTTGGAGGCACGCATCCAGGATCCAGCAATGCGGGTGGGGCCTCGATGCAATTCACTTCCCACCAAATGACCTATCGGTATCAGCGTGCCAAAAACATCACTGGCGTCACCGGAACGGTGCAATGGAGCGCAGATCTTTCCGCCGCATCGTGGTCTGCCTCAGGCATCACTGAAACGGTGCAAGACATGGGGAGCTTCGAACAAGTGACCGCCACCCTCAGCGTCCCCATCGGAACACCGCGTCGTTTCATGCGCCTGCGCGTCACTCAACCCTGATGGAAAAATCAGCGAGCCGCCACGCCCACATCGGTTAGCAAATAGACAGCAAAAGACGCCAGCCAGTGCTCGCCCCCATAGTGACCGCTGGACACGTGCTTGAGGCCCGCCTCGGTGTGCGCCGCGGCACTATCGAACAAAATTTTTCGTCTTGCGTCGTCCTCGGGCAGCGCGGAGGCTATGCCTCTCATGGTTCAAGCGCGGGTCAGATTGAGGCCGGCGAGATGAATGAGATGTCCGTCGCTAGGGTCGCTTACATTCGCGGGCGTGAGCAGGTTGCCGAGTTTGCCCTCGGCAAGATTGGGGAAATACCCAGCCAACCACACCGCAAATTCTTTTTCCGCGCTACGTGGGCCTGGAATGCCATCTCGGATTCAACATTCATGATGCGGGGAACTCACAGCCTCGGCGCAGTCGGATGGGACCCTTGGCTGTAGAGGGGTCGACTACTCTTCCGCCCTGCGTGATTTCGATTTGTCCCAACGCCGTCATTCGGCGTGCCGCTCGACGCGCCTCTTCCATACGGCTGCTCCAGTCCGAGGGAAAAACTTCACGAGCCGCCTCGCTCGGGCAGATCGACGCATCCATCGCGCGCTTTTGCAGCAACCGGATGATCGATGTTTCAAGAGCGTGATCATGCGAACGAAGCCGGATACGACGACAGGCATCCGAACAATATTGAATCGAATCCCACACATTTTTCCATTTCCGCCGCCATTCGATGGTGCGCCCGCAGCATTGGCATGTTCGTGGATCATTCAATCATCACACCATCGCATGAATCTGGATCATTGCCAGTGGCGACCGAGTTTTTGTCGTAATGCCACAGAGAGTCTATCTTTCCAGTAGGACGCGTCCATCCCGGATCACAAGATCGATGGATCCTTGCAAAGTCCGATCAAGGAAAGGAGTGTTCGTGCTGCGAGACTGCATGTAATCGCGAGTGAAAGTCGTTTGAGCGGATGGATTGAACAACACAAACTCTGCTGTTCTCCCTGTTTCGATAGGAACGGGTTCGAGACCCATGAAGCGGCGTGGCTCTGCTGAATAACGCTTGACCACCAAATCCCAACCGAACGAATTACTACGAACATAGTAGTGATACAAGCTGATGAGAGCAGTTTCCAGTCCGGTAATACCATTGGGAGCGCTCACGAAATCTTGAGATTTTTCAAATGCCGTGTGCGGGGCGTGATCGGTGGCGATGAGATCGAAAATTCCTTGCTTCAAACCCTCTAGCAGCAAGGCGTTATCGCGTCTTGTTCGCAAAGGGGGATTCATTTTGTAATTCGTATCGAAATCACCGATGTCATCCTCGCTGAACATCAGGTGGTGGGGAGCTACTTCCGCTGTGACCTTGACGTCACCCCGTTCTTTCCACCAGCGAATGGTTTCCATCCCCAGAGCGGAGGAGACGTGTTGGATGTGGATGTGGGCTCCGGTAGCGTGAGCGAGGCGAATATCGCGATCGATGATGATTTCTTCCGCGCAGGGGGGTGATCCCTTGATGCCCAGTCGAAAAGCCGTGGGTCCTTCCGTAAGGGCTCGCGGACCGGCTAGTTCAGGCACTTCGCAGTGGCTGGCAAAAAACATACCGAATTCCTTCGCATACTGCATCGCCCGATAGAGCACGGCGGAATCATACACAGAGTCACCATCATCGGTGAGCATGGTGACACCCAGGTGGCGCATGCCATCGATGGCCGCCAATTCTTTGCCGTGGCGTCCTTTGGTGATACATCCGCTGGTGAGCACGGTGATTCCCGTGGCTTTTCCGGCATCGAGCACGGTGCGGATGGTAGCCGGATTGTCGAGGGCGGGCGAAGTGTTAGGCATCATCACAACGCCGGTGACACCGCCGTTGATGGCCGCGCGCGCACCACTGGCGATGTTCTCTTTCGCCTCAAAGCCAGGCTCACGGAAATGAACATGGGCATCAAACATCGCGGGCAGCAGCACACGTCCGGCGGCATCGATTTCGCGAGCATGCGGAGGTTTTGGCACGTCCATACCCACCGCCTTAATCTTCCCGTCCTCGACCCAGACATGGCCGGGTGTCAGAGCGGGTGAGTCTTCGTGAGCGATCAGGCAGTTTTTGAGGAAAAGAGCATTCATGATATCGGGGCATTAAAAAACGAAAGGTCCGGAAAATTCATGCTGAAACATGATTTCCCGGTTTGAGCGAATACAGAACCGACATGCGTACCGCGATGCCGTTTTCAACTTGTTGATTGATGAGAGAAAGCGGATAATCCATCACCGCATCACACAATTCCACCCCGCGATTCACTGGACCAGGATGCATGATGTGGATGCCAGCATCCGCGATGCGTTTGAGTCGCTCTTCTGTGACTCCGTAGACGCGATGATACTCGCGCAGGCTGGGAAAATATTGCACGTCCTGGCGCTCCATTTGCACGCGCAGCAGATAGATCGCGCAAGGTTTCCTATTCATCGCTGTATCGTAGTCGGTATAGCAAGTAACGCCTTCCGGTGGGTAGGCGGGAAGGAGGGAGCCGGGAGCGAGCCAAGCGACTTCAGCCCCGAGGCGTTGGAAAATTTCCGTGGTCGATCGAGCGACGCGACTGTGCAGAATATCACCGATGATGAGTATTCTTTTGCCGCCGAGATCGGGATGGATTTCCCTCAAGGTGAAGGCGTCCAGCAATGCTTGGGTAGGATGCGCATGCGCACCGTCGCCGGCATTGATTACGCTGGCGTTGGTCATCTTGGCGATGGCAGCAGGCAGTCCGGAACGTCCGTGGCGCACGATGATGTAGTCGGTGCGCATCGCTTGTAAGGTCTCGATGGTTTCTCTCACCGATTCTCCTTTGGTGATCGAGGACGAGGGGACGTCAAAGTTCGTGACATCCGCGGAGAGGCGCTTGGCGGCGACTTCAAACGAGGAGTGCGTGCGGGTGGAGGGCTCGTAGAACAGCATGAGCACGCCCTTGCCTTTGAGGGCGGGAACTTTTTTCACCGAGCGCGTGAAGATTTCTTTGAAGGGTGCGGCTTGGTCGAGAAGAGCGATGATCTCTTCCGTTTGCAGCGAATGAATGTCTAACAAGTCCTTACGTGGCATAGGGATTTTTCAGGGTGAGCATGATGACAAAACCGAGCACAATCAACGAAATGCCGCTGAGGATAGCGGCATGATGACGGGCGCGGGGTTTGTTGAAATAGAGGCACAGACTGGTGAGCAGCAGGAAGGCGCATCCTGCTCCAGGAGTGTAAAATCGTTGTAGGCCCTCGAGACTCCAGTAGCGTATGGTCAGCACAATGACTGCAACCGCCATGACATAAAGCAAGGTCGTAAAAAACGGATGAAGTTGCATGGCGACGATCCTTTGAACCGGAGGGCGCGTTTGCATCAATCCGCGATGACGCAGTTCCTGCAATTCGCGACCATCATGCTTGCGCTGCGGCAGTCGCGCGGAGATACCGCGGATTCCGGGAGACAGCTCGCGTGCTGCCTCGGGTCGCAAACCAGTGAATGCCCGCATTTGTCCGTTTTTGAGCGGCGGGGATTTGCGGATGCGTTCCACTGACTCTTCTGCCAGGTCGATGGATGGGGCCACTTCTGGTGTATCAGTCACCAAGCGATGCGCCGTCATGTCGATGGACACCCCATCCGGTGCGGGCGCGATCGGCAGGGAAATAGGGTGAGACGGAGCCAATGGAAGATGGGAGAATTCCTGAGCGCGAAGAGCGGCCAGCTCTTCCGGCGTTTTCTTGCGCTGGGGAATGGAACTCATGAGCGCGGCGACACGAGCACCTTGTCTTCACCATCAGTGCTCTCTAAGCAAACCCATACATGATCCGAACGCTCGGTGGCGAGAGAAATCCCCACAAAATCCGGTTGGATGGGCATTTCGCGGTGCCCACGATCGATCAATACCGCCAATTCGACCTTGCCGGAGCGTCCGTAATCCGAGAGCGCGTCCAAGGCCGCGCGGATGGTTCTGCCAGTAAAAAGAACATCATCCACCAGAATCACGGTGGCATCATCGATCGGACAATCGATGTCGCTTCCCTGCAACTTTGGATTTTCCCGCAGGTGCTCGAAATCGTCCCGGTAGAGTGAAATGTCCAGAGTGCCGAAATTCAGTTCGCGGTCATCTGCGGCCAACAAGGTGCAAAGTCGTTCCGCCACCTCGTCGCCGCGACTGCGGATGCCGATGATGGTGAGAGGTTGCGCCGGATGGCGCTCACGGATCTGCGCCGCTAGTGATTCGATGGCCGTAGCGATGTCTTCAGCAGTCAATGATGTGCTCATAGAAAAAATGCTTAGAAATGGAGGATGCCGATATCGGAACGGCGTTGCGAACCAGGGAATTGCACTTTGGCGGCTTCGCGGTGAGCCATGTCTGCAGCTTCTTCAAGGGTGTTCGCTTGTGCTACCACAGCAAGCACGCGGCCGCCATGGGTCACCCAAGTGCCGTCTTGATGAAGTTTCGTGCCGGCGTGGTAGACGCGAGCCGAGTTTACTTCTTCGAGACCAAGGATTTCATCGCCATTGCGCGAAATTTCCGGGTAGCCGGCCGATGCCAGAATGACCGCCACACTCCATCCCTCGGAAAAGTCGATGAGCTCAGGTCGCAATGCACCGCGTGCACCGTCCAAACAGAACTGTGCCAAATCGCCCTTCACCAAGGGCATCACCGCTTGGCACTCTGGATCTCCGAAACGGCAGTTGTATTCGATCACCTTGGGACCATCGGGTGTAAGCATCAGGCCGAAATACAAAAATCCACGATAGGGTAGATTTTCTTCGCGCAAACCGCGCACCGTAGGCTCGACAATGGTTCGTTTGATGGTTTCTAACAAAGTCGCATCGATCAGTTGTCGGCTCGCCACCGCGCCCATGCCGCCGGTGTTCGGACCTGCATCTCCATCGAGCGCGCGCTTGTAATCTCGCGCCGGAGTGAAAATCATATAGTCGTCATCGACAATGGCGGCGAAGATCGAAACCTCTGGCCCCGTGAGGCAATCCTCCACCAGCAACCGTCCTGGGCCGAAGCGTTGTTGCACGAGCACCTCTTGCAGGAAACTTTCGGCACTACTTTCATCGGGGCATACCGCCACGCCTTTGCCTGCGGCGAGACCATCGAATTTCAATACGGTCGGGTAGGTTCCAGCAATCGCGGCCATTGCTTCATCGCGCGTCTCGACGATCGTAGCCATGGCAGTAGGAATGCCGTGACGAAGCAGAAACGCTTTGGAAAATTCCTTGCTCGCTTCGAGCTGCGCCGATTGTTTGTGAGGCCCCCAACATGGGATACCAGCCTGTTCGCAGAGATTGGCCAATCCTTCGTCTTTTACGAGGTAACTTTCTTCACCTGCCACGCAGAGGTCGATCGCATTTTGTTTCATCCACGCGACCAACTCATGCAGCGTCTTGACTGGAACGGGGTGTGCAAGGGAAAAAATCGCGTCGCTACCGGGAAAGCAATGCATCTCCGGTTGGGCGGGCGATTCTGCCAAAGCGCGCACCAAGGCGTGTTCACGACCACCTTTTCCTACTACGAGTATTTTCATGCTAAGGCGAGCTTATCAATGAATTCCTCCGTTGATACAATCACAAACTGCAATCATGCGAAGAGAACCGAACCAATTGTCTCTTGTCAGTGAAGCGCAGTGCGATTAGAAGAGGAGAATGAAAATCACTTTCTGCGGTGCGGCTGGCACCACCACCGGTTCCCAGCATCTCTTGCACGTCAATGGCCAGGCCATCCTGCTCGATTGCGGCCTCTACCAAGGACATCGCGATAAGAGCTATGACATCAATTGCAATTTCCCCTACTTCGATCCTACCGAGATCGATACGGTGGTGCTGTCCCACGCTCATATCGATCACGCGGGAAATCTCCCCAATCTTTGCCGCAAGGGATTCCGCGGTAATATCTTTGCCACTTTTGCTACGCGCGATCTTTGCCAAATCATGCTCGCCGATTCTGCCCGCATTCAGGAGAGCGATGTCAACTGGCTGAACAAGCACAACAAACGCAAGGGCCTGCCACCCGTGGAGCCACTCTATTCCGAGCAAGATGCCGAGCGTTGTCTGCGCCAGTTTGTCACGATCAACTACGAGCGACCCATGTTCATAGCGCCTGGGGTGAAGCTGACTTTTCTCGATGCGGGTCACATCCTCGGTAGCGCGCAAGTGCTGCTGGAGATTGATGATGAGGAGGACGGCAAACACAAGCGCCTGCTCTTCTCCGGCGATGTAGGACGCGGTAACAACGATCTGCTCAATGATCCCGCCATCGCGGAAAACATCGATATTCTCATTATGGAAAGCACCTACGGCGGCCGCGAGCACGAGGTCCCGGCCGGAGTGGATGCCCACATCGGCAACGTCATCAATGAAGCTATCGCGCGCAAGGGAAAAATCTTCATCCCTGCTTTTGCCGTGGAGCGCACCCAGCAAATTCTCTACGTCTTGCACAAGCTGTTTGAAAACAAGGTGATTCCCGACGTTCCGGTGTTTGTGGACAGTCCGCTCGCCGTAAGCGCCACGGAAATTTTTCGCCTCCATCCCGAGGGCTTCAATCACAAGGTATACGAGCATCTGTTCGATCGCGAAAATCCCTTCGGCTTTGAGAACCTCACTCTCATTCGCGCGGTAAAGGCCTCGAAAGAACTGAACGAGCGCCGAGGCACGGCCATCATCATCGCCGCTTCTGGCATGTGTGAGGCAGGACGCATCCTGCATCATTTGAAAAACGGCATCGGCGATCCGAAAAACACCGTACTCTTCGTCGGCTACTGCGCAGAAAATACCCTTGGTCGCAAAATCCGCGAGGGCGAAAAGGAAGTGCCTATCCTCGGCGATCGCTACCCTGTGCGCGCTCAGATTGAAAAAATTGACAGTTTCTCCGGCCACGCGGATCACTCGGAGTTGTTAGGATATTTCACCCGCATGACAGGACCCAAGCACCATGTTTTTCTCGTTCACGGCGAACCAAATGGCTCGCAAGCGCTGAAAGAAGCGCTTGATCAACAACACGAAGGCCGCATCGAGATCGCTGTGCAAGGCCGTGAAGTCATTGTCTAACAAAAAATATTCATCGTATGTCAGGATACCGTCATTCCGTTTGTCGTTGGTGCTTCAGCGAAGTGCCCTTGGATGAATTGTGCCAGGAAGTAAAAAAGCTCGGCTACGAATCCATCGAACTCACTGGCCCTACTGAATGGCCTGTATTGCAGCAGCACGGGCTTACCTGCGCCATCGCCACGTTTCCTCAAAGCCCCGAGGGCATCGGCACTATCGAAAAAGCCTTCAACCGCAGAGAGCATCACGATGTGTTAGAAGCGCTCTACCGCGACATGATCCCGCAGGTCGCCGCCGCAGGCATCAGGCAGTTGATCCTTTTTTCTGGCAATCGCGATGGCATGGATGACATGACGGGGTTGAAAAATTGTGCCATGGGCATCCGCCGCATTCTACCCTTTGCCATCGAGCACGGTATCACCTTAGTGATGGAATTGTTGAATTCCAAAGTCGATCACCCTGACTACATGTGCGACCATACCGAGTGGGGCGCGGCCTTGGTGGATGAAATCGACTCCCCCTCTTTTCGCCTGCTCTACGACATCTATCACATGCAGATCATGGAAGGCGATGTCATCGCTACCATCCGTAAGCATCATCACCGCATCTCGCACTTCCATACCGCCGGCGTGCCAGGCCGTCACGAACTGGATGACTGGCAGGAGCTCAATTACAAGGCCATTTGCGCCTGCCTCCACGAGGTGGGCTACACGGGCTGGCTGGGCCAGGAATTCACGCCTCGCGAAAAGCCCGGTTTCCCTGCACTCCAGTCCGCCATCGCCCTCTGCCGCTGATGATGGCGTGGCTGTCCTCCGTCGCTTTTCATGCGCGAATCGACCATGTTCGAAGAAAGCAGCCCTTCACCGCTCGCCATCATTTTCTGAATGGCCCTCTTATCACTGATCATGTGGACGATTCGTCTGCGGCATCCAGTGCTTTGGGAATGCGGTCCACTTCTTGCAGGAGGTTGACCATGTCCACACCTTTGGAGGCAGAATCATCGTGACGGAAAGTCATGATCGGGGTGGTCTTGAGCACGACGCGTTTCATCACGCGGCTTTGGATGCGACCGTGGTCACGATTCAATCGATCCAGCACCGGTTGCACATGACCGCCCAGCACACTCATCCAGACTTTCGCTTCGCGGAAATCCTGCGTGATTTCCACCTCGCTCACTGTGACCAGTTGCCCTGGCCATTCGTAATCACGAGCCAGGACGGCGCTAATTTCGCGACGCAACAGTTCGTTGACTCGATCCTGACGTTGGGACATGGGTGGTGAAGAAAAATCGGTTAGAGATCCTGGGCAACTTTTTCCAGGGTGTAGCATTCGATGAGGTCGCCTTCCAGGTATTCATCGAAGTCTCCGAGACGAATGCCGCATTCGCTGCCGACCTTGATTTCATCCACCTCATTCTGATAGTGACGCAGGGTAGACATCTTGCCATCAAAGATGGGCACGCCATTGCGCACCACACGAGCGTGGGCCTTGCGCAGGATCTTGCCTTGTTTGACATAGGATCCGGCGGCCACACCTTTCGTGAGCTTGAAGACTTTTTTCACATCGGCGAGTCCGACGATGTTTTCGCGATTGAGCGGTTCGAGCAGTCCTTTCATTGCCTCGCGCACCTGATCGATGAGTTCATAGACCACCGAGTAGAGCTTGACTTGCACGTTTTCCGTCTTGATTGATTTCACCGCCTTGCCTTCGACCTTCACGTTGAAGCCGATCACGATCGCGTTGGCGGAGCTGGCCATCAGAATGTCCGACTCCGAGATAGGACCGACACCGGCGACAAGAATCTGGCATTCGACTTTTTTCGAATCGATGGCCTCGAGCGCGTTTTTGATCGCCTCGACGGAGCCTTGCACGTCGCATTTGAGCACCAGTTTGAGCTTTTGTTTGCCGGCGCTGTCGTTGACCATGGAGAAAATGTCCTCCATGCGGGCTTTGAGAGGATTGACGAGGCGGGCAGATCGGCGCTCGGCTTGGCGTTCCTCAGCGAGGCGCTTGGCGGAGCGTTCATTCTCCATTTCTACCAGTTCATCCCCCACGTGGGGCATGTCCTCGAAGCCGATGATCTCCACGGGAGTTCCTGGACCTGCCGATTTGATGGCTTGACCGAGATCGTTGGTGAGATTGCGGACTTTCCCAGCGAAGGGACCGCAAATGAAGGGCGTGCCGACCTTGAGTGTGCCGCTTTCCACGATGGCGGTGGCGGTGGCACCGCGACCGGCCACAACGCGAGCCTCGATAATATTTGCCCGAGCATGACCTTTTGGGTTGGCTTTGAGCTCCAGCACTTCGGCTTGGAGGAGGAGCAGTTCCAACAAATGATCCATGCCCTCGCCTGTGTAAGCAGAGACTTCAGCGAATTCCGTATCTCCACCGAAGTCGGTGGTTTGCAATCCCAGCTCGGCCAACTGCGTCTTTGCTCGCATGACGTTAGCGGTGGGCAGATCGCACTTGGTGAAGCATACCACAATCGTGCGGCTGGCTTTTTTCGCATGTTCGATGGCCTCTCGGGTCTGGGGCATCACGCCGTCGTTGGCAGCCACCACAATGATGACGATATCGGTAACATCAGCCCCGCGGGCGCGCATGTTGGAGAAGATCGCGTGGCCTGGTGTATCGAGGAACGTGATCGGATGGTCGTTATGGAAGACTTGGTAAGCGCCGACGTGCTGGGTGATGCCACCAGCTTCAGAGGAGGCAACGCGGCTCTTGCGAATGGTATCGAGCAAGGTCGTTTTGCCGTGGTCGACGTGACCCATGATGGTAATGACCGGAGCGCGCGGTTTGAGCAACTCCTCGGGTTCTTCCACGGGAGCTTCCGGTTCGGCGATGATTTCCTCTTGTTTGTGTACGCCAGCACCCTTTTCGCGTTTCTCACGCTCGAAAGTGAAACCATGTTTTTCGCAAACCTTGGCCGCTACGTCGGGCTCGATGGCCTGATTGGGAGAAACGAAAATTTTGAGCTCGATCAGGTCCTTCATCAGGATGAAGGATTTCAAGCCCATGCGCGTAGCGAGATCTGCTACGATGATGGGTGGCTTGATGCTGATGACCTTGCTTTGAGAGTCTTCCGATTCGGTGCTGGAAGCAGGTTCCGCTGCACCCGCAGCTGCGGGACTTGCATCGGGCAAACCACCGATGGTGGGAAGAATCTTGGTGATGTCAGGCAGAGTCGGCAGTGGCGGTAATGCGAGATCAGCGTCTTCCTTATCAAGGATCTTAGAAATGGTGGGAACGACAGATTTGCCTGAGCGCTCGGTTTTGCGAATGCCGCTGCTTTTTTTCTTCTCACCTTTGTCCTCGAAAATATCGAGGGCCATTTTTTTCGGCGGTGGGGGCGGCGGAGTGGGAGCGACCTGTTTGGCCGCGGCTTCACGTTGCCGTTCACGGCGCGATGGCTTGGGTTGGTCCTCAATGAGGTCCAACACTTTTTTCTTTGGTGGTTTGCTTTCGCTATCGGATGGCATCAGTGGTAGTGGCGACGTTTCGGGGAGGCGGAGGGCTTACGCAGTGGTGAGCTCTTGAGCTTTGTTGAGAATCACCTGGGCTTCGTCTTCGGAAATTTCGAGCGAGTCCGCGATGTAATCGGCAGGCATTTCCAAAACAAGATCCAGCGTAATGCCGCCGGCGCGGAACAGTTTCGCAGCAAGATCATCATTGAGACCTAGTTGCTCGCCCAAACCATGAGCGGCGTTATTGACACGGTCATCGAACATTTTTTGCTGCGATTCGTCGCGTCGTACTTGCACATCCCAATCGATGAGCCGCGAGGTGAGCCGAGCGTTCTGACCACGGCGACCGATGGCTTTGCTGAGGTCTTCCTCGGAGACGGTGACGTGCACGATTTTTTTATCGTAATCCAGCGAAATCGAGCGGATGGCGGCAGGTTTGAGAGCCTCTTCCACCAATTGTTTTGGGTCATCACTCCAACGGATGATGTCCACTTTCTCATTGTTGAGTTCGCGCACAATGTTTTTCACACGGGCTCCACGCAGACCTACGCACGCACCCACGGGATCCACTTTGTCGTCCTTACTCCACACGGCAATTTTGGTGCGGTGCCCTGCTTCGCGGGCGATGGCGCGGATTTCTACAGTGCGGTCGGCGATTTCGCTGACCTCGGCCTCAAACAAGCGACGCACGAAATGCGGATGGCTGCGCGAGAGAATCACCTCAGGTCCACGCCCTTCGTTTTCCACTGCCACCACATAGGCGCGGATGCGGTCATTGATGTTGTATTCTTCTGTAGGAACTCGCTCGCGAGAAGGCATGATGGCCTCGAATTTGCCAAGGTCGATGTAAACGTCCGAGCGCTCGAAGCGGTGCACCACGCCTGAGACGATCTCGCCGGCGCGGTCCTTGAACTCCTCGAACAACATTTCCTTTTCTGCCATGCGCAGACGTTGTTGCATCGTTTGTTTTGCGGTCTGAACAGCAATACGACCGAAGTCCTTGGGCGTGACGTTGAAATCGAGCTTGTCGTCAATAACGGCCTCGGGATTCTTCTTTTGAGCGACCTTCAAAGGCACTTCGTTGAATTTATCCTGATAGTCGTCATCTGCTACCACGGTGAGCGTTGCATAGATTTTCGTCTCACCTTTTTTCACGTTGATATCGGCACGCAACGTCGCAATGTGTTCCGCTCCAGGAACCATTTTTCGGTATGCTGCGCAAAATGCGTATTCCAACGCAGCCACTACGCGACTGCGGTCGATGGCTTTCTCACGTTCGTAATAATCGATCAAGGCTTCGATATCGTTTGTCATGATGGTTGGTACGATGGGCAGTTCAAAGGAAAGGTAAAGACGAAACATCCCGAGACAAAAAAGAGTGGGTAACAAACCCACTCCTTTCTTACGTCGGAAGCTTCTCCGGCGCGATCGAAACATAGAATCGCTGCGACGGCAAGCACAAAATCGTTTTGAGTCCGTGGCGCAGCTGCACCCTACCATTTCAAACAAAAAAACGACTCAAGTCCCCTGTTACTAGGCTGGATATCTGACAAGCGATGGCGCAAAGTGGGATGTTTTCTTGAGAGACCTATTCTGAATTTTTCTCAGAAATCATCATCGTGCTATTTTGCGATGCGATCTGAAGAGATACGATTCTCTCTTGATCCGCACGGATTCGCGCGCCTTGCCACCATCGAAAGGATTTTTCCCCCAGGGCATAAAAAACCATCTGCCTTTCCCCGCACCTAAGGAGAAAGACAGATGGAAAAACAACAATAGACAACAACAGAAAAAAGATTCGGCCGGAGCGATTACAGCTTCGGCTTCGCGGCACGGCGAATCGGCGCACCGAAACGCTTCTGGAACTTGTCGATCCGACCTTCGGTGTCGACAAATTGCTTCTGACCGGTGAAGAACGGATGGGAATCCGAGGTGATACCTACGGAGACTACGTAATGCTCAACGCCATCGATCACTTCTTTGCGATCGGATGTTTTCGTAGAACGTGTGACCACGCGTGCGCCCGTCGTCATATCAACGAAAATAACGGGATGGTAATTGGGATGAAGATTGCTTTTCATGAATTCATGTTTCGCGCGGTTCCAACGCGCGGGGCGAGAATGATAGGAATCGACTAAAATTTGTCAAGCTCACCTGAAAAAAAAACTGAAAAAACGAATGATTTTGTCGGATTGAGTCTTGATATTTCATAAAAATTGATCATTTCTTCTTGCATTCGACGATGAACAAAGCGGAAAATTGCCACATTTCGGCATTGCGCGGAGGAGCCTACGACAGCAAGATTCCCTGCCCTTTCGGAGGCAGATGAGCAGAAATCATCCGGTCATGGGGGGAATCCGTCAAATCGCAAAAGACAGCATGGCAAAATCGTTGAAAGTGGTGATCGCTTGTGGGGGCACGGGAGGGCATTTGTTTCCCGGCATCGCAGTGGCGGAAGAACTGCGCGCTCGTGGACATCAGCCGCTCTTGCTGATTTCTCAAAAATCGGTGGATCGTGAGGCCTCGCGCAAGTATGGGGATCTCGAATTCATTGCCATTCCTGCTATCGCCAAGCCGGCGGCGACCTCGCCGCGCATGATCCCTTTTTTATGGAAAATGTGGGGCTCGATTCGTCAATGCAAAGCGATTTTGCAACAGCGCGGCGCAGATGCCGTGATCGGTATGGGCGGCTTCACCTCACTTGCCCCGATTTATGCAGCACGCAAAATGGGTCTGGCCACATTCATCCATGATTCGAATGCGCTCCCTGGCAAAGCAAACCGCCTGACCGCGCGATGGTGCGATCAGGTATTCGTGGGAATGAAAGAGGCCGCCGCTTATTTTTCGGGTCGCGCCGTAGCAGTGACTGGCACTCCTGTGCGCAAGGAAATGAATCGCTTGCCCGATCGTTCCACTGCGGCCACCAAGTTTGGGCTGGATTCCTCACATCCGACCATGGTGGTGATGGGAGGCAGCCAAGGCGCGCGGCGTTTGAATGCTTTAGTGGCCGAGGCCTGCGAGGATTTTCCTGCTCACACTCAAGTGCTGCACATTGCTGGAAGTGGCGATGAAGCCCGCATTCGCGACGCCGCTGGCGATCGCGCGGGGTATCATGTGATGGGTTTTTGTGATGACATGGCCTCGGTCTACGCATTGGCAGACGTGGTGCTCTGTCGCTCGGGGGCATCCAGCCTTACCGAGTTGGCACATGCCGGTCTGCCTTCCATTCTGGTGCCTTATCCGTATGCCGCAGATGACCATCAAACGAAAAACGCTGAAGTTTTCGCCAAGGCCGGTGCGTCATTTCTGGTGCAAGAAGCGGACCTGAACCGGAAAACACTGAGCTCGCTGGTCCATGACATTTTATCCAACTCCCAGCGCCAGCAGACCATGCGGCAGGCGGCATACGATCTCGATGTGCCGGACGCCGCTTCGCGCATTTGCAACGCCATCGAGACCACTACCTCATCGCGGTCCTAAGAGAATCCATACTCGTTCTGGACACCCGTTCCCTTTTGCGGCATCTTCACCTTGTCACGCCCAATCCATCCGTTATGGAATTTCTCAAACATCTCTTGTCCGAACCTTTTGTGCTCGGTCTGATGGTAGGATTGCTACCCACGGCACTGGCATGGAAGAGCGCACTCAGCACGCGTCTGCTCGCCAAAAAAGAACGACAGAAACATACCAAGGAGTTGGACGAACTCCAAACACACCTGCAGACACAGCTGAAAATCAATGCCAGCGGCAATGAGTCATTGCAGAAGGAACTGGACCAACTTCGTGCGCAAAATGAAACCTTGCGCATCAATCTGGCAGCCTCGCAGCAAAAGCCTGGTCGCGCAGAAATGCGGCACCTACAAATCACAGAAGCCGCCGTGCGCTCCATGCGGGAACAGGCTCCGGGATTTGCCCAAGCCTGGGAGCGAGCCCTGCGCGAAGCGGAACAACTCGCCGAACAACAGGACCATGGTCTCGTGAAACTCGTGCGACGGATGATTCCCGCCCTAGGGCAAGGAAAAAACAAATCTGACTCAACCTCTGCCGAGTAACAAGGCAACGCAAGATGAAGGTTCGTAGGGTACTAAAAATCCATCACGTCCGCGCCTTGATCATGTCGAGGATCAAGCACCAACGCTCCTTCTTCGATCCGGATGCGCGCCATTTCCTCCAAACCCAAGCGGATTTCCTCAGGATACAAACCCGCCAGCCGCGCGAAAGATGATTGCACAAGGTGCAAGAAACCCTGCGGCACCACCAGTCGGCCGAATCGACCGCCACGATCCATGAATGGCAAAAGTCCCATCGGCCCACCAGTCGGATCAATGTGAGTCTCGACCGTGCCCTGATCATCTTCGGTTTGTTCGATCATTACCCACATCGATGTCGTCAAGATCCGCCCCGCACACTTGCGCACCATGATGATCTCTGCCCGCTCGTTTTCCAATCGAACCAATACTTTTTCCAACGTAACCACACCAGCCAGAGCGCCCCCTTGTCGTGCCGCTAAGGTTTTTTCAAGATAGGCGTTGATTTCTTCCTCTGTGATACGCAGCAGATAGGATCCCTCGAGCGCTTTGGAGAACACCTGAGGCAAATCCCTCGCTTTCACGGGATGCGCGGGATCCTCACCCATACCAATATCACTCAAGTTCTGCGGCTGAAAAATCAACAGCAATGCATAGCCAAGCGCGGCAATGAACATCACCACGGCAAAGACCAGAACGCGTTCTACGCGGTTGTATCTTTTGGGTGATAGGGTTTGGGGCTTGGTCTCGCTGTCCGGCACTGTGGAACGCTAGGCAAACGGAATGCCTGGGTCAATCGAGATCGATGGGAAAAAATCACAGCGAAAGCTTGACCCCGACGTCGTCTCGCGCTTGCTTGGGCGCGTGTTACGCCAAGTTTTGAAATCGAAACTTCACCGCGCTATGATCAGTGCGGCCGATGTGGAGTATGAAGGCAGCATCGAAATCCCCCGAGACCTGATGGAAGCCGTCGACTTATGGGAGGGAGAAAAAGTCTTGGTGGCCTCGATCAGCACCGGCAACCGCTTGGAAACCTACGTGCAACCCGGGCCTGCTGGCACTGGTCACATCATCATCAACGGCGGCGCGGCTCATCGTATCAAAAAAGGCGAGCGCGTCGCGATCATGGCTTTCGCACTCGCGGACACACCCGTGCCAGCTCGCAAGGTGGTACTCAACGATCAAAACGAGATCATCCGTCCCGGCCGCTGATCCGCAGATGAAACCTGCAATCCTTGCAGCCATACGCTGCAGCCAGTCTTACGGCGTAGAGCCTGACCGATGCGATGTGTTACAGGACGCCCACACCATCGTGGTGCGCCTAACCCATACATTGGTCGCCCGCATTGTCAGCGATACTGATGGTCCGCGTCAGGGCACGACCTGGTTTTCCCGCGAAACCGCGATGGCCGCGCACCTCACTCGTCACCAGGCTCCGGTGATTCCTTTGCACCCAGAAATCCCGCCCACCGCTCACATGCAAGACGGGTTCGCCATGAACTTCTGGCAGTTTGTCACCGCTACTCATGCATCACCGAGTCCCCGCGAGATTGGTGTTTCATTGCACCAGTGTCATCAAGTATTGCGGACTTTTGATGAGCCGCTGCCAGCTCTCGCCATCCTTCACGAAAGCCTTACGATCTTAGAACAACAAGTCGTCCGCGATGCTCTGCCCCGCGATGACATCGATCTCCTCGCGCGGCATCTGGATGCATCCATCGAAAGGCTCGCCCCTTGTCCGCTACAAGCGCTCCATGGGGATGCCCACATCGGCAATCTCCTGATGACCACCCATGGTCTGTTGTGGAACGATTGGGAAGACGCCTTTGCTGGTCCCGTCGAGTGGGACCTTGCCTCCGTGATCTGGAATGCAAAATTGTTAGAGAACGATGATGCCACAGCAAATGCCATCGTCCAAGCCTACGCTTCTTGTGGCACCTCGATCGATGATAACGTCCTCGACCAGTGCCTCATCGCCCGCGCTGCTGTGATGAGTGCTTGGTATCCCATTCTCTACCCGAATCCTTCTTCCGAGCGTCTCCAAAAATTGCGACATCGCCTCGATTGGTTGGGGCGTTTCTTGTGACCAAAAGATCGTCTAAGTAACATAGCAAACGAAGACTCCGCGCGCCTGCTTCTATTGCGGGCGAAAATCAACCATCTTTTTGCGCGCAGGAGTGGTGCGCCAGTCATCCGCACACGGCGATTCAGTCAAAGAGAGCATCTTCCCTGATAGAAACACAAGCTGAGCATCGAGACCGCTTTGGACAGAATTTTTCAGAATTTGGACATGGCAATCGTCCCGCGATCCGCCATTCCGATTCCGATTCGTATGGGTGACTGAACAGGGGTTCATCTCCTTCTGTGGTCATTCGGAACATTCTGAAATTCTTTCGAGTCAGCTTCCTCCTATCGAGAAAACCGGATCCTTTCTCACTGCCTCAGAGGACATGGCTTTCTCTGGCTTGATCGTCGTAGTCGCCGCAGAGCTGTTTTGACTTGCGCGCTCAGGCACTTTGTTCTAGGTAGATATGTTGCGAATCAACCATCTTCACGCGATGTCAAACTTGAGATACGTCAGCTTGATAAAGGGCACACATGGCTGAGATCGGGGCCACGAGAGACAACAAGCGGCATTTTTCGTAGTAGGCCACGCAACCTGGAAACTTCAGAAAGATGCGGCATTTTTTACGTTTGATCTTGATTTTACGATTTATCGATCGTATCTCTTTTCGCAAGCTTTTGACGCCATGGGATTTTTTTATCGCAAATCGGTGAATTTTGGGCCCTTTCGGGTCAATTTGAGCAAATCGGGTGTGGGCTACTCGGTGGGCGGTCGTGCGTTCCGCGTGGGAAAGAGTGCGCGTGGTCGCAGTTACTCCACCTTCAGCATCCCCGGTACGGGCGTGGGCTATCGCGGCAAAGGCTGCCTGGGTCTGCTGTTAGTCCTTCCCGCTGCATCGGCAGTCACGGCTATCGTTCATCAACTCATCCATCATCTGTCATGAACATTACTTGGAAACGAACACTGCGCACGCCATCCTCCGAGAGGTTTCTGGCATTGTATCACGGCAAGGAGGCGGCGGCTGTGGATTTGCACTACTTGCCGCAAGGAAACATTTCCGGCACTGTGATCGTGCTTCAATCCTCTGGGTTGAAGGAGTCGGAAATTCCTACGTTGCTGTCTTCTCTGGATGATGAATTTCTTCCCGATGTCGATCTCAGTGACGGCAACTTGAGCTATACCGTAGTGATGGGAGAATTGCTGGGAAATTGGCAGGCGGAGCCCTCTGAATAAGGGGCCGCCGAGCGGAAATCGTCCAGTTTCGGCTTGACCGGTGGTGGCTTCGTGGCAAACACAAGGACGACCCTTGTGGTTCATTTTGGAATGAAAGATTTTGTCCACCCAATCGCGGATCGTTCTCCCCATGGGGCGCGGAAACAAGATCATGGCGAGGAGGCGCGAATGGCGCAGTAGGATGTCGAGTATGCCCTCATGGTTGCGGCGGTATGGTGCCTTGCCACGTTGTGTGCTGTGGTTCGCCGTGGGTCAGTTTTTGATCAATTTGATCAACACGGCGCAGTTTTTATTGCTGAATCTCTTTCTGCGTTCGCACCAGCTCGATGATCCGACCATCGCGGCGCTGACTTCGCAGCGCTTTGTGGGCACTTTTTTCCTGGCGATCCCAGCGGGTTTATGGTTGCGCGGTCGCTGCCTGCGTTGGCCACTGGTGATGGGTGCGGTGTTGTTTCCCTTGACCGCATTGGCCTCGTTGGAAGCAGTGCAGCACGGAGCCATGGGTGCGGCCTCTTGGTGCTTTTTGCTGATGGGTTTCGCCGGCCTGGTATTGAATGTGGGCAGCATGCCGATGGTGTTGCGCATGGTCAGTGCCGCAAAATCGAGCGAGGCATTGAGCCTGCTATTCGCCACTTGGGCGGCTGCCAGCATCTGCGGTGGTTTGCTATCGAGCGTGTTGCAAGGGCTGGGGCAGATCGATCTCTTAGGCAGGCACATCGTGTTGGATGAATACGCGACCCTGTTGTTGTTGACTCTGGCGGGGTTTGGCGCGCCATTCATTTACGCTCGCATGCCTGATCCACCGCCCGATCCATCGGTAGCAAAGAAGTGGCTGCATCTGCAACGCGAGGACCTGCCCTTACTGCTGCGTTCGCTCTTGCCCTCCATCGTTATCGCCACGGGTGCGGGACTGAGCATTCAGTTTCTCAACTTGTTTTTTCACACCGTGCACCATGTGACATCTGCGCAGTATTCCGTCTATGGCACCATCAGCAATGTGCTAGTCTTATTCACCGGATTGATGGTACCGGAAATCCGTCGCCGCTTCGGCTGGCGTGGCGCAATCATCGGCGTGCAGAGCGTGGCGGTGCTGCTTCTGGTCATGATGGGGCTGACGGAACTTTGGAACCACCTGCTTTGGTCACTCCCTCTCGCCGTGTGTTGTTTTATATTGCGACAACCGTTGATGAGCATGGCGGGTCCGGCGATCAGCGAGCTGACCATGTCCTATGTGGGAGAAAGAAACCGTGAGCTCGTCAGCGCTTGCAACGGGGCGATCTGGAGCGGTGCTTGGTGGTTGGCGGCACGGGTATTCCAGGTGCTTCGTGCAGCGGATTTCCCTTACTGGGCCGTCTTCCTCACGACGGCTGTGTTGTATTTCACCGGCACGATCTTCTATCTTAAAATCATCCGCGCGATGGATCGGCGCGATGATGGTAAGGCTCCGCATCCCCATGATCCTAGCCCGACGCCGGAAACGATGTGACAAAAACGTAGGTGGATTCTTCTTGCTCACGTTGCAGTAGCGGGCAGAATGCCGTCGTGATTTCGTTAGCAAAAATTTTCGGAAAGTCGGATCGTTTCTTTGAATTGTTGAACGCCAGCGCCAAGGCATCGTATCAGAGCATCGAGGCTCTGGAGCGTGTCATGGGGCAAGCGGAAGGGCACGTTTCCCTAGCGGAGCTCTCCGTCACGAGACGTGAAGAGAAAGCAATCGCTCAGACAATCAGCGAGGAACTGGTCAACACATTTGTTACCACACTGGATCGCGAGGACATCGAATCCTTGTCACGCGCGCTCTATCGCATTCCCAAGACCGTGGAAAAGTTCGGTGAACGCTTCGATGTCATGCATCATCACGTGACCGCTGCAGACTTCGTGGGGCAGATGACCATCGCCAAGGAAGCGGCCGCCGTCGTATGCCGCATGGTGGAAATGATTTCCAAGAGCCCCAAGCTGGAGGACGTCAAGCATCAGAACGACCAACTGCAGGAGTTAGAGGTTCGTGCGGATCAACTGGTGCTGGGGTATCTCAAGGAGATCTACAGCGGAAGAGTTGAGCCGATCAAGGCCATGGCCATGCGCGATCTCTACGATCTGCTGGAAAAAGTGATCGATCGTTGCCGCGACGCGGGCAATGTGGTGACGCAAATCGTGTTGAAAAATTCCTGATCTTTTTCGCATGAGCTTGTGGATCATTTTTTTCGTCATCTTCGTGGCGCTGGCTTTTGAATACATCAATGGCTTTCACGACACGGCGAACTCGATTGCCACGGTGGTAGGCACGAAAGTGCTGACGCCACGTCAGGCGATCGCATTGGCTGCTTTGACCAACCTTGTGGGTGCCTTGGCAGGTCATGCGGTGGCAAAGACCGTATCCTCGGGGTTGGTGGATTCCGCCTACGTCTCGCCATTGGTGATTGCCTGCGCCTTGTTGGGCGGCATTGTCTGGAACTTGATCACCTGGTGGTTCGGACTTCCCTCTAGCTCGACGCACGCTTTGGTCGGCGGGCTTTGCGGCGCTGCTTTTGCCAGCGCGCATCATAACGCGAAGGCCATCATCTGGTCGGTGGAAAAAATGAAGGATGGCAAGATGGTGATGGAAGGAGTGCTGCACAAGGTGGTGATTCCGATGGTGACATCGCCAGTCATTGGTTTTGTGGGCGGTTTCATCGTCATGGGTTTGTTTTACCTGTTGCTGCGGAGCGCTCGTCCGCGTTTTGTGAATCGCTTCTTCGGCAAGGCGCAGATTGCCAGTGCGGCATACATGGGGTTTGCCCACGGATTGGCGGATGCTCAGAAAACCATGGGCGTGATCACCCTGGCTCTGGTGACGGCCACAGCTGCAGGAAGTTTCCAGAATCTGCCCGGTTGGTGTTCCTTTTTGAAAATGGATAAAACCCTGCAGGCCGAGGAAGCTCTGAAGTCCTTGCAGACCAAGGACGTATCGGGAGAAACCTTGTCCCAGGCGGCAGGTGTGCTGGAGACCGAGGCGCAGCGCTTGAAAAATGGCGAATTCCGCGAGGCTTTTTTGACCCTTTCAGCCTGTGCTTACCGCGAAGCTGGGCAGGACGATGCCTCGCAACGGGCGATGGCGGCCGCGCGCAAGACTCATGATGATTTGCTCGATCATGAAGCTCGACGTTGGTTGCCAAAAACGCCGCTGATCGGTAAAATGCTGACGGCAAAATACACCGATTGGAAAAAAACCCTCGATGCCGAAATGACGGCTGCGGCTGCAGCGAACAAAGTGCCCATTCAAGTCGCTGCCGTTAAGGTCAAGGACCTATCGCCAGATGTCCCTGCGTGGATCAAGGTGATCTGTGCGATGACTATGGCGGCCGGAACGGCGGCGGGTGGTTGGAAAATCATCAAGACCCTGGGACACAAGATGGTGAAACTTCATCCCGTGCACGGCTTTGCCGCCGAAACCACAGCCGCGACCTTGTTAGCGGTGACAGGCAGCATGGGCATGACGGTTTCCACCACGCACAGCATCACCACGTCCATCATGGGCGTGGGCTGCGCCAAACGTTTCAACGCGCTGAAGCTCTCGCTCGTGGAGCGCATCATCTGGGCCTGGGTTCTGACCTTGCCTGCCGCCGGCTTGGTGGGTTATCTGATGGTGAAGTTGTTCCAACTCTGCGGCTGGCTGCCTTGATCACGGCCATTGTGGGTGCAGCTCCGCGCCTTGCTTGTCCCGTGGATACTGGGCATTGCAGCTTTCGAGAGATCGGATGAGCTTTCCTATCATATGCTTTAGGGTAGCAGAATCCTTACCCGCAAGGTCGTTCTGCTCGTAAGGATCATCCTTGAGGTGAAAGAGTTCGTATCTTTTGCCTTTCGGTCTGGGGAGATAGTGATAGATGATTTTCCATTCGCCATCGCGCAAGCTGCTCCAGTAGTCGCTGCGATGGGGTGCGTGGGGGTAATGCATGAGAAAATGTTCGCGGTGGCTCGCATCCTTGCCGCCGAGCAGCAAGGGCCGGAGGTCGCGTCCATCCACGATGTGCTTTTCGGGCGCTTTTACGCCTGCCAGCGTCAGCACCGTGGGGAAAAGATCTTCCACTGACGCCAGCTCGTTTCGCAACCGGCCCGCGGGAATGCTCAGGTTTTTCTGATGGGCATTCGCGGCATCCACCTGGGCCCACGCGGCGATGAACGGCACCCGCACGCCTCCTTCGTAGTGCGAGCCTTTTTTCCCGCGCAACGGAGCCGAGCTGCCGACGTTGTGCGCCTCTCCCAAGGGGGAGTCGCTGCCATTGTCGCCGAGGAAAAAGACCATCGTGTTTTTCGCTTCACCTGTTTTTTCCAGATGATCCATCAGCATGCCGAGGGATTTGTCCATGCTTTCGATCAAGGTGGCGAAGGCTTTCGCCTGAAGCGAGCGATCGCTTTTCGCATAGTTTGCGGCGAAGCGGGGATTGGCCTGGAACGGCGAGTGCACCGCGTATTGCGCGAAGTAGAGGAAGAACGGCTTTTGGTCGCGAAGGCTCGCATCGATCTGCTTGTTGGCTTCCCGCGTTAGGGCTTCGGTGAGAAACGTGGACGATCCATGATATTCTTCCAAATGCGGCACCGCTTGTTTCGTTCCTTTGCCATAGTTTTTTTCGCCATAATAACTGCCCGGTTGTCCGTAGGAATTGCCGCCGATGTTCACATCGAAGCCCAACTGTTTGGGATCTGATCCCTCCGTATCATTGGGCCCGAAGTGCCCTTTGCCGACGTGGATGGTGCGGTATCCCTGTTGTTGCAGAAGTTTCGGCAAAGTGATGTCGCTCTTGTCCAAGCCGCGCCAATCCCAATCCGGCGGCCCCAGCGGTCCGCGGTTGTTGGCATCCGGATTGATCCAGTTCGTCACGTGATGACGCGCGGCGTTCTGCCCGGTGAGCAGGGAAACCCGTGTGGGCGAGCAGACACTCATCGCACAAAACTGCGAGAAACGCACCCCCTGACGCGCGAGGCGCTCCATGTTCGGGGTGCGATACCAGGCATTGAGCGGATAGGCCTTGGGCGCGCCTGTCTCATCGGTCAGGAACGGCACCGAGGTGTCCATGACACCCATGTCATCCACGAGAAACACCACGATGTTCGGTGCCTTGGCGGCCATTCCGGGAGTGCAGAGCCAGGCAACACAGCCGAGCATGAGGGCGAAATATTTCATCCACCTGCATACGTGCGCTGCGGATCTTCCTTGCAAGCGATCTTAGGACTGGCCCAAGCACCGTATCCCTCCCTGCGAGGTCATGAGGTAAACAGGGAGAATGGCGCGCGCACGAAGGCTGGTCGGTTTGTGAGCAAGGTGTGTCGCATCGCTTGATTCAACCGTTATCGGCTTTCGAACTGGCTTCTGCAGGAGCGATGCGGTCCATGGCGGCGAGAACATCGGCCGATAGCGCGGGCAGATCCAGCGCGGCGAGGTTGTCGTGAAGTTGTGCGACCGTTCGAGCGCCGATGATCAGTGAGGTCACGCCTTGCTGTTGCAAAACCCAACGGAGCGCTAAGTGGTGCAACGGGATTCCCAGCTCGCAGGCGATCGCATGCAGGGCGCGAATTTTTTCTTGTTGCGCCAGCACCTGCGCCTCTTGCAAAAATCCTTCGGGCCGAGCGGCGCGGGAGCCAGCAGGTATGCCATCGACATACTTCGGCGTCAACATGCCTTGCGCCAGAGGACTGAACACGATGGAGCCTATGCCTTCCTGTTCGAGCCAAGTGTGAATGCCTGTGGCTTCCGGCCAACGGTTGAGGATGGAATAAGGAGGCTGATAGATCAGCGGCCGCACGCCCATGTCCCGCAGCAGACCCACGGCTTCTTGCAACATGGGCAGAGGATATTTCGAGAGACCGACATAAAGCGCGCGACCGGACTGCACGGCAGTGGCCAGTGCCGACATGGTTTCTTCCAACGGCGTGTCAGGGTCGGGTCGATGCGAGTAAAAAATGTCCACATAGGGCAAACGCATGCGTTGCAGGGATTGATCGAGCGATGCCAGCACATGCTTGCGTGAGCCCCATTCGCCATACACGCCCGGCCACATCGTGTGTCCGGCTTTGGTGGAGATCACCATCTCATCGCGATGCGCGGCGAGATCCTGATGGAAAATGGTACCAAAATTTTTCTCTGCGGACCCCGGTGGCGGGCCGTAGTTGTTCGCGAGGTCAAAGTGCGTGATGCCTTTGTCAAATGCCGAGAGAATCATCGCGCGGGCTTCGTTGGCGTCATCGACATCGCCAAAATTATGCCACAGGCCTAACGAAATTTCCGGCAACAAAAGGCCCGAACGACCACAGCGACGATAAGGAGTCATGCAAAGAATCTTTCGCGAGGATCATCCGTTCGACAAGGCGGAAAACCATCTTCGATCGGATTCACAAGATCGGTGATCACCACCGTGCAGCGCAGCAGGTCGCCTTGTGATACCAAGGTTGGTGTATGGCTTCTTCACAGCTCGTCGGCAAAGATTCATTTACCCTCTATTTGCCTGGCTTGCTCGCCCTACCACTCAAGGTTTGAGCGATTCGATCAGACGATGGATCAATGCAGCGTCTTCGTTTTCGTCATGACGTTGCAAGGAAACCTCCAGATTGCGAAGGATGCGAATGAGAATTTCCCCCGGTGTCGCGCTGGTAGAAAGGGCGCGCGCGATGTTGTCATCGATCTCCTCCCGGCGGGAAAGGATGTCGTTGAGATCGTGCATGCGTCCGCTGTTGAAACAATCGACCAACAATGGTTGTCCGCCGTGTTCGACACGGCAGAGGAAATGCCCCGGGAAGTTCACCCCTTCCACTTCCAGACCGAGACGTTGGGCGATAAGAATGAAAATGGTGGCCAGACCGATGGGGTTGGATTTTCCAGACTCGATCGCCCAGGCGAGATCGGAATTGCGAGGATCGTGATAATGCTCGTGATTGCCCTTGAAGCGACCGCTCTCGAATAGATAGATGCGCAGACCGTCGATGCCGGCCTCATCACAGGCTTGCTGGGCTTCTTCCGCAAGCAAATCAAGATGATCGGAAAGCGGTGGACGCAATGAGACACCGTCGTGCAGGAAGTCGGAAATTTGCCGCAGGCAAGCTTCCAGACGATCCCAGTCGTCATCCATCGCCCGCCATCCATGGAAGGGCACTTCCCAATCGACCAACAAGGCATCGCGACGGCAGGGTTTGAGCACATCCGATAGCAGGCCGATCTCCGAGTCGGTGAGCGGGTGGCGGCACTCCGCCAACACCTCGCTGACATCGCCGCCGTATTCCCGCAATTTTTCACTCACCATGTCACGCACCGCGGGGGTATCGTCATCCAGCAGACGAAGCAGCGATTCGAATTGAGCGACGGATGACATAAACGGATGCCTGAATCTACGCATTGCCTGCCAACTTCCGCAAGCGGGAATTTGTTGAGGTCTTCGCGATGGATCGAAAATTACCCAAATAAAAACTGTCTTGATCTTTGTCACAAATGGATCCAACTTCGTGGAGTATCTCTATGAGCCTCCAAATCCACCTTCATTCCTGTCGCGATGTGGCGATTCGATCGGTTGCCCGGGAAATAGCCACATTGATTCGCAACAAGCCTCACGCCGTATTGGGATTGGCGACGGGAGCGACGCCGATCCCGCTCTATCGGGAATTGGTGCGCTTGCATCGTGAGGAGGGCCTGTCCTTCCGTCAGGTGACAACTTTCAATCTCGATGAATACCTTGGTCTCGAGCCGACCCATCCGGAGACGTATTGGAATTTCATGCACAGGCATTTGTTCGATCGCATCGACATCCCAGCGGCGAACATTCACATGCCGCACGCGCAATTGGCGGAAGCGGATATCCTTTCTCATTGCGAAGCGTATGAGGATGCCATTCGCGTGGCGGGCGGGATCGATTACCAGATTTTAGGCATAGGGCGCACTGGGCACATCGGTTTCAACGAGCCGGGATCTCCAGCTGACAGCATCACACGTCGCATCCATCTCGATGCCATCACGCGTCAGGATGCCGCTCCCGCCTTTGGTGATCTCGCCCATGTCCCCAAGCATGCGATCACGATGGGCTGCGGCACGATTCTCGCGGCTCGCAAGATTGCGTTATTGGCATTCGGTGAGAGCAAGGCGGATATCGTGCGGCGCGCCTTGCGTGAACCCGTCACGGACCAAGTCAGTGCCAGTTTTCTCCAGAACCATCCGGAAGCCCATTTTCATCTCGATCCTGCCTCGGCCTCGGCGTTGGGGTAAGGCGGAAATGATCGATTCTCCCCGGTTTACGGATCGCTTTTTCGTTCCGGGGTGTTTTGACGGAATAGGTCAAGTAGGTATTTTGGCGAAAGAAGCTCAGTCGTGATGATGGGCTCCTTGTCGGGCACATACAGCACATTCACAGGAATTGCCGTGCGGTTGAGCTCGCGAAGTTTTTCCTCAATGTTGGCATCCGGTTTGGTTTTGTCCGCTTTGAGTGCGACCACGCCACGCTCCTTTATCAGCGCGATGACCTCCTCGCTGTAGGCATTGCGTTTGTTCACTTGGCAGGTCAGGCACCACTTGGCGGTGAAATCGACATACACCGGTTTTCCCTCGGCTAACAATTCATCGACGCGATCCTGCGACCACGTTTCCCATTCGACACCTTTTTTAATACTACCTGCATAGTAGATACCGCCACCACTGAAAAGCAATGCCGCGATGAGGGCGTAGATTCGTACCGCGCGTGTTTGGGCATGGGTGTTCCAGCGACCGTAAATCCAGCAGGCGAGACCGACGGCGGCTAGGCCGAAGACTGGGTTGAGCATGTTGTCCAGTTCGATCAATCCGGTGTAGACCCACAACAGATAGCCCGCCGTGGCGAAGAGCAGAAAAGACATGCCTTGTTTGAAGGTCTCCATCCACGCGCCGGGGCGGGGCAGATAGTCCACCAGTTTGGGAAAAACCGACATCAGCAAGTACGGGAACGCCAGCCCCAGTGCCATCACGGTGAAGGCGGTGTAGAACTGCACGGGAGGCAGCGCAATCGCCGCGCCGATGGCGGCGCCGAGGAAGGGTCCCGAGCAAGGTGTCGCTACTACGGTCGCTAGAAAACCAGAGAAAAACGAGCCCCCGATGCCCTGTTTGCTTTGCAGTTTGCCGCCCACGCCTGTGGCCGAGGTGCCCATTTCGAATACGCCGAAAAGATTGAGCGCCATCACAAACATCAGCATCATCAAGCCGAGAACGACCCACGGGTTTTGCAATTGGTAGCCCCAACCGTATTCCTCGCCCCCCACCGCTTGGCGGGCAGCGAAAAGAAATCCGCTGAGGATCCAGAAGCTAACGAGAACTCCCAACGTGAAGGCCAGGCCGTGCAGCATGATCTTGCGTTTGTCCTGACCGGATTGTTGCACGAAACCGAGAATCTTGATGCCGATCACAGGAAACACGCAGGGCATGAGATTGAGCACCAGACCGCCGAGGAACATGCCTAACAAAACGGGCAAAAACTTGGCCCAGGGCAACGGTGGAGCCGGAGCCTTGGTGATGGCGGTCACCGGCACAGCTACCACTTTTTCATCGCTGGCATCGGAGAAACACAGGATGCCCGATAGCGAAGAAGCCACATCGGTTTTGGTACCGCTGAACAATTCCTTGCGGGTTTTCAGATCGATCACGAACTCCTCGCCCTCGGCGCGCGCTTGCATCGAGGATAGAGGCACGATCATGTTCTGGTCGGCAATGAAATGCGCCTTGTCCATCTGCTTGACACCGCGAATGCGCAGTTGTAGGTCGGCACCGTTGCGGATGGCCGTGAAGGCGAGATCGGAGGCCTGGGCCTGGCTGGCACGGGCCTTGGCAAAGTCCGCTTGTTGAGCGCTATCGGCTTCGCCCTTGGTCGTCACGGGCAAGGTGATCGTCAGGTTGGCCTTTTCGTTTTTGCAAGAATCTTTGCAGATCTGCCATTTGGCATCGGCCTGGATCGTGATGCTTGTGCCGATCAGTGATGCGTCTGCTGGTGCCGTGATCTGCGTGATGAGAAACGCTTGGTCGTCGGTATACGTGTAGGACTTTTCCGGTTGGGTTTCATCCATTTGGAAGGCGGGCTCGGTCACATGAGGTGCCGGCCATTGGATGGATCCCGCGGAAAACCCCGGCGGCAGTTTCCAGCTGACCGATGGGCTTTCCTCAATGCCTCCGGGATTGCGATAATACGAGTGCCAGCCCTGCGGATGAGACAACGCGATGGCAACGGAAAAGGTTTGCCCCGGAGAAATGGACTTCGCTTCGCTGACGAGAGAGGACTTCGATGATTCATCCGCTTGCAAGCCGTCCGTCACATTCTCGAACTGGGCGAATGCGAGCGATGAACCAAACAGAAATGAGCAGAAAAATCGTATCATAGCGTGCAAAGAGCTTAACGACAGGAAACCGGCAACTCGTTCAAGTTTGTGTGTTTCGCCCCATCGAAACGATCGCGCGATTTCCTGTTCGCCACATGACTGTAAACGCCATGACGCCACAAGTCGAGGCTTCGTGATGAGCTCTGGAAGATGGCCCGAAGTTTCTGAGCCTCTCCCTGGTTTTCGTCTCGTTCTTTGCATCCGTAAAATTCGTGCCATCCGTTCACCCGTCGTGAAAAAGTGCCTCGTTCTGGCTTCATCAGCCGCACTTGCGGGAAATCATGCACATTAGACAAATTCATTTGGCTTTTCACCATCATCCCCAGTCGCAAAGCAACAAAAATGTATTTGGAGGAAATCGAGAATGAAACTGAATCAAGAACAAAGAGAAATTGAAGCGCTCTTGGAAAACGATGAACTCTCGCTTACCAAGCCAAGCAAAAAATTGTTGGGCAACTTGCGTTCAGCAGCGGAGAAAACTTTCCGGAAAGATCGCCGTATCAACATACGGTTGTCCGAGCGTGACATGGCGGGAATTCAACGCGTTGCGGCCGCAAAGGGAATTCCCTACCAGTCATTGATTTCGGGTCTGATTCATCAGTATGTTGAAGGTGATCTGATTCACAAATCGTAAAGCGTGCCCACATCGCGCTTCTGCGATTTTTTCAACTCAAGACCGTTTGCCGAAAATCCGCATACAAAAGCTCAAATCGATTGAGATCATTTTCGCAGCATGCCTTTCACGCTAGGATCTGCCGCACGATGTTTCCATGCACATCCGTGGGGCGGAAGTCGCGACCGGAATAGCGATAGGTGAGTTTCTCGTGATTCAGGCCTAACAAATGCAGCATGGTGGCGTGGAGATCGTGGACGTGGACTTTGTCCTTCACAGCCGCGAAGCCGAAGTCATCGGTGGCGCCGTGCGTGTAGCCGCCTTTCACACCGCCGCCCGCCATCCACACGGTGAAGCCGTAATGATTGTGGTCGCGGCCTTTCATGACGCCCTTGTTCGATCCCGCCTGTGGCATTTCCACGACGGGTGTGCGACCGAATTCCCCACCCCACAAGACCAACGTTTCATCAAGCAAACCGCGTTGTTTCAAGTCGGTGAGAAAAGCACCAATCGCCTGATCGCACTCGCGCGCGAGACGTCGATGGTCTTCAATGTTGTCGTGGGAATCCCATGGTTGGCCTTTGCCATGCCAGAGTTGGATGAAACGCACGCCGCGTTCGAGCAAGCGGCGCGCCATGAGGCACTGTCGCGCAAAATCCCCCGGGCCGTAGAGGTCGCGAATCGTTTGTGGTTCCTTGGTCACGTCAAAGGCATCCGAGGCTTCGCTCTGCATGCGATAGGCGAGCTCAAAGCTGCGGATGCGGGCTTCCAGTTGCGGGTCATGCTGATGGCTGCGGAGGTGTTCTTCATTGAGCTGGCGCAGCAGTTCCAATTGCGCCGCCTGCCGGGAATCGCGGGCGAGGGAGTTGTGCAAATTCTCGATCATCTGGTTCACTTCCTGGATCGAGGTATCGAGATAGGTGCCTTGGAATTTTCCAGGTAAAAACGCCGAGCGCCAGTTTTCCGAGCGTTTGATCGGCATGCCCCCGGGGCACAGCGACACGTAGGCGGGCAGGTTTTCGTTCTCGCTGCCAAGACCGTAGGTGACCCATGATCCCATCGATGGTCGAGGCAGGCGTCCTTCGCCACAATTCATCAGCATCAGCGAGGGCTCATGGTTCGGCACGTCGGCGGTCATCGAGCGGATCACGCACAAGTCATCGGCATGCTGGGCGGTGTTGCGGAAAAGCTCGCTCACGGACAGTCCGCATTCGCCATATTGCTCGAAGGAAAAGGGCGAGCGCAAGGCCGTGCCGGTGGGACGCTCGGTCTTCAATCCCTCTAACGGAATCGCCTGACCATGACGGGCCTGAAGCTGCGGCTTGGGATCAAAGGTATCGACCTGCGAGGGACCGCCGTTCATGAACAGGTGCACGACCCGTTTTGCCTTGGGCGCGAAGTGCGGTGCGGGCGAGATCATCGGAGCGCCATGGGCGTTTTCCAGCAATCCCGTCAGCGCCAAGCCGCCGAAACCCATGCCGCAGCGGCGGAGAAAGTCGCGGCGATCAAGGACAAAATCATTCGCTGTGAACGGATGGTGCATGAGGCGTTATTCGATGAAATGAAATTCGTTAGACGACCACAACAGTTGGATCACATCGGCCCAAGGATCGCCCACCGTGGCCGTGGGAAGGGGCGCGTTGGTTTGTGCAAAATCTTTTTCCCAATCGGAAATCTGCCGGACCTTTCCGCCTTTTTCCTCAGAGCCTTCGATCGCCAGATCCCATGCGACGCCACCGCAGACATTGCCCTGCGGCGCATGCAGCACGAAGTCGATGACGTCTCCGGGTTTCACCGAAATCCAATGGGAGGTGAGGGATGATTGACCGTTTACCGCAAGGATGCCGTTATGCTCGGCCATGGCGGCTGTGGACGAAACGAACCATGCCAGATCCTTGCCACCTTGTTGGGTGCGGCGCAGATGTCCATTCAAACGGACCTCACCCGACCCGCCGGCGACCCAGCGGAGTATGAGCAGATGCCGGTTTCCCACATGACCGCTCTTGGGACCCGCGTGGAGGTAAGGCACGGGAGCATGCGCGAGATCTTGTCCAGTCTTCCAAACACCATCGCGAAACATCGGAAATGCTTGCGCGTGTGAGGTCTCTTTTCCCTGATCCGTGGCATAAAGCGCGCGCCAGGTGCCGGAGAGGCGTGGTTGGTAATCGGCGGGCTGCGCTGCGGCGACCCAATCGATGATCCTCTGTTTTTCCTGCGCTTGCGGTAGGCGTTGGTAGATGCGTTGATAGAGCCAATCGACCCGGTTGGAGGGGCTTGGCAAGGACTGAAATTCCGGATGTTTTGCCAAATGCGCGGACTGCCGCAGAATCAGCGGGTCGTTGAGAAACCACAGCGCTTGCTGCGGCACGGTGGTCTCGGCGCGCTTCGGTGCATGATGATCGGGATGCGGCACATCGAAGGAAACCATGGTGGTCGGCAGGGCGTAGCGATCGATGAATCCATAGATGCTGCGTCGATGATCGGCCGCGGCTTCCTGGAGGGCTACGGGCTGTCCTCCGGCTGACGGAACTTGCAAAGAACCGGCGGTGAAGAGCAAACGATCGCGCATCGATTCGAAATCCGAGCGCCGGCGATTCCATCGCCAAAACAACGAGTTCACTTCATCGATGCGGTCGTTTTCCGCACGACTTTGCGCGGACAAGCGATACGCGCGGGAAGTGAGAATGAACCGGTGAAGCTCCTTGATCGACCAACCCTGTTCTTGAAAATGCAGTGCCAGTTCATCGAACAGAGTCAACAAAGGTGGTGAGGCTTCCTGCGGGCCGAAGTCGCTGGGATCGGCGAGCGGCACGCCGAAGTGCCAACCCCACACGCGGTTGACCATCACGCGGGCTGTGAGCGGATTTTGTGGATCGATGATTTTTTTCGCCAACCACAGACGCGGTGCTTGATCGTCGGGAAATTTTCCGCCTCCGAGGAAACTCAGCCATGCTCGCTCAAACACCGGGCCCGGGTCATCGGGGTTGCCGCGCTTGAAAATGCGAGGTTTGCCGATTTTGGGCAAATCCACCAAACTCATGGCGCGCGGCGGTGAACCGGGATGCGTGCCTTCGATTTTTTTCCGTTCCCCGAGTCGCTTCGCTTTGTTCTCCAGATCCTCGCGGTGCATGAACTCATCGACTTTTTCGATGTCATACGAAAGCGGGCATTGCGGGTCCTTGGCGAGCAGAGCGAGAGGAGAGTCAGGAGCCGCCGCCGCCCAGGTCTCGGCCCATCGTTTGCCAATGACCTGTCTTTGAGCCGCATCACCCGCGGCATGCATTTCCGCCCACCATGGGGCAAGGGCGGGATCGGCATGTTCTTTGCGCGTCTTCTGTTGGAAAAACTTGCGCCACTGCATCACCGCTTTGGGCCGCAGATTGCCGCGCTTGAACGATTCGCTCGTGGCTTTTTCCATCGACCAGTTTTCCTTCTCCGCCAGCCACGCGGCTTCCAGATAGATCGCCATGGACGATGGCGCGTGCAGTTGATCGATGATCTTTTGGCTGGCATCGCGATCTTTTTTTTCAAACGCGGCCATCCTAGCGAGAAACTCTCGGTGCGCGTTTTCGTTCGATGGCTTGCCGATGACCGGAAGTGTCGGCGGTTCTTTAGCATGCTGGATGATGGAGTAGATCGAGTAATAATCTTCCATCTCAATCGGATCGCTCTTGTGCTTGTGGCATCGCGCACAAGCGACGGTGCTGGACAACAACCCGCGCGTGATGACATCCACCTTGTCATCAATCGTATCGGCCTCGCGCAGGAGTTTGGGTCCCACGGTGAGAAATCCCAGCGCGGCGAGATCGGGATGATCCGGTCCCAGACCCAGATGATCGGCGGCGAGTTGCCGCAGGATGAATTGATCATAGGGCATGTCGTTTTGAAACGCACGGATCAACCAATCCCGATAGGTGTAGGCGAAAGGATAGCGGTTATCGCGATCAAAGTTGTAGCCTTGCGTATCCGCATAACGCGCCACATCCATCCAGTGCCGCGCCCAGCGCTCGCCGTACGCCGGAGCAGCGAGCATTTCCTCCACAAGGGATTTCCACGTTTCCTCCGTGGGATTTCTTTCGATCCGCTCGATTTGCGCCATGGTCGGCGGCAATCCCGTGAGGGTGTGCGCCGCGCGTTCCACCCATTGCCGTGGAGCCGCTATTTCCCCGGGCACAATGCCGGCTTGCCGCCATGTTTTTGCGAGCAGAGCGTCGATGGGATGCTGGTCAGCGGGGAGGCTGGTGACTCTCTGTGGGGCACGGTAGGACCAATGCTCTTCCGCATGCAGTGAGAAGAAAAACGGCATCCATGCCACACCCATGCGCACCACGGAACATCGTGCGATGAGCGGGTATGGTTTGATGGCACGGATGGCAGAGAGGACCGACATGAAGCATCAGCGACGGCACGCTATTTTCTATACGGGAAGAGGCGCGGAAATTTTCATCGTTCATGACATCGGAACGTCATGCGAAAACTTCGGCTGACTCCATCGATGCCGTGAAAGTCTCTTCCATTTCCGCGGCCACGCGGTGCATGAATTCCTGATAGGTGATGAGCTCCATGCGGCCATCGTGGTGCTCGATGATTGCGCTAAGACTTTCCACCCAGTCGCCGGAATTCAAGTAGTGGATTTCGTCCATTTGTTTGTCCGCAGGAGTGTGGATGTGGCCGCAAATGATGCCTTGGCATTCGCGCTGGTGAGCGAGTTTTCGCAATTGGACTTCGTATTGATCCACAAATGACACCGCGCTTTTGACTTTGCTTTTGATCGCCTTGCTCACCGAGTAGGATTCCTTACCGACCATCATACACCATGTTGAGTAGGATTTAATCTGACAATTTGTCCTCCAACTCCTCAAAGGCTTCCGTCCCGCCTTCTTTGCTGCACCAATCCTTGATTTCATGAAGATTTACACGCATCTTTTGTTGTCGACAAATGAGCAGTGCCTGATCGAAGTAACTTCGCGTTTTCCAATGGATGTATCCGGCGAGTCGGTCTTTCACGCTGTCGGTGGGAGAAAGAATGAGCAATTTTCTGCCTTCCACCGTGATTTCGTCTGGAACCACAGGATATTGCTCGCCGATTTCTACGGGTCCCCGCGGAAATTCTAGGAATAAGTGTGAGCATTCCGGATGTTTGTAATACCTTGATTTTGTCGCTATAAATCCGATTTTTGCCAAAGACTCAGACAATCGACTTCTTCCCCAATCGTCGGGCACCATGTCCAAGTCACCCGAGCGATACAATCCCGATGTGTAAATCGCGACGACCGCGCCACCCACGAGCACAGAGCGAATTCCCTCCCCCTCAAGATGCCAAGCCACGTAATGCCAGACTTCTTCTTCCGTACAGTTTTTCCAACTGGGTTCTTGCATAGAGGAATTATTGACTTGCTTTATCGGTCATGCAACCTTATTTATCGGTCATGATTTCCACCGTTTTACAGGACTTGTTTGGAGGCAAAGCGGCCGAGGCTGTTCTTTTGTCAATGTTTCATCATGGAGAAGCGTATGGTCGTGCGATTGCTAGGGATTTCGGAGTGGCCTTGGACGGAGTTCAGAGGCAGCTGGATCGTTTTGAGCGATCAGGAGCTTTGGTTTGCAAACGGCAAGGACGCACATTGGTCTATACTTGGAATCCGAAGTCACGTGTATCCACTCGCCTGAGAGATTTGACAGGTGTGGTTTATGATGGGCTCACTCAAGAAGCGAAGGAGGGCTTGTTCATGCTCCGCCGCCAACCACGAGCCAAAGACAAACCTGTGATTCGTCAATCAAGCATGAGTCAGAACGCTACTGATGATTGATGTGGTTTTCGAAGTTTGTTTGCCTACGAGCGAAACTTTCAAACCGTTCATTCGATCATGATATGAGCTGATTTTGATCCCCTTTGTGATGAAGGTGAAAGGCAATTTTCTGATCACAATATCAGAAAATTTTGCCTACTGTTGAAAAGTGGTTTCTCACAGCTTTCCGGCGTCGATTTATTCAAGAATCTCTTCCATCTCAGCGAGGGCGATCATTTTGTTTTCCATCTCCCCGGCGATGCGATGCATGAATTCCTGATAGGTGATGAGCTCCATGCGGCCATCGTGGTGCTCGATGATCGCGCTAAGACTTTCCACCCAGTCGCCGGAATTCAAGTAGTGGATTTCGTCCATTTGTTTGTCCGCAGGAGTGTGGATGTGGCCGCAGATGATACCTTGGCATTCGCGCTGGTGAGCGAGTTTTTGCAACTGAACTTCATATTGATCCACAAATGACACCGCGCTTTTGACTTTGCTTTTGATTGCCTTGCTGACCGAGTAGTAATCTTTGCCCATCAGCGAGCGCCACTTGTTATACACGCGATTGATGGCGAGCAGACTGTCATATCCGAATGCCCCGAGCATCGCCAGCCAGCGGTGATTGGTTGCTACGCTGTCAAAACCATCGCCGTGAATCACCAGATACCTCTTCCCATCGGGACTAAAATGGATGTATTCCTTGACGATGCGCATGGATCCGAAACTCAGCGGCAGAAAACGCTCCAGAATGTCATCGTGATTGCCGCGCAGATAAATCACGGCCGTGCCTTCTTTTTCCATCTTTTTCAGAATGGTTCGAATGACACGACTGTGTCGATTTTGCCAACGGGTTCCGCGGCGCAGTGCCCAGCCGTCGATGATATCGCCATTGAGCACGAGCGTCTCGCATTGGAGATGCTTCAGAAAGGAAACCACCTCATCGGCCTTGCATTCGGGCGTGCCCAAATGGACATCGGATATGAAAACCGTACGGCAGGAAAATTTTTCCGGTTTGCGGCGTTTGCCCTGATGATCGAACATCGGCTGACGCGTGCGTGCGCTTTGCGCGAGAATGGCTTCAAAGCGTCCGACAATGTGGTCCCAGGAAAGCGGCAAGCTTGTTTGGCGCGCGGATTCTCGCAAGGGAGCAAGGAATTGTTGATCCGAGCTGGAAAGAGCGAGCTCCAGCCATGCTGACTCATGGCCCTTGGGTGCCTTAAGTCCATTCTTCTGATGTTGAATGTGATGGGCGGCGGCAGCGTAATCGTAGGCGATCACAATCAGCCCACTGGCCATACCCTCGAGCACGACATTGCCAAAGGTCTCGGTTTCGCTGGGAAACAGCAATACATCGGCGGATGCATAGTGGCGCGCTAGATCCTCGTTCCGCTGCATGCCGGCAAAGTGCACCCATGGCTGCGTCTTTTGCCATGATTCCCGCAATGGGCCATCACCCACCACCACGAACCGCGCTTGCGGCTGGGTCGCATGCAACTGCTCAAAGGCACGCATCGCCAACGGGATGTTCTTTTCCGCCGCGACGCGTCCCACGACCAGATAAACTGGGGATCCTTCTCCAGCGCCCCATGCCGCCCGTAACTTTTCATCGCGATGCGATGGAGAGAACAACTGGGTATCGACACCCCGACCTAACAAATGCGCGTGTTCGATTCCTTCGCGTTGCAGCATGTCGATCACTTCCTGGCTCGGAGCCATGGTAGCGTGCGCCCGGCGGTGGATGTGCCGCAGGTAACTCATGGCCGCAGGTTGCAGAGCCTTGAGCTTGTATTGTTCCATGTATTCGTGGAAATTCGTGTGAAATCCCGTGGTCACAGGAATGCCGAGACCACAGGCAACGCTGACGGCAGAAACGCCCAGTGGGCTCTCCGTAGCGACGTAAATGACGTCTGGACGTTTTTTCATCCAACGTTTCCGCAATTTGAAGGGGCCAGGCAAACCGATGCGCACTTCCTTGTATCCGGGCAGCGGGATGGCGCTGATGCTCGTAGATGAAGTCGGTTTTTCTCCAGAGCAAATGACCGTGACTCGATGTCCGCTTTGGATCAATCCTTGGCTGAGACGACCAAGGGTCATCGCCACTCCGTTGATGTCAGGTGCGAAGGTATCGGTGATGATGTCGATGCGCATGCGTGTTTTTGCTCGTGGTCATGGGAGTTTGTCACAGCAGCCCCGAACGACGAGAGTGCTTCCGTTACGGAATCGTCACCAGTGGAGCATTTCACGCTTGGCTGATGAAACGCGATTCCCCAGCGACGATGGTACGTGCCACACGAAAATCATGATGCAGTAAAGCGATGTCCGCATGATAGCCGATTTCGATCTTGCCAAAGCCCTCGAGCCCGAGGGACTGAGCCTGATTCCATGAGGTGGTCTGAATGATGTCTTCGAGCCCCTTACCTGTGACCTCGACCACGTGGCGGAGACCTTCGTTGGCCCGTAGGGTGGATCCAGCGAGCGCACCACCTTCTCTCAAACGAGCTACATGATTTTCGATCACCACGTCGAGTCCGCCCAATTGCATGGTTCCGTTGCCGATCCAAGATGCCGCTACGCTGTCGGTGATCATCATGAGTCGCTCGATGGGGAGGAGGGTAAAGAGCAGTTTCAGCATGTCAGGACAGAGGTGAATCGTATCGCAAATCAGTTCCAAATGAAGGCGCGGGTCAGACAAACCGCCACCCACCACTCCGATTTCTCGATGGTGCAGAGGTGTCATGGCATTGCCGAAATGTGTGAGATGCTTCAGTCCCGCAGAGATGCCTGCCGCAAGCTGCGCGTAGGTTGCAGAGGTGTGAGCCGCAGAGCAGACAATGCCTGCACGCGTTGCTTGCTCGATCAAAACGGTGGCTCCGGGCATTTCGGGGGCCAGAGAAACAATCAGTGCCGGCGCGATCTCATGCAGGGCGCGTAGCTCCTCCCAGTCGGGCAAACGCACATACTCCGGGTTCTGTGCTCCCGCTTTTTCTTTGTTGATGAAGGGACCTTCAATGTGCAAACCGGGACAACGAGTCAGATCCTGCTGTTGCCGATAGAGCGCCACTTTGCCCACGATCTCGCGCAGGGTATCCTTTGGCTGCGTCAAGGTCGTGGGCAACCATGTCGTCACGCCTTCCGCCAGCTTTTTGCTCGCGATGTGCCGCACGGCTTCCAGAGTATTGTCGCACACATCGGCTCCATCAGCTCCGTGGCAATGGATGTCGAACAATCCCGGCACTGCCGTCAATCCTCGACCATCGATCCGTTCATCCACATCCCCGTGATTCCCGCCCATGGCCGCAATGCGCCCGTTCTCGATCAAAATCGAGGTGGACTCGTGACGCTGCCGAGGAGAAATGACGGTGACATCGTGGATCAGTGTTTTCATGCGTGGGGGCAGTTGTATTACAAAAAGAAACAGATTTCAGCAAGGGTGAATTGGGCAAATCATCTTGCTTTTGGAATCCAGTCTCACTTATTGCAGCAGCGTGGCGGCGCCCACGGGAACATCAGGGCTGCACGCCGATTTCCTTGAGCTTCTCGGCTAGGGCTTTGGCCCACTTTTCGTAACTGGCAGCGTTGAGGTGAAGGAGATCGGGCATGACCTCTTTCGAGAGGGTGCCGTCGGCTTGCAGAAATTGCGGTCCCATATCGAGACGGAAAACGTGTTGCTGATCGACGTAGGTCGCGCAGAGTCGGTTCACTTCGTCGTTGAGTTTGCGCATCTCATCGTCTTTGTTGGCGGAGCGCGGGAAGACATCGTTCAGGATGATTTTCGTTTCCGGTGAGCGATCGCGGATGAAGTCGATGATTTGCTTCACGCCCATGGCGGTTTCTGAAGGGTTTTGTTTGACATGTCCGGTGTTGTTGGTGCCGATCAGCAAGCTCACCGCCTTGGGTTGGATGCCGTTCCATTCGCCATTGAACAAGCGCCATAAGACGTGTTGGGTGCGGTCACCGGAAAAACCGAGGTTGAGGGTTGGGCGGGAGCCGAAGCTGGCGTCAAAGGCTTGCTTACCCGCAGCTTCCCAACCTTGTGTGATGGAATCGCCGAGGAATACCAAGTCAGGGTTGCCTGCCTTTTTGCTTTCTTGGACTTTTTCGCGATGGCGTTGGATCCACCATTCTTCTTTCGATCGATCCTTTGGCACAACGGCATCGTTCACCTCATATTCCGAGCGTTTTTGAGCGTATTCCTTTTTCATAAAAGCGAACACCGAGGCGTATGCGGGATCTGCGTGCACCGATTTCATTTCTTGCGGATCGTTGATGAGATCGAACAGTTGCCATTCCTTGGTGGTGGGGAAATGCATGAGCTTGTGAGTGGCTGTGCGCACGCCGTCATGAGCGGCCACCCTGTGGGTGTTCTCCCCGTAGTAGGCGTAGTAGACGCTTTCGACGGTTTTGTCTTTTCGCCCTTGCAGCACTGGCAAAAAACTTTTGCCCTGCATGCGGGCGGGCACGGGCAGTCCTGCGGCTTCGAGCAAGGTGGGGGCGTAATCAATGTTTTGGATCATGGATTCAGGTTTGCCACCTGCCTTCACCACCCCCGGCCAACGGATCAGAAAGGGCATCGCCAGCGATTCTTCAAACATCCAGCGCTTGTCATACCATCCGTGCTCGCCCAGATAAAATCCTTGGTCCGCAGAGTAGATTACGATGGTGTTTTTCGCGAGCCCTGATGTTTCGAGATACTCCAGCAGGCGGCCCACCGATTCATCGACGGCCTTGACGGTGAGGAGATAGTCCTTGATGTAGCGCTGGAATTTCCACTCGGTGATCTGTTTTTCAGAGAGTTTCCCGGCACGCATTTGCGCGAGGAATTGCTGATTTTCCGGATCATAAACAGCATCCCAGATTTTTTTCTGTTCGCCGTTCATGCGCTCATACTCGCCGTTTCCCAGTGCAGTAAAGTGAGCGGGCCATTCGTTTTTGCCGCGGAATTTCATGTCATGACCCCACGAGAAATCCTTAGCCACGGACATTTGTTGGAGCTTGAGTGAACTACTACGGTTATCGTAATTGTCGAATAAGTTCGCGGGCTGCGGCAGGGTCTTGTCCTTGTAGCCGCCGATATGGCGCAATGCGGGAGTCCAGTTGCGGTGCGGAGCCTTGTGCTGGCACATCAGTAGGAAAGGTTTTTTGGGGTCGCGGCCATTTTTCAACCAGTCGAGAGAGAAATCCGTGATGAGATCGGTGCAATAACCCTCATGACGCTTGGTTCCTTGCGCGTTGATGAACTGGGGATTGTAGTAATTGCCCTGACCCGGCAGGATATGCCAGTGATCAAAGCCCTGGGGTTCGCTGACGAGGTGCCACTTGCCGATGAGAGCGGTCTGGTAACCGGCTCCTTGCAGCAATTTCGGTAAAGTCGATTGATTGCCATCGAAGGTATCGAAGTCATTGCTGAGGTAGCCGTTTTTGTGGGAATGTTTGCCCGTGATGATGCAGGCACGCGAGGGTCCGCAAATCGAATTGGCGCAAAAGGAACGGCGGAACAGCGCGCCTTCTTGGCCGATGCGGTCAATGTGGGGTGTGGGCGCGATCTCGGCGTAGCGCCCGCCGTAGGCGGAAATGGCGGCCAGGGCGTGGTCGTCCGAAAACAAAAAAAGGATGTTTGGACGATCGGCGGCCCTCACGGGTCCTATCGCAAGTGCCAAGACGAGTAAGATGCGCAGCATGCAGGCTCATACGTCGTGTGAGACATGAGTCATGCAAAAAAATCAGACGTAGACACCCGATCACCCCCCTTGGACAGCCAGTTCGGCACAACCTTTGATGTCGAGTTTTCCCGATGCGAGCATGGGAATGTCAGACACTGGCACGATGCGTTTGGGACACCACAGGGAGGGAATGCCTGCATCCATCAGCTTGTATCGTAGATCGATGCATTCCTGCTCCAGCGCCAACCCGGCTACGGTGGAGAGCAGAACAATGACCTCGCCTTTTTGGGTATCAGGCACCCCGACAATGGCAATTTTCCTCTCGCTTTCTTGATCCAGACCCAATGCTTTGGTCACCTCTGCTTCAAGGGTTTCATGAGGAACCATTTCCCCACCGATCTTGGAAAAGCGTGAGATTCGTCCTTCAATATATAAAAACCCATCCGCATCCATGCGGCCCACGTCTCCGGTTAAGAACCAGCCGTCATGCAGAACTTCAGCAGATTTTTTCGGGTTATCCAGATATCCGCCGAAGACATTCGCGCCTCTGAGCCAAATCAGCCCTTGTTGGTCGAGGGCGATCGGTTTTTCGGTGGCAGGATTTGTGATGCGTATGGCCATGCCCGGCAACATGGTGCCGACGGATCCGCTGCGTGCCGATGGAATAACCGGTAAGCCATGGAGGCTGGGCAGGTCAGGTAGATTCAAGTTCGTGGCGGGCGATGTCTCGGTGAGTCCGTAACCTTCATGAGGACGAATGCCGAATTTTTCCTCAAAGGCACGGGCAAAGGACTCGGGCAATTTTTCCGCACCAGTCACGACCAAGCGCAGCGAGGCCAGCTGCTCCGGATCCACGCGTTTCATGTAGCCGCGCAAAAATGTAGGAGTGGAAAGAAAGATCTCTACTTTTTGTTGGTGAATCAATTCCGCGATGCGCTTGCTCTCTGCGGGACTGGGGTAGGTCACCAAATTCAGACCGCCAATCACAGGATACCAGAGCGTAGCGGTACATCCGAAGGAATGAAATAGCGGCAGACAGCCGAAAATCTTGGCCCCCGGTTTGCAATCGAGACGCGAGTGAAATTGCAGTTCGTTCGCGAGTACATTGCGATGTGTGAGGGAAACACCTTTTGGCTCACCAGAAGAACCTGAAGTGAAGAGCAGCACGGCCTCGTCACTGGGTTTTTTCTGCGTGATCCGCAGGTGCGCGGCCAAAACAGAGGTAGGAAGAATTTTAGACAGCACCAACCACCAGCCAATTTTTTTCTTCAAACTGGGAAGAATGCGCTCGATGAGGATCAAGTCACGATTGGGTGGCCACGGAAAGGCGGGGAATTTTCGCACGAACGGATCCACCGTGATGAAGCGATCGAGATCGGCTTGTCGCATGGCCGAACGAACCGCCTCCTGACTGGCCGTGAAATTCAGATTCACCGGCACCTTGCCTGCGAAAATGACCGCGAGGTTGGCAATCAGACCTGCCTTGCCAGGGGGCAATACGATGCCTACGCGCGGTTGATCGGTTTCAAGGCGAATGACTTTCGATAACACAATCGCGGAAGCCAGAACCTTGTCGAAGGTCAGGGATGAGTCATCCGTGCCGTCGTGAATCTGTGCTTGCGTGGCAAATTTTTTCAATCCCTTCAGCAATACCAGACCGAGACTTTGTTGGAGAAATCCGCGTTGCGAAAAAGCTTCTTCCGCGGCCAGCAGAAGTCGCTCTTGGAAAAGCGGCACGGTTGCCTGCCCCGCCTCCATCGGATGTCCCACCGCCATCACCCCTTCGGGTTGTTGCATGGATTTTTCGATCAAAAATCCACCTTCGCGCGGCACATCGATGGCAACAGGCAAGACCGGCAGTCCAAAACCACAGAGCGCATGCAGCACCTGCGATGGAATCTGACACGGCACAGCCGCGCGGGCCACAGAACGACCGGGCAAAAATACAATGACACCCTGCTTGGCGAAATAGGTTTTGAGTTGCTCGCCTACGAGTAGGATATCGTCCTCCACACTGAACATCGCTCCCTGATCCTGTTGAATGAGGGACTTGATTTCATCGGGTATCACAGCATTTTCCTCGACGAGCCAAGTAATGGGTCGGCCGGAAAACAACTTGCGAAATACTGTAATCTCCGCGTGCGACACTCGCCCCGGAATCACGAGAATCCCACCGCTGGGAATGCGGTCTTGGCCGATGATGTGGTAATGGCTCATGGTGTATGCAGTGTGTGCTCGCGAAACTACATGCCGGAGGCGTTTCTGCCAAACAGGAAATGAGAAGAATGCCCGATCTAACGAGACTTGGACGGAACCAGCTGGTTATTTTTTGCCTTCGCCTGAGTTCGGAACGGCAGACGGTGCTGCGGGCAAGGTTTCCGGTAACAGCGGAGCTTGCACAGGAGTGGTATAGTTCACCGCTTGGAAGACTTTGTTGAAATTGTGCCGCACCGCGGAAGGAAAAGTCACGCGCCCTGCCTCCACCACATTTTCTCGCGACAATTTTTCGGTGAGGTCCGCGACGAGGTCGCCACCCATCTTCACGGCAGCCCCGACCGCCCCTTGGGACTCACTGAGTTTCATGCTGGTGCGCATGACATCGCTGCTGATTTTCCGTCCTTGGATGGCAATGCTACTTTGCGCGCTGGTCAGCACTCCTTTGGAATCGAAGGTCATCTCCAATGTGGCGAAGTCATTGCTCGAAAACATGCCGCGACAGTAATCGATGCGAACCGAGACGAAGATGCCTCCCTCGGGCGTGGGCGTGATTTCCGGTTTATAGGTACGATAGGTGCTGCCGGAGAGTTCATAATCTGCGGCCTTGGTTCGCTTTTTGTCCCAGCCCCCCAGACTTTGCCCCAGCGCATCCATATCCAACCGAACCTGTGCCTGCAACATCGCCAGCATTGCCATCCACAGCAGCCCGCAGCAACGAATCGGTGTCAATAGTAGTGAATGCATAAAACCAAATAACGTATTTCTGACGCAACTTTCAACGATTTATTCGTAGCGAATGCGGAAGATGTTCTGGGGCTTCATGTGAATGGCCATGTCCAGCACGAATCCGATATTTTCCGCATCCAACTTTTTTTCTTGTGAAATGCGATTTTATCCCTTAACACTCAGATGTCCCACGGCAGAATTGTCGTGGTCGTCTTCCGAGTCTATTGCTGTTGGCTTGGCTGGCGTTTATCAAAACAGCGTTTTTATTACAGTTACGATTATGGATATCTATGTGGGCAATCTGCCCTTCTCCGCTACTGAAGATGAGATCACCGAGCTCTTCAGTCCCTACGGTACGGTGGAACGCGTGAAAATCGTCACCGATCGTGAAACGGGCCGCCCTCGTGGTTTTGCATTTGTTACGATGGGCGAAGTAGCGGGAGCCAATGCAGCGATTGCTGCATTGAATGACCAAGACTATCAAGGCCGCGCTTTGCGCATCAATGCCGCAGAAGCCCGTGAGCCTCGCTCAGGTGGCGGTGGTGGCGGCGGCTACAAAGGTGGTGGCGGCGGCGGCTACAAAGGTGGCGGCGCCGGTGGCTACAAAGGCGGCGGCGGTGGCGGCTACAAAGGCGGCGGCGGTGGCGGCGGCTACAAAGGCGGTGGAGACCGTCGTGGTGGCGGCGGTGGCTACGGTGGTGATCGTCGCGGTGGCGGCGGTGGCTACGGCGGCGGCGGCGATTGGGGTTGATTCCCTCGCACGTAAGATTTTTTCACCACACTTCTCCGGAAGTGTGGTTTTTTTATGATCCGTTGTGAGGCTTCCGATGAATCCACACGCAAAACTTTTCCAAGACAAGTTTGCCATCCAGCGGTTTTTGTTGCAGAAGAGTCTTGTCACCATGATGGAATTACTGATCGACCCCGCTCGCCGCTCCGGTTGCGAGGATTTGGAGAACTTAGAAAAAGTCATCGAGGCTTCTTCGCTGCGCCAGCGTTCTCCCCTGGATGACATTCTCGATGCCAATGTGGTCGATGAGGAAAAATACCTGCGCGAGCTAGCCCACGACATCGGCATGGAGTGGCTGGATACCATCCCCGCTGCGGAGCAACCGCTGCCCCTGCGCGATCTTTGCGGTCCACGCATTGCCTTGCGGCACCGTCTGCTGCCCATCGCCATCATCGAGGAAGGTGACAAAAAACGTCTCAAGCTCGCTACCTTCGATCCCTTCAATCTTGTCGCCCGCCAAGCCGCCTCACAAGCGCTCGACGTCCCCATCGACTGGTGCATGGCCTCGCGCCGCCGCATCCATGAATCCCTCCGCCGTCTCTACGGGGTGGGTGCGGATACTTTCGAACAAATCCTCGAAGGCCGCGATCTCGACTACGAACGCCTGGAAAGTCACGACGAAGCCAACGTGATCGATGACAACGACGACGAGGAAGCCAGCGTGGTGAAATTCGTCAACCAGATCATCCGCGAGTCGCTGGAACAACGCGCGACGGATATCCATGTCGAGCCTCTCAGCACCAACCTCCGCATCCGTTACCGCATCGACGGCAAGCTCGTCGAGGTCACCGTGCCGGAAAACATCAAAGCGCTGCAAAGCTCGGTGATCGCCCGTTTGAAAATCATGTCGCGCCTCGATATCGCCGAGCGCCGCATGCCGCAGGACGGTCGTATCAACCTGCAATTCGAGGGACAGACCATCGACGTCCGTGTTGCCACCGTCCCCACCGTGGAGGGCGAGAGCGTCTCGTTGCGTTTGCTCAACCAGGAAAAATTCTCGCTCGATAAACTCGGTATGGAGCCCTTCGTGCGCAAGCGCATCGAGTCCCTGCTGCACCTTTCCAACGGCATCATCCTGATCACCGGACCCACCGGTTCGGGCAAATCCACCAGCCTTTACAGTTTCCTCACCGAGGTGAACCACCCGGACCGCCGCATCGTGACGGTCGAAGACCCCGTGGAAAACAAGCTCCCCGGTGTCATGCAGATCGCGGTGAAATCCGAGATCGGCCTCACCTTCGCCACCGCCCTGCGCTCGATTCTCCGTGCCGACCCGAACATCGTGATGATCGGGGAGATTCGCGACCTAGAAACGGCGGAAATCGCCATCCGCGCTTCGCTCACCGGTCACTTGGTGTTTTCCACCCTGCACACCAACGATGCCCTCGGCGGTCTCAGCCGTCTGATCGATATGGGCGTAGAGCCTTTCCTCGTCGCCGCCGCCGTGCGCGCCTTCCTCGCCCAACGTCTCGTGCGTCGCCTCTGCCCGCATTGCAAGGTCCCGCGTGAGGTCACGTTCCAGATGCGCGAGGAATTCGGCATCCCGCACGACATCGTCGGCCAAGCCTACAGCCCGCGCGGATGCGATCGCTGCCGCAATACCGGCTTCTCCGGACGACTCGCCATTTACGAAGCCGCGCTGATTTCACCGCAGATTCAGGAAATGGTCACCCACCAAGCCCCCGCCGCCGAGATCCGCGCCCAGGCCCTCAAGGATGGCTACGTTCCCATGCGCATCTACGGCTGGCACAAGGTCATGCAGGGACTCACCACCATCGAGGAAATCATTTCCGTCACCGCCACCGACATCGGCGGTGATGAGGCCTAACGAAATCCAGTCATGGCAGTTTTTACCTACAAAGCGCTCAACAGCAAGGGCTCCGTTAGCCAAGGCGAAATCGACGCCGCCGATCGCACGGAAGCCCTGCGTTTGCTCGATCGCAAAGGCCTGCAACCCGTCTCCATCAAGGAGATTTCCGCCACCAGCGGTTCCGCCAAACCGAACAAAGCCGCGGCTAAGCCAACTGCCAAACCTTCTTCCAAGCCCGCTGATGGCGAAAAAGCCAAGCCTGCCGAAAAGTCCGATGGCCTGCTAAAAATGAAGCGCGCCGAGGTGGTGATGTTCACCGAGGAGCTGTCCGATATGTTAGGTGGTGGTCTCCAACTCGAGCCCGCCTTGCTCGCCATGGAAAACCGTCAGGAACTGGGCAATCTGAAAGCAATCGCCCAGCGACTTCGTCAGGATGTGCGGGATGGCATGAATTTTTCCAACGCCCTACGCCGCACCAGTGCCGGCTTTGATCAGCTTTACTGCAGCCTCGCCGCTGCCGGTGAAGCCTCCGGTGCGCTCGATACGATTCTGCGCCGCCAGGCCCACTATCTGAAGACTTTGCAGGAGCTGCAATCGAAGTTCGTCCTCGCGCTGATTTATCCGTCATTTCTGGTGCTTTCCTGCATCGGCGTTTCCATTCTGCTGGTCACCACGCTCATTCCGCAGCTCACCTCGCTGATCCAGAGCACACCCGGCGCGAAAGTTCCTCTCGGCGCCGCCATCATGATCGGTGCCTCGGATTTCCTCAAGGAGTGGTGGCACGTCATCACGCTCGTGCTCGTCGCCGCCGCGATCTTTTTCAAAGCCTGGAAGGACAATCCCGAGAACAAATACGCCTGGGATGGGATCAAACTCAACATGCCACTCTTCGGCAAACTCATCTCCAGCCGCTTCTACGTGCAGTTTCTGGAAACCATGGCCAACCTCGTCGGCAACGGCCTGCCGCTGCTGCGTTCATTGGAGCTGGCCCGTGATGCCACAGGGAATCTGGTGATGCGCAAGCAGCTCGACCAAGTGATCGCCCAGGTCGGCGATGGCCGCTCTGTTACCAAAGCCATGACCCGCGCCGGAGCTTTCCCGCCACTGCTGATCGACATGGTGGCCGTAGGCGAGCAGACTGGGAAAATCGACATCTCCCTGCGCCGCGCCGCGGAACGTTACGACCGCGAAATGGCCAAGGACATGCAACGCCTCATGGCGCTCGTCACCCCGGTGATCCTCGTCATCATGGCCGGCCTGATCGGCAGCATGATGTATCTGATCTTCACCTCCATCTTCCAGACCATCTCCGGCCTCAGCGGACGCTCGTAAGGCTAGGAGCCTACGGGCTTTGTTATCCGCTCATCGAATCATCTCCCCCCCCCCTACCTTTCATGTTTCCCGTGTGGGCTGCGGGAGCAGGAGCCTACGGAGGTTGAGCCGCAGTAGACGCATTTGTCTTTGCCGTGGCCGTGCTGGTGACGTCCGTGGGGGCTGCGGCTGCAACTGCCATATGAGGAGGAGCCGCAAAATTTGCACTCATTCTCGTCGCCTTGGTGTTCATGCTTGTTATGCGGACTCCGGGAACAGGAGCCGTAGGAGTTGGAACCACAGTAGATGCATTTGTCTGCCATAGGATGAGTGTTTGTAACTGTTACGGATACAGACTGACAGGGAGCATCCTGACATCAAGCAAAAATTTGGATGGATGTTTTGGAGCCTGATGGTAATGCGACATGCTTCGCGCATTTTCACTTACGGCATCGTATGGTGCCAGGCTAGCAATTGTGCGGTCATGCGATCGATGTTCGGCGCCTGGGGCGGCTCCATCGCGCCAGAGTGCATGGTAACACAAAGTAGCAGGAGTCGTGTTTTCATACGCATCGCTCGCATCCCCGGCGGGCGTTTTTCTTATTCCACGGAAAATCGATGAATCATCACATGCGTGTAAGTCTCGCCGGGGCGGAGCACGCAGGAGGGGAAGGCTGGCTTGTTGGGAGCATCGGGGAAACCCTCCGTCTCGAGGCACAGCGCGCTGCGGTGACCGTATTTCACGCCGCCCTTGCCGGAGACGCTGCCGTCGAGGAAATTGCCACCGTAGAACTGGACAGCTGGCTGGTCGGTGGAAATTTCCATCACTCGTCCTGTTTCCGGATCTTTGAGTCTTGCGGCCGGTTTGACACCCTCGCCTTTCTCCAAGACCCAGCAGTGGTCGTAACCGCCCCCGAATGTGAGCGCCTCGGTGCCGGCATTTACACGCGCGCCGATGGTGGTCGCTTGTATGAAATCCATGGGAGTGCCCGCCACCGGAGCGATCTCGCCGGTGGGGATCAGACCGCTATTGGTGGGAAGATAGTGAGGCGCGTGGAGTGTGAGCTCGTGATCGTTGATCGAGCTGCGTGGATCTCCGGATAGATTCCAGTAGCTGTGATGAACGATGTTCAGAATCGTGGGCGCGTCCGTGGTAGCGTTCGCTTTCCAAACGAGTTCATTGTCGGCGGTCAGCGTGTAGGTGACCTTGACCGTGAGATTGCCTGGATATCCTTCCTCGCCATCGGGTGACACATAGGTGAATTCCACCGCGTCGTTGCCGATCGCCCGACCGGACCAAAGAACCTTGTCGAAGCCCTTGGGTCCGCCGTGAAGATGGCACGGAATGCCGCCGGGCTTATTGTTGGTCGCCAGTTGGTATTCCTTGCCGTCGAGGGAGAACTTGCCGTCCTTGATGCGATTGCCGAATCGGCCTACCGAGGCGCCAAAATACGAGGTATTGCTGAGCCAGCCTTCCAGGGTGTCATAGCCGTGCGTGACATCCGCGAGCTTTCCTGCTTTGTCGGGAACTTCCATGGAAACGAGAATCGCGCCGTATTCCGTGACGCGGGCTTTGAGTCCGTTCGCATTGGTGAGGGTGAAGATTTTCACGGCGCGTCCATCGGGCATGGTGCCGAACGTTTCCTGTTGGACCGCGGAAGCGGCGGTGGATGCGACCGGTTTTTGGCACGAGAGCAGCGCCGCCATGCCTGCGGCCAAGAGCAAATGGGTTTTCATAACATGGCCATTCTCTCACGCGCCATGGATCTGCCAAGGGCAAAAGCACTATTTCGTGTATTCGTAGGGCGTGTCATTTCCCGCAGGCAAATGGGCGTGATAGAGATACATCGCCCCATAGGTCCAGTTCTGTTTGGGCATGCCGGGGTAGTTGAGGCGATCCATCATCAAGGCGATGTAGCGGGCCGGATATCCCTCGGGCAGTGGCAGGACATTCGGCCAGATGCGCGTGCCCGATTGACCGTCCCAAGGCGGCAAGTGCATCTTGAGCTCACCTGCGGGCTCCAAGCCCGGATAGCTGCGGATGTAAACCTTGCGATCGGCGCTACCGAACATCGCATAGCGTTTGGAACCGATTTTCTGCAGCGAAGTCCCCGTGCTGTCCATTTCCACCGGACCGCTCAACCGTGTGTAACCGCGATCCCAATGTTCCGACTCCCACAAACTCGCACGAAATTTTCCTTGGTGCTCGGCGACAAGCATGCGCCACTTACCAGCCTCGGCATCATAGATCCCGTGCGGATCCTCATGCATCCCTGGCGGCAGACCGATGGGCCTGGCCCGCATCACAGAAAAGCCCTTGCGCGGATCACGCTTGCTGGTCACGGCAAGGATGGCCTTTTGCTCTCCTTTTGCATCCTTGCCATAAGCGCTGAATCCCACTGTCCAGCCACGCCATTCCTTCGCGCCGTCATCATAAAACAAATGCGAGGCAAGCTCATTGCGCAGCAGTCCGTCACCCGTATCGAACACAATGATGCCCTCGAACTTCAGATCAAATACCGAGGGATTCATCGAGAACACACCCTGCAGCGGATGGGGAAGGGCACGACCGCGCACGGTCATCGTAAACCACAAACGCCCCTCTTCCATCAAGGGCTCGCCATCAGGTCGTGTGATGGCTCGGATATCGGCCTGCCCGGTGCCGGGCGAAAGCGCCGCGGTCATTTCGCGTATCACCACCGCAGCACCGGCATCGAGATCACTGTGCAAACAAAACTCGAATCGCTGCATCCACGATTTCTGCCGCAGTTCGAAATGTTGCGAAAAGTCAGGATAGCCCAGCAGCTGCCACTCCCCATGAGTTTCCAGAAACAAATTGACTCCCACGGCTTGCATCTGCGCACGCAAACGCAGCGGCAAGCCAGCGTCCACGGCTTTGGCGATAGCATACTCCTGTCGAGCGACTTCCTTGCCCTCTTTCACCACCACCCACTGGATCGCCCCACATTTCCCGGCCTTCACCACCAACGACGCGGTCATCCGATGCTCCTGTTGCGAATCACAAAACGCCATGCCGATGGTTCCCGATCCGTTGAATTTCTCGATGGATAGGTCATAGCACGCAAAAGGATTGAATCCCCCCACCCAGCGGGTCATCCGCGATGCGCTCTTAGCGTTCAATCGCAGATTGCCGCCATCGATTTCACAGCTCATATCGCCCATCGACGCGCCCACCACCGGATGCATCACATCGAGCCCCACGACTTTCGCCGGATGAAATCCCGCGAGCGGAATTTCCTGCGACCGATCAAACACCATGCGTTGCACCGCTTGACGGCGGAACTCCAAATGATCGGGTGTCACATCCGCCAGACTCGTCTCCACGAAGTTGCCGCAGCCGATCAAAGCAGCCATCATCATCACTCGCACCATATTCCGCATTCCCCACCCTGCGGGTTTTGAGCCGAAATCACAAGCGCTCAATGCAACAAACGACTCCCATTCGCCATCTCGGATCAAGTTCCCATCGAGGAAAACAGAAAGTGGAAAGCGCAATCAAGAGCCCCGAAAAACGCAAAAAGCTGTCTTTGGCTGCTACGAAATTCCCCAACTGGCAGTCGATGGCAAGGAATGCGAAGCATCGACTCCTAAAATACCAACTGGTAGGTTTTCTGGGGTTCGCCTGCGGCTTAACCCAGCGCCTCCAGCACGAGAGCGAGGTGCTCATCGGGTTTGACCTTGGGGAAAACGGCTTTGATTTTGCCCTGGGGGTCGATGACAAAGGTCGTGCGCTCGGTGCCCATGTAGGTTTTGCCATACATGCTTTTTTCTACCCACACGCCGTAGGCTTGGACGAGGGCTTGGTCTTCATCGCTGATCAATGCGAAGGGCAGCGAGTGTTTTTTCAGGAACTTCTGGTGGCTCTTGATGGGGTCGATGCTCACGCCCAGCACCACGGCTTTGGCGGAAATTTCCTGCCAACCATCGCGCAGCGCGCAGGCTTGTTTGGTGCAGCCGGGGGTGTCATCCTTCGGATAGAAATACAGCACCACCGATTGGCCGCGGAAGTCCGCGAGGGAAATGATGGTGGGTTCCTTGTAGTCGCCGCCGATGGCGGACGCGGTGAAACTCGGGGCTTTGTCTCCGGAGGCTGGTTGACTCATAGTGCGCGGAAGATATAACGATTTTTTTCGCTGACAAGGGGGGCGTGCGAAAAAATCGCCTTGGTTTTGCCGATGCGCGCTCAAGGTTTTGACAAGGGCGCGCTGATTTCGATGCATGGCACCGCACTATCGGTATGCCAGCCCTTTTCCGCCCGTAGCACGCCTAGCAGCCGCGGAAGGTCTTGAGGCCCGAATTCGTAGCGCATCATGGTCAGTTGCAACGTCCCGTCCGCAAGGATGGTTTTGTGCTGGGGCTCGGCGGAATGCACGGCGCCATCGGCAGAAAAAAACCAAACATCGCCTAAGTCTTTGATGCCACGGGGATTTCCTGGCGCGGGTTTGACACAGAGAATGATTTTCGTCGCATCGATCCGCGCCGTTGTGACCCACAGCGGATCAGGGCGCGGCACTCGCTGACGGCTTTTCTCAAACATCGCATGATGTTCCGGATGGAGGATCGCTTCCTTGCCCACCTTGACGGTGAGCGCAAAGGGCACGCGATGCGCTGGATGGCAGCCCTGGGCGCAGCACATCCAATCGAGCTCGACCTTCAGCGTGACAGTTGGTTTGCTCCAGTTCGCGGGGGCCGTGATGGGAACCATTAGCAATACCTCCCCGCGATACCCTTGTGCGGGATGAATCCTCATCATCACCTTTTCCGGTGCAGGCCAGACAATATCTCCGGCGCGAAATCCTTCGGGAAGCTGCCATGAGATTTTCGTGGCCACACCCACCACTCCAGGATGCTTCCAGTAACTATGATAACCCGGAGGATGCTGCAAGTGGAAGCCGACCCAGAAGGTTTCCCCTGCTCGCACTTGCGAGGCTTCGCTGATCATCGTCACTTGCAGCGGGTTCTTTTTCTCGTCCGCCGTCGCGATCGACAAGAGGTACCATAGCAACGATAACCAGAAACGCATAAGGAGAATACGTGCAATAACAGGACGTTTTTGTCAGCAGTGTATGATCAATGGTTCGATGACGATCCACTGTCATCTCGTCGTCATCCGAGCCCGCCGGCACCACAATTCCCCGCTCGACAGCGTGCGCAGCACATCGTTAGTCTTAGGCATGCAGCAACCGATTCGAGTATTGTGTGTAGGAGCCGGTCACATGGGGCGTTCGCATGCCTTGGCGTATCATCAACTGGATGGATTTTCGATCTGCGGTATCGTCACCCGCTCCGCTTCGTCGCGCGAGGCGTTGAATGCCGAACTCGGCGGAGCCTACGAGCTTTTCAGCGATTACTACGAGGCCCTCGCCACGACCAAGCCCGATGCTGTTTCGATCTCCACGTTTCCTGATACGCATGCCGACTACGCCATCGCCGCGCTCGAGGCTGGCTGCCATGTATTCATCGAAAAACCTCTCGCCGAAACCGTCGCGGCCGCCGAACGCATCGTCGCCAAGGCCGTAGCTACGGGCCGGAAATTGGTGATCGGCTACATCCTGCGCCATCACCCGAGCTGGATCAAGTTCATCGAAATGGCGCAAACCCTCGGCAAGCCACTGGTCATGCGCATGAACCTCAACCAGCAATCCTACGGCGCGAACTGGAACACACACAAAAATCTGATGTCGTCGATCTCGCCCATCGTCGATTGCGGCGTGCACTACGTCGATGTGATGTGTCAGATGACCCGCTCGAAGCCCGTGCGCGTCTCGGGCATCGGCGCACGTCTCACCGAGGAACTCCCCGCCGGAAAAATCAACTACGGTCATTTGCAAGTGACCTTTGAGGACGGCTCGGTGGGTTGGTATGAGGCCGGTTGGGGTCCGATGATGAGCGAGGTCGCCTTTTTCGTCAAAGACGTCGTCGGTCCGAAGGGCTGCGTCAGCATCGTCGCCGATAAAGCGGCCGCTGAAGGCAACAGCGCTGATGTGAATGCCCACACGCAAACCCAGGCGCTGAAGCTCCACCACTCGCCGCTCGATGCAAACGGCAACTTCGTTCACAGCGATGAAATGATCCGTCTCGACGACGAGCCCGATCACGACGGTCTGTGTCTGCGCGAACAGGAATATTTCCTCAAAGCCATCCGCGAAAACATCGACCTCGTCGATCACATGACCGATGCCATCCAATCCATGCGCATCGTCGCCGCTGCGGACGAAAGTTTCCGCACCGGAAAAACGGTGGAGCTATGAGACGTGAGTCAGCCTCCGCATGAAGCCATCGACCAAGCGAATCCTGTTAGGGCTAGGCTGGCAGATGGGAAAACAACGTTCATCGCACCTCTGCCATGGGAAAAAGGTTGCCACGGTGTCTTGATCAAGGGAGGATCAGGAATGTTGAAAATCACTCGTTTCCTCTGTTTTGCTATGGTGTGTGTCATGGCATCCGCGGTGGTGGCGCAGGACAAACCGGAGTCCTTCGCCGTGGAGGGTCATCAGGCCTATCTGCGCGCTGCACCTAAGGCCGCACCGGGCAAGCCGTGGATTTGGTATGCGCCGAATGTGGGGGGGAAATTCATCATCCTGCAGCACAAGATGTATACGGAGGCCTTCCTGGAAGCAGGCATCGCCCTTGCCAGTTACGATCTCGGCGAGGTGCGCGGCGCGCCCGCAAGCACGAAGAAATTTTCGCATTTTTATGAGGCCATGATCCAGCGTGGCTACTCGCCCAAACCGATTCTGTTAGGCCAGAGCCGCGGTGGATTGATGACACTGGCTTGGGCATGTCGCCATCCCGATAAAGTCACCGCATGGGCGGGCATTTACCCCGTGTGCCATCTCGATAGCTACCCGCTGCGCCTATCGAAAAAAGAAACCCTGGCCGATTACGGCATGGCGGAGACAGAGCTCCGTTCTCAACTGGACAAACTCAATCCCGTTTCTTTGCTCGATGGACTGGCGAAACAACATGTGCCGATGTTTTCCGTGCATGGCGATCAAGACCGCACCGTGCCTCATCACGAGAACACTCTCCTGCTCCAGCAGCGCTACCAGGCACTGGGCGGCACGTGTGACGTAAAAATCATCCCCGGTCGCGGTCATGAGGTAAGTCCTGCGTTTTTTCAATGCCAGGAATTGATCGATTTCATCCTCAAGCACGCGAAAAAATGAGGTCGATGCTTCTTCATGCTCTGTCAGGCGCTTACATCACCCTCGCGCTGGCGCTGGGGGCGGAACGACCGCCGAACATCGTGCTGATCCTTGCCGATGACCTGGGCTACGCTTCGTTAGGTTGTTACGGCAACACCGAGGTGAAAACACCGAACATCGATCGCCTCGCGGCAGAAGGCATGAAATTCACGGACTTTCACAGCAACGGTGCGATGTGCACGCCCACCCGTGCTGCCCTCATGACCGGCCGTTATCAACAACGGTGCACATGGGTGCCGGATGAGGAGTTGTCACCTGTGTTCCGCGAACAACGGCGCAAAAATCCCGTTCAGCGCTGGGCCTGGGGCCTATCTGCTCAGGAAACCACCCTGCCCGCCCTGCTGCGGGGCGCAGGCTACCGCACGGCATTGATCGGCAAATGGCATCTGGGGTATGATCTCAAGTTTCATCCGATGAATTACGGATTCGATGTTTTCCGCGGATTCATCGGCGGCCATGTGGACTACCACACACACATCGCGGGCTATGGGAAGAAAGAGCTCGACTGGTGGCACGATCGCCATATCCGCAACGAAGAAGGCTACAGCACGGATTTGCTGACCCAACATGCTCGCGCATTCATCACGCAAAACAAAACGACACCGTTTTTTCTCTATCTCGCCCATGCCGCACCCCACAACCCTTGGCAAGGTCGGGACCCTCACAAAAAACCCTCTCCTGTTGCCGATTACAAGGAAATGATCGCGGTGCTGGACGAGTCTGTGGGAGCCGTGATCGATACCTTGCGCGCGGAGCAAATCGAGCGCCATACGCTCGTGATCTTTTGTTCCGACAACGGTCCGCAGGCTCCGAGCGGATTCGCGGCAAATGGTTCCTTGCGCGGCAAAAAAGGCAGCATGGAGGAAGGCGGGCATCGCGTGCCCATGATCGCCCGCTGGCCGGGAGTGATCGCTCCCGGAACCACCAGCGATGCGACCGCTCTCACGATGGATTTGCTACCCACCTTCGCTCAAGGGGCTGGTGCGACCATTCCGCCGAACCATCAGATCGACGGCACCAATCTGATGCCCGTTTTCCGCAAAGCAGCAGCTTGGCCTGAGCGTACATTCCACTGGCAGCACGGCCATGCGTGGGCCGTGCGTCAAGGACCATGGAAACTGACAGGACAAGGCACAAAAACCAAAACGCTGATTCACCTCAGCGAAGACCTCAGCGAGTCCAAAAACCTGCACTCCACCCATCCCGATCGAGTTTCTGTAGTGCTCCCCTGAGATTTGGACAGCCTTTTTTGTTCATTAGGCTGCTTGGTTGCATAGGTGTTGGTGATATAGGTGAGGTGAGAGGTATTTGAGTGATTGGTGAGGTCTGTCGTTGTTGTAGTGATGGATCCAGGCACGGAGTTTG
>CAMCIC010000016.1 GCA_945874895.1 Akkermansia muciniphila | reverse complement strand
CAAACTCCGTGCCTGGATCCATCACTACAACAACGACAGACCTCACCAATCACTCAAATACCTCTCACCTCACCTATATCACCAACACCTATGCAACCAAGCAGCCTAATGAACAAAAAAGGCTGTCCAAATCTCAGGGGAGCACTACATCAGAAGCAACTAAGGTAACTTTGCCGAGAGAGATGATTGCCGAGTGGGCATCTTATATAAAAACCAATTCTATTCCTTCGACAACACCGGCGCGTGAGATACGTGAAGTTGTTAAGGTAACCAGCAAGTTCAGCGACCAGCTACATAGTTTTGAAACTCATCTCAAAGCAGCAGCCTTCGCACTACTGAATAGTCACTTACAGGATGCCAAAGGGTGCTGTTACGCGATTGTGCCAGTTGGAGCCGACTGGACAGGAAATGAGAATATTCTTGGTTACCCAGATGGATTGCAGGAGACCAAGTATATCTCCAAACCTGCGCTGGATTTAATTCTCCATGCCTCAGACCCAGGACACATGGCAGTTCCTCACATCCTGATTCTTGATGAAATGAATCTGTCACATGTTGAACGCTATTTTGCCGACGTTCTCTCCATCATCGAGTCCGACGAAGGGCTTGAGCTCTATTCCGGAGATATGGAGAAGCCAGATACATGGCGCAAGACATCAGCGGCAAAGGCCGTTCCTCCAAAGATAAAACAGTTGCCTAAAAATCTATTCATCATCGGCACGGTCAACGTTGATGAGACGACCTATATGTTTTCGCCGAAGGTGTTGGATAGGGCAAACGTCATCGAATTCCGTATGAACCCAGATGAGTTGGAAGGATTTCTCAGCAACCCAGCCAAACCCGACATATCGAAGCTCGATGGCAAAGGTGTATCTTTTGGTAAGGCCTTCGTGGATGCTGCCAAAAGCCCCGTGGATGTGCCTGCTGATGTGAAAGCCGATTACGATAGAGAAATGTTGCTACTTTTCAAAACACTGCAATCTCATGGCGCGGAATTTGGCTACCGTATTGCCTACGAGACAGCGCGTTTCATTCATTTCTATAAAGTTCTAGGCCATCATTCAGTAGAAGATACCAGTTGGTTTCCAACTGCTTTTGACTGCGTTATTTTCCAAAAGCTCCTGCCGAAACTACACGGCTCGCGTGCGAAGTTGGGGCCTTTGCTTAAGAAACTATGGTTCCTTTGCGTGAACGATTCGGTGAGCCGTGGAGCCGACGCAGTCAAAGCGGCGGAAGAAGCAGCACGTTCGACGGAAAAGAAAACGGAGCCATCCGTTAATGTTCCGCCGGGGGCGCCTTATCCACTTAGCGCCGAGAAGATTGGCCGGATGTGGCGGCTATTGATGGAAAACGGATTCGCCTCTTTCGCCGAGGCATGAGTTCATGCGAGTTCTACCACATACTAGCATTCCATTTCGCTCGCCATTCGGCGCTGTGGTGGCTCACGTCACTCTCATACCAGCCAAGGATGGGGAGAATTTCCCCACTGCACCACTGATCGAAAGGGAAGCAGAAGATGCGCGTGAACATGGCGAGACGATAGTTCAATTGCGCGAGTCCGAGCGATATGAATATGAGGTTATACCCGTCAGTGGCGCAGACCTGCGTCTGCGGTGCAGTTTATCTACTCGTCGCCGAAGTTTTCGAAGAGAGGGCGAACCATCCGACGCAGGCTTGATCGAGACTCGTTCCTTTTGCGGCACACTGCTGATGGAACTTGTTGATGGCGATGCTGCGGATCTATCGAAAGTAGCGGTGGCATCTGCATTACTGGATGTGCGCTCACTGAAACTGGCGTATCGGACGGAATACAGAGGAATGCTGCGACGGCTCGCCGATGAGATGGTAGGATTAATAGCGGACGCACGTTCGTCTACACAGGCCAGTTTCCGCTCGACCTTTGAAGACCGAAAGGATGAGGGCTGGCTACAAATCCAACTGGAGCTGTTACGTGAAACGCTGGACAGCCCCGATTTCTCAGCTGCTCTGCAACGCATCCTCAGCTTTCCACATGAGCGATTGTCCACGGTGAGCGATTCCATTTCTTCCGATCGCCCTATTCGCTGGACTCCATCTGCTGTGCGTCAACTTTTGAAGGGCAACCCGCGGCGCGAGGTTCCGCCCACTCATCCACTGCGGCAACTTGGTTTGGAAACGCTCGCTGAGCGTGTGCAATTGCCACGCAGGTCTCGGGATCTGGACACACTGGAGAACCGATTTATAAAGTTCGCGCTGTGCGAGTTCCGGGCCTTTCTCGCCCACGCGCAGGGCGTTTTTGATGCATCAGCGGGTTGGGGGGCTTCGGCTGCATTATCGCGTCGGCTGGTGGCCACGGTTGAGGATTGGCTGGGTAGGAGTTTGTTCCGGGAAGTAGGCGAGCTGCGTTTTGCACCGCTCGGTAGCCCGGTATTGCAACGAAAGGCTGGCTATCGCGAGGTGCTGCGCTGGTGGTTACGATTCCGCACGGCGGCAGAGCTTTCTTGGGAAGGCGGTGAGGAGTTGTTCAATGCAGGTCAACGTGATGTTGCAAGTCTCTATGAATATTGGCTTTTCTTCGAATTGCTGGAATGGTTTTGCCAGAAGTGCCGGGGTGGGAATCGTCCAGCAGTGGAAGAGTTACTTGAAGGACTGGAGGAGGGTTCTCCGAATTTGCGGTTACGGAAGCGGATGGAGTTGGGTCCTTTTGTCGGTACGTTCGCGGGGCAGAGCCGCCGACTGAATGCACGCTTCGCCTACAACCGACGCTTTGAGGTTTCGAAGGATCGGCATGAAGGAGGAAGCTGGACGCGGCGCTTGCACCCAGACTACTCATTGACGTTCTGGCCGGAGGAACTAAGCGAGGCTGACGCGGAGCGGCAAGAGCTGCTGGTGCACGTGCATTTCGATGCGAAGTATCGCGTAGAGGACATAGACGGATTATTCGGCGCGGAAGGAGCGGACGATGCCGATGAAGAGGTGGAGGGAAATTACAAGCGGCAGGACCTCCTAAAAATGCACGCATACCGGGATGCCATCAAACGCTCTCAAGGGGCCTATGTGCTTTATCCGGGCCGTGCAAATGCGGCGGTGAAGCTCAAGGGCTTTCACGAAATCTTGCCAGGGCTCGGAGCCTTCGGAGTCGCACCTGACGAGAACGGGGCAGCTCAGGGATTAGATCCGTTGACCCAGTTTCTGGACGCAATGCTTGCACACTTGGGTAACCGCACAACGGCACAGGAGCGCGTAAGCTATCACATCGCAGAGAGTTACAAGCTAAAGGAAGATCCGGTGCAGTATGGTTCACTGATGCTGGCAGAACAGGATGAAATGAGCGACACAGGCCGTGCTCTACCTCCGGCAGAGCATCATGTGGTTGTAGCTTGGTATGATTCACCTGAGCAGCTCGCGTGGACACTGAAAGAAGGTATTGCCAACGTAAGATTAGGAAAACGTGCGGGAACCTGGCATATCCAGCCTGAAATGTCGTCTGCTCTGCATGTGCTCTTGCGCACCCATAAATATGCTGTGGCTCCTGGTCTCTTCAAACTCAAGAAGCCTGGTTACAAAGTCTACACGGCAGAAGACTTGAAAGCAAAAAGCTATCCAGGCCGCGCTAATGGCGAGATTTATGCTGTGTTTGAAATTACTGCCGATGAGGCTTATCAAACTTGCAATTGGGATGGTCAAGAGTTGGTGAAAGTGCTCAAGGCTTTTGAAAAAAGGCGCAGCTATCGAGAGGTTCCCGAGTCGGATCGTCGATTAGCTGATCCTAGGGTTCTTAGCTTACAGGAACTATTGCGAGCTATGCGTTAGCAATCTAGATTTTTTCGTTCATGTGGCGCGTAAAACTGATCCAAATCATCACACAACCATACCCCTTGCGATACCAATCAAAAGTAATCGAATGATCCTCGATCGATCCGTATGGCGGAACTTCAGCGGACGGGGAAGCTGGAATTGAGGAATGACGATTTTTGATTTTTGATTTGGTTGAAAAAAATTCAACCGCGAAAAGACACCCATCCCCCGCTCCTCTTGTCCTGTGTCGCCCATTCAGGGCTCAAAGGTGTGGGGAATCCCTCTTCCTAAGGCGATGCCGTAGGCTGGCCTGTTCTGCACCGTTGGCGCGCGGGATGCCGACGAGGACGTCGGCGTTCCGTGGTGCGTTGGGCTGGAGGGATGAGTCCTGCTCACGGCTCACTCTCCACTTTTTTCCCCACTTGACCGATTGTGCGCCATCGGTTAGTTTTCGTTATCAATTCACTGACAGTGCAATGAAATCTCCCAAGCAGAAAGTCAGTCTTAAGAGTCGCGCCGCCGAGAAAGCGGTCTCGCGCCGTGAGGACCGTCGTCGCTTAGAAAACGGCGAGAGCCCAGAGGTGATTCAACGGGAAAACTCGATTTTTCCGGAGGGGTATTTTGAGAACGGACATTTTGTGAATCTAGCCGCGGTTGTGGGCAAGTGAGTGAGCAAGCGTCAGGTGTGGAAGATTACGTGGCGTTTCTGCAGAATCTGCTGCAGAGAACACCGGAGCATTTCCTCCTTGGGGGACAGGCCGTGAATTTTTGGGCCGATTATTTTGACCGGAGATCAGACATCGGACCTCTGCACGCACTGCGCCCCTTTACTTCCAAAGATTGCGACATTTGGGTGAGTTATCGTGCATGGAGCGAGGTTCAGAAGATGGAACCTCGTCATCTCATCAAAGGCAATTCCCCCTCCGATGGGCAACTGGGGATTCTAACATTGCAGCGGAATCCTCTGCGTGTGGTTGATCTACTATCAAACGTTTTCGGTATCCGTCATGATCAACTGGGCCGGTTATGTCAACGTGCTCCCATCTTCAGTGGAATCAAAGTCATCGATCCCCTCTATCTCTTTCGCAGCAAGTGTCATTGTTTTCTCGGCCTGCCGCAGGGAGATCGGCAGGACGAACGACATGTGCGGATGTTGGCGCTGATTTTACCGGAATACATCTCGCTGCTGATCGATGATTGCGATGCTGGAAACATTCCGGAACGGGAGTTGCTGAAAGAAATCAAGCTGTTGAAAAAAATCTCATCCTCGTCCGTGTGTTGGCGCTGTCTGGAGAGACTGGGCATCGAGTCCAACACACTCATTCCCTGGGAGAGGCTGGGAAGATCAAGATCGGACGTATTGGCCAACTTTGCGCGTATGAATGCGCCAGGTGAGTGATGGAGCGCGAGGATTTAGTCCGCATCTTGATTGTGAAGAAAAGTGAGCAGTGAGCAGTGGGTTTTTGCCGCGAGGATCGCAAAGGGAAGGCAATTGGTCTTATGTCTTACGTCTTGGAGCGAAGCGCTCTTGTGTCTGATTGATGATTGGTTCTTGGTTGGTGACTTCTGAGTTCTGCCTCCTTGCCTTGTTACGCCCTTTCAGGGCTCGATGGTGTGGGAATCCCTCTTCCTTGGGCGATGCCCTAGGCTGGCGTGTTCGGCACCGTTGGCGCGCGGGATGCCGACGGGGACGTCGGCGTTCCGTGGTGCGTTGGGCTGGATGGATGCCGACAGGGACGTCGGTGTTCCGTGGTGCGTTGGGCTGGAGGGATGAGTCCTGCTCACTCTCCACTTTCCCTCGGAATCTCATTCACGGTGTAGAAGGCATTGCGGTGGAGAAGTTCTTCTTGGTCGCGGGAACGGAGGGCGATGAGGTCGAGCTCGTGACAATGGCCTTTGAAGCGCTCGACCTCGATCTCGGCGGTGAGACCATCGGCAGACAGTGTTACCGCGGTGACAACGGGCGTTTGCTGGTCGATCTCCGGCCCACCGTAGCCGGCGTGATAGGGATGAGTGAAGGTTTTGACGACGTAGTTTTGCGGGTTGGCACCTGTGGCGGAGTCGACGGGTTTCGTAAACTTCACGCGGAAACCTTTCGGTGTGATGGTCACGCGTTCCATTTCAAAAGGCATGACTCCGGTCCAATCCAGTCGTTCCAGGGCGAAGGGCTTCAGTCCGCGCACGGGCCAACCGCGGTTGGTGCCGCCGGTGAGCAGGCTCCCACCCTGCGTAAACTGGAGGTTCATGATGCCGGTGGAAAGTCCCTCGCGGAAGGGATAGCAGGCTCCTTGCCAGACGCCGTTGATTTGTTCCGTGGTGGCGCGCATGATGAGGGAAAGCGTGTAGTCGCCGAGGAAGAGCTGATTTTCGAAGGGACCAAATTTTCCCTTGGTGTCATTGATCACAAAACCTGTGATCGAGCGGCCCATGCGGATGTAGGGAAAAATCACAGCGTAGGGATCGAGCTGTGGGATGTTCTTGCTCTCGGAGATGAGGCGCGAGCCGGACTTAGGTTCCATGGGTGCGGGGCCTACGTTAGGGGCATACGGATACCAATTGAAACTGGCAGGGTGGCCCATGAAACCGCCTTCTTTCACGAACTTGAGACTGCACGAGGAATTCCATGGTCCTTGGCTCTCGATGTAAAACAAAGCACCGTGTTCGTTCATGCCGATGCCACCGGGGCTGCGCATACCGCTGGCGATGGGAATGCTCCTGCCATCTGGTGTGATCTTCATCGCCCAGCCACGCAGGAGTTGCCAGGAATGGTAGGACATGGAAAGGCCGAGTGCGACGTAGAGGTTGCCTTGTTTGTCGAACTTTGATCCGAAAGCATATTCGTGATAGGTGCCGAATCCCCAAGCATCCGAAATGCAGTCATAACGGTCTGCTCTGCCATCGCCATTGGTGTCCGAGACTTTCGTCAACTCACACGTTTGAGTCGCATAAAACGATCCATCTTTCCAGGCGAGTCCGAAAATTTCATCCATACCGGAGGCGAAGACATCATACTTGGGCTGCGGCTTTTCGCCATCGATGCCAGAAATCAAAATGATATCGCCGTGCCGTGTGCCTACGGCGATGCGTCCATCGGGCAAGGCAGCGAAAGCGCCGGATTCGATCACAGCATCCTGGGGTAGTGGGAGATCGACGATGCGATAGTATTCACGCTCGCGCACCTCGGTGCCCCAGCGTTCGCCCACTTCCTCGGCATGGAGGGAAACGATGACGCACGCCAACGCCGATGCATTTCCTAATCGAATGGGGGATCGCTTCATGAGCTTAGGGCAGTGGAGCATAATCGAGAGTGAGGGTGGTGGAACCTTTCTTGAGAGCCAAAGGCAGCAGCAGCTCCTGCGCTCCATCGCTTCCCGCAAAGGGGCGGATTTCTGCAGGTCCGGACAGCCTCAATTGCAGTTCTTTCGTCTGATAGATCCCCGCCCCCAGCGCAGTGATGGGACCGGTGAGAACGCGAAACACGAGGGACGTCTCCTTTTCCGTGGAGAAAATCAGTTCACGGCGTAACGCTTGGCTCGGCGCGCTGCTGGGAACCATGGGATGCGGACGAATGACATCCGTGATCATCACTTCACCGCTACGATAGCGGAACGTGGGGACATCATTTTCATCAAGAGTGTATCCGCCGAAGGCATACCCATGGGCACGAGGATACGTGGGATCGGGGTTCACAGGGGCTTCCTTCGTGGTGACAGGCAACAGGGGCCAACTCGCCGGCGCCTTGGCTTGTGGCAGGAAACTCACATCCTGCGGCAGCGTGGCGTATGGGCCGATGGGATGAAAGTCCCCTGCCCCTTGTGACTTCCAATTTACCGTGACGAAGTCGCCGCGCCAAATCGCTGCCAGCGAGCCGTTTTGCGCGTGGAATGCGTAGTTCAGTCCGCCCGGCAGCCCCACGGCGATACCGCGGTAGCCTGCCACGCGACTGCGTCCACGATGAATGATGGCCTTATCCTTCACCACAAGGCGCATATCGGATTGCTTCAGGCCCGATGGATCGCGAGCCGAGCGGCCTAACGAAAACGTATACCATAGGGCCTGCAACTGCTGCTCCGTATCGCCGTTGAGTATTTCGGTTTGCACGGCTTTTCCCTCTGGCCAATAGCTTGGCATGATGATGCCAGGCCGGTACGTGCCGGGATTTTTCATGTAGGCAAAAAACCACTCGGGGGTGAGGCGTTGGTAACTGCTCATCAGATCGATGCCTTTCATGCCCGGAGATTCGGAGCCTTTGTAATTGTGACAAGCAATGCAATTCAGTCCTTTATCGCCTAACAACTGAAGACCGCCTTCCGTAAACTTTTTACGAGTCTCTTGATCCACCTCAGGAAGATGGGAGGCAGGCAAGCGATCGACCTCACTCAGCCAAAGCACCAGGTCTCCCAAAGCCATCTCGCCGTAATGCGGCATGCGTGTGATCATGTAGGGACGTGATCGCTCGCGATCATACAGCAAGCGGCGCATCCAGTCAGCCCGCAGTTTGCCACCCACCCCGGTGAGCGGTGGCGGAATGCGAGACTCATTGCCCAGAGCTTCCTCCTTCGAGTGAAAAAACGCATCGCGACTGGCAGTCACTCCGCCGTAGTCATCGCGCTGATGACAGGCGATGCAGTTGAGCTGCGTGAGCTTGCTCTTGATGCGATCCGCCGCAGATGGATCGCTCTGCTGCGTGAGTGCGGCTCGGATCGCCTGTCGCTGTTTCTCATGAAGAGAAAAATTCGGAGCTGAAACGGGTGCATCCGAGAGACAGCCCCGATCGAGTTTCATCTTCTCACGTGAGGGCGGCGCGTCAGGCCAAGGAGCCGTAAAGTCATCGCCCAACTGGTGACACGCAACGCAGTGGTAGGTGGTGAAATGGTTGGCGCCTTGCTCAGCGAGCTGAGGGCTGACTTTCCCTGCGGCATGGGCTTTTTTGCCTGCCATCAAGTAAGCGGCGAGAACCTCGGCATCTTGGGGAGTCAGGTTCATGTCCGGCATCCGCCCACCGGGACGGATCTTGAGCGGCTCATACAAAAAGGCAGCCAGCGCGCGCGGTTGATATTTTTCCGCAACATGGGCCAGTGAGACATAACCTTCTGGCGCGATTTCCTTGCCAGCTTGATCCCGTGGTGGATGACAAGCCACGCATCCAAGACTGTGAAAAAGCTCGAATCCATCATGCGCCTCATCGGGCAATGGCTTCAGGTCTACTTCCGACTGCGTCAGCGAGAGTAGGTAATGACTGATTTCGAGGCTGATCTTCTTGCGCATGGCCTCGCTTTCACCCGCGAGCATCTGCGGCATGGTGCTACCGGGGTGAAACCCCGCGGGATCAGCGATCAGGCGCTGAAGGGCTTCGAGCGTCAGACGCGAGCCCGCTTCGCGCAGGTCGGGCGCGGGCTTCATCGCACTCTCATCCAATCCTGCATGGCACGCGGCGCAGCGAAGCTCGGCCATCCATACGGCTCCCTGCTGGACCTCAGGGAGCGCATGATTGCGATGCAGCCCCGGCACAATAGGACCGATAGACTCACCCGCCGCCAAGCCCGCGCTGAACATGGAGAGCCAAAGGACAGTGCGGTGGATACGATTTGACATAGGCATGCTTTCTTACACGAATGACACAAGGGACACTGACCAAAAGTATGCCGCTGCCACAGTTGCGCAAGATCAATGTGGAAGACGGATCAGGCAACAGGGGGCGATCCCGCGAGTGAAAACAGGGGGAGCATCGACCTTGACCCGCTGACAATATATCCGCTTGCACGGGAATCGGTCTCTTGCTAACCATCGCGCATGGCATATTTCCCCGACATTCCCAAAATCAGTTACGAAGGGCCTCAATCCAAAAATCCTTTCGCTTTCAAGCATTACAATCCCGAAGAGATGGTGGAAGGCAAAACGATGCGCGATCACATGCGCTTCGCAGCCGCCTACTGGCACGTGATGCGCAACGGTCTTTCTGACCCCTTCGGCGGCGCCACCGCACTGATGCCATGGGACGATCAGTCCGATAGCATCGACAACGCCCTCAAGCGAGCCGATGTGTTTTTCGAATTCCTCGACAAGACTGGCATCGATTACTACTGCTTCCACGATCGTGACATCGCACCCGAGCTCAATGACCTAGCGAAATCCAATGCCGCTTTGGAAAAAGTCACTGCGCACCTGAAAGGACTGCAACAGGCGCACGGCAAAAAACTTCTGTGGGGCACGGCCTGCCTGTTCTCACACCCACGCTACTCCCAAGGCGCAGGCACCTCGCCCAGCGCCGATGTGTTTGCCTATGGAGCCGCTCAAGTGAAAGCCGCCATGGATGCCACGCTCGCACTGGGTGGCGAAGGCTACACCTTCTGGGGTGGTCGCGAAGGCTACGCCACACTGCTCAACACCGACATGAAGCGCGAGCTCGATCACCTCGCTGCGTTGCTGCACATGTCCGTCGACTACGCGAAAAAAATCGGTTTCACCGGTCAATTCTACATCGAGCCCAAACCTCGTGAACCTTCTACTCACCAGTATGATTCCGATTCCGCCGCGTGCCTGAACTTCCTGCGCGAATATGGTCTCATGGGGCATTTCAAACTCAACTTGGAGACCAACCACGCCACACTCGCGGGCCACACCATGCTGCATGAAATGACAGTGGCCATCGCAGCTGACTCGTTGGGATCCATCGATGCCAACCAAGGTGATGAACTCATCGGCTGGGACACCGACCAATTCCCCACCGATCTCTATCTCACCACCAGCATCATGCAGAAAGTGCTCGAGATGGGTGGATTCACTACCGGTGGACTCAACTTTGATGCGAAGCGCCGTCGCGAGTCCCACGATCCCTCGGATCTTTTCCACGCGCACATTGGTGGCATGGATGCCTTTGCCCGTGGTCTCAAGGCCGCCGCTCGCATGCGCGAAGATGGTCGTATCGCCGAGTTTGTCAGCAAACGCTATGCCTCCTGGGACAGCGGCATCGGCTCCAAGATCGAGTCCAAACAGACATCTCTCGAGGAACTCAGCACCTACGCTCTTGCAAATGGCGAGCCGACGATCGGTTCTGGTCGTCAGGAATTGTTGGAAAACATCCTCAACGAATTCATCTGATCGAGTCGAACAGTCTGCCAGGTTCGCTGAACCTGGCGGACCACTGGGCTCACTTCATTTCCCCGCGTTTTTTTCGATAGGTCACAGGAGGCATTCCGGTGACTCGTTTGAAAGCAACGCTGAAGTATTCCGGTGTCTCGAATCCCGCACGTTCCGCAATCACGGATACGGGCAAATTGCTGTGCAGCAACAACCGTTGGGCACGCTGGACCTGAATGCGCATAATTTCCTCGTGAGGACTGCGGCCTAACATCTTTTTGAAACGAGACTCCATCGTGCGGCGGGCCAATCCCGCCATGCGGGAAACTTCATCGACCGTGATGCCGCGGCAGGCGTGTTCACGAATCAAACGCAGGGCTTTGACGAGGTTGGCGTCTTCCATGGCAAAAACATCGGTGCTCTGACGCGTGCTGATCCCGACGGGGCTAACGACACGGATCAATGGCGTGGGGCTTTGTCCCGCCATCATCATTTCCAGCATTTCCGCGGCCAGCCAACCGCATCGGCGCGGGTTCGGATCGATGCTCGATAAGGGCTGAGGGCTCAGCTCGCAGAGCAACTCATCATCGTCCACGCCCAACACCGCCACCTGTTCTGGAACCGACAACTCGGCGCGATGGCAGGCATCCAGAATCTGGCGACCGCGCGCATCGTAGCAGGCGAAAACCGCTACCGGTTTGGGCAAGCTTTTCAACCAGCGAGCAATATCATCGGTTTCCACCTCGCTATCGGCCTCACCTTTCTTGGAGCTCTGATACCGATGACAGTTCAGATGTTTCTCCTCGAGGATCTTCACGAAGTAGTCGCCACGCTGGCGTGACCAAGGGAAACGGGGCACGCCGCAGTAAGCGAAATGCTCGAACCCGCGGTTGAGAAAATGAGTGGCAGCCATTTCAGCGATCGCTCTGCCATCCGTGATGACACCGGGCAAGCCGGGCAGGTAACGATGGGAACTGAGATCGATCACCGGCACGCGGAGGCGAGCCAAAACTTGAGCCATGCTTTTGTTTTCGATACGGGCAATGATGCCATCACCATCCCAATCGTCCAACCATTTGGGCGGAGCGTCCCCCCTGCGTCGCTCAGCAAGGAAAATGTGCCAAGGATGATGACTGCGAATGAAATCCTCCACCCCGTGGAGAATGGAACGCGCATAGCCATTCGAGGTCTCGATCAGCAATGCCACCCGAGGAACCGCAGGAGGATGGGAATTTTTTCCGCTGGAATCGGGCTTGCGGCTTTGCATGGAGAATCAGCAGAGTTATCGACGTTTCCCTCGGAAGCGATTGCGCGGATCATCCGCAGGATGCAAGGATTCTCCGTCCTGATAGCGGAGAATCCCACGTTCCTTCAGATTGCGAATGAAAGATTTGGCATCGGCGGATACCTGATCGTCATGAGTCAGAGTGCCTAACAAACCCTGTCCTTTAACCACATGGTCCATCGTTTCGTTTGCCTTGTTCGCCGCTTGCGCGATGGCTTTGGTGGCCAAGGGAAGCTCGGCCAGAGTCGGTCCCAAATCATCCACCCGCTGGTCGATTTTACCCAATGTGCGCTCCGCGCCCACCGCCGCCTTTTCCATCGCCTGGATCGCTTTGCGAGCGTCTTGCATCGCAGGCGCCAGATCCGCGCTGACTTTTTTCCATTCCACCGTGCTCTGGTTCACGTTTTGAATCGCTCCATCCACGAGCGCAAGATTGTCCGGCTTGAGAATGGATTCGTTGACTTTTTTGAGGGTCTTGGTCAACTCCTCCGAAGAAGTGCGGATCTCCGCAATCGCAGCATCCACGGTTTGCAGCGTGGTAGTCGCACCCACCATGAGTTTGCGCGCATCGCGGCTGAGAATTTCGGCATTGCTCTGGATCGCATCAAGTCCCGATGGCCCGGATCCGGCGATCACGGTATCGGCAGGAATGAATCGACCCGTTTGTTGGGTAGAAGGTGTTACGATGATCATCTTATCACCCAGCAACGAGGCTGATGCCACGCCGAGCGTTGATCCTTCCGGAATGCGGAAACGACTCTCGATCAACAAATCGATTTGAACATTGACATCTTCTGTCAAAACCGGAAGACGGGCCACGCGGCCGATTTTGGCACCGCCCATGCGGACCTCTGAACCCTTGATGATGCCAGCTGCGTCATCCACCAACAATGTCAGTCGATACGATTTGTTAAAACGTTCGCCAAAACTACCGAACTGAAGAATCAAGCTGCCCAAGAGCATGAGGCCTACGAGGCAAAAAGCGCCTACCAGCAACTCAGAATGTTTTTGATCAGTTGCCATCGGGCGACAAATTGGCAGAAGGACAGTGTGAACGCAAGCCCGAAGCGGATCATCGATCAAGGTCACCCAGCTCGGCATCGAGCTGTCGCATGAACTGCTGCATTTCCTTCATCCGTGCGCGCATGCGCTCCATATCTGGGCGATTGAGCCGGGGTCTTACCTCTCGATTGCGCGAGAGCTGAGGACCTGGATCGGGAGTCTTCACCTTCGCAAGCTTGGCTTCGATGGGTTTGCGTTGCAGCATGGCAAGGATCGCTTCAGAGGGAATCACGTAGCTGCGAATGCGACCGGCACGAGCGGCGACGATGCCCACAACCTGACCTTGCAAATCGAGCACGGGACCACCGCATTCCTCCGGATTCAGCACCATATCGGTCTGGATCACCGAGGGAAAACCATCGCGCACCTGGCTGATCTCTCCCCCCATGCGCTCCATGACTTCCAGACGACGTTGGGGAAACTGTGGCATCATCGGTTTGGAGCCGAGCACAATCTCCACATTTTTCGTTTCCCCTTCGCGTGAATAGGAGAGCTTCACCGTATCACCGGGTTTCAGAGAAGTCAGCTGCGAACGAAACTCCATCATGCTGCCGACGATCTTGCCACCGAGATTGAGAATGACATCCCCTTCCCTCAGTCCCGCATTTTTTGCCGGCGAGCCCTCCGCCAATTGACGGATGACAACCCCTGTGCCTTCCGTGTGATTTTCCACGCCGACGCCCACAAAAGCCTGATCGCTCTCGCGGAGCGTGCGCTCCATCACACTGACCACACCCATGCCCAAAGTAACATCACCGGGACCGGGAGCGATCAAAAAAGTTCCCAAGTCGGGTTTGGCACTGGCTTGAAACGTGACTGGGCGGAGGGGTGAATTTTTCAATTTGAGTAAGGCGATGTCCTCGTCTTCGAACACGCCATCGAGAGTGGCATCGATGGTTGCATTCCCTGCTCCGACGCATTGCAAGGGCTTCCCTTGAGCCTTGGCGATTTCACTCCATTTGGCGATCACCTGCGAGCCGTCGCCCACCACGGTACCCAAGCACAACTGGCGCTTGCCACCGGCCCAGATCCAAACGACGGATTTCCCCACCTTTTGGGCGATCGGAGAAACCACATCAAAGACTTCGCCTGACTGCCGACGCAACTCGGCGCGATCTTGCTCTTTTTGTAACGGCAACTCCTCCGCCATGAGTGGCAGAACAGACAACAAACTTAGCCATATCCCATGTTTCATCATCATGCTCCCTTTCCCTTATTGTGCATCTCCGCGTCGCACCAGTTCCACTTCCTTTGTCAACGGGCGTCCATCGCGCTCGATCTCAAGTTTGACAAGATCGCCCACCTGCTTGCGCAACAATTCGTTGCGGAGATCATCCAGATTGCGGATGCGCTGGCCTTCCAAGGAAACAATGAGGTCGCCCGGTTGGATGCCAGCCTCGGTGGCTTTGGAACCGCGACTGACGCCACCCACCACCAAACCTGCGCGTGACCAATCGATGGCCAAACCCAGCACTGGCATGTCCTCGTTTTCTAACGGATCCAGCACCAGTTTGCCCCATTGTTCACCTTGCAACATCTTATCCCAATCGTCCTTAAATCCATCCACTCCCGCATGATTATTGACCTTGAGCGCCTGACCAATGTTAGAATTGATGCCAATGATGTTGCCTTCCAAATCGAAAATCGGTCCGCCAGAATCACCGCCGATCAGGGTGCAGTCCGTCGTAAAAAAATTGCCTGGCCCCTTGGATACGACGCGGCCGAAACGAACTGGTGGCGTGCGAGCAGGATCGAAGCCAGCAGCATGACCGGTGGCAACCACCCAATCTCCTACTTCAAGGTTCTTGGAGACTCCTCGCGGCACGTCCGACCACTTGCCCTCATTCTCGATGCGCACCATGGCCAAGTCTTTGCCGTAGTTGGCACCCAGCACCTTGCCTTTGACAGTTTTTCCATCGGGAAAAACCACATCCATGGTTTCGTTCCCTTGCACCACGTGGGCAGCAGTAAGAATCAGACCATCCTTGGACGTGATCACTCCGGAACCGGAGCTACTCGCGTCCGCCGCTATCAGAGCAACGGTAAAGGGAACGCGCTTTTGCGCCACGGCCCGCACCTTCGCCTCCACCTTTAGCAAATCCTGAAGATCCTGCACAGGTTCGGCATGGGCGAGATGCAACAAACAGAAACATCCAAACAAACGCAGTTTCATAGATCCAACATAGCAAACGACGCTCATCCGTCAAATTCTCTAAAATTTTCCGTCATGCCCGCATCGAACGACTGACCTTTGACCAAGACAGATGCCAGCGCTCAGACAAAACGAAGGACGCAAAAAAAATCCGGTGTTTTCCCGTGAGAGAAAACACCGCACTTTTGCCATTACGGGCGGGAATTTTTAGATCGGAAGAGAGAACTCCTTGCGATACGTTCCCTTCAGCAAAGGGTTCGCGCGCTCGGCGAGATCGCCCACGAACTGTTCCGTCTTGGGATCAAATGACAGCGGCGCTCCCATCGAAAGCGGGGTCTTGTCCAGATCCACCTGATTGGCATCAAGGTGCGCCGCCATCCGCTCTGCGGCTTCTCCCAGCATAGGGTTTTTATTCGAGGCCAACCAGTTCTTGAATGCCACCTTGTGACCCAATGCCAGCGATACACCGCCCAAGTGAGCCAAGGCAGCGGAGTAATGTCCGCATTCTGCCCCGCGAATGGCATCGATCTTCGACGTCTTGATGGAATCAATCCAGTTCTTATGGTGAGTGACACTGCCCTTGAAGGCCTTGATCACCTTGCCTTCTTTATCATAGACCTTGCAGTCGCTATTGTGACCACCAGCCAAGTATCCGCCATCGTATTCGATCACATTGCCGATGTCCTGACCTTTGTATTTGTCCATCCCATCCGCGTAGTTCATGCCTGACTTTGGCAAGCCACGCACCTCAAAAAGAATCGGAGCTTTGCCCTTGTGTTCCAGCCAGAGCAATTGGGTATTTGCCGTATCGCCATCGTCTTGATACCCCACACGTCCCCCCAACGAAACAATCGACTCCGGCAAATGCGGATCACCGAGCGCCCAGCGGCAGACATCAAGTTGGTGGGGTCCCTGATTGCCGAGGTCACCATTGCCATAAGGACTTTGCCAGTGCCAATCGTAGTGGAGTTTTTTACGCATCAACGGCACGACTTCGCGAGGACCGAACCAGAGGTCGGAATGAACGGATGAAGGAATCGACAAAGGCGAGTCCGACTTGCCAATGGAAGGACGTGGTTTGTAACAAAAACCGCGGGCCAACTTCAGTTCACCGATGGGACCTTCCTTCAACCATGCAAAGGCATCAGCCCAAGAAGTCTCGGAGCGGCGTTGGAAGCCGTGCTGAATGATGACCTTGTATTTTTCTGCTCCTAGGGCGAGCTGACGACCTTCCCATACATTGTGAGATACAGGTTTTTCCACGTAGACGTGTTTGCCATGAGCTGCCGCTGTGAGAGCAATCAATACGTGAGTGTGGTTGGGAGTGGCAATGCTGACCGCATCGATCTCCTTCGACTCGCAAAGTTTGCGGTAATCGGTGAAGGTCTGAACTGTGACACCTTTTTTCGCCAAGTGCTCCTTGCCCTTTGCAAGCACAGATTCATCACAATCGCAAAGCGCCACCAGACGACAGCCTTTGGTTTTGAGAAGGTCCTCAATGTGGCCGTTGCCTCGGCCGTTGAATCCGATCACAGCGACGCGGATGTCATCGTTGGCTCCGACAGCGCGGGCGAGCGGTGAAAGCAGTGACCAAGTGCCAGCAAAGACCGAGGTTTGAAGAAGTTGACGTCTTTTCATAAAAGGAAATGAGTGTTTTTTTTGATTAGGATTGAGAAAAGGATTTCCACCAGTTTGCGATTTGAGACTCATCGACCTCGCCACGATGAAGCACCAGACGATAGCGGAAGGTGAGAGACTTTTGATCCTTGAGCGTGTGATTGCCCAGTGTCTTGTCTTTTTTGCCTTCAAAATCATGGATGCCAAAGGGATTTGCGGCCAGCAGACCGTAATCGCGAGCATGCCACCAAGTCTCGTGGCGCAGGTTACTCGGATGATCCATCATCGTGATGACGGCGGGTTTCCCCTGATCGTCAGGGCCATGAAATGTCACGTAGGCCGACTTTTTGCCCCAGCACTCCGCGTCTTTGCGACCGTGGTTGTCGAGGATGCCGCCCTTGGCTGTGGGCCCCTTCAGGCGTAGGCTGCGGTCGACGCGGAAAGCAAAAAAGCCCTCCTTGGTATCGCCGAACAAAACATCGCCCGATACAGCTTTCAGGGTGGATGTCACATCGATCACACGCGTGGCGTCATCGAGGTCTTCCACGGTGTATTGCCGCGCTTCCTCCAATAGTGTTTTTTTGTCACCCTGCCATGCGAGTGACACGGAAAAAGTAGCCTTATTGCCCTGCGCGTTCACCGTGCCTGTGGATTGGTGCACAATGCGTGCATCCTTCTCACCCGTCCATGCCCAAAAGTCGAATCCATTGACGGAACCATGCGAAAGCCACAATGAGCGGTGATGAGGATGGTCGGTCTCCTCTCCCGGTGCGTCCTTTTCCATCGGCCAATGACGACTCAGATTGGATCCGCCGGGAGCGGAAATCGGATAGAGGTAGGGCACCTTGGAATCCGTACGATACTGCGTCACCAGCTCGTTGTTTTTCCGTAGGGTCACCGTGCCGTCGGCAGATTGAATGGAAAACTGAGCCGATGCCGATACGGCGCCCAACATTAGGAATAAAATACTACGCATGTCATTTCGGGGTTGTGAAAATCTTCAAAGGAAATGGGTAACACAAATTGAGCCCAGTGATCCAGCTCAATGCGCGTCATGTTTGTAATGATCGCCGAGGGAATCTCGACCGAAATCATCCTTGTGATCGCGCCACACGGTATGGATGTGGTTGGCATTGTTCTGACTATTCGCCGCCTCAATGAGAATGCCCGGAGTTTGAACACGGAAATAATATGCCTTGCCCTCTTCCATGGAACCCGCCCACCCGAAACGAATGTCCTTTGGCGCCAGACCCTGCAAAGTTTTGATCTCCTTGTCCGCGATGGCAGGGCGATGACGGTTGGCAAATTCAGCAATCAGAGCATGCAGCAATTTTTTCTGTTCCTCCGTGAAAGCCTCTGCTGTGACACCAACGGGGGACAACTGCTCTGCCACTCGTTTTTCTCCTGTGAGAATTTCGCCCGGGGGCTTGTCGGTATAAACCACCGCTTTGCCTGATTGCTGCACAGATACGGCCAGCGCGCGCGCCAACTCTTCTTCTTTCGCAAGGATGTGAGTTCCTTTCAGTCGGCCCTCCGCCACCTTGGCAGGACTAGCCCCCATGAAGGTAGGTGTGGCGATGAGATGGGCGCCATCGATGATGGTCACATTGACCGCAAGGTGATGTCCCTCGTAACGATAGCCCCAGGTGGCCTTGACATCGGGCTTGCCAAAGATGGAGGTGAAATACGCCTTGTGATTGCGCCGCACCGGATTGTTTTCCATCTCACCCAAAAGTTTTTCCAGATCTTCAATCGTGTTTGCCTTGAGCATGCCCTGCTCGCTGAGAACGGTAGCGAGAAGTTTTTTTGCCAAGGCCTGCTGGGAAGCATCGAGCATCTCAAGGGAGACCCCCTTGCGCGACTGCGGTGTGAACTTCCAATTCTCGCGCTCCTGATCGGCGAAGCTGAATTCCGCCTTCCCCTTCAGCTCGGGCGAGAGAGAAGAAAGAAAGGCTGTAGCCGCAGCAGTGATCTCAGAGATCGCCTTTTCACGTGTCTCCTCGGCCTGCGCAAAGAGCCCCAAACACCACAGAGACAAAACGAATTTTTTCATCATTGCACAGATACGCGCAAAGTTGTGTCATCCTTTCGGCTCTTCGAGGAAATCCACAATGCGGTGGGCGATGTCATCCATGCTTCCCTCAGCGGAAATGACCCGAGCGAAAGGCTCATCCCGTAGGCTCAAGAAAATTTCGCGACAGCGCTGCAAAGCGTCCCGCCGTTCGAAATGATTCGCGGTATCGCCGCGATGGCCGATTCTCTGCAAGGCCGTATCGATCTCTACATCGAGGATAAAAAGCCAGTCCGGTATGGGAGCGAATTCCTCATTGCGACGGCGGATTTCCTGTGGATCGAAGCCACGTGCTCCCTGATACGCCATGGTGGAAAAATAGTATCGATCGAGAATCACCACCTTGCCATCGGCAAGAGCGGGAAGGATCAATTGCTGCACATGCTCGCGACGGTCACGCAAGAAATAGTCCAATTCTAGGGTGGGTTCGAGCCGACCAGTCGAGGCCGAATCGCGCAATTTTTTTCCCCATGGTCCATCGGTCGGCTCACGGCTCAGCACCACCTCGCGTCCTAACGAGGAAAAATAACTGGCAAGTCGTTTGGCATGACTGGATTTCCCTGTGCCATCGATTCCTTCCAGAACGATGAACAACCCCTGAGATGCAGATTCCTGAGCCATGATCCAAAAAAGCGAAGCGTGCCCGGCAGGATTCGAACCTGCGACAATCCGCTTAGAAGGCGGGAGCTCTATCCAGCTGAGCTACGGGCACGTGCAGACACAGAGTGAGAGGGCTCTGGAAAAAATTCAAGCGAGGAATGCGAAAAACCTCTCGCCGTCTCAATCCGCTTTGGGCAACACGGGTGGCTGCTTCGGCTGTCGTTTGTCCGCAAACACCGCTTTCCAGGACGTGGTAGCTGTCACTTTCATCAGCAGAGCAAGGGTGATGACCGAGCCGATGGCGATGGTGAGCCCCGTCATTCCATCAAAGAAAAACGAAACACTGAAGAGCACCATGTAGCCAATCTGCGCAGGCAGCGCAATGCGGAACAATGTTTGTCCGCCGACAGCCCGCAAGTAACCACTCACCAGCAACACCGATACCAGCGCGGACAGAGCAAATGCCACATACAAAGGAATCACATCCGTCAGATAAGCGAAGAGGAGGTGAAAGGAAAAGAAGCCAGCGGCCACAAAGCAGATATGCATCGGATGCAATGCTATGCCTCTTAAACTACCTAACAAAACCAACACCGTCACAAAAAACAACAGCGATACCGGAGCAAAAAACGAGATGCGTGAAGCCACGGGCGCGGGGTTGAGCAATCGGGGCATTTCCATGCCAATGTCTGGCGCGGATAGCACGTCCGGTTGATAAGCCCAGATGAATTCGCAAGCCACCTCATCGCGTCGGGTGGCCGATCCGCAACCAGCGGGAAATCCGTATTCTGGAAAATTTGTTTTCATGAACAATTCAAAGTCACGCACACGTTCGGGGTGGGGAAACCGATAGAGCCAAGCATCCGTGCCATTGGTCTGATAGACCACCGTAAGCTCGACCGCGGACGATGCGGCCACCTCCACCGCCATTTCCAACGATCCGTCACCGCTGCGCCGGACATCGGTCTCCTTTCCATCCAGCATGATCTGCACGCCGCGCAGGCCCTGGGTCTCGGGCAAGGGAAACATCACAAACAAGGTTTGCGGAATGCGCGTGGGATTGCGAAACGAGTAAACACCCTGGAAGTCCACATCATACGTGCGATGCCGCGTCAGCCCCCGTTTTTTCGGCGCATAGTTGATCAATGCTCTGACCCGGCTTTTTTCTGACTGGATCATAGCCTTTCCGTTCGGCACATTCGGTGAACGATAGAAGGCGTGAGGATGCGACTGTTGCAACTGAGGCCCCCAGACCTGAAGAACCTCGCTACGCATGGCATGGCCTGTATCCTGTGCACGGGACTGAATGGCAGCACCGAGAATGAACCAGGCGAGGGTAGTAACGAGAAGAATGCAAGCAATGGCGACGATTTGTAAAATTTTCATGATGGGAAAAAAGAGGGTCAGTGGTTCAAATGATTCTTGCGGTTGTAAAATATCCCCGCCTCAGGAGTTTCATTGCGACAAAGGTTTTTTTCTAACAGAATCAGATTCGCAGCAGTAGTTGTCTTAGCGGAACGAGTAAGATTCCCAGCAACCTCGGCAGTGTAATCGACCGGCAGGGAGAGATGCCATTGCAAGGCATGGATGAAATAAGGAGTGCCAGGAAGCTGCAGATTGAACTGGCCGTCGAGCGGGGCAAACTTTTCACGGCGCTCGGTGTAGGAAATGACTAGCTTGGCGGACCCCATAACCTGCCCATGAGTGGGCAGCATGATTTCCAACACGCCTGCTGCTGGCATGAGGGAAACCGCATCTCGGTCATCAGCCGAACAGCTCAGAAGCACGGCCTTTTCCGGCAAGCGCAGTGGCAAGCGAGCACCGTTCCGATACTGCACGTCAAGTTGTCCGGTAGTCAGAGAGGAACCGTCCAACTCCATTCGACTCTCCCAACATGCCTTGGTGATCATCGCGTCCGCGGTGCTGGCCACAGGCATAATGGATTGCTCCAGTGCCACTGGTCCCTCAGGCGCATCGATCAGAAAATACGCGCGTCCTTGCAGTGGTTGACTCATGGACTGCGATAGACTCTGCGCGGTGAATGGTCCCTTCATACCAGGCGCGGAAAATTTCCGCAGAGCTTGATCCGCCAGGTGGAACTGGGCCATGTCGGGCTTTTCCGCTTGCCCACGAGGAGCCTCGAGCAACCATGGCGATTGCAGAGAACTGACACGCTTCTGGTATTCTAAGACAACAGTGCGGTGGAGCTGCCGATCCCCTTTCCAACGCAAAGACAATCTTTGTGAACCATCGGCCTCACGATGCACCTGCTGAGATTCCAATTGTTCACTTTTGGCGACGATATGACTGACACCGGAAGGAAGGAGCAAGTGAGCCTCGCGGGTATCTCCCTCCTGCGTCTCCGCATGTGCAAAACAAGTCATCGCCAGCGCGCCATCGTTTTCCACAGCCACCACCTCGTGACGCCAGTGCCACAAGCTAGGAGGTAAGACCTCTTGCGCCGAGGGCGATGCGACTTGCCACGAAATTTTCGCTCCGCGTGCGGGAATGCCCACCGATGCGGACGGAGAGAGCGTATGCGTAGTGTCATCGATCTCACAAACCACAATCTGGCCCGGCGCTAATCCGGTAAATGACAGACTCGCACTGACGCAGGGCAGAGTGACCAACTGATCGGGATGGGAAGGACTCAGACGAAAACGGATCTCCTGCTTGCCTTTCTCCTGACTGATCCATTGCAGCATCCCATCCTTGACCCAAAGTGCTGCGTCAGCAGGCAATACCTCAGTCAGGGAGAGGTTTTCCGGTAGCAAGGGAACGCTCGACAGAGAATCCGTAAAATGCTGTACCGTCATCGATGCAAGGATCGTGGTGGGTGATGTGGAAACATCGACCTGATACTTCGCGCAGGTGACAATGCCCGGGAACTCCACCTTTGCTTTGGGGGCAGCGTGATTCATTTCTAGACCACGCAGAATTTCATACGGGAGAGTCACACTGCCAGGGATAACGGAAGGCAACTCCTGTGCCACAACTGGGGGCAGCGCCATAAGACAGGCGCAGCCGATGCATGTTTTGATTTTCATAACGGCACGACATTGCCGCAGGAGTATGAAGCGATTGCGAAGTGAACGTGAAATCTCGGTGAAATAAGCCGCCTCATCGCGTTGTGCTCTGGCCTCGCGTCTCGCAAGGAATGGAATTGCCCGCTTGACCGTGTCTGCCGCCTGTTTTACAACATCGGCGTTCTCATTCATCATGCATCGTCTTTTTTTTCCAGCCTTTCTCTGTGTTTTGCTGAATTCTTGCTACCAAAACCAGCCAGCCAATCCACGAGGCAACTATCTCGCGGGCTTGGGGCCTTTGCAGTATTCCTCCCACGGTAGCGGCCCTGCACCGGCGATTCCTGACGATGTCTCCTACTGGGACGGTGATGGAGTCGAAGGCGACCCCATGATTCGCATCAGCCGATCTCAGCAAAAAGCTTTTTTCTACAAGAGTGGGAAGCTGGTGGGTGTGTCGCGCATCTCGACAGGAAAGGAAGGAACAAATACACCTCCCGGAAAATACAAGGTATCAGAAAAAGACAAAGACCACCACTCCAGCGTCTATGGTGTTTTCAAAGACAAAGCCACCGGGGCGATGGTCAATGACAATGTAGACATTCGCGTGGATAAAGTTCCCTCCGGTTGCATTTATTACCCCGCCCCCATGAAAAACTTCCTTCGTTTTAATGGAGGAATCGGCATGCACACGGGATATTTACCTGGCTATGCCGCATCGCACGGCTGCATCCGCATGCCCGATGCCATCGCAGAGAGGTTTTTCGAACACGCCCGGATCGGCACACCTGTGATTGTCGAATGATGCTGCCCGACCCCGAAGATGCCGAGGAGATCACGCCCGCGCAACTGGCCATGCTCCTCACAGAAAAGGCAATGATCTCTCTGATCGACTGCCGGGAAGCCGATGAGTGGCATTTCAATCGCATCGACCCTGCGCGACATTGGGCACTGTCCCAATTTCCCGAAGCGGGTCCCTTGTTGCTGCAGAGTGTCAACGACCCACTGGTCATCTATTGCCATCATGGGGTTCGCTCGCTTCATCTGACGCGATGGCTGCGTCGCCAAGGCTGTGCACGAGTTTATTCGCTGCAAGGTGGCATCGACCAATGGTCGCGGGAAATCGACGCGTCCGTGCCGCTCTACTGATACGCCAGCGATACCAGGATCACGCTTGCACCCACCGGACTTTTCTGTTGCGATCTTCTCATGATTTTCTATCGCCTGATCTTCACCGCGTTTTTTGCACTCATGCTCAGCCAATGCAGCACTGGAGGCGCAGCGACTGGGGGCAGAACAGAGATCGTCAACGTTTCCGCCTACGACCCAAAAGAGAAACAACGAGGTGGCAGAGGATACAGCGAACACGACGTATCCGCTCTGCGTGACAACGGTGCGGTAGCCCTCATCGCCCGCGTGGGAAAAGGCGGCGAGCTCGATGAGAAATGTGCCGATTTCCTGCGCTCTGCGGATCACCAGCGGATGATGGTGGGCGTTTACTACAGAACCACGCAATCGGTGAGCATGATCCGTCAGGCAGATCAAATGGTGGCACGTGCTCAAGCTCTGGCACAAAGTCGCGATTGGGCGCAAAGCCACCTGCTTTTGTGCGCGGACTTTGACGCCAACTCGACCACATCGCAAATGATCCAGTTTCTTGACCGCGTCAAACAAAGCACTGGTGTCGACTGCGTGATTTACCTCGAAAATAGCGAACACCTGCGGGTCACCCTGCACAACACCCCTGAATCTGTGAAAAACCGCCTGCGTCGTAGTCCCTACTGGGCGGCTCTGTATTCGCACAATACCGGAGCATGCAAGGCATTCCCCGCTCCCGAGACACCCACGGGGCTCACCCATCAATACAATGTCTGGCGCAACTGGTCGATTTGGCAATACGGTGGCGTGGAATGGACAAACCGGCGCTCACTTCCCAAGGTATACCGCGGGTTCAGCCCCTACTTCGGTAACCTCGATCGTCCTGTCGAACGCAACATCTTCCGCGGCAGCCCCGCCGAACTTCAGATGCTCTGGACTCGTCATGGCATCCCATTGCGCTGATACTTTGCTACCCTGTGTGAAGTATCGCTTTGACCTTTCAGCGGAATGAGTCAAAGTTCAGGTCATGCACGATACCCGCATTGACCAACTCGCTCGACAACTGGTTCGTTACTCCACTTCCTTGAAAAAAGGAGAAAAGGTGCTCCTCGATCTTTATGATGCTCCGGAAAGCATCGGAATTGCGCTCATTAGAGAAGCTCGCTCCGTGGGTGCCATCCCATTGATCCGCCTTCATGCGAGCCGCCTATCCCGTGAGATGATGATCGGAGCCACTGAGGACCAGTATGGGCTGATCGCTAAGCATCTATTGCATGAAATGAAGGACATGGACGCATACATCGCGGTGCGTGGCTCCCACAACATCGCGGAAAATAGCGACGTGCCCGCGGCGCGTATGAAACTCGCCATGGGCAAAACCCGGCCAGTGATCGATCACCGTGTCAAAAAAACCAAGTGGTGTGTGTTGCGATGGCCTACGGCATCGATGGCTCAGCAAGCAGGCATGAGCACGGAAGCTTTCGAGGACTTTTACTTCCGCGCCTGTTTGCTTGATTACAAAGCCTTGCGCCCCGCGATGAATGCATTGAAAAAGTTGATGGATCAGACAGATGCTGTTCACATCAAAGGCCCTGGCACGGATCTTCGATTTTCCATCAAAGACATTCAAGCAATCCCCTGCGGTGGTTCCGCCAACATTCCCGACGGTGAGGTTTTTACCGCGCCCGTGAAGGATTCGGTGGAAGGGGTCATCTCCTACAACGCCCCCACCATCTATCAGGGAATTCCCTTTGATGCGATTCGACTGACCTTCGAGAAAGGCAAAATCATCAAGGCGGAAGCGGGAGAAAAAACCAAACAGCTCAATCACATTCTGGATTCGGATCCGGGAGCACGTTACATTGGTGAATTCGCCTTGGGCTTTCACCCGCACATCCGTCATGCCATGCGAGACATTCTCTTTGATGAAAAAATCGCTGGATCTTTTCATTTTACACCGGGACAGGCATACGAGGAAGCAGACAATGGCAACCGCTCACAGGTGCACTGGGACATGGTCTGCATCCAGCGCAAGGACACGGGCGGCGGAGAGATTTACTTCGATGGCAAACTGATCCGCAAGGATGGCATCTTTCTGCCTAAGGCCTTGCAAAAACTGAACGGCTGATCGCTCCTCTATCGCATGATCCCGCTCCCAGGCATTTTTTCGATGGGCAAGAAATGCCGTGGGTGGAAATGGCTTTGGGCAGTCCTCGGTGCTCATGCGCTTCATGCCCAACCACTGCTACCCACGCGTGAAAAAATTCCGGAACTGACTCGTGAATTCCGCGGCACATGGGCGGCTGTCATCTACAACATCGACTGGCCCAGTTCGAGCAAACTCACAGCAGAGCAGCAGCAATCCGAGATGCGGGCCATTCTGGATCGGATGCAATCGCTTCATCTCAACGCCCTGATCTTTCAGATACGTCCACAGTGCGATGCCGTTTATTCCTCCCCCCTCGAGCCGTGGTCGCCCTGGTTGACAGGATCGATGGGAAAGTCACCGGGCTATGATCCGCTGGCATTTGCCATCCGCGAGGCACGACTGCGCGGCATCGAGCTGCACGCTTGGTTCAATCCCTTTCGCGCACTTTCCCACTCCTCTGCCATTCCCTCCAGCGATCATATCACACGCAGTGCGCCACAGTTGACCAAACACTATCACAACATGATCTGGTGCGATCCCGCTCTTGGAGCATCTCGCCAGCGCGCATTATCCGCAATCATCGATGTGTTGCAACGCTATGATGTGGATGGCATTCATCTCGATGATTACTTTTATCCCTACCCGAACAAGGGCGAGCGCTTCGCTGATGGACTTAGCAACCAGCAAAGAAGAGACATCGTGGATTCCTTCATGTGCGACCTCTACCAAAAGGTAAAAGCTGTCAAACCATGGGTAAGGGTGGGCATCAGCCCCTTCGGCATCTGGCAACCTGGAGTTCCCGCCGGAACCACGGCCAGCCTCAACGCCTACGAAGACCTCGCTTGCGATGCGAAAAAATGGCTCAGTCAGGGTTGGTGCGATTACCTCGCCCCCCAACTCTACTGGCGCATGGAAGGACCACAAAGCTACAAGCTTCTGCTCGAATGGTGGCGCCAACAAGGTCATCGTCCCGTGTGGCCGGGCATCGCCACATCGCGCATCGGCAGTAGCGAGGATCCGGGCCGCAAGGCCGAAGACATCATCGCACAACTCCAACTGAGTCGCGCCACAAAAGACCACCCAGGACATTTGCACTGGAGCGTCAGTGCCATCATGAAAAATCGCGATAACATCCAAGAACATCTAAAAAAAATCTACCCATCTCCCGCACTGGTTCCTCCCATGAACTGGCTCAACCGCTCTGTTCCCATGGCGCCCAGCGTCACAGCCGAACGAAAAAAAGACACCATCGTCATACAGTGGCAAACCGGCGATCACTCCACCCATAAAATCGCTATACAGGGTCGACTCGGATCACAGTGGCAAACCCTCCGCATCTGCCCTACGGAAAGCGGTGGCACTACGATCCCCCGAATGGATGCAATCGCTCTCACAGCCGTAAACCGATACGGACAGATTTCCTTACCTATCGTTTTTCACCAACCATAAAGCCCACAAAAAGGTCCCCATAGATCACAAAAGGAATGTTTTGACGTGAATGGCAAAAGTAGGGCAACATCCGCCCATGCCATCGTTTGAAGGAAAAGTTGCAGTCGTCACGGGCGGAGGTCGTGGTATTGGCCAATCCATCGCCACCGCTTTTGCAGAACAAGGAGCCAAGGTCGCTGTCGTCAGTCGCAGTGCTTCCAGTTGTGGTGCCGTGGCGGATGAATTGAACAACCGATTCCCGGGCTGCGCTAAGGCATATGCTGTCGATGTCGCCGATCACGAAGCAGTTCAGGAATTGGGCAAACAGGTTGTGGCAGACTTCGGCAGCATGAACATTCTCGTCAATAATGCCGGCGTGACGCGTGATGGATTGCTCATGCGCATGAAGGAAGAGGATTGGGATACCGTGCTCGATACGAATCTCAAAGGCGCCTTCAACACGGTCAAAGCCTTCATGCGCACGCTGATGAAGGCGGAAGACCCGCGAATCATCAACATAGCATCCGTGATTGGTCTGATCGGCAATGCCGGCCAAGCCAACTACTCCGCAAGCAAAGCGGGACTGATCGGTTTCACAAAAGCCGTGGCCCGCGAATTATCAGGACGCGCTGTCACCTGCAACGCGGTAGCCCCAGGATTCATCACCACCGACATGACGGGAGAACTCCCAGAAAAAGTGCGCGAGGAAGTGATGGCAAAGATCCCCTTGGCTTCTTTCGGCGATCCCAGCGATATCGCGCACGCCGTATTGTTTCTCGCCAGCAGCGAGGCACGTTACATCACCGGTCAGGTATTGGCCGTGGACGGTGGCATGACCATGTGATCCCTCGCCATGGAAGTCTTACTGCTACGTCATGGCAAAGCGGAACCGCACGGTCATCCCGGTGGCGATTCCGAGCGCGCTCTGGTGGCCAAAGGATATGAGCAGGCGCGCCGCGCGGGTCATTTCCTCCGTGCGACAAATGTATTGCCGGAAATCATCATCACCAGTCCCCTATTGCGCGCCAAACAAACGGCTGAAGCCTTTAGCCGTGCAGCACAACTGCCTGGTCCTGTCGTTCAGTCGTGGCTGGGAATCGGCATGCATCCGGACATCGCACTGCGCGAATTGTCGTCCTTCGTTGAGTTCGATCGAGTCTGCTTGGTTGGTCACGAACCGGACTTTTCCTCTCTCATTGCTTGGGTTACCAATGGCGAAGGTGGAGCCATCGATATCCCCAAGGGATCCTTGACATTGCTCGACCTAAAGCCGCCGAGCCGTTCCGGCATCCTGCGTTTTGTCATTCCTCAACGCATGATGAGAATCGCCACGGATGATTCATCACAGGCCGATCAGCCCTGATGGATCCGCGGGGAATCTCCCACCCTGAAACTCAAGCGGGAGCACCTACGACTTCACCAGGGATGGCCCCGTCGTCCGGTGTTTCCTCTTTGGCAGCGGACTTTGCCGCGTCTTTTTTGGCAAGCTCATCAGGAATCGGGGGTGGTTTGGGAGCTGGTGGCGGATCTTTCATTTCACCAAACTCCACCAAATCCCGGACGTGACTGGCATCCAGAGTTTCAAACTCAAGAAGAGCCATCGCAATCAATTCCACCTTGTCGCGACCTTCTCGTAGCAATTGTTCCGCTTTCGCATAGGCATCATCGATGAGTTTCTTGATTTCCGCATCGATGGCTTGCGCAGTGGCTTCCGAATAATCACGACTCTTGCCGAATTCTCTTCCTAGGAAAGAGCTGCCCTCCGTCTCGCTGTATCCGATCATGCCCAACTGATCACTCATACCCCACTCACAAACCATTTGACGCGCGAGGTGGGTGGCTTGCCTGATGTCTCCGGCGGCTCCGTTGGAAATGTCCTGGCTATGAAATTCCTCAGCGATGCGACCGCCCATGGTCATCACCAAACTGTCTAGGGCTTCCTTTTTCTGCGTCGAGTATTTATCACCGTCAGGCAAATACATCGTGGCGCCGAGATAGGGACCTCGTGGAATGATGGTCACCTTGTGCAAAGGGTGACAGTGCTTCAGCACAACGTTCAAATAAGCATGCCCCGCCTCATGCCAAGCGGTGCCGACTTTTTCCTTATCGCTCATGGCTAGACTGCGGCGTTCCCGCCCCCAGCGCACCTTATCGCGGGCTTCTTCGAGTTCATCGCTCGTCACGGCAGTGCGGTTGCGGCGTGCCGCGAGAAGAGCCGCCTCGTTGATGAGGTTGGCCAGCTCAGCCCCCGAAAAACCGGGCGTTCCTTTTGCAATGCGGGACAAATCTACGCCAGCTTGCAATTTGATTTTTTTGGCATGAACGCGCAAGATTTCCTCGCGACCGTTGACATCGGGCAGCGAGACCGTGACTTGGCGATCGAATCGACCAGGGCGCAGTAAGGCGGGATCGAGCACATCAGGACGGTTGGTAGCGGCGATGATGATCACTCCTTCTTGAGTATCAAAGCCATCCATCTCCACCAGCATCTGGTTGAGGGTTTGCTCGCGTTCGTCATTTCCGCCTCCCATGCCTTGGCCGCGATGACGACCCACGGCATCAATCTCATCGATAAAAATCAAACAGGGTGCGTTTTTCTTGCCTTGTTCGAACATGTCGCGAACGCGACTGGCCCCCACGCCAACAAACATTTCGACGAAGTCAGAGCCAGAAATCGAGAAGAAAGGCACATCCGCTTCTCCGGCAATGGCGCGCGCCAGCAGGGTTTTTCCGGTGCCTGGAGCGCCAACCATCAACACGCCTTTCGGGATGCTGCCGCCGAGTTTCTGAAACTTCCGCGGATCACGCAGGAATTCGACGATTTCCTGCAATTCCTCCTTGGCCTCCTGAATGCCCGCCACATCCTTGAAGGTGACTTTGTTCTTGTCCATGGTGAGCAGGCGGGCCTTGCTGCGTCCGAAGTTCATGGCGCCGCGTCCTGCTGATTTCATTTGCTGACGGAAAAAGAAAATCAATACCGCCACGATCAGGAAGATGGGCAGAAGGCTGATCATCATATTGGCAAAAGTGTTGCTGACACTCGTGCGCTTGGCCCCAGCGGCGAGCAACTCGGATAGCTCTTCCTTTTGCATCAAGGTATCCACCTTAACCTCGAAACGACTGAATTGTTTGGGATCGACGGGAGTGGATGCAGGCACGAGAGGATACCACTCGCGCACCCCTTCCAGCACAGCGGAATTGTCCTTCGCGATGATCACGCGCAGCGGTTCACGCATGTCGTTGACTTGCACCTCACCGGCGGCTAGCGCTTTGCGAAAGGATTGCAGAGTGAGGATCTCGCCAGCATCGGGAAGTGGAGGCAAGGCATCCATGCGGGTGATCTTGATGTCACTGCCCAACACGCGATTGAGAATCCCTTGGTTCAAAACAATATCGATGGGAACCTGGAATGTGCTGCGCTGCTTTGGAACATTGGTATCGCGGGCAGGCGATGGCTTCAACCAGCCATTAACGCTGGCAATGTAAAGGCTGTCGCGTGTGACGACTTCAAAGGGTCGGCGAGTGTCATCCGTCACTACCAAACCTTGATCATAGGCGTTGCGAAATTCATTGTAACTGAGTTGCTTGGTTTTTCCACCGAAGGAATCGGTATTGAAATACGCTATGCTCAAAACGAGTAGCGCGACGCCGAGCAAGCCGAACAGACGCCAGTTCACGCCGGTTGATTCGGGATTGTTGCGGTTCGGTTCGCGAGGCTCTTGGGGTTGGGGCGATGTGTCAGACATGATACAAAAGGAAAACATGATGCCATTGCGGGTGACATTTCCCGTTGTGACAATCTGCCACGTATCCTACGCGAGGAGTGAGAAAAGGAAAATGTTTTTTGCAATTTTTTGAGGGAAGCAGCTTGCGAGTCATGTGTGCTTCTCACGCACCAGAGCCACTGCCATCGCTGCGATTCCTTCGCGTCGGCCGACGAATCCCATGCTTTCATTGGTCGTTGCCTTGATGCCTACTCGAGCCGGCGGCAAACCCAGCGCCCCGCCGATGGCGGCTTTCATGGCATCGCGATGCGGCAGGACCTTAGGAGCCTCGGCAATCAAGGTCGAATCCACATTCACCAGCTCGAAGCCCAGTTCGTCCGCGCGCTGACGGCATTTTTCTAAGATTCGCAGCGAACAAATGTCCTTACAGGCAGGATCTCCGGGAGGAAAGAAATGGCCAATGTCTGGTTCACCCAAGGCCCCCAATACAGCATCAGCCACTGCATGCGAGAGAACGTCAGCATCCGAGTGACCGTCCAATCCATGAGTGTGTGGAATCTCCACACCACCCAAAATCAATGGGCGACCTTCCACAAAGCGATGCACATCGTAACCAATTCCCATCATGCACGGACACCCTACACCGAATCATGAGCCTAGGGCAACTGCAAAGCCCACGATTCGAAATTCAGATGCTTTTTCTCATGGGCAGCGGCGAAATTTATGCATAGAAGGTCGTCGTTCATGAGAAATTTTCCAACGTCATTTCAAATCCGCACTCTGTGGAACGCTGCCACGGGTGTCTCCATTCTGATTCTGGGCTTACTGCTCGTGGGGCTCATCTGGTTGGTGGGTCAACTCTTTGGTTTCCTCCAACCAGTATTGATTCCGGTAATCGTTGCTGGCATCGTCGCTTACCTGCTGGATCCCGTGGTGCGGCGACTGGAACGATGGAACATGTCCCGATTGAAAGCCGTAATCGCGGTTTACATCAGCTTGCTTCTGGGGGGATTGCTCTTAACATTGGCAATCCTTCCCGGCGTGAATCAGGCGCGTGCCATGGTTACGCAAAAGTTCAACTCCTCTGCCGTCAATCCGAAGGATGCGAACGCCCCCCATCAAAGCAGCCCCGATGAGAATGAAACACTCGTTCGACAGATCGCTACGTTTTTACGGCAACAGCAGATCGAACAACACGGCAAAATCGTGGGCTGGTTGCTGACGGAGGTGGACGACTCAGGTCTGGTGATCGAACCCGCGCCGAAACAAAAGACGAACGATCATCTGACCTTCTTCTGGGAAACCCGGGCGGGTCGTATGCTCTACAACTATAAGGGTCGCATCTGGGAATGGACCACCGCAGGCACCTCCAAGATCGCGAGCGTGATGGGCTTTTTGTTAGGTCTTGTGATGGTTCCCATCTATCTATTCTTCTTTCTAAAAGACTCCGCTGGAATTCAAAAGCATTGGCATGAATACGTGCCACTGAAGGCCTCACGCTTCAAAAGCGAACTGGTGGATACACTGCAAGAAATCAACGGCTATCTGATCTCTTTCTTCCGCGGACAGGTTCTGGTGGCATTCATTGATGGCATTTTGGTGGGCATCGCTCTGACCTTTTTTGGGCTACCCTACGGATTCCTCATCGGCGTTTTCATGGCACTGCTCGGTGTGATCCCATACGTCGGTAATATCCTATGCCTCATCCCTGCCTGCCTGATCGGTTGGTTTCACGCCAAAGGCGGTGCCATCTGGAACTTGGATCCCATGTCCTACACGATTGGAGTCGTCATCATCTTCATCGTGGTGCAACAAATCAATTCGCTGGTCACAGCTCCGAAAATTGTCGGAGAATCCGTAGGGCTTCATCCGATGACCGTGATCTTTTCCATGGTATTCTGGACGGTGATCCTAGGAGGTTTTGTGGGAGCCTTGCTCGCTGTCCCATTGACCGCCGCGATCAAGGTCTTGTTCCGTCGTTACATCTGGGAAAGAAAGATCATGGAAGCAGATTCGATGAGAAACGCCGCCCCTGAAGTTGCTGAAACCCCTCTGACGTCCTGATCGCACGCAAATGCGACATGATTCTGTTTTGCCACTGGACAGCCAAGCGCTTAGCCATTAGCTTACGCGCGCCATGGCAACCTTCCGCGTTCTCGTTTCCGATCCCATTTCCGAAAAAGGTGTTGAAGCTCTCGCTTCCGCTCCCGAAATCCAAGTTGATGTCAACACCGGTCTCAAGCCTGAGGAGTTGCTCAAGATCATCGGAGAGTATCACGGCCTCGTAGTGCGATCACAAACAAAGGTCACCGCGGAGGTCTTTGCTGCAGCGAAAAACCTGAAAGCCATCGGCCGCGCCGGTGTCGGGGTTGATAACATCGATCGCCAATCCGCCACGGACCACGGTGTGGTAGTCATGAACACCCCCAGTGGCAATACCATTTCCACTGCTGAGCATGCTTTCACTCTGATGCTCTCACTGGCACGAAACATCCCACAGGCTCATGCATCGATGATCGCCGGCAAATGGGATCGCAAGTCTTTCGAAGGCTGCGAAATCCATGGCAAACGCCTTGCCATTCTCGGCATGGGCCGCATCGGCACGGAGTTCGCCAAGCGCGCCCAAGCCTTCGGCATGCAGGTCGTGGCCTACGATCCCTTTTTTACCGCCGCCCGTGCCCAAGCTCTCAAGGTAGAACTCGCCGAAACCGTGGAACAGGCTCTCACCGGCGCTGATGTGGTGACCTTACACATCCCTCTCAACGATGAAACCAAGCACATCATCAATGGCGAGCGCCTCGCCCTGATGAACAGAGGCGCTTTGGTCATCAACTGCGCACGAGGTGGTCTCGTCGATGAAGCAGCCGCAAAGGCATCGCTGGACTCCGGGCATCTGGCAGGAATCGCACTCGATGTCTATGAGGTCGAGCCCCCACCCGCCGACTTCCCGCTCTTCTCCGCGAAAAAAACCGTTTTTACTCCGCACCTCGGTGCCTCCACGGCAGAAGCGCAGGAAAATGTGGGCATCGAAGTGGCACATCAAGTTCGCGACTTCTTGGTCACCGGCGAAATTCGCAACGCCGTGAACATGCCCAATCTCGATGCCAAAACCATCGCCGAAGTTGGCAAATACATGGACCTCGCCAGCGCTCTCGGTAAATTGGCCGCAAAGATTGGTCCGGGACAGGCCGATGCGATCCGCGTTTCATTCGCCGGTCCGGTGGCGGAAATGGATACGGAACTCATCACCCGCGCCGTATTGACAGGATACCTCTCCTCCGCTCGCAACGAAGCCCAGGTCAACCTTATCAACTCCCCCGCTGTCGCAAAGGCTTTCGGTCTGGTCGTACAAAAATCCTCCGTCGCCATCGATACACCCTACACCGAATTGATCGAGGTCGATGTCATCAAAGGCAGCGATGAAATCGTGGTCGCAGGCACCTTCCTCGGCACCCAACCGCGCATCGTCCACATCGCCGGTCACAACGTCGAAACCAACGTCTCCGGTCAGTTCCTGTTCGTAGAAAATGACGACCGCCCTGGTATGGTGGGCACGGTCGGCACCCTGCTCGGCGCCGCTTCCGTGAACATCGCCAATATGGCCCTCTCCCGCACGGCGGATCGTTCCCGTGCCGTCACAGTGATCGAGGTCGACACTGAGCCGCCCGCGTCGCTCCTGGAAACCCTTCGCCAAACACCTGGCATCCTGCGTGTGCTGGTCATGGCCTTCTGATTCTAAGCGGTACAACTCAGGGCTATCACCCCACGAACAAAGATCAATTTGTTACCCATCACTGACTAACCTAGCAAATCAATCCGGCCATTTTTTTGACACATATAGTAAACAAATAACAAAAAAGAGATAGAAATATGAATATGGAAAAAAGTGAAAAAGGGTTCGTCGCCACATTACTACTATGCTTCTTCCTTGGCTTCTTGGGAGTGCATCGTTTTTTTGTTGGTAAAGTAGGAACAGGGATTTTGATGCTGCTCACCTTTGGTGGATTTGGCATATGGGCCCTCATTGATTTTATCATGATTGCCTGTGGTGCCTTCAAGGATTCAAAGGGACTTCCCATTAAAAACTAATGGAGGACAAGAACCTCACCCAAGTTCTCCCTCGTCAGAGTCTGATGGCTTGAGAGAATCTGGGTGGGGGCACAACGAGCATCAAGCCTGATACGTGCCATTACGATCCAACACACGAAAAGTGGGGTAATCGTTGGAAAAAAACCGCCACAAGCGCCAAGATCAAGACCACCGCTCAAGTCTTGCTGGGGCATTCAACGCAGAAAAAGATTCCTGATCAGACAAGGTTTTCTGAACATACCAAGTCATGGTAAAAGAATCTTGGAGCGCCCCCTCTGGTAATGGTGCAGGCGCTCATCGTTCTCATCCCCCCGCTTCAACGCGACCCGTTTTGCCACAGGATAAAGAATCCGGTCAGCAGCACCAGCACAGCGAAACCACGCCGCAATACGGCAGCGGGCATTCGCTTCGCAAAACAAGTTCCAGCCACCACACCGATTGCCGCTAGACTCGCGAAGGTGAGCGCCAGCGGCCAGCGCGCTGAAGCTTCGCCAAAGTGGCTCAAAAATCCCGCATAGGAGTTGAACGCGATGACTGCCAATGAAGTTCCCGTTGCCATGCCTAAAGGAAGTCGGGCGAATTTCACCAGGGCAGGCACTAACAGAAATCCCCCACCCACCCCGATGAAGCCGGTGAGCACACCCACGGTCCATCCGGCACCCAGACAGCGCAGAGGTCTGCATTCCGCTTCCGAAAGATCCTTGCGCGCGCGACCGAGTAGCATGTTGACCGCCACGATCAACATCAATGCGGCGAAGCAAATCATCAACACATGCGGGGGCACCGCTTGCGTCAGGCGGGATCCGATGGCAGCGCCCACCATGCCCGATAACGAAAACATGAGTATCGCTTTGCCATGCACCTCACCGGAACGCCAACGCGTGATGGCTCCGACCAGCGCCGCCGTGCCCACAATGAATAGACTCAGACCCACCGCCTCGCGAGGCTCCACCCCAGCGAGATAGACCAACACCGGCAGTGTGATGATGCTGCCACCCGCTCCGGTAAGACCGAGCGACAGACCGATTAACGCGGCACCGATGAAGGCCAGCGGGCTCATGAGCGGATGCTGGCAGGAATTTCCGCAAATGCTCCGTTCACATAGACCACCTCATATCCACGGCTCGCCAAAAACGAGCAGGCAAATGCAGCGCGCAGGCCGCTGCCGCAGTGCACATACAGTGGTGAACCTTCAGGCACTTCGTCGATGCGTGCCGACAAGCGAGTGTAGGCAATGTTCTTTGCACCCTTCACATGCGATGCTCCGTATTCCGCCGCTCCACGCACATCCAATACCCTTGCTCCTGCATTCTCCGCTAGTGCCGTAGCGAGATCCGGTGTCATGATCGTGCGCTGAGAACTCAGCACGTCACTCACCTCTAACAACTCTGCTACAGGAATCCAGCCGATCACATGGTCGAGACCAATGCGAATCAACTGTCGCACCCCCTCTTCCACCTCATCACCCGAGGAAACCAATAAGACGATCTTTTGCTCTTCCGTGAGATAGGATCCGGCCACCAGTGGCAATTTCCCTCCTGCGAGGGGTGAAAAAAGAGAACCGCTGATATGGCGCTGCATGAAGGCCGATCTGTCAGAGCGAAGGTCAAGCCAGGCATATGCTCCATCCTTCGCCATGGCCACGGCATCCTCTAACAAAAGACGCTTTGGCACAGGCAGTTTGCCTGCGGGCAGCAAAGCGGGTCCCAGCTTGTTGTCGCGCTTCATGCGAGCGAAATATAGTGGAGGCTCGGGTTGACCGGAGAGAATGTCCTGCACAAAAACCTCTTCGTTTCCTGCCATCGCCTCGCGCAAGGCACGATTGAATCTACGTTCATAACCGAGAACGCTAAAAGGCACGGCTCCCAGTTCCTTACCACAGGCACTGCCCGCGCCGTGAGCGGGGAGAATCTGCACATGCTCGGGAAATAAAGCTGTGGCGCGCAGACTGTGATACAACTGCCGAGCGCTCGGCTCCATCACTCCCGCCTGCCCTGCAGCACTTTCTAACAAATCCGGACGTCCCACATCTCCCACGAAGATGAAATCCCCACTCAACAGCGCCATGGGTTCGTTCGCCCCACCGCCCAGGTCCGTGACGAGATAGCTCAAGTGTTCCGGAGTGTGACCCGCTGAAAGCATCGCTTTGAGTTCGATGTTGCCCACTTTGAAGGCATCGCCATCGCGCAAGAAAGTCACACGATTTTTGCCCTTGGCCCACTCGAATTGCCAATCCGGCCCGCCCTCAGCCGAGAGATAAGCCCACGCTCCATGGCGTTCCACGAGTTCGCGAGCACCACTCAGATAATCAGCATGGATGTGCGTTTCCACCACGGCCGTGAGCCGGAATCCATTTTCCGCCGCCACGGCGAGGTAGCGGTCTACGTCGCGCTCCGGATCGATCACCACGGCCTCGCCCGTGCGCTGACAGCCGATCAGGTAAGCGTATTGCGCCAGCGATTCATCAGGAATTTGTCGTAAAAACATAGGATTGGTTTGTTAGAGCTCGGTGGAGCAATTTCCGCTGGCACAGCGCTGATCATTCACACGGTTCCATGGCATTTTCGACATCAGAATGGCCAAGCCGCACCAACCGGTGGAACCCGCCATCATCAGACCAGCACCGAAAAACGCGCAGAGATACACCCAGCGGGGATCGACGATGAGTGAGAGGATCGCCCCTGTCAGCACGCCGATTCCAATGGTGATCTGCACTTGTTGCATCAGCGGCAGGCAGCGGCTCCGCTGTTTCTCAACTGGCAAGCCCGCCTCTTTCCAAGCGAGAATGCCACCTTCCAGATTGCGCGTATGGCTCATGCCCGCAGCACGTAGTTGCTTCAAAGCCTCTCCCCCACGTTTGCCACTGCGACACATCACCACCACGGGTCTGGTCGTATCAATCTCGCCCATCCGCCGTTCCAATTGAGCCAGTGGAATGAGCGTAGCGCCAACCACATGCTCCTCCGCATGCTCCACCGGTTCACGCACATCGACCAGGCAACATCCCTGCTGCATGAGTCCCCATAGTTCTTTGGCACTGATTGTTTCAGACATCGCATTCATATTTATTGATTTTGGCCCTTGTTTTTCCTCGTGGACAGGATTAATATATCGCCACATAACGATAAATCAAATTAAAATGAAAAAAAGATCATCGGTTAAAAAAACATCAGAAAAGACCGAATTGCCGCCCTTGGCCTTGGAGATGATTGCGATGCAATTCCGCGCTCTGTCCGAGCCCATGCGCTTGCGTTTGCTCAATCTCTTAATGCAAGGAGAGAGAAGCGTAGGGCAATTGGTGGATCGCACTGCTTCCAGCCAAGCCAATGTTTCCAAGCACCTTGCGGTGTTGCGTGAAACTGGTATGATCGCCATGCGCAAGGATGGTCCTAGCACGTTTTACCGCATCGATGACCCCGTGGTCTACAAACTCTGTGACCTGATGTGCTCGAGACTGAAGCGAGAGCTCGCGAACCAGAGTCAAGCACTGAGCGGGCTTTGAGCTCAACCGTCGAGACAACGCAGCACCTGTGAAGCCGCCTCCACATTGTGAACGCGAAAGATATCGCCTCCTCGTTGAGCGCACCAAGTCAGACAAGCGACAGTAGCGGCATCACGCTCACGAGGATCCGCAATTCCTAAGACATCCGCGATCACGGTCTTTCTCGATACCGGCACTAACAAGGGCCTGCCAAACGTGGTCAAGCGTTCCAAGTTCCGATAGACCGTGAGGTTGTCGTTTTTCTGCTTAGCGAAGTCGATGCCTGGATCGAGCAGAATTTGCTCTGGAGAAAGACCTGCCGACACTGCCATGTCGATTTTCGCTTGAAAAAAAAGAATCATGCTCGCCATGACATCGTCCCACTGTTGGTCAAAATGGGGAATCTTTGGCTCTCCCACGCTATGCATGATCAATAGCGCCGCCCCTGCATCCGCACAGAGCTGGGCATGGGTCGCATCGGGCAGGCCGCTCATATCATTGATCCACTCCGCCCCCATTCTCAGCACCGCATCAATCACGGGCGTGCGCCAGGTATTCGCGGACAGCACGGGCGGCCATACTTGTTTGTCATCCACGGGATGAGACTCGCTCCAGATTTCCTCCCAGCACTCCATCACCAGACGAAATCGCCGGATCTCCTCGTCCACAGCTACGGCGACCCGATTCGTGCGAGCACTCTCCGCGCCGATATCGATCACATCCGCACCTTGCCCGATCTGACGACGTATCATCGCAAACAAATCGGATTTTTCCAAACTGCCATCATCGCAGAAGGAGTCATCATTCACATTCACGATTCCCATCACCAACGGGCGACGAGGAAACTCGATGGCACGATTCTGAAAGCGCAATTCCATCCTATGAAATAAAAAGCCTCCTGTGGAGCCAGCCACAGGAGGAGAAACTTGATAAGGAAAGCGGATTACTTCGCCGCCGCAAAAAGGGCAGCTACCTTGTCCCAGTTCACCACGGCCCAGAAGGCGGCGATGTAATCAGGACGACGGTTCTGGTAGTTGAGATAGTAGGCATGCTCCCAGACATCCAAGCCGAGGATGGGCTTATTGCCGCAGCAACCCGCTGCCGAGCCCATCAGAGGATTGTCTTGGTTCGGAGTCGAGGTCACGGCGAGCGAGCCGTCGGCTTTCACCACCAACCATGCCCAACCGGAACCGAATCGGGTAGCGCCGGCCTTGGCGAAGGCTTCCTTGAACGCATCGAAAGAACCGAAAGCCGCGTCGATGGCAGCAGCGAGGTCACCCGAGGGAGCCTTGGCACCGCCGGGGGCAATGATTTCCCAAAAATGACTGTGGTTCACATGACCACCCGCGTTGTTGCGCACGGCCGTGCGAATGTCTTCCGGCACGGCAGCCAGATCGACGATCAGTTCCAGGGCCGACTTCTCCTCCACACCTGCCTTACCAGCGACGGCGTTGTTGAGGTTGGTGATGTAAGCTTGATGATGCTTGCTGTGATGAATTTCCATCGTGCGGGCATCGATGTGGGGTTCCAGTGCGTTGTAGTCGTAGCCGAGTGCGGGTAATGTCGATTGTGCCATAGTGATAGAACGGAAGTTGTGCGGCAGAAGCTTCGCGCAGAATGGATCGGATGCAAGTCTGAAACAGAAAATTTCCACTCACATGACGTATTTCTGTTGATCATTTGCCCAAAATAGGCTCTATCATGCGCCCGCCGCCCGGCAAGCAACTCGAAACACTGACCCATATCTTCATGAAGGACCTCTCCAAATATCGCAACATCGGCATTTTTGCCCACGTGGACGCTGGTAAGACGACCACCTCCGAACGGATTCTCAAACTGACAGGCAAAATTCACAAACTCGGCGAAGTGCACGACGGTGAATCGACCATGGACTTCATGGAACAAGAAGCCGAGCGCGGGATCACGATTCAGTCCGCTGCTACTTCCTGCTTCTGGAAAGGCCATCAATTTAACATCATCGATACTCCTGGACACGTGGACTTCACCATCGAGGTGTATCGCTCCTTGAAAGTGCTCGACGGTGGCATCGGCGTATTCTGCGGTTCCGGCGGTGTGGAGCCCCAATCCGAAACCAACTGGCGCTACGCCAACGAGTCGGAAGTTTCCCGTTTGATTTACGTCAATAAGCTCGACCGGATCGGCGCTGATTTCTATCGCGTCGTGGATCAAGTAAAGCGCATTCTGGGTGCCAAGCCCATCGTAATGGTGCTTCCCATTGGCACAGAAAGCGCCTTCGTAGGCGTCGTTGACCTGCTTTCCCGCAAAGCACACATCTGGGACGAGTCCGGACAGCCAGAAAACTTCAAGATCGAAGACGTTCCTGCCGACATGGTCGAAAAAGTCGAGCAATTCCGTGCCGAACTGATCGAGACCGCCGTAGAACAGGACGACGAGATCATGGAGCGTTTCTTGGAAGGCCAAGAGCCCACCATCGAGGAAATCAAATCCTGCATCCGCAAAGGGACCATCAACATGAGCTTCTTCCCGACCTATTGCGGTTCCTCCTTCAAAAACAAAGGACTGCAGTTGGTGCTCGACGCCGTGGTGGACTACCTGCCCTGCCCCACCGAAGTCAAGCCTCAGCCCGAAGTGGACGAGCACGGCAACGAGACCGGCAAGGTTTGCAATGTCGATCCAAACGGTCCATTCCGTGGTCTGGCATTCAAGATCATGGACGACAAGTTCGGCGCCCTGACCTTCACCCGCATTTACTCTGGTGTCATCAAAAAAGGTGACACGATCCTCAACTCCTTCACGGGCAAAACCGAGCGCGTCAGCCGCATGGTGGAAATGCACGCCAACGACCGCACGGAAGTCGATTCCGCTCAGGCCGGTGACATCGTTGCCATCGTGGGAATGAAAAACGTGCAAACGGGTCACACCCTTTGCGATGAGAAAAATCCTGCCACTCTTGAGCCGATGGTATTCCCTGACCCCGTGATCTCCATCGCAGTGGCCGCCAAGGACAAAGCCAATGCCGAAAAACTCGCGAACGCGATCGGCAAAATGGTGCAGGAAGATCCTTCCTTCCGTGTGGAAACCGATGAGGAGACCAACGAGATGATTCTCAAGGGCATGGGCGAGCTTCACCTCGACATCAAGATCGACATTTTGAAGCGCACGCACAAAGTGGAAGTGGTCGTAGGTGCGCCACAGGTTGCTTACCGCGAAACCATCACCAAGCCCATCGAGGACGAATACACCCACAAGAAACAATCGGGTGGTTCCGGTCAGTTCGCGAAAATCGCTTACAAGATCGAACCCCTCGAGCCAGGTGCTGGTTTCGTGTTCGAATCCTCCGTGGTCGGTGGTAACGTTCCTAAGGAATACATTCCCGCCGTGGAAAAAGGCTTCAAGACCTCGATCCACAAAGGCCCTCTGGCTGGTTACCCTTGCCTCGACTTCAAAGTCACACTCACCGATGGTGGCTTTCACGCCGTGGACTCCTCCGCACTCGCGTTCGAAATTGCTGCGAAAGCCGCCTATCGTCAATCGATGCTCAAGGCCGGCCCACAAATTCTCGAGCCCATCATGAAAATCGACGTATTCACACCCGAGAACCACGTGGGTGACGTCATCGGTGACCTCAACCGTCGCCGTGGCATGATCAAGAGCCAGGAGAGCGGCCCGACAGGTGTCCGCATCAAGGCCGAGGCTCCGCTCAGCGCTATGTTCGGCTACATCGGTGACCTGCGCACCATGACCTCCGGTCGTGGTCAGTTCTCCATGGAGTTCAGCCACTACTTCGCGACCCCACGCAACGTCTCCGACGACGTGATCGCCAAGGCCAAGGCCCGCGAAGAAGCGCTGCGCAAGTAACCGAGAGCGGACTTCATTCCGCTTCTTGCCTTCCTCCTTTTCTCATCACCGCGCCCTGAACTGGGGCGCGGTGATTTTTTTGCTAGGAGCATGCTCGTAGCGGTAAGTTGACGGGATATTGATACGTAGTAAGATGGGTCTATGCGATTCTCCACTGCTTACTTCGCTCTGTGTTCTGCTCCGTTTCTATCGGCGGCCGAGAGCATTAGCTTCAACCGTGACATCCGTCCCATCCTATCGGAAAATTGCTACTACTGTCATGGACCCGACGAGAAAAATCGGGAGGAGGACTTGCGTCTGGATGTGAGAGCGGACGCGATTGCGTCCAAAGCCATCGTCCCCGGAAAACCGGAGGAAAGCGACCTCGTCGCACGCATTGACAGCAAGGACGAGGACGAAGTCATGCCCCCGCCCAAAGCTCACAAAACACTCACCGATGCGCAGAAAGATCTGCTCAAGCGCTGGATTGCGGAAGGCGCAGTCTATGAGAATCACTGGGCCTTCGTCGCGCCCCAACGCCCTGCCGTTCCCGCTGTCAAAAGCAAGGCGGCAGCATTCGGCAACAGCATCGATGCTTTCGTGCTGCAAAAACTCGAACAACACGGGGCGAATTTATCCGCTCCAGCCACCCCTACCACACTGATTCGCCGTGTCACTCTAGACCTCACAGGAGTCCCCCCCAGTGCCTCAGAGGTGCAGGCATTCGTCAAAGCATGCCGCAATGCCGATGGTTCTTCGACCATCCAAAAAGACGCCTATGAAGCATTAGTTGACCGATTGCTGGCCTCGCCCGCTTATGGAGAACACATGGCGAGCGCTTGGCTGGATTACGCACGCTATGCCGATAGTCATGGCTTCCAGAGCGACAGCTCGCGCATGATGTGGCCATGGCGCGACTGGGTGATCCGGGCTTTTCAGGAAAACAAGCCATTTGACCAATTCACCATAGAACAACTCGCTGGCGACATGTTGCCGCAACCCACCAATCCGCAACTCGTTGCGACGGGCTTTCATCGCAACCACCGACTCAACGGCGAAGGTGGCTTGATTCCCGAGGAGTGGCATGTGGAAAATGTCATCGACCGCGTCGATACCACGGGAGCCACATGGCTCGGACTGACTCTAGGCTGCGCACGCTGCCATGATCACAAGTATGACCCTGTTTCTCAGAAGGAATTCTATCAAATGTTCGCCTTCTTCAATAACATCAACGAGACGGGCGTCGCGATCGGTCCCAAGAACCGATCCGGTGGCAACTTCGATCCAGTCATCCGTGTCGGCACGCCGGAACAACTGAAACAGTCAAAAGAACTCGAAACCAGAATTGCCAAACTTACGGCTGAATTGGCAAAAGAAAGCAAAAGCATCTCCCAAGCCCAGAGCGATTGGGAGAAAAACGCTAACATTCACTCAGCCACCCCTGCCGATATCAAAAAAATCATCGCCATTGATGCCAAAAAACGCAGCAAGGGACAATCTGAGCAATTGAGCAAATATTTCCGCGAAAACATCGATCATCCTGGCAAGCAAAAACAAAGGGAACTCGGAGAATGGCAAAAACAACTGGCACTGCTCGATCAGTCGACTCCCGTGACCATGGTGATGGAAGAACTTCCCAAACCTCGTCCTGCGTATGTGTTGCATCGTGGACAATACACGGACAAGGGAGAAGAGGTCTTTGCGAACACACCCGCCGCACTGCCGCCACTCCCCGCCAACGCTCCCCGCAACCGATTGACTCTTGCGAAGTGGATCGTATCGCCGCAAAACCCCCTCACGGCTCGGGTTTGGGTCAATCGCCAATGGGAGCGCTTTTTCGGCAATGGAATTGTCAAGACCAGTGAAAATTTCGGTATGCAGTCCGAGCCACCCAGCCACCCTGAACTGCTCGACTGGCTGGCCACAGAATTTGTGAAATGCGGATGGGACATGAAGGCCATGCAGAAACGCATGGTCATGAGTGCGACTTACCGCCAGTCATCCAACATGAAGGGACTATCCCCTGCACTGCTGGAGCAGGATCCCTACAACCGCTGGCTCGCCCGTGCTCCGCGGTTGCGACTGCCCGCTGAATCCATGCGCGATCAGGCCCTGACCATCAGCGGACTACTCGATCGAAAAGTCGGCGGCCCTAGCGTGCGACCTTACATGCCCAAAGGTGTTTGGGACGAGACCAGCGTCTATGGCGACCTGCGCAACTACCAACACGACCCCAAAGGAGGCCTTTACCGTCGTACTCTCTACACCATCCGCAAACGCACTGCGGCACCACCATCGATGCTGCTCTTTGATTCACCTACAAGGGAAATCTGCACCGTCAAACGATCGAATACGAATACCCCATTGCAGGCGCTGGCGCTGCTGAACGAAGTCACCTATGTCGAGGCCGCACGGGTGCTCGCAGAGCGCATGATGAAGGAGGGGGGAACTGATGCCTCACAGCGTCTCGCCTGGGCCTTTCAACAAGCTACCTTGCGTGAGCCGAGTGCCGAAGAGTTGGCGCTGCTCGAAAAAAGCTTCGCGCGCCATCTCGCGACTTATCGTAGTGCCCCACAGGAAGCCGCTAAGCTGATTGATGCAGGAGATGCCCCCGTAGCGGCGCTCGACCCCATCGAGCTCGCCGCCTACACCGTTTGCGCCAATGTCATTCTCAATCTCGATGAAGTCATCATGCGTGACTAACTTTTTCCCCTGACCGCCATGAATCCCTTTCTTTTGCAAGCACAGGATGCCATCAACCGCCGCACCTTCCTCACCAGCACATCGTCGATCCTAGGTCTCACCGCCTTGAACTCGCTGGTCTCGCCGAATCTGTTGCAAGCCGCCACCGCTCCCGGCATCATCAACGGCTTCCCACACTTGCCGATCAAAGCGAAGCGTGTGATCTATCTGTTTCAATCTGGCGCGCCTTCGCAGATGGATTTGTTCGATCCCAAGCCGCAGATGGCGAAGATGTTCGGCAAGGATCTACCGGATTCGATCCGACAAGGGCAACGCCTCACCGGCATGACGTCCAAGCAGAAAAACTTCCCTGTCGCGCCCAGCATTTTCAAGTTCGCAGAGCACGGGGAAAGTCGCGCCACGATCAGCGAATTGATGCCTCACATCTCAGGCATCGCTGATGAATTGTGCTTTATCAAATCCATGCACACACAGGCGATCAACCACGATCCCGCCATTACCTTTTTCCAAACGGGTCGACAAATTGCAGGCTACCCTAGTATGGGCTCATGGCTCAGTTATGGCCTCGGCAGTGAAAACAAAGACCTGCCCGCCTTTGTGGTGATGACATCCTTTGGCAGTGGGCGCAAAGACGATCAACCGCTCTACGATCGACTCTGGGGCAGCGGTTTTTTGCCAGCACAACACCAAGGTGTAAAATTTCGGAATTCAGGTGATCCGGTGCTCTACCTTTCAAATCCGGAAGGCATGTCCGCCGCCACGCGTCGTGCCACCCTTGACGACCTCAATACTCTCAACCAACAGCGCTACGGCGTGGTCGGAGATCCTGACATCGAGGCTCGCATCGCCCAATACGAAATGGCATTCCGCATGCAAACCAGTGTGCCGGAACTCACCGATTTCTCGAAAGAACCGCAGCACATCCTTGACATGTATGGACCCGATGTGAAGCGCCCGGGCAGCTATGCCGCGAACTGTTTGTTAGCCCGCCGGCTGGCGGAACGCGATGTGCGCTTTGTTCAGCTTTTCCACATGGGCTGGGACCAGCATGGTCAACTCCCCAAGGCCATCCGTGGGCAGTGCCACGACACCGATCAACCTACCGCGGCACTAATCAAGGATCTCAAGCAACGGGGCTTGCTCGACGACACCTTGATCGTCTGGGGTGGCGAGTTTGGCCGCACCATCTACTCCCAGGGGGCCCTCACGCAAGACAACTATGGGCGTGATCACCATCCACGGTGCTTCACCATCTTTCTCGCGGGAGGCGGGATCAAGCCCGGCATGACTGTCGGCGAGACCGATGACTTCTGCTACAACATCGTACGCGATCCCGTGAGCATCTTCGATCTCCACGCCACCATGTTGAATCGTCTTGGCATCGATCACGAACGCTTCACCCACAAGTTCCAGGGACTCGATGCAAAACTCACCGGCGTAGAGAAATCGCGGCCGGTCAAGTCGATCCTGATCTGACAAAAAATCTTTTTTTCGATATCAACTTGCGGGTTGCTCCGTCCTGACGTAGTTTTCAAAACTGCTGTGTGCGTTCGCGAAAGGTTTGCAAGCCCGATCCGATGCGTTAGATCCGGGGCGCGAACCGCTCGATGATGTCACGCCTTTCTAGGAAGACAGATTCGGGCGCTAGACCCCACATTTGGAGAGCTTACAGGAACGAGGCTCTTTGCTCCTTGAACGGCACAGCGGTACTTTTTTCCTTAGTGCGCGACCTTCTCTTCTGGTGTGCGCATGGATGGGGACCGTCCGTTCACAACTCCCCATACAATCAAGGATAGCAAAGCCGCGAGATACACCGGCCCATCACCGCATTTCTGATAGAGCGTGGCGGTGGGATTGATAGGGATTTTTGCGGTCGCCAGAAGATGGCCGCGGGTGAAATGGCTGCCATTTGGATCGGTTAGTGTCTGGGCATGACCTGTCGTGGAAATCACCCCACTTACGCCCGTGTTCGCACAGCGGATCATGGGGCGGCGCAGTTCGATGGCGCGGAATTTGGCATTGGCAAAATGCTGGGCAGCAGCCGCGCTCTGGGCGAACCATCCGTCATTGGTGACATTGACAATCACTTGAGATTCGTTGCGCACAAACAACCCCGCTTCACGCGGCACAGTGTCTTCAAAGCAGATCGATGGAATGATCGAAATCTGTTGCCCGCGCACCTTCAAGGGAATCGGCTCCACCGAGGTGCCAGCATCAAAGGCACCATCAAATGTCATGCCGGCCTGCTGTTCATAGATTCGCTTGAGCCAAGGCATTTGCTCCATCAGGGGAATGTATTCGCCGAACATCACGAGGTGACGCTTTTGAAATCGCTGCAATGGAGATGATCGCGGCAACACAACCAGAGAGTTCCATGCTTTCGGACTCTCCGCAATGCTCAGTAAATCCCCATCGACTAGAGCTTCCAATTCTCCCATGCCGAGAAGAATGTCAAACTCCCCATGCTGGCGAAACGAATCAATTGTCATTTCATTTTCTCGCCACATCGCATGCTCACCCGTGGCCGCACTCATGAGACGTCCCGTCAGTGCGACTTCAGGCAACACCAACCAATCAGGGTAAAAAACATCAGCTTCTGAACGAGTCTGTGTCGCTTTATCCAATGCCTCTCGATTGCGCTGATCTACAGCCTGCATGGCTTTTTCCACCTCTTCCTCGTAGCCGAGATGGATTTCCTCCGGCGTCCACAATTGCCGGGCCGCTACCTGCGGCACATTCAACTGCACGAGACAGACGCGCAATGGCAGGAACTCCTTGTTTTTTTCCGATGACAATCGAGCGTATCCATAAATCCATAGACACGCCGAAAGCAGAGCAGCGATCACGAAATCTGGATGCGCACGCAGTCGTGCTTGTTTTGCCTCCTTAATCGCACGTGCAGCTACTTGCAGCAACATCGACTGGGAAAAAACCATCCAACCAGAAAGCCCGGCTACGCCGAAAAGATCCGCGCACTGAGATAGTACAGGTTGGTTGTGCATGGCAACGCCAAGACCGTTCCAGCCAAAGCCGGTGAAAACCCAACCGCGCAAGCATTCCAGACCTGCCCAAAGCGATCCGTGAGCAAAGGCATAACCAAGAGAGCGAAACACTACACGACCTTGGCGAGTACGGCCATCCCGCCCCCAAGGATTCATCCATCGACTGAGAACCATTCCCCACAGCGCTGGATAAAGTGCCAGATATCCTCCAAGAATCACTACACCCAAACCACTCACGGTGGATAGCCACGAAAGATTGCAGAGAAAGAATGCAACACCAAACAGGTAGCCATATCCAAAACCACGAAGCTTCTTCGATCCGTCCGCTGCTGTCCAAAGAACGGCCATCAGCGGAATCAAAAGGAACCATGCGAGCATACCCCAGTCCCGACCAGGATAGGCCCAACTCAAGGCCATGCCGCTCAAAGCCACCGTAAACCAGCGTCCCAGACGTTTTCCCAGTAGTTTTGATCGATCCATGTGCGAACAAGGTATCGATTTCGATCGAAATCATCAAGATCAGAAGATGAAGGGAAAAACCCGTAAGCATGATGACTTGATTCCCATAGGAAGCAATGAGATGGTGCATGATCGCTATCGAATCCATGACATTCACGCAGCCTCTCTCTCATCGCCTCATGCTATGGCTTCCCTTGCTTCTCAGCGTCTGGCTCCTACCCGCCCAAGAAACACCACAACTCCGGGGGCATCGCTTTCTCACCTTGAACACAATCGTGCGAGTCAATCAGATCGAAGTCACACGCACGATGAACCTCGGCAGAGACGAGTCAGAAATCCACACAACCGCGGAGGCGCGGATTTTCCGCGACGCCATCTCTCGATCCTGGCCCGGCGGCCGAATCACCTGGGCCTTCAGTTGGCGTGCGCTGCACGATGAAAGACCATCGTATCGCGAACTGCGCAAGCAGATTGCTACGTATCAGAAAGAACTGGGCGATGAGATCACTTTTATTCCTGGAGCGTATTTTTCAAATATGCACAATACCCGCGATCAGGTGAACAAAGATCTCCACGAAGGACTGAAGCGAGTGACAACCATGGTGGGTAACAACTATCGCCCCAAGAGCATAGTGGCAGGATTCCTATCGGCGGAAAATCTACGCTACCTCGCCGAGGTCGAGGGCATTCACGTTTGCCAAGGAACCATCTGGAGCCAATACGCGGTCGACAACGGAGACGGCGAGGGCTCGATCAACTATCCTTACTACCCATCACGCGAGCATTTTTGCAAGCCAGCGCGGGAAAAGTCAGACTTCATTGACTGCGTGAATCTCGATGGTTGGACGGTCGATTTCCTCTGTGCCCGCATCCCCGGATCACGCTTGGTTGAGGGAGAGCGTTGGCGAAGTCGACAGGGGGTAGGGCCTATCGAAACCTTGCTCGACATGGGCACGGAGCGCGGCTGCAAGGCGATGCTCGCGACCACAGCGTGTCACTATGATGACGGCTTCCGACGAAATGGTTTTGCCTGGGTCACCTGTGGATGGGAAATGGGTCTGGTCGAAGCTCGAAAAATCTACGGCTACGGTGGGAGAAATGGTATGGACGGGCTGGCCTTGTGGCTGAAGGAAATCCGCCAACGCTGGCCAGAGACAAATCTGATCACGCAGGGAGAATTCGGAGAACTATGGCGCAAAGAATTTCCCGACAACAAACGCATCGACTACCGATTTCAACATCGCGGCTGTGGCATCCGTGCCTCCGAGGAAAACAAGGAAATCCGCTGGTTCATGAATCGAGATTTTCGCCTTGCGCTGCTACGCGTTGACAACAATCCCCATACTGAAAAAGTCATCGACTTCACGCGATACGATCTGCCTGCCGCTGAACCACGAGAGACTGAAGCGGGCAAATTTGCGCGCAATTGGAGCCTCATGAACCGCATCAATCAGAAAGGTCTCCGCCCCCAAGATCAGCCCGTGCTGCTGCGCCAACTCCCTGCCGAAGAACAACAGATGATTCGCCAACACTACCCCGAACTTTTCACGGATTCCGCGGATGCGGGAAAAAGCAAGTGATTCCTTCCTCGAATGAGACTTCCCAGAAATTGAGATTGTGAGTGAGGCTCTTTTTCTCCAGAATGCCTTCACTTTCGATATGGACGACCTTTTTTCCTACCAAGCCAACAATGATCCGCAGCAACGCATTCTGGATCTCCGTCGTCAACTGAGGCACCATAACGAGCTCTACTACGAAAAGGCCCAACCGGAGATTTCCGATGCGGAATATGACAAGCTCTATCGGGAATTGGAAGAACTCGAGGCCAATCATCCGCAATTCCATGATCCTGAGTCTCCCACCCTGCGCGTCGGAGGAAAACCACTCGATTCCTTTCAACAAGTTGCTCACCTCATGCCCATGCTGAGCATCGACGATGTGTTCGAATGGTCCGAGGAAATCCTTGGGCAAATCGCCAGCTATCTCGAACGCCTGACTGCGGAATCCCCTGCTGCCGTGAATAGTGATCTCATCATTTCCACAGCTCCAGTGAGCTTGCGCGACAAAATCCATCTCGCGTTCAAAAATCATCAGGAATCCTCATTCTCCTACAATCGCCCCGAGCACGAATTGGTAGAGTTTTACCGTCGACTTCAAAAAAACCTGTCGCGTACTGATGTGCCTGTGACGATCGAACCGAAGATCGATGGAGTCGCTGTCACGCTCGTCTACCGCAAGGGCAAACTCGACTACGCCGCCACTCGCGGCGATGGAACAACGGGGGACGATGTGACGCAGAATGTTCGCACCATCAAGCTGATCCCCCAAGTGCTGCGAGGAAAAACTGTTCCTGATGTACTGGAAGTGCGTGGCGAAATTTTCATGCCCAATGCTGCATTCGCTGCGATGAACATCGAACGCGATGAAGCAGGCCTTCCTACATTTGCCAATCCACGCAATGCCACGGCTGGCACTTTGAAGCAACTCGATCCAAAGATTGTGGCACAGCGACCGCTGGCGTTTCTGGCACATGGCCTGGGCGCCTATGATGGTCCAGAACTGGAAACCGATGCGGCATTTCACTCTCTACTGGATGATCTTCATATTCCTCGCAATCAACCGCTGATTCACGCCCACAATCTGGAGGAACTGCTGGCTGCTGTGATACAACTGAATCGCAGTCGCCACGATCTCGACTACGCCACTGATGGCGCGGTGATCAAGCTCCTCGATCGCGCGGATCGCGAACGCTTAGGATTCACCTCACGCGCACCGCGCTGGGCCGCGGCCTATAAATTTTTACCGGAGCAAAAGGAAACACGTGTGCTTGCAATTACGATTCAAGTCGGCCGCACGGGCGTATTAACTCCTGTCGCAGAACTCGCACCGGTATTGGTATCCGGCACCACGGTTTCGCGCGCCACCTTGCACAATCAAGAAGAGATCAGCAAAAAAGACATTCGTCTGGGTTCGTCCGTTTTGATTGAAAAAGCTGGTGAAATCATTCCTGCCGTCGTGAAAGTGCTGCACCAAGCGGAAGGCTCCAAGCCATTTTCTCTTTTCGATCATGCAGGTGGCATCTGCCCCTCCTGTGCAGGTCCCATTTCCCAGGAGGAAGGTTTCGTTGCTTGGCGTTGCACAAATTTCCAATGTCCCGCACAAGCAGTGACTCGCATCACACACTTCGCATCCCGCAAAGCTCTCGACATCCCCTCGCTAGGAGAATCGGTGGCCGAAGCATTGGTGCGTGATGACTTGTGTCGCTCGCCGTTGGATTTGTTCGAACTCACCCTTGATTCCCTCGCCCCACTCAACCTCGGAACAGCAGATGAGCCGCGTCGATTCGGCGAAAAAAATGCGATGAAGATCATCGACGGTCTACAATCCGCTCGAAACAAGCCTTTGAACAAATGGCTCTACGCCATGGGAATCCGACAAATTGGCGAAAGCGCGGCAAAAGAACTTTCTCGTCTGCATGAGAATTTTCCAGCACTCGCGAACTCTGACATCCTAACGATTTTATTACACGATAACCGCAGCGATGCGAAAAAGAAAAATCCTGACTTGATTCCATACGCCATATCGGGCGACGTCGCATCCGTTGCGGCACAAAACATCATCGACTTCTTTTCCTCCACCGCTGGCAAAAGTTTGCTCGTATCATTGAAAAAATACGGACTTGATCCCAAGTCCGACAACTACCGACCCAAGCCCTCTGAAGTAGATCTCTCACTGCAGCCACTCGCAGGTAAAAGCTTTGTGATCACTGGAACACTCAGCGCTCCGCGCGAGGAAATCAAACAAAGGATCGAACAAAAGGGCGGAAAAGTGAGCGGATCGATATCAGCTCAAACCAGCTATCTTGTCTGTGGAGAAGGCGGCGGTTCCAAACGGGAAAAAGCCGAACAGCTGGGAGTGAAAATTCTCACTGAAGCCGATCTGATCCTCTGGATCGAGAACGGATCCTCACCGTCATAAGAAAAAATCACCGCTTGGGATTTGGCCTCACACTGCAGTGAGTGGATTCGCCGCAATACGGACAACGGTAGCGATTGCGCAGAAGAACGGTGGCCGCCACACGCAAACGATAAATGCCCAAAAACTTGCGCGCAAACCTATGCTTAGCGCAAGCTTTGGGTAGCATCGGTGTGCTCCGGCACAAAGGACATTTGCACATCAAGCCGCAGTAAAGGTAAAGAATCCAACAACAGAATAACAATCCGATCGCATAAAGCAGACGGAGCATTATTTCCTGCGAACTGTGTAATACGGCGTAGAACGCGAAGATCACCAAACCAACGGCCGATAAAAGCAGCAAACAGAAGAAAAACGAGGCAAGACGTATCCAAATGATGGGGCTTTTGCTGCGGTATTGATGCATGGAAATAACTATCTTTTCGGAAAAGCCCTACACATCCATGTAACTTGCAAAGAAGCTTGAAAAAAGTGTTTTGACTGACGAAAACTCTAACAATTGGATAGAAAATTGTCAAACCCAAAAAACAAAACATGTCAAAAAAAACGATGTTTGATGATAGCAACCATACAAGATCAACAGCGATGAGTGAAGATGACTTCACTCAGGACACTCACAGGCATCCGGTGGGCAAGGTGCATCAGAATCACCTGAAACCTTCCAATCAGACTCAAGCCAGAAGTTGTTTGATGACTTTGGTGCCGCCCTTGGTGATGTTACTCAAACGCTGCATCGCACCTTGATGAGGGTAGGTGAATTTCTCATGATCGAAGCCTAACAAATGCAGCATCGTGGCATGGAAATCATGGGCCGATACTTTGTCAACCATCGCCTCATATCCGATCGGGTCGGTTTCTCCGTGACTATAGCCAGGTTTGACGCCCCCGCCCGCCATCCACAGCGTGTAAGCGCCAGGATTGTGATCCCTGCCGACGTGACGCATTTCCACACCGCCTCGGTTTTCCCGCATCGGCGTACGACCGAATTCTCCCGACCAAATGACGAGTGTCTCCTCCAAGAGCCCGCGCTGCTTCAAGTCCTTGATCAGTGCTGCGATTGGCTGGTCGATTTCCTTGCACTTCTCCGTAAAACCTTGTCGCAAATCGGTTTGTGGACCAGTGCCATGGGAGTCCCAACCCCAGTCAAAAAGTTGGATGAAACGCACACCACGTTCGGCCAATCGACGCGCGAGAAGACAATTGTTGGCAAAAGACTCATGTCCCGGCTTGGTATTGTATGCCTTATGAACGGAATCAGACTCCTGCATGATATCGAAGGCATCCGACGCATGGATTTGCATTCGATATGCCATCTCGTATTGGGCAATGCGAGTCACTGTCTCAGGATCACCTACCTCCCGAGCGATCTGCGCGTTGATATCCGAAAGGGCATCGAGCGTGCGGCGGCGGAGAGACTGGGACACTCCCTCAGGGTTTTTCAGGAAAAGGACTGGCTCACCTTGGGATCGGCACTGCACGCCTTGATAGACAGAAGGAAGGAAACCGGAGCCCCATACCGATTTACCAGCATCGGGATTCACGCCCCCAGAGGTCATCACAATGAAACCGGGCAGATTCTGGTTCTCGGAACCGAGACCATAGGTGGCCCATGAACCTGCGGAGGGCCAACCCAGCTGAGGCGATCCGGTATGAACGAGCAATTGGGCGGGAGCGTGATTGAATTGATCCGTATGCATCGATTTCACGATGCATAGCTCATCGATGACCGTCTCCAAATGCGGCAAACGATCCGAAATCCATTGCCCGCTTTGGCCTGCTTGATGAAAAGGAAATCGCGAACCCAGCATGCGTGGCACTCCCTGAATGAAGGCAAACTGCTTGCCGGCGAGAAACTCCTGCGGACACTCCTTGCCATCGAGTTTTTCCAACTCGGGTTTGTAATCGAACAATTCCAACTGACTGGGCGATCCAGCCATGTGCATGAAAATCACCCGTTTGGCTTTGGGTGCGAAGTGCGAAAGATCCGGCAACAATGGCTGGGCTGGGTCTTTTGTTATTGTGGACGAAGCACCCCAAGATAGACCTTGTGATGCCAACCACAGCCCACCGAGACCCACCGAGCATTGACTGAGGAAATGGCGACGCGTCAAATGCTCCAGTTGTAAATGTTGAATCATAAAAATGGATGGTTCGTAATTAACGATTGATTGCGCTATCGAGATTGAGCATGGTATTGGCCACGAGCACGAATGCAGCCTCGGCGGGAGTGGGAGCGATTTTCTGCATCTCGGCAGGTTGACGCGCGAACTCTGCAGTGGCATCCGAGTGCAGTCGCAACAAGGCATCGATCACGGACTGAGGCGCTTGTTGCAGGGTCAACCACTCGTATCCCTGCATCAGTTGGGCAGGCAAAGCGGTGCCCGATGCTGTCATGCGCTTGGCAAAGGCCTGAGCCATTTCCATGAAAGCAGGATCGTTGAGGGTAACCAAAGCTTGGAGGGGGGTGTTGGAGCCCAGACGACGTGGGGAGCAAACATCACGACTGGGCGCATCAAAGGTGAGAAAAGCGGGATAACCGCTGGTGCGTTTGCTGTAGGTATACACACCGCGACGATAGCGATCTTCGCCTGATGAGGTGGTCCACTTGGCACCATTGTAGACTGATTTCCAGATGCCTTCGGGCTGAGGCGGAAACACTGGAGGGCCGAACTGTTTACGAGACAACAGTCCAGATACCAGCAATGATTGGTCACGTACCATTTCCGCAGTCAAGCGCTGGCGCGGGCCGCGTGATAGCCACTGGTTACGAGGGTCTTTTTCTAACAACTCGGATGTAGTCTTCGACTGTTGACGATAGGTTGAGGACAAAACCAACTCTTTGAGGAAAGGCTTGATGTGCCAGCGGTGATGTTTTTGCAATCGCAAGGCCAAGTGATCAAGCAATTGCGGATGGGTGGGCGGAGTGCCCGAGGTGCCAAAATCTTCTTGGGTTTCCACGATACCGATGCCGAAAAGATCTGCCCACAGACGGTTGGCCAACACGCGCGCGGTGAGAGGATTGCGTTCGCTCATCAACCACTGGGCCATATCGATGCGCGAGAGACGATCCGATTTTTGTGGAGGAAAAAGGATTTCCGGAATGCCGGGTTGAGCCGATTCGTCGCGCGTCGAACGATTGCCGCGGATGAAGACGCGCGTATCCCGTTGATTGGCTTGATTGCGCTCCTTCATGACGGGAACCATGGATCCGGGGATGGATTGGTAGCGGGACATCAGTTGTCCATGTTGCGCCCAGCGCTGCGCGCGTTCGGGACTGTTGACAAACTGTTGAAGCGAAGAGTTGGTCGAAAAAGACAAACGGAATTTTTTCAAAATCGATGGCTGGTTGTCGGCATTGCAGGAAATGGCATGGAACAAACTGACTTCCAATTGGGAACCTTCCGGCGCAAGCACGGGTTGCTCGGGAACAAAAACGCACCAGCGCGGTGAACGTTGCGCAGGATAATCCCCAAAGCCCGGACCACCCTGACGTATGGCTTCATTAGGATCAAACGGGCCGCAGATCCCATCTGCGATTACCTCTTTCAGTTTGATTCTTTCACGACGCGCGTCAGGATGGATCAACCAAACATGAAAATCGCCGCACACCGCAGCTAGTCCCGACCACTGTTTGGGATCATCGGACAGAGGCAAAATGTCGAGACGGATGGCAGCGAATGATTGCGCTGGAAACGTCAGGGTGTAGGAGGAGTTGGTAGGATTGGTTCCCGATGAATGGAACAATCCATCTTCTTTTTGAGCGATTCCACCGGTGGCAGCAGAAGCCTTGGCAGACGATGCTTTCCCGATTTGATAATCCTTGATGCCACGAGCCACAGCTAGGGCTTCCTCGTTGATGAGCTGACGCATGGCATCGCGTTCTTTTTCGAGGCGCGTCACATCGCTCTGCAGCGCAGGGTCGTTCGCCACTTTGGTGCTGGGGAAATCATCGTTCGTGTCGCCATCCTCGGTGTTATCAAAAAATGCCATGAACCGATAGTAGCCCTTGTGAGGATAGGGATCATACGGATGCGAATGGCACTGCACACATCCGAAAGTGGTAGCCTGCCACGTGGTCCAAGTCGTATTGATCCGATCGATGACGGCGGCGATCCGATACTCTTCATCATCAGTGCCTCCTTCGGTATTATTCATCGTATTCCGATGAAATGCCGTGGCGACCAAATCATCAGGAGCGGGATTGGGCATGAGATCGCCTGCCAATTGTTTCGTCGTGAACTGGTCAAAGGGCATATCGCTATTGAAGGCGCGGATCAACCAGTCACGGTAGGGCCAGATGGTGCGGCCTGGATCTTTTTCAAATCCCATAGTATCGGAATACCGAGCGAGATCCAACCACATCACCGCCCATCGCTCGCCGAAGTGAGGTGACGCTAACAATCGATCCACGACAGCCTCGTGAGCTTGGGGAGAAGAATCGTCACGAAACGCCGCCCACTCTTCCATGGTTGGAGGCAATCCGATGAGGTCCAGTGAAACCCGACGCAACCACTCGGCTTTGGTAGCTTCGGCAGATGGTGCAAGCTGTTTCGCTTCGAGACTCGCAAGCACCCATGCATCCAGAGGCATTTGCGGCCATTGCTGATTTTTGATGGGAGGCGGCACTTCCTCACGCGGCGGCAGAAAAGACCAAAGTTCCTCCCAAGCTGCGCCATCCTGAATCCATTGCCGAATCAAAGAAACATCGCGTTCTGCAAGGGGGGGACCGTGCTTGGGCTTTGGCATCACCTCGTCTGGATCTTTGGATACGATGCGACGCATCAGTTCCGATTCCTCAGGTTTGCCAGGAACGATCGCGCGCGCGCCTGACTTCCCCTCTCCCAGCGCACGCTCCCGATAGATCAGGGAAATGTTTCCTGCTTCCTTGACTCCACCATGACAAGAGGTGCAATGCTTCGTAAAAATAGGACGAATGTCTTTATTGAATCTTACTTCCTGACTCAATAGCGACAGGGTAAGAAAAACAGAAATTCCTAGGAAACGAAACATATTCGCACGAAAGCTATCACGGAAACGGCGGAATGAAAGAGGTTTTGCACTCCTTAAGGCCCGCAGCAAAACTCTCTGCGGATCAAAGGGATTCTGGTTCCTGCAGCAAAGCCACAATGCGACGCAGCAATACGCCAGCCCCCCCACCATCCACCACGCGGTGATCGAAAGTCATCTCAAGATCTGCTTCCGTAGCTGGCACAAAGGCGCTCAAGGTTTCACTCCAGACTGGTTTTTTCACACCAGCCCCGATGCCGAGGATCAATGTCTCGTTCGGCAAGGGAATCGGCGTGCCCCATGTTAGGCCGAAAGTGCCGAAGTTGGTCACCGTAGCAATTCCGCCTTTCGTATCGCCCTCCGTCAGACGACGACGACGAGCACGATCCACCAAATCATCGTATTCCTGCACCAGATCGACGAGAGATTTCTGGTCCACCTGCCGAATCACGGGAACCAGAACGCCATCATCGACGGCGACGGCAACACCGATATCGAATGACCGTGGATGCACGACTTTCGATCCAATCAAAAATCCTGCCACCTCAGGTTGCTCTTTGAGGGCCAATGCAAAGGCGCGCAGCAAATACAACGTGGGGCCTGCTTTTTTCTCTTGGTTGCGTCGATGCGAAAGCAAACGATCCAAGCCCACCGAAGTGCCTACGGTGGCAAGAGGACGCGTCCAGCTCCGACGCATCGCATCGGCCACGGCCAAACGCATCGGTGATGCCTGGCTACTGGGCCACGTTTGAATGTAATCGAGGAATTTTTCAAGGTCATCGACCGTAACTCGTCCGCCAGTTCCACTTCCGACGATGGCGGACAAGTCTGCCTCGCGAAGTCCCATCTCATCCATACGGGCTCGCATGCGGGGAGAAATGTAATGCGCACCCATAGTTCCGGTGGGAACAGACAAGCCTCTCACACTGGGAACAATTTCTGGTGGTGTCGATTCCTCGTAGCCGTCGCCGTCCACCGCAAAGTGCAGGTTCTGTTCACCCTTCCCCTGCGGATTGGCGCTCTGCGATTCCTGGCGCTTGCGCTCCATCACTTCGAGAGTGTCCACTCCCGTGCGAGCCACTTCCTCATCCGATACTTCTAGGATCCCAAGAATGGTTCCCACGGCATAACTGACGCCTTCCTCAACGCGCAATTCCTCCAAAATCCCGGAACAAAGAGCTGTAACACCCATCGTCGCCTTGTTGGTTTCCACTTCGATGACCTCCTGGTCAATCGTGACAGGACTGCCCACAGAAACCAGCATGCGCACTACCGTGGCTTCGGCTATGGACTCGCCCAACTGGGGCATGACTATCGCAACTCGAGGCATAAAATGTTAGTAGGATAAAAGTTTTCGCAAGGAGTCACAGATCGACTCCGGTGTCGGACGATGGGCCGCCCATAACTTGGGATGATAGGGAACGGGAGTGTCGCGCGCGTTCAATCGCATCGGCGGCGCCTCTAACAAGTGGAAACCATCGGCCACCACTCGCGACACAACCTCCGCGGTTACACCGCCCCAGGGAAACGCTTCACCGAGAGCCAAAATTCGACCCGTGCGAGCTACACTAGCCAACACGGTATCGATGTCGAGAGGTTTCACACTGCGGAGGTCGACCACTTCGATCTCCCAGCCTGACTCATGTTGCAAGCGCTCCGCAGCACGGACGGCCTCATGCACCATGGCGCTGTAGGTCACCACCGTGGCATGACGCCCAGTGCGGGTGATACGGGCACGACCGATGGGTAGCCCATCTCCCTGCAAAGACTTCGCCTTGAGCCAGCGGTAGAGAAACTTGTGCTCACAATAGATCACGGGGTCATCGAGTTTGACCGATTCGATGAGCATCGCATACGCATCTGCAACAGTAGCAGGAGTGACCACTACTACACCGGGATAGTGAGCGTAGATCGCCTCCATACTTTGGCTGTGAAATGGACCGGAACCGGCCGTGCCACCAGAAGGCAATCGCACAGTGATGGGCACGGGCATGCCCGTGCGATAAAAATGCGTGGCGGCGTGATTGACGATCTGATTGAACGCGATCGATGAGAAATCCGCGAACTGCATTTCGATGATGGGTCGCATCCCTTGCAACGCAGCCCCAATGGCGAGCCCCGCCATGGCGTCTTCGCTAATAGGCGCATCGAGGACACGATCGGGAAATTGTTCCACCAAACCTTTTGTCGCCTTAAAAGCTCCACCGAAAGCAGCGATGTCCTGACCGTAAAGAAATACGCGCGGATCATCTCGCAGCAGTGTTTCCTGCGCTTCGCGAATGGCGTCGATGTAAGTAACACTCATGCGTATCAATGTTAGGGCTGGGAGAAATCACTGCTGAATGCGCGCCAATCCTCTTGGAAAGGATCCGGTGTCGGTTCTTGTTGAGCTTGGGCTACGGCCGCTTGCACATCCACCGCAACTGCCTCACGGATCTCGGCAATTTCTTCTGCCGTAATGATTTTGGATTCCAGCAATTGTTTCTCGGCGACATCGATGCAATCGCGACCGTAGGCTCCCGCCTTGACGGCATCCGGAACGTAAGAGCCATCATCGTGCTCGCCATGCCCCGTCAAGCGCAACAACTTCGCCACGACCAGCTGCGGACCTTCGCCCGAGCGCGCACGCGCGACGGCATTCCCGATGACAGTCGCACAAGCCAGAAAATCGGTGCCGTCGACACTGTATCCCGCGATGCCGTATCCCCTTGCTCGATCCACCAAATCTTCACAGGCAAACTGCCGGTTGTTCGGCGTGGAGTAAGCAAACTGATTATTGGCCACAATGACCACCAAAGGCAATTTCTCGACCGCTGCCATGTTGAGGCCTTCGTGAAATGCACCAGTCGAGGTGGCTCCATCTCCCACACAAGTCGCACCGACCGCTCCCGGCAACTTTCCCTGCAAACGTTTGGCCAACAAACAACCCGCTACAACCGCTACCGCCGAGCCGAGGTGACTGATCATGGCCAGCATTCCTTCCTGCGGACGACCGCGGTGAATGTTGCCATCGCGTCCCTTCATCGGCCCCAGCGCCGAGCCGAGATAGGCGCGCGCGCAGTCGATGAATGGCTCCCCAAAGGCAGTACGGCCCGCCTGATCGCGAATCAGAGGCGCAAAGATATCTCGTCCGGGGATCAAAGCAGAACCAAGAGCGGCGCTGACCGCTTCCTGTCCCTTGCCCAAATAAACACCTCCTACAATCTTGCCCGCTTTGTACAGACTGGACAACTTGTTCTCCAAGAGGCGTGCCTGAATCATAGCCAGATACATCGCGCGATAATAATCCGCACCGCTCCGCTGGCTGTCTTGATTCGAGTGATGGATCACAAGAGGAAGATAGGCTTGATATGGTCTCTCGGGAAAGGAAATTTTCTCTCGTGAAAATGCGGGCGACAAGGTCAGACAAGCTGGGTTTCTACGAGGATGCGATAGGTTCCCGCCAAGCTCATCAGTTCATCATGTGTACCGCTTTCGACGATGCTACCGTTTTGCACCACGAGGATGAGGTCCGCATTTCTAACGGTGGACAAACGGTGCGCGATCACTAGGGAAGTACGCCCATGCAGCAATCGCTCAAGAGCTTCATTCACAAGGCGCTCACTCTCCGCATCCAGTGCGCTGGTGGCTTCGTCCAGCAACAACACACGAGGATCGGCGAGCACGGCACGGGCGATCGCAATGCGCTGTCTTTGACCTCCGGACAGCTTGACGCCACGCGGCCCCACAGTGGTTTCGTATCCCTCTGGCATTCCGATGATGAACTCGTGAGCATTGGCCACACGAGCGGCAGACTCGATCTCTGCTTGGTTCGCGCCCGGTTTGCCATAGGCGATATTTTCGGCAATCGTTCCACCAAAAAGCATTACTTCCTGCGGCACGACTGCCAGTTGCTTGCGCAGCTTGGCAATGTCGAGTTTCTGGATATCCTCACCATCAAATCGAATACCGCCCGCTTCCGCTTCATAGAAGCCTAACAAAAGAGAAAAAATCGTGCTTTTGCCACCACCGGAAGATCCGACAAGGGCCACGCGTTGACCAGGTTTGACCGCAAATGTCACACCACGCAATACCTCTTGCTCGGGCCGTGAAGGATAGCGGAACACCACACCACTCATGGAAACTTCACCGCGGAAGTCTTTCAGGATGCCACCCCCCTGTCGCTCGGGAGTCTGGGCCAATACTTCACGCAAACGCTCACTCGCTCCATTCATCGCGGAAATCTGAGCCATGATCTCGGGAAAAGCGCCCAACGACGCCCCCACAAAGATGCTAAAAAGGATGAACGAGGTGAATTGCAACTGCGTGATTTCGCCATGGGACAGCATGCGTGCCCCCAACCACACGACGCCAGCAATCGTTCCGAACATCACGAATATGATGAACGACAAAAACAAACCCCGAGTTCGTGCGCCGCGGACCGTCACCTCATAATAGTGCTTCAGGCTCTTGCCGTATCGATGACACTCGTAGCTCTCGTTGCCGTAGGATTTCACATCGGCAATCGCCTGGCATACCTCTTCAACGATCGTGCTCGATTCCGACAGCGCGTCCTGCGATGCTTTCGAGTGGGCCTTGACACGTCTACCGATCAATGCCACCGCTAAAACCACGAAGGGAATGCAAGACAGCATCATGAGAGAAAGTTTCCATGATGAATAAAACACCGCTGCCAGACCGCCGATCAGGATGACGGTCTGCCTAGCCGCTTGGGGCACAGTAGTGATAAGAGTTTCACGAACCACCGCAAGATCGGCAGAAATGCGATTGCTCAGAGCGCCCGTGCGTTGTTCTTGGAAAAATGAAATGGGGAGTAACGTAAGGTGATCGAACAAATCCTTGCGCATGTCGTTCAATGCCGCTTCACCGGAACGGATGAATCCTTGGACACGCCAGTAGCCGATGAAGGCCTGCAAGGCTAGGGCTCCTAGCATCACTAGCACATCAGCATCCACCTTCCGCACCACTTCCGCAGGCTCCACACCGCGCCGTAGTGCATCACTGGGATCACCGATGAGATCTTTCAAAAACCACGGAAAAACCAATGACAAACCCGCAGTGAAAAACAGCGCCAACAAGGAAGGAAGAAACACCTTCTTGTGCCGGGAAAGATAATGCCACAACCACACGAACCCCTCGCTTTTCGCACTCGCCATGCCGCAGTCAAAACATGGATGCGATGCTGGTCAAGCACTCAGCTAGCATCTTGCGTATTTTCCCGATCACCCACGGTAAAAATCCCTGCGCTTGCCAAGAGAAATGAATGCTCCATGCGAAACACTGCATGTTCCACAAATTCGCTACATAACAAAAAAAAGACCGACTGCGTGCAGCCGGTCTTTTCGAAATAGTGAAGTCGGTGAGTATTACACTTCGGCTTTTGCCTCTTCCGCAACGGCAGCGACTTCCTCTTTTTTCACGGGTGTGTCGCAGAACTCAATGTAAGCCATGGGTGCGGCATCGGTCATGCGTGCGCCCAATTTCGTGATACGGCAGTAGCCACCGGCACGACTGGCGGCAGCGGGTGCCACTTCGGCAAACAATTTCTGCACCACTTCTTTCTGACGCAAGAAGGCGATCGCTTGACGACGGGCATGAAGATCACCGCTCTTGCCGAGAGTGACCATCTTTTCCGCAACAGGGCGGAGCGCCTTGGCTTTACCCAAGGTGGTTTTGATACGTCCATGCTCGATCAGGCTGCATGCCAGATTGGCGAGCAAGGAACGGCGATGCGCGGCGGTGCGCTTGAGTTTGGATTTGCTGCTACGATGTCTCATCGGAAATAGTCTTTCTAGTTAAATGGTAAGGAAACGGTTGGATTAATCATCAAGGTTTTGCGCGATAAGATCGGCCAGACCCACTTGCGACTCCTCTTCGCCACCCAGACGAGGGGCGCGGAAGGCAACGGAGGGACCGGAGTAGAGTGAGGGATCGATGGACATGCCCAACGACAGTCCCAGCTCGACGAGCTTGTCCTTGATTTCGTTGAGGGACTTCTTGCCGAAGTTGCGGTATTTGAGCATCTCGGCTTCGGTTTTGGTGGCCAATTGACCCACCGTCGTGATGTTCGCGTTGTTGAGGCAGTTGGCGGCACGCACCGAGAGTTCGATCTCGTTGACGCTCATGCTCAAGAGCTTCTTCAGGGCGGCATTCTCCTCAGTGGATTCAGCAGGAGCGGCATCAAAGTTCACCAAGTTGTCGTCGTAGTTCACGAACACATCGAGGTGGTGACGAAGAATAGCGGAAGCTTGGAGCAGGGCCTCTTGTGGTGTGATACGACCGTCGGTCCAGATATCAAGCAGCAGTTTGTCGAGGTCCGTCTTTTCGCCCACGCGAGCGCTTTCAACAGCGTATTTCACACGTGTCACGGGCGAGAAAATCGAATCGATCGCGATCACACCAATGGCTTGGTCCTTGCGCTTATTTTCCTCACCAGTAGCAAAGCCACGACCAACGCGGACTTCGAACTCGCAATCAAACTTTACCTTGCGGTCGAGAGTGCAGATCAACTGGTCTTTGTTCACCACTTCATACATGGTGTCTTCGATGATATCACCTGCTGTAACCAGGCCATCGCGTTCCACATGGATTTTCAGCACGCGTGGCTCTTTGTCGTGATGGAGAAACTTGACTTTTTTGAGATTGAGAATGATGTCAGTCACATCTTCTACCACGCCTGGAAGGCTGGAGAATTCGTGTTGTACGCCGGCGATGCGCACGGAGGTGATGGAAGCTCCCTCCAGAGAGCCGAGTAGCACGCGGCGCAGGGAGTTACCTAGAGTGTGTCCGTAGCCGCGTTCGAAGGGTTCTGCCACGAATTGTGCATAGACATCAGTGGCGGTATCCTCGTTTTTGGCAAGACGATTCGGCAGTTCAAATCGACCCAATTGGGTGACTTTTTTGACTTCTTCTGTTTCAGTTGACATAGGTGTGTAGCGTAACCGGGTTACCCTCTTCTGCGCGAGCAAACTACCGCCATGACGACGGATGAAGAGGACCAACGGCGATGAATGGACTCGCGGGGCGGCGAATTAAGACGATTTCGGAGGATTTGACAACTAAATTTTTGTCGAATGTGAAATCTGTCTTTTTGCATGACACAGCATCCTGAAACATCCGCTTTTCTTATTGATAAGGGCTCATTTTGTGGTAGTGCCTGCTTTGGAACAATCGTCCCATCCCATGAGCAATTACCATTCAAAAAAGAACCTAACTCGTTTCACCTACGAGAATTCCGCCTTCCTTGGATGGCGCTTGTATATCACCCGCAGGGGCCAATCGTTTGTGAGATACTTCTCTGACCGTCAGTATGGCAGCGCGAAAGAATCTCTCGCAGCAGCGGAAGCAGCTCTCAGCGAATTGAAAGACGTTCTTGGCAAAGCCAAGTTGGTAGATGGCACGTTCAGTGATTCCACCATTCACAAAGGACAAAAAATCATAGGCCCCAAAAAAGCAACCAAAGCGGAAAAGTCCACCAAATCCGCTAAAGTTGCTGCATCGGCCAAAGGCAAAAAGTAACCACTGGGTCGGAAGTTTTTCTTGCGTCGCCGTCATTCAAGGCTTTGTTAGCGCAAGATGACACATTCCTACCGATTGGGAATCTACTGGTATCGGCGAGATCTGCGGATCTCCGATCACAAGATTCTGCAAACCGCTTCCCAGCAATGCGAAGCGGTTTTACCTTGTTACATCCTTTCCTCCTGGAACAAAAAACATTCATGGACAGGAGTCAACCGCCAGCAATTTCTCTGCGAGTGTTTGCAATCGCTTGACGCCAATTTGCACACTTTGGGCAGTCGGTTGGTCATTCGACAGGGCCGTGCCGTGGATGCCCTGCGGAAGCTGATACTCGAAACCGGGGCCGACGCACTCTACTTCCAGCAAGATCCCGATCCCTTCGGAAAGTCCGTAGAAAAAGATGTGCATCGTCTATGCGACGAACTGGGCGTAAAAGTACACGCTATGCACGACGTCAGCCTGCACAGTCCCGAGCAAATCTTGACGGGCGGTCAGCAACCCTACAGGGTGTATAATCCCTACTCCAAGAACTGGCTGGCACAACCCAAAGAAAAGCCCGTTGCAAAAATTCTTCGATTGCACACTCCCCCGCTGCCGACATCGGAACCGATGCCCTCGCTGGCAACATGGGGACTTGATGCGTGTTCAGCCCAGCTGCTACCTGGCGGAGAAAAAGCCGCTCGTGAACGATTCCGCACAGCGCTCGAACAACGCATCGCGAGCTATGCTGAGAAACGCGATCTACCTGCCATCGATGGCACCACTCGCATCAGCCAAGACCTACGCTTCGGGCTCCTTTCCTTGCGAACCATATACGAAATCACGCAACAAGCCATGCTTGATGCTCCTCCCGCGGCAAGATCCAATCATCACACCTATCTGAAAGAGTTGGCGTGGCGGGAGTTTTATTTCGCCATCCTGCATTTTTTCCCAGAAGTTCTCGAACAGGAATTCTCCGCATCTTGGCGTGGATTGCCTTGGGATGAGCCAGATGAGAAGCTCCATGCTTGGCAAGAGGGATGCACGGGATTTCCCATCGTGGACGCAGGAATGCGAGAGCTCTTGGCGACCGGTCACATGCACAACCGCGTGCGGATGATCGTGGCGATGTTTCTCACGAAAGACCTGCACTACGACTGGAGACTAGGGGAAAGTTGGTTCATGCAACATTTGATCGATGGCGAAATCGCATCGAACAACGGCGGTTGGCAATGGTCTGCAGGCACGGGAGCTGATGCCGCACCCTATTTTCGCATCCAAAATCCATGGTCGCAAACCCAGCGATTCGATCCACAGGGAACTTACATCAAACGATGGGTGCCGGAATTGGTCCATGTCCCCGCAAAACTCTTTCAGGCTGCTCCCGAAAAGGGACATCCCATTGCACCCGACTATCCGCTTCCCATCGTCGACCACAATACCGAGCGACTGCGCACCCTCGAGATATTCCAGAAGCACAAGAATCAGCAGCGCTGAGGGATCAATGCACTACTCGAATCTGATCCGCCTGCCAAATGGCTTCCACATGCCCATGACGCTCGATCAACAACTCTCCATGGTCACTGATCCCCATGACGCGAGCCATATGTGTTTCATGACCCAAAGTCAGAGAGACGCGTTTTCCTGTTAGAGCGCAGCGCTCGCGAAGATCCCTGAGAATATCTGTAAAATCCGCTTCAATGCGCTGTGAGTGCAACATGATGCTGCGGCTCAATGCGATCAACAACTCCTCACGATTATACTCACGCCCCGTTTCGATTCGCATGGATGTAGCGATAGCGGCGATGTCCTGCGGAAAATCCACGGGATTCACATTCAAGCCCACACCCACGATCACGGCATCACCCGTTGATTCCACAAGGATTCCAGCGATTTTTTTCTCCTTCACCCAGACATCGTTAGGCCACTTGACTTCCGCCGCGATCCCATGCGCCTCGAGGGTTTTTGCCACCGCCAATCCCGCCACCAGCGCCAATCGCGGCCACAAAGCACGAGCCATAGTGGGGCGCAAGATTTGCGAAAATGCCAACGCTTCCCCTACCGGACTGATCCACGCGGCTCCGCGTCGGCCACGACCCGCGGTTTGTTGATCAGCGCAAACCACCGAACCATCGGGAGCACCTAACTCCGACCAAGTGCGAGCCTCATCGTTGGTGGATCCCACGCAATCATACCAGCGAATGACAAACCCGGACGACGTCGTAAAACTCCTCATGCGCCCACAAAATCTAGAGCAAGATCCATGGCTTTGACGGAATGGGTCAAGGCACCCACGGAGATAAAATCCACTCCTGTTTCTGCAATCGCCCGCACCGTAGATAAAGTCACTCCCCCACTGGCTTCCAAAGTAGGTCGAATACGAACGCCCCGTAGCTGGACCGCTTTCTTCATCTCTTCGAGAGTCATGTTGTCTAAGAGAATGCAATCCACTTCCTCCATACCGAGAAATGCCTCGACCTGATCCAAATGATCCGCTTCCACCTCCACCTCTACTTCAGGATGATCGACCGATAACTGCCTCATGGCATCCTGCAGAGTTTGCATTGCGCCTTCGCTGACAAGGTGATTGTCCTTCACCATGACCCGATCGTAGAGACCCATGCGATGATTCGTTCCTCCTCCACTGACCACCGCCGCTTTCTCCAACAACCTCCAACCTGGTGTCGTTTTTCTGGTATCGAGAATTCTTGCTTTCGTGCCCTCGACAGCCTTCACATATTCGTAGGTCTGAGAGGCAATGCCGCTCAAGTGCTGCATAAAATTCAATGCAGTTCGCTCGGCGGCAAGAATGCCTCGCGCTGAGCCTGAGATTTTCATCACGATGGCACCAGTTGTCACCCGTGCGCCATCTTCGATCATCACCGCCACATCCAGCGATGAATCGACAGTTTGGAAGACCTCTCTTGCCAATTCTACGCCCGCGATGACCCCCTCTTGCCTCGCCACTACGAGGGCTGTCGCTTGCCGATCGACTGGAACGAAATACTGCGCTGTCAAATCACCTGCCCCGATATCCTCGGACAAAGCTCGATCAATCAACCATGCATGTAGACTATTTGGCACGTGAAGGGACTAAAGGAAAATCAATAGAATATCAAGTGGCATTTCCGTTGATCGGGAAATGACAAGCTTCTTCGAAACTGCGATCCACCTTTACACCGTCATGATTCGCCGTTACCATTCAGGCATGTCGTGGCGGCCGCAGGAACCTCCCGCGCGCTGGTTGAGAGGGATCCCCGCGCGCTACCACCCACTGATCCGATTCATCGTCTGGACCAGTTCGTTCAGCCTGCTCGCTCTGCTTCTGTTTTGCCTTTACTACCTGTCACTGTCGTCGACTTATGACATCGAGCAGGTAGGTCGCCTGCCCCAGCGCAATCATGTTTACGATCGTTTCGACAAAGAAATCGATGCCGTGATCGGCTCCAACATCGACCTCATTCGTTTCGAGGATCTTCCGCCCTTCATGGTCAAGGCACTGCAAGCGCGGGAAGATGCCGAGTTTTTTTCCCACTCAGGAGTTCATGTGCGCGGCCTAGCACGTGCGACCCTACGCAACATCAAGGATCGAAAATTCACCCAGGGAGCATCGACGCTTTCCATGCAACTCGCTCGTAACACCTACGAAATCCGAGCAAAATCGTTGCATCGCAAATTTCTGGAAATTGCACTCACGCTGCGCGTGGAACAACACTACAGCAAGCAACAGATCATGGCGGGGTATCTGAATCGAATTTATTTCGGGGTCGGCGCAGGCCACTTTGGTGTGCAGGATGCAGCTCAGAATTATTTCGGCAATAATGTCCGAGACTTAAGCGATTCCGAGTGCGCAATGCTGATGGGCATCATACGCGGACCGCATATTTTTTCGCCATGGCGGGATCGGGACGCTGCGCTCGAGCAAAGGGATCAGGTCCTACAACGCATGATTGCGATGAAATTCATCACTGAGGAAGATCGTCAACGCATCGTCGCCGAGCCCATCCACATCATCCAACCGGAAAAAGCGATCACGGAAAAATCCTATGCCATTCAGGCAGTCATCAAAGAGGCCAACAAGCGAGTGTCCGCCGAGGAAATTCAGATGGGCGGTCTGCACATTTACACCACACTCGACATGAGCTGGCAGCACAGGCTCGAAAACGAATTGCAGAATGCCCTGACTTCACTCGAGAAAGACAAGTCCTATCGCGCACCGACTCTTGCCAACCATCAGGGAAACGGCAATCCAGAGTATCTGCAGATGACGGCTGTGACCTTAGAGACGAAAACAGGGGCGATTCTCGCGCAAATCGGCGGAAGAAAATATGAAGATTCCGCGTTCGATCGCAGCCATGCGGCTCGACGGGACCTAGGCACGGCATTCGAGCCATACGTCGCTGCCGCAGCCGCTCAGAGAGGTCGCCCCGTCTATCCTGGAAGTCCGGTTCGCACAGGCAGCCCCATCGGTCCGGAAGGAGTGGAACGCATCGCAAGACGCTGTGGTCTCAGCGGGCCCTTTGCCCAGAACGAGGATCTCTACCGCGGTGCCGCATCCGCTACGCCGATGGAAATGGCCATCGGTCTCGCCACACTGGCGAACAAAGGTCAAAGGCCGATGCCGTTTCTCATCCGCGAGATTCGGAACTCAGAGAAAGAAACCATCGTAAAAAACGAACCAATATATTTTTCCGCATTACATCCGAATGCAGCACGCTCCGCGCTCGAAGTGTTAACTCAAACCAGCGGTTCGGAAATTTTCACGGGAGCCACCGGTTCCGAGCGCGAGGCTTGGATGCTGCGACTGGGACGCAAGGGATCCACGGCCATCTGGGTTGGCTTTGATCAACCGCAGGTCATCGCTCAGGAACAAAGGCTGAAACAATTCCTTTCGGAAATTGTCAACCGTCTCGACAATTGATGAGGTTCTGGCAAAGATCCTTCTCATGCAAGCATATGTATGGGACTTGATCATCCTTGGATTGTATTTCGCCGTGATCATCGGAATCGGAATTCATTTCAGTCGACAGAGCGGCAATGTATCGGAATTTTCACTGGGGGGCCGCTCGATCCCTTGGTGGGCAGTGCTGGCATCCATTCTCGCTTCAGAAATCAGCGCTGGGACATTTTTTGGCACACCGGGTGAGGGCTTTAAGAATCACAACTACACTTACGCCCAATTGATGGTCGGGTATCTGCTGGCTCGTGTCGTGGTGAGCACGGTATTCATCCCCGCTTACTATAAAAACAACGTCGTCAGCATTTATGAATTTCTCGAATCACGCTTCGGGCCGCAAACCAGACGCTTCGCAAGCATGGTGTTTTTGTTCACCCGATCCCTTGCCAGTGGAACTCGCTTATGGGTTCCTACTTTGCTATTGGTCGTGATATGGAATCATTGGAATCCCGAGCGTGTCATGTCGCCTTGGCAACAGTTTTGGATCACTGGGGTAGGGCTTGTTTTGATCAGTCTGCTCACCGCAGCCTACACTTCTGTGGGTGGCATCAAGGCCGTGATCTGGACCGATGTGATTCAAATTTTGGTTCTCTTCGCTGCGCTCGGGTTTTCGTTATTCTTTTTATTGGGTCATATTCCTGGTGGATGGGATGGAGTTTCAGCCAAGCTGAATGGTCCTAGGGACTTGACTCTGTGGCAATGGAAGGGCGATGTCCCTGCGAGCAGCATTTGGGGTGAAATCAAAAGTGTATTGGCTTCCGAGTTCACGGTTTGGTCGGCGTTTCTCGGATCGCTATTCGTCACCATGGCGACCCACGGCACGGATCAAGACATGGTGCAGCGGATGCTCACGGCAAAAAATAAAAACCAAAGTGCCCTGGCCACCATTCTCTCAGGTGTTGCCGACATTCCCGTAACCTTTGCCGTCTTAAGCATAGGGATTCTCCTCTATGTCTTTTACACGCATTTCCATATCGACCCGCATCTCCCGTCAGCGAACGGAGTGCCGGATAGCGCGCGAATTTTCCCCCACTTCGTCATCACCATGATGCCACCTGGCCTGCGCGGTCTGGTGGTAGCGGGGGTTCTTGCCACGACCATGGGATCCTTGGGGACGGCGCTGAATTCCCTCGCCACCAGTTACTCGAGGGACTTTCATTTTCGTTGGTTCAGGACACCAGAAGATGAATCGAAACGGGTGCGCATCATCAAACTCAGCACCTTTGCTTTCACTCTGATTCTCATCACCATCGGGCTTCTCACCGCTCTGATCAAGGCCCTTAACCCATCGTTGAGCATTATCGGAATCATACTGGGAAGCTTCGGATACACTTACGGTTCACTGCTTGGCATCTTTATGGTCGGCTTGTTTACGAAAAATCGAGGCAATGATTTGGGAAATGTCATTGCGATGATGGCCGGATTCATCGCAGTTGCCCTGCTCAGCAATCTTCCGAACGAATTGCATCACATGATCACAGGAAACGCTCTGTATCACAACCCCGATTGGTTTCCCATCATCGAATTTCCCTGGCGCATCATGTTTGGAACGATTGTGACGGCAGGCATCTCCCTTTGCTTCCGGCGAAAAGATGAAAGGTCCACTTCTTCGCCAGTATGAGCGAGGGGCGCGCGCCTGTTGCCTCATAAATCGAGCACACCGAAAGGTTCCTGAATGATCGGGATCGTTGCCTCATAATTGAGACACCATAGCGGCTTTGTTTTTGGTGGTTGGTTTGGTTGCCCTTGCGGGCGCT
>CAMCIC010000015.1 GCA_945874895.1 Akkermansia muciniphila | reverse complement strand
CCTTGCGCGCATCTTCTTTGTGTATTCGTCGGTGCTTTTTTCACTCATACTCATGGCTGGCGCCATGGTGTCTCCTTTTATGAGGCAACGGCACTCTCCCATTCGCTCTCAGTAATATTTTCGGTGTCCGCTTCAATGAGGCAACACGCCTAGATGATTTGCTGATAAAAATCATTTCACAAATCGTAACTATTCAGTAGTATAACTCATATGTCTGCATCGGAGGAAACAATCGCTTTTTGCCACGCCTGTGGGACAGCGATGGACGTGAGTGATGTGGCACCTTTCAGCAATGTCGAATGCCCCGCCTGCCAGAAGCATACGCGAGTGAAGCGCGAGTTCGGCCCCTACACACTGCTGCGGCGGCATGCGATCGGCGGCATGAGCATGGTATTTGTGGGTCACGATAACACCTTGGATCGCGAGGTGGCGCTGAAAATCCTCAGTGAAGAATACAGTGCGGATGAAAAACGCATTAGCTCGTTCGAGGAAGAGGCCCATGTCACGGCGGCGATCTCCCATCCCCATGTGGTGCGAGTATTCAAGACAGGATGGGCGTTTCAGCGGTTTTACATTGCCATGGAGCTCGTCGCGGGAGGGCATCTGGAGCATCAGATCCGTGAACGCGGAGCCTTGCCAGAGGCGGAAGCCCTGCGCCTCGCCATCGAGGTGGCCGAGGGATTGCGCGCCGCTCATACGGTGGGGCTGATCCACCGCGATATCAAGCCCGGCAACATCTTATTGGACTCCGCCGGCAGTGCCAAGATCGTAGACTTCGGCTTGGCGCTCATGACCAAGGGAGGAGTAGCCAAACCCGATGAATTGTGGGCCACGCCCTACTATGTTCCACCCGAGACCATCGAGGGGCGCGAAGAAGATTATCGTGCGGATGTTTACGCCTTCGGCGCCACATTTTACCATGTTTTGTCAGGCAAACCACCTTGCACGGAGACCAGCATGGTCACCACACAACTGCGTGAGGCAAAGAAACACATCACGCCGTTGAGCGTGGCCAGTCCCAACCTGACCATGGAAACCTGCGCGGTGATGGATCGCGCCATGGCCTACGATCCCGCGGCCCGCTTTGAATCATACGATGAATTGCTCGATGCTCTGCACACCGCCCTCGTGGTGGTGAACACCCGCGATCAAAACATTCGCAAGGGCATACTGCCGGATCCCAGTGCCGCCGCATCCCTCACCCCAGCGCAACGCCGGCGCCAGGCGCAAAAATCGCAACAAAAGAAAGTCATCATCGCCTTGGCCGCGATCGCGGGCCTCTCCGTATTTGCCCTCGTGGTGCTCAAGGTCCTGAACTCAAAGCCATCCACTGCCGTCAGCACACCACTGCCGACCGTGAGCGATCAGACACCCGTATCGAACGACCCATCTGGTTTGGAAATCGGTGCACTCTATCAAAAAGCGCGCGCTGACCAGGAGCAGGGCAATTACGATTCCGCCCATCAAAGCTTCCTCCAGTTGAGAGATCACCCTGTCGCACAGGAACCCACTCGCTCTTGGTGTGGATTCGAGGCTATGCTGTCGTCGTTTTTGAATGGCAACTCTGAGGCTGCTCGTGCCGATGCTGTGACCCTCGCGGATCACCTCGCACAGGCCGCGGCACCAGAACCCATGCGGCGACGCCTGACGCCCTGGCTGGGTCAAATCCGTGATTTGCCGCCCGTGGTTCGGATGCTGCACACTGACAAACCGGAAACCGATCAAGTCTATCTCATGACCTGCATGGCCAGTGCTTGCAAAAACTGGGAGCAAGGTAAAATCAGCGAGGCGCTCCCGCTTTTTCAAGCAGTGTTGAAAGCCACCATCAAAGATGAAAACTCGCTCGTAGGCCTCTACCAGTCGAAGGCGCGGGCATACATGGAGGACGCAGACACTCTGGCCCAAGAGCGCCCCGATCCCATGCCTGACACCGCTGAAAAGTGTCGCGAAAAAGCCAAGAATCTCGATCAGGTGATCGAGCATCTTCAGACCAAGGGACGTGCCAAATTCAACATCCGCGTATGGCAAGTGCAACTGGAGCAGCATGCTCTGCAGTTGGAGAAAAAGCCCAACGTCATGGATCTACCCAAGACTGCAAACCTCAGTGATAATCTGGCAGAAATCATCAAACTGGCTGAGAATTGTCGATTCCCAGAAGCCAAGGTGCTCACCCAAAAATCAACTCCAGCGACTGCTTCAGAGGAAAGCCAACACGCGGCTTTGATCGCATTATGCGAAGGGGCCGGAACATTTCTTTCTGATCTGGAAAACGAATTGGGCCAAGGCCCTCTGAGTCTGGGCCTGCAATCCAAAGACGGCAGCGCATACCAAAATGTCACCGCTGCCAGCAAAGGCAAAGTGACCCTGCGTGGCAACGAATCTGAAGTGACTTTGTCGTGGTCGCAACTGCGTCCCATGGACGTGATTGCCATTTATCGCGAAACCATCAAACGAGGCTCCAGTCAGGAAAACATTCATCTGCGGCACGAAAATGCCATTTGTTTCCAATGGTTGAGTGGCGAAAAAAATGCCGCTCAGACCGCGGTCTCCAAGCTTGGGGAAAAATCCTCCAGCTTCAAAAAGCGTTGGGCAGAATGGATGGCCGCACTGAAATGAGCATGATCTCCGCACGATAACAACCACGACGATCCAGTTGGGGAAATCGGGTCACGGATAAGAAATCCATCGGTCTCATGGCAGATCCATAGGGATCGGGAGTGTCGAAACGATTCCTTCATGGATCCCATGCCGATGATTTTCCGCAAGAGTGGCGAAGAATGATTCATCCATCCGTAAATCCATACAATCCGTCGTATCCCGATTCAACTACCTCGGACTCATATTTTTCGCATGGTCATCTTCCCGCTGTTTCCCTGGCTTGATCGCTCTGCGTGAACAACTCACATTCCGCGCTTGCCCTCCCCCGTTCCCTGCTCTATTCATTGTTTAACTTTTCCTAACCATGGCATCTTATACTGAAGACGACATCAAGAGCCTCGACTGGCGCGAGCACATCCGCATGCGCCCGGGCATGTATATCGGCAAACTCGCCGACGGTTCCTCGCCCGATGACGGAATCTACATTCTGCTCAAGGAAGCCATTGATAACTCGATCGATGAACACATCATGGGCTTCGGCAAAGAAATCCGAGTGGACATCGATGACGAAGGCCGAGTGGAAGTGCGCGACTTCGGACGTGGCATTCCCCTGGGCAAACTCTACGACTGCGCCGCGCAGATCAACACAGGTGCCAAATACGATAGTGAGGCTTTCAAAAAATCCGTGGGACTCAACGGGGTGGGCATCAAGGCGGTGAACGCCCTGTCCACATTCTTTGAAATTCAAGCCTGGCGCGAAGGTCAGACCAAGGCCATCGAGTTCTCGCAGGGCATGGTGACGCAGGATATGAAAAACCCGCGGCCTGATGATTCAGCGAACGGCACGCGCTTGTGCTTCGACATTGACCGTACGATTTTCCCCGCCAAAACCAAATTCCGCGAGGCCATCGTGGAGAAAATGTGCCGCTACTATTCCTATCTCAATCCGAACCTAACAATTGTTTTTAACGGCAAAAAATTCCGATCGAAAGATGGCCTGTTGGATTTGCTGCGCGAGGAAATGGAAAAGCCCCCGCTCTATCCCCCCATCCACTTGGTGGGCAAAGACATCGAGATCGCCTTCACTCATAGCGAGGAAACCGCCGAGGAATACTACTCATTTGTCAACGGCCAGAATACTTCTCAAGGAGGCACTCACTTGCAGGCCTTTCGTGAAGCGATCGTCCATGTCGTGCGCGGATTTTTCAAGAAGCAATGGGAGCCATCGGACATCCGGGCGGGCATCGAGGCCGCCATTTGCGTTCGCATCGAGGAACCCGTCTTTGAATCGCAAACAAAAACCAAACTCGGCTCCGCCACCACCAAGCCGAACGGCGGTGAGTCGCTGCGCACATTCATCGGGAATTTCCTTAAAGAGCACCTCGACAACTACCTTCACAAAAACCCGCAGGCCGCCGAGGCAATTCAGAAGCGCATCCTCATGGCCGAACGTGAACGCAAGGACATGAAGGGCATCCAAAAGCTGGCCCGCGAACGCTCACGCCAGGCAAAGGTGCACAACAAAAAACTCCGCGACTGTCGTATCCACTTCGATAGCAAAAACAAGCGTCGCGAGGAATCAACAATCTTTATCACCGAGGGCGACTCCGCTTCAGGCTCGATCACCAAGTCGCGTGATGTCGAAACGCAGGCGGTCTTTTCGCTACGCGGCAAGCCGTTGAATACCTTCGGACTGGCACGCAAGATCGTCTACGAAAACGAGGAGTTCGCTCTGCTGCAGGCCGCGCTCAATGTGGAGGAAGGCATCGAGGAACTGCGCTACAACCGTGTCGTCATCGCCACCGATGCCGACGTCGATGGCATGCATATCCGCTTGTTGCTGCTGACCTTTTTCCTGCAATTTTTTCCCGAGCTCATTCGTGACGGTCACGTTTACATTTTGCAGACGCCCCTCTTCCGAGTTCGCAACAAGAAGGAAACCGTCTACTGCTACAGTGAGGAAGAACGCGTCAAGGCCATTGCCAAACTAGGCAAGAACCCCGAGATCACCCGCTTCAAAGGCTTGGGCGAAATTTCTCCTGATGAGTTCAAGCATATGATTGATGCCAACATGCGGCTCGATCCCGTGAACTACATCGAAGGCAAAGGTGTGAAAGAACTGTTGACTTTTTATATGGGGAAAAACACGCCGGATCGCCAGGAATACATCATTGAGAATCTCCGCGAGGACGTAGACCGCCAAATCGCCGTTACCGCCTGAAAATGGACCGTGGACTTTCCTTGTCCTTCGGAGCTTCAGCGTAGAAGCAAGTCCGCACCAACAAGCCCCGCCACCCGCATGCCCCACCTCGCCGTCATCGCCCTCGGCTCGAATCTCGGCGACCGCCTCGTGAATTTGCAAGCCGCGTGCGAAGCGTTGCGATCCATCGCCCTACCTCATACCTTGCGTCAGTCGAGCGTGTATCAAACCGAGCCCGTCGCTTGCCCCGATGACTCGCCGGATTTTTACAACGCCGTGGTCTCGTTTCACTTCGATGGAGCCGCCGAGGACCTCCACGCCCACACCCGAGCCATCGAACTGAAGCTGGGCCGTAAACGCAGCACCATCAACGCCCCGCGCATCATCGACATGGATCTGCTGCTCTTCGGCGATCATATCATCAACACCCCCGACCTACAAATCCCCCACCCCCGCCTGCATCTGCGACGTTTTGTATTGGAACCACTGGCAGAGATTCATTCGGAGATACTGATCCCTACACAGCAGTTTTCCATCGAACGCCTACTTCAGCAACTCGACTCCCGCGAACCTGCGCTGCAAAATGTCACCTGTGAATGGTAAGTCTCCTGCGCGAAGAAGACATCTGCGTTGCAAGAACAGACCTTAGCTGTTAGATTGCGTTCACTCACTTCCTGAGCCTATGTCCGATGAATCCACTGTAGTTGCCGATCTTGGCAAAGATGGCATTGCCGCGATGGTTGCCGCGTTTTACCGATTGGTAAAAAAGGACGACATTCTCGGTCCCATGTATCCTGCTGATGACTGGGAGGGCAGCGAGGAGCGTTTGCGAGAATTTCTTTGGTTCCGCTTGGCCCAGGATCCCACCTACTTGCTGAAACGGGGGCATCCGCGACTTCGCATGCGGCACATGCCCTTTCGGATCGACATCGCAGCGCGGGACCGCTGGTTGCAACTCATGACGACCGCCATGAATGAAACCAGAGTGCACGGTGAATCACGCGATTGGTTGGACAAGTTTTTTTTCCAAATCGCCGATTTTATGCGCAATCAGAACGAATCTGCGTCGGAAAATTGAACGAATCCCCCTTCTGGAATCGCTCGTATATGGATTCGGAGATTGCCATCGCACGCATCATCTCCTATCCTGTCGCACATACGGCATGTGTATCAGCAGTTCCATTCTCGTCATGATTCGTTTTGCGTTATCTCTGGCTCTTCTCACATCAGCCTTCGCCCAAGATTTGCCCCGCCGGCAAGACGATCATGTGCCCGCGCAGGTCGAGCAGATGTATGAACGCGGGCTGCGCTACCTCGCCAGCAAACAGACCAAAGATGGCTGCTGGGAGGATTCTCAAGGCAATGAGCCCGGTGTCGTAGGGCTAGCGACCATTGCATTTCTCGCCCACGGCGAAGATCCCAACCACGGGCCCTACGCGAAAAACATTGAGCGCGGCGTCAACTACATTCTCTCCCAGCAAAATGCGACCAATGGCTACATCGGAACCAGCATGTATAGCCATGGTTTTGCGACTCTTGCCCTCTGTGAAGCCTACGGCATGCTAGATCATCCGAAGCTTGCTCCGGCACTTAAAAAAGCCGTGGATCTGATCCTATCGGCACAGAAACGCAACCGTTTCAAGGCTTGGCGTTACACTCCTGATGCATCAGATGCGGACACCACGGTATCGGGTTGTCAAATTGTCGCTTTGCTGGCCGCGCGCAATGCCGGCATCCCAGTGCCTGATGAGGCCATCAAAAACGCACTCACCTACATGGAACGCTGCCGGAGTTCCGATGGCGGTTACGGATACACCTCGGCGGGTGGAGGAAAACCGACTCTCACCGCCATCGGATCCCTGTGTTTCTCCTTGGCCAAGAAAAAAGAAGGTAAGGGATATGCTAGCAGCCTGGCGTATTTGAAAAACCACATCAACTATCGCGAGCCCTACTATCCGTTCTACTTTGAATACTACATGTCACAAGCTTTGTTCCACGCCGATCAAAAGATATGGGAGGAATGGAATGCCAAAAACATCAAATTGATGGCCACACTGCAATCACCCGATGGCTCATGGCCCGGACGCATGGGCTACGCTTTCAACACCTCCGGCGCCTTGTTATCGCTGGCTCTCAACTATCGTTTTCTTCCCATTTACGAAAAATAATCGATCTCTCCTTTGCCATGAATTCCAAGCTTTTCACGCTCTTTGCGATATCGACCATCGCGCATGCCGCACAGGATGATATCCTCCGATTCACCAATGGTGACCAACTCCACGGCACCTATCAAGGCATGGGAGAAGGAAATGCCATCCTCTGGACGCGTCTGGACCTTACGTCACAGATTTCCCTGAAATCAGAAAACGTGCGGCACATCCTTCTGCACGGTGCTATGCCTGCAACGGACGAGAGCACCCACTCCTATGTCACACTGCAAAATGGCGATCAAATACCGGGTGTGATACTGAGCTTCGACGAAAAAAATACGCGCATCCGCAGTCATGTGGTCGGTGAGATCAACATTCCTTCGGAAAACATTTCTGCCATTCATCCCCATCCCTTCGGGGGCAAGTTGCAGTATGCGGGACCATTTTCCAGCGATGGTTGGGAGGTCTATCGACCCGAGGACCGAGATCCTAGAGCTCTTGCCAAGAAGAAGGCCGAGACGGAACCGAGTGATGAAGAGAAAAATGAAGACAAGTCGAAAGACAAAAAAGAAGAGCCTACCTGGCAGCACTCGGGATCTGCTTGGTATCACGTCAAAGGCATGCACGTATTAGCTCGCAAGAACTGCCTTGGTGACAGCACCCTGATGCGTTTCCGCCTCGCTTGGCGCGAGAGACTCAACGTGAACATCGGCCTGAATGCCGACTTTGCGTTACCGCCCGAACCGAAAAAAGATGAGGCGGAAGAAGGCAAAAAAGTGGGCGGTGCAGGGCGCCAACCGGCGATGTTTTTCAACGGCATGCCGACCAATCACAGCCTCTCTTTCGGCAACGCCTTGGTGCTCACCGTTTACCAGAGCTACTTTTCCCTGACCCGTTGCGGATACGACGAGAACGGTCAAGTCATCAACCAACGCATGCTGCAAACTCAGTCCGGTGTGCAGTTGCCCGAATCGGGAGAAGCCACCATCGAGGTGCGTTGCAACCGCGCGAAAGGACTGCTCATGTTGTTTGTGAATGGCCAGTATGCAGCACAATGGGAGGATATCGAGAGTCTCAAGCCCAAGTCTGATAGAGATGAGGGCGAAGCCATTCCTCCACTGGGGAACGGCTTTGCGATCCAGTGCAACAGCGCGATCCGCTTATCCGAGGTAGTGATCAGCGAATGGAGTGGGATCAAAGACAGTGCATACAGCCTCAGTCACGAAAAACGCGACATCATTCTCCTCAACAACGGCACCGACCGCTATTCTGGAGAGATCACCGAGATCAAAGACGACGTAGCTTTTTTCAAAAATGCTTATTGCGCGCTGGAGATTCCTCTCACGGAAATCTCAGAGATCGTATTTGCCAAAAAACAGCAAGCCGATCAAAAAGAACCAACCGAAGGCACCGTCACAGCACGCTTCTACCCTACCGGTAAAATCAGTGGATTGGCACAGTCCTCCGGTCCACTCGCCATGAAACTCCATCACCCTCTGGCCCAGCAATTGGATGTGAAACTCAACCATGCCGTGAGCCTCGAATTCAGTGATGAGAATCCGTTTTTGGAAATCATGGACCATCAGCAGGAAATCCAACTGACACCCGACAAATGAAGTTGCTCCACTTCCTTTTCCCCATTCCCGCCATTGTAGCCTGCATGCTGTCACTCGGGTCCTCGTATGGGGCCGATGTCATCACGCTCGGCAAGGATGGAAAAATTTCCGGCAAGGTGGAAAGCATTTCCGCCGATGGTATCATCACCGTCCGCTCCCCTCTCTCTCCCGAAAAATTGCATTTTTCTCAGAAGGAGTGCGAACGCATTCAGTTCGAAAAAAAAGAAAATCCGCAGAGCGGATGCAACTCTACTCTCTATCTGAAAAATGGCGATGTGATGCCGGTCGAGATTGAACTGCTCGATGAAAAAGAATTGTCGATTCAATTGCCATGGGCCGCGAAGCTGAAAGCAGATCGTAGCGCGATCGACGCACTGCATTTCGGCACGAGAGAAAACACGATTGTCTACCGTGGACCGCTCACCAATGAGTGGGAAACTGGCAAAGCATGGAAATTCAACAAAGGCCTCGAATCGATAGCGTGGGGTTCTACCCACCGCAAATTCGCTTCGTTGCCGGATCGCTACATCCTCCAGTTTTGCGTTGAATGGACGGGCAACGCTGGAATCAAGTGCCTATTCGCCTCCACATCCGCGGATGCCAACGGAGGCGCGGACTGTTATTTCCTACAATTCAACAACGCCGGACTGGAATTGAAAAGGCAATCCACCGGGGCGAAAAAATACACTTCTCTCGCGACCTTCAACGAACTGACTCCAGACGATATAGAAGACGACCGGATGCAAGTGGAAATTCGCGTTGACCGCATCAACCGCATGCTTCAATTGGTCGTGAATGGCAAAACACTGCGCAACAACATCATTGACCCAGTGGAGACAGGCCCGGTGCCCAAGGGTGACATCATCAGCTTCATTTCCACATCAGGCAGCGATGACAAGCACACGATTACCGATATCCAAATCACCACTTGGGGTTCTGCCACTGCGGAAGCCCGTATGGAAAAACGGAGCGACACAAAAATCGATGTGCTCTACGATATTGAATCAAACCGTTCCTCGGGCCTTCTGAAGTCGATCAAACCGGGCAAAGATCCGCAGGTCTTGTTTGAAAACCCGCACGATCCCTCACCCAAGCCACTGTCGGCATCGAAGGTCGCTGTCATCTACTTCGCTGGGGAAAAACCCAAGAATCCAGCGCCTGCTTATCGCATCCAGCTGCAGGAGATGGGCACGTTTTTTGTGGATTCCTTTTACTTGAGCGATTCCACCCTGCACGCGAAGCATCCGGTTTTTGGTGAAATTCAAATTGCGACTTCCCTGATCTCTGAAATTTCGCGCAAGCCCTAAGCCCATCCATTTCCTGTCTATGAAATTTCTCTTCACCAGCGCCATTTTTTCGATCGCTTCGCTGTATGCCGCGGAGGAATGGCCTGTTCTGCACTTTACGAATGGCGACCGACTGAAGGCGCAAATCGGACGCATGGAAAACGGTCTGCTCTTCGGCAAATCCACCACACTGGGACAAGAGACTCCTTTTTTTCTTGATCAAATCCAAGATCTCACTTTCCCACAAGCACCCTCGCCTGTGCTGAACCACGACCACATCGCTCACATCCGTTTCAATCCTGACTTGAGGCAACAGAACGAAAACATTCCTGGCGACATCATGGAAGGTGAACTCGTGGCTGTGAATCAGGACCACATTTTGCTCAATACTTGGTATGCGGGACGATTGAAACTGAACCGCAATATGGTCAAGGACCTTGAAATCACTGATCTTTCGCCGCCTGTGTATTCCGGTCCGCTTCAGGCAGATGAATGGAATATTTTGCCCGATGATTCCTGGACGTACGAAAAAAATTCCTATACAGGCAGCGGTAACGGCTCTCTCGCCAAGGACTTCAAAAAAATCCCCGAACGCTATTGTTTCCGTTTCACCGCGTCGTGGAAAAACCGTTTCAGCTTGCAGATCCTCTTCTGTGCTGACAGCGCCACCGATGAGACTCCCGACAATCATTACATTCTGATGCTGGACAACGGCACATCCTACCTGCAAAAGCGCTCGACCCATGCGGATGCGCTGGGCGGAATGATGCGCAACGGAGGCATGATCGGCGAATACAAACGCGACCAGGCTTTTCGCAATAAGGAAAAGTCCGAGATGCGTCTCTATGTGGATACCACAAACGGATTGATGGCACTGTATTCGGATGATACGCTGGTGCAGGAGTGGAATGATGTGGAAAAGCCCGTTCTCTCTGGTTCCTGCATTCACTTGCGCCAGAGTTCCGGCAATGGCAACAAAGTACAGATTTCTCGCATGTTTCTCACCGCGTGGGACGGCATGCTACCAAGCTCACAGGATGCCACCAAATCGAGCCCGATTGACAATCCCGATCCCAAAGAGGATGAACAACGCATCATTCTCCGCAATGGTGACATCGTGCTCGGCAAAGTGGAGAAAATCGAAAACAACGAAATCACTCTCAAAACACGATTCAACGACATCCGCTTGCCGATTTCTCGCATTCGCAAACTAGCGCTTGCCCCCTCGGAATATGACGAGCGTTTGTTGCAAAATGGAGACGTACGAGCATGGTTCGCCAGTGGCAGCTACATCACATTCCGTTTGGAAAACATCTCGACTAACGGAAAGATCACAGGCACCAGCCAGCATTTCGGAACCGCTCAGTTTGATTCGAATGCTTTCACACGCATTGAATGCAATATCTACCCTTCACCCGTGAAAAACTGACGAGCGTTTGCTGGATCCCCGACCCGTCAACCACGCTTGCTTGTTCTCATCTCGTGCGGATGATAAAAGTCATTTAAGCGTGTTGAATGAAATCTAACGAAACCGCCATCACCCGCGCTGGTCAAACAACTGCGCGAGATCGGGAAGGTCAGCGGCACTTTTCGCAGGTTGCGCGGCGACAATCTTGCCATGGCGGAATAGAAAAACTCCGGGCATTTGCAGACCATCGCCTGCAAGGTGACCTACGCCACAGCCGCGGAATAGGGCGATGATGCCCCGCAACCACACGCGAGGACCAAACAATTCCCAGAAGCCCGCTTTGCCGAGTCCGAACGAGCGATAGAGTTCACAGTAGGGATCAGCGATGCGGGCGACGCCGCTTTTATCGCCGAGATAGGCAGTTTCCTTACCGGACTGTAACATATGCACCAGAACAAGTCGTGCATTTCTCTCCAGTGCCTGCTGCTCGATCATTTCCAAACCACGCAGCAACTGCCGAGTGAATGTGCACCCGAAATGGCGAAGGAAAACGAGCACCACCAGTTGGGAATCAGCGGCTGCGGCAAGACTCTCACCAGTGGACAGCAGATACTGCTCCGCCGCTTTACCAGTGGTAAGAGCTTGTTGATAGAGAGGCGGACGACCGAGATGAGCCTGCACTGAAGTCCACAAAATCATAAGAAAAGGAACCAACCATAACAGATCATCGATGATCAAAAGCAGAATCAACCGCGGCGCCAACAATGCGTTACTCCAAGAGTAAAAACCCGCAGCCAACACGATCAAGATTTTGATCACACACAAAAGCACGATGCGCCAATGCCGGATGGGATCGCGCGCAGCAAGGAAATAACTGCATCCGAAAACCAAATAAAACATTCCAATCAGCCGAACCAACATGTGATGCCCCGATGCATCCAATCCCGTTTTCGCATAAGCCTCATCCGGCCAAGCCAGTGTCACAACCGCAAAGGCCAAACAATACAGCCCCGCCACACAGAGCACCAAGGGCATCCAAAAAGGGACCTTGCATTGTCCACCATCGCATCGATTCATCGGCGGAAGGTAGCGCGATTTTCTCTAGGCGCAAGCGACAGCTTTACGGAATATTTGTACGAAGCAACGTGGCATTTCCCAAACTGCTCAATTCGCTAGCACCCACCGTGATCAAAAGAGTTGTACCAGCGGGCCAGACTCTTCCGTCTTCGTCCCTGACTTGACCTTCCACCACATGAACGAGACTGAATCGATCTTGACGAAGGTTGCCGATGCTTTGTCCCTGTTGCAATTCAAAGCGCTCCACCAAAAAATGTTCACAATGCGCAATCACTGAATCATTCGGCGAATCCATATCGGGTTCTATGTCCGTAAAATCGATACTCGCCATGGATGGCTCGATGTGCAATTCCCTAGGCTTGCCGTCTAGGCCGAGGCGGTTCCAATCGAAGACGCGATACGTGGTATCCGAATTCTGTTGGATTTCAAAAATGACAAGTCCAGCACCGATCGCATGCAAACGGCCCGATGGAATGAAGATGGAATCTCCCTCACGCACTGGAATTTCATGAATCTGCTCGGCCACCGTGCCCTCTTCAATCGCGCGGGAAAAGGATTCCGCAGTCACTCCCGATTTGAGACCCACCACCAATCGAGCACCGGGTTGTGCGGCAGCAATATACCACATCTCGGTTTTCGGTTCGCCATTCAACTCCAGCGCCACGCGCAAAGGAGGATGAACCTGAATCGACAAATCCTCGCGTGCATCGAGAATCTTGATCAATAAAGGAAAACGATGGGTGCTCGGAAGATCCTTTCCAAAGACTTGTTCGCGATGCGAACACCAAAGCTCATGCAATGACAACCCCGCATAGTCACCCGATGTCACGACCGACTGAGCCTCCTCGCGATCGACCATTTCCCATGATTCACCGAAGGGCGATGAATCATCAGGCAGCGGGCGTTGGAAATGAGTTTCCAACATCCTGCCACCCCACACGCGTTCCATTGCCATCGGCTGAAAATGAACGATTGCCATGCACCACCATGGTCATGGATGAAAAAATTTCCAATCCAAAAAAAGCACACCTTGGTTCACAACACATGGGCAATCATCCCAGAAATCGAAACAGGCACGATTGCCCCATGGCATTCCAAGTCACGAGACAGGTTCTCTGATGATGACTTGACCCTGTTACCTGAGCCTCTATCGTGATGAGCAAGCAAGTATATGTCTGATCGCGAGACAATCACGTGGGAAGAAGATTTTTTCCGTTACCTCGATACCGAGCGAACGGCATCGTCCCTGACTGTTCGTAACTATCGAGCCGCGCTGGCTGGTTTTCGAGACCACATGGGATCGACATTTCAAGGTTGGCGAGAAGCGAGTTCCGATGATTTTCGCGGTTGGTTATTCGCGATGATGAAACAAAACGCAGCACGCTCGACGATTCGGCTTCGCTTCGCTGCGGTCCGCTCGTTCTACCAGTATCTCGTGCATCGCCGAGGCTTCGCCAAGAGCCCTGTTGCAGCACTCCAACTCCCCAAAGCCGAGCGCAAACTTCCCGTAGTGCTCAATCTCGCTCAAATGGAAGAACTTCTCTCCTTGCCAAACAAGCTTCAGGGTGAAAAACCCAAAATTGCATGGTTGGCATCGCGCGATACGGCGATTCTGGAGCTTTTTTACTCCTGCGGCTTGCGCATTTCCGAACTGCGAATGTTGGACGTAGAGCACGTCGATTTTCTCAGCGAATCTCTGCGTGTGCTGGGAAAAGGATCGAAGGAGCGCATGATCCCGATCGGTGGTCCAGCGCTCGCGGCCATTCAACGCTATCGGCAATCGGCGGTCATCACCCAGGGTCCTCTGTTCTTGAGCTCCAGACGCAGCCGCATCACTCAACAGGCCATCGATCTACTCTTGAAGAAGTATCTCTCGCAGTCTTCCATTCCGTTCCAAATCTCGCCCCACAAACTGCGGCATTCCTTTGCGACACATCTTCTTGATGCTGGTGCGGACCTCCGCAGCGTGCAATCGTTGCTGGGGCACGCCTCCTTATCCACTACGCAAATTTACACCCACGTCACCCGCGAAAGGCTGCGCCAGGCCTACGATGCGGCCCACCCCAGAGCCAAAGATTCAGCCTCATGAGAAATGCTCGCCGCCCCATGGATTCCACAAACACCTTAAGCACGCCCTACTGATGGAAAACTGCATCACCACCACCGCCACCATACTCGCTCCGTATTCGGATATTTTCGAGGCATCTCTGCCGAACGGAAAAAAAACGCTCGCCCATTTCTCGCGTTCCACCACTCATCTCAAGGAACAGATCGAACCCGGAATGCGAGTCACGGTTGAGTTAACGCCCTTTGACTTCGATGTCGCTCGGATCGTCGCTGTATTGCCTAAGGATCACTAACAGGGAATTTTCCCGACTGAGGCACCGGCAAGAAAATCAGGCATCAGCAACAAACTGCCGTGATCACCGATCTGGCCTTCGACCAACAATTCCAAATGGCGGACGACCTTACGAGCGAATGAACTGGGCTCGACATGATAGGTCGAGACCTTGGGCACGATAAATTCAAAAAAAGGCTCTTCCGCCAGAGATATCAGACTGAAGTGCTGGGGCACGGGATGACCACAAGAGCCTAACCAGCTCACCAGGCTCAGCACTTGACGAGGTCGCAAAGCAATAAAGGCCGTGGGTGATGGGCCTTGGGAAATCGCGAATTGAACGGATTGCAAGAGACCGTCGGTCGTGCCATTTTCCCAAATTTCTTGAAGAATCACATCGTTTTCTCCAAATGACCTTGCCCCCTCTAGGGCTGCCATGTTTCCGCGCAACCGATCGTCTGGAAGCAAAATCCCTATGGATCGGTGTCCTTTGCGCCATAATTCCCCCATGGCATGGCGGGCAATGGCGCGCCAATCGTAATCGATGTGAGGAAGGTCAACACCGCTATGAGGATGCCCGCGCAACAAACAGGGAATGCGTGATTGTTGAAAGAACTTTTGAATCGCCGCACTGGAACGATGAAGAATCCACGCATCATAAGAATTCGCTTCGATGAGTTTCTGCAACCTTCTTTCAGGATTCCTGCTGTCATACCAAGGCGGCACGTGCAATTCCAGGAAACCACCTCTCTGGGCGATCAAGCTGCGGACATGGTCGACTTCGCTGAGCATGGTCTGCGACATCCGCTCCAGCTGATAGGGCGACAACATGCCAATGCGCCAACTCGTGGGCAGTAGTGGTCGACGCGTCATCTTACGGCGCAAGATCGACCTGCGTTTCCCACCGCGGACTGGTGCGAGCCAACCCTCCGCCGTCAATTCCGCAAGAGTGAGTCGGATGGTATCACGTCCTACCTGCAACGTCTCCGCGAGCACTCTTTCACCGGGAAGAAAATCCGTCCACTCCCCCTGCTGCAAACGCGCGCGCATGACCCTCAGACACTCTTGGAGAAGAGAACGGCGACGAGGAATCAGTGACTCTTTCGCATTCATGCCTTAAGGCTAACCAACCTCGTCAGAAGCGTCAACCCAAGTGGAAAAAAAACATACATCTGGTTCTATGATCCTACCAGTTCATTCCCATTTTCGATTTCTGTCTGACAATTATACCTTTCAACATGTCCCCCATCCGCGCTTCGCGAAACTAGCATCTTTTTGCGATCGATTCTCATTCGTTTCGGAGCTATGATTTTTTTTAGAAAAATGCTGTTCCCTCGAATCAAAACCGTCTCACTGCGATACGTGGCCTCGCACTGGATGAACAGGATCGTTCTTCCTTGCTGAGAAAATTGACCCTCATCTCGATGTCATCATCACTTCACCACTCCATCATACGGGCCGCCAGCGAGCTCTGGAATTATCACAGGCTGTATGAACCTCTTTTGCCAGCCGATGGGATTTTGGTTTTTGGCAGCAATGATTTGAGAGTAGCGGATCATGCGGCTGAACTCTACCATCGAGGTATGGCATCTTGGATCTTGTTTACGGGCGGGCGAGGCCGCATGACTGAACACTGGCCTGATACAGAAGCAGCCTGTTTTGCCGCCCGCGCCAAAACGCATGGCGTGCCAGACGAGGTCGTTTACTGCGAACCTAATGCTACACACACTGGCGAAAATATTTTGTTTTCAAGAGAGATGATGGCACGACACAGCTTGGACTCGAAGCACGTGATCGTATTGCAAAAACCCTACATGGAGCGCCGAACACGGGCTAGCATCGAGAAGCAATGGCCTGAACTCTCGTTCCGTGTATCATCTCCGCCCATACCCATGGATCAATATCCCAACAATTCCATCGGTATGGATGATCTGATCCACGCGATGGTCGGCGATCTTTTCCGAATCATCGACTATGCGGACAAAGGTCTGTCTACCGCGCAGATCATTCCTTCTCTTGTGCATGATGCCTACCATCATTTGATGGATGCTGGCTACACGAGGTATGTGCCGCGTTAAATTCCTAGCTCCCGCGCGAGGTTGCGACACATCCACAGGGCGCGAGGATGATGGAAAAACGATTTCCACAACGATCCTTTCAATGCGCTGCTCAGGCTGCCATCGCGTTGAAGATAGCCATACCACTCGCCATGCACGGGATCGCCGAAATGGGAAAAGCTCCAGTCCTTGAGTTGCATGTGCCATCGCAAGTATTGATCCTGACCACTCAAGCGATATGCCATCAAAGTTGCGATCAGTGCCTCATCATGAGGCCACCAAAATTTCATGCCGTGCCAGTATTCTTGGATCGGCTTGTCATACACATCGCGGAAATAAAACAAGCCGCCGCACTCCTTGTCCCATCCTCTTTCCCACATCCAGTCCAGCATCTTACATCCCAGATCTAACAGATCTGACGAGTTACGGCGACGAGCTTCCTCCAAAATGAACCACGCGCCCTCGATGGCATGACCAGGGTTGAGCAGTCGACCGTCAAAATGATCACAAATACCGCCATCCGGAGTAACGCTTTCCATGACGACGCGCAGGTCCTCTTTGACAAATAGGCTACGAATTTCATCGATACAACGATCGATCCAAGCACGCAATTGCGGATCATCACCCAATCGCAAGGAAAGTTCCTGGGCGGTCACCAGAGTGATCATGCGCGGACCTAGACCGATCATCGGGCGCACGTCCGTGTATTTCGCCGGCATCAAGCCTGGGGTGAAATTCCATTCCGTGAAACGATGGAACCAATGCCTGGCCTGTTCCGCCGAGCGATCCGATCCAGTGGCAGCAGCATGGGCGGCATAAGCGATCGCAGCGAATGATTCACTGTAGGCGTAACGGCGCTTACGAATGGGTTGACCATCCCGCTGGACATGAAAAAACATCCGTCCATCCTCTTGATCGATCGCATGCTTCTCTAGAAACGACAAACCACTCTCCGCCCAAGCAAGCCACTCAGGGCGGCGTTCATCTTCCAAGTATAAAGTCAGCAGCATCCAACTGATGCGTCCCTGAGCCCAAACTGATTTGTCAGAATCTACCAAGGTACCATCGCGATCAAAACAATGAAGAAATCCCCCATGCTGTTCGTCCACGGCACGAGGAAACCAAAAAGCAAGACAGTCTCCGTAAAGCTGCTGATGATAAAAATCCTCCAGTTTCATGTGATCTACGCTTGAGTCCATGTCCACGGAAAGAAATTCAACTCTTCCAATCGATCACGCAAGCGGGACAGTGAATCAGGAGAGGGATTGCCGAGTGGGAGGCGCGCCGGACCGACCGGAACACCCAACCAACCCATCACCGCTTTCGCAGCGCCGAGATACCCGACGGCATCGAGGGCATCGATGATCGCGATCATGTTCGATTGTAATTCACGAGCTTTTTGCATCTCGTCTTCTTCGTATGCATCCATGATGGCATGAGCTAGGGACGGCATGAAATTGTAGGTCGAGCCCACACCACCGCGTGCGCCCGTAGCGAGTGCTGCCAACAATGTTTCGTCGACGCCCCAGGGCAAATCAAAACCTCCTGGCTCAAGAGCGAGGCAACGGCGGTACCCCACCAGATCGGGGTCCGTATACTTGATGCCGCGCAAGTTTGGGATGCGATCCGCTCCCAATTTCAGGAAATCTGTCATGGGGAAGCGCACGTTCGTCAATACGGGAATTTGATAGAAATAAAATGGCAGAGATGGAGCCGCGGATGCGATCTTTTCACAACAGGCTACCAGCGATTCCACAGAAGAGGGTTTGAAATAATGGGGCGACAAAGCGGATATGGCATCGAAACCCAGATCCTGTGCCACCGCTGCCAATTCACATGAATCACATAGAGCGTTGGCACCGACATGGGCGATGACGCGAATGCCATGCTCCTTTGCCACCGCTGCCCATGCTTGATACATGCGAACTCTTTCCGCGACAGAAAGCGAACTCGATTCACCAGTTGTTCCCGTGATGAAGACAGCTTTCACGTTTTGAGCGGAAAGATGAGAAGCCTGCAGAGCCACGACTTCCGGGGCGAGAGAACCATCTGCATGAAAGGGAGTGTGGGGTGCGGCAACGAGACAGTGATACGGAGCTGCAAGCGATAGACTCATAGGTGAGAGAACCCATATCCAACTTCCGATCCAACCACAACCAGAGAATCCGGGTGACAACTGGTATTTTTTTACAACCACTTCCCATGCTTGCTGCCATTCGCAGATTCCCGTATGAATCTCCCATCAATCCGATACTGCTCATTCTCTGGACCGTGATCACGGCCCAGGCGCTCGAGGTCGCACGGCCCTTCGCCAGCCACATGGTGCTGCCTCATGATGTGGTCATACCACTGCACGGACGTGCATCAGCGGGATCCGTCGTGAAGGTTCGGTTCGGCGCAATTGTCCAGACGACCATCTGCCACCCAGATGGTCGATGGAGGTTGGAACTTCCTGCCATGAAAGCGAACCACCAACCGATGACTTTGGAAATCAGCTGTGGTGAGGATCAAATGGTTTTGCACGATTTGCTGGTGGGCGAGGTGTGGCTTTGTTCCGGTCAATCGAACATGGATTTTCCGCTCCAGAGAGCGATCAACGGCAAGGAACAGTTGCAACGACCTGCGAATCCCATGATGCGATTTCACTCGCTCACAGGATGGGCGACTTCAGCGCAAGCATTTCAAGAGCGGGATCGGCATCGCCTTCGTGAAGAAAATTTCTTTCAGGGCACCTGGCAAACCGATGAGCCTGAGGCGCGAGGGGCTCAATCCGCCGTGGCTTGGTGGTTTGCTGAACAACGCATCCGAGATACGGGGAGACCTGTGGGAATTGTCGAAAATGCAGTCGGCGGATCAGGGACGGAAGCGTGGATTTCCCCCGAGATGTTGCAGTCTCGCGCCGACTACCGAGATCTGCTCCGTGAGTCGTGGATCGAGCACCCGAAGATTTCCCCATGGGCGCGACAGCGAGCCAAGCAACAGATCGGTCACATGGCGCATGTTTCGCACCCATTTCGACCGGGTTTTCTCTATCAATCAGGCATCTCCTGGTGGCGAGATTTCCCCTTTACCGCCGTGATCTGGTATCAAGGGGAAACCAATGCGGAAATACCCGACATGGCATGGAATTCCCGCCTATTGCAAGATTTGATGACGAGTTGGCGACGCGGTCTCGGTCAGCCTGAACTGCCATTTTTCATCGTAGAATTGCCTCGGATCGGTGGCAACGATCCCTTGCGACAATATTGGCCTGAATATCGACTGGCTCAGCAAAATGCCATCAAAAATACGACGCATGCCTATCGGGTGGTGAGCATGGATTTGGGGTGGGATCAACCTGACGTGCATCCACCTGACAAAAAACCCCTCGCCCTGCGGGTGGCGGAGACAGTCAAAAAACAGGGGCCACAGTGATCAACGCGGTCCTTTAGGAGAAGCCTTGGTGGGCTTGCGGAAAATCAACTTGGTCTGCGATGCCACACGACCGTTGGCAGGATTCATCGTGCTGACATCCATTTGTTCGAGTGTGTATACTTCTTGGCCTGAGGCGTTTTTTCCGATGTTCATCACCTCGATCACTTCGAATCTCTTGAGAATTTGTCCTTCACGGTTGAATCCCTCGATTTTCATGAAAGAGCCGTATTTTTGATGAACCCAGACATACATCACTTGGTAGGCACCCCCTTGACCTGGATTGTTGAGACGGATTTTCCAGCAATTGTGGACACCTACGCGCTCAGAACCTTCGAGTATGGGGTTCTTCCAATAAAAAAAACGCATCGCTAGGTCCTCATAGGAGAGATCCATGCCCGCGATCGGAGTAGCCAAGCGCTTTGCAGGAAAATTGGTTTGCTTCTCGTTGATCATCTCAAACAAATCGCAAACGTCATCATTCATGCGCAAGTGGAATTTCTGCCAAGCTTGATTCTGCCAGTATTGGAACTGAATGTCCTTGTTGCGAAGAAACAACGCGACCGGAACTTTGTCACGGCCACGACACATGTCCCCTTCCAGATCGGCTTGCTGCAATGCAGCCAACATTTTCGCACCGCCTATGATTTGCTCGGCTGTGGGCTCGTCTTGCGCAAGAGCCATCGAACAGAAAAGCGCCGTGATCACCCCAAGTAGTTTTTTCATAACAAAATGATCAAAAAGAATCCCTCTGAGTGGCACGAGAATAACGGCTTTGTTGCAAAGCTCACGAAAGAATCCTAGGAAGGCTTCTTCGCAGTAGTCTGGATGCGCAAATCTCGCAATTGTTTCGGATCCACTTCCGCTGGCGATTGGCTCATCAAATCGTTGCCCTTGTTATTTTTCGGGAAGGCGATCACTTCACGAATGGATTGCTCGCCGCAAATCAACATCACGAGTCGATCGAGCCCCAGCGCCAAACCTCCATGCGGAGGAGCACCGAAACGGAATGCATCAAGAATATGACCGAACTCTTCAGCAGCTTGCTCTTCCGAAATACCGAGAGCCTTGAACATCGCCGATTGCAGCGGAGCTTCATGAATCCTAATCGAACCACCGCCCAATTCATGACCGTTCAGAACCACATCATAGGCATTAGCGCGCAGATCGGTCGAAAGTTCGCCTTTGAGCAATTTGTCTTCGTCTTCCTTGATCGGACGTGTGAAAGGATGGTGCACGGCGACGAAGCGATTGCTCTCTTCATCGAATGCAAGCAACGGGAACTCCGTGACCCAGAGGAAATTCAGTTCGCTATTGCCCTGCAAGAGGCTCTGCATTTCGGCGCAGGCTAGGCGAACGCGACCCAAGATTTCACAGACCTGCTCCCAGGGGCCGGCGCCGAAGAGAATCAAGTCACCAGTCTCAATGTTGAGCGCTTCTTTCATCGCAGCGATCTCCGTTTCTGAGAGGAACTTGGTGATGGGCGAGCGCCACGTATCAACGGTTTCTCCGCGCACCTGAATGTAAGCAAGTCCTTTGGCTCCATGCTGGATTGCCAATTGCGTCAGAGCCTCCACCTGCCCCGTGCTGATGTTAGAAAAACCCTTTGCGTTGATCGCCTTGATCACACCTCCCGCTTGCAGAGCTCCGGAAAATACCTTGAAGGTCGAATCCGCGAAGACCGCTCCGAGATCGGTGATGTGATAGCCAAAACGACGATCAGGTTTGTCCGAGCCATACTTGTCCATGGCTTCACGCCAGGTCATACGATCGAAGGACGTGGGGATGGTCACACCTTTCGCATCGCGGAAAATGCGACCGATCAGTCCCTCAACCAGGGCAAGGATATCTTCCTGCCCCACAAACGACGATTCGATATCGATCTGGGTAAACTCGGGTTGACGATCCGCACGCAGATCCTCATCACGAAAGCACTTCGCGACTTGAAAATATTTTTCGATGCCGCCTACCATGAGTAGCTGTTTGTACTGCTGCGGTGCTTGGGGCAGCGCGTAAAAGCTCCCTGGTTGCAGGCGCGAGGGAACGAGGAAATCCCTTGCACCTTCAGGGGTTGATTTGGAAAGGATCGGTGTCTCGATCTCGCAGAAGCCTTGCTCGTCGAGAAAATCGCGCGTGCTCTTGGTGACCCGATGGCGCGTCCGCAAATTGTGAGTCATGCGCGGACGACGGATATCGAGGTAGCGATATTTCATACGCAGATCCTCATTCGAAAGTTCTTTGTCCAACTGGAAAGGCAAGACATCAGCTTTGTTGATGATGTTCAGATCCGTCGCAACAATCTCGATCTCACCGGTGGCGATTTTTTCATTAACGGTGCCCTCCAATCGTTTCGCTACGCGCCCTGTGACTTGGATCACATCCTCATCGCGCAGCGTGTGAGAGAGTTCCGCGAGTGTAGCGTTTTCTTCTGGACGAAAGACGACCTGGGTCAATCCCTCGCGATCGCGCAAATCTGCAAAAATCACACCACCGTGATCACGGGCAGAATTCACCCATCCGATCAATGTGACGGATTCATCAATATTGGAGAGTCGGAGTTGGTTGCAGTGATGTGTGCGCATGATGGGTAAGTCGGAGGGGAGTTAAAGACTGAAATGGCGGAAAAATCAATGGATTTTTCTGTTCTGTCGGACATCGAGTCCGGAATGCCCGACTTTTCTTGACAGCAAACCAGCCGCGCTCCTGAATCGCAGCCGATGCAGCGCGATCGTGCCCAAGTGGAAGCTTTTCATAAGGAAATGCAATCCTTCGACACTTTTGGCAAAAACACCATCGTGACGGAAAAGCCATATGGGACCAAGTCCCTGCCCGTGTATATCAATGAATTCTGGACATCAAAACAGCGGGCCGCTCATTCCTTGCACGAAGTTTCCTATCGGGCATGCTTCAAACCACAACTGCCACGATTTTTCATCGAACGCTTTACGATACCGGGTGAGCGGGTCTACGACCCCTTCATGGGGCGTGGCACCACCTTGATAGAAAGCGCTTTGCTTGATCGCATTCCGGTGGGTTGCGACATCAATCCCCTCTCCGCTATACTCTGTCTGCCACGCCTTCGCGCTGTGGATCAGACACGAGTCAACCAACGTTTGGCGGAAATCGATCTCAGCCACGCTCAGGAAATTCGCGAGGATTTGCTGGTATTTTACCACCCTGATACGTTGCGCGAAGTTTGCGCATTGAGGGAATATTTTTTGCAAAGAGAGAAAGCAGGAATGCTGGACGAGACCGATGCTTGGATTCGGATGGTAGCAACCAACCGACTGACGGGGCACTCAACCGGATTTTTTTCTGTCTACACGCTCCCACCCAACCAGGCCGTATCCATCGCTTCTCAGATCCGCATCAATGAAAAACGCCAACAACTACCGCCGCGACGCGATATACGAGCGATCATCACCAAAAAATCCGCATCTCTACTCAAGGACCTGAGCCGCGACGAAAAAAAGAATCTTCAACGCATCAGCAAAAAAGCCGCTTGCCTCACATCCAGTTGTGCCGACACACCTGGTATCCTCAAGGAAAGCGTGGCTCTGGTTGTGACCTCGCCCCCCTTTCTGGACATTGTTCAATACGATAAGGACAACTGGCTTCGCTGCTGGTTCAACGGCATCGATTCCCGCGCGGTTTCGATCTGGCAGTGGCGCACGGAAAAAGCTTGGCAAGAGGCCATGAGCCGGGTGTTTGCAGAACTGCGGCGCATTCTCGTGCCTGGGGGGATCGTGGCTTTTGAAGTGGGAGAAGTGCGCAATGGCAAAGTGTTTTTGGAAGACCTCGTTCTTCCCGCAGCTGAATCCAGTGGACTGCAAGCTTGCGCAGTTCTCATCAACGATCAGGATTTCACCAAAACCTCGAATTGTTGGGGCGTTGACAACGCCAGCAAAGGCACGAACACGAACCGGATCATTCTCCTGCAAAAAGCGGCAGATGCCGAGCAACTGCCGCTTTTTTGAAACCCTCGGATCGCAATGAGACGCTGGCTCAATCCTCCTCGTCTTTGGCTCCTTTGACGCGAACCTTGCCGCGCAACTTCGCCTCAATGAATGCATCGAGATCACCATCCATGACGGGTTGAATGTTGCCCGTTTCCTGTCCCGTGCGCAGATCGACAATTTTCTGATAGGGCTGGAACACGTAGGAACGAATCTGATTGCCCCACGAAACATCTCCCTTTTCGCCATACGCACGCTCGGACTCGGCTTTCTGCTTGTCCTCTTCGATCTGAAAGAGTTTGGCTTTCAAAATCGCAAAGGCCTGCTCCTTGTTCGCTCCTTGGGTTCGTGAAGCGGACGATCTGATGAGAATCCCGGTGGGCAAGTGACGCAGAATCACGCAGGTCTCGACCTTGTTCACGTTCTGTCCCCCCTTGCCACCCGATCGCGTGGTCTGGATCTCGATGTCTTTCTCGTTGATCTCGATTTTGATCTCGTTAGAAATTTCCGGCGTGGCATCGATCGATGCAAAAGAGGTGTGGCGTTTGCCTGCAGCATCAAAGGGAGAAATGCGTACGAGACGGTGCACTCCGCGTTCGTTTTTCAAATAGCCGTAGGCATATTCGCCAGTGATCTTGATCGTCGCCGAGCGCAATCCTGCTTCATCGCCATCCTGCCAGTCGAGGGTCTCAACCGTAAATCCTTTGCGCTCCGCCCAACGGGAATACATGCGGTGCAACATCTGCGCCCAATCACAGGCCTCCGTGCCACCCGCGCCAGCGGATATCACGAGGTAGGCATTGCAAGCATCGTTGGGCTGATTCAACAAAGTCAGCAATTCGAAAGAGGTAATGGCATCATCGAGCGCAAAAAATTCAGACTGTGCCTCACGGGCGGTATCAAGATCGTCGAACTCCTTCGCCAGCGCTATGGCAGCATCGATATTTTCGGCGCGTGATTCCAGCGACAAAAACGTTTCCACCTTCTTTTTCATCCCACTTGCATGGGCATTCACCTCACGGGCTTTTTCTGGGTTGTTCCAAAAATCGGGATTTGACATCGCAGTCTCCAACTCCGCGATTTTATTCTCAAGGCTAGGGATGTCAAAGATACCTCCTGAGCTTCGAGAGACGGCTACGAAGGCCATCGACATCGAGCGACAGGAGGTCGGCAGTAGGAAGTTCGGACATGTCGCGCGGAACGTGGCGGAAACCGAATGATTTGGCAAGAGGTAAATGAAAACCAGCGATGGAATAAAGAGGACTGCCTATAGGTCATCAAACTCATAGAGCGGATCAAGATGATCCTGATGACTCATCTCGCAGATCGGTTTGAGTAAACCATCATCCAAACCATAGACCCATCCGTGTAGATGGGGGCGGTGGTGTTTTTTCCACGCCTTTTGCACTATGCTCGTTTTGGCAAGATTCATGACCTGCTCTTGAACATTGAGTTCGATGAGTCGATTCAGACGCTCGTCTTCTTTGGTTTGAAAGTCAATTTCATCACGATGGATCCTATAGACATCTTTGATATTACGTATCCATTTGTTGATGATTCCAAAATTGTGTTGAGTCATGGCCGCTTTGACACCGCCGCAATTGTAGTGTCCACAAACGATGATGTGCTCAACTTTGAGATGAAACACCGCATATTCCAATACAGCTAAGAGATTGATATCGGTATGAACCACCATGTTCGCAATGTTGCGATGCACAAAAATCTCCCCGGGCTGTGTACCAGTGATACGGTCGGCCGGGACGCGGCTATCACTGCAGCCAATCCACAAAAACTTGGGCGATTGCACATCAGCGAGTCGGTGGAAATAATCAGGATCGTTAGCGGCTTCCTGCTTCGCCCACTCGCGATTATTCCACAGAAGTTGTTCGCATGGCAGCAATGAATTGTAATCTGGCTGAGAACTTGTTTTATCGATTCCAGTCTTCGTTTTTGGTTTGGCAGAGCCTTTCGCTATGATTTTTTTCTTCATGTCAAATTCGTTCGTTACTCCACTCCCGATAAAATTGGAGATGTTATGCTTTTGTTCATGAATCCATCCGTTTCTACAAGATTATTTTTCTCACTATTTCTGTGGATTGATACTGATTTCGATCAATCGAGCAGAAAGGGGCAATATCTCCGTTATGAACCAACTGCATCCACTGCAATCGAGAGCGGAGGAATTATACGATTGATTTTCTTGCAGCCTATCTATTCCCACATACCAATCCGCCCGTTTCCACGAAGCGCAAGCATCGGGGGGCACGATGATTGTAACGTCATTCATGGCTAGATGCGGATGAAAGTTTACGACCACGAGAAAGATTTGCCCTGAGCTAGGATCATGGCGAAGAAACGCATACATCCAATGTCCGCTTACCGTTTCCCCATCGATGCGGCCGAAACAGGGGTTATCGCGGTTGGCGAAATTCAATCCGTAAAAATCACCGTGTTCGAAAGCAGGCTCTGCCATCAAACGGATGAGCCTCCCATACCAATCGCGCAATTCGTATTGCTCCCGTGACAAACGGCCCGCTTTACCGCGATACCATTCACACAGAGCAGGAATCGAACCGTAATCAAAAATCGTCGTGCGAGCGTTGTCTCCGGCGAAACCCGAATCGCCGCACGCCTGCTCGCCCAGTTCCTGTCCATGATAGACCATGATAGGTCCTCGCCCCATGGCAAACAAAGTGGCGCATACAGGACGACCAACCCCCATGCCCCAACCACCCCACTCGCGCGGATTTGCCAACCGCACTTCATCATGATTCTCGCCGTAGCGGAGGGATCGATGGAAACGGTCGCCCGTGAATGTCAACGCATCCAAATCATTGCACCACTTACCTTCGTCATACAACCCCATCAACAAGTCATAAATGGGATCATCATACACCGCATCGAAGCCCGCGTGCAAGAGCTCATCTAACACATGACCGTCCGTGAGCTTGGCCGCATCATTGTCGTAGGCCTCCGCCATAAAAAAGACGTCACAACGCCTGACCTGAGCCCGCCGCAGCAACCAGCGCCAGAATTCCATCGGGATCATATGAGCCATGTCTACCCTGAAGCCATCCACACCCCTGCCCTGCCAATAGGCAATCACCTCATCCATCCAACGCCAAGTTCGCGGCACGGATTCCAGAGGTGATTCAGGCGGGGGCAAATGACTTGTTTTTCGACCCATCGTAAAATCATGACCATAATTGAGTTTCGCAGTCTCATACCAGTCGTCGCGCCCCGGACGCCAGTGGACAGCGTTATTTCCGCTCACTCGGCCCTGCTGCTCTTGATATGCTGAACCGCCGCCCGACACAGGCAGAATCAATGGCGGCCCGCCCCCCGGATCGGAGGTCTGAAGATAGAAGAAGTGATTGTCCCGATCAAAAAAAACCGACTTGTCATCCTCATCGCCAAAGCATCTTTCCGTACGCACATCAGAGACATACGATCGAGCGACGTGGTTCGGCACGAAATCAATCAGCACAGAGAATCCATGAGCATGGCAGCGGTGGATGAGATCATCAAACTCCTCCATTCTGCGATCGGGATCGATCGCGTAATCAGGCGAAACATCATAGCAATCGCGAATCGCATACGGGCTGCCGGCCTTGCCTTTCACGAGCTCAGGATGATCGGCTGGGCGACACGGGTAATCTGTCGTCGAAGCCTGCTCCAGTATACCCGTAAGCCAGATATGAGAAAAGCCCATGGCTCTCAACGACAAGAGAACGGTGTCATCGATATCAGCGAATTTTCCGCAACCGTTTTCCTCGATCGTGCCATGGGGTTTGCGGGTCTCGTTTTTATTGCCGAAGGTGCGAACCAGCAATTGATAGATGCGAGGTCTGGCAGTGGAACGGGCGCTCATGCTTTTCTCTTTGAACAAAATCGATGATGCACCGGGGTCAATCCTTGGATGACTTGGGATCCAAGGCATCACGCAAACCATCCCCAAGGAAATTCAAGGACAACAGGGTGAGAGAAAAAAAGAGACTCGGGAAAAACAACAACCAGGAGTTTGTGAGCATCATGTCCGATCCTTCCTTGATCAACACCCCCCACGAACTGTTAGGGGGCTTGAGACCGAGTCCCAAAAAGGACAGAACGGCCTCAAAGAGCATCACGCCTGGGATCGTGAGTGTGGTGTAAACAATGATGGGACCGATGCAGTTCGGCAAAATGTGACGGAACAAAATCGTCCAGTGCGATAATCCCAGTGAGCGCGCCGCCTCGACAAACTCCAACTTTTTCACGCTCTGCACCTGAGCGCGCACGATGCGAGAAATGGTCAGCCATGACAGCGCTCCGATCGCAAGAAACAAGGGCACCATCGTCACCAATGGCTCCACAGCTGTGCGGATCTCGTTGATTTGATCCGCGGTGGCTCCATCCGTTGTGAGAAGATCGACGATCTTGTTCGACCATTTCATGGTCATCTCCTCCAGAACTTTGCCTAGCAAAATCACCACTACCAAGAAGGGCAGTCCATAGAGGACATCGACGAGTCGCATCATACCGGCATCTACTTTCTGCCCTGCGTATCCGGAGATCGCACCATAGGTGACACCGATCGTCACGGCCACAAAGGTGGTCAACACAGCCACCGCGATGGAAATGCGACCACCGAAAAAAACCCGCGAAAAGATATCACGCCCCAGATGATCCGTGCCGAACCAGTGGCGCGCGGAAGGCGTGAGGTTTTTATCGATCAGGTCTTGCGCGTTGGGATCTGCCAACCACGGAGTGAATGGTAGGATCACGCACGCCAGCACGATGATGGCGAGACAGTAGAGCCCCACTACCGCGGCACGGTTTTTTTTGAGACGCTGCATCGCATCGGCTCGCAGAGAAGTTCCTTTCTGAATGACAAGTGACATGACGATGAATCAGGATTGTGAACGCGCGCGGGGATTCAGCCAGAGGATAAGGAAATCGGAGGCGATGTTCCCTAAGACCACGAGCCCCCCATAGAGCAGAGCGATGCCGATGATGACATTGACATCGTTGGTTTCGATAGCTTTCACGAAATGCCGTCCCAGCCCGGGAACCTGAAAGACTGATTCAATCACCAGCGATCCCGATATGATTCCAGCAAACGCGGGACCGATGTATGCGGCGGAAGGAATGAGACCGCCGCGCAAACAATGTAGGATCAGAATGCGGTGCATGGGCACTCCCTTGGCGCGGGCGGTGCGCACGAAATCTTGCGATAGCGTATCGAGCATGCCCGCGCGGGTCAGTCGTGCGAGATAGGCCGCATAGACCATGCCCAAGGTCAACATGGGAAGCACCCATGTCGATGGAAGAACAGGATCCCATCCCATCACTGGGAAAATTTGCCACTGGCGACCCAGCGATTCGGCGAGGATGGGGCCGATGACGAAAGATGGAAGACAAAGTCCTATCATCGCCACTGCCATGACTATGAAATCGACGGAAGTATTTTTTTTCCATGCGGAAATCACACCCGCAGGTAGACCCACAAGCAGGGCGAGAATCATGGAAACCACACCCAACTGGAAAGAAACGGGAAAAGCCTGCGCAATCACATCGTTCACCGGTCGACCCGAAAGTCGAATCGATAGACCTGCGTCTCCCTGGACTAGTCCCTTCAAACGAAGAAGATATTGTTGATGAAGCGGCTTATTGTAGCCGTCCTGCTCCATCATTTTCTGTTTCACATGTTCAGGAATAGCCTTTTCGCTCTGATAGGGTCCACCGGGCAGGGCACGGCAGAGAAAAAAAGTCATGGTGAATAGGACAAACAAAACGATGATCCCCTGAACGATGCGGTTGAGAAGTTTTCGTATCATGGTGTTTCAGGAGTTTCGTCCAAGCTCACAGCGGAAAAAGGATGATTGTCGAGCAACAGCGGATGCCATCCCTTCACGGACGTGTGGTGGAGGTAGTTGCGAGCCTGCCATGCGAAAGGAAGGATGGGCAATTCCTGCATCAGAAGTTTCTCAGCTTTTTCAAATGTGCGCAAGCGAGAGGCGGGATCGGGATTCATGGCTGCCTGTTGGAGCATGGACTCGAATTCCTGACTCGACCATCCCGTGTTATTGTTGCCGTTGCCCTTGGTCCACATCAGTAGGAATGTTGTGGGGTCCAGATAATCTCCGATCCACCCCGCCAAGGCGATATCGAAATCCAGTTTCTGTTGGGCCTCAATGTAGGACGCCTGATCCATGGCGCGGATTTCCACAAGAATGTTGAGATGTTTTTTCCACATCGCTTGAATCGCCTCGCTGGTGGAGCGTGTTCCACCAGAACTTACCAGAATGGAATACCGAGGAAACCCATTGCCATCGGGATAACCCGCCTCCGCCATGAGCTGTCGGGCGCGCTGCGGATCGAATTTCAAGACAGGCTCCGGTTTGTAGTCACCCAACTGGGGCGAATAGGAAGTCGAGGGCTCGAAACCCAAGAGCACCGTGCGGCATAGGGACTCGCGGTCCAGTGCCAATGCCATGGCCTCCCGAACCTTCACTTGATCCAGCCCTGGTCGGGTCACATTGAGACGCATGAAACGTGATCCAACATACGGTTCCTTGCGCAGAAACTGCGGGTATTCCTTTTCCAACTTGGGCACCATATCGGGCGGTATCTGATAGGTGGTGTGAAGTTGTCCGGCGAGAAATGCTCGTGTCTCAGTATAAAAGTTTTCGATGGGCAGGAACTTCACGCCGTTCAACTTCACATTCGCCGCATCCCAAAAATGAGGGTTTTTTCGGACCAAAATGTGATCATTCAATCGCCATGACTCCAGCATGAACGCCCCATTGCCCACGAGATTGCCCACCTCGCACCAGGGCGTGAAGCGCTGTGCCATTTTTCCGTGTTGGAGAACCACGTGCTTAGGAACAGGGAACCAGGTGTAATGCCGCGTTACTCCAGGTAGGTAGGGAACTGGTTCGCGCAGTTGGATGCGCAGTGTGTGGTCATCGATCACCTTGACTCCCACTTGCGTGAAATCCTGCAACTCGCCTCGGTTGAAAGCCTCCGCATTTTTGATAAAATAGAGCATTTCCACATAAGGAGCCGCCATATCAGGGTGAAGCATGCGTTGGTAGGAAAAGGCAAAATCGTGAGCGGTCACCGCCACTCCATCTGACCACTTGGCCGAGGGTCGCAAGTGAAACACCCACTCGGTAAAGTCCTCGTTGTGCTCCCAGTGGGTCGCCGCACCGGGGCTCATCTCGGTGTCGCTGCTGGGATGATCACCCACGAGACCTTCGAACAAACTACAGATCACTTTGCTCTCGACCACACCTGTCACCAAGTGAAGATCCAAGGATTTGGGATCAGCAGCATTCCCTACGATGAGAATTTTTTCGCGATTTCCTCTCTGCACTTGCGTCTCGCGCTGACAAGAACCTAGCAAGATTGCCACAACGATCCATCCTATATTGCGCAGCAACATCATCATTTGTGTTCGAAGGATTGTCAGGATGGATCAGCGATGCAAGCAGATAAGGAGCGAATCCGAAGTCACTTTCACCATGCATCGATTGACTCACAGCCACTTGTCAAAAATCTTGGAATGCCGACCGCTCTGCTCTAACAACAACTTTCGCGTTGCGGGCAACTGATCGGGCTCGACCTCCGAGTATCCCATCCGATCGCGGAAAAATACCACGGCACGATTGGTAAGTGCGAACACGCGAGGAATGTTGCGGGCTACAGCCATTTGCTCCGCATGTCGCACCAGATCCGCGCCATAGCCCCTGCCCTCGTGGGCCTGCTTGACATAGAGACACGCCACTTCCGCACAATTTTCCTCAGGATAGCGATGCAAGGCCACACAACCGACCACGTTGTCGTCGATAAGCATCACGCGGTAATCTTCGATGCGACTCTCGATTTCCTCATAATTGCGAGGAACCAGAAAGCTCCTCCGCACCGAACGACCGATCATACCGAGCAATTCAGGAATGTCTTCGGCTGCCAACTCACGCACGATGCGATAGCTATCCGCGTGAACCATGGTGCCAACCCCTTCGTTAGAAAACAACTCGTCTACGAGCACGCCTTGTTGTCGACCATCGAGCACATGCACCCGTGGCACGCCGCGCGAGCAGGCCTTAGCCGCCTGATCCAATAAATCGAGGCCCTCCACCGAACGACCGTTCGTCAAGGAAGGAACATCGGCCGCGCGAACCGCGTGTACGGGAGCGCCATCGACAAGAATGCCGTGTTCCAGCAAGGCAATCAGCTTGCTGGCACCGAGATCGATCACGAGATCTACCACCGCGTCATCCAAAGCCGCAAAACCTGTAGCATCGATGACTGGCACCTGACCGCGCCCAAGAATGTCACGAGTTTCTTGGAGCAAACGCGGACTGGAAATGGACTCTCTCGCGCGCGCGACCTTGATTTCGCACTCGAGGCTCCAGTCATACAGATCCTTGACATCGCCCCCCAGAACTAGAATGACCATCTTCACGCCCACGTCCTCGAGCGCCGCCATATCGAGCAGGCATTCCGCCACCGCTGCCTCGGGCAAGCGACCAGCCTCGATCATCACCAAGAAAAGACGCCCGCGGAATTGCGGAACGTATTGCAACACAGCTCGGACGTCGTTTTGCACAAGCACCTCCTGTCATAGCAAGAAGCCAGCGGCAAGTCCGGAATTCATGAATCGGACAGGGACATGGTGCTTGGCAGTTTGCCCTAGCATGAGAAAAATGGGCTTTTAGATCATTGCTCGGAATATATGTGATAGCGTCCTAACAGGACGATTGATTTCAGCCCACGGAGCATCCGTGGGAAAGATCAACCAAAAAGACCCACTGCGTCCCAACGGGACGCCTCATCGAAACACTCGCGTCGTGTGGCAAGGTCATCGTATGGCCCCTGATGAAACGTCCCGTTGGGACGCGAAAATTTTTGAGGATGACGCTCTCCCCACGGTTTCTCCGTGGGCTTGGAGGAATGGTCCCTTTGGGACCGCAGACAGACACAATGGTGGGCTGATCGATTCCATCAAGAACTCGCCCATGAAAGGTATGCTCAAAGGCAACCAGCTATCCATCCCTTGCAAAACAAAGGGATTCGGAAATGGTGGAGCTTAGCGGATTCGAACCGCTGACCCCTTGCATGCCATGCAAGTGCTCTACCAACTGAGCTAAAACCCCATTTCCGTATCAACATCTGTGAAAACAGATGATGCGCTCCGCTGAGCGCGGGGATTGATAGTGGAGGAACCAATGGTATGGCAAGTGAATTTTTTAGTTTTTTTGCAACTCTCCCCCCAATCGCAAAAGCACGGAGACCAGTTCTTCTGCTGATCTCGCCATGACATTTTTCGCCGCAGGCATGGCATCTTCCTGCAAGGCCGTCATTGCCGATTCTGGCCTTTTGCACAAATGCGCACTGGGAATTTCCATGGCCGCAAGAAGCTGGGAAAATTCATTATTCTCTCGCGAGCAGATTGCTGCGTCATCTGCGTCTGACAAAAGATCGCGCAACTGATGCACCACTGAAGTCCCGTCTTGACGAGAAATCAAAGACAACTTTCCTTCATGCAACATGCTGCCTATCACGAGTGCCAAACGAGGTGATCCTTGCACTGCGATCAGGCGTTTTACTTGCGCTGCCGCTTCCCGTCGTGGCCCCTCGCCAGCATGAGCCGCCGGGACAAAGAGAAAGCGTATGTTGTGCTCGAGCTTTCTGCCCACCAGGCTCTGCGCCGCTGCCAGAGAAACCGCCACTGAAGATGCGGTGGCCTGACCGCGTGGCAAAGCAGAGGGCGAGTCATAGGGAACGATCAACCAGATCTCCTGTGAGGTTTTGCGACGCAGCACATCCGCCATCAGAACGGGGGCGGACATGCGATCGCCCTCTCCACCTGCCGCTCGTGTGACCTCGTAGCCGATGTTGTTCAAGCCCATCGCCCCCTCGATCATCGATGCCATGCGCCATAGCGAAAGACGCGATGCATCCAAGTCGTCGTGGCGAGGTCCGATCACATCCATGATTTTGCTGAAATCATCCCCTAGGCTTTTCGCGTCGATGTCTTTGCGGTAGGCGTGTTTATGATCCTGCTTTTCTCTTTCCTGTTGGCGGAAATGCAACCACAGGCCCACACCACCCGATAGAGCCAACCACATCGGTATGCCGACGATGAGCCACTTGATGCCTAGACCGCCCCGTTTGCGCTCGACCGTCATGATGATATCACGTTTTGCTCACGGGACGAAGAACTTCTGACTTGGTCCACGACCCAAAGCACTATGCCAAAAAGGATCGTCAGCATGACTGCCAGATAGAAAAACCAAATGAAGTTCTTGCCCGAGGTAAAACCGTAGTTGTGCAGACCTTCGCCCAGGAAATTCACGTGCCACCAGGAAAACGATACGATGCAAGCCATGAAGATCGACATCAGGTGAAAACCCCATTCGCGGATCAGGCCGCCAAAGCGCGCGTGGAGCATAATAAGCGACCATAGCACGATCATGAGTGCGCCGTTTTCCTTCGGATCCCAACCCCAGAATCGTCCCCATGAATCATTGGCCCAGATGCCCCCCAAAACCGTCCCGACCAAGGAGAGAAAGAGGGTAAGGCAAAGCCCGCCATACGCCGCCGTGGTCACCATTTTCAGTAGCGCGCGCAGGTTTTTGCCGAGCCCGAGCCCCGTAAGAAGAACATACGTCATCGACAAAAACGCCGTCATCAATCCTGCCGCGTAACCCATCGTGACCGTAATCACGTGGGTGGTCAACCAGTAGTTCGAATTCAACACCGCGACCAGAGGATCCATGTGATCCTTCGCATCGCCCACTTCGAACCGGCGAGCCAGAAGCACCAAGGCCAATCCCATCAACGCGGCAAGGGTCGCGGCAATCGCTTCCTTTGTGAACCATTCGATCAGCAACAGAACGATCACAGCGACCGTGCAAATGAAAATGATCGTGTCATACAAGTTTCCCACGGGCGGACGCCACATGATGTAGCAGCGCATCGAAATGACGATGATCATGTAGAGCAAACCAAGACCCGTGCAGACCAGCGACGCAATCTTCGCCGATGTTTGCAACCATCGAGGAACCTCGAATATGCGCAAAAACCAAAAGCCCCCTGCCACCAGAAGTCCTAACAAAAACCAGATCATGGCGTAGAGCATGAGATTTTTGCGATTGTAGCGGTTTTCCGCATCGATCGATCGGTATTCCCCTCGCAGTGTGGCACGATCAGAAATGTTTTTTACCAGTGGCTGCAGTTGATTGCGGAATTCGGCCTCAGATACCTGAATCGAGCGGACTGCCGTTTCCATGAGCTTGATTTCCTGGACAGCTTCTGTGGTATCGCCCGCTTTGGATGTCATCACATCCATGATGCGGTCACCCGCGCTGCGCCAATTTTTGTTCGATGGATCGCTAGGAGGAAGCAATACCAGACCGTATTTCGCATAGTTCGCCCCATCTAGCACCTGCTGGAGCAGAGTCTGTAGATTCGCAGGGATCGGTTCGCCCGTTGCTTGGTTCTGCCTCAGCAAATTCGAAATCATCGGCGCTGTTCCCATCACCGTGCTGAAATCCGCGAAACCCGATGAACCGTCTGGCTTCGCCCCCTTCATTTCGATCGATGCGCGAGCAAAGCCAAAGTAGCCGATCAGGAATTGATAACTACGGACATTGTAGGCCAGATCAATGACCTGTTTTTGCACGGCATCACGACGTTTCTCCTCAATGCCTTCATAGGACTGAGCTAGTTCAAACAATTTCGAGATACCTTCTTCCAGTTGTTTGTAGCTGTAGCGATCGCGGCGTCCGAGAGCCTTCAGACCGATCGCCTCGATCGCCGCGCCGTTATCCACACGAAACGTGGGCATTTCCACTGCAAGAGTGGGACGAAACAAACAGTCCATCATCCACGCAGTGGGTTTGATGGATAGGGTGTCGCCCGAGTCGCCAACGATTTCGATTTTGCGATCACCGCGCAAACGCAGCATCGTAAACTGTGCGTGGGTGGAAAACGGTTTCACACGCCCTCCATCCTGCAGAGGCAGCTGGTTCATCAAATCGAGGGTCTCCTGCTCCCATGGCTTGTATCCCTTGATTTTTACGACACTTCCTTTCGGGTTCATGTCGATGACCATGAACACGAAAAGAGACAAGAGCATGGAGGCGATGATACCGAAAGCGACAACGCGAGCCCACAACATGGATTTCATTTCAGCCATCATCAGAGTTTCCGGGTGCGCGTGATTTTTTTCACATAGAGGACGAACTTCATGACAAAATGCACCAGAAGTCCAAATGTCACGACGTAGAGCGCATACTTGGGCCACTGGTCGGCGGGATTGCGTACGACTTCCAACTGGGAGTAGGGTCGTGAATTGGCGACCTGTGCATTTTCACGACCCATCATGCGCTGGTAGAAAGTCAGGCCCTCGTAGCGCATGGGCATGTTCATCTTGATTTCCACATTCGCCTCGCTGCCATTTTCGATGCGGGTAACACGACTCTCGAAGCGCTTGGGCTTTGTGGAGTTGGGGTAATATTCGGCGGTAGCCTTGTCCAAGCGGACCGTAAAGGGCATGGTCCAGAGGAACTTGCGCATCTGGAAAACAAAAACTCGATCGCCGACCCGAACCGTGTGGGGATGAAAGGCATCACCACTGAGAATGAAACTGGGCAGTGCTTCTCCCTGACGCGGTAGAACCTTCGCGTAGCAGGCGGCGATGTTGATTTCGGCATTCTTATCGGAGGGGCGGTCGAATAGGAAATAACCATCTACCACCGCAGTATCCGCAGCAGGAGCCATTTCACGAACTGACATCACTCGTCCATTTTTGCAGTAACGAGTAAACTGCATGTCGAAAGGCAGTTCCGGTAAGCGCACGGTGCGAATGGGAGCGGGAGAGCCGACGAGGTCCGTCAGATACTCGCCGCGGACCACATGCACTTGATCAGGTATGCCCTTGGTGCGTTCGGAAATTTCCACAACGTATTCGTAATAATCTTGAGCGACATTGCTGCTCTCTCCTTCAAAGAAATCCATGGTGCCACGTTCTTCGGTCATCTCGGTGACACCGGAACTAAGGATCATGAGCAAGATGCCCGCATGCGAAATCAAAACCCCTACTTTCGTCCATCCCTTGCGCGCCCGAACGATGCCGCCTAACAACAAATTGACAAAGAAAAGACCGAGCACCCAGTATCCACCGGGCATGGGAATCAGCAACGCCTTGCTACCCATGAACGAGGGCAAACGAAGTTCTCCCAAAATGTACCATGCGGCTGGATCGAAATATTTTCTCAGAGTCGCATGCAAACCATAGTCCACCTGCTCCAACGTGGCAAGCCAGGTCTGCAGTAGCAAGATGACCATGAGAGCCACAGCCAAGGGGAATCCGGCAAAGACACGGAACACGATGCTGCTCCATGAAGGGGGGGATGAATTCCTAGGTTCGCGTTCGGGCGCTTCAGACATGTCGCTGTGGGGTGAGTGGACTACGAAGGGCAAGCGATGAATCATTCATTCGACTTCAAACTTTTCGCGTAGTCAGCAAGTCTGGATTTTTCCGATTCCACCTCATCTTTCGGGCCCACCATTTTGATCGTTACGATATCGTTTTCGACCTTGGCGACCATGCCGGCCAACGCATAGCCATCGACGGGCGGCTTGCCCATGCCACCAGAGTAAGCGCCTTCTGCCTCCAGCATCACCGCCTCCGTTCCTAACAACGGATACTGGGGCAAAGCAGAGAGCTCCTGGGCATTGAGCTCCTGTAGTGCGAACTGCTTGCGCCAGCGGTTGACGTTGTCTAGCACAGAGCCCTGAGACTTCGAAACATAGACCTCCCCTTTCCCACTGCTACCAAAAGCATAGTTCAACATGCGAAACTGAGATGCAGGTCTCTGCAGCCAATGAGCGGGAGGCGCATCCGCCAAGGAAGCGGCCGGGCTTCCTCGAAACTGCTCATCGGCAGTGGCGAACAATTTGACATCAGCATCCTTGGTTGTTCGGCCTCGTTTTTCGGCCGATGTCACTTCCATGGGCGTTTTTTTGCAAGACGCCAGAGCGACTGCAGCTAGCATCAGAAAAAATGGGATACGTTTCACGCTTTTGTCTTAGCCTTGCATCGAACAACGCGCAAGGGCAAGTGGCAAAAATATCGCCATCAGTTCATGCATCAACGGGAGCCAGCCATGTAAATGGGAAAAAAGGCAGATTGCGCAACAACCAAAAACCTAAGATCGATCCAACCACGATGAGAGCGCATCGTGTTGACATGACAAACGCCCGTTCCGATTTTCCATGCTCGTGCCATGTCCCTCTCACCAGCAGATACAACAACCCTATTCCCGTGACGATGACCAAGGCATTCATTCGCATCGCTTCCAGCCATCTCCCCTGCAGCAACAGGGTCACACAGCGGCGTCCACCACAACCAGGACAAAGGAATCCTGTGCGGCGATACCATTCACAAGCCGGCATGAGCCCCAACAAACGCTCATGCGTGATGATCACCACGATCGTCGCAATGACCGTCAGAATGCTCAGCCATGTCCAAGGCCTGTGCTGCATCGTTGCATGAATGTTCAGGAGGAAAAAGTGAGGCTCTAACTATGGCGGACTGGGAATGGAAGGCACCATACGATAGAAGATGGCTGCCAAAAATACCAGCATCGCAATTTGCAACAGTAAGCCGAGATATCCTGTGACCAGTCCGGCAATCGCCATTCCCCTTCCTGCCATGGGCACATCGGATTCACGGATTTTTTTTATTGCCATGTGGCCACAGATCACAGCAGGGATCGCCGCGATTCCATGAACATAGCAGGTGAGCAGGCAAACAATGCCACAAATCATGCTGGCTATGGCCAAACCGCACTGAGTGGGCACTGCATAGGAGCTTGGCTCGTAAGGAAGAACAGAGGGAGTGATCGCTGCAGACGTTTGCCATTCGCCGACATCAGCCACGACTTTCCAATCTGCCCATCCGTCGCGCCAAACCATGGTTTGCTGCGTAAGGGTGCCGTCTGCGAGCAGTCGGCGTAATTCCGATTCAGAGATCGGACCATGTTGTTGGCCTTGCGAGCCATAGTACCATGAAGTCATAGAATCTGATAGTGAGGTGTAGAAATGTAGTGAAACGAACCCATCGACATGATCTTGGCCATGAATCATCACCAGCGCATCATGGCCTGCGTGGCCCACCAGGCGCCGAGAACCAAGGCACCGAATGAAATGAGCGCGGCAACACGATCCACGGATGATGCTTGCGGACGAAAAACACTGGAGGAACGGGGGAAAACGATGAAAGCATAAACCATACCCGCCACGAGACCACCCGCGTGTGCGGCGTTATCGATGAAGCGCACACCAATCACCCCGATGAGCGCAGTGCCAACCAAAGCAGCAATCAACCTGCGGCACGCCGATCGTGGCACGAGTTGGGCATGTCTCGTCTCAAACACTAACAAAAAACCTAACATGCCCATGATCCCTCCTGAGGCTCCCAGCGACATACCCTTCCCCATCGTCATGGAGCACTCACCCCCAACCCAAGCGGAAAACACAAACACCATCAACACCTGGGGCCAGCGGGCCAGAGCCTCGATGCGACGACCCAGATACATCAAGCCCATGGCGTTCATGATAAAATGCAGCAGATTGCCATGCAGCAGAGGAGCGGTGAACAAGCGCCAGCGCTCGGTCCCGCCGCGGATCAGTGCCGCGGCAAAAGGATTGCCAGACATCACTTGGACAGCTCCCGTGAGGGCAATGATCCCCATCAACACTTTGGTGGCAAAAATTTTCTGCCAGGAGATCCAAACTTCGAAGCGTGCCAGATCGGCTGCCTCCTTCATGGTCTCCGCCGTCCACGCGCGGACTTCTCGCCAACGTTTCCTGGCCTCATACCAAGGCATGAGCCAGAACATGCACAAGAACAACAAGCCGATCGGAACCGAGGTACTCAATACATCCACAATCAATCCTAGGAGGGAGAACGTCTGCTGGAATTGACGCACTTCCCATGTGGCGTATGCCATGAAGGCGAAAAACAAAAGCAAGCCCATCCGCAATTGACGAGTTTGGCGATCCAGTTGCTGGCGCGAGGACTGAGTGCGTGATTCCTGAAGTGCTAGGTGCAGTTCGGGCACGGCTTCTGGGACTTCCATATGAGAAAGTCGCGGCGTCCATACGAGCGCGATGGATTCTTTCACATCAAGGCGAATCACATCTTGGAGAGCCGATTCGTCAGCGACGAGAGTCGCTTCATTCTGACCAGACATGTAGCCCCAGCTCTCGGGAGGAGAAGCCGGAAAGAGATCAGGCCGTGCCCACACGGGTCGGCCTGATGATGGATCCTCGTTTGTCACGCAATCAAAGCGTTACTGCTGGGGCGTTTTGTCTGTCTCAGCTGGTTTCTCCGGAGTGGCAGGTTTCTCTTCCACTGGTTTCTCAGTAGTGGCAGGTTTCTCTTCCACAGCCTTCTCGGGTGCAGCAGGATCGGTAGGAGCGGCTGGTTTTTCTGCTTCCGCTGGGGCCGGAGTGGTCGATTCTTTGGGCAACTCTTCGCTCAGGCTCTTGACGGGAACATCTGCAGGTGCTGCAGCGGCCTCAGCTGCAGCTGGGGTCTTAGCCAATGAAACGAATTGATTTTTCTTTTGCAGCAAAATCGCCAAACCGAGGGTTAATAGGAAAAACAGCACTGCCATGTAAACCGTGCCTTTTTGCAAGACATTCGTCGTACGTGCGCCGAACAATTGATCGGTCGCGTTGGCCCCGAATGCCGCACCGAGACCTTCCTGTTTGGGGCGCTGCATCAGAACCAGCAAAATCATGGACACGCAAACAAACACGTAGATCACCACCAATGCGGTGATACTGACATTCAGAAAATTGATACCAAGGATAGACATGGGCGCGAGACTATGTGGGGCAAATTCTGACTTGTAAAGGTTAGTTTTCAAGAATCTTACAAGAGCAGGCTCCCCCGCATGACTGCATCCCCTCCCTTGACAAAGCAGGATTTTTAGACAAATTCGAAATTGGCATCGCTAGGCGATACGTTGAGACGCTTCTCACATCCAACCCATCCTTCTTATGATCGAAGTTGAACATTTAACCAAACATTTTGGCGCGAAATACGCGGTGAACGACCTCTCGTTTACGGTCAAGCCCGGCGAAGTTCTTGGCTTTCTCGGACCCAACGGCGCGGGAAAATCCACTACCATGCGCATGATCACCGGTTTCATCACCCCCAGTTCGGGCGATGCCAAGGTCTGTGGGCATTCCATCGTCGATGATCCCTACCGCGCCAAAGAAAAAATCGGATACCTTCCGGAATCCGCTCCGCTTTACAACGACATGACCGTCATGGGCTTCCTGAAATTCTGCGCGGATGTGCGCAACCTCGGAGGCAATGCCAAGAAAGAAGCCGTTGAGCGCGCCATCGAAACCTGTTTCCTGCAAAACGTCGCCCTGCAGTCGATCGACACTCTGTCCAAAGGCTATCGTCACCGCACCTGTCTCGCGCAAGCGTTGCTGCACGACCCCGAGGTATTGATTCTGGACGAACCCACAGACGGTCTCGATCCGAATCAGAAACACGAAGTGCGACAACTCATCAAGCGGCTTGGGAAAAACAAAACGATTCTTTTCTCGACGCACATTCTGGAAGAAGTGGACGCTTCCTGCACCCGCGCAGTCATCGTCGATCGCGGTCGCATTGTCGCCGATGGAACTCCCGAAGAACTGAAGAAACAAACTCCCAGCGGTTCGCTGCATGATTTGTTCCGTCAACTGACCACCCACGATTCAGCCCATAGCGCGGCGTAACTCGAACCCATCCATTTTCGTTATGAAACACATCTGGACCATTCTCAAACGCGAACTTGTCTCCTACTTCACCCAACCGACGGCCTACGCTATAATCCTGATCTTCCTGCTGATTTCCCTGTTGTTCAACTTCACCTTCGGGGCATTCATATTGGCGGGCGATGCAAATCTAGAGTGGTCGTTCCTGTTCTGGCATCCGTGGCTTTACATGCTCCTGGCTCCCGCCGTGGGCATGAGACTCTGGGCGGACGAGCAGCGCAACGGCACGCTCGAATTGCTCGGCACGTTTCCGATTCCGCCATGGACCGCCATCATCGGAAAATACATTGCCGCAGCGATCGTGTGGCTGATCGCGCTGGTTCTCACCTTTCCGCTGATCATCACTGTGAACTACCTCGGAGAACCGGATAACTGGCGCATCTTCTCCGGATACCTCGGTTCCTACCTCACGTGCTGCGTGTTCTTAGCGATCACCATGTTGGTGAGCGCTTGCACCCGCGATCAGGTGGTTTGCCTCATCGTTTCCGTGGCCATTTGCACATTCATGGTGCTCTGTGGCTATGAAGCGCTCATCCGTGAGTTGACCAAATTCCGCGTCGATTTTATCGTCGAAGCCCTGATCTCGCTCGGAGTTTGGGACCACTTTCGCTCCCTGACAAGAGGACTCTTCCGCTATCAAGACATGGTCTGGTTCGCCTCTGTCATCTTCACTTGTTTGTTAGGCACTTCGGCCATCCTTTCCGCGAAACGCGCATAATTTTCACCAACCTATTCTATGCAACACCTGAAAACCACACATCCTGTCGTTCGCGCAGCCTTTGGCATCACGGCACTCGTGTTGATTGCCTTCCTGGCCAACTGGCTCATAGCGCTCACATCCTTCGGCACCAAAGGAGCTGATTTCACCGCAGACCAAGTTCACACTTTGTCCAAGGGAACGAAATCGATTTTGGCAAAACTCGATGCACCACTCACCATTCGTTACTACGCCTCTCGAAAGAACGAGGCCCTGCCCCGCGAAACCAAGCTGTTCATTCGCCGCATTGATGACATTCTCAAGGAATACGTCAACTTGTCCAACGGCAAGTTGCGTGTGGAAAACCTTGATCCGCAACCGGATACCGATGCCGAAGACTCCGCAAATCTCGATGGCGTCCAAACGCAGAACATCAATCAATACGAGAACGTCTCGTTGGGACTGGCGGTGTCCTGCCTCGATCAGACCACACGCATCAACATCGATCCTTTCGATACGCAGTCGCTCGATGAACAGGAAACCATGTTTGAGTATAACCTCTCACGTGCTGTAGGCGAAGTGACGGCGGTTAAAAAACCTGTGATCGGTGTGATGAGCGCCCTCAACCTCAAGCCCAGCCCGGCGATGATGCCCGGGCAACAGGGAAACCCGGGCTGGGTGATGATGCAACAACTGGGGCAGATGTATGACATCCGCGATGTGGAAATGGCAGCCACGGAAATTCCAGATGACGTCAATGTCTTGCTGCTGGTGCATCCCGCTGGAATCAATGCCGATACCGAATTCGCACTTGATCAGTTCATCCTGCGCGGAGGCACCCTCATTGCCTGTCTGGACGCCTATTCCTTCGAAGCCGCTGCCACTGCGGGTGGGAATCCGATGTTTGGCGGCGGTGGCGGTGGAACACCTGTTTCCTCGACCTTGCCTACCCTACTGCCAGCATGGAACATCAACTTCGAAAGCAACCAGACATTGGCCGATGCCAAGTATCGCACGATCCTGCAAGGCAATCGCCCCGGTTACGCGATTCTGAGCCTGCCCAAGGAGTCCATGCCGGATAAGTCCGACGTCATTACGAAGAATCTGAACGATCTGTTTTTCGTCCTGCCTGGTGCTATCACCAACCAAGGCAACAACGGCTTAGCAGCATCTTCACTGGTGAAGTCTTCCGTGCAATCTGGATTGGTGGATGCTATGGAGGCATCTCAATTCAGCAGCAACATCGCCATCGGCAACCGCCGATCTTACGAACTGGTAACTCGCTTGACGGGCCGATTCAAAACCGCGTTCCCCGAGGGCAAACCCAGTGAGAAAAAAGACGCTGAGGCTGATGACCAGAAAAAACCCGATGAGGACGACAAGAAATCCGAACAGAGCAAAAAGGAAGAATCCAAGTGGCTCAAGGAGGGCAAAGCGGACTCGAGCGTCTTCCTGATTGCTGATACCGATGCCTTTTCCAACCAAGGTGCGTATCGCATCCAAAACATGGGAGGCATGCAAGCAGCCATGCCCTACAATGGCAACTCAGTCCTGCTTCTCAATATCATTGACCAAGCTGCCTCATCGGCGGATCTCATCGGTGCCCGCAGTCGCGCCTCGATACGCCGCCCCTTCACACTCATCAGAGAAATGGAGGCTGCAGCCGAGAGCACGACGCAGGACAAGCAGCAGGAACTTCAGGCGAAACTGAAAGCTGCGCAAGACCGACTGGCTAAAATTGCTGCAGATCGCAATAACAGCCGCGATGTGAGACTGGCTCCAGAGATGGAGGCGGAAGAAAAGAAATTCCGCGAGGAAGTCACCGAGACCAATCGTCAAATTCGCGGTTTATACAAAGATTTAAAGCGTGACAAGGACTCGCTGTCCTCGCACATCATCGCACTTAACCTCCTAGGAATGCCCAGCATCGTATTGTTCGCGGGGATGGCTGTCGCCTTTTCGCGCCGCCGTTCCTCTCGCGCCCGCTAACTCACTCTCAACAACAACCATCGCCATTTATCCATTATGTCGAAAAAAACAGTCATCATTTTGTGGACCATCGCTGCGATACTCGCCGCAGGTGTGATCTCCATCAAATCCCGCAGCCGTGACACCGGAGAAGCCCAAACAGCAAGGCATCGTGGCCAAACTTTGCTCAGCGCGTTTCCCGCGGACGATGTCAAATCCATCAAGATCAAAGGTGCCGAACACTCGGTCACCCTCAACAAAACACCCGACGGTTGGGTCGTTGCCGAACGCAACAACTACCCCGCAAATTTCAGCAACATCAACAACTTGTTGCGCACTGTCGAGAGTGTGAAAATCAATCACGCGATCGAAGCGGGGCCAAGCTACGGCAAACGATTCGGAATGGACTTGACAGCGAAAAAGCAGGATGATCATGGCATCGAACTGAGTTTCCTCAAGGGTGACCAATCGAACGCTGCCACCATTTTCCTGGGCAAGGATTCCACGGGTGGCGGGCGCTACATTCAAAATGCCGCGGACACAACAGGCATTTACGTGACCAGCGAGAGCTTCCCGACCGCATCGTCCCATCCCAAGGACTGGCTCAGCGAAACGTTCTTGAATGTCGAAAAGATTACCTCGATTGCCGTCACTAGTGCTGGCAAACCAGAGCAAATCGAATGGAAACTCACTCGTGCTGACGAGAACGGAAAGTTTTCTCTAGACGGAGCCAAACCCGAGGAAAAACTCGACACCAATGCCAGCGCCTCGCTCAAGACCGTCCTCGCATCGGCACGCTTCCAGGATGTCGCCACAACGGAAACAAAAACGGTCGAGGAATCTCGCGATCGTCGCATCGTTACCATCACCACCAAGGATTGTTTCACCTACACCTTGCAATTGCTGGCGAAACCTGCGGTCAAAGTTCCCGATGCTCTGGCACAGCCTGGAGAAACTCCTCCGCCTGCGGAAGAGAACTTCCAAATGACGATCAAGGTCGAGGGAACATTTGCCACCGCGCGAGTCAAGCCCGCTGAGGAGAAACCTGAGGACGCCAAAGCGGCCGAGGAGACATTCCGAGCATCACTCCAATCATCTCAGGAAAAGCTCAAAACCGAGCAAGCTTTCCATGGTCGAGTGTTTGAGGTTTCCAAGTATACGATCGATGCCCTCCTCAAACCACGCGTCGATCTGCTGGCCAAGCCCGCTGCCGATCCAGCATCCGCCGGAGCAGGCAATGGGAGAATCGAGTCAACGACGCCTCCGGTTTCCATCGACGGTCCCTGACCTAAGCTCCCTGAACTCTTTGGATTTCTTGATCCTGACTGCGCCAGCCGTGGTCAGGATTTTTCTTACCAAAGGAACTCGTTGACGGTTCCCATCCCCGCCATTATTCTCGCTCTATCAAATGATGCGCTGGTTATTTCCTTTCATGCTCCTCGTATCGGGTGGCCCGCTTCTCGCTCTAGAAGCCGTCCCCCCCAAAGAACCTGTTTCTGTTCCTGCAGAGTCCATAGAAAGCGAAAAAATCCGCGCCTTGCGCGTGTTGACCGAATCCATGCGCGGTCTGGAAAACGAACGCACCAACCAGCGTGACTTGCTGAAAAAAGCCACCACAGACGAACAGAAAAAAGCCATTGCGACGGAAACAGATCGCTTGGCCGCGAAGATCAAAGAGCTTAAAAACACCTTCGATACCACAGCCACCGGAATCAATCCTGATGAGAACCATGCGCAGAATGATGTGCCAGTCAGTCTGAGTGAGGAGCTCAAAAACATTTTCCAACCAGCGATTCGGGAACTACGTGAGGCAACAGCCCAACCGCGGGAAATTGAAAACCTCAAAACCCAAGTCATCCAATGGACCAGCAAACGGGCATTGGCGAAATCCGCCGTCAGCCAGATCGATCTCTTGATCAAGGAAAGCAAGTCCGAGGAACTCACCCGAGAATTGAACAGCGCTCGCAATAGCTGGGAGAAACGATTGCTTGAGGCAGAGACCTCGCTCGCCAACAATACCGTGCAGCTCGAGGACAGGAAGCGCAACGCTCCCTCGGTCTTTTCTCTGTTGGCAAACATGCTTGCTCATTTCTGGAGAAACCGCGGCCTCAGTCTGCTCATATCGGTTCTGGCTCTGGTCTTCACTCTTTTTCTTTTGCGTCGATTCTATCAAGAGATCCGCAAAATCAGCCCCATCCATCAAAAGTATCACGATACTCTCACCGCTCGATTGGTCGATGTGCTTGCGAATCTTATCATCATCCTGGCCTCGGTTTTCGCCATGGTATTGGCACTTTACATCCGAAACGACTGGTTGTTGCTGACGGTGGTATCCATCTTATTCCTCGGACTCGCTTGGGCCTCTCGAACGGCATTGCCGCCTTACTTCGAACAAATCCGACTGATTCTCAACCTCGGCACTGTTCGTGAGGGCGAGCGCATCATCTACAACGGTCTGCCTTGGCGGGTCGATTCACTTCATTTTTTCTGTGTATTGCACAGTCCCGACCTCAACGGCGCCACCCTGCGATTGCCCGCTAGGTCCCTGCTCCCCAGTTATTCACGGCCTTCCATGCCCGGAGAGCCATGGTTTCCCTGCCGAGTCGAGGACTGGGTGATCCTCGATGACGGTGTCATAGGAAAAGTGGTTCAGCAAACCCCCGAACAGGTGGTATTGGTGAAATTAGGCGGTTCTTACAAAACGTATCCCACCCTTACTTTCTTGGCAAAAAACCCCGAAAACATCTCACCACAATTTTCTGTATCGACCACCTTTGGCCTCGACTATCAATACCAGTCGATTGCCACGTCCGACATTCCCGACATCATGCAGAAAAAAATCCACCAGACCATGGTCGAGGAATTTGGCCATGAAATGATCCGTTCCGTCCAAGTGGAATTTGCCTCTGCCTCCGCATCCTCCTTGGACTATCGAATCACTGCCAGCGTCAGCGGTGAGTTGGCTCCCCAATACCACATGATCCAACGCATGCTGCAACGCGGAGCCGTGGATGCCGCAAACGAACATGATTGGGTCATCCCATTTCCTCAGCTCACCGTTCATCAGCCACTGAAGGCATGAGAATCATCCTTCTACTGATCACTGTCATTGCTGTCAGTCACGCCGCACCTCGCGCCCTGCCGGTCGAAGCCACCGCGCCGGTGCACCGTGTGATCAAGCTGGAAGAGATCACTTTGCAAACCGTCTGCTTCGATGCCCGCTCACACCGATTGCGGTTGATTGATCAACCGAGTGGACCGGGCACATTGTTTGTCAATGCCGAGGCGGCGGCGAAGTCGATCAACGGCATAGCGGCGATCAATGCCGGCTATTTTACACCCGAGGGAAAACCTCTCGGCGTAATGATCAGCCGCGGCAAAAAAATCGGTGGCAACAATCCCTCTTCCCTCGGATCGGCGATCTGGTTCGACTCCAAAGGAAAAACAGGCATCGTGCGGCGCGAAAAAACGAACTTCAACGCAACGGAATTGCTTCAAGCAGGCCCGCTGCTTTCAGAAAACTCGCAGGCACTCGTAGGGCTCGAGAATGTCAAAACCAGCGCGCGCTGTTTCATCGCATGGGATGGTGGCACGATGTGGATGATCGCACGAACCTCACCCTGCACATTGGCCCAACTCTCCGCATGCATCGCAGGCAAAAGTCCCTGCGGTTTTCCGATTGCTACCGCACTGAATCTCGATGGAGGAACCTCCGCCGATCTTTACATTAGCCCAAACTTGACTGGCGGACCCGCCACTTACCGAGCCATCTGGAATAAACCTGTGCGAAACTTCCTCGTCTTGGAGAGAAGATGATTCCATGCCCAGCGAGGCTTCCTTTTTCTCGCGAAATTCAAACTCAATCGCGCGCGCGCGAGAGCCTGTTGCCATTTTACGCCAACTCAAAAAGCATGCTTGCGCGATAAGGAAACTTGGGTAGTTTTTCCGCACTTACCTTTTCACACCCTTATGAGCAGCGAACATCAATCATTTCAAGCCGAGGTCCGACAGTTGCTGGATATCGTCATTCACTCTCTCTACACCGACCGTGAAATTTTCACACGCGAATTGGTATCGAACGCATCAGACGCCCTGGAGAAACTGAAACTCATTCAACTCACGGAGTCAGGCATTCATGAGGCCGATCAACCCTTGCAGATCGAAATCACAACTGACGAGGAGAATCGCCAACTCATCATCGCCGATCGAGGGATCGGCATGACCCGTGACGAATTGATTCAAAACTTGGGCACCATCGCACACTCCGGCACCAAGGCGTTTTTGAAAAATCTGCAGGACAAAGGCACGCAGAATGGCGGTATGATCGGCCAATTTGGAGTGGGTTTCTATAGCGTATTCATGGTCGCTGACCGGGTCGATGTCTTCACCCATTCTTGGCGAGCCGACGCCCCGTCCCTGCGTTGGTCCAGTGATGGTCGCGAGGGCTATGAAATCGAGGAGGTGGATGCACAGGCTCGTGGCGCACGCATGGTGATTCACCTGAAAGAAGAGCATGCGGAGTTCGCCAAAGAATCGCGCATCAAGGAACTTCTGAACAAATACTCGAACTTCGTCGCCTTCCCTATTCTGCTCAATGGTGAGCGGGTCAATCAGGTGGAGGCACTCTGGCTCAAGGCCAAGAACGACGTGTCTGAACAGGAATACGAAGACTTCTATCGCTTTACCGCCAAGGCATGGGACAAACCGCGTTTTACCATGCACTTCACAGCGGATGCCCCACTGGACATCCATGCATTATTGTTTTTGCCAGAGGAAAACCAAGAGCGCTTCGGCTTCGGTCCTGTGCAACCCGGCGTAGCCCTCTACTGCAAACGGGTCTTGATCGACCCCCAACCTGAGGGCCTGCTGCCCGAGTGGTTGCGTTTCGTGCGCGGGGTGATCGATTCGGCCGACCTCCCCTTGAACATTTCCCGCGAATCCATGCAGGACAGTGCCTTGGTCAAAAAACTCGGGCAGGTTGTCACCAAGCGTTTGTTGAAATTCCTTGAAAAGAAAGCGGTCGATGATGCCGATGCCTACCGGGCGTTTTATCTGGGATTCTCCCGCTTCCTTAAGGAAGGGATTGTCAGCTCCCACGAACATCGTGAGACATTGGCTGGGTTGCTGCGTTTCGAAAGCACCATGACCGAGGGCGATGCACTGAGCTCGCTGGACGACTACATGGCTCGCATGAAAGACGGGCAAGACGAAATCTACTACTTGGCAGGAACCAGTCGTGCCGTCATGGAATCCGGACCCTATCTGGAAGCCTTCAAGGCTCGTGGTCTCGAAGTCGCGTTCTTCACCGAAGGTGTCGACGAATTTGTTTTCGAATCACTCTCGACCTATCGCGAGAAAAAACTCGTCCGCGCGGATCAGGCCGACATCGAACTGGAAGAGACCGCACTGGATGGAGAATCCATGGCGGCTGAGGAAATCGATGCCTTGCAAACCTGGTGGCAGGAATCTCTGGCGGATCAACTTAAGGAAGTCAAAACGGGCAAACGCTTAGTAGGAAGTCCGGTTGTGGCATTGGTGCCTGAGGACGCTCCCAATCCGCAAATGCGTGCGATGATGAAGGCTATGGGTCAGGAAGTTCCTACAGTAAAACCCGTGCTGGAGATCAATCCTCGTCACAACTTGGTGAAAAAACTCTCCGTCCTGCGCACAGAAAAACCGGAGGTGGCTGCCTTGGTCGCACAGCAACTTGTGGATCAGGCCATGCTTTCGGCAGGGCTCGTTGAGCACCCTCAGGCCTTGGCCACGCGCATGAACGAGATTTTGGAGAAAATTCTCTGACATTCCTGCGTCCTCGACTGGACAAATGAAAAATCCGGAGCATCAGTGCCACTTTACTGATTCCTCCTGAAAGCTTACTTCCATTAACCAATCATATGCGGGCCTGCCTGATCGTTCTGGGAATACTTCTGATTGCCATCGCCCTACGCACCGCGCGAAGGGCTTGGGTGCGCAAGATGGGTGCGCTCACTTTTCTGGTAGCGAGCTACGCATTGTTCTATTTTCTAACAGATTCGTGGTGGGGTGGAACCGTAGGAGTCGCGCTTTGGTTCTTTTTGCCATGGGTGGAGCTGCTGACTCGGGTCAAAAACATGAAACTGCCCATGGACAATCGGTTGCGTCACCGTGCAAGCCCCAATCCAGCGTTTTTCCCCAACGCGCAGGAAACCGTGGAGACCATGGAAAGAGAAGGCTACCAGCACGCGGCAGACTGCGGATGGGAGTGGTCGGGCATGAAACAACACTACCGCTTGTTTTTTCATCCAGTGGACAAAACTGTAGCCACGCTTTGTTTGTGCGAACAATCGGACGTGGTGTTCTCGTTTGTTTCCATCACCTCGCTGGCTCTTGATGGCGAGGTTCTGCGGACCACGAACTATCCTTTCGCATCGACTCTCAAGTATCCCAAAAAATTTCTCTGGAACCATGTGCCCTGCACGCGCCACTGTTTTCGCCAGATTTTGCAGAGCCATCGTGAGCACCTCACGAAATGCCGCATCGACGGAGATGCGCTGCAACCCGTCGATCCGGATCACTTAGAGGAAATGATCGAGGAGGAAATGCAGGAAATGATCGAACACAACCTCGATCATGGCATCATTGAATTCGCCCAAGACGGATACTTTTGTTACAGCACCAGAGGACTATTTTACCTTTGGGGGCAATTTGTCAAAGACATGGTGAGACTTTGCTGATCGTGGTTATTCTCTGATGCGCAACGCGCGCAGTGGTAAGTTACGAAGAAGAACATTCTCTTCCTGATCAGGTGGATAAGAAAAAATCACATGCTCCCACTTCGGCTTACTCATAGGTCCCTTGCCATGGAACTGGAACAATCCTTTGATAATGGGCTGAATCGGCAATACGACGATACCCAATAATCCTCGCGCATTCATTCGGATGGTCATGTCGATCGTTTTCTGATTGAGATCCGCATTGCCATTGCCTGTGAACTTGAGGCTGGTCGTATGAGTAACAAAGTCGTTCGTCTGAATCACCCCTTTGCGAATCGTAAAATTACAAAAGGCATCTTTCGCCCGCTCAAATCCAGCACTGCGGTCCGCCAAAACCGCAGAAATAACAGGCGAAAGTGGGCCAAACACGGGAACAGCGAAAAGCTCGCCCTTTTCCAGCGAACAAAGCCCCTCACCTTCGAGAGTCTGCGTTTCTCCACCTATGCCCGCGAGAGAAATTCTTCCCGTCAAAGTGCCGTAGCCTTTTTGCTCGAACTTATAAATTTCCGATATCTCCGACATTTGGAACGAGTTCCATCGTATTTCTGTATGAAAGCGTTTTTCACGATGATTGGAGACTTGGACGTTTCCTGCAAAATTTCCGCCGAAAGCCTGAGCGGCGAGACGATTGAGCACAACCTTCTGGCTGTCGACTTGAACTTCGGTCGACACATCGGAAAAGACCACAGGTTCACCCAGAAATTGCCATGTGAGTTTTGGAGCCTTTTGCACGGTCACTTTTAACTGCGTGCGTCCTTGGTTTCTGATGTCGATGTTCCCCTCAGCCGCGAGTGTAGGAGGCGCGTGAAAACGATACTCGGTCAAGGCATCCGCGATAGAGGGCGCGAACATATTGAGCAGAGGAACCGGATGCACATTCCCTCGCAATTGCCGGATTTGCACGATCCCAGGACCGCGATCGAATGTAACAGCAGCGACCTGAACAGGACCATGGATACCCCCCTGATAGGCCTTTTGGAGATCATATTGGCTATAATCGAAGTCCACCGCGATATCAGAAAAACGCAATTCATGCTGATTCAGACGCAGAGTCGTAGCGCAGGAATGAACCGGCACTTTGCGGTAGCTGACATTCTCCACCCTGCCTTGTCCCTCCACACTCCAAATCGTCAGGTCCGTGCGATCGAGTGCGCCCTGCAGCTTGACCCAATAGCGGCTTTTCTCATTGCCAGAAAAATCGCCCAGAATGTTCTCCAGCGGTTGTCCCACGAAAAATGGCTGCCAGATCTCGGCGGGGAAACTGCTTTCCAACTCATAGACTACCTGAGAGCCCTCCAGACGCAGCGATCCCGTGAGCTTGCCGCGAGGATGATCGATGGAAATATCTCGCACGGTGACATGCTCCATCACATACGAATCACGCTTTTGCCAATGGGCATCGATCCGCGCCGAGATCTTCGGTTCGCCTTGAGTCTCGATGTTTTCGATAGCCTTGCCCATCGCCGAATCCCGATAGAACGGCCGCGCGAAGGTGAGAGGAACATCACCTTCAAGATGGATGCCTAAGTTGCCATTTTTCTGTAGCAAGTGCCCACGCATCTCGCCGCCAGAGTGCTTGAAGGACATTTGTCGGAAATAAAAGTCGCCGTCTCGGTAGGAGAAATCGCTACTGACTGAGGATAGCGCGTTGCCGCGGAAAAGCACCTTGTTTGCAGCCATGCGACCTTGCATCGAAAGCATCAGAGGCTTGTCTTGAGGCACGGCAAAATGACCGCGCACACGGACATCGGGCGCTTCTGTCAGCGTGAGATCATCCAGCCACCTACGTCCCGCAAGATCATCGATCCATCGTAACACATCGAGCGTGGAATCGACATCGAAATTTCCGGTGCGCGTGGAGAGATCATAATCCAGAGCGCATCGGATCTTCCCACGCGAGTCACTCCCCTCCAATTCGTGAATGGAAACCAACGAGTGAATCACATTTCCCGACGCATGAACATCTTTGAGTTGAATTTTACCACGACGGGCGGCGGCACAGGAAAAATCAAACTGGCACTTGAGGGCTGCCCATTTTGTTGCATCCGCCTCCACCTTGAGGGTCAACTCTGGCGGATGCTCGGGGTCCAATTGCCATTGATTGATTTCTTTGACAAATTCGCGCAGGAATTTCCGGTGCAACCCACCGCTTGGTTCCGCTGCCTGGTAGGTGGGCATGGGACGGAATCCCAAAATGACCGCATCCACCGTCAGCTGGATTCCGTCGATCAAGCCTTTTCCTTGTCGGATCTCAAACTTGCGGCTTTTCGATAAAAGAATCTGCCCGTTGAGATTGCTGATATTGATCACATCCCCCTCCGGTTGATCCGGATCCACAGGCAAACGCAATTCCGCGTTGAGAAGGTCGATGTGAGTCAAACGGATGATCCCGCGCATCGCTTTTGTTTTGTCGAGATCAAACACCAAGCGCTCCAAGTAGGCGAGACGCTTGCTGCGGGTCTCATCGACAAACACTTCCACTTCCGTTGCCTCAATGCCACGCAATGGAACATAGCGCAGTTTTTTGATGGTAGCCTCGATGCCATGCTTCGACAATTCCTTTTCCAATGCTTGGCTCCAGGCCTTTGGCATGCCGGTAGCATTCCAATAGAGAAGCGCGGAAACCACCGTCAGCACGAGCAATATCACCGACACATACAATGTCGTTTTCAAGTTGCGGAAAAATTTCAAACGCCAGTAGCTAGCCATCGTCAACGGATTCTATGATTTTGCTGGAAAAAACCAAGCAAGGAGTGGATTCATAGGAGGATTTGAAGGATTTCTCGCCGGTCAGGATCCTGGTTTGCGATAACTTACAGCTTTTTGATAGAGCGTCACCGCGTCACTAATCCCACGGGCCACCGCGGAAAGATACTTCGGGTTCTCAATCAACCTTGCTTCGTAGGGATGGCTCATGAAGCCACCTTCCACAAGGATGGCAGGATGCTTGACTCCGGTAAGAACGCTGTAGCGCGCGCGTTTGATTCCACGGTCAAAGGTGTTTTCCTTACCAATCTGACGGATGACCTGTCCATGCGCCGCTGTAGCCAAGGCCACGTTGGCAGAATCATGTACATTTCCATTGCGCATGTTGTAATCGCTCGACTTTAGACCTGAGCCGTAATGAGCCACTCCCTGAGGGGAAAGCGTGAATGTTTCGACCCCACGGGCAGAGCGACCACCGGAGTTGAAATGAATGCTAATGAAAATCGCCGACTCCTTGACGGCATTAGCCAAATCCACACGCTCTTGTAGAGTAAGATACACATCGCTACTGCGCGTCATGATCACCTTGAACCCCTTGGCCGTGAGCAAAGATCTCAATTCCTGTGCAACGCGCAGATTGTAGGCTTTCTCAGTGTTGTAGGCGTTAACCGCACCCGCATCTTTGCCACCGTGCCCCGGATCCAATACAACGGTGCGGAAGCCGCCTGCGTTCGGGATGTAACTCGGGCGCAGCACAGGGTCGATGAGCTTGGAGAGATCGATGCGCGAAATGCTGATCTTCCCAGCCGTCTCGATCACCGGGTAGGTGCAGACGAATTTGACACCATTGAGTGTCACCTCCTGATCCCCCACCTTGAGCTTAAAGATGAGATTTTTCCCTTCCATTGTGACCTGATTTCCCTCCCGTTTCATCAATGGGAAATTGTAGAAAGCCTTCAAGCTGTTGAGCGAAACATACTCACGACCGTCATGTTGCATCAGATCCCACTGCACTTGCCCCTGAACACTCCAAGTGAACGCCCATGCCAAAATCCATCGGCATAGAGAACGTTTCCAGAAATCAGAGATGCATTCCATGATTGTGTAGCCATCAGGCTAACCGACCCCCCCCGTAGTGGCAACCAGAATTTGCCCCTCCAGCGCAGGGATAACAACGCGGAGAAGCACAGTGTCTCATCGTCATGCGCCTCGGTAACAGCGCAGTGCCTGAAGCATGCACGACGTTGCCTCCGCTCTCGGACGATGATCGTTCCACATCATTGCCACCGTCCGACTTGGTTTTTCGCCCTCAAAAGATCGGTATACGCGTCGATCGCTGAGATCGATCTTTCTTGCCATGGCCGGCACGATCGAAACCCCATGCCCCAAGGCCACCAGCTCCTGGATCGTGATCAACTGATTGGTGCGTTCGATGGTCACGGGTTGCACCGATTTTCGACGACAAAAACTGGCGATGTTGTCAGCTAGGCAATGCGCCTCGTTCAGCATGACAAAAGGATAATCCGCCAAGGCCTCTAGCTTGACTTTTTTGGTTTTCGCCAATGGGTGCTCTGCAGGCAATACCAAAAGCAAGTCCTCATCGAACAATGGCTCCACCTGCAGGTGACGCGCCTCGATCGGCAGTGCGAGAATCACCAAGTCAATCTCGCCATGCTCGCACCGGCGAATCAAATGCTCCGTAGTATCCTCCTGCACGGTCACCGCAATGTCCGGATGGATTTGACAGAATCGCCCTAAAAAACCAGGCAAAAAATACGGAGCAATCGTAGGAATCACACCAAGTTTGACTCTTGCCTTGCACCCTACCTGAGATAACTCAAAAAACAGATCATCCACCTCGCGTAAGATGGATTTTCCTCGCTCTAACAACCGTTCGCCCGCTTCGGTAAGTAGGACTTCCCGCGGCTTTCGTTCAAACAAAGCGCGACCGATCTGCTCCTCCAGACGTTGGATGGAACGACTCAGAGACGACTGGGACAAATGCAACTCCTCTGCCGCACGGGTGAAGTTCCTCGTTCTTGCCAATACCACAAATTGTTCGAGCAATTGAAATTGGATCTCGTGTCGCATGCCAGACCATAGCTATGCACCATGCGCATGGCAATCATTCAAAATGAACATTGGAAGCATAGCGCAAGTACGCAGTAGATTGAAAAGAGCCGCAACTGCATAGCGTGCGCTGAATCGATCTGATAAAAAACAATGAAACAACAACCATCACCTACGACCCGTGCGCTGCTTGCGCTGATGATCATGTCGCCGATCCTGTCGGTATCTGCACAAGAAAAAACATCGCCCTCAGGTCCTCATGGCGCATCAGGCGATATCGCCAAGTGTCCCGTCATGGGGAGTCCCGCTCCAGCAAGTCGCCACACGGTTGCCAGCGCGATGAGCCATCGCGATTGGTGGCCGAACCAACTGAACCTCGATATCCTTCATCAAAACCCCGCGCAGGGAAATCCTCTTGGTCCCGATTTTAACTACATCGAGTCATTCAAACAACTGGACTACAAGGCATTAAAAAAAGACCTCAAGGAACTCATGACCGATTCGCAGGATTGGTGGCCAGCTGACTACGGACACTACGGTCCTTTTATGATTCGCATGGCATGGCATAGCGCTGGCACGTATCGTGTCACTGACGGGCGCGGTGGAGCGGGATATGGCACCCAACGATTCGCCCCACTGAACAGTTGGCCGGACAATGCCAACCTCGACAAAGCACGTCGCTTGTTATGGCCCATCAAACAAAAATACGGCAATCGCATTTCGTGGGCAGACCTGATGATCTTGGCTGGCAATGTCGCTTTGGAATCCATGGGCTTCCAAACACTGGGATTTGCAGGTGGGCGCGCCGATGTATGGGAGGCGCAAGAGGACATCTACTGGGGGCCAGAAAGTGAGTGGCTGGGAGACAAGCGCTACAAAGGCGAACGTAAACTCGAAAAACCTCTCGCCGCCGTCCAGATGGGACTGATCTATGTCAACCCTGAGGGACCTAACGGAAACCCTGACCCACTGGCATCCGCAAAAGATATCCGCGAAACTTTCGGTCGCATGGCCATGAACGACGAAGAAACCGTGGCACTCATTGCTGGGGGACATACCTTCGGCAAAGCCCATGGTGCGGCGGATGCGAAAAACGTGGGTGCCGATCCCGAAGCAGCCTCTATCGAGCAACAGGGACTTGGCTGGAAAAACAATTATGGCAAAGGCAACGGCGCTGACACCATCACCAGCGGTCTCGAAGGAGCATGGACCAGCGCCCCTGCGCGTTGGACGCACATGTATCTCACCAACCTTTACGCCCATGAGTGGGAATTGACCACCAGCCCCGCCGGAGCGAAGCAATGGATTCCCAAAAATGGTGCGGGCAAAGGCACAGTGCCCGATGCGCATGATCCGAAGAAGAGCCACACACCCATCATGTTCACCACCGATCTGGCGCTGAAAATGGATCCCGCCTATGCAAAGATCACCAAACGCTTCCTCGACCATCCCAAGGAGTTTGAGGTCGCATTTGCGAAAGCGTGGTTCAAGCTCACCCACCGTGACATGGGCCCCCTCGCCCGCTACCATGGTCCCGAGAAACCGAAGGAAGTGTTCGTATGGCAGGACCCCGTTCCTGCCGTCGATCATGAACTGGTCAATGAACAGGACGTGTCGAAATTGAAATCGACGATTCTCGCTTCTGATCTGAAACCCGCGGAATTGATTTCCACCGCCTGGGCCTCGGCATCGACCTTCCGTGGCAGCGACAAACGCGGCGGCGCCAATGGTGCACGCATCCGTCTCGCACCGATGAAAGACTGGGCCGTCAACCATCCGCCGCAACTTGCCAAAGTCCTGAGCGGTTTGGAGAAAATCCAGTCCGAGTTCAACAAGGCGCAAACCGGCAACAAGAAAATCTCCCTGGCCGACTTGATCGTGCTGGCGGGAAATGCCGCCGTGGAAGCCGCTGCGAAAAAGGCCGGACATGACGTCAAGGTTCCGTTCAGCCCGGGTCGCACCGATGCCACACAGGAAATGACCGATGTGGAATCGATCGGCTACCTCGAACCGAAACACGATGGTTTCCGCAATTACCTCGGAGAGGAACTCGATCGTCCCGCCCCGGAAAATCTCGTCGATCGCGCTCAGTTGCTCACTCTCAGCGCTCCCGAAATGACGGCGCTCATCGGCGGCATGCGGGTGCTGGATACCACCACCGGACACGCTGAGCTCGGACGCCTCACCAAAAATCCCGGCAGTCTGACGAATGACTTTTTCGTCAACCTGCTCGATATGGACACAGAGTGGAAAGTCTCACCGCGTTGCGAGCATTTTTACGAAGGCAAGGATCGCAAATCCGGTGAGATGAAATGGATGGCCACCTCCGTCGATCTGGTCTTCGGCTCGAACTCCCAACTCCGCGCCATCGCGGAAGTCTACGCCAGCGAGGACGGCAAGACGAAATTCGCAACTGACTTTGTCGCCGCTTGGACCAAGGTGATGAACTTGGATCGCTTCGATGTGAAACCATAATCATCACGACATAGATGACCGTCAACACCCTGCTCTGTTGCCATCGGAGCAGGGTGTTCCTTTGTCCGATGCATGAAAAAATCACGCAAGATCCGTGGCCCCGGATCGTATCGAGATCATGATTCCCCGGATTACCCACGCTTTCTTGAGCGGACTTTTGTTTTGCTGCCTGTTCATCATTCCCGCCCACGCAGAGGAAGCACCGGTGGCTTTCCCCAACGAAACCATTGATCAGTGGCAGGGACATCAACGCCATGTCTTCGCCGTTTCCGGAAAAAATGCCTGGGTGGTGGTGCCGGAAAAACCAGCAACCGGCCGTCCTTGGACATGGGTCATGGAATTCCCCACCGCCTTTCTGCCGCGCACGGGCGTGCCCCAACTGCTGAAAGATCACGGCATTTCGCATGCCCATCTCAGCGACTTCAACCGACTCGGATGTGAAGAGCAACTCAAGCTGATGGATGAATTCTATGAGATGATGATCCGACAAGGCTTTGCGAAAAAAACCGTGCTCATCGGACTCTCACGCGGAGGGTTCATGGCCTATCGCTGGGCCGCACGCCACCCGGATCGTGTGGACGGCATTTATGGCGATGCTCCCGTTTGCGATTTGAAAAGCTGGCCCGGCGGTCTGGGCAAAGGCAAAGGTAGCAAAGCCGACTGGGAACACGCAAAGAAACTCTATGGCTGGCACACTGACGAGGATGCCAAGGCGTTTCGCGGCAATGCCGTGGATGACGAGTTGTTAGAGATTCTCGCTACGCACAAGATTCCTCTCTATCATGTCGTAGGTGATACTGATGACGTCGTGCCCGTCGCGGAAAATACCGCGATCGTGGAGAAAAAATACCAGGCTCTGGGAGGCACCATTACCGTGGTCCACCATGCCGCGGGTCACCACCCTCACGGACTGGATGACCCGACTAGCACTGTAGCGTTCATCACCGGCGTTCTGCTGAAAAACAAAACCACACCACGGCCATGATGCGAGACATGGTGGCATCATCACCCCGCATCCTCGCTGAATGCGCCGTAGCGGAACGACTGCGTCGCACGTCCGGAATCACCTTGCATCCCACGCTGTTTCATACCCCGCTGATCTACGGACCGGATGAGGCGAAACAGGCGATGGCTGCGATCTATCGGCAGTATATCGGAATTGCAAAAGCACATGCGCTTCCCCTTCTGTTATGCGCCCCTACTTGGCGGCTCGATGCTTCACGCCTCGCAGACGCGAACATGCCCCCCACCATCCTGCGCGATACCGTGGATTTCATAAAAACACTGCGCGACGAAACTTCGGCCAATCAGCCACCCATCGCCATCGGTGCCCTGGTGGGGCCTCGTAGTGATTGTTATCGACCCGACCTCGCACCCGATGCCGCCACTGCGGAACGTTTTCATCGCCCTCAGATCGAGGCATTGGCGCAGACAGATACGGATTTCCTGCTCGCGCAGACTTTGCCCTCGGTTGATGAGGCCATTGGCATCGCGCGCGTGATGGCACAAACCGACAAGCCTTATGTTCTCAGTTTCTGCACCGGCATCGACGGAAAAGTTCTGGACGGCACGCCGTTGCCGATCGCGATGGAGCGCGTGGATGCCGCCTACTCTCACGAAAATCGACCGCTGGGCTATTTTGTCAATTGCACCCATCCGCGATTCCTTCTTTCCACTTATCAACCCGGAGAATTGACGCGTCTCATCGGCATCCAAGCCAACGGGTCTTCCCGAGACGTCACCCAACTCGATGGTGCGGAAAAAACCTTCGCCGATCCGCTGACGGATTGGACGCAGCAGATGCGGGAACTCCACCATCAGCACGAGGTTCCCATTCTCGGCGGTTGCTGCGGCACGGACCACCATCATCTTGGATCGCTGGCTTGCGCTTCGTAATCAGAGGTGATTTGGCGCATCGGTTCGCGGAAAAGAAATTTTCAGAACTTTTTTCCTCTTCGTTGGTTTAATTTCAGCAGTCTGGAGACAATACTGCATGAATTCTCATGCGAAAACCAAAACCCGATCCCCATCTCACGTTTACCAAACAATTCGTGACTGCATTGCCCTCCCTCCAGGGATTTTTGATTTCCCTCGTACATGACACGCATGCGGCGGATGACCTGATGCAAGATCTAGCCGAGAGGATGTGGCTGAAATTTGCCGACTACGATGACAGACGCCCTTTCGTGGCATGGGGTATGGGATTCGCGAGATTGTTGGTGAAGGAATGGTATCGCAAACAAAAACGACAGCCATTGCAGTTGGATGAACAGATGATCGATATGCTGGCAGACGATGCCTCCGAGCGTCTCGCCCACCAAGATGAACGCGTGGATGCACTGCGCTCGTGCATCGAAAAACTCAGTGAAAAGCAACGGGCCGTATTGCGCATGCGCTACCAGGAGGAAAAGCCGATCAAACTGATTGCTACCGAGTGGAATCGATCACAGGTAGCCATTTACAAAATGCTGAAGCAGATCCATTTCGGACTACTGGCATGCATCTCCGAAACCATGGCAGACCACGCACGATGAATGAAGATCCGGATACCACCGTGGATGATCTTTCCTTGAGGGTCATCCAGGGGATCGCTGATGAAGCGGAGCGTGCCGAACTGCTGCGCCTCATGGCCGCATCAGCAGACTGCCGTCGTCGTTTTGCCGATAGCGCGATCCTTCACGGGATGTTAGCCAGGGAAGGGCGGAGCGGTTCTTTTGCCAAGGATGCCAACACCTATTTCCAGCGCCTGGAGCATCCGTCGGCAGGATTTTCCCACCAATTGAAGCGATTCCTCCTGCCGGTTGCCGCCTTGCTACTCATCTCTCTATTTGTTCTCAGCATTTTACCCACGAGAGCTGGTGCCGCACTTGATCAATTGATAGGAAAGATGGACGAATCACATGACAGAACCTACCGGATTCAGGTGATCGAAGCACCGCAGGATGCGTCTGCATCTCACGCTGACCGGGGTCGCTTTCCCGTGGCAAACTACCTGGATGGAGCGACTCTGTGGATCCGTGGTGAAAAAGAATTTCTGCTGCGTCAATCCTTGCCAAACGGCCAAGTTCGCATGATGGGCGCAGATGGCGAACAAAGCTGGAGCATGCGCGGTGATGAGCCCCTACATCTGAGCAAGGACCCGGATCGTTTCAGTCGGGCGATGTTCACAAGAAAAGGCGACATCGCTTTCCTCGACCTGCGAACCCAACTCCACGAACTCAAAGAACTGTATCAGCTCTCATGGATGGATCGCACTTCCTCAGGATTGTGGAAACTATCGGGAACGCGAAACTCGGTCGATCAAGGTGGGCCGCGTGAAATCGAAGTATGGTTCGATCCGTGCACTGAAATCCTGCAACGAATGATCCTGCGCCAGCTGCCTCGTGCTCATGGTGGTCCGCGTAGCATCGCCATCATTCTTCAATCCTCCGATCCATTGCCCACGGATTGGTTTCAACATCAACGTCATCACGAACCCGAACGAACCATCATTGAAGAACCATGAAACGACTCATCACCCTGCCGGCTGCCTTGGGCCTTGTTTGTTGCGCTCCGCTTCGGGCCGCCGAATCCACGGCGACCTCGCGACCCAACATCGTGTTATTGCTCTCCGACGACCAGGATTGGAACGGACTTTCCGCCCGCATGCATCCGGACATGCCGGGTTCGCAGAGCGACTATTACGAGACACCGAGTTTGGCAAATTTTGCCACTCAAGGAATGCGTTTTTCGAATGGCTATTCCCCCGCCCCTGTGTGCTCGCCCACCCGGATCAGTCTGCAAACCGGGATGTTTCCCGCACGGCTCGGATGGACCAAGGCGGCCCCAGCGGAAGAGGGTCATAAACTGATCGAAGGATCAACGCGCAAGGCGATTCGCGCGGATGAAGTGACTTTCCCCGAACTCTTGCAGCGCACCGGCTATGCGACGGCACATTTCGGCAAATGGCATCTGCTAGGCGGAGGACCGGAGCATCATGGCTTCGATGTCAGTGACGGCGATACCGGCAACCGCGACGCAGATCCTTTCGTTGATCCGAATCCGGTCGACATCTTCGGCATGACGGATCGAGCCAAGGCATTCATGACCGCGCAAACCAAGGCAGGAAAACCATTCTATCTGCAGATGTCCTATCATGCCCTGCACATGCCGGAAAATGCCATGAAATCCAGCCTTGCCCGTTTCGAAGCCAAGCCCGGCGGCACGATGCATCACGATCCGTCGCGCGCTGCCATCACCTATGATCTCGATACAGGTGTCGGACGTTTGCTAGAAGCGATCAAGGCACTGGGTCTGGAAAAAAACACCTATGTGATTTACATGGCCGACAACGGAGGTGGCGGTGGCGGTGGCGGTGGTGGTGGCAAAGGAGGGAAAGGCACGGCGGCAGGACTGCACGGTGGCAAGGGAGGCTTGGGAGAAGGCGGCATTCGCGTGCCCTTCATCGTTCGCGGCCCTGGCATCAAAGCAGGCTCATGGTGCCATCAACCGGTGGCGGCGTATGATTGGTTTCCCACGATCTGTCGATGGGCGCAGACGAAGGAGTCCCTTCCCGCCACGATCGATGGCGGTGATTTGGCGCCCTTGCTGTCGGGACTCGACCAACCCGTGGCACGACATAACACCGCGCTGTTGTTTCATTTCCCCCATTATCAGGGGGACAGCCCCCAATCGGCGATTCGCGAAGGCAATTTCAAATTGATCCTTTCCTATGAAGACGGCACCAGAAAACTTTTCGATCTGCAACAAGATCCGGGCGAGCGCAGCAATCTGGCGGATCAAAAAAAAGATCTGGCGGACCGCCTTGAAGCCAAACTGCGCACGATGCTCCAGGAAACGCGAGCCTCCATGCCGACCCCGAACACCAACTACGATCCGACCCAAGCCCCCGCACCCAGAAAAGGAGGCAAAGGCGGCCCCAAGGAAGGCGGTAAAATCAAAAAGAACAAACCATGAGACTTTTTTTCGGATTGCTGTTCGGCTGGCTCGCTTGTGCGCATGCGGGTGAACGCCCCAATGTGGTGCTGATTCTCGCCGATGACATGGGATGGAATGACGCCGGCTTCACGGGGAATTCCGTGGTGAAAACCCCACATCTCGATCGGTTGGCCCGCGAGGGTGTTCATTTCACTGATGCATGCGCCAGTGCGCCGAATTGTGCGCCAACACGGGCCTGTTTGCTCACGGGACAATGGACACCGCGTCATGGCGTCTACACGGTGGTGGACGATCGCCACGCGCCTGGCTCACCCCATCACAAGATTCTCGCGGCACGGAGCAACGAAGCGCTGCCGGAGGAATCCGTCACGCTCGCGGAAATGCTGCGCGCGGAAGGATATGCGACGGGTATGTTCGGCATGTGGAATCTGGGCCGGGGTCGCATTGGTCCAAACACACCGACCGGTCAGGGATTCGATGTCTTCATCGAACCGAAACAGCTGGGTTTCGAAAAAGACGCCTATCGCAACGCATCGGGCGAATATTCGCCCGATGCTCTCACTGATGCCGCGCTCAAGTGGATGGAGCAAACAAAGAACAAGCCGTTTTTTCTTTATATTGCGTTCCACGATGTACACGAGCCATTTGATCCGAAGCCCGAGCTGCTGGCAAAGTACCAAGGCCTCAAAGGCGGGACAGATCCGGCACTGGCGGCCACAGTGGAAGCGATGGATGCCAACATCGGTCGCGTGATGGACTACCTCAAACGCCTCGGTGTGGAGGACAACACCCATGTCATCTTCACCTCGGACAATGGCGGTTCACGTCGCACGGTGGCACCACTGCGAGGAGGAAAGAGCACACTGTATCAGGGTGGGTTGCGCGTTCCGACCTTGATCCGCGGACCAAAGATCCGACCATCCGTATCAAAAGAACCCATACTCAGCATGGATTGGACTCCCACGGTGTTGGAACTGTGTGGCAGCGCTGCCGCGAAACATCTCGACGGCACTAGTCTCGCTCCCATCCTGCACGGTGACGGAACGTCGCTGTCACGCGATCTGTTCTGGCACTTCCCCTGCTACATCGGAGGCGGCGGTCCCTGCAGCGCCATTCGCTCGGGCCGATGGAAACTGATCGAGTTTTTCGAATCGAAAACCGTGGAGCTCTACGATCTGGAAAAAGACCCGGGTGAATCCAACGATCTTGCCGATACCGAATCCGCCAAAGCCGCCGATCTGCTGTCGAAACTTCACAAGTGGCAACAGACCACCAAGGCTGCCTGCCCCGATCAACCGAATCCGGCCTACAATCCTGCCGCAGTGGAAAACCGCGGTGGCAGACAAAAACGCAAACCCAACCCATGAATCAGACGATGAAACCAACCCTTGCGGCGATCCTTTCTTGGGGTGCCCTTTGCCCTGTCAACGGCCATGAATGGTCGGATCCATCCCACTTCCATGTTACCACGATCGCACAACCGGCGGAGAACAACAAGAGATCGGCGGCATCCGTCCCTGACACGCCCGGGCGAGCTCCCGCACAATCGGCTTCCTTCGCCAGGTTTTCTCCCAAGGTGGGACTGCGTTGGGATGAACAGTTTCTGTATGTGGAAAGCAACGGATTGCCCGGGCACAACGTGATGGTCGGCATCACCTCCTGGCAACAGCAAGTGCCTTTGCCCCAAAACTACAAGGGTGACAACGCATGGCGCATTCCCCTTACACCGGTGCCCGCCAAAGAGGAGGTCTCCATCAAGGGGCGCTTTCTGCGCGGTGCCATCGCCATCGCCGCCAATGGCATTCCGATTTTCAATCCCCAGAACAACCGCGGTGAGATATCCGCCATGATTGGTGAACTCGATCAATGGGGCGGTCATTGCGGCAGAGCCGATGATTACCACTATCATGCGGCACCACTGCACTTGCAAACCATCGTGGGAAAAGAACTGCCCATCGCTTTCGCACTGGATGGCTATCCGATCTACGGACTGACCGAGCCGGACGGTTCAAAGCCAACGGGCCTTGATGCCTTCCGCGGTCATACGTCGCCCACACTGGGATATCACTATCACGCTTCGCTGGACTATCCTTACGTCAACGGCGGCTTTCACGGAGTCGTGACGGAACGCGAGGGTCAGGTGGATCCACAGCCACGGGCGAACAGCGTGCGCGAGGCATTGCCGGCTCTGCGCGGTGCGAAGATCACCGGCTTCCAGTCCATCGGCGAAAACCGCTACAAACTTTCCTACGAATGCGACGGTGATAAGCGCGCCGTCCTCTACGCGATCCTAGCAGATGGAACCTTCCCGTTCGAATTCCAAAACGGTCGTGCTGGAACGATACGGGAAGTCTATCAACTTCGCCAGCACGGTGGTGAGGACGGTGGCGCGCGCGAAGAACGGCCGGGCCCCGGTGGCGCCGAGCGCCCGGCGCGACGTGATGGCAACGCCGATCCGCAACGCCCGGCACGGGGTCCGCGTTCGCAAGCGGCTTCACGCTTCGGAGCGGATGCCATGAAAAAACCAGACGCTCAATTTGTGCTCAGCAGTACCGACGTAAAAAACGACGGACGTCTTCCGCTCGATTGCACGGGCGACGGAGCGGGAGTCAGTCCGCCCTTGCAATGGAAGGGTGCGCCCGCCGCCACCAAAAGTTACGCCCTACTCATGGATCACGAAACTCCGGATGGTGAAATCAAGCACTATTGGACGATGTGGGATCTCCCCGCCACACTCAACGGTATTCCGAAAAACGCGCGCGACATCGGCAAACTGGGCACGGGCTTCAGGGGCAATCTCGGATACGAACCGCCGAACTCCAAAGGACCGGGAGCCAAAACCTATGTGATCACGATCTACGCGCTCTCCGCCCCATTGGCGATCGGCAAAGCGGCCGATGAAGTGGATCGAGATGTTCTGCTTTCCGCCATGCAGGGCAAGGTTCTGGCCAGCGCATCCTTGAATGTGATCCATCAACGTGGCATAGATTCCTCATCACCCAACGGCATGACTCCGGAAAACCGCCCCCAGGCCCGCGAAGGTCGTTCAGCGGAAGCGCGTGGCACAGAAGTCAGAGGCGCGGAACCCGCACTCGTGAAACCCGGCATGGATGACACGATCAAACTTACCGTCTATGCTGACAACTGGTTCATGCTCTACATCAACGGCCGCCTTGCCGCCGTGGACCCCATTCCCTTCATCCCCCACAATGTGGTCAGTGTCGATGTGTTGCCAGAGTATCCGATGACCATCGCCGTCCTAGCAAAGGACAACGCGGATCCGAAGACCGGGCTCGAATATGGCAACAGCATCGGGGACGGCGGCTTCATTCTGAAATTAGGTGACGGCACGGTGACAAATGCCACCTGGAAGGCGAAGTCGTTCTTCCACGGCCCCATAAAAGGAGATACCAACCGTCCTTTGGTCATGCAGGAACCATTACCGGCAAACTGGTGGAGCGAGGCGTTTGACGACAGTCTTTGGAAAAAAGCCAAAGAATACAGCACAAACGATGTAGATCCAAAGAAACCTTTTTTTGATCACGATTTCTCCGGGGCATCCTTCATTTGGACCGATGACCTGAAACTCGACAACACCGTCATTTTCCGCACTCGAATCGAAAAAACCGGATGGAAACCAAGATGGAATTCCAAACCAGACCTCAATACAGATGCCGTTACCATCCCGCGCTCCGGACCTTGATGATACCCCTTGCCCTTGCCCCTATTGAGGTGAAATCTAGCGACGTCTCTGGATTTGTAGTCCAATGAGCAAGCGAAGAAATGACTGCAAGGTCACGAACCGCCGCTTTTGGGCTTGGCTTGCTGGTCAAATGACGATGACACCGTCAGAAAAAATCTAGACTTTTCATTGTGTCAAAAAATGACAATTGTATTCCTATCAACAATGCGTGATCGAAAAATAGTCAGGACATCCGTTTGCGCTATCGTTTCTCTGATGAGCTGTCTCGCCGCCCCAGCACCGCTGGTGTTTCTAACGGACTCGGTCGTAGATGATAAGGCACTGGTGAGCCCGGTCGGCACGGCATTTGCCGGTCCCATGAATGGAACAGCGTTTCAGAACGATATCCTTGTCTACCACAACGGCTGGCAATACACCGCATGGTATGACACCGTAGGCACGGATCAAAATGTCTTGCTTGCTCGCCGCAGCATACGTGGACCGTTCACTGGAGCGTGGGAGAAATTCGATACGGGCTCCGATCAACTCAATGGCGATGAAAGCGCCTGGGATACGCACAATACCATTTCGCTTGGCATATCAAAAGCCGATGGTGTTCTGCATATGTCGTGGGATCATCATGGCAATGCCCTGCGCTACCGACGCAGCATTACGGGACTCACCACCCATGAGGACAAGGTATGGAATTCCTCTCAGATCATGGCGGAGCAGAACTGGATCACCAGCTCCGGCAGCAGCATCACGAGTGTGACCTATCCGATGTTCATCAACACACCGGAAAACACCCTGTTATTCAACTATCGTACGGGTGGATCCAGCAATGGCTCGAACTGGCTCGCATCCTGGCAATCGTCCACCGAAAACTACGCTTCACCCAATTTGATTACCATCAAGGATGGAACCTATTCCGGACTTTCCAATAACGGCGGTAGCTTCACATCGACCAGCCGCAACGCGTATGCCAACGGCTTCGATTTTACCAGCGATGGCACGCTCCATTATACCTGGACATGGCGCGAAAGCGTGGTGGCCTCCAATCACGATGTCTGCTACGCCTACAGTCCCGATCGTGGCGTCAAGTGGTATAACAATGCAGGCACACTCATCGCTGATACCTCGCTCGGACAGCGCATTCGGGTGGATACACCTGGCACAGTCGTGATCCCCCTCGACTGCCGTCAACAGTTGATCAACCAGCAAACGCAATGTGTCGACGAACAAGGTCGGGTTCACATTCTGGTTTATCACCGCCGTCAGGAACCGGGATTCGAATGGACACTGGGCGACGGCCCCTTCAGTGGAAGCGATACAGCCTACTTTCACTATTTCCGCAACCCCGCCACAGGTGCATGGTCAGGTTCGCGACTACCAGTCACCTACCCAGTGGGCTCGCGCCCCGATGTGGAAACTTTGTCGAATGGTGATATTTACACGGTGTATCGGTCAGGCAAACAATTGGTGATCGCCGCTGCTACCGCTGCAACAAATTACACGGACTGGACTGTTCTCACAACAACAGGAAGCAATTTCGGAGGGGAACCGCGTCTCGATCATGATCGCTTGCGCAAAAGCGGAGTTCTGTCTGTTTTCATCTCGGAAGACGCTCCCGCCTCCAGCACGCCCACACCTGTGCCTTTGCATGTGCTGGATTACGCCACAGGATCGGTTTTCGAAGCCTTTGCGGGGCAGGATCAACGCCTGATCGACATCGACGGCAACGGCTCGCAGTCCATCTCGCTGAATGGCGAAGTAGGATCCACGTCTGGCATGATCGTAGCATCGCAGCGATGGTTGTATCAAGGCAATGTGGTTGCGATCCAAGCCTCACATTCCATCGATCTGCCCGTGGGCACACACACTCTCGTGTACGAGGCCACGAGCCAAGAAGGAGTTGTCTCGACCGATCGCATCGTCGTCGCAGTCGTCGCCATCGCAGTCAAACTTCCCATCATCAGCGCCACTGCCTCAAGTCACGACGGCAATTTGCCCGTGAATACTCTCGACGCAAGCACAGCCACCCGATGGTCTGCGCTGGGAGATGGCGAATTCATCACGTGGGAGTTTTCGAATATTGCCCGACTGCGTTCCATCGCTCTCGCCTTCTATTTGGGAAATGCGCGCAGAGCGACATTTGACATCCTGACATCGCTGGACGGCATCACCTGGGTTCCCGCGCTCTCACGGTCGATGAGTTCCGGCACGTCCCTGGAGTTGGAAACTTTTGATATTACGGATATTCCCGCACGATACATCCGCTACGTGGGACATGGCAATACCGCCAGCATGTGGAATAGTCTCACAGAAGTGACATTCGACTTAGCTCAACCGCAGCCCTACCTTCCCGATTCAGAAACCTTGCATCTATGGCATTTCGACGAACCAGCCGCTCCATTTGCGAATGCGGTCCAAGCTACCCATTCGTTGAAAGGCCAACTCAATGGCGCATTGGCCCAACAATCTGCGCCCAGCGGCTTTGGCACCGCGGTGAATTTCAATACGGGATCCACCACCAACCGGGGCATCGTTACTTACGCATCCACCCTATCCTCTCTCGTCACGCCAGAGACACCTCCCACATTTGCGTATCACGGACCGGACGGAGCTTTCACGATCGAGGCCATGGTGCGTTTTGACATTCATCCGGGCACTTGGACCACACCGGGGCAGATTGTAAGCATGGACGGCGATGGATCATTTGCAGAAGACCGTGTGTTTCAATTCCGTATTGCCTCTTCTAACGGATTACCAACGTTGCAATTTATCAAACTCGCCGTCGCGACAGAATCACTATCCGTTCCCCTTCCCGCGGAAGGTGTCCACACGGCTGCAACCGATGTCTGGTATCATGTGGCTATCACCTACGATGGAAAAGCTGGTGAAGCAGAGAATACTCGGTTTTATTGGACGCGCTTGGACTCGGGAGTGGCCATCGCCAACCAGATCGGCACGGCAACTCTTTCCTCGGAATTCACCTCCGCCACGATGCAAGGAGATTTCTCCATCGGCAACGAAGCCCGATCCACGGGAGGAAGCTCTGAGGTTTTTTTAGGATCCATCGACGAGGTTCGTATCAGTTCCATCGCCCGCAGCCCCTCCGCATTTGTTTTCTCCCATGATGCGGACCAAGACCAACTGACAGACGCATGGGAAATGACGCATTTCGGTCATCTGGCACAGCGTGCGGAGGATGATTACGATGCGGATGGCACTAGCAATCTTGTTGAATCCCTGTTGCAACTCCATCCTGCCAGCGGACGATCGATGTTTCGCGCTGAGATGAAACGCACGGGAAACAATCTCTCACTGAACTGGCAAAGCGCCCCGGGTGTTCGTTTCCGCGTAGAGCGCTCCACAAACTTATCCGGCACGTGGAATGATCTCGGAATCATGGAGGGCGGCACTTTTACCGATGCCAATCCACCAGCAGGAAAAGCTTTCTATCGCATCAGACTCCTTCGCCCGTGACCGCCGTGCGCGGATCTTTGCCGAAGCATGATCGCTTTTCGTAGCCTTCAGGGAAATCAAAAAACCCGTTTTCTAAGCGATTTGCACCATAGGAGGATGCCTTCCTAACATACGCAACTGAATTGCCTCATACCACCATAGAAGTCAGCGCTTACTGCCATGCCATTCAGAAATATCGCGCCAAAAAAATCGTATTTTTTTTTGACAACCACCGAGTGAACACATAGAAAAGCCAAGCAAAATGCTTCGATCATTTTCCACTGCGAATCTCATCTCTATTTTGATCCAATGAAATCTCATGCATCACCAGAAAAGTCGACATCATCTTTCATTCGTGGGTCGGCATTTGCTAATGCCGCCGTCTCGCTTATGACCTTAGGCACATTCGTGTCTCCAGTCTTGGGCGCAACCGTCGCGTATGTCTCCCTCCCCAGCGTCAATGGTAGCTCATCGATCCCTACCGGCGCAACCTACACATCGAATCTTGGCTACGCCTTTAAAACCGGATCATCCGGAACTTTCGATATCGACTGGATCAATCTGGAGTTAACGAGCGGTGCCGCGTCGGGATCAGGAACATTCAAAATTGCGCTTCATGCAACCGACAACGAAACGGCCTACTCAGCGGTTGCAAGCAGCACCGCGTATGCGACAGACACCGTCAGTTTTACGACGCCGGCAACTTCCAACACGCCCTTCGTTCTAGAGTTAAACGCAACTCTTCTCTCGAACATCTCCGGCTACTCGCTCCAAGGAAACACAGCGTATGCCCTCTTTGTCTACAATGCCACGGGTAGCGCAGTCGCCCTGCGACGATTGCAAGGTTTGTCTGATGGCACTACAAACAATGCCTACACCGTGACAAACGGCTTCACAATGCTCGATACCTTCAGGAACAACGGCCCCAATTACTCCAACAGCCCCGGTTCTTACCCCGCATTCGCGATATCTTTTGGCACGACAGAAGCGATCCCCGAGCCATCTGCCTTGGCTCTGCTTTCCGTCTTCGTGGGATGCGGTCTCGTCCGTCGTCATCGCAGCAATCGCTGATCTCGATGCTCACAACCTATTGAGAAGTATAGGTTGTGCGTCGAATGTTACGGGATTTGCTGCATATTGCGGCATTGCGAGTGATCGATAAGATTCCTTCACGATCAGTGATTTCGGATTGCTCAGCAAAAAGCTTTGCGAGTTAGTGGAAATGCCATGAACTCTATGGGCAAGAAAAGCGTTCTTCTTAACTTGTGTATTGGCTACGGCCATTACCTTTGAGTTGGAATCAACCATAAGATTGATCTTACGTGCCCTTGTCTCACAAATTCCTTTGCAAGCCAATCCATCCCCAACATCGGTTGCATATTCCGAGGATAGTCCTCT
>CAMCIC010000014.1 GCA_945874895.1 Akkermansia muciniphila | reverse complement strand
CCGTCTTGGTTCAAAACACACAGGGCGTGCTTCTTATCGCCGAGATCGAGACCGATGGTGATGGATGGAATTTGTGTTTTCATGGCAGTGAGGATTGTATCACAGCGCTCACGCGCTGCCAGTCACTGCCTTCTCATCTAATCTTGTTCTACCTCTTGGATTTGCGGTCAAACTCTTGACGGAACTTATTGGGTGCCCAATCGAAAGCCCCTTCTTTTTCCCAACAATATGATACTAAATCTCCGTGCTTATCTGTCCCATCCCAGAGCGGTTCGCTAAAACAATATCGACTCCATTGCCTAATCAAGGCATCAAAGTCGCTCGCGAGGTGAATGCTAGGGAAATGGCCATCGCCAAAGCGGATGTCATGGTAGCGAATCTCCCCATTCCCTTCCCCTTCTCCTGAATCAATACATAGAGTGTAGCCACCGCCGCCGATTCCATAAAATGGAACCCATTTCGATCGCTTGCGGGACTCTTCTTTGCACTCTTCCGTATCGCAATATTCACCGCTGCCACTCGCATTCTTCAGCATCTCATCACGCAGATCGCTGTATGCGGACACGATGCCGCCTAATGAGTTGATACCCCAATAGAATTGATTATCTTCGTCCCCTGTGATTGGTTCAGCCGAATAACTCAATTGAAATCCATCACCCATCTCCATTAGGAAGCTTCGGATCTCGTGCGGGAGTGGCATCTGCATCACTAGCTCCGCTTCGTGGAGAATTTCTTCAGTCACAGGAAAACCTTCGCTTACCTCTGGATCGATGCCCAAACTTCTTAGATGGGCACAGGCTTCTTCTATGTATTTCAGGTAGTGCATTTTTGGTAGAACGATGAGGCCTGGCACCCGCTACCGGGAGCGCCCCTCCGCTTCAGTTTGAGGTTTGTCGCTACCCTCCGGCTTGGACTGGGAGCGGGTAGCGGGTTGTCCAGTGCCGCCTTGTTCGGTTTTGGATTCTGAACGGACTGAGCCATCGACGTTGACGATTATTCTGTCAGCGTTGCGATCAGGCTCGAATGCGAGAAGAGCGGATGTGCCTCCTTCGGCTTTAGGGAAGTATTCGGGGTTGTCCAGAGAACCGTCCACTCGTCTGAATAGAAGATCTTCCTGTGTTAGTGCCCCCTGATCTACCAAGTCCGATAGGCTATCTGGAAACTGTCCGTGTTCTACTTCATAATCAATTAGCGCCAAGTAGATCTTCTTCATGCTACCAGATTCAGCGGCAGGCTCGATACTTCGATCACCTTTAGATTGCCTACACGAAACGACCATTAGCATGACCGATACAGTCGCTAGGGCTAATAGTGCTGTCTTCATATATTTACCGAACAGTATTTATTCGTATCCCATCTGACCTGTTATATCAAACAGGCATTTCAGTGAGTAAAAAACCAGATTTTCTATGCTAGGACAAGGAAATTCTCGAAAAAACGTTCGTATATCACGGCCTTGCTTCGTGCTGTGTGGGACGGGGTGTTCCCTAGCTGATATACGAACGCCGCAGTGCTGGTTTGCCCCCCATTGGCAGATTCTGTAACGCCGCCTTGGATTTGGTATGGACCGGGAACATAGGTTACAAATAAACCGGGAACATAGGTTACAGTTTATAATGGGCATCTCTGGGGTCAGTCCTCGCATGGTAACATTTTACCGAACTCTTTGCATTGTTTTTTGATGTTTTCATTAGCTTTTCCCTGCTCCCGCAATCGTCTTACGGATGGATTGTGCTTCTGTTCCAACAGCTCGGCAATCTGCAAATGCCTCAGTCAAAGGAATTTCCCGTGCTTTTTATAACCTTTTGCGATGGAGAATTCGTTGTTCCACTCCAGCAACACGCTCGTGCATTGTTACTTTTGTGTTAGCTACCTTGAACGGAAATGGCGAACAGAGAGGGATTGCCTTTGGCTATGCCAGTTTGCGCTGCGCGATTTTTTCGCATTTCGCTCGAAGCGAAGGCCGCGTTCAAACCCATTGCCCTTTGGGCAAGGATGGAATTATGAAAAAGGCGAGGGAATCAGTCGTTTTTTGGCAAATGCTTTGCCGGATGCTGTTTTGAGATATTTTTCAAAATCGACAGCCGTTTGCTTTTTAGCGAATGCACCGTACCACGCAAGTTCCCATGGTCGAAAAGGTTTCGTGGAAACATTGCCTCCTGCATTGTGAACCGAAAATCGGGCCTTTAAATCAGCAGCGCTTCCGTAGTAGAGTTTGTCTGGATTGGACAAAGAACGAAGAATGTATGCGTAGTGCATGAACGAGAGGGTTACTTGTTACACTAAGAACCAGCCCTACTTCGCTAAAGCTACGAAGGGCATTCTTCGCATCCTTCTCCAGCTACCGATGGCATGACATTCGTAGCTTCCGTAGGAAGCGAAGAATGGCGGAGAAGGTGGGATTTGAACCCACGGTGAGTATTACCCCACGTCCGATTTCGAATCGGGTGCCTTAGACCACTCAGCCACCTCTCCTTGATTTCCTTGCGGAGGAGGACAATAGGGAAACGAGCACAAATTGTAAAGGATTCCTGCTCGAAAAGAGAAAAATTTCCGCATGGGGAATCAACACTTGCACGCGAGGGGGCAGGGTTTCAGACTGACACCATGTTTCTCATTTCCCTACCCGCCCTGCAACGCAATACCGGCATCCTGCGCGAGGTAAAGGAGGCCGCTGGCTGTCATCTGGTGCTGGCGCTCAAGGGGTTTTCCTGTTGGAAGACCTTTCCCTCCATCCGCGGGGATCTCGACGGCTGCTGCGCCTCGGGATTGTGGGAAGCGCGGTTGGCCCATGAAACCTTCGGCAAACATGTGATCACCTACTCTCCCGCCTACAGCGAGGCAGAAATCGCCGAGTTGTTGGAATTCACCGATCATCTCGATTTCAACTCGCTCTCCCAGTGGTATCGCTTCCGCGACATGATTTTTGCCCACCCGCGGTTCCAATCGGGGGCACTGCTCTGCGGCTTGCGCATCAATCCTCAATGTTCCACTGGAGAGACGGCCTTGTATGACCCCTGTGTGGCGGGATCGCGACTGGGCATCACAGCGGATCAACTGAAGGATGCCGATCTAACAGGTCTCTCAGGTCTGCACTTTCATACGCTATGCGAACAGAACTCCAATGACCTCGAGACCACCCTTGCCGCGGTGGAGGAAAAATTCGGGCACCTGCTTCGGTTGCCGCAATTCACCTACCTCAACATGGGCGGCGGACATTGGATCACCAAGCCGTTTTACGATCGTGAACGCCTGATCCGCTTGATCAAGGAAACCCGCGAACGCTATCAGTTGGAGGTTTGGTTAGAACCGGGTGAGGCCATCGCGATCCACACGGGAGTACTGCGTGCCACGGTCATGGATGTGTTTGATAGTGCCGGACATAAGCTGGCCATTCTCGACATTTCCGCCACCGCACACATGCCGGATGTTTTGGAGATGCCCTATCGACCCGACGTTTTTCTGGTGGATTCCTCATCTAGCACATCGGACAAGGAACCTGCTGTCGCACTTCCGGGGGAACACTATCATCTTGCCGGTCATGGTGGTGAGCAGGTCCATACCTATCGACTCGGCGGCCCAACTTGCCTAGCGGGCGATGTCACGGGCGACTACTCCTTTCCCCGCGAACTAAGAATCGGCGATGTGTTGGTCTTCGATGACATGGCGCATTACACCATGGTCAAAACGACCATGTTCAATGGGGTCCCGCATCCGGCGATCCGGTTGCTGCACGCAGATGGCTCGGTCGAGACCTTACGAGAATTCCGCTATGAGGATTTCCGCGATCGACTTTGTTAGAATACGAGGATTGATCAAGCGTATGACGCAAAGCAAGAGCGGCGATCCAGGTCAAAACGATCCGCTTTGTATCATCCGTCGGATCTCTTGTCTTCATCATGGGGCTTCACACCCTAATTCCTTGGCTTGATCGCCAGTGCATTTCCTAGAGCTTTCCTTCTCAGCTTTCCTCCTTGACGGCGGAGGATTTCTCACTACCTATAAGACACTATGCGTTTCCCGATTACCTTATTGTTTCTGGCATGCGGTGTCATGAGTCCCTTGAGTGCGGCCATCGGCGTGAAAAAGATCACAGATGGTTTCCATCGCCCGGTCTGGGTGGGGATGCCGAAAGTTTCAAAAAAACAACTGTGGGTGATGGAGCAGAACGGTGTGGTCACCGCTGTGGAGCCTGTGACGGGGCAAAAGGTCGAACTCTTTCGCATAGAAGACCGTGTCAGCCGGCAGGGCAATGAGGAAGGGTTGCTGGGATTGGCCTTCTCTCCAGACTTCGAGACCAGTGGGCGTTTTTATCTCAACTACACGGACAAAGAGCATTTCACTTGCATTTCCCGTATGGTCATAAAAAACGGGAAAGTCGATGTTAGCCAGGAGGAAGTTGTTCTGCGCTATAAGCAAGATTTCCTCAATCACAATGGTGGCTGGATTGAATTCGGTCCTGACAAGATGCTCTACATCGGCAACGGAGACGGTGGTTCGGGGAATGATCCCAAACAACGCGCGCAGGACCTGTCATCACTACTCGGGAAAATCCTTCGCATCGATGTTTCCCCTGCTAAGGGCTACAAAGTTCCTGCTGACAATCCTTTTGTGAACGATCCAGCGGCCAAGCCGGAAATCTGGGCCTACGGTGTGCGCAATCCGTGGCGTTGCTCCTTCGATGCGAAAACCGGCGATCTCTGGATCGGTGATGTGGGGCAAAACCACTGGGAGGAAATCAGCCACGTTCCCCATAAAAAAGGATTCGGTGCGAACTTCGGCTGGCGCTTGCGCGAGGGAAATGTTGCGACACCCGCCAACAACGTGGGTGGAGACATCCCCAAGGCACATGTCGATCCCGTTTATGTTTACAAGCACGGCGGTGGTCCATCGGAAGGGTTTTCGGTGACCGGTGGCTATGTCTATCGTGGTCCTATCAAGGAATTGCAAGGACGCTACCTATTTGCGGACTACCAAAACCCGCGTGTTTGGTCATTTGTGGAAAAAGACGGCAAAGCTACCGACTTCAAGGATCACACTGTAGAACTGCAACCCCAAGGCGGGAAAATCAAGCAGATTCCTAGCTTCGGCGAGGCTCCTGACGGCACACTTTATCTCGTGGATCATTCCGGATCGATCTATCAGATCATCGAGAAATAGTGCCATCTTTGTGGCGGAGAAGATTGAAATGCCGTCTATCGCGGAGCGCCCTTCGCACTCCCCCGCACATCCAAAAATGCAGGGAGGCACTGCCTCCCTGATTGCGTTTGTCCTTCTCTCTGCGTCTCTGCGTCTCTGCGCGGCAGATCAGGCGAAGATGGAATCCACGGCCTTGCCTTTGCCGTCAAGAGTCGCATAGAATGGGCGTTTCTCCACGTCGTAAACCGTTTTCGGACTGATGCCCATAGCGGTGAATATGGTGGCGTGCAAATCCGTGATCGTGACAGGGTCCTTGATCGCAACGAGAGGTCTCTCGTCCGCAGTAGCACCGTGAAGATGACCTTTTTTCACGCCACCACCGAACATCAGCACGCTCGAACCTTGCGTGAAATGGCGATGCAATCCGTAGTGTGAAGTGCTCTCCAGTGTATCTCCCTTCACGGTGGCCTGATCCTTGGCCGTCGAACCGGGGCGACCTTCCATCATCGCATCGCGTGAAAACTCACTTGCTACGATCACCAGCGTGCGATCGAGCATGCCACGTTGTTCGAGGTCACGGATGAGTTGGGCGATGGGCATATCGATTTCACGATGCATTTTTTCCAAAGTGGCATGACCGTCTTTGTGGGTGTCCCACTGGAAGAATGGCACATATTCGGTGGTCACCTCCACAAACCGAGCGCCGTTTTCCACCAATCGGCGGGCCAACAAACAACCCTGACCAAAGCGCCCCGTATTGTAACGATCGTAGACTTCCTTAGGTTCCAGCGAGATATCGAAGGCATCGCGCTCCTTGGCGGATAGCAACCGGTGGGCATTGTCGAGCGAGCGCAACATGGACTCCTGTTGGTGATCGGAAATGTATTCGCGGTGCGGTGACTTGGCGAGCAACTTGGTCAGCAAGGCACGGCGGCTTTGGAAGCGATCGGGAGTCATGCCCTTGGGCGGACGCACCGCCGCTGCGGCCTGATCGGGGTATGGCAGGTTCATCGGACCGAATTCAGAACCGAAAAATCCCGCTGTGGTAAAGGACTTCAGTTCTTCGCTCTCCCCTATCCCTTCGAGCCGTTGGCCGATGTTGATGAAAGCGGGCATCACGGGGTTTTTCGGTCCTAGCACCTTCGCCATCCAGGCGCCGATGTGAGGTGCGGCAACGGTTTGCGGCGGCACGTAACCGGTGTGCCAGTGGTATTGGTGGCGGGAATGCAGAATTGATCCCAGATCCTGCTGCACATGCGAGCGGATGAGCGTGCCGCGATCCATCACAGAGGCGATGTTTTCGAGGCCTTGGCAAATGCTGATATGGTCCACCGCGGTGCGGATCGAGGGAAACGTGCTGAGAATGTTGGAAATGGGCACGCCTTTTTCAAAAGGTTGGTAGCGCTTTGGATCGAAGGTTTCTGGTGCCGCCATCCCCCCTGCCATCCACAGCAGAATGCAACTATCTGCCTTAGCAGCGGGTTGATGGATGACTTCCGCCCCCAGACTCGGGGCACGCGCCATCATGGCGGCGGTGGTACTGGCACTGAGTGCTTTGAGAAATTCGCGACGATTGTTCATACAAAGGAAGGGTAAAAATTAACGAATGAGTTGAAATTCTGGAAGCATGAAAAGAGTCCACAGGAAATCCTGCACGGAGTCCGAGCTCGGTTGTGCGCCTAGCACATCAAGGGCGATCTGCTTTTCCTCCGCAGAAGGCGCGCGCGACAGAGCCTGCCAATAGAGCGAATCGACCATTCCCCGAGGATTCTTGCCGATTTCTTCGAGTAGGCGCTGCGCGCCCTTTTCCAATTGCGCGGCAAGAATGGCGCCGTTGTTCAGATCCATGGCCTCCAGAGTGGTCAAATCATTGGGACGTGAAGTCACAATCTGCTCGCGATTGGGACGTCCCAATGAGCGCATCAAAAGGTCAGACTTCATCAAGCTAGCTCTCACGCGCAGACTGCCGGATCCCGTGATCTGAGATTGTGCCTGCTGCATTTTTTCCGCATTCGAGTCCCAGCCGTTTTGATTCGGAACTGCCACGGCCTTCGTCCACTGAGCTTGCGCAGGGATAGCACCATTCTGCGCAGCGGTGGCCTGCCACGATACATCAGAAACTATCGTGGCATCTTGCTTCCCTTGTCGCAGATACGCTTGGAAATAGCATGCCGCGGCATTCGGACCGGAGCCACCATTTTTGCCAATGACCACAATTTGATTCTCGCCCGTTTGGAGGAAACGCTTCAGATCAACCACCTGGGGCGTCATCCAATCGTTGCCTTTTGCAGCGAACTTGCCATTGACGGAGAGCGTGAATTCATTATCGCAAGTGACCAAGGCCATCGCTAGCTGGGGTAAGGTGCTGAGCGTGATGGTCTTGCGGAAGGCTACAGTTTCGCCTGCGGGCGACTGCACGCCATCGTTTCGCCAGATCCAAGTGGCGGGGCTGAGTTTTACGGAAGATACTGCGGCAGGGATGCCTGGAATGAAATCCGCTTTCGATGGACCTGTTCCGAGGATTTGCCACAGCGCATCCACAAATTCTTCCGCTGTCATGCGCTTCGCCCGTGGCCCCGTGTAGGTCCACTTCGACTCGTCATCGGTCTCAAGAGTTTGCGCTTTGGATTGATAAGCTTGTGACTCGCAGATGTGAGCGAGAACGGCTTTCAGATCGTATTTTTGTTCAATCAAATAACCAGCGAGGTGATCCAAAAGATCGGCATTCCAAGGCTCGGTGCCCATGGCATCGACGGGGTGAACGATGCCTCGACCCATCAAACGATGCCACAAACGATTCGCGATCGTGCGGCTAAAACGACCATTTTCCGGCATGGTGGTCAGAGCAGCGACCTGTTTCAATCGCTCCGCAGGAGGTTGTGTGGGATCGATTTTACCCAACTGCGGGTAGAGCCAATAGGGTTCAGCAATTTTCCCAGTTGGCTTATCGCAACGGGCGATCTCGATCTTATCCGCAGAAAACGCTGCAGCCAGACCGTAAGAGTCGGTCAATTTCCATTGATCGGTAAAGGAATCGTGGCAAGAGGCGCATTTCAGATTGATGCCGAGAAATGTCTGTCCCACGGATTGCGCGTATTGAATCGGCACTTTTTGACCGGCACTCACTTCACCACGCCACTTGATGCCATGAGCAAATCCTCCACTTTCGCTATTGGGAGCGATCAGTTCGCTGGCAAACTGATTGTAAGGTTTATTGTCGTAGAGCGAACGATACAGCCACTGACTGATCTGCTTGCGACCGCCATCAATGTAGCCTGTGCCGGCGTAGTCATTGCGCAGCAGATCATTCCAGAATGTCATCCAGTGCGAAGCATAGCTTTGTTTGTCATCGAGCAAGGTGCGGATCAGCTTATTGCGTTTCTGCGGGTCCTTGTCGGCAAGGTAAGCTTGCAAGACCTCATGACTTGGCAGCAGCCCCGTGAGATCAAGGTGCAGACGTCGAACGAAAGCGGACTCCTCGATGGGAGACTGGCGGACGGCTTTCGTTTTGGTCAGATGAGCATCGAGAATCCGATCAATGGGATGCGTGCGACCATTTTGAGCGGCGGGGATTTTCGGACGCTGCAAATTCAAAGGAGGCTCGTAGGCGCTTTGTTTGAAGGTGAATCCTGGCTCCCATGGTGCACCGGCATTGATCCATGCAGCGACGAGTGCCACTTCGCTTTCATTCAAACCGTCACCCTTGGGAGGCATACGCTCGTCCTCATCGTCAGAAGTGATGAGGTGCATCATCAGACTTTTCGCGCTGTTGCCCGGCTCTAGCACAAAGCCATTGTCGTTTTCACGCATCAACTCCTCGCGTGTGTTCATGGCAAATCCCCCTTTGCTCTTCGTGCCCATATGGCATTCCGCGCAGTGCTTTTTCAAGAGGGGGGCTACCTGATGCACGAAGTCAACTGCCGACAATGGGGTGGCGATGACAGTGCTCGTGAGAATGAGTCGTGAGAAGAAAGGATTCATTTTGCTCAAAAACATACGATCAAAATCTGATTTGTCTATCAACTCCTTGCGCAAAACGAAGCAGGAAATCCGTGATATCGCCGGAATAAGGCAACGATTCTTTGCAAGTTGACGCTCAACTGTTTCGTAAGCCCCATTGATCATTCTCATGAACCTACCAATCACTTTCTTCTGGCGCCTGCGTGTCCTGTTGCCCGTCTGCATGATTCTATCGGGTTTGCCTCTGCATGCAGCGCCGAAAATAGCGTGGAAAATCCCGGATTTGACTGGCGGTGACGCCATTCCCGCTGAGGCGAAACACGATTGGAACCTCGGTGCGACGGGGCTACGAGGCTGGATGTTTTGTGACAAGATGGTGACCACTGATGCCCGACAAATTGCCATTACCCAAGTGGCGCCCAGTTCCCCAGCCGATGGCGTGGTGCAAGTGGGTGATGTGATACTCGGTGTGGCAGGAAAAGCGTTTTCTCATGACCCGCGGGTGGAATTCGGCAAAGCACTCACGGTGGCGGAATCCGAAGCTGGCGCGGGCAAACTCCAACTTACCCGATGGCGCGCGGGCCATACGGAAGAAGTGGTGATGACACTGCCCGTGCTCGGCACCTATAGCTCAACGGCGCCCTTCGATTGCCCAAAGTCAAAACGCATCATCGAACTCAGCAGCAAGGCCTTGGCCGCATCAATGGAAAAAAACGGAGGTCGCGGAGACCCGATCGTTCGTGCTCTGAACGGACTCGGTCTTCTGGCCACTGGTGATTCCACCTTTTGGCCCTTGATCAAAAAAGAAGTGGAGTGGGCTGCCAACTACCATGAAAACGGCATGCAAACCTGGCGCTATGGCTACCTCATCATGCTGATTGCGGAATACACAGCAGCTACAGGTGATCAGAGCGCCATGGCTGGACTGCGTCGCATGGCCCTGGAATCGGCCCATGGACAAAGTGCCGTGGGCTCTTGGGGTCACGCTTTTGCGTTGCCCGATGGACGACTGAAAGGCTACGGCATGATGAACTCGCCCGGTGCTGTTCTCACCATTTCACTCGTCATGGCCCGCAACGCGGGAGTGAAAGATCCGGAGGTCGCGAGAGCGATCGAATTGAGTGCCAAGCTTTTGCGTTTCTACATCGGCAAAGGCTCGGTTCCCTACGGCGATCATCATCCATGGATCGAGAATCATGATGACAATGGAAAAAACGGTATGGCCGCCGTCTTGTTCAATCTGATGAAAGAAAAAAAAGGGGCTGATTTTTTCAGCCGCATGAGTGTTGCATCGCACGGTCCAGAGCGCGATACCGGACACACCGGCAACTATTTCAATGTCCTCTGGGCCATGCCGGGCATCGCGATCAGCGGACCCAAAGCCACTGGAGCATGGATGAGCGAATTCGGTTCATGGTATTACGATCTCGCTCGACGCTGGGATGGCACGTTTTCTCACCAAGGCCCACCTGAGGCAAAAAATGACAGCTATGGCAACTGGGATGGCACCGGCGCCTATCTGCTTGCTTATGGTCAATCGTTGAAAAAAATCGCACTGACGGGGCAACAGACAAGCATCGCCACACCACTCAAAGCCGCTGACGCAGAAATGCTCATCTTGGACGGCAGAGGCTGGAGCAACAAGGATCGTCATGCATTCTATGATGCCCTGAGTCATGAAGAATTGATCGAACGACTCGGCAGTTGGTCACCCATCGTTCGTGAGCGGGCCTCGATCGCCATCGGCAGGCAACGCGATTTCCCCGTAGAACCGATCCTGAAACTGCTCGAGTCAAAATCGTTAGAACCTCGCTACGGCGCTTGTCAAGCGATCGAAAAACTGCGGGCACGCGCGGCACAAGCTGTGCCCCAACTCGTAATATTGCTGCGCGATCCAGATCTGTGGATGCGCATCAAAGCGGCTGATGCCATCGCCAGCATCGGCAAGCCCGCCATGAGCGCCGTGCCCACGATGTTAGACATTTTTTCTCAAACCGATCCCGTGGGCGACCCGCGAGGCATGCAGCAACGCTACTTGTGCTTCGCGCTCTTCGATGGTCGCGGGATGTTGAGCCACTCCCTAGAAGGCGTGGATCGCGCCGCGCTCTATAAGGCCGTGCGCGGAGGGTTGATGAACCAAGACGGTCGCGCGCGCGGCAGCATCGCATCCGTCTACCGGAATTTGTCTTTGGAAGAAATCCAACCACTGCTGCCTGCCATACTGGAGGCTGTCGAAAAACCAGCGCCCAGTGGCGAAATGTTCGCCGACCAAATCCGCGTAGAAGGCCTGCGAGTGTTGGCCCAACATGGCATCGCCGAGGGCATCCCCGCCTGCGTTTCCTACACCCGCCACCAAAATCCATGGGCCAGCCAGGAACGCACGCCACAACTCATGAAAATCCTTCTCAGCTACGGAACCCATGCGAAAGCCGTCATTCCCGAGCTGCACAAAATCGCCGACTACTTTGAGAAGGACGAAAAGGATTTCCCGAAGAAATTGATGATCATGAAAGCCACCGAAGTGAGAGAGACCATTCGCAAGATTGAGGCCTCGACTGAGACGCCGATACTCCATCGCATTTCCAAACGATGAAAGATCCCTGACCCAACATTTTTGTCATTCTTTTCTCCCACTGGACTCACGGCTTCGATCTCGAATTTACCGACGCCCCATCAGGGGAGTTCGCCCCATATCACCAAAACCCATCCATACAAAAGACTCTCCATCACATTCGCAACTCATGAAAACCATTCTCACCTTGACCCTTTTGGCATGGGTCACCCTGACATCGCAGGCCAAGCCTCTTCAAGTCTTCATCCTAGCCGGCCAATCCAACATGCAGGGGCATGCCAAAATTTCCACCATTGAGCACATCGGCATGGATCCCAAAACCAAGCCCATGATGGAGGAAATGCTCCAACCCGATGGCACACCTCGCACCTGCCAACGAGTTTGGATTTCATCGATCGGCTGCGGCGCAAACGATACCGAGGAGCAAACCGGGCAACTCACCGCGGGCTTCGGAGCCAGCAAGGAGAAAATCGGACCGGAATTCAGCTTCGGACTGACGATGGAAAAACATACCGACTCCCCTATCCTGCTGATCAAGACCTCATGGGGTGGAAAAAGCCTCAACACCGATTTCCGCCCACCCAGCGCCGGTCCCTATATTTTCCATGAAGACCAGCTCGCGCAGTTCGCCAAACAGGGAAAGAACCTCGATGAAATGAAAGCTGCCAAAGCCAAGGAGACGGGAGTGTATTACAAGCTAATGATGGAACACGTCAAAAAAGTGTTAGGTGACATCAAGCGCGTAGTGCCCGACTACGATGAAAAACAAGGCTACGAACTCGCCGGCTTTGCTTGGTTCCAGGGATGGAACGACATGGTCGATAGCGGCACCTATCCGCAGCGCGACAAGCCCGGTGGCTACGATGCCTACACCGAGGTTCTCACGCACTTCATCCGTGACATTCGCAAAGATCTCCAAGCTCCAAAACTGCCATTCGCGATCGGCGTGATCGGAGTCGGCGGGCCCACCATGCTCTACGGACCAAGCGAAAAGCGCTACCAAGCGACCCACCAAAACCTGCGCGATGCTATGGCCGCCCCTGCGAAAATGCCCGAGTTCCAAGGCAATGTGTCCGCCGTTCTCACCGAACAATACTGGGATCTCGAGCTCAGCGCCGCCAAGGCGAAAGAAAATGAACTGAAACAGCAGGCCAACAAAACAGCCAAAGAGAAAAAACTCGCCGCCGCCGATGAGAAAGTGGTGTTCGAAGCCTTGCGCAAAGAAAAAATGACCGAACGCGAACAATCCATTCTCGCTAAGGGCATTTCCAATCTCGAATACCACTATTTAGGCTGCGCGAAAATCCTCGGTGGCATCGGTAAGGGCCTCGCCGAAAGCCTCAGCAAGATGCCGAATCATTCCATTTCCCCCACAAGCCCAAGTGGCAACGACGATAAAGATCGCTAATTTTCATGAGAAAATCCGCCTAACATGTAGGTATCCCACGAATCATTGTCGCCTAGTATGTGGTAGTGGAAAGGAGATTCGGCATACCCTTTTAGGGCACGGAATTTTTTGGATCTCATTCACCTGAGTCTGCGTGAGCCCTTACGCTATCAGCGTTGGCCCCTTTGTGGGCGCCCCCCCCACGCCAAGGAAGAAAAAACTTGATGGTCGAACAGGATTTGCCCTTTCCATCGTGCCATTCCATCGCCATAGTTTGCGTGCAACCTGTATCTTTTTTTCTATGCAAACTGCCAATTTCCTCAAGTCTCTCTTCGATCTGTCCGGTAAAGTCGCTGTCGTCATCGGCGGCACTGGTGAACTCTGTGGCACCATGGCCGTGGGTCTCGCGCGTGCCGGTGCAGAAGTGGTGCTCGGCGGTCGCATTCCTGAAAAAGCCGAGCGTCGGCTTGCTGAAATCGAATCGCACGGCGGCAAGGGCTACTTCGTGCCGGTGGACGTCACCTCACGCGAGTCTTTGCAAAACTTGTTAGATACCGTTCTCGAGCGCTCGGGTCAGGTGGACATTCTCATCAATGGTGCCGGCACCAACTCCCCCACCCCATTTCTCGAAGTGAGCGAGGAAGAATATGCTCGCATCATCGATACCAACCTCAGCGCTGTCTTCCGTGCTTGCCAGGTATTCGGTTCCTACTTCATCGAAAAAGGTCAAGCAGCTTCGATCATCAATCTCGGTTCCATTTCCGGTCTTAGCCCGCTGTCGCGTGTGTTCACCTACTCCGCTTCCAAGGCCGCTGTGCACAATCTCACGAAAAACCTTGCCCGCGAGTGGGCCGATAAGGACATCCGCGTCAACACGCTGGTGCCAGGATTTTTCCCTGCCGAGCAAAACCGCAAAGTGCTCGATGAATCACGTGTGCTCGACATCCTTCGCCAGACGCCCGCTTCCCGTTTCGGCAACGCCGAGGAACTGATCGGAGCTACTCTGCTGCTTTCCTCCGCCAACGCCGGTTCCTTCATCACCGGCCACGAAATGATTGTCGATGGTGGCTTCAACGCCATGCGCATCTGATCAGCCTCCAAGCTAGATCGTCTGCAAATCCCGATGACCTTCGGTGGAACCGTAAAGACATGGGGCCTAGCCCTTGTTGCCTTTGCGTTCCTCCGTAGCCTTCCAGATGCGGTAGCGGACTTCGACAACTGCAGGAACATAAACCACGATGGGCATGCGCGAGTTGTAGCGCAACAGAGGCAGCGTGTGGTGAATGGGCACGAAGGTATCCACTGGTTTCTCATCACCAGAAACTCCCATCAGAGTGCCCGCCATGGGTCCCAATTCCGTTAGCTCGAAATAACAGTAGCCCCATCCTTTCAACTCGACTTCCTCAAGCTTTCCCCCAAAAAAATGACGGTTGACGCCATCGGTAGGCACCGTTTTACCCAAGACGAGTTCGACCTTGAACGCGTCCTCACGCTCTTCCTGGGGCACAGCAATGACAAAACGCTGCTGCCCCTCTTTGGCCTCCGGAAATGCTTTCAGCGGACTCGGTTGCGCCAGTGCACTTGTTGCCAAAAACAGCAGTGTGAGAAAAATGGATTTCATGATGATTACGACACCAGTCCGCATGCTTTCTTAGCGAAAACCTTCACTTTTTCGGGGCATTCGGTAGAATGGGAGAATCGTAGCCCTGCAAATCCCCTGGTTTCACGTTTTTGGCAAAACCGTTGAAGGAGAAAGTTCGCGGTTGATAGGGGCCGACAAAAGAAACATCGAGATGAGGCTTGATCATCTCTTCCATGCCCATGGCCCACAAGGTGCCATTGACAATCATACGGCGGTAGCGTTCGTCCAGCATATCTTCCGAGGCTCCTTGCGTGCTATGAAAGACCCGACCTTTTTGACCCGAGGGCGTCGCGTATTCGCGTGTCCAAGTGCAAGGCATGGGAGGCTTGGTGGTATCGAGAGCCGCCTGAGGATCCATCGATACCATCGGTTGGCTATTCGCCAACACCGTAAAGTCTGCTGCGGCTTCGCCCACGTAAGCTCCTGCGTGCACAAAGGCGCCATCTCCCACACCACGGAGAATCGGGTGCTCACGCTGCGACGGAATCAACTGGATGCGTGTGCCTTGTTGATGATTTTTGCCGTAGTGCCCGACCCACGTATTGCCCAAGACTTGATGCCCAAACCCTTTCTCATAGCCAGCAGTTTTTGAATCAAAACTGAATTTCGAACAGGCATGATCCTTGTTCATTTTGAAGGCGTGAGAGGAAGTGCGGAGTCCTACGACGGGACCACCGCGCGCGAGGTAATCCATGATGGGCTGCATCTGCTCGGGAGTGGGACTGAGGAAACGCGCGAAGATGAAAAAGAGATCCGCGTCCTTAAGCGACTCAATGCCCGGAATGTTCGACGAGCCAGCCTCGATGTTGCCTTGCCCATCCACGCCAAATACCACCGTGCACTTGAAGCCGTGATGTTTCGATAGCAAACGCGCCAGCATCGGGCAAGTTTCCTCACTGCGGTATTCGTGGTCGGATGCCAAGAAGACAATGTGCTTGCCCTTGCCCATGCCTTCGCCACCAGGGTAGACCAACTGGGCCTGCGCAAGACAGGCGAAAACGACAGAGGAAACGAGAGTTATGAATTTCATGCTGCTCACAGTCTATGTCAGCGGCGATGGGGATCAAGACAGGACTTTGACCATTTTTTCCAGTCCCTCGATCATGCGTGCGCGCTGGCAACCGAAGTTGAAACGGACATGCTTTGGCACACCAAAAAATGCCCCATCCGAGAGGAATAGCCCGGCTTGCTTTTCGAAATGCAGCGCAGGATGTTCCAGAGCATATCCCCTACAATCGATCCATGTCAGATACGTCGCCTCATTGCTGTTCACGACAAGCCCAGAGGCCTTATCGGCAAGGAAAGCATGCAGCACCCTTTGGTTTTCTGACAAATACGCAAGCAACTGCTGCCGCCACGGTTCGCCATGACGGTAGGCGGCCTCCGCGGCGTAGTAGCCAAAGGTGTTGATCTCCGCCAAGGTGTGACCGCGTGCCGCCGTGAATCGGCGTTTGAGGGAATCATCCGTGATCAAGGCGTATGCGATGCCTATGCCTGCGATGTTGTAGGTCTTCGATGGCGATAGCAGGGTAATGATGCGATCGTGGAATTCCTCCGGCAAGGAATGACCGCAGACGTGTGGCGTCTTTGCCTCATCGAAAATAAGATCGCAGTGGATTTCATCGGAAACCAGGATCAGATCATGCCGTTGGCAAAACTGCGCCAGAGCTACCATTTCCTCACGACTAAAAACACGACCCAATGGATTTTGTGGATTGCTCAGTAAAAATATACGGGTTTGTGGAGTGACCGCGGCTTCCATGGCAGCAAAGTCAAAGGTCCAGCGTCCGTCGACTTTCGCGTGAGGCAGGGAAATCAGAACAACGTCACGAGAATCGTGATGAACATTCAAAAAAGGCGGATAGGAAGGAGTGCAGGTCATAACCTCCTCACCGGGACGACAAAATGCCTTCACCGCCAATGACAAAGCTGGCACCAAACCACCCAGCCAGACGATATCTTCCGCCGCCACTTGGACCCGATGGCGCGACTGCAAATACGCGAGAGTGGCTTCCACCAGACCTTCGTGGGCTTGGGCGTAGCCATAGATCGGATGCTTAGCCCGCGCGATGATCGCCTCCGTGATTTCTGGTACCGATGCGAAATCCATGTCCGCGACCCAAAAGGGATCGAGCTCAGGGCGGCGGTCATACTTGATGTTTCCCGTGCCGCGACGCGGGATGATGGTATCGAAATCGTAAGTCATGAGGCGAGAAAGAATCTGTCCGTGCCCACATGAAAAATCCAGCGCATTCTTCCTCATCTATCAGCCACATGGTTTCCGGAATGGATCTTCATTCGAGAGAGAAGATTGAATCACAGCAGAACTCTCATCGCCGTGGAGGAAAATCCGTATTCCATGGCAGGGCGATCAAGCCAGGGGATCAGGGTGTGAATCCCAATCCTCGTAGCACAAACCCTATCATGAAGACAACAGATGCATCATTTCGGCTTTCATCTTTTCCTCCGTAAATCCGTCGTGAAAAAGCGGATCGTTTTGACTAGGATAGCCGCTCTTGCTTTACGTCATACGAACTTGAGTCGCGCGGGAATCTTTTCCATTTCACCGATCTCCCATGATCTTTCACGAGTCAGGGGGATGTCTCCTGCATGACATCATTGCTCTCGCTTGATCGCCTCCATGAAGCGCAATTCGGAGTTGCCTCGGGCAGGAGGTCATTTACTATCTTCTCGTTCATGTCCTTGCTCATCGATAACATCCTCACCCCCGTAGTGCTGTGTTTCCTCATGGGAATGGTGGCTCGCTGGATCAAAAGTGATCTGTCTTTGCCGGAGGCAATGTATCAGGGGATTTCCATCTATCTTTTACTGGCCATCGGTTTAAAAGGTGGAGCCGCTTTGTCGGATACCCCGCTGCACGTGTTTGCAAAACCAGCGATCGCCACTTTGCTCATCGGGATGCTCAGCCCCGTGATCGCTTACGCGATGTTGCGCAAGTTCGGCAAACGCACGAGCATTGATGCGGCAGCGATCGCAGCGCACTACGGCTCCGTTTCCGTGGTCACCTTTCTCGCCGCTTCAGAGGCCGTCAAACGCCTCGGCTTGCAACCCGAAGGTTACCTACCCGCTCTGGTCGCGGTTCTAGAAGTCCCCGGCATCATTGTAGCCCTCATGTTTGTGAGAACGGACGGCGAGTCCAGTTGGTCCAAGGCTCTGCACGAAGTGATTACTGGCAAAAGCATCGTGCTGTTGATCGGAGGTTTGTGCATCGGGGCTCTTTGTGGAACACAAAAACTCACAGATGTGCAGCCCTTTTTTGGTGCCGCATTCAAGGGGGCTCTTTGTCTTTTCATGCTGGAATTAGGGCTCGTGGCGGGCAAACGCTTGCGCGATGCCGGACGCGCCGGCCTGCGTTTGTTGGCCATGGGCATTGCCTTGCCGCCAGTGCTAGGAGGCCTCGGCGTAGCAGCAGGGTTAGCCTCAGGCATGAGCGAAGGGGGATCTGCCATCCTCGGAGCCATGGCAGGTTCCGCCTCCTACATCGCCGCACCTGCAGCAGTTCGTATTGCTTTACCGCAAGCGAACCCCGCGTATTACCTCACACTCGCTTTGGGCATCACATTTCCCTTCAATCTAGCGCTCGGCATTCCTCTCTACATCTATCTCTCACGCACACTCAATATCTGGTTATGAAAGTCCGATTCAAAAAAATCACCATCGTGGCGGAACGCGTCCTGCAAGAGCAAGTAGTCGAGCTCCTAAAGCGCCATCAGGTCAGCGGTTGGACTGCACAAAACGTCACGGGCGAGGGATCGCGCGGCCTGCGTGCCTCCGAATGGGAGGGCAGCAATGTGCAAATCTACACGCTCGTCCCAGAGACGGTGGCTGACGCCATCATGGAAGACATCGCCCGCCATTACTTTGAAAACTGGTCCGTAGTGGTCTACTCGCAGGACGTAGAGGTGCTACGCCCCGACAAATACCAGCATCCCTAATAACTTGAGGGGAGCATCAGTAGTTCCGCATGAAGCTCTCCTCCCACGGTGCTTCCTTAGGCTCACAAATGCTCGTTTCCAGCACCACTTGGGACGCACCGCGTTCGATCGGAAATGTCACTTTTCCTGAAACTTTCACCCAATCATTGTCCTTGATCGAAGGGATCTCCTGATCGCCGAAGTCAAGAATGATCGGCACTGCACGGGCATCCGCCGCACAGCAAGTGATGAAAAGCCGATAGAGACGACGTCTCTTGCCCGACTCATTGTTTTCCTTCTCCATCACGAGACGCCCTTCCGTCTCGACCTTCATGCCGTTGATCAGCTTTTGAAGTTCAGGATCCCCCACGGCAAAATACAATTCCATGAGATTGAATTCATAAAATCCCGCTTCATTTTTGCGGTGTGTTTTTTCGATCTCCTCGATGGTGAGAGGCGGCAGGTCTTTCGACAGAAAAACAGAATTGTTCAGGGGCGCGTCGAACAACGCTTTGCGTGAAAGGGCCTGCACTGAGAATCCGTCCTTGGTGGATGCCACAGCAAAAAACAAGGGAGCGAGCATGAAACACATCGATGTGAGAGGATGCATTTCACTGGCCTCGTGATCATGCGGATCACCCTCGGTGTGATCGTGTCCGCAAGCGGCTTTTTCCCCTGCGGTGAGAAGCACGAACAATCCCATCACCGCGAGCCCCAACCCGCCATACAGAGCTAAGGGACGGAAATCAGGAGCCAGATATTTGTTGATTCGACCGCTGGCAAAAAAATACAACATCACCCCCGACCAACTGAGAACGATCAACGAAAAGAGAATGCGTTGGAATTTCATGATCAGGGCAAAGCAGATTGGCTGTTAAGATACCATTGAAAATAGATCGCAGCCGCGCCAATCACCACGAAGAGCCCGAGAGCCATACCGGCGATAAACTTGCGGCGCAGGACGGTCTGATAGAGAAACAACAATTTCAGATCGAGCATGGGACCAAACACCAAGAATGCCAATTTGGCGCCATAGGTGAACTTGTCCAAAGTCGCAGCGATGAACGCATCCGAAGTGCTACAGAGACTGAGAATGAAGGCCAATACCATCAGAGCGGAAGGAGCGAGAACCTGACGATTGGCCAACGTGTCCAACCATGCCGCGCCGGGAGCAATCCCAGTATTGAATAGGGCGGTGATCGCCACGCCAATCGAAAAATACACGCCCACATCGACGAAGTCCTTGATCGCCGAGCGGAAAGCCGCGACCAAGCGGGGATTGCCCTCAACAGCAGGAGAGTGATCGTGATGGTGGTCGCAACAATGGTGCTTTTCATCGGAGTCCGATTCATGAGCATGACCATGACCGCAGCAATGTTCGTGCGAGTGGCTGAGTGCGGGCTCCGGTTTGCCGTGAATTTCCTCTACAAGCCGTTTGCGCAGGATCCACGCCAAAGGCAAACGCGCAACCACCAAGCCGAACAAAACAGCCACTGCAAAGCCTAGACCCAGCCTACTTCCCGTCATGACCACATGGGCTGCCATAGGCTCGCCATGCACTGTCATCACCGGTCCCGTGAAGGCCTTCCATGTGCTGAGGGCCGTGATGGGATTCACGATGGGAGCGGCTAGCATATACGTCAGCGCACAAGAAACCGGCAACCCTTTGCGAACCAATCGGCGGATCACAGGGACAACCGCACATTCACATACGGGAAACACAGCTCCCATGAGACCTGCCATCATCACCGCCAGCGTTTTGTTGCGCGGCAAAAATCGATCCATCATGCCCGGCGGCATGTAAATGTCGATGAATCCGCTGATCAGGGTTCCTAACAGAATGAAAGGAGCACCTTCAAAAAGAATACTCAAAAACGCAAATGCAAAGTCCTGCCGTGCTTCACCTGTCATGTGCCACGAGGTTACTGGGTTGCCAGCGGATGCCAATGCAAAAATCCACATCGCGCTACCACCGGATTTCTATTGCGCGTGAGAGCCGCAAGCTTACGATGCGGGCTGATCCACTCGTGCCCATGTCCAAGAAACCATCGCGCTCCGCTACTGGCAAAAATGAGCCGGACCCCCAGACATGGATGCCCCAGGTTCGAGAAATCTATCAGGAACTTGCCGCTCGACCGTTGCAGGGCAACTGCATCGGACGATCGACTTGCTGTCGTTTCCAACTGACGGGAAAAACTCCCTACCTCACCCGCGGTGAGGCTCTGCTCGCAGCACATGCGTGGCGGGCCAGCGGGAGAAAGAACATGCCCGCCTCATCAGATGGCGCGTGCCCTTTTTTAAAAAACGGATTGTGTCAGATTTACGAATCACGACCCTTCGGCTGTCGCACGCATTTTTGCGATGCTGCGGGCGGACAGACGCCTCGCCACCTCGTGCGTGATCTCATTCAAAGGCTAGAGGACATCGACCGAGCTCTCGGCGGCGATGGCGCTAGCCATTTCCACTCGGCTGTCTCGAGATACCTCTAACCGATCGCTCAGCCAGCAGCACGGGAGAATCTCCGATTTCTCTTTTCATCAAAGCGAATCAAGCTACTCTCTTGGTGGTGAAAGCAAAGGTTCTTGCACTGCCTGTCTGCTTGCTGATGCTCGTGATCATCGGCGTCTGTTGTGCACCCATCTCCCCCATCGGCGGCGGTCCCGATCAAGCGGTGAGTTGGGCATCAGGATCCGCTCCCATTTCCGGCGGAGCATCGATGGGGCAGATCATGCGAGGTGTCAATCTCCGCCAAGACCTTGTGCCCCGCGGCAGACATGGACGCAAGGTCTATCGCCCCATGACTCCGCGCTTTATCACCATCCACAGCACACAGAACTGGACGGCAAATGCATGGCAACATTCCCAGGCCTTGAAAAACGGCGCTCTCCGCGCACCCAAACGCAAGGGCGGCAATCGTATCGGATACTTGATCTGGCATTTCACAGTGGATGATAAGGTGGCACTGCAGCACATGCCCACCACTGAACAAGGCGAGCACGCCGACTTCGATGGACCAGGGAACCGCTACAGCATCGGCATCGAAATGTGCGAACACCGCGGCAGCAATCTGGGCGCCACCATCGATCGCACCGCCAAACTGGCTGCCTACTTGATGATCAAACACGGTATCCCCTTGCGCAATGTGGTGCCTCATTACCATTGGCCGCGCCGGGGCGCGAAGCCGCCAAACAAAAATTGCCCGCATTTTCTCTTGGAAAATGGCAGGCCTGGACGAAAGTGGCGCACATTTCTGGCTAGAGTTGATTCACACTACCGTCAAATGCGTCTCTGATGAATCCCATCTCCCATGGCAGTCCTGGCAATCGTGAGACCATTCTCGATCCCGATACCTATTTCCTGTGCCAACGCTGCACTGCCTGCTGCAAGTGGCCCGGTGACGTGCGCTTGGAAACCGAGGAAGTCCCACGCATCGCCGCTTTTCTCGATCTAACGGAAGAAGAATTCCTTGCACGTTTTACCAGACTACGCACCAACAGACAGGGGCTTTCTTTGTTAGAAAAAGAGAATCACGAGTGCATCATGCTGGACGGCAACTCCTGCGTGATTCATCCGGTCAAACCCTCACAATGCGCGGGTTTTCCAAACAAGTGGAATTTTCCAGGATGGCGTCAGGTCTGCGAGGCGAAGGCCATTCCTTTCGCGGAAGCCAGAGAACGCGGATTGACGAAGTAGCCAAAGCTGTGGAAACTCGTTGCAGATGATTCAACAAATTCTCACCCACCCCGGCAGCGCGCACAAAGATGAGTTCCTCGCATGCTGTCTTTTGATCGCCGTTCACAAGGTGGTTCTCGTCAGGCGAGAACCAACATCCGATGACTTAAACGATCCATTGACCATCGTCGTCGATGTGGGCGGTGAACACGATCCGGCGCGGATGAACTTCGATCACCACCAATTCCCCGCCGATGCCGAACCCATCTGCGCACTGAGTCTGGTCATGCAACACCTTGGCATTTACGAAGATGCAAGGTTGTTCTGCGAATGGCTAGAGCCCGCAGAGTGGTTCGACACCAAAGGACCCGTGAAAACCGCAGAGTGGTTAGGGGTGAAACGAGAGACTCTGAGCAAACTCCAGTCGACCATCGATGTCACCATTCTCCGCCGCTTTGCTACAAGTCAGCGTCTGGAACCCGGGCAACTCATTTGGGAATTGATGCAACTCATCGGCAACGATCTTCTTTACTACCTGCGCACCATGCGCGAGCGCATTCAGGTATTGGAAGAACATTTGCATTTCTGGGAAATGGAAAAAAATGGCGAAAACTTTCACGCCGTATTCCTGCCGCGCATGGATGCCTCCATCGATGATCCGTCCGGCGCCATGAGCCGCTACCTTCGCAGCATCGGCAAGGACGAAGAAATCGTGGCGATGATCTATCCCGACCGCCGCGGACAGGGCTACGGACTCAGCCGTCACAACGACCATCCGCGACTGAACTTCACCTTGATCGAACATCACGAGGACGTTCACTTCGCTCACCCGCGCGGATTTGTAGCCAAGACCTCGGCGACCGATGTTGATCGCCTACGCGAACTCCTGCACGCCTCCTGGACCTGACCGCATGGCCGATAAGTTTTCCCAATCCATCGCGGGCACTACGATTCTCAAGGGAGTCTCGCGCTCGTTTTACCTGAGCCTGCGACTGCTGCCTACCAGCATGCGGGATGCAGCGGGACTTGCTTATCTGCTGGCACGTAGCAGCGACACCATCGCGGATACTCCGCACTGGGATATCAACGCTCGGTTGCAGTGCCTTGAACAATTTCATCGCGCGATTCAAGGAACCATCGTTTTTTCCACACCAAACGATTTATTAGAACAATGCAATGATGGTGAAAAAATTCTCATGACCCACGTTCAGGAGCATCTGGGATGGTTGGAAAAACTGACCGATGCGGAGCGATGGTTGGTGCACGAAGTGTTGGATGAAATCATTTCCGGGCAACGACTTGATTTGCTCCGTTTTGCTAATGCCCATGATGGTTGTCGTATGGAATTGGCGAATGATGCCGAGCTCATCGACTACTGCCAACGCGTGGCGGGATCGGTGGGAGAATTTTGGACCAAACTCGGTTTTCTCGGTGAAGGCGAGAGATTCAGCGACGAAGGCATGGAAACCATGGTGCGCTGGGGGCGCCACTTTGGCTGCGCCCTCCAACTCGTCAATATCCTGCGCGATCGACCGGAAGACATGGTGCATGGACGCTTCTATCTGCCCGGAACTCGGGATTTGTGCGACGAAGATGCCTACCTGCATGCCCAAGATCGCTGGCTGGCACGAGCGAAAGTTTGGGTGCATGAAGGCATGGCGTATGCCCGCGCCTTGCACGGCAGACGATTGCGTTGTGCCACCGCTTTGCCCGCTCTGTTGGCACTGGAGACCATTGAAGCCATAGAGCAAGCCACGTGGCCCCAAATGCAGCAGCGCATCAAGGTGTCCCGAGCCACTGTCTTCCGTTGTCTCGCCGAGGCAATGTTATGGTAGAGTTCGTAAGCATGTCTCTGCCATCATCCATAATCGCACGTCGCAAAACACCTCAACCCTCAGCGCCTGCGACGATTTCTCGCAGGTTTCTGTGATGGAGGAGCTTCGCTTTTTGCTGATTTTTTTGCAGCAGGGCGTGGCGATTCTTTTTTGCGATTCCCCTTTTTGCTAGCGCCTTTTTTGCCCGATCGTTCGCTCATGCCACGCGGTTCGCGTGTTTCTCCAGCAATGGTGAAATCCACGAATTTCCTCGCGAAATCCACCTTACCCACACGCAGCGGCACGGCTTGACCGGCGCGAAACTCTTGGCCACTGCGACTGTTGAAACGCAGGCGCGCCGCATCGAAATACCAATCACCAGGCGGCAGATCCTCACGTTTGACTACGCCTTTCATGCCAATGGCGATTGCCTCGACAAACAAGCCCATCGGTCTCACTTCGGTGATCATGCCCTCGAAGGTAGGAGCGTCTTTCATCTCCCCTGCCTTCGCCAACCACTCCATGAGTTTGAGTTGTTTCGTCTCGCTCTCCGCACCCGCCGAGGTGCGCTCAGTGGTGGAAATGTGTTGAGCGATCTCGATCAACTCGCGCTGTGGCGGTGTGCGGTCGCAGACCTTCGGGGCATTGCGCAACAGCGGTTGCAGGGCGCGATGCACGATGAGATCGGCATAACGACGGATCGGACTGGTGAAATGGCAGTAGTCCGTCTTCGCCAAGCCGTAATGGCCTAATGGATCGACATCATACTGCGCGCGTTTCAGACTTTTGAGCAATCCGAGTTTAATCACGTGTTCATCGGGATTGCCCTTGGCGGCATCCAACAATTGTTGAACATGGGCGCGATTGCTGAGATCGCCGACTTGGTAGCCGAAGGAACGCGCGGTCTCGGCGAAGGAATGAAGTTTCTCGAAGTCTGGATCCTCGTGGACGCGGTGCACCACCGGTTTTTGTTTGCGCTTCAAGGCCAGAGCGACAGCGTCATTGGCAGCAAGCATGCATTCCTCGATGAGTTGGTGACTGCTGGTATGAATCACCTCGCGGACCTCACAGGCTTGGCCTTTGTCATCGAGAATAACACGGAACTCCGGAAACTCAAGGTCGAGCGAGCCCATCTTGAAACGCAGCTCGCGCATGCGCGATGCCATCTTCCACGCCTCTCTCACCATTGCCGTGAACGCCGCGTCACCACTGTCATCACCATCAAGCATGGTCTGAGCCTCCTCGTAGGAAAGCTTGGCTCGGCTGTGAATCACAGCATCGAAAAATTCCGACTTCGCGATGCGACCGCTGTGATCGATCTCCATCAGCGCGCATTTGGTGAGGCGATCGACATCTGGCTTAAGCGAGCAGATGCCATTGCTCAGTTCTGGGGGTAACATGGGCAGAACGCGATCGACAAGATACGTCGAGTTTCCACGTTTCTGGGCCTCGCCATCCATGGCGCTACCTGGTTTGACGTAATGGGATACATCGGCGATGTGCACGGCAAGACGCCAACCAGAGGAAATGCGCTCGACCCAAATGGCATCATCGTGGTCTTTCGCATCGGCAGGGTCGATGGTCATCACGAGGCGATCGCGCCAGTCCTCGCGTCGTTTCATTTCCTCTGACGAAATCGTTTCTGCTGTCGCGTGGGCCTCGGCCATCACGGAATCCGCAAACGCGGTGCGCAGACCATTGCGATGGATCACCGCCAAGATATCCACTCCTGGGTCGCCGGGCCAGCCCAACACTTCAACGACTCGTCCCTTCGGAGCCTTGTTCGCCTGATCCCAGCGCTCCAACTCCAGCACCACCAACTGACCGTTCTGCGCGGTGGTATCCACACTGAGGTCCACGGCACCTTTGAGAGCCACATCATCGACATCGACCCAACTAAATTTTGCCTTGCGCCGGAAAATCCCCACCACCTTGCCGCTGCGGCGCGAGATCACCTGCTCCACTCGCACCTTGGGCGCCACTTCTTCCAACTCAGACTCGCTGAATCGTCCGCGTGGGCGTGAAAACTTGGGTGTCTGCAGCACCTGCACCAAAACGCGATCGCCATCGAGTGCCGTGCCGCAATCGCGTTGCTCGGCGCGAAAGCGATCGAACTGCGTAAAGTCCCAATCCTTGTTTTCCGGCGCAGAGAGATCGGCATAGACCCAGGCAAATCCCTTAGGTGCAAAACGAATGGTTCCCACCAATTGATGAGGCGTTTTTGTCGATACAGTCGCTTTTACCAGCTCGTAGCGGGATTTTTTTCCCTGAGCAATTTTCCCTGCCGAGGCCAGTTTGTGCAGAATGTTGCGCAGTGCCGCACGGTCGTTCGAATGAATCTCCATCGCCCTCGCCAGTTCGGAAGAATCCATGGGGCGATATTCCTTGGCGGTCATGAAGCGCAATACCGCCTGTTCGTTCAATTTCATGGTCGCATCATGCAAGGATCAGACAAAAATCGCAATGCCAAAGTCAATGTTCAGGGCGTGTAAATGACCACAGGGCCGACACCATCGCCTTGTACACTGCGCAATTTTTTGACCGCTTGGCAAACCATGGCCGCCGCTTGCATGGCTTCCTCCATGGTGTTTTGGGCGCTTAAACTAAAGCGCAGGCTGCTTTTCGCACGAGCATCGGAAAATCCCATCGCCTTCTGCACGTGCGAGGGATGCTGCTTGCCCGACATGCAGGCCGATCCGGCCGAGCAGGCCACGCCCTTTTCATCCAACAGGATAAGCAATCCTGCTGCCTCGCATTGATCGAACGAAAGATGACTGGTATTGGGCACTCGCGATGATGGATCGCCGTTGACACGCACACCCATCACACCAGCCAGAACCGCTTGTTCGAAGGCATCTCGCATCCGTGAGACGTTCGCCATCGTCCCCTCACTTAACCGGCCTTTCGCGAGAACTGCCGCAGCGCCCATGCCCACGATCAAGGGCAATGCCTCCGTGCCGCTGCGCAATCCACGCTCCTGACCACCTCCATGGAGCAGAGGTGCAAATCTCGTGCCGCGCCGAACGTAGAGAGCCCCCACGCCTTTGGGGCCATGGAACTTGTGCGCGGAGAGAGCCATTGCATCGACCGCGCCCTCTTGCACCGAGAAGGGAATTTTTCCCAACGCTTGCACAGCGTCACAAAAAAAGGGAACGCCATACTGCTGCGCGAGTGTGGATGCTTGTTGCCAATCCATGATCACCCCCGTTTCGTTATTCACTGCCATGGCAGAGGCAAAGGCCGCACTGGATAAGTGCTGCTGCCAAGTCGACAAGTCCAGTGCTCCCACCTCATTCACTCCGCAAGCCAGCATCAGCCGCGACAGTGCCTCGCCACTGCGTAAAACAGCGCTGTGCTCTACTGCCGTGGTGAGAAAATGCCCTTCCGCGCCGAGGCCATCCCAACTGCGCAACAGGGCATTGATGGACTCGGTGCCGCCGCTGGTGAACACAATCTCGTCTTCCTGTGCCCCGATCAAGTCCGCTACCTGACCGCGAGCCTGTTCGAGTGCCGCACGTGCTTTTTTGCCACCCGTATGAACGCTGGAAGGATTGTGAAATCCATCACGCCACCATGGCATCATGGCCTCCCACACTTCCTCCGCTAGAGGACTCGTCGCGTTTGCATCGAGATACATCGCAGTAAGATTAGCCGCAATTCCCCCCCGCTTCAATCCTGAGTCGAAAAAATCCACTTCAGAATCCTTTCACGCGGAAAAATCAGGCTGATCGCATCAGTGTGGGATTTCGTTCAGAGTATAGAACGCCTGTGGATGCCAGAGTTGCGCTCCGCTCGCGGCATGAATGTTGCTCAGTTGCAGGTGGTGCACATGACCTTTGACACGACCTTCGACTTGCAAACGAACTTTTTTCCCATCGGCCGAAACCTTGGCCGACTTGATCACAGGCGTAACTTTATCCACCTCAGGACTGCCGTAGCTCGATTGCAAAATGTAAGTCCATGCCGCCATCGTGTAGTTCTTCACATCCGCTGCCGACTTTTGATCGACAGGTTCAGTGAAGGTGATTTCAAAACCATCAGGCGTGGCATACATCGTTAGCATTTCAAAAGGTGTCTTGCCCGACCAGCGCACCCGCTCAAAGGTAAAGCGCTTGCTGCCCCGCGATGCCCAACCTCGATTCGAACCACCGGTGAAAATGATGCCGCTGGGATCGAGTCGCAGGGGGATCAGTCCGGCTTCAAACCCCTCCAGAAAATGAAACACTGCTCCTTGATAGATGCCATTGATTTGTTCCAAACAGACGCGTTGGATTTGGGAGTGGCATTGTTCCGCGACATACAACTGGTCTTTCCACGGTCCGAACTTTCCATTGGTGGTATCAGAGACGATGCCAGTGGGCGATTGACCCACCTTGCCATGAGGCAATACGACAGCGGGCGGAATGTAGGTGGGAAACTTTGCTCTCTCAGTTTCCACACGGGATCCTGAAACGGGTTCAGGAGGGGCAGGAAGATTGGCCAACTTGTGATAGGCATTGCCGGTAGGATTCCCTTGAAACGAGCCAGGCTTCAGCCACTTGACCGATGACGATCCGTTCCACAGGCCTTGGTTGTCGCAATAAAAAACATCCCCTTTGGCATTGAAACCCATACCGCCAGGAGATCGGATGCCCGAGCAGGTGGGAATCATTTTTCCGTCTGGAGTGACACGCACGCACCAACCACGCCAGTTCGACTTGGCCGAACCAGAACCGGTGAGACAGAGAGTGACCCAGATGTTTCCTTCCAGATCGGGCTCAGTGCCAAAGGCGTATTCGTGGTAGTCGCCGTTGATGCCCCACTCCGAGCATACCGTTTCAAAAGCATCCGCGAGACCATCGCCATCGGTGTCCTTGATGCGACTGACTTCGGGGCGCTGCGTCATCCACAACCATCCGTCTTTCCAGAACATGCCGAATGGCTCGTGCTGACCTTGGGCGAATTTTTTCCAGGTCACTTTCGTTAGATCTGCGCCGTATGCTCCATCGCAAATCCAGATGTCGCCACGTCGTGTTGACACGGCCACTTTCTGCCCAGGCAGCAGGGCCACCGAACCGATTTCCATCACTTCGCCAGGCGGCAAAGGGATTTCCTCGCGCAGATAGTAATCGGATTGAAGGGGAGCCGCATGAAGGGCTCCGAGAGTCAGTAAGGATGCGAACAGAAATTTCATGGATCAAAAAAGAAGAATTACCAGTTGTAGCGGAGTTGGCTTTGTGCAGCGGTCAGGTCCAAGACCACGGTGTTATTGCTGTAGCGGAACTGACCACCAGTGACCGTAACAGAGAGCCCTTCGGCGGAAAAACGATCCGGCTGCTTGGTCTGCAGATTTCCTTCATAGACCAACAAGCTGATTGTCTGCGTGGGTTTGCCCTCGACGCGCAAGGTGCGGAGCATGGCAGGTCCCGGATGAGTCACCGCTTCGTAACCATCCAACACGCGGGCTTTCGCAGCATCCACAAGAAATGTTGGATTCCCCTCAGGGCTGAGTTGATAACCGCGGAATCGAACAGGAATCTCAGATGTCGCGGGCCAGGCAGTCGTCGACTCACTCGCAAACGAGAAGGCTCCGACTTTGCTGAGCGCAAAAACCTTTTTGCTAGCAGGAGGTTCATAGCCCACACCCCGATCGGTCCAGTGGTGACCGGCGTCGATGAAATCCCCCGTCCACAACAACTCGGCACTGAGATGATCGGCGCTGTAGGCGATATTGATCCCGCCGGGGAATCCGACCCCAATGCCTCGTGCCGTCGTTCCTTGAATGAAGTTGCGATAGATGATGGGGCGGTCTGCGCTCGGTTTCAGCATGATTTCCGGCCAAGTCTTCACGGCACTGCTTCCTTTTTCCTTGCTCAGCCAGAGGATCGATCGCTGTTTGGCGAACTTCACACCGACGCTCAATCCCTCATTGGCCGTGAATTCGAAATATTCCAAACGAATTTTGTGTGTGCCCGCTTTCAAATCGACCCCTTTTTTCACGGTCCGACCCACAGGACCCAAAGTCTTGATTTCGGCCACCACTTTGCCATCCACCCACAGACGCGAGCCATCATCGGAATCGAGATAAAACTCGTGCTTGCCACCTGGCGTTTCCAGATCACCTTCCCACGTCATCGCGAAGTGGTCGGTCTTAGCATAGGAGCTGTAATCAATCAGGCCCGATGGTTCCTCCTCTACGGCATCAGGCTTCAATTTGCTGAAGTCGGGCATGGATGTGAAGGAACCCTTGTAGTGATGGGAAATGAGATTTGCCAGTGCTGGTTTGGCATTCTCTAGCGGATGCTGTTTCAACAATTCGGCAGCTGTCCAGTGCTCCTTGCGCTGCATCGTGGCAGCACGGACTTTTTTCACCTGATCGACCGATACTGCGGCTGCTTTGTTCCCCCAGGAACTGCGAACATGTGTGAGGATGGCAGCGATCTGGTCATCGGGCAGAGCCGCCCCTTGGGGTGGCATTTCAAGGTTGTAGGTCTTGCCATTGACCTCCACCGGTTGGTGCAGTCCGTGCAGGACGATTTTGATGCCACGGTCGGGATTTCCCATCGGCCATGGTGAACCGGCGAGAGGCGGAAACTGACCACCCGTGGCGCCCTTGCCATCGGCACCATGACAAGCGGAACAGTACAGTCCATAGAGTTGCCCGCCATCCTGCGCAGCAAGCGGCAGGGCCAAAGAGAGAAGAAAAAGGATTTTTCGCATGAGTCGATTGCTTACAATACAACAGATACGCTGCAGTTGCGGAAATTTTTCAATGCATCGGACGGCGATGTCAAAGAATCGCCCACACGCTTCGCCATGTCCATCGATCTAACAGAGAATCGACTCCCCTTCCATCGGTATCACAACACAATCTGCGACGCCCCTGCGCTCGGCTTCTACCAACAATCTTCTCACGGGTTCGTCGATAGGCTCATTGCCTAGAGGAAACGTGCCATAATGCATAGGAATGAGAGTTTTGGCACCGAGTTCCATAAACGCGCGCACGGCCTCTTCCGGATTCATGTGAACGTCACGACCACTGGGCGCCTCGTAGGCTCCGATCGGCATCATGGCCACATCGATATTGTGCCGTTGACCGATCTCGACAAAGCCTGGAAAATACGCGCTGTCTCCGCAGTGATAGACCGTGCGCCCGCCAGCCTTGACGATGTATCCGCCGTAATCTCTGTGCGTGTCATGAATGAATCGCGCGCCCCAGTGCAGAGCCGGCGTGTGGATCACTTCGAGCCCGTCGAATTCCAATTGATCCCATACCTGCATCTCGTGGACGGCGGAAAAACCAAGCCCTTTGACCAACGTAGCACTGCCAGTAGGCACCACGACGCCTGCGCTGGATTGAAGGGTTTTCAGGCTTTTTTTGTGCATGTGATCATGATGCGCGTGACTGACCAGAACCAAATCCACTTCCGGCAATTCGTGCAGATGGAGACCAGGTTCGCGAATGCGCTTCAAAAAACCGAGCCAATTCGCCCAGTTCGGATCGATGACCACGGATCTCGCGCCGATCTCAACGAAAAAGCCCGAGTGACCGATCCATGTGACGCGCACTTCCTTTTCTCCTAACGCCTCGCGGGACAGAGACTTGGTTTCGCCTTGGCGTTTGCGAAACAATCCAGGAACTACGTGATGACGCAGCATTTTCAAATTTCTCTGCGGCCAACCTTTGGACGGGAGCAATCCACTGTAATGCTCAGATTTCCTTTTTTTGATTTCTCTCCCACTCATTCGCGATCGAAGATTAGACTAACATCTCACAGGAAAAGAAGCAATCCGGAAAACATGCGTGGAGACTGTGCGTGCTTATCGTCGCTGATTCCATGAAGTGAGGCGATAGACTTCATCAGACAAACGCCTGACCTCGTTTTCATCGATGACGATCTGCGCTTGCATGACTGAATGAGCCAAGCACCGAGCCATAGCCCATCCGCGTTGCAGAGGGCATTTCGCTACGGCCTGGACCGAGCCCTGATGCAATAACCCTTGTTTGCCGCGCCGTTGTCCGGCCCCTGCGATTTTTTCACCGTCCTGCCGCACAAGATCATGCCGCACGGGTCGCTGGAAGCAGAAGTCGTTGGACATGTCAGACTCCTCCACCAGCAAACGACAATTCATCCTTTCAGCCATCAGTGCATCGCAAAGGGCCTGATGAATGACCTCGTAACTCAAAGCGCCGGGCATCTCCGCTAATTCGTGACCACGGGGAACGACCAAGGTGTATGTCCAGTCACCGCCATGATCGACCATTCCGCCTCCAGTGGGACGACGCACAAAATTTCTACCGACTGGAACAGCCGATGATTTGCTGAAATATCCGATGCTGATCCACTCTGCTGTCCAGCAATACAAACGGAGGATCGGTTTTTCTGCACTGCGCCACAGCCACTCATCTACCGCCATGTTCGTGGGCCCGTCACGCGCCACAGGATCATTCCACACATGCAGTTCGGACAACACGGGGCGCATCAGATACCTTTTTCCGCATTGTCGCAATTATCATTTTACAAATCCGGAATTCTCTCTCCAGTATGTTTCAGATGCCTTTCGCACCCAAGCCACACGCCGCTCTGTTCATTGCCGGTCACGGATCCACGGAAAACCCGGATTCTTCCGTGCCCTATTTCGATCACGCTGATGAAATCCGTCGCCGCGGATTATTTGCTGAAGTCCACTGCATTTTCTGGAAAGAAGAACCGTCGTTCCGTGAGGCACGCTATCTCACCGACTGCGAGGAAATCTACGTGGTGCCTGATTTCATCAGTGAAGGATATTTCACCCAAGACGTGATCCCGCGCGAACTCGAACTCACCGGTCCCACCACGGAGGTGCGCGGCAAAACATTCCACTACTGCTCACCCGTAGGCATCCACCCATCGATGACCCAACTTTTGCTGCGCCGGGCGCGCGAGGTGGCACCGGATATCAATCCTGCCGAAACCACACTGATCATCGTGGGCCACGGCACGAACCTCAATGCCAACAGCACCAAGGCGATCAAAGACCAGTGCGAACAACTGCGCGCTGCAGGCTATGCCACGGTGGTCGATGCCTACATGGAAGAGCAGCCTTTCATTGCCGATTGGCATCAAATGGCCACCACCGAGACCGTAATTGTGGTGCCCTTTTTCATAGCGGATGGCCTCCACTCGTTTCAGGACATCCCCGTTCTGTTAGGCATGGAGTCAGAGGTAGGAGCAGCCGCCAGTCAGCGTGAAGTGTTTCGACACAACCCGCACGAACTCCACGGTCGCAAGCTTTACTACTCCTCCGCCATCGGCACCGAGAGACTCATTGCCGATGTGATACTGGATCAAATCCACGACTTCGATCAACAATACCCCGCGCACTCATGACACAACTGGATTGGCTCAAACAACTACTCGACCGTGGATTCCATCGCATGGGACAATTGGAAATCATTCCTGCCACGAATGGATCCTATTGGCTCTGCCATGAAGACGACCGCGATGTCATACTTCAGAGTGCTGGAGCGCCTGCGGATTTTTTGATCACCGCAGATCCCTATCAAGCGCGAGAAATTTCCACCTACTCGGCGGACAACGAATACCGTTTCACCAAGGGGCAAACCAATCTGCGCCGCGGCTGGATGATGAAACTGAAAGACACCTGTGCGCTGCTGGCAGCACTGGATGGCTTCTACCCAGCATGTTTCGGGCTGTGGGTGGCACAACAGCGAGACACACTCGAAGTGCAAACGCTGCGCGACAAACTCAACCGCCAGACTGGCATGTATCGTTTCGCCCGTAGCATCAGTGACGAGGGTGCACAAGAACTCGTGCAGAAAGTCTGCGGGCCTGCCCACCAGTGTGCGAAAAAAATTCTCTGGAGGATCGATGAGAACACGCCACTGGCCGACAGTGAAGCATCCCGCTTCAATGGCGTGAGCAGCGGACTCCCCGAACCTCTGGCCATCCCTCTGCTCTGTCGCGAAGCCTGCAATCATTTCGTGGCCGAATGCCGCAAGGTATCCAAGCGCGAATTCGAGGCCAAAGCTTCGTCATGAAAGCGGGCGCGCGCATCGCACTTTTTGGCGGCACCTTCGACCCGGTTCACGAAGGGCATCTTCACATCGCACGGCTCGCTCATCAACAAGCGGAACTCGATGCCGTCCTCTTTCTGCCTTGCCAGCAGTCGCCTCACAAAACAGCGCCCACCCAGGCCAGCGCAGAAGATCGTTTGGCGATGTTGAGACTTGCCGTGACCGAGCCATGGATGCAGGTCGAGGATTGGGAAACCACTCAACCTCCGCCGTCTTACAGCTATCAAACCTTGCAACACTTTCTCGCTCTTGCTCCCGACGCAGATTGGTTCTGGTTGATGGGACACGACCAATGGCAGGCGCTCCCTCGCTGGAAACATCCGGAAATCCTCGCAGAACATCTCACCTTTTTGGTCTTCACTCGAGGCGAAGCTCCTGAGGCACGTGAAGGATATCGCATGATGCACTTGCGCGGCGTTCACCCAGCCTCCGCCAGCGCCCTGCGAGATCCAGTCGATCCCCACTACCTCGACGCGAACTGGTTGCCTCATCGTGTGAGGGCTTGGATTCAAGAAAAAGGTCTCTACTCGGACGCAACGTAGAAGGCAGCTTTTTGCCGAGTAACATTTCTCACTTGTCAGCCATGGCGTCCTTCTCTATGCCTGCTTCGCCATGGCATTCATCAACGAAAATTTCCTCAAACTCAAAGCAGGATACCTGTTTCCTGAAATCGGTCGTCGAGTCACTGCTTTTCAGCAAGAGAACCCAGAAAAAGCAGCGCGACTCATCCGTTGTGGCATTGGCGATGTGACCGAGGCGCTCCCTCCCGCCGTCATCCAAGCGATGCACGAGGGCGTTGATGAACTGGCCCACCGCAGCAGTTTCAAAGGCTACGGCCCTGAGCAAGGCTATGCCTTCCTGCGCGAGGCAATCGCAGAACACCCATACGCCGGACTCAACATCGGGGCCGATGAAATTTTCATCTCAGACGGATCGAAGTGCGATACCGGCAACATCCTTGATATTTTCGGCAAGGGCAATCGCATCGCCATTACCGATCCCGTCTATCCTGTGTATGTTGACACCAACGTCATGGCGGGCAATACTGGCGATGCCGATGAATCCGGCGCCTACGAGGGACTGGTCTATTTGCGTTGCGATGCATCCAATGGCTTTGTCGCCGCGCCGCCTGCAGAGAAAGTCGATCTCGTCTACCTGTGCTTCCCGAACAACCCCACTGGCGCCGTTGCCACCCGCGAGCAACTGACAGAGTGGGTCAACTACGCCCTCGCCAACGACACCATCATCCTCTTTGATTCCGCCTACGAAGCCTTTGTGCAAGATGGCAATGTGCCACGTTCGATTTACGAAATCCCCGGTGCCCACCAGTGCGCGATGGAGTTCCGCTCCTTCTCCAAACACGGTGGCTTCACTGGCGTGCGTTGCGCCTACACCGTCATTCCTAAGACTCTAATGGGTTCCACGACTGGAGGTCAAAAAGTTGCTCTTCACCAATTGTGGTCGCGTCGCCACAGCACCAAGTTCAACGGTGCCAGCTATCCCGTGCAAAAAGCCGCCGCCGCACTATTCACACCCGAGGGCAAAGCCCAAGTTGCCGAACTCATCCAGCATTACATGGGCAACGCTACATTGCTGCGCAAGGCTTGCAAGGCCGCCGGTCTGCCTGTGTTTGGTGGTGAAAACGCACCGTACGTCTGGGTTGGCTGCCCCAGTGGTAAGACCTCATGGGAAATGTTCGACACCATGCTTCACGACGCCCAAGTGGTGATTACGCCAGGTTCTGGCTTCGGCGCCGCTGGCGAAGGATGGTTCCGCATCTCCGCGTTCAACTCGCGTGAAAACGTCGAGGAAGTCTGCCGACGCATCAGCGCACTTCTTGCCTGATATCGAGGACATCCCGATTTCTCTTGCTGACGGGATTCGATCAGCGTTTGTCGTATTTCGCTTCGACAGAAGAGGAGCGCATGCTATGTTGCCCCGTCATGGATCTTTCCGATTTCCGCAAAGAATACTCCGCTAAGGGACTTCACCGCAACGATTTGGACGCCCATCCCGTCCTGCAATTCACGAAATGGTTTCAACAGGCGATCGAACTCGAAGTGCATGAGCCCAACGCCATGACACTCGCCAGCGTGGACGAACGAGGCATGCCTCTGCAGCGGACCGTTCTGCTGAAATATTTTGATGCCAAGGGGTTTGTTTTTTTCACCAACTACGAAAGCCGCAAGGCTCGTCAAATTGAGAAAAATCCTCAGGTCTGTCTCCTTTTTCCCTGGATCACACTGGAGCGGCAAGTGATCATTCAGGGTCATGCGGAAAAAATCTCGACCGCGGAGTCACTGAAATACTTCACCTCGCGTCCGCGGGAATCGCAACTCGGGGCTTGGGTTTCACAGCAAAGTTCGGTCATCAGCTCGCGCAAACTTCTGATGCAAAAGCTTCAGGAAATCGGCGATAAATTCCAGCACGGTGAGATTCCCCTTCCCTCGTTCTGGGGTGGATTTCGCGTCGTACCTGAGACCCTAGAATTCTGGCAAGGAGGTCCGGCTCGCATTCATGACCGATTCCTCTACCGTCGCGCCGACGCGGAGACATGGAGCATCGATCGACTCAGCCCCTGAGTCATTGGCCCTTGTTCCACTCGATCGGAGCGGCCTTGGCCCACATCGATTCGAGATCATAAAACTCGCGCATTTCCGTATGCAGGACGTGCACCATCACATCGATGTAATCCAAAACCACCCAGCGGCTGTCCGCATTGCCCTCTGACAAGATCGGCTTCACGCCGTGCCACTCGATCACATGACCGGCCACATCGCGCATAATCGCGCGCAAGTGCGGCATCGAGGAACCCGAGCACAGAACGACAAAGTCGGTGATCGTCGATTGCCCTCGCACATCCCATACTTGGATGTTTTCCGCCTGCATTTCATCGGCCGCCTTCGCACAGGCCATCGCCAACTCCATTCCCTTCACTTGCTCACTCATAACTTCTTGCACCCTGCACCAGCATCGCTTTTGTCGGTATCGGGTAAGAAAGCATAACTGATTTTTCGGTCAAAAGAAGCACCAAATCGAAAAAAATCGCGTGTAGTTTTTCCTGCCTTGGACCGAGTTTGTTTGCACATTTTCGGATTTCTGATAAGATCTCGTCGCTCCGCCACTTCATCCTATTACCATGAGCCAAACCATCGTTCCTACCATCAGCAGCGGCACCGCAGGTCCTCTCGGCGTCCTTCATCTTCCCCGCCTCTGGCAAAAAGCCTCTCTTGCCGCCGCCGGCAAACTCCATGCGGATTACCCAGGCTGCGGTCAAGGTTACGACCAAATGGTCCTCGACGGCATCGGCATCGATCGCGAGGCGTTTCTTGCTTTCATCGCCACCAAACCCACATATGTGCAAACTGAGTCATGGGTCAAGGCTAACGCCACCAAGCTCAACGCCGAAGCGATCGACGCGCTGAACGCTGCCATCACGGGATACATCCACAGAGATGAAACCCGCGCCGCGATTTGCCAAGCGATCGGCCGTGCCGACGATGGCAGCATCCGCGATGCCATCAACCTGAACAATCTCGACGACTGGAACAGTTTTCACAGTCAAGAGCTAGCCTAAGCATAAATCGTAGCAGTGCCTGTGATCCTCATATCACGGGGTCTGAAAGCCGTGTTCTATCGTTCACGGCAAACACCTTTCCACAAACGCATGTTTCTGCGTCTCACGTTGCCTTGGCTTCTGCTCGCATTGGTAGCTTGCCATTCGTGGTGGGCTACCGATCGACGCACGGATCTCGCGGGCACCGATCTCATCCATCTAACAAGCTTCGACCCCACGCTGCGCATTGCCCTGCAATACAAAGAAGCTCACAACTTCACCGGAAATCCGTTGTATCACCGGAGTTTCCCCGCTCTGCTTCACCGTAACACCGCCAAGCGGTTGAAAACAGCCAATCGTCTGCTGGGGAAAAAGAACCTGCGTCTGGTCATTTGGGATGCCTACCGCCCGCACGAAACCCAACTCGCACTCTGGGACGCCTGCGGACATGATGATCGCTACGTGGCCAATCCCATGCGACAACCGTCCTTGCACTCCCACGGCTGCGCTGTGGATGTCAGCCTCGAACATCTCGACGGCACGCCTGCAGCGATGCCGACGAAGTTCGACGAATTCTCTCCGCTGGCGGCATCAGACCATCATCATCCGAACCCCGCCGTTCGTGAAAACATGAAACAGCTCAAAGAGGCCATGTGGGCAGCGGGATTTGGCACATTACCCCATGAATGGTGGCATTTTATGGACAAGGATTATCGTAAACTGCCCTTCATTGCGACTGAAACCCTGCCCTCCGAATTGCAAACCATGATTCGCTCCCCGCTTCCATGAAACGCACGTTGATCTTTCTGCTTAGTCTCGCATTTCCTGTGATCGAAGCCGAAGTCGTGCCTTTGTTGCCCACCTATTTGGGAAATTTCGAGCGCAATTACTACGGCAACCAGGCTCCCCGAAAATTGCGTGTGCTCTGGCGCACCCACCTCGGCACTGGCAAAACCTTTTTCAAAGAACGAGTCAATCACATGTCCGGCGCGGGTTGGACTGGGCAACCTCTGCTGTTTCAGGAAAACGGCAAACTCGTTCTGATCCAAGGATCGCTCGACTACCACCTTCGTAAGATCGATGCCGCCACCGGCAAGGTCCTCTGGGCCACGCGCTTGGATGACTCGATCAAGGGCACTCCTACTTACTTCGATCGAGGCTCAGGCGATGAAAGCACTCGCCGCGTTCTTATCACCGGTTCGCGTCACGGTTTCGGCATCAACCTTCGCCAGGACCCGGCTTGGTCACTTCGCGGCATTTCTTTTGATGACGGGCGGGAATTTTGGCGTCACGATACCGTTCTCACCGATTCCAATAGCCGCGACTGCGATGCCTCCGCAGTCATCGTCGGCGATAGAGCGGCCCTACCGCTGGAAAACGGGAAGTTTCTGCTTTTTTCGCCCGACCCTCTCCACAGTCGCAGCCATGGAGCCTGGCATTGTCCTCGTATCGATCACACCAGCATGCTCTATCACAAAAACGACTTGCGGGTTTACGGCAATGAACTTTCTTGTGAATCGTCACCCACGCTGCTCGGCACCACGGCCTATGTCGCCGCTGGTTGCGGACGCATCTACGCCCAATCCACCAAAACATCATCCACCTACTGGTCGCTGGATGTGGGTGGCGACCTCGAAAGCACCATGCCTCTCACGCAGGACGGATGCCTTTTGCTTGGAATCGAGAAGCAATTCATGGCCGGTCAAGGCGGTGTCATGAAAATCAACCCGCAAAAATACGGCTCCGCTGCCGTCGTCTGGTATCTTCCCTGGCCAGATCAGGCCTTTTACGAATGGCAAGGCGGGATCGTCGGTTCGGTGACGCTCAATGCCCGCTACGGCAGCGATGCCCCCGGTGGCGGACGCTTGGCCTGCGCCGTCAGTGTCGATGGCACCCTGCGTGTATTCGACCATACCCGCCTCGGCAACGATCGGAGCCGAGGCCCTCGGCTCGATGGTGATTTCGCCCAGCCTCTCGTGCTCGACTCCGTTCTACTACCCGCTGGCACGATTTCCACTCCGGTTTTTGCCAATGACAGCATCCTCATCGGCTACGATGACGGTCTCGATCTCTACCGCGTCAGCGATCAAGGAAAGTTGCGCCGCATCGATCGCATTCGCGGGAAAATGTTTGATGCCACGCCGATTGTTTGGGACGGCAAAGCCTACATCGCAAGCCGTGATGGATACCTCTACTGCCTGCATTGAAGGCAATGATTGCCATTTATTTCGCAAAAATTAATCATTTAGTCTTGACAAAACCATGGCATTTGTGCTGATCCGGCAATTTTTTCCCTCGCTTTCCAGAGCATGTGTGCTATGATAACCGCGTTATGGCAACCACAACGAAACGCACACGCTTCTCACGACGCCTCCCTGACCATGTTACCGATGAACTTGTCAGTGTCCTTATGGAAGACAAAATCTTCCCATTCAACGAGTTGTTCGAGCGTACGTTTGAGAGACTCAAACTGCGCAATGCAGTCTCTGGTGGTGAAGAAATGCTTCGTTTGCGCGCCTACGAGAAACTGCAAAACCTCGTCACCCGCGGCTTGGTGGAAAAAATCGGCAAGGAATACAAGGGTGGCAAACGAGTCAACGAGGCTCACTCGGACTTCGCCAACGCGGAAGAGTGATCATCACTCCCCCTTCTTTCTCCAAAAAAACGCGTCCCGCTTCGCAGCAGGGCGCGTTTTTTTTTTCGAGACAGGGTGTTCTGATCTGCCCCTATGAAAATCATGATGATCGACTAGGCGCCATCACCTGCCGTGACCTTGCGCTCAACCGAGCATGTGCTGTCGTTACTTCGACGAAGGCCAGCGCGCGCCAACTTCCCTCAGCCAGTTGCGAGCTATGAGTTCATGTCCCTGAGGAAGAGGATGCACCCCATCCCAGATCCAATGTTCGGGAGCCACTGTTTTTGCGGCAACGTCAAAAATTTCCTGGGTTTTGACATGGACCGCTTGGTAGTCCTTGGCCAGGCGAGCTACAATCATGCGCATCTGATCTGTGGCTTCGCGCCGGTAAGACCAAGCAGACTCCTCGAGTAGGATACCCGTCCGCAGCACAAAGGGATCCAGCAACACCAACCTCAGATCAGGATTCGATTTCATACTCGCATCAAGAATCGCACGGTAGTCCGACTCAAAAAGTTCCGCCTTCACTCTGCGTCCCACATCATTGGTGCCGATGAGAATACTGAGCAGGTCTGGTTTGATATCGATGGCATCAGTATTCCAACGTTTTCGAAGATCTGCGACCGTATGACCGCTGATTCCTCTGTTATGGATATCCAATTGGGCTTCCGGCATTTCTACCCCAAGCCTTGCCGCGATAAGATAAACATAACTGTGACCGAGGTAATGATTGCGATCACTCAGGTTCCGTCCACGGTTCATGTCCGTGATGGAATCGCCCTGAAACAATAGGCGACTGCCTTTTGGAAAAGAGGGCCAAGAGTCGTTGTTCCCATGGATGCGAGCTGGGAGTTCCCCACTGGCGCTGGAAGAAAGCGCTGCAACACCCATACCGGCAACGCTGTTGGAAATGAAATTTCTTCTATTCATCATGACTCTTTGCTTTTTCTATGGGTGAACGACACGGCGCACGTGCAAAATGTGACGTTATTTCGTATGATCAAAAATCTTCAAGCTTCTCCCTTTGACACATCAGCGCCGCGAAGGAGTCAAGCAGAACGGAACAGCGAAACATCCATCACTTCACCGCGTTCAGAACCTCGATCCATGGAAAAGACGAACGGATGTCCGCCCCCCCCTAATCACCAGGGCATGGGGAAAGAGCGATTGAAGGCAAAGACCTCGTCGCGCAGGGCATGGAGCTTGGCTTCGTCTTCGGGCGTATTCAGAGCCTCGTTGATGAAGTCGGCTACTTTCACGATATCGGCCTCCTTCATGCCACGGGTCGTAACGGCGGGAGTACCGATGCGGATGCCGCTGGGTTTCATGGGTGTGCCGGTATCGAAGGGAATCGAGTTTTTGTTCACGGTGATGCCCGCTTCATCGAGCGCATGCGAAGCGAGAGTTCCGTTCAATTTTTTGCCACGCAGGTCGACCAGCATGACGTGGTTATCGGTGCCACCGGAAACGATACGAAAGCCGTGTTCCGTGAGGCGCGTCGCCATGGCCTGGGCGTTCTTCACGACCTGTTGTTGGTATGATTTGAACTCGGGCTTAAGCGCCTCACCGAAGCAGATTGCCTTGGCAGCGATGACGTGCATGAGCGGACCGCCTTGGATGCCGGGGAAAACCTGAGCATCGATTTTTTTCGCAAATTCCTCTTTGCAGAGAATCACACCACCGCGAGGTCCGCGCAGGGATTTATGGGTGGTGGAGGTGACGAAGTCGGCATAGGGCACGGGATTCGGATGCACGCCGCCCGCTACCAGACCGGCAATGTGAGCCATATCAACAAAAAGATAAGCCCCCACGTCGCGAGCGATTTTGCTCATGCGTTCGAAATCGATGATGCGGGAGTATGCACTGGCGCCACAGGTGAGGAGAGCCGGTTTGGATTCGTGTGCCATTTTTTCCAGCAAATCGTAGTCGATACGCTCATCTTCCTGACTCACACCGTAGTGGACGACATCGTAGAATTTACCGGAGAAGTTCGCTTTATGACCGTGAGTCAAGTGACCACCGTGAGCGAGATCCATGGTGAGGATTCGATCGCCGGGCTTGAGCACGGAGAAGTAGACAGCCGTATTTGCTTGGGAGCCCGAATGTGGTTGCACGTTGGCATGTTCCGCGCCGAAAACCTCCTTCAGGCGATCGATGGCCAGTTGCTCGATCACATCCACATTTTCGCAACCACCATACCAGCGGCGACCGGGGTAGCCCTCGGCATATTTGTTGGTAAGCACAGACCCTTGGGCCTCCATCACAGCGGGAGAGGCAAAATTTTCCGAGGCGATGAGCTCAATGTTATTGCGCTGGCGTTTTTCTTCAGCGCGGATCGCGTCAAATACCGCTGGATCGGTGACCTCGATGCGACTGCCCGAGCTGGCCGCAACGCGGCAGCTGTGGCGTCCTTCGGCGAAGGCTGCTTTCACAAAAGCCTCGGCCATGGCTTGGGCGGTCTCGGCATCCACGGACTTGGCTCCCAAGCAAAGCACATTCGCATCGTTGTGCTCACGGGTGGTGACGGCGTCTTCGATCGAGGAAACGTTAGCGGCGCGAACTCCGCGGTGACGGTTTGCGGTGATGGACATGCCTACACCAGAGGTGCAGCACAGGACACCGAAATCATAGCTACCATCGGCCACGCCAATGGCAACCAGATTGCCGTAATCGGCGTAGTTCACGGAGTCGTGACCGTGGGTGCCCAGATCCTGGACATCGCAACCACATTGGGTCAGCGCGGCCACAACCGCATTCTTGATTTCCACTCCGCCGTGATCGGCACCGACTGCTACGCGCACTGTTTTTTGGCTCATCAGGTTAAGTCTTGAAGGACGTGCAAGAGATGCACTGCGATGCACTGATTTTCAACCACGAATTGCGGTCGCAGTGATTATTTTGTCTCTTGGGACCCGTCAGCCTCCAAAAACCGTAACACTCCGGGAAAAGCAGCCTCAAGAACCTGCGCCACTTCTTGATAAGCGCGCGATCCCTGCCCGATCGGATCCGGCACATCCCCCGCCAAGGCCGGGTCATCCACAAAATCGCCTAACAGGTAAAATTTATCGGTGTGATCAGGAAAATCATACTCCAATGCCGACAAGTGACCCAGTGTCATGGCAAACACGGCATCGGCCTCTTCGATCATCCTCTCGCTGACTTGTTGGCTGCGGAAATTCGTCAAGGATGCCGCGCGATCGGACAGCACCTTGGCGGTATCGCGACTCTCGCGGCTTCCCACGCTCGCCGCGACTCCGGCAGAGCACACGACCCAGTCCTGACGAGTGCCGAGCGCCTTGCGGAAAAGGCCCTCCGCCATGGGGCTGCGGCAAGTATTTCCGGTGCAGACAAACAACACATTTTTTGCTGGCGTGGATCGGTTTTTCGGCATCGCGACGCATGGTAGCACGAACCCTAGGGTGTTCGTCAATCGAATCCCACCGCCGCCTCATCAGGGAAATCGTTTCGTTTCCTGAAAACATGAGAGCGCACCCAGCGTTAGATGAAGGTAACATCATGATCGGTGCACCTCTTCAGCGCAGCATGCTCTTGGTTCAAGCAGTAATCTTGAACACGGCGATGGCTGGACCCTACGATGCTGCGCCACTGCGCACCAACCTCAGTGCGGAACCTTATTGCAGAACCGAGGAGGGTCGGACCAACAAACGATTCAGCGAAGGAGACCTCAATCAATACCGGATCTACGACTTCTACCGTCGGCAAGCAATGCATCATCTCAAACCAGAAAACGCAGCGCAGCGTTTGCTCCCGCCCTACCCCGGCCTGGACGGTGGACGCCGCGGACACTGGGGTGCCACGAATGAAAAAACCAGCAGCCAGGCTGTGCGTGCGACCGGACCCGAATTCACGCGAGTCACCAGCAGAGCGGGCAGCGGCGAATTGCTCTATCGCATCGCGAGAAAAAATGATACGGCATTGATCGCCTTCGATACCCGCAACGCCGGACTTCGGCGCTTTTTTCCATCCGCCCGACTATGCAGCGAAGAGCACCCATTTGGGTTGGCAGTCGATCGGTTTGGCATGCGCATGAAGATCGACGGCACACCTGTGCTGCGCGGTGCGGATCACGAATGGAGCCGCGAAGGGCAATCCATCGCCTCATGGCGCAGCTACTCTTGGGAAAACAACCGCGCGGTGTTTTGTTGGGAGATCGATGGCACACTCGTGAAGGACCAGCCAGAGTTGCTGTCTTCCAGCGACGATAAAATCAACGCCCTGCAACGCCGATGGGACTTTACCGCTCCGATTGTGAAGCCCCTGCAGCTGCATTTCCCGCAGCCAGTCATCCCATGGGATGCAAAATCGACCGAGACAAGAATCGAAAAGATCAAAGGCGCAATGTTGATTCTTCAGCGTTGCGGCAAGCAGGCGTCGATCCATCATCTGGGAACCTTGGGCCAACTGCGTGCCGAGGTAGCGGAAAATGGCGCATCCCTCTCCCTGCAAAGCATCCATGCAGAAGACCAACTGCGACTCACCTCCTGGATCGGCCACGTCGATGAAATCGAAGTTGCCATGGCCTTACTGAAAGAACATTCCTTCACGCAACAGAATCCGACGGATCAAACAGTGCCCACGGCCAAGGAGTTCAGTGGAGAAATCATCGTCAAAGGACATCTAAATGCCGACCCAGAAGCCCGTGGCAGCGATTATGAAATCGATGACATCCCTGTCCCCTTCACCAATCCCGATCGTGCGCCGATGACCATCAGCGGCATCGGTTTCGACGAAACCGGCATCGCTTATGTCTGCACCTTGGTCGGTGATGTCTGGCGTGTGACTGGACTTCATGGCGATCTAACGGAAATACGCTGGCAACGATTAGCCGCAGGATTGGATCTGCCCATGGGCTTGGTGGTTGTGGGGGGGGAACCGCACGTTCATGTGCGCCATCATCTCATCCGCCTGAGCGATCGTGATCAGAATGGCGAGGCCGATCACTATCAGCGGGTCAACCGCATGATACTGCCCAACAACTGTGAGAACGGGCGCGATTTGCGGTGCGACAGCATGGGCGATTTCATCTTCAACACCAACGGTGGCATCTATCGTCTCAGTGCCGATGGAGAGCATCTCCAACAGATCGGTCAGGGCGCGAGGAATCCGTTAGGCATCGGTGTGCGGTCCGATGGTCTGACCCTTTCCGATTCCTCAGAAGGCAATCTGGAAAATGGCACCTGCACGATCTTTGAATCCGATCACCCGGAAAACGGACAGAGCGTTGCCAAGCACAAGAGGCTCATCTACCTGCCGCGAGGCATAGACAACTCACCCGGCAGCCGTTTGTTTCTCGCCGACGACCGTTTCGGCCCCTTGGGGAGATCGATTCTCGGAGTGAGCTTCGGAAACGGGACCTGGTATACCCTGCTGCGCGATGTCTGCGATGGCACACCTCAGGCGATGCTCATTCCTCATTCGGGGATCTTTCGCAGTGGTGCGTGCCGTGTGGCTCAACAACCGCGAGACGGACAGGTTTTCGTCGCCGGCCTCGACGGTTGGGGTGATTACGGAGTCGCAGAAGGCTGCCTGCACCGGATTCGCTACACGGGAAAAAAAGCGATGCACGTGACAGGGTGGCGGGCGCATCGCAATGGCATCCTGCTATCGTTCAACAAGCCCCTTGGTCGATTGCCCGATGCCTCGCAGTGCTTTGTCCAAGAGTGGAATTACATCGACTCACCCCAAACCTACGGCTCGGCAGAATACTCGGTGAAAAAACCCGATGCCATCGGTCACGACCGCTTGCAAGTGGAAACCATCGTTTCCGCCGAGAGCAAGAATGAAGTCTTCATCGCGATCAGCGACCTGCTACCCGCCATGTGTCTGCACCTTCACCTGACATTGCTGGCTAGCGATGGCAGTCAGGTGCCCGTTGATGTCTACGCCACGGTGCAAAGGCTCCACCCTGATGCACCTTGGGGAAAACCCACCGCTGCGGAACGACCGGTGACTCTCACGGTTCCTACCGTGACGAACAATGGCGACACCTATCAGAAAATCATCGAGCATTTTGATCGGTTGGCCGGACGAGAAATCAGGAATCGCGCCGTGACGTCCGAAGTCACTTACCGTGTGGAAGACCTGAATTACCCATGGATCCGCAAAAATTTGTTAGAAACACACTGCCTCATGTGCCACGGCCCCGGCACTCAGCACGACTACAGCACCTACGAAGGATTGATCAGCAAGGTGCGCCCGAATGACGCCCGCAGAAGCATGCTCTATGGGATGATTCAAAGTGGCAGCATGCCTCCGTATCCATTGCCCAGCGTATCACCCAGCCTCCAGAAGGCAGTGCTGGAATGGATCCAGCGGGGCGCACCGCGATGATTTGGCGAGGAAATTGGGATTTGCCATGATCCCAGCACTGGGTCACTCTGTTTCACACTCATTCGCAATATTTCGTTCCATGTCCGACCTTTTTTCCCAGCCCATACCGCAGGACCCGCACCGCGAGCCCCTCGCTTCGCGCATGCGGCCACGGCATCTGGATGAAATCGCTGGGCAGCAACACATCCTCGCACCTGGCAAACTGTTGCGGCGCGCCATCGAATCGGATCGTTTTACTTCACTCATTTTTTACGGACCACCGGGCACAGGGAAAACCTCACTTGCCACCGTGGTGGCACGCATGACGGGATCGCGATTCGAGTCGCTCAACGGCGTGGAGTCCAATGTCGCGGAAATCCGCGCGAAGATCGATCAGGCTCGTCACTACCGCGAGATGCGCGGACAGACGACGATCCTGTTCATCGATGAAATCCACCGTTTCAACAAATCGCAGCAGGATGTGCTGCTGCCCCACATTGAGCGCGGCGCTATCCGCTTCATCGGAGCCACGACCCACAACCCGTTTTTTCACATCAATTCCCCGCTGACCTCGCGTTCGCAGATTTTCCAACTGGAACCGGTTGCAACAGCGGAACTTCTGCCGGTGATGCGTGCGGCGCTCACTGATACCGAACGAGGTCTGGGGCATCTGGCCATCGTAGTAGAGGAAGCCGCTTTGCACCACATCGCCGAGAAATCGGATGGCGACGTGCGCAAGGCTCTCACAGCTCTGGAACTCGCCGTTCTCACCACAGTAGCGGAGGATGACGGCAGCATCCATCTTTCGTTAGAAGTGGCGGAAGAATCGATCCAGAAAAAGTCCATCGCCTATGATGAGGACAACCACTACGATACCATTTCTGCCTTCATCAAATCCATCCGTGGCTCCGATCCAGATGCTGCCCTGTATTGGCTGGCAAAAATGCTGCATGCCGGAGAGGACCCGCGATTCATCTCCCGCCGTCTGGTGATTCTCGCCAGCGAGGACGTGGGACTTGCCGATCCCGCGGCGCTGCGCATCGCCATCGATGCCCACCACGCCCTCGAATTCATCGGCATGCCCGAGGGCCGCATTCCCCTCGCCCACGCCGCCGTCTATCTCGCCGCCGCTGCGAAATCGAATGCCGCCTACATGGGCCTCAACCGCGCGATGGAAGATGTGGCGCAAGGCCGCACGCTTGCCGTGCCCCAGCACCTGCGCACCAAAAGCCGCAAGTCCCTCGCCTCCCGCTCCGGCACCCAAGACGCCGAGTTGGAATACCTCTACAGCCACGACTATCCAGAAAACTACGTGCCCCAAGCCTACCTACCGGAAGGAAAAAACTACTACACTCCTAGTAGCAATGGCCACGAGAAAAAAATCAAGGAGCGCCTCGATTCCCTGCGCGCGCGGTTTGAACAGGGGATGCCATGATGCGTTTCGACCGTCCCATTTGAGCCGAATCAGCTTGACAGTCAAAGCCTCGTGCCGACAGAATCTCCATCACAATGCCCTGCACTTCACCCGTCGAGACGATCATCCAGGGGATCCCCGTATCTCCCGGCATCGCCATCGCCCCGATCCATGTGACTGCACGTGGGTTTTCCGCACCAGAGGTGTATGAGGTCAGCGAGGTCAACGTAGCCATCGAGCACACGCGTTTCGATGATGCGGTGCATCGGGCCAAGGAGGAACTCGCCGAGATCCAGAACCGTCTGGCGGAACTTTCGTCTGATGAGGAATCGCGGATCTTTGAGGCTCACATCATGGTGCTCGAGGATCAAGCACTGCTCAAGCGCGTACATCTCGCCATCGATGAACGCAGCCAGAATGCCGAATATGCCTTCTATGCGGTGATGCAAAACTTTCTCGAGGCCATGCGCCGAATTCCCGATCCTTATCTGCGCGAACGCACAGCAGATATCGAGGACGTGTGCGAGCGAGTGCTGAATTCCTTCGACTCTGGTCACGCGCGCAAGAACATCCGGCCGGAAGACCGCCACATTCTCATCGCCTACGATCTCAACCCATCAGACACCGCGACCATGGATCGCAGTTTGGTATTGGGATTCGCCACGGAAATGGGCAGTGTCAACTCACACACCGCCATCATCGCCCGCTCGCTGGGCATTCCAGCAGTCGTCGGTCTGGAAGAAGCCGTGATCGACATCACCGCACTTACGCATGCGATTCTCGATGGCTACACCGGAAAGCTCATCCTCCACCCCACCGAGGCCACGTTGAATACCTACCGGATGATCGAGCAGAAAAAACTGCGCGCACGATCAGCGCTGGAATCATTGCGCGATGCGGAATCGGTCACACGTGATGGACGCGGGATCACGCTCTCGGCAAACATCGGACTACTGGAAGAACTGCCCGCTGTGAAACATTCGGGAGCCACTGGCATCGGGCTCTATCGGACAGAATTTCTGCTGCTCAGTGAAGAGCAAGATGCCATCCCCGGCGAGATGGAACAAGTGCAGGCTTACAGCACGATTTCGAAGGCGGTATCACCGCATCTCGTGATCATTCGCACTCTGGATTCCGGTGGAGACAAGTTGCCCGCCGAGCCCCTCAGCGAGCCCGAGCCCAATCCCTTCCTTGGCTGGCGCGGCATCCGGGTTTCGTTAGATCGCCCCGAGATTTTCAAACCTCAACTTCGTGCCGCACTGCGCGCCTCCGCCGAGGGCAAGGTCGCCTTGATGTTCCCGCTCGTTTCGGGACTCTCGGAAGTGATGCGAGCCAAAGCCATGCTGCGCGAGTGCATGGATGAACTGGACCGAGAAAACATTCCTTTTGATCCTAACATCCAGACGGGCGCGATGATCGAAATCCCCTCCGCCGCCCTCATCGCCGATGTATTGGCGAAAGAAGTGGACTTCTTCTCGATCGGCACGAACGACTTGATCCAATACACGTTGGCCGTCGATCGCGTGAATCCCTACGTGGCAGACCTGTATCGCCCCACTCATCCCGCCGTAATCCGCTTGATCCACCGGACCATCCAGGCGGGAGCCAAGGAAGGGATCTGGACCGGCATTTGTGGAGAAATGGCGGGCGACATCCGCCTCACCCCATTGCTGATCGGTCTTGGTGTCGAGGAGCTCTCCGTGGGGCCGCATCAGGTGCCAAGCGTGCGCAAGGCGATCCGTTCGCTATCGCACGCGGAATGTTCCGTCATGGCGGACGATGCCCTCAAAGCATCCTACAGTGCCGATATTCTCCGCCTTACCAAGGACATGGCGCAGAAGTATTACTCTGATCTGTTCGAGTGACTTTTTTCTTCTTTGTTATGAAATGGCCCCTACTGCTGCTCACGGTTCATCTTCTGCATGCCGAAGAACGCGCTGCGACCGCAAAGCCATCCGATTCTGATGAAGCTGCCTACCCCGCGATCGAACGCATGATCGAGGTGATGGAGACCATACGCCAGCGGCATCCCGACGTGGATCAACTCACCTACGATCGTTTGGTCAATCATGCGCTGGAAGGCATGCTCTCTTCCCTCGATCCGCACTCCTCCTACATTCATCCTGAAATGGCGGCGGCCATGAAAGCTCATGAGAACATTGATCCCCACATCGCTTCCTTGGGGATCACCATTGGCGTAAGGGACGGAGGACCTTACCTATCCGCTCTCACCACCCAAGGCCCTGCTGCGAAAGCCAATGCCACGCTCAACGCGCAGATCTTGCTCATCGATGGCAAGGATCCAGCAGGCATGGATCTCGCGCAGTGGGTCAAACTACTGCAGAAAGCCCCTGGTGAGACCACCACAATGAAGCTCAAATCCCTCACCGAGCCGAAGCCCTACGAGATTTCCGTAACCCATGTGCGCGTCGAGGAAAAAGCCCTCACACATGCCCAGTTGCTCGAAGGCGAACCGAAGATCGCCTACCTGCGTCTCGCCCAGTTTTCCAGTGACTGCCACAACTTGGTCGAAAAAGCGTTAGACGATCTGGAAGATCAGGGAGCAAAAGGCATGATTCTCGATCTTCGTGGCAATGGAGGCGGTGATCTCCACGCCACCATACAGTTGTTAGGTCTTTTCCTGCCACCAAAAACCACGGTCGTCACCGTCCGCACTCGTGATCCGAAAGACTGGGAAACCCATGTCACGCCTGAGCAGAAACGCCGGGAGCGGAACTATCCCATCGTGGTGCTGATCGATCGCATGTCCGCTTCAGCATCAGAACTGACCGCCGGTAGTTTGCAGGATCTAAAGCGCGCTACCGTCATCGGCGAAACTTCTTACGGCAAAGGATCCGTGCAACACATCATCCCGATGAACAACGGCACGGCGCTACGTCTGACCATTGCCACCTATCACACCCCCTCTGGGCGAACCCCGCATGGTGTTGGTATCACACCAGATGTCGCCATTGGCTTCAGCGAAGTCGATCGCCAAAACTTCCCTCTCAGCCTGGTGAAGAACACTCTCTCTGTCGAGCAACAGAAAGCGCTCGAGGCCTGGCAGGATCCTTGTCTGCGCGAGGCATTGAAAGTGCTTCGCCCATGACATTGAATCCCATGGCGATCAAGTTAGGGACATGATGTCATGTTTTACAAATCCATCGGAGTCTTCGCAGATGCCTAGAGATCAACGAACCTTCACGAATCCGATGCCGATGATTTCCCGCAAGAGTGACGTTTGAGGCAAAAAAGGCATTGTTTCACGAAGGATTTCACGGATGAAAAAGCGGAAACGGGCACGAAGGAAATGGAAGAAGTTCCAGGTGATGGGGATTCCGCTGAGAAATGAGAGTGATCGAGAATGATTCATCCATCCGTGTATCCGTCGGATCCCGATCCAACTTCCTAGGCCTCATGCTTCGCGTATGATCATCGCACCGCTGTTTGTCTGGCATAACATCAGATCCCTAAAAAAAGATGTTGTATCGCATGGCTCCGCCATTTACGGAGCCTCAACGATGAGCACCCCTTTCATCACCCGCCAGTGACCGGGAAATGTGCAGATGTAGGGGTATGAGCCTGGAGTCGCAGGTGCTACGAAGTTGAGTTCGGCTTTGCCATTGGGCTCCACAAGCGGGGTGGCGTGAAGAATTTTCGGCGAGGCGGGCAGATACGATTGAGCCATGCCCTTCGGATCTGCAGCGAGTTTGTCCGCGAGCTCCCCCACTTCCTTTTCCGCGCCTCGCTCGATCAACACGAGGTTGTGCGTCATGAGATCGGGATTCTCGAAAATGATTCGCACTTTTGCACCACTCTTCACCCTCAACTCGCGCGGCGCGAACTGCATCTGGTTCGGCACCGCCTGAACCCGATGCGCGTCGTGATCTCCGGCATGTTGTTTCTTCCATTCTTCGGTGAAAGCGACGAGTTGCGCTTCATTTGCCGCGATCTGAGCGCCCTCCAGCAAACGGCCCAGAGGAGTGAAAAGATACACCGCAGGCGGCGCACCACGGAGCTTGCGATAAGTGATTTCCACAGTATTCAGCCCGGATTGCAAAGCCAATCGAACCTGTTGCTGGCTCGACCACTGCGAATCAAACGAAAGCACCTGAACGCCATTGAGCGAAACATCAAGAAAACTGTGTTTCACCGAGAGTATCGCAGGTTGATCGCTGGCACTGCTGACAAAGGTGCGGAATTTGCCACCGCCGAGGTTTTCCCAATGCTTGATCTGCGTTTCAGGCTGAATCTCGAGCACAGGAACACTGCTGCCAAGACGGGCAGCCGTGCCGTGCGTAAGTGACGCAAGCATGGCTTTGACGTGCGGGTTATTCTCGGCATCGAAAAAGCGAATCAGCGGCTCGACCTGCGAAAAATCGCGCCTGAGGCGGGCGATGGCGTTGACCACTTCCATGCGCACACGCGGATCGGGGTCCTTAGCGGATGATTGTAGCAGCTCGGAAAAATCGGGCAATTTCCGCACTTGCCACGCCACCAGTCTCACAGCTGCCGCACGGTGGAGCGGAGATCGGGATGAAAGCAACTCACGCAATAGCGCGGGACGAGTTTCTCCCAGTCCCTCGCATACGAACAAGGCTTCCAATACCGACTGGTCCTCATTCTTCCTTCGGGAAATCCAAGCATCCACGGCAGCCAATGCAGGACGACCGATTTTCCGCAGCGCGATCCTTGCGTGATGTCTTACGATGTCCTGCGGGTTTGATAGCAATTCGCACAGCTCCGCCGCGCTCGCTCCTTCGATCTTCGGCCATTCCTTGACCACAGGTTTGCCCTGATGGACGACACGCCAGATGCGTCCTTTCGTGTGGTTCCACCGTTGATCACGCATCGGGTTTTGCGCATGACCGATGATGGCACTGGAAAAATCGGAAACATAGAGCGCGCCGTCGAAGCCGAAATTCATATCGACGGGCCGGAACGCGGGATTCTCTGAGGAAACCAAATCCAATCGCCCGCTACCCGTCACCAGTCCCTTGCTGTAGTCGCACTTGGTGAGCGTCACCACGTAGGGTCCCAGCAGCACCCCGTTCGCGAGCCCCTGCTGGTATTCATCAGGAAAGTTCGGGCTCGAAACACTCGTTACACCGCTCCCCTTGCTGTAGTTGATGACATTTCCCAAACCGTATTTGTGATAGACGCCCAGCGGGGTCCATGGAAGCGCCAAACCATCGAGCACATGACCACCGCCATACATCTGAAACACGTTCCCAGTGCGATCGAAGGTGACACGCCATGGGTTCGGTGTCTCACTCTGCCACATCGATTCGATGCGCCCGCTTTTCGGATCTTGTCGATAGGTGGTAGAGTCAAATCCGCGATGCACGCCATACGGTGTCTCGAATTGAGAACGATGGAAAACGCCATCGGCAAACCATACTCCGCCCACCGGATCCGTAGCTACCATTCCTCCATGATGGGAATCAGTTACATCGAGACCACGCAGCGACTCTTTTTTGGTATCAGCACGCCCGTCGCCATTCGTATCCCGCATGAGCCAGTGGCGTGACTGCTCTCCAATCAGCACGCCATGCTCGGTGAAAGCAATGCCATCGAGAGCATCAAAGCCTTCGGCAAAAGTCGTGCATTTGTCGGCTTTGCCGTCCCGATCCGTGTCTTCCAGCACGATGATTCGATCCTCCTGCGGTTGACCGGGCACCGTGTGAGGAAAACTCGGCATCGTAACTACCCACAGTCTGCCACGCGCATCGAAGGCGATCTGCACCGGTGCCCTCAATTCGGGGAATTGCTCCTCAGACGCAAAAAGATTGAGCGCGTAGCCATCGGCGACTTTCAGGTCTTTTTGCATTTCGGACGGTGATTTCACAACGCCCACGCCACGATTGTAGCCCGGCTTGGTGACCGGCGGCAAAGGCGCGAGAGATAGGAAGGGCGCCTCGGAGAATTTCGCAGAAGAGTGCCTCGCCAATTCATGCACGAGAGCATCGGCCTTCTCGATGCGTTTGAGATACAGCGGCATTTCTGCGGCACGCTCCTCGGGACGCTTGCGAACACCGTAATACAACACCCCGTTTTTTGGTCTCACGACCTCCGCTGTGTAATACGCCAACTGCGATGCCGCGGCAGCGACTTCTTTCAGGCGGGCCGCATCGACAGAAGCCGCCTTCTCGCCCGCTAGTGCAACGGCCAAAATGCGTGCCACCATGGCATGCCCCGCCTCATGGAGATGAATGCCATTCGAAGTCAATGCCACAGAACTCCGCGAGGTAGGTCCGAACAAATCGACAAAACCGATACCCCGCATCGTAGCGATCGCGGCAATGGCATCGGCATAGAGTTTCACATCCTCTCTTAGTGCCGCACCCTTACCGCAGCAGGAGCAAGGCATCGTAGCGGTCACAGCCGCAGGCGCCGCATCACACTCCGTTGCCACGGGAGACAGCAGCACGAATGACGCGCGCGGATGAAGTCTAGCCAATTGATCCAGATGCCCCTCGAGCGCCTTACGAAACGCGGGCAAGCCTGCCGCACCGTCAAATGATTCGTTCAATCCATAACCAAGCACCACGACGTCGGCCGGCCATGCGGCGAGCAATTCTTTCATGTGAGCCGCATAGCCCTCAGCTCTCATGCGGTTGGCCACTTCATCCCCCGTCCATGCGAGACTGCGAAAATGCAAGTTGTGGTTCGGCAAAGCGAGATGAACGCGCGCCTGCATTTCCCCATGCTCCAGCAATCGTTCCACCAAAGAATTTCCGTAAAACAATACGGTGGCATCTTTCCGCTTGAGGGCTTCTAGCCCCTGCGCGAATAGAGAATGGGAGGAAACACCCGACACCACAGATACGATCGCAACATACAAAATCGATGCGCAGACGGTGAAACTTCGGTTTCGAATCATGAGGGAAAAAAAACAGAGAGGAAACGCATGTTTCCTCTCCGTTGTAGCTAGGGATTGATATTTATTTTGCGATGTTCAGCAATTCCACATCAAATACGAGCAGACCAGCAGGGGCACCGGGAGGCGGGTTTTTGCCGTAGGCTAACTCAGCGGGAATCCAGAATCGGCGTTTTTCGCCCTCTACCATCAATTGCACGCCTTCACTCCAACCGGGGATCACACGATTGAGCGGAAAGGTGGCTGATTGACCACGAACCACAGAGCTATCAAACATTTGGCCATCCGTGGTCCATCCGGTGTAGTGAACCGTCACATTGTCCGTCACTTTCGGGCGAACCTCGCCAGTTCCCTTGGTCAGGACTTTCGATGCCAATCCGGATGTTGTTTTTTCCGCATCGGCAGGTGCTGCCTTCACATCTTCTGGCACCGGTGGTGGCTTAGGTGCCACCTTGATGGACAGCAACTCCACATCAAACACCAGCGTGCCACCAGGACGGCCACCGCCAGGATTTTCACCGTATGCCAGATCGGCAGGAATCCAGAATCGACGGATTTCTCCCTGGGTCATCAATTGCAGACCTTCGGTCCAGCCCTTGATCACCTGATTCAGCGGGAAACTGGTGGGTTGACCACGATCCAACGAGCTATCGAATTTTTTCCCATCCGTGGTCCAGCCACAATAGTGCACCGTCACCGTATCCGCGGCGGCAGGTTTTTCGGTTCCGGTTCCTGGTTTCAAAACCTTCGAGGCCAGGCCCGTCTTGGTTTTCTCGGCATCTGCGGGTGCTGCTTTGACGTCAGCGGGTGTTTCAGTAGTCATGGTGAATGGAGCTTTTTTGTCCTCGGCCAATGCGGAGGTAAGTGGCAGGCATGTGAGCCCGATCAGGGTGAGTGGAAGGATGCTTGTTTTCATTGGAGTGGAAGGATATTTCTTATGGTAGCACCTTGACGCGGATGTTTTTGTAAAGCGTCGTGCTGCCCTTGTCGTGGGCCTGGATGGCGAAGGTGCCGCCCTCGGGCAGAAGCTTGGTGGTGGAGGCCTCGGTTTTGTAGTTGACCAATTCCTTTTCATTGACCGTGACGGTAACATGACCGTCCTTGACGAGGATCACGTATTTCATCCACCTGTCATCTTCGAAAGGTACAAGATTTTTTACGGTGTTGTAGAGGCCACCGGATTTCTGCGGATCTTTTTGCGTATTGTTCACTTGGATTTCGTAACCGCTGGGCCAGCCTTTGTCTTGGAAGACGGTGTGAATGAACACACCGCCATTCGAGTTCTTGCGGGTCATGACATCCATGCGAAGTTCGAAGTTCTTGAATTTCCCACCGTTGACTTTGCCCTCGTAAAAGATGTGGCTGCAATCGCCATTAGCGCGGATGGCACCATCCTCGATCGCGAACGATTCTGGCACACGGTTGATTTTCCAGCCGTCGAAGGTTTTCCCATCAAACAGGGAGACAAAACCTTCCTCCACCCCGGCAGCCAGCAGGCAAGAGGCGAAACAGGCACCAACCATCAAGAGAAGCGATTTCATGTGCGATAGGATTACGAGGATTCTGCGCGATCGACAAGGGAAAATGTCCCCGCGAAGACGAATTCCGAAGCGGATTTTTTCGAATATCTCGTCTGAATACGCGAAAAACGCATCTCACAGCTAGCACCCCTCTGCCTGGCTGAAATCAATCAATCCAAGGTGTGAAACTGGAATGCATCAAACACGGTGAAGTCCGCTGGATTCAGAGTGAGTATTTCCTGGATGCCCACCGCCCACCAAGAGGCGGCAATCAGTGTATCGAGCAGGCGCTTCCGTCCCAAGTGGTGTTGCCTCAGCCAAAGCAACCATTGCTCATGCGCGATGCTATCAGTGGATACGATCACGACCTCCTCGGCCTCGCTCCAGAATATCGCCCATGTGAGGGCTTCGGCCATGGACAATGGATTCTCGAAGCGCCGCGCATCGGTAACGACATGCACGAATTCGGCGAGAATGCCCGAGGTCACGGCCAGACGGCGACCTTCCCGCTGGAACTGATCGATTAGCGCCCTCACCTTGCCATGATCCGGATGCTCCGGAATGACGAAGGCAACTAAAACGTTGGTATCGATCCCGATCATGCGCCGCGCTCCATGATATCATCCGCGCGGGCATCGAGTTGCTCGCGGCTCACCAGTATCTTGCCCACGCTCCTTAAGAGAGGAGGCTGGCACAGTGTGGAGCGTTGCTCGCGGCGACCGAATAGCGATGACTCCAAGGCAAGAATCGCCTCTTGGTTGAGCGAACGCTTATTCCGCTTCGCGCACTCCTTGAGCGAGCGATGAATTTCTGGCGGCACGTTTTTCAGAGTAATCGTTGTTCCATTCACAAAAAAACCATAACGCATGCGTTATGGATGTCAATCAGCATGTTGCCACAGCCTAATTAACAAAGAGACTGTCCAAATCTCAGGGGGGCACTACACAATTTTCCTAGCAGCCCTAAACTCTATTTTAAAACTGTACCACTTTTGGGGGATCTGGCAGATGCACCAGCGATGGCGAGCCTGAATTCAACGAGGGACGTAATCGCCGGTTGCATCTCACGGTTTGTTCGCACCGAGTTGAAGGCGAGGGATGCCGAGGGTGAAAACGATCATGCCAAATAAGCCTACCCCAACGATCCAAGACTTACATGTAATGACACCAAAAAGAAAAACCACAAATCCGAGAAAATAAGCGATTGTCAAAATCTCCATTCGCCATCTTCTCACTTTGTCCTCCTTTTCGCACGTCAAAAACAAAAGGAGGACCAGAAAATAGTAGCTGAAAAATCTTGGGTAAACCAGCCCGGCCACGATGCACAAGATCAGTGTCCCAGGAATGACCACCCCCAGCGGAAGCAGATGCATCTCAAAGGCTTTACTCGCATGGAAATAAGAGAGCGAAAGAATACATCCAACGACAAAGCCGCCTAATCCGCCACCAAACACGACCAGCAGTTTCTTCATTAAGGTTATGATTTTTTGGCTCACTCTCTTGCGAACGTAAAAGGTGTAGCACGGCGGAGAATGGATGTCCAGACCGAAGCGAACGAGGGATGTTACCCGCCGTTGCCACCAATGTTTTGTTAGGCGTTTCGATCATAGAAGTAGGGCGCATTACGGCTGCACTGCACTGCCATTGAATGCACCCAGATGAAGTGAGGCTGTCCCGGAAACCTCAATGCCCCAGTAATCACGACCGCCGTTGTCTTTGATGAGCACGCCAGCATCGAAGGCGGGGGATCCTATCATGAGTTTGTATCCATCCACCGAGTCGAGCCCGCTCTTTCCACTGCCGGGAGATCGCAGGCGCGGGTCTGAGAGAATCTTCTTCTCATCGGCTTCGATGTGGCCGGAACCGAAGTAGAGGTTGCGCTCAAATTGGCAGCCCTTCGGCGCGAGAAAGGTTCCGCTGCCGTCATTGATGAAGATGTTGTTTTGGAAGGTAATCGAGCTTTCGCTGCTGTTCGCACCTTGCTCGAACATCGCCGGGTTACCGTTCCGCACGTAGATCGTGTTGTTGTAAACTTGATAGTTATGGTTGCCGTGACCATGGACGAGAAAGACGCGACTGCCGGCCAGACATCCGTCGTTCTGGCTGACGTTGTAGCGAACTATATTGCCGTTGGCGTTGCCGTCACAACACATATTGAGGAAGCCACCCTCGTTGTCGTGGCTGTAATTGTATTGGTAGATGCAGCGCTGGTTGCTGTTGTCGAAATCGAAGGCCATGCCGTCGAACTTGGTCTTCGTCTCGCACACCTCGTTGTATTGAAAAATCACGTCCTCGCAGAAATAAGGCCACACCGCCGCATGACCTTGTTTCACCGAATTGTTGTTCGACTGCCGAACGAAATTGCGCTCCACGAGCGCGCCCTTCACGCACCAAAGGATGATGCCGTCGCCGCCGATCCGTTCGAGGCGGTTGCCCGCCACGCGGATGTTGGTGGATGTGGTGTAGGCACCGTGTCCCTTCCAGCTTGAATTCGGGTCGTTCGGCTTGTTGATCCACTGCGATTGCATGAGGATGCCATTGCGCGTGACGTCGCGGAGCATGTTGTTCTCGATGCGGATGTCGTCCCACTTGGACGGCTGCTCAGGGTGGTCCACGTTGATATAGAAAACGATCCCGCCGCTTTCCTTGCCATCGCGGTAATCGGTCAAATCGCCTACTACATCGTGGATGTCACAGTCCTTCACCTCGATGCCGGACAGCGTGCCGACTGCGTTGTTGCGGATCAGGACACCCATCTTTTTCGGTGCCGGTGATCCTTGGTTGGTGACCTCGATGTTGCGAATGCTCCAATGCTGCTGGTTCACCAGCAACACCGCTCCGCCAGCGACACCGCCACCGTGGATGGCTGGCTTCGGCCCTTCGCCGTAGCGATCGAGTATGATTCGATGCCCGGCGGTGCCGGAGCCCAAGGGATGCAACTGCCCTGTCCAAGCCGAACCCGCCTTTAGCAATAAGCTGTCGCCGGGCTGAAAGGTGAAGGCATTCACCTTGGCCACCGAGCGCCAGGCGGTGGCAGGACTGAGCCCGTCGCCATCATCGGAGCCACCTTCGGCATCGAGATGATACGAGGCGGCATGAAGAGAGGCGAGTGATGCCAGCAGAAAGGCCAAGAGAATCAGGAATGTTCGGTTCATAAAAGAGAAAGAACTCAGCGGCCTACTTCGGTCGCGCCTAACGATGATGTGGAGGCACCGGCGGATCAAGCTCCGATTCAGTCAGAGACGTTATCGCCGGTTGCCTCGCACGCCTTGTTCTGCCTCTGTTCTCGCTGGTGCATGATGTAAGCTAGAGTCTCGGTGGGACCGCCTTTGAAGCGTCTTACAACCATGGTCTCATGCTTGTTGATGTAGTATCCCAGCAATCGCGACAGGATCAAACACACGACCAGCGCTATCGCCCCCGCTGTCGACCCCATCGCCAAGGTCCCAATCGCGATGCCGATACCCAAGGTTAGCGTCGATATTGAAATCGTGGCATACTGAATGGACTTCTTGGGGAGAACAACCAGTTCTTCTCGTGCTGTCTCAGGTAGCAGATGCTGAAGGTCTTCTCTAGGATTCATCTCGGTCGGATTTTTGGCAGAACGTATAGCGCACGCACCGCTAGTAGCTGCGGCGGAAGTTGCTCACGGGTTTGGGGTCGTAGTTACGTGAAATCATCTCAACAGAACGGCTACTAGCGGTTGCGTGGCGCGGCTTCTGCTTCTTCGTCTTACTCTTCAATGTTCGTAATCTGTTTGGCACTCACGAATGAAAAATACGACCAGATGACAAAAAGAAGACCCATAATAGCAAGGAATACGGTGGCGTATCCTTGGCCTGTAATGACTGGAATGATTCCAATGAAGATAAAAGCTAATCCTAAAATAAGCATTACAATCCCATTCCTCTTGTATGCGCCTCCAGTCTTCTGATAAGCCGATTTGCTTCTCTTAATTATGATATTCAAATCCTCCACGTCAGATTCGCATCTACCCTTGCACGCACTACCAGTTCCAACTTCGGCACAACAGTCATGACATAGGACTCTGCCGCAGGATTTGCAAACGGCTACGCCGTCAGATTGAGGATGGTTGAAGCATTTCATTTTCTTGCAGAACGATTAAGCGCTGGCACCGCTAGGGCGGGGGTGAACGTTGAGACGAGACGGCGGGTTGAAGTTACCGAAAGCATGGTCGGCAGAGCAGCCCCAGCAGTTGTCCAGCCGCGCCTTGTTCGCCCTTGTGTGGCTGGTGGTTAGCTGTGGTGGATTCATGGCTTCTTAGATACCTCAAGGGCCTGTGCATGGGGATCAATAGAGCGCACTCCATATCTTCTTTCAAGCATGGCAATAGCAATGCCGACAGGAATGCAGCCGACGATAATCGTAATGATCGGAAGATAACTTCCCCCCGACACAAGGGCCTGCAACTGTGAAACCCAGCTAAGTGGGGGCAAGTTCATCTCAGTCATAACAATGACTCCAAGTATGGAAGACCACAGTAACACTCGAAGAATCTTGGCGTGCAAGGGTGCTGCTCGCCACTCCCGAGATCGTGCGTCATGGTAGGACAACAGATCATCTGCTGCAGACATGATCGCTAGACATTTCTCTTCACGGGGAATATCTCTCACATGTCTCATGGGATCCCACTGTGCGAGGTTCAGGAGTGGTGAAAATAGAGCGGAAGCACGTCTGGACTGAGCGAATGTCAAAGATGCCTTCAGGCTGATCCTTCCGTAACACCAAGACGAAAACGGTCTAAGGACTAAATACCAAACGGCAATACTCACAATGGCAGCGATGCAGAACTGATATATTGGAAGCACTCCCTGGCGCTCAATCCCTATGACTACTACGGCTACAACAATGCCAATAGCTGCAAGCTTGCAGAGAAGATCGTAAATGTGAGTCCAAATCATTGCAGAATATTGCTTGGGTTGGGCGAACGTTTTAGAGCACAGGACCGGCGACCATGGAAGCCTGAAAACCAAGAAAGACCTTGTCGCCGGTTCTGTGCCTCAGCTTGTTGGCTTTCTTCATCCATTTAGGATGGTTCGTCGAAATGAGGATCTTCATGCTAACATCTCCTACACAGAACGTCGTCCGATATTCTTTGTGGTCCAGCGCCAGTCAAACCAACCAACAGTGAGTGCCAGCAGTCCAATGCCGATGAATCGCAGTGCAAAAAGCTCAGGTCCATTCCCATCTCCCAGTGCATTCTCCAAAGCGATCCGCTCAAGTTTATCTGCGGTAAGGGCGCAATAGAGCTCGCGACCTCCCCAGATGAGTGCAATTGCTCCGACTGTGAGCAAGATTGCCGAATGTGCGTAGCGGGTAGCTTTCATTTTTAAGCCAACGTCGAGTCCTCCTACGCCTGACCGGGAGCGAGGTTGGAACACGGGGTTGAGGTTGTAACGGTCATGGAGGCTGGAACTGGCGGCGGGTCAGGCGTTAGGAGTGACGTCTTGTTCGCCGTTTGATGGTTTTGGTGGCAGAGGCTCTCCTTCACACGCGAAATCGTCCCCGTGAAAGTAAACGTCGAACCACACTTCAATGTCGAGGGCTGCAAGACGTGACATCTGGATTGGTGAGAGCGTTGGCCCACCATGGCCGGACAAAGAATCCCAGCGAATACAAAGATCGATCAGATAGCCACGACTGTGAAGAACACTAAAACCATCATCTGAGTCACCAAGCTTCGAGAGAATAAAGTCGATGTGATCTCGCGAGTCCTTCGAGGAGACTACTCCCTCTGACGAAATCCACCATCCTGTCTTCTTGTAGTGCCGCTGCCTTGCCGCCGATTGTAAATCACCCTTCTTCTGGGTCTTTGTTGGCTCGGCCTTGACCAGTGACGTTACCTCCTCAAGATCAAAGTCATCCGACATGATTCGGAGCCACGCGTGAGTGTAATGACACGTTGCATACTCGGGATCATGTGGAGTCTGAATGCGCATCTTTATTGGCGAACAGTTCTTGTTCGTATCCCAACAGGCCCTTATATCAAGTGGGTATTTCAGTGAGAAGATCATCAGATTTTCTATGCTAGGACAAGGAAATTCTGAAAAAACCGTTCGTATATCAGAACGGTGCGCCGAGTAGCAAGGCGGGGAAATCTGATTGCTGATATACGAACACCAAGGCAGGGGGGGCTAGCTTGATCGCATCTCCCCATCAATACAATTTCACCCACTCCACGCGGCAGGGGGTTGCATTGCCGAGATCGGAGTGGGGGTGGCCATTCCAGGTGGTGCCGATTTTGCCGTAGCGCACGGTGACGGGTTCGCCGGGGAAGTCGCTGCGCGGGAAGGCTTTGACCAGCTCCCACTCGCCGTCCTTCCTGCTGGCGAGGAGTTGCACCTGATCGGCGGAGAGGCGGAATGCAACGGTGGCGGGCTGACCGGCGGGGTGTTCGCCTTCCAGCATTTCCTGACCGTTGCGGCGGATGCTCCAGCGGCCATCGGTGCGGGCGTTGATTTGCAGGGATTTGCCATTATTCCAGCCAAGGGCGAGACCCAGGCCCCACGACTGACCGGCATCTTTTTTGGGATCGAGCTGCGCCATGGCGACGGTAGCGCCTTTGACCCACGCGAGGTCCTTGGTGCTGACGGTGTTGGCCGGGATGTTCAGGTCCAGAGCAGGAGCAGACGCCAGTTCCCGCAGGCCCTCGCTGGGATTTTTCATGGCAAGAGGCAGCAAGATTTCGCGCGGTGTTTCATCGACGATGAACATCCAGCCCTTGTTCGCTTCCACGCGGATTTCGCTATCGGCAGCGAAGACGGCTTCATTCTGGAATTTCTCACAGGCGGGTGCCCACAGCATGGCTTTTTGCGGCGAGAGCCCGAGGGCTTTCCAATCGATTTGCAATTTCACTTTCGCATTCGTTTTCGCCCAGCTGGACAGGGCGATGAGTGTCTTGCCGTTTTTCCGATAGACCGACACTTTGCACTCGGGATGATCGACTTTCACCGGGCAGGATTCATCCCACCAGCCGATGAACTCGGAGTCCTCGATGCCGAACATTTTTTCGAATCGCCACTGCGCGCGCGGATCACCGCTCCAGGGCCAGCGGGTGCGCATGCCGAAGACCATGCCGTGCCAGGCATTCGGGTGATCCGGCATCTCGCTCATGAGGCCGTAGGGAATGCCGGACATTTCCACCAGCATGAAATCCGGCGACGCATGGGCATGAAAGCCCTCGCCGTGCCAGAGGCCATCGTAGTAGGGGTAAAGCTCCATGAAGGCAATCGAGCTGTTGCTCCATTTCGCGAGGCCGTTGAAATGGCTCCACGAGTGCATGCTGACACGGCGACCCGTGTTGCCATCGGCATCAAGCAAGCGCCGTGCGCGCTGCATCGACTTGCGATCGAGTGCGGTATCATCGATGTAGAGGCCATCGATGCCGACGTTTTTGATGAGATACTGCAAGCCCTCGAGGTAGAAATTGTTCCAGCGCGAATCTGGTGTGGTGATGACGGCGAGGTCGAGCTTCGCGGGATACTCGGCAAAACGCAGGTTTTCACGCCAGGCAGGAACGATATCCTCGCCCACATTTTCCAACAACCATGGGTGCGGACCGCTGCGGTTGGTCACGGGCCATGCCACACCGGGCTTGCGCGGGAGAATGAGCTCGCCGCCCATGCTCTTGAGAGCGAAAAATTCGGGTAGATTCTGCGTCAGCTCGCGCGTGGTGTAATAGACCGCCACCCGCATATCATCGCGGTGCGCCTGTTTGACAAAGTCCTTGAGGTGTGTGATCGAGTCGTCGTTGTAAGGGTAGTTGATATAAGGATTGCAGAGGCGATTGTGGTGGACTTCCAGAATCGTGGCTCCTTCTTTTTTCAAATGCGCCGTATTCTCGACGGGACTCCCCTGCCCGCTGTGAAAGTAGCGATCACCGAAGTGCTTTTTCAGATCGAGGGACTTGAAGGGAGTGAGATACCCATCGATATCGAAGTGCAAAGGTGTCTTTGTTGTGCCGATGGTTTTTCTACCGGAGTAGGCGACCAGATGGGTGATGGTTTCTCCCTTTTCCCACTTCACACCGCCTGTGCCCCAGGAGGTCGGAAGATTCAGTGGGGAAAAGTCATAGTAGGCATTGATCAGCGGACGGCGGAAGTTCGACGAATCCTTGAATCGCAGCATCGCGCCGATATTGACGTCGCCCATCCAGATCGCATCCTGGTGTTTGCTGACGTCCCATTTCCAATCGTGCCGTGGCGGACACTTGCCCCCTTGCCCTCCTAGCCCCATCGCATACGGCACCGCTTCCGTGCGCCATGGCACGACAAAACGCACATCATCGAGAGTGACCTCGCCCAGCGCGGTAGGATCGAGCTGCATGCGCAACTGGAGATTGCCATCGAACTCCAAGGCTCCCATCACGGTAAGTCGCAAATTCTCAGCAACGCTGTGAGACGTCCATGTCACCGCGACGGGCGTGCGTTTCCCGAAAGAAAAATCGACAGTCCGCCACACCACCGGCTTGCCCTGGAACAAGCACTGCAAGTGTGGTGGCTCTGCAAAAGCATCCCGACCTGTGGTTAAAATTTTTGTATTACTCTTAGAAAAACGACTGGTAATTTGAGAGGGAATTCCATTCACTCCCAGCGTCAAGGATCTACCCAGTATTGACAGGACTCGTTTTTCCTCATCCACCCCTATCGGCTGAAAGGGAAGTGTCACTTGCTGATCGCTATCGGCAATCGTTGAGTCCAGCCACTGCAGGCGAGCCAGACGCCAAGCATCGTGTGTGCCACCATCAGGGACGAAATGCCCTTTGACTTCGATGATGAAATCGAGTGATTCAGCAAACGTTGGCCCGGTTTTTTTTGAATCCGTGATGATCGGATTGAATTGCACTTTTCCCGCATAGCGACCGGGCGGGGCATGAGCGGGAATCTGTATCCCCAGCCACAAGACATCCAACTTGCGCCCTTGTGGTGAAATCACGCGCATCTCAGCACCTGGCAACGAATCCATGCGAATTTGAGCGGTCAGTTCAGGCGCCCCGATGAGCCCTACCTGAAACACGTAAAACTCACCCGGTTGGGCTACACCAGAAAACTTTCGATACTGATGAGCCCCCTCTTCGAACCAGTGCGCCGGTGTGACTCCCTTGCGCAGTGCATATTGCCGATCCTCGCCAAAGACCCAAAACGCCGCTGGATGTTTTTTCTGGAAATCTGCCAACACAGCCGGATTCACCGCGCGGGACATTTTTTGCGCAACGGCATCAGGCGATGCAATCTCCGTCACCGCATCTGGCATGTTGTAATCAACCTTTTCCGCGGCTTGCGCAGCAAAACAAAGCATACCGAGCATCCATCGCATGGCGGCGGTTACGAAAACCTGTGGGATTTCTATCAAAAAAAGACCGAGCAGATCCTCCTACAACTCAGAGCAAAAAAAGCTCTTCCATGCCGTCATCGACTTTGGCCTTCTTGGAACGAGAGGATTTTCTCCCTTTGGTGGGCGACTCTACCGGAACGTCATGATGGGGAGTCACACTCGGTGCAAGCTCCTCGGAAAAAGCCGCAACAGGAGGCTGCGGCGTCGGCGTTTCTGCGACTTCCATCGCGGCGGCAACCACTTCAGCTATCTGCCGCAGAGGGGCAGATGATACGTTTTTGCGTGGATTTTTCGCATGATTTCCGATCGATGCATCTCTCGCGTCCCCATCACCTGCCTGAGAAAATTGCGCCGCGGCGGCATCCACCCATTGCCCTAGAAGGCTTGCGAGGCTGAATTCCGCATGAACTGCGGAACCATGAATCAGAGCGTGAATCAAGGCACCTTGGACAAAATGGAAGCGCCAAGCAATGCTCGTGGACTCCCATCCCCGCAACCTTGACTCCAGCATGCGCTTCATGAGGAAATCGACTCGCGCTCCGTCGAATCTGACGCTTTCATACAAATCCGCTGCAGTCGCTTCAAGGCAACGACCCAGCACGCGAGCCTGTGTCGCTTCGTCCATCCCCGCTCGGGGTGCCAGATGAAACAAGGGGCCTGCCCAAACCTCGAACATTTGCCGGACACTTGCGGCATCGCTCAGCGACTCAAGCCCTTGTGCGCGGTCGGCAAAGACCTGTTTCATGCGCTGCTCAAGCAGAGCGCCAAGCAATCCCTCACGACTGCCAAAGTGGTAATTGACCGCCGCCACATTCGCCTTAGCCAAACCTGTAATATCGCGTACGGATACCGCATCAAAACCCTTTTCTGCAATCAAACGCTCCGTCGCCTCCATCAGACGACTCTTTGTCCCATCTCCTTTTACGCGCAAATCGATCATATCGGACGCGACTTCATCGGAGGACCTCAGAGATTGTCAAACAAGCGCTCGAAAAAAATGCCAAAACCCGATAAAACCAACGTTCATTTGAATGACGATAGCGCCGAAAAACATCAAGCTTTCCTAAGCTTATTGCGACCTCGATGACCAAAGATCAAACTTTAAGATACTTACGAATTGCTTTGACCAAACCGGGGATGTCGTGCTCCTTCGCCTCAAAAGAAGGAGCTTGCCCCAATTCCACGAGCGCTTGCGACGTCACAGGCCCGATGCTTCCCGCAACGCAATGATCAGGCCAAGGGATGCCAAGCGCGAAGAAATGCTCTGCGGTCGATGCCGAAGTAAAGGTGACGATGTCCGCACCTTCCTCGCGCAAGCGAGCCACCGCTCCCGTAGGATCTTCCGTTTCAGCCACGGTGCGGTAGGCAATGCAGTCATCAACAATCGCCCCCATGGCCTGCAAGCCCATCGATACCACATCGCGTGAAACCTCGGGCTTCACGACCATGACGGTGAGGTTTTCGATGTCTTCTTTTTTGAACGCCTCGACCAATCCCTCTGCCACAAATTTTTCCGGCAACAGATCGCAGCCGATGTGATACTCTCGCAGTTTTTTCACAGTTCCGGGTCCAATCGCAGCGATTTTCGGCTTGCCGAGGCAGCGGGCATCATCGTGGATCGAGAAAAAGGCATCGAAGAAACGTGAAACGCCGTTGGGTGAGGTGAAAACAAGCCAGTCATACTCATGAGCCGTTGCCACCAACTCGGCAAATCCCAGTTTATCCACGGGATCTTCGATGCGAATGACGGGCAGTTCAATCACATCTGCTCCCAACTGAGCCAACTCTTTGCTCAAGGTGCCCGCTTGCTCGCGAGTGCGTGTGACGATGATGCGCTTGCCGAAGAGCGGTCTGGTCTCAAACCAGGAAATTTTCGCTCTTTCCTTCACCACATCGCCAATGACCGCCACCGCAGGCGAGGAAAAGTTCTGACTCTCCGCGATACCGGCAATCGTGGCAAGCGTCCCGACAATCGTGCGGTGTGACCCCGTCGTCGCCCAACGCGTGAGAGCGATCGGAGTGGCAGGCTCAGCGCCATGGAGAATGAATTGATCGCAGATTTCACGCAAGCGTGCCACCCCCATCACAAAAACCTTCGTCCCCGGAGCCTTCGCTAGATGCTGGTAATCGATGGAACTCTCCCCCTTGGTCGGATCCTCGTGACCTGTGAAAATGGTCAGTTGCGAGCAATGATCGCGATGCGTCACAGGAATCCCCGCGTAACAGGGTCCAGCGATGGTAGAGCTGATGCCTGGCACAATCTCAAATGCCACACCCGCCTCCGCCAGTTCGGCGGCCTCTTCACCGCCGCGCCCGAAGATCATCGGATCTCCCCCCTTGAGGCGAACCACACTTTTCCCGTCCTTGGTGCGCGCAACGATCAGCGCGTTGATCTGATCTTGAGTCAGCGCATGATTTTTGGCACGTTTGCCAACATAGATTTTTTCGCAGTCCGGCTTCGTCCATCGCAGCAACTCACCACTGCTCAGAGCATCGTAGACCAGCACATCGGCAAACTCAATGCACTCCTTCGCCCGCAAGGTCACCAAACCCAGATCCCCCGGACCAGCGCCGACCAAATAACAAATTCCTTTTTTGCTCATACTAACGATTCAAACAATTGTTTTGCCACTTCGAGGGGAGTTTGCACAGAACCCTGAACGGAGGCCAATCGCGGCTCTCCCCCCGCTTCAGGAAATACCCGCGCACTCATACAAAGCTCTTCATTTGCCAGCGAAGAATAGACTCCCACTGGCGTGTGACACCCTGCATCCAATAAACGTAAAAATTCACGTTCCGCACTGACCCTCAAGTATGTATCACCATCCCCAATGGCTTCGACTACTTGCTGCATCCAGACATCGTCGCGACGAATTTCCAATCCAATCGCACCCTGCCCGGCTGCGGGATAAAACACTTGTTCGTCCATCACCTCAAAAAACAAACGTTCGTCTGAATTGGGCAGGTAGCCCAGACGCACGAGCCCGGCCTCAGCCAACATGATGGCATCGTAGTCCTCGGCATCACGCAGTTTTTTCAATCGGGTCGGCACGTTGCCCCGGAGATCAGAGATCTGCAGGTCAGGTCGCAACCAAGCGAGTTGTCGAGCTCGACGCACGCTGCTGGTGCCTACGCGTGCACCTTCGGGCAGGGCCTCAAGGCCTCCAGGGATTTTGCTAACGAGCACATCCCGCACTCCCGCGCGTTCCAAGGTGGCAGGAATGCAAAAATGATCGGCCAAAACAGTGGGCACGTCCTTCAAACTATGAACCGCGACATCGATGTCATCGGCCTCGAGCGCGATTTCCAGTTCCTTGGTAAAAACCCCTTTATCAAGAGTCCCTTCGCTTTTAGCCACTTCACTGAGGGAAACATCCGTGCGGCGGTCTCCGGTGGTTTTGATGACGCAACGGACGACCTCCACCTCGGGAAACGCCGCACGCAGCAACTCCTCGGTCGCGTTTGCCTGCCACAAGGCTAGTTCGCTTCCTCGCGTCCCCACTCGTATGATCGTTCTTGCTGCCATGCTCTTGTCCCGCGCTCGGGCGCGCAGCGTAGACGCGGGAATGCGTTTCGTCAATGAATCAGAAAATGGATTTTCCAGATGGAAATTGTGTCTTATGAAAACGCGCACACGAGGAAGACGTGAAGCAAAAACATGCTTGGCACACTCTGGTTTTCCTCCTACAACCCCTGCGCGACATGGCCACCGAATACGAACACACGCTTGCCTCCTCCGCCACACTGGAAGGAACCTCACTGCACACGGGGGAAAAAGTCTCACTGACCATCAAACCCGCGCCAGAAGGACATGGTTTCAAGTTCCGCCGTATCGACCTCGCCGATCAACCCTTCATCGATGCCGATGTGGACAAGGTGAAAACCGTGGAGCGCGCCACCACTCTGGCGGAAGGTTCGGTGAAAGTGCACACGGTGGAGCATGTGATTTCCGCTCTGACAGGCATGGGCGTGGACAATGCCATCATCGAAATGAATGCCAACGAACCTCCGATCGGCGATGGTTCTTCGCGGCCATTTGTGGAGCTGATCAAAAAAGCTGGCATCGTGGCTCAAAAAGCCGCACGTCGCATATGGGCCATTCGCGAGCCCATCCACCAAGAGAGTGGCGATGGCAGCATCATCACCATCGTTCCCAGCAAGACCTTCCGCGTCTCCGTTACCAACGTCGGTCCCGATGGTCGCTTTACCCAATATTTTTCTAGCGAAGTAACTCCAGAGCTCTACGAGAAGGAAATCGCCCCTGCACGCACATTTGTTTACTACGAGGACGTGAAACCATTGCTGGATAAAGGGCTCATCAAAGGCGGCTCGTTGGAAAACGCCGTGGTCGTGCGTGGCAACGAGGTCATGTCGAAGGAAGCCTTGCGTTTTTCGAACGAATTCGCCCGACACAAAGCGCTGGATCTGATCGGCGATCTCATGCTCTCGGGCAAACGCATTCTCGGTCACGTCATCGCCGTGAAACCGGGTCACGGACCTAACACCCAAATGGCCGCTGCGGTGAAACGCGAATACAGCCGCATGCGTTCGATGGTGCCACCGATCAAGATCCCCAGCGGCGAGGCGGTATTGGACATCAACGACGTTCTCAAAATCCTTCCCCACCGCTATCCGTTCCTGCTGGTCGATCGCATCGTGGATTTCGAAGGTGACAGCAAATGCACCGGCGTAAAAAACGTTACGATCAACGAGCCGTTTTTCCCGGGGCACTTCCCCGGTCATCCCGTGATGCCGGGCGTGCTACAACTCGAAGCCATGGCCCAAGTTTCCTCCGTGCTGATGTTGCGCAAACCGGAAAACCAAGGAAAAATCGGGTATTTCATGAGTGCGGATAGTGTGAAATGGCGTCGACCTGTGCTACCGGGTGACACTCTGTTCATCGAAGCCGAAGTCATCAAGATCCGTGGTTCCATTGGACAAACGAAAGTCCGTTGCTTGGTCAATGGCGAGGTTGTTTCCGAAGGCGAACTCAAGTTCGCACTGATCGATAGCTGATCGAGCCACCGAACTTTTGTTTCACGAGACAACAAGCGCCTTGTCATTTGGCGCGTGATTCGTTATGAACCTTTCGCCGGGCAACCGGTCCTGATGGGGAAGCTCTTGGATGGAGCAGGAAATTGTTGGGGAAGCCGGTGTGATTCCGGCGCGGTACCGCCACTGTGATTTTGTTTTGGAAACAAAGGAAAAAAGTCAGATCGCCAGCCTCGTCATGCGTTCGAAAAACCTGCGGAGTTCAGGTTGTGAGATACCAGATTGATGAAACAAAAGAAAACGACCTCTCTGAGAGGTCAGCATTGGCGTGCCGTCGTGGCACGAGGGATGATCGGCGCGTTCGCCACGGCGGTGAGCCATGCGGAAGTCGATCAAGAATGGGATAGCATCGTGGTCTCCGCGCTGCGAACTCCGCGTCAGGCTAGCGACATTGCATCGAGCGTCGCGGTTTTCGACGCGCGAGAGTGGGAAAAGCGTGGGTTGTTCCAGTTGCGCGATGCTTTGAACGAGTCGCCGGGAGTGATTTCGACCTCAACGGGTGGACAAACCGGTGCCCTCGGCTCCGTGTTCATTCGCGGCACGAATACCGCCTACTCACAGTTGGTGGTCGATGGAATACGGCTCAGCGACTCCACGACTCCTCTCGGCAACATGTTAGGTGCGGCTCGTTCCTTTGATTTGGGTCGTGTAGAAGTGCTGCGCGGTGCACAAGGCGCAGCGTATGGCGGTGAGTCCATCGGCGGTGTGCTCTGGTTAGAAACCGCGCGCGGCAGCGGCAAGCCCCAGGGCACCCTGTTTGCTGAAGTCGGTTCCTTCGACTCGTTTTCCACTGGTATTCGATATCAAGGTGAAAAAAACAATGGATCGTTTTTTCTTTCTAGTTCGATGGAGGAAACGAACAACGATAGCCCTCATGAAGAGTTTCACCAAGGCAACGCGGCATTGCGACTGGAACAAAAAATCAACAAGGATTGGCAGGCGGGGCTCAGTTTCCGTGGAGTGGACGCCTACTACAACAACCAAGGAAATTCAGAGGATCGCGTGGATGGATCACTTTTCACGATTCATCTAAACGGCCAGTTGCGTCCTGATTGGAAAACGAGCTTTATCGGCGGATTCCATCAGGAAATGTACGATAGCGATTCGAGTTACGGCAACTACGGCACGGACATGCGGGCCATCAATCTGCTCCTTGATCATGAGTGGTCGCTGCGAGACAATTGGGTTTTTTTGGGCGGGGTTTTTGGGCATCGCAGCGACTTCGTCAACACCATCGGCACGGATCAGACTCGAGACCGCTATGGACTGCATCTCGGTGTCGATTGGGAAACCATGAAACATTGGAAAAACTATGTCGCATGGCGATGGGAGGATTACGATGCCTACGGCGAAGAAAGCACCTGGCGCATTGGAAGTTGCTATGAAATCGATGCCACCCAGACCATGATTCGCTCAGGTGTGGGATCTTCATTCCGTGCGCCGACCTACCTCGATCTTTTCGGATCCTCCTTCGGCGAGGGCAATCCTAGTTTGCAGGCGGAGTCATCGATGGGTTGGGATTTCGGTATCGAACAGAGTCTCACGGAAAACCATGTTCTGCTGTTTACGATGTTTCAGAACAGCATCGAGGATCGCATCAATTCGTTTGCTCAACCGCGACCGATCAATCTGGCGGGAAATGTTCACACGCAAGGACTCGAAACGGGCCTCAGCGGAAATTTTTTGGACAGGGTCTTGCATTATCGGTTGGCATGGACATATCTGCCGAGCGGCCTTAGCGAACAACCACGGCATCACATCAACGCAGGTCTCGATTGGCAAGCGACCGACCGCTTTTTGCTCGGCATCGGGCTGAATGCCTTATCGGATCACTCTTGGGGCGGCGCACCGATCGAAGCCTACGCTGTCGGCAGGATTCATGCATCGTATCAAGCAACGGAAACCATTCGTTTGCATGCACGTTGGGAAAATTTCACGGATGAATCGTATTTACTATCTTATTTTTATGGCCAAGCCATTCGGGCTGCTGGATCCGCGATCTATGGTGGAATTACCATGACGTGGTAAGCAGGCGCGCGCGACAGATTTGCTTGTCAATCCACCATGAAATTTGCGATTCTCATGCATCGGAAGAGAAATTTCATCACGTCTTACGGCAATGCCAGCGCTGCGAGAGCCATGGCATCGCCGCTGCTGGCAACGAGTGTGCGATATCATTTATGTGCCCTCCTGTGAGCTATGCCAGGAGTCGCTGCAAGAGGGTCGCTATCTTTGTGATAGCTGCCGAGATCAACTGCCTCGCATCAAGGCGCCATTTTGTGAATCGTGCGGAGAGATGTATGAAGGAAATATCGATTCGAATTTCCGTTGCCCCAACTGCCGCGGCCTGAGCTATGATTTTCGTTTCGCTCGTCCTGTATTGAAGAGCAGCGAATCGGCGCGAACACTGATTCACGGCCTGAAGTATCAACGAAATCTCTACTTGGCATGTGAACTGGCACGGATCGCGACCGAGGCTTTTTCTGACGACCGCTTGAAACAAGCCCTAGAGGAACGGTGGACTCTAGTCCCTGTGCCCTTGCATTGGAAGCGCCAGCAGAACCGTCATTACAATCAATCGGAAGAAATTGCCCGCCACATCGGAAGATTTCTCAATCTCCCTGTGGTGAAAGCACTCAAACGGGCGCGAGCTACTCCGACACAAACTCATCTGAGCCGACGCCAGCGCTTGCAGAATCTGCGCGGGGCGATCGAGCTCACCCGCGCGGGGCGGAAGCTCGATCGCACCAATACAGCGGGCATTTTGATCATCGACGATGTCTTCACCACCGGAGCAACAGTGCAGGAATGTGCGCGAATTTTCGCCCAGAATCTGCATGAAAACATTGTTGTCGTAACCGTGATGAGAGGCTAAGCTGATTCCGCCGCGCCCCCCCCTGCGGCTCCATCCAATACGCTCGACATATGGGAATTTTCGATAGACCACGGCTCCGACCACAAGAGAAACGCGACGACATGCCCGAGGGCATGTGGACGAAATGTCCGTCTTGTGATGCCATGCTGCATCAGTTGGACCTCAAACAAAACCTCAACGTCTGCCCGCCCTGCGGCCATCATTTCCTGCTTGGTTCACGGGAACGCATCGCCAATCTGGCCGATGAAGGCAGCTTTGAGGAGATCGATGCCGACCTCATTTCCGCCAACCCACTGGGCTTCGCCAAGTATCCTGAAAAAATCGAACAACAGCGCACGGTGTCTGAGTTGAATGATGCCGTGGTGACGGGTCGACTGAGCATCGAAGGGCAACCGGCGGTAATCGCGGTGATGGACTTCAAATTTTTCGCCGGATCCATGGGCTCAGTGGTCGGAGAAAAGATCACCCGTGCGATTGAACTCGCCACCGCTGAAAAACGCGGCGTCGTCATCATTTCCGCCTCGTCTGGTGCTCGCATGCAGGAAGGCATGCTATCGCTGATGCAAATGGCAAAAACCTGCGGCGCTCTGGCCCAACACAGCGAGGCAGGCTTGCCTTACATTTCCGTCATGACCCATCCAACCACGGGCGGCGTCACAGCCTCGTTTGCCACCATTGGCGATGTCAATCTGGCCGAGCCGAAATGCATGATCGGCTTCGCCGGTCCGCGTGTCGTCAAGGAAACCACCCACCAAAATCTGCCGCCCGGCTTCCAGACCGCCGAGTTTATGAAAGACCACGGCCTACTGGATGACATCGTCCACCGCAAGGCGCTTCGCCACAAGCTCGGCACTCTTCTCGGCTACCTCCTGACTTCATCTCCGCGCCCATGACCTACAAGGAGGCGATCCACTGGTTGTTTTCCACGCAACTGTTTGGCATCAAACTCGGCCTCGACGGCCCACGCGAACTCCTACGCAAGTATCTCGCTTTTCCTGCCTGCGGCGTGAAAGTGATCCACGTGGCGGGCACCAACGGCAAGGGCTCTACCTGTGCATTCATCGACTCTGTTGCCCGCGCTTCCGGTATGCGCACCGGACTTTTCACCTCACCGCATCTCATCGACTATCGTGAGCGCATCAAGGTCGCAGGTGCGGAAATTTCCGAGGACGATTGCACACGCCATCTCATTGCTTTGCGCGAGCTGTGCGAGAGTTTGGATACACATCCAACATTTTTTGAAATCACTCTCGCTCTGGCGATGCGTTATTTCACCGAAAAGGAATGCGAACTGATTGTGCTGGAAACAGGCATGGGTGGTCGCCTCGATGCCACGACAGCCGTGCCCGCCGATGTAGCCGTAATCACCCCCATCGGACTCGATCACATGCAATGGTTGGGCGATACCATCGCCGCCATCGCCGGAGAAAAGGCCGGTATCATCTGCGCGGAAAAGCCCGTCATTTCTGCCCCCCAGGAAGCAGATGCCGAGCGTGTGATCGCGGAGCAAGCCAATGAAATGCGCGCCCCGCTCACGGTGGTCAGCCAACCTCTTCACGGCTACACCCTCTCTCTCATCGGCATACACCAACCATGGAATGCGGCTGTAGCTCTCGCTGCGCTCCACGCCGCCGGAATCTGTTTGCGCTACGATGCCGTGAGTTACGGCCTCTCCCACACCCAGTGGCCCGGTCGATTTGAAGTCATCTCTTCCGGCGATCACAAAATCATCCTTGATGGCGCGCACAATCCCCACGCTGCCAAGGTCCTGGCGGAAACCTGGCAACAGCAATATCCCGGAAAACGCCCGACCCTCATCTTTTCCGCCGTAGCATCGAAGGACGTGCGCGGCGTGCTGGAATGGATCGCCCCCCTCGCCTGCCGCATTCTGCTATGCCCGGTGAACAGTCCCCGCACTCTCAGCCATGAGGAATTGTTAGAAGCTATGCCCCTTGGTGACTATGTCGTGCAAACCCTCGACACTTTTGAACAAGCGATCGCCGCCGCCCAAACACATGAAGACCCTATCCTCATCGCGGGTAGCCTCTACCTCGTCGGTCAGGCTCGAGCGCACTTGTTAGGCAACACCTATCAACCGAGCGCGCAGTAATCCTTGGGTCAGAGACAGACTCATGATTTTGTTAGACGAACCGTCGACAAAATCACTGAAATGCAGAGACCCTTTTTATGTTCTCACCGACTCACTCAAATCTCGCATGCTCCAGAGCACTCCTCTTGCCTCTTGGGCTTTTCCTTTCATCGCGCGCGCGCCATCTTTTCGTTTCGGACCAAAACGCGCGCGCGCGCTGGCAAATGCTTCATTCACAAACGCCTTACTGCCAATCACCGCTCCCGCCGTGAAATAGCGCACGCGATGACACAGCATCGCTGCCATGTTCAGTTCTTGATAGACGGTATCATTGTCACCAAACTTCACCGCATTCGGGTCGGGCTTTTCGCTCGGAGTGCGAGATTTCTGCGTCACCGCATGTAGGCGCTTGCTTTTTGCCGCAGCCACTTCGTCACTTGCCGCTCCGCTCTTGCGCTCGATCGCGAGGCCTAACAATTTCCGATACATCTTCGCCACTTCCTGCCATTTCTCCGATTCAAATCCCACGCCCTTATGGCCCAGACAAGCACGCACCAGACCCTCGCGAGCTTTCTTGCCATTGCCCTTCGCCCCGCCGCCCACGGCCTCGCCATAACTGCTCCAGCG
>CAMCIC010000013.1 GCA_945874895.1 Akkermansia muciniphila | reverse complement strand
GCGCTTCTCCGCTACGCTCCGAAGCGCCCGCAAGGGCAACCAAACCAACCACCAAAAACAAAGCCGCTATGGTGTCTCAATTATGAGGCAACGATCCCGATCATTCAGGAACCTTTCGGTGTGCTCGATTTATGAGGCAACAGGGGTCGGGGCGATCGAATCAGAGAAAAGTTGTGAAGAAACCTAGACCCCTGGGATTCTTCATGGGTGAGATCATGAGAACTGACAACTTGGCATAGGTAGATCATTCCTCTCCACAGATCGGCTCGAGCCTCGATTAGTCCGTCGCACCTATCTGCTCGTTCGAAAGTGTTCGTCATTCATGATTCGTAAAGGTTTGTGATCGTTTGCTTGTCATGAAGCGCCGCGGCGCTAAAGTGTGTGTGATGCATCGCGCAATGAGCGTTGTGATGATTTTGAGCGGGATGGTTTCCGCTCAGGATTCTGCCGTGGCGCGACGCGAATTCGCACGTGCCGTGTTGGCTGGATGGCGAGGTGATACGGTTGCCAAGGCGATGCATGAGGAAGCGGCACGCGTGGCAGACCCTCAATCGCTATGGTTGACGGATCGTTCCGCGCGTCGTGCGCTAGAGGCGGGCGACATCAAAACTGCATCGACTTTGTATCGCACCCTGGCGGAAGGTCGCCCAGATTCTTTGCAAATTCAGTTCCTTTACATCGACTTTCTCCGCAGCCAGAGCAAGGAAGATGATTTTGCACTCAAATTGGCTGTGGAATCGTTAGAAAAGTTGGTGTCGTTGCATCCGGCACGTGCGGATGTGCTCGAGCGATTGCTCAGATCCTACGAACAACAGGGGCAGCGTGCCAAATCGGAAGCCCTCTATCAACAATACCTGAAGCAGCCTGCGGCCGATCCTGCGGTTGCAGCCATGTTCGCGCGTATTTTACGCGATCATGATGACGCAGAATCACAAGAGCATCTCGATCGCATGTATCGTCGCCGCATGGAGGAAAGTCCTGACGATGCCGTTTTGGCACGCGCTGCTTCCGAGCATTTTCGTAAATCCAAACGTATTCCCGAAGCCATCGGTTTGTTGCAACAGCATGTCAAAGCGTCACCTTCATCGCTCGATATGCGCGTGCGCCTCGGCATCCTGCAATTCGCCGATCAACAGTCGGCCGAGGGCGAAGCGACTTTGCAGGCAGTCCTGGCGATCGATCCGAACCTTTACCTCGCTCATCAGTCGTTGGCGAAGTTTTACATGCAGCAGGGGAAGCTTGAGATCGCCCGCACACATCGCAGTGAAATGCTCAAACTAGGTGGTGGTGACGCCGAAGAGTTCCGCGAAGTAGCCGAGGAATATCTCAAGGTTGCCGATGCGAGATCGGCGCGTATTTTGTTAGAAAAAGCCTGTTTTGAATACCCTGCGGATATGGATCTTTTGTATCTACGTGCGGTAGCCACTCACCTAGATGCCGCCGAGTCGCAGAAAGCACCAGCCCTGTTTGATGAGGCGCAAAAGCTCAGCAAAGAACCGACGAAAAATCCGGTCTATTTGCGCTATGCGGCCGAATCATACTGGGGCGTGAAGCAGAAAGAAAAAGCGGAAACCCTGCTGCGCGCGGCGATCAAGGCCTATCCTGCCACTGCCAAAAAAGAAAGTGCGGCGGCCATGCGACAATTAGCTGGCTGGTGGCAGGAGCAGAACAAAAACGTCGATGCCGCACGGGCCCTTGTTCAAAGGGCAGAACTGCTGGAAAAATGACGATGCATGAGCACATGAGAACGCACGTTTCCCCCAAGTTGCTTGAAAAACACTGGACGTTCCCTGCGAATGTGATGAGCTAGGCGTGGTGACTGCTGCGACTCCATCCATGGCCTTGTTCGGCCTACCTGGCGAACGACGATTGATCGGATACGGCCCATTCGCTCGGAGCGCTCGATGTCCCGAAGAGGGAGTCGCCTTTTACAGAAATGACTTCGGTCTCAGTGCGGCAGAGCCTTGGTTGATCCCAGCGCGATGGGAAATTGTCGATGCCGCGACCTTGCCCGAGCAAGCCATGCCTGTCATCGACTGGCAGTTACCCGATGCGGCATCTTTCGCCCAAGTGTTTCAGGAAATTTCCCTAGCGATACGACGCGGCGTTTTTGAAAAAACGGTGCCGGTGACTGTGGAGCACGGGAAACTGCGGGAGGGAGATCTGCGGGCATTGGCACTGGCTTTCGCGCGCGTTCCAGCGCCTAAGATAGCCTATGCATGGATCGATGGAGAAAAAGGCTTCGCTGGTGCCACACCCGAATTGTTATTCGAGCTACGGGGCGAGCGGCTGCACACCATGGCTCTCGCCGGAACAGCGCGGACGGAGGAACGAGAAATCCTTGCGGTGGATGAAAAGGAAATCCGCGAGCACGAATTTGTGGCGCAGAGCTTGATGGCAAAACTTGCGGATTTGGGCGCGTTAATCCGCGAGGAGCGCACGATTCTCGATTTAGGGCCCATCGTTCATTTTCAGACTTTGATTCACGTCGATCTGGAACAGTCCATTAGCATCGATGCTTTGTTGCGCAAATTGCATCCTACCCCCGCGCTGGGCCCCCTGCCCCGCACCAGGGAAACGATGGAACTCTTGCTGGATTGGCGGCAGTCTCTTGGCTGCCCGCCAGAGTTCGGTGCCCCGTTCGGATTATGGTATGAAAAGCAGTTCCGAGCGGTTGTGGCCATCCGCGGGATATGGTGGTCAGGTCATGAAGTATTGCTACCTGCCGGCTGCGGCGTGATCGAACCCAGCCGCATGGTCAACGAATGGCGTGAACTGCGATTGAAACGCGAGGCGGTGAAATCAGCCATCGGAATCTAACAACTTTTTTTCATGAGCGATACAAACAATCCCTTTCAAGAACGCGCGGATCAGTGGCTGGCTCCTGTCATGCAGGGTCAGATCTCACCGGCAGAATCCATCTCGGCTTTCAAAGGGTTTTTGAAAACGGAAGAGCAGGGCATTCGCCAACGGCATCGCGCAGGCGCCGGTGGGCTAGAAATCGCTGGTGCGCGCGCACTGCTGTTCGATGCCATTCTCCATTCCGCCTATCACTGGGCCATGGCAGATAGCGAAAAAAATCCGCCCTCCTTTACTCTTGTCGCCATCGGTGGTTTTGGTCGTGGTTTGCTCAATCCTTGCTCCGACATCGATCTGCTATTTCTTTTGCCTCGCGCCTCCGATGCGATTCCCGCCGCCTCAAAACAGATCATCGAAAAAATCCTCTATCTGCTGTGGGACATGGGGCTCAAGATCGGGCATTCTGTGCGTTCGATCAAGGAATGCATCGCCGAGGCGCGTTCCGATCAACAGAACAAGACCGCCATGCTCGATACGCGACGCATCGCAGGACATGAGGCACTCTATTTGGAATACCGCAAACGCTTCGAGAAGGAATGCGTGCAAAAAAAACAGTCGGATTTTCTCGAACTTCGTCGCGAAGACCAGCGGAACCGTCACGCCAGATATTCCAACACGCCGTTTCTCCAAGAACCCAACGTCAAGGAGTCCTGCGGTGGTTTGCGCGATTATCACAACATCCTTTGGGTCTCTCACGTGATGCATGGAATCACCGATCTCAAGGCTCTCGTTCGCGAAAAAAAACTCAGCTCGCCCGCCTATCAAGAAATCAATGCTGCCTATGACTTCCTGCACCGAGTGCGCAATGAATTGCACTACGAGACAGGCAAAGCCAACGATATCCTCACCTTGCGTCTGCAGGGCATCGTCGCCACCACATTCGATTATCCACAAAAAAGCATTTTACGCCGCACCGAGGTGTTTATGCGCGATTACTACACTCACACGCGGCATCTCTGGCAACACACGACCTCGCTGATGGAAATCTATCAGATCGAAAAAATGCAGGCCGCCCACTCGGGGCTGCGATCGTTCCTCAGTTTCCGCAAAAGCAATCGCGAGGAGTTCGATGGCTTCACGGCCCGGGACGGTCGCATTTATGCGCTGTCAGCGGATGTATTCGTAAGCGATCCGAACCGCCTGATGCGGGTGTTTCAACATTGCCAGTTGCGCAATTTGAAATTGTCGCCACCGATGCGCAAACAGATCAAGGAACACCTCGATCTGGTCGACAAGAATTTCCGCTATGCGAAAGCGAATCGAGATACCTTTCAAGCCATTCTCGAACGCAAAGGTGACGTGGGTCGTATTTTACGACTCATGCATCGCGTGCGTTTTCTCGGCCGATATCTGCCTGAGTTTGATGCCATGGATTGCCTGGTGCAGCACGAGTTTTTTCATCGCTACACGGCGGATGAGCATACGCTGCGCTGTGTGGATCAGCTCGATGCTTTGCTGGCAGACGAAGTTCCGCAGAACTCTTTATACCGCCGGCTTCTTCTCGACATCACGGATCCATATGCGTTGTATCTTGCGGTGATCATGCACGATACCGGCAGAGCGGAGGATGTGCGCGAACACATCGACGGCTCCACCATGCTGGCGAATCGCGTATGCAAACGCTTGCAAATTTCTGGAGCGCGCCGCGCGTTGCTGATGTTTCTTGTCGACAATCATCTGACCTTTTGGCGCACCGCCACGACCAAGAACATCGAGGACCCGAACGTGATTGCGGAGTTCGCCGCCGTGATCAAAACGAAGGAGAACCTCGATGCTCTCTTGCTTTTCACCTATGCGGATTCCAACGGAACGGCACCTGATGCTTGGAACGGATGGAAAGAATCGCTGATGCGTCAGCTGCATGCTTTGACGATCCAATTTCTCGATCAGGGTCGAGATGGCTACACGGCATCGATCGAGGAGCAAAAGCGCGAATTGCGCACAGCAGTGCTGGGGCTGATGAGGGACGACTATCATCCGTGGGTGAAAGAGCATTTCGATCGCATGCCGGAATCGGCCTTCAGCTTCCGTGAGGCATCGCAAATTGTGACGCAGGTGCGCACGGTGCGTCATTTCGTGGGCCGTGAGGAGTCGCGCGATCTGCCCTATTGCATCAAGTGGATCGATCATAGCGACAAGGGCTATTCCGAGCTGGTTCTCGCCACACGCAACCGGCCAAACTTGTTAGAAAAGATCTGCTGTGCTCTCGCGTCCCAGCAGATCAACATTCTCTCTGCGGATTTCCACACTCGCACGGATGGCATCGTGGTAGACATTTTCCGCGTCTGCAACATCAACTTCGAGCCGATTTCTGATACGGTAGTTCGCAAGCGATTCACGGATACCTTTGATGCGATTTTCGATGATGAGGAATACCAACCCTCGCAATATCTGAAGCGCAGGAAAAACTTCCTCGCGGCGCGAACCGATGGCGGCATCGCCTTTCCCGTTCGCAGTTACATCAGCAACGACCTGCATCCCGCCTGTACTACGATTGAAATTCAAGCGCTTGATCGCATCGGACTGCTTCACGATCTTTTTCAAGCGATCAATTCGCATGGACTGGATACGGTGCATGCACGGATTTGCACGGAAAAGGGCGCCGCGGTCGACACCCTCTATATCACCCATCCAGGCGGGGCGAAGATCCAAGATGCTTCGATTTTGCAGAAACTGAAACAAGACCTTGATGCGCTGCTTTTGCGCGAGGAATGATGGCATGAGCGATGTACCGAAAGATCGATCGCATCCTCGCGATCCCCTGCATGGCGTCACTCTCCAGCACATCGTGGAGACGCTGGTGAGCACTCACGGTTGGGAGACCATGGGCTCAAAAATCCCCGTTCGTTGCTTTCTCTACAATCCTAGCGTCAAGTCTAGCCTGACTTTTCTCCGTAAAACCCCATGGGCGCGGGAAAAAATCGAGGCCTGGTATGTTCGAGAAAACGGTTAGAAACGAATGGGATTATTCGGAGAAAAGGCTACCCAGACCACCGACCACGCCACCTTGTTCTTGCCGTCCGCCGCCCGCGCCGATGATGCGCGCCGCCATGCGACCGAAGGGCAGGCTTTGCAGCCATACGGTGCCATGACCCTGCAGTGTGGCTAGGAACAAGCCTTCGCCACCGAGAATCATCGATTTCAAATTTCCTGCGCGCTGGATGTCGTATTGAATGGTTTTGGTGAAACCTACGAGACAACCGGTATCGACCATCAGCTTTTCCCCTTTCAATTCCTTGCGGATCACCATGCCTCCCGCATGGATGAAGGCCATGCCATCGCCATTGAGACGTTGCAGAATGAACCCCTCGCCGCCGAACAATCCGACGCCCAATTTTTGGTTGAAGGCCATGCCCACTTGGGTGCCCATCGCCGCGCAAAGAAAGGAATCGCGTTGGCAAAGCAGTTCGCCGCCGATCTGCGCCAAATCGATCGGAATGATGGTGCCGGGATAGGGCGATGCAAAAGCCACGGTTTTTTTGCCGACACTCCGGTTCGTGAAATGAGTCATGAATAGCGACTCACCCGTGAGGGCCCGTTTGCCCACTTGCATCAGTTTGCCCATGAACCCCGTGTCGGGATTCGATCCGTCCCCCATCTTGGTTTCGAAAGCAATGCCGTCTTCCATGTAATTCATCGATCCGGCTTCCGCGATCACGGTTTCTTGGGGATCGAGTTCGATTTCGACCATCTGCATGCTTTCCCCTAGGATGGTGAAGTCGATGTCGTGAGAGCGCTTTCCGCTCGCCTCGGGCAATGGCGGCGGTGGTGGTGACGAGGATACGGTGAACCATTGTGGCAAGGCCACTGCGGCGGGCTTCCACTCGGCCATGCCGGCCTTCCAGACAAACGTTTCCGCCTTGAGCGTTCCGTTCTTAACCAATTCTGCCAAATTTTCCTCGGAGGTGGTGCCGTTGCTACCCGAGAGTGTGTGATAGTGCCATTCCGTCATGCTTCGATTCTACGATGGATCACTGACCCTGCAAAGGGAAAATCGAGGAATCAGGGATTGGCTTGCCTTTCGCCTTCCCCCCGAACTTACGTCATCTTGTCGCTTGCATAATCCTGAGATTTTGACAAAAACAACGCACGCATCCTACTCTATGAAGCCGCACGAACTGTACAAAGCCGTCGATCCCGCCATTGTCACCCAAATGCTGGACTGGTTCCGATCGAACGATAAAAACGTTTACAAACACTGCGTCGCCACGCTGGCGAATGCCCGTAAACTGCGGCCGTTATTCATCGGGAAAAAATCCATGGCGGATCAATACAAGTGGATCGTCCAAACCTTGCAACTGCGGGCGTCTGATACCTTGGGCGAGCACTTGCTCCAGGCTTGGTTCATGGCCGGACACCAATCCATGCTGGGCACTTTCTGTGATGCTTTGGGAATCCTTCACGACGGCAAAGGTTCCATTCATGGCGATCTGCCCAAGGCTTTGGATGACGAGCGACTCGATGCGGGCATCGCCAAACTTTTGCAGGATACCGATTCCAAGATCGTTTCGCTGTATCTTCACGTCTTCAACCTGCAACAGGAAGGTGGCTGGGATAATTTGAGCGAGCGTCTTGCAAGCAACCCGCAATTGGCTCTCGCCTGAGTTTTGCCAGGAGTCTTCGTCCCCCAGTATGTCCGAAATTCTCCAAGGATTGTTGCTCGCGGTGGATGAACAGCTGCGCTCGAGTGCCACGCCTTACGTCAAAGCCACCTACGATCGACTCAGAGGCTTGGGTCTCGCGGATGAACAAGCGCGTGAGGAAATTGCCGATTGTCTGGGTCAGGAGCTCGATGAGATGCTGGAGCAAAAACGCCCCTTCGATGAGCCGCTCTATCGGTCGCTTCTGGATGCTCTGCCCTGGCAGGAGGAACCGATGAGCGGGAATGACCTGGACAAGCTCTGATCACAGGTGTCTGTGCCAGAATTCGAGCCGATTTTCCACCTCGGCACTCACGTCCGTTTGTTTCCATGACAGGTGAGCGATGAGTCCATTGGGGCGATATCCACGATGGTTCCAAAAAGACGCGTGGTTATGATCATTTGCCGGACGAGAAGGATGATTGTTTTCTCGAATGACAGAGCAAAACGTAGCGGATCGATAGCCCGATTCCCGCGCCTGCTGTTCGCGATGATCGAAAAAGGCATGTCCGATTCCGCGCCCTCGAAAGGCGGGCAAAAGCACGGATTCCCCCAAGTAGTAGATCTCCGCGATCGGTTCCCCAGCAGCCAAAAAAGGTTCTTGGAAACTTTCATCCGCCTCTTTCAGAGGTAGAGCCGTAGAAATGCCAACCACTCTTCTCTCAGAGAGCGCGCAGACAAACAGGCTCTCTTGGCTCTGCGCGTAATGCGCGAGATAGGTGCGCTCATAGTCTTCTGTGCCATCATAGAGATAGGGGTAATCACGAAAAACCTCGATGCGCAGGCGGGCTGCGTCATCGAGGTAGGAAAGGATTTCCTCGCCGCGACAGGTGATGATCGAGACATCCTCCATGAGCGGCGATACGATCAGAAGCGGTAATCGAGGTAGAACTGGAACTGACCTCCTTTGTCGGCAATGGGATCGGGAGACTGCAAGGGGAAGGCATAGTCAAAGGCCAGTGGTCCGAAGGGCAGATTCAGGCGAACGCCCAGACCGGCATCGGTATACAGATCCGATGGACTAACGTCCCAAGAATCAGAATTGACAAAACCAGCATCGTAGAACATCGCGCCGCGGACTTGCTCAAAGAGAGGCACGGTATATTCGATCGTAGCCCAGGCCATGCTGTTGCCGCCTTTGGTCTCCTGCGAATCCTCGTCGCGAGGACCCACATCGCGGAACTCGTAGCCGCGCAGGGTGCGGGCACCACCGAGGAACTGGCGGTCGAAGATGGGCACAGGATTTTTTGAATCTTTGGAGACACCATTGTCCTCAAGGCTGTCCACCATGCCGATTTCACCATTGAGGGAGAGAATCGTATCCCATTTCAGGTTCCAGTATTTCTGCGCTGTTGTGCTGAAGGTGATGGTATTCACGTCACCACCCAGGCCCGCGTAATTGATACCGGCATCGATCTTATGTCCTTGGCGCGGGGTTTGGTTGCTATCGCGATTGTCAAAAACGTAATTGAGACCCACGGAACTACGCACGTAGTCACCGTCGAGGCCCGCAAAATAGTCATCCGCGGTATTGGGGATTCCATCGTTATCGGGATCGATGCCGATGGTTTCCAATCGATACTCAGCGCGCACGTATGCGTTTTCACCGAGTGGTTTGCGCAGAAAGACCGCTGCCCCAGCGTTGGATTGATTGAAATAATCGCTGAAGAACAGCGAGTTGCGATAGAACAGCTCGCCGCCGAGAGCCAATTGTTTGTCAAGGAACCATGGCTCTACCAAGGAAACCGTCAAATCGCGGCGCTGCGCACCGGCACGGATGTTGGCGGTGAAACGCTGACCGCCACCAGTGAAGTGCCAGGGGTTGAGCAGGTCAAAGTTGGTTTGCTCCATGGTGATGTAACCGACCAAGCTGTCGATCGCACTAAAGCCCACACCAAAGCTCAGAGTGCCGGTTTTTTTCTCATCCACGAGAATGTTCAGGTCGCGGTAGCCACCACCTCCGGGAACTGCAGTCACTTGGGTATCGTTGAAGTAATTCAAGTTGCGCAGACGGGTGCGGGTTTTTTCCACATCAACGGAGTTGAACCAGTCACCCGGCTTCAGTGGGACCTCGCGGCGAATCACCTTGTCACGCGATTTGGTATTGCCACCGATGCTGACCCGTCCCACACGGAAACGGGAGCCCTCGGTGATGCGGTAGGTGATTTGCACGGTATCGCCGGAAGCGTTATCGATGTCTGGAACCACGGTGGCATCAGCGTAGCCGCGTGAGCCGTAGTAGCTGCGGATCATTTCTATGTCGGCTCGCATTTTTTTTGCCGAATAGGCATCGCCGCCCACCAAGGTCAGTGCAGGATACAATTCTTCCGGAGTAAAAACGGTCATTTTGCCGAAGCCTACACCCGCGATCTTGTATCGAATGCCCTCATTGATGGGGATCACTATGTCCAGTTTGCCATCACCTGTGGGGACGCGCTGGATGCCAGTGCTAGAAACGCGTAAAAATCCTTTATTTCGATAATAATCGAGAATTTCCTCCAGATCCTCATCCAGTTGGTTGCCTTGGATACGACCAGATTTGGTGATCGGTGACAGGATGCCCTTTTCCTTGGTCTTCATCACCTTTTCCAGATCCTTGGCGGTGATGTTGGCGTTGCCTTCGAACTTGATGTTGCGCACTTCGTTTTTGATGCCTTCCTCAATGAGGAAAATCAGCGAGGCACCGCCGCCTTCAGCAGGTTGCATGCGGTGGGTCACCGAAACATCGGGGTAACCGTAGCCTTGGTAGTAGGCTTCGATGTTGCGTCGCGCGGTGAGGATTTGCTCGTCACTCAAGGCTCCGCCAGCAGCGAGTTTTGATTCTTTGACGAGTTTCTTGTCGCTAAACACCGTGTTTCCTGCGAAGCCTACGGAGTCAAGTTCGGGACGCGTGCTGACCTCGGCAATCAGTTTGACACCATCGCCGAGCGGCTCGGCCAACCAGCGAACATCATCAACTTTGCCAGATTCATAGAGGCTTTTGATATCGGCGTCCAGACGATCGATGCTGTAGTTCTGCCCAGCGCGAGTGCTCATGGTATTGCGCAGTGCGGCCTCGTCCACAGTGGGTTTGCCGCGGTATCGGATCTCCACCTGAGTGATTTTTTTCCCTTCGTAATCCATTCCCTGGCCTTGTATCAGCATGGGTGCGCAGCACAGCAGCGCAGAGAGAAATAGGGTGGTCTGACGCACAGGGAGCATGCTGCGGTGAAATCGGCCGGGGAACAATGGTTTCATAAAAGGTGTTTCAGGAACACCCGCAGGTAATCCGTTTGTTTCGTTGCCGTCAAGGTGGAATTGCGCTGCGTTGGCTCTAGCCAGTCCCGTTAGGAAATATGGTTTAGCACTGATGAGCAGGTTACACACCTACGGGATGCCACACGGTTTTGTATTCCACAAAGTCACGAATTTCATCCAGTCCCTGCCCATCGGTCTGATCCCAGGCGCGGTTTGTTGCCGCAGGCAGAACTTTGACCCGTTTCACACTCTCCGCCGCTCCTCGATCGAGGGCTTGGTGTTGTGCCGGCGAAAGCACGGCAAGCACCCCGCGGATTTGTTCATGGGTGGCAAAGGTAGGCAGTAGCTCGTCTCGGTCGCCACATAGCAGGTTTACCACCCCCCCGGGTAGATCGCTAGTGGCCAGCATTTCTCCCAACAGAATCGAGGGATACGGGTGTTGAGACGATGCCAGAGCTACCACACTGTTACCGCCCGTGATGACGGGCAGGATCAAACTCAGCAAGCCCAGCAAGGGTGCTTCATCCGGCGCCATCACGCCCACCACTCCCATCGGCTCGGTCATCGTGAAATTGAAATGGGAGGAGGCGACGGGATTCACGCTGCTCAACAGGGCAGAAAATTTATCGGTCCAACCGGCATAATGGACCAATCGATCGATGGTGGCGCTGACTTCCTTTTCTGCGTCTCGCGCCGAGCTCCCATCGAGCATCAAGGCAGCACACATTTCGGCGTGTCGCGCCTCGAGCATTTCGGCCAGCCGATAGAGAATCTGCCCACGATTGTAGCCGCTCCGTCTCGCCCAGCCCGCACCGGCCTTGGCCGCTGCTTCGACCGCGTTGCGCAGGTCCTTTCGACTGCAGACCGGCATGTGAGCAAAAAACTCACCGCGATGATCATGCCAAGGCACCACACGCCCACTCTCAGACCGGATAAAAGCTCCTCCCACGTAACACTTCGGCGTCTTGGTGATGGTCAATCGTTTCATGTTGGAGTTCAATCAGACATCACAGATGTGGCAGAATTTTTGGAAGAATCAATCAAATACCACCCGCTCCGTTGTCAGGGCGATCCAGCTAGGGAATCCGGGTGTGAATCCCCATGGTCGTAGCATGAGCTCTATGATGAGGGCAAGAGACACGACGGATGATACGGATGAATGAACCAAATGCCTTCATTCCCGCTTCCCTCTTTTCATCTGTAAAATCCGAAAATCGATTGAGAAAAAGCGGATCTTTTTGACCTCGATAGCTGCTCTTGTTTTACGTCATACGCACTTGTGGCGCGCGGGAATCGTTTCCATTCCACAGATCTCTAGGGATCTTTCACGTTAGCTCTGGGGCTTCTGGTTCCAGGTTTTTTTGAATGCGGGCTTTTTGCTAGCGGTGGATCCGAGGCTGGCCCTGTCATCGGCGAAGGTGCGCCTGCCCAAGACCGCGAGGAGTTGATTGATTTCCTCCGCTTCTTTGAGCAAGGGCATCAATTGTGATGCACTCATTCCAGATTGATTGAGCGCGGATTGATTGATGGCGTAGCGGTTGTTCAAGACTTTTTCGGAAAGCTTGGCTAAGGCTTCCTCCGCATCTTGCACGGGCTGGGCCGAGATCGCCTGATGATAGGTTGGATCCACTTGCAGTGCCATTTGATCCGCAGGTGGAAGGGTGGCGAGATAGGTGTTCACCGCCGCGGCGCTTGCGGGATCAACCTCGCTCGCGAGAATGTTCTCCAATAAGGGAATGCCCTCGATGAATGGCGCGGCATCATGCAAGCTCTCATATTGCTCTCCGAGATACTGCCTCGCCTCTGTGGAGTGTAGGGCGAGGTTGCAGAGATAGGCGATGAGGGAATCGATGGCGCTGGGTTCGGTCTGGCTCGTCTTGTTGTCGTCTTTTTCCGCACGATGTTCCCGCGCTTGTTTCTTGCGCGCCAGTGCCGTAGCGGCCCGCAGATCCGGCGCGCTCATTTGCAGGCGGGTGGCACAGTGGTTCAGCAGGGAATCGCGCGAGACGGGATCAGCAATGTAGCCCAACAGCGCGGCGACTTCGCGCGCCGTGTTACCGCGGGCCTGGGCATTGGCGAGGCCACCCTCGACCTGGGCACGGTCGATTTTGAAATCGAAAAACGGTCGCGCATCCTTGAGCAATTGCCGGAAGGCATCGGGCCCTTCGCGTTTCAGAAAGGAGTCCGGATCATCGCCCGCAGGCATCGATACCACCCGCACGTGGATGCTCTCGCTGGAGAGTTCGCGGAAGGCTCGCTCACTCGCGGTGTAGCCCGCCTTGTCGGCATCGAAGCATAGGATCGCGGTGTCGGTATAGCGCTTGAGGATTTTCGCGTGTTGCGCGGTGCAGGCAGTCCCGAGCGTGGCGACGGCGTGATCGATGCCGTGCTCATGGCAGGCCAAGGCATCGAGCTGCCCTTCGCAAATCAACACAGCTTTTTCCTTCATGATCGGCTTACGCGCGCGATCGAAGGCGAAAATGGTTTTCGATTTGAGAAATAAAGGCGTCTCGGGCGAGTTGATGTATTTCCCCGTGTTGGGATCGTTGATGATTTGCCGACCGGAAAATGCGATGAAATCGCCCTGATCGTTGGCGACAGGAAACATCAATCGATCGCGGAAACGCACGTAGAGCCCGCCGCGTTCGTTCTGCGCGCAAATGCCGGAATCGACCAACTCGCGACCAGTGAATTTCTTTTCGCGGGCCCAATCAAGAAATACCTTGGCTTCCGCAGGCATCCAGCCGACACACCAGCGCACCGCCATTTCCTTGCCGTAGCCGCGCGATTTCAGATAAGAGCGCGCGTGTTTGGCCCGGGGATCGGTGAGGAGGAGATCGTGCATGAAACGTGCGGCTTCGCGATGCAGATCGAGCAAACGACCGCGACGGCGTTTGACACGCTCGCCATCGGCATCGAAAACGTCTTCCACGATCGGGATGTTCGCCTTGCCCGCTAGCTTGCGCACGGCATCCACGAACGAAAGCCCCTCGTGTTTCATCACGAAGGAAAAGGCGTCACCTCCCTCGCCACAGCCGAAACACTTGAATGACTGGCGTTGCGGATTGATGTGGAACGATGGGGTCTTTTCGTTGTGGAACGGGCAATTCGCTTTGAACGAGGAACCCGCGCGTTTGACCGGGATATAGGAAGCGATGAGGTCCACGATATCGATGGCCTCTAACACTTTGATGCGGGTCTCCTGGGAAATCTGTGCCACGGTGGGATTGCTCTTGCGTCGAAAGGGTGTAGCACAGCACTCCCCTTCGCTCCATGGAAAAATTTTGTTTCCTCTAGCTACAAGGCAAAGCAAGGAATCCCATCATCTTAGGGAATGGAGCGCGGACTTCAGTCCAATGCCTCTGAGGATTCGGAATGATGATGAATGCATACGTGTTTCGTCCCAACGGGACGATCCATCAAAGCCCACGGTGCAACCGTGGGTTCATCCGCCAAAAATCTTATGAGGTGAAGTTACCCACGGCTTCACCGTGGGCTGACATGATTCGTCCTTTTAGGACGAAAAAGCCATGGCCAATCTTTAAAGGCATTGGACTTCCGGCCGCTTGATTGAGGAAAGAAGATGCGGACGGAAGTCCGCGCTCCGTTGTCATCAGGGCTGCGGTGCACCGATGACCAGGAACTGGCCCAGGTAGTAGGAGAGTCCTGTGGGGAGTGATTTTACTCGGATCACGGTGGTGTGTGCGCCGGGGGCTTGTTCGGGGAGGTAGAAGAATCGGGAATAGGGCTGGCGCGGATCGGTCTGCGGGCGTTTCAGCGAGATGGGGGCTTGTTGATCGATGGTCACTTCCAGCTCCATGCCATCGCCCTGGGGGATGTCGCTGAGGCCGAGGATGGTGCCGTTCCAGCGGAGGGTGATGGTTTCTCCGGCGCTGTCGCATTTCACGCCACCGCGCAGCATTTGATGGGTGCGGCCATTGCTGCCGCCGTAGATTTTGTCCTTGGCGGGATCGATGGGCTGCCATCCCGCGCTGCGCGGGGCATCGCCGATGGCGAGGATACCGGCGTTTTCCCAATGCTTCGGATCCAAGGGCTGTGGCAGCGGGTGCGCCGCGGCTTGGTTCTTGGGCATCATGGCAAACATCGAACGCACAACGGTATCACGATAGATGGCATGTCCCGCCTCTTGCGGGTGGGTGCCGTCTTCAGAAAACACGAGGTTGCCGTTTTGCCAGCCCTTCGCCTTGAAGATCAGGGTCTTCGCTTTTTCACGTTGGGCGATTTCCACGCCGAGATCGATGGAGGGAATGCCGTAGGCGTTGGCGATGGTTTCCATGATGCTGCCGAAGCGCGGTTGTTGGCCCGCTTGCAGGTCCTTGAGCATGGGCTCGCTGAGGGTGTAGACGAGGCAGATGTCGGTATGCGGACGGTGCTTGCGGATCTGGCGCACGATGCCTTCCGCCGATGCCGCCTCAAACCCGCCGCCGCCATTGACGCGGTGTTCCATGAAGATGAGATCGGGATTTTGTTTCAGCACATCTTCCGCGATGCGGCAGGCTCCGTAGTCTGATCCCGTGCCCGAGATCGCAGCGTTGATTTCGATGATCTCTGATTTCGGATATTGCGTCCTGAACCATGCCGTGGTCTTCACACGCCAGCCTTCCGCCGCGGTGATGCTACCGCCGAAATAGGCGATGCGCAAGGGACCGCCGGCGTTCAGTTTGGCAAAAAGATTGGGCAAGCCCTCGCGCACACGAAGTTCCTCCGCTTGGTTCGGGTCATGCGGGGGCGAGGAAATTTTTGCCGCTACGGCGGGCGGCGCGCCATCGAGGTCATAGACGCGCACGTAGTCGATGAGACAGCGGTCGGGGAGCTTTGCTTTGGTGATATCGCCGGCCCAAGTGCCGACCTCGTTGGATAAAATCGCATACTGCGGCGCCTGCGAGATCATGCCTTCATTCGTGCGCCAAACTTCTTTTCCATCGTATAGAAATACGTATTCTTTTTCGTTCCAATGCACGGCATAGGTGTGGAAACCCTCCGTGAATGATTTGTCGATATGCCGGGTGCCTCGCACCTGGTGTTCTTTGCCGTAGCCGTCCCAGTGCACCGCCATGTTGAGCTCGCCCGTGCGTTTCGGATACTCGATCACATCGATCTCCGTGCCGTCCATGCCCTCGTTGCCGACCTTGCCGACCCCACTTCCCATCAGCCAGAAGGCCGACCAAAAGCCTTGCTCCTTCGGCATTTGCATCCGGGCGACCCACAGCCCGTGCTTGTGCTCGAACTTGCCCTTGCTGTTGACGCAGCCGGTGCCGAATTTGCCGTCGTCTTCTTGGGTGGCGAGCAAGGCCAAATTCCCCTGCCCGTCGAGTTGCACGCATTTTTTCAACCACATCCCGCCCTTGCGCACGCTGTCGCCCTGAGCCGTCCATTTGGTGGCATCGAGCTCCTTGCCCTCGAATTCATCGTTCCACACCATGCGCCACGATTGTCCCGCAGGCAACGGCGGCAGGTTTCCGGCACTTGGTTCATCGGCGAGCAAGGGCAGCGTGCCAGTCACGACAAACATCGAAGCAATCAGGTGAGCGGGTTGCATAGGATCAAAAATAGTTCAAAAATCTATCCAATCATTGTACTCAATTGTGAAAAACGATGCATCATGCGATGGATTGTAGCATTCAGGAAATCGCCTGCTTGTGGCCTTGGTCATCGAGATTTACGAAGGTGACATCCGTGACGAAGATGGGCTCGGCGAGAGGGGAACGCGTGTCGCGCACTTGCACGGAGTAGGTCACGCTGGTGCGACCGCGGTGATGGAGGGTGGATTCGATCGTGAGAATCGTGCCTTCGCGCACGCTGTGGCGGAAACAAACCTCACGCAGGGCGACGGTGACAAAGCGGCAATGCGGGAAATCCAGGCTGGCGGCGATCCAAGAGGCCTCGTCGATCCACGCGAGCAGCCGACCGCCGAAAAGGTAGCCGTATTGGTTGAGATCGGCAGGGAGGACGAGGCGTTGCGTTTGCACGGGATCGGGTGGGAAAAAATGGGACCGTTGTCGGTCCATCGTGCCGCATCAGCGGAACATGCGCTTTTTCACGATGGAAAAGCGTGCATCAAACGAATAGGCGCCCGCTCCCGTGAAAAACAAGGTCGTGGCTCCCGTGAGATAGAGCAAGGCCAGTTCCTTGCCGGAAGCATCTTTGCTCGCCAATACGACAAAAGCAGCGATGGTCATGGTGAATGCGAGCACAGCCGCTGCGGGGCGTGTGGCCATGCCGATGACCAGTAGGGCGGCGCAGACCACCTCGGCAAACGTCGTGCAGACGAGGCTGGTGGTGGAGTTCATCCACGAGCTCAGCAAGGCGACCTTCGGCACGGGGAAGGATTCCTTCATTTGGGCAAAGTTTTGGTATTTCTGCCAGCCGTGGAGACTCACCATCATGATGCCGATGCCGATACGAAGTGCGAGCAGGCCGGCCGAGGCCATGGGGTCCACCGTGCTGTTGCTGAAAAACCACTTTTTCATGACGTCTTGTCTGTTTTGAGGGTGAGCGTGATGCGTTTCAGGCGGCTGGTGCCATCGGGCGAATGGGCTTCCATCTGCGGGTCTTCGAGCACGGCCTGATAGACGAGGCGTCGATAGTAGGCATTGAGCGGTCGCATTTGGAACGGTTTGCCGCTGCCCTTCACTTTTTCCGCCAATTGTTGGACCTCCGTGCGCAGCTTATCCTCCTGGATGCGGCGGAAATGCGCGCAGTCTACTTTGATGCGGGGCGCTTCCTCGTAGTGCTTGCGCAACAAGCGGTTGACCAGATACTGCAAGTCATCGAGCCGATCCCCCTCCTCGCCGATGAGCCATTCGGGCTGGGCGGTGGAAATCTGCAGGCAGGGACCCTCCGCGTCATGTTCGAGGTCAATGGTGGCCGAAAAACCCAGGTGACCGAGCATGGTATCGAGGACTTTTTTCGCGGCATCTTCTGCTTTCATGAGTTCAGACTAGCAAATGTCTCGGACGGGGTCAACTCTCAGCGCTCGAATTCTTCTTGCAGGGGCAAAGTCTTTTGCAGCAGGGCCTGTTGCTCATCGCAGGAGAAATCGTGAGGCGTCGCCATGCCAATGCCGAGAACGCCTAGCACTTTTTCGCCATCGCGGGAAAAGATCGGCACGGCGAGGGAGCCGGAGACTTGGGTTTGGCGGGCATCGGGTCGCGCGACTCCGCCGAGGTCTTGTTGCAGATTGCACAATTCCACGGGGGCGCGGCGTTCTGCTGCCGCCCCGGCGATGCCTTTGCCGAAGGGGATGAGCAAAATTTTGTCGAGCAAGACATCGGGCACCCCGATCTGGGCGACGAGTGTCAGGTGAGTGCCGTCCGGCGTGCTGCGGTGGATGGTGCCGGTTTGGCAGGAAAACTCGCGCAACAAGTCTTGCAGCCAGGTGGGGTAATCATGGATCATACGTGAAGCATACGCACCGTGACGGTGGTTTTGCGCAGGGAATTTTTGCGAAGAAAAGCCGCGTGGCTTTCAATCGTCCATCGCCGATGCCTGGAAATGCGGCGGTTTTGGATTCGAGATTGCCGCAGGCGGCAGGTATGACCTAGATTGCTCCCATGGATCAGGAAACGCTGTGCCGTTGGGCAGAGGATGAATTGGCGGCATTGGAGAAGGTGCTGCCGGAGGAGGTGCGGAGCGCGGCGGAGCGCTGTGTGTTATCGTTGGAAGCAAGGCCGGGTCAGGATCCTAGCGATGTTGACCTGATCGGTGATGAGCTAGGTTTGTTTGAAGGTGCCTGTTTGCTCGATGATCCTGCCTGCGAGGACCTACCCCGCATCCGATTGTTTTTGCAAAACGTATGGGAGTGGGTGGAGCAGGACGATCAGGACTACCGCGATGAGGTGGCCACGACCTACCTGCATGAGCTGGGCCACTATCTCGGTTGGGACGAGGATGATGTGGCGGCGCGGGGATTGGATTGAGCGATCATTGTGCCGCGTGGAGTTTTTTCCATGCGGCATAGGAACGTGTGAGATGCTCGCGCGGGGCGATGCGAATGTTGAAGCATTGCAGGCCGATGGGACCACGGTAGCCTTGCTCCTTTAGGCAACCCAGCAGCTTTGTCTGATCGAAGCTACCTTCATCGAGCGGGCGAATGAGCGTATTCCAGTCCTTACCCTCGGTGTCGGCGCCGCACAGGCTTACGCTCCACAGTCGATCTCTCGCGGCGGCGAGCGCGGCCACGAGGTCGTCCTGGGGCTGAACTTTGAGGAAATGGCAGAGATTGAAGGCGACGCCGACGTTGTCGCAGCCGCTGGCCTTGGCGATGCGCAGGGCGTGATCCACACGCTCGATGTAGTGATGGGCATGGGGATAGAGAATCATCTTGAGCCCAGCCGCTTTGGCTTCGGCAGCGATCTTTTGCACCAATGCCACAGCCTGCGCCTCTTGTGGTTCTTCACCACCTTGCACATTCAACTCGACGATGGCATCCGTGCCTTTCAGCAGAGCGATGGCTTCGCTGATCTTGGGGTCGAAGGTATAACTGTCTTTGTGCACTTTCCCGCCGCCATAGATGCTAAACACCTTGAGTCCGGCTTTTTCACAGGCGGCTTGGTACTTGGCCAAATCTTGTGGGTAGACTGATCCAATGCCTGGATAGCCGAGCTCCTTGATGAGGGCGACACCTTCATCGACGGACAAGGGGCGCACCGCATTCTGAAAAGGATAAAGGGGCGGCACGGGATCGGCACCGTGTGCGACATAGGCCATCAACAGAGCAAGAAATACGCGGAGCATGCGAGCCACTACGTACGTCATACGCGTCATCTGTCAGGGTGGATCATTCGGTTTTGCGGCTCTTGGATTTTTTCCCCTTTGCCTGCGGTTTTGTCTCATGATGGTAGGCTGGGTTGGGCACGGAAGGAATTTTCGCTTTCGTTCCCTTGAGCCAGTCTAACAACTCATCGAGCAATTCGTCGCGCTTTTGCGGCTGCGATTGGCAAAGGTCTTCGCGCTCACCGGGATCCTTGGCGAGGTGATAGAGTTCCACCGCGTGGTTGGTGGCGAGTTTTTCCCGTCCGCCATCGAGCTGCCATTCTTCGTGAAACAGGTGCAATTTCCACTCGCCCTTGTGAATGACGCTGACGGGTCGTGAGCGGAATCCGGCACGCACGTCCACTTCTCGTCCGCGGTTGACGGGATTGTCGATGTAGCCGGGGAAGTGCCAGAAGATCGACTGGCGTTGGAGCGGTCCGCTTCCTGTGAGTAGGGGCTTGAGGTTTTCGCCATCCAGCGGTTCCGCCGTTTTTTTCTGGGCGGCACCGAGGAAGGTCGGGAAAAGATCGATGTTGATCACGGGCACATCGCAACTGCTGCCGGCCTTGACCACGCCGGGCCAACGCACGATCATCGGCTCGCGGATGCCACCTTCGTAGTAGCCGCCCTTGCTGCCGCGAAGCGGTTCCTGGCTTGACTGCTGGGTGGCTCCGTTGTCCGAGGTGAATACGACCATGGTGTTTTGCTCCAAACCGAGCTCTTTGAGCTTCCGGAGCAATTGGCCTACTCCCTCGTCCATGTCATAGGTGCTGGCGGCATACAGGGCGCTGCGTCCGCGGGCATCGGGTTTTTTCGCTTCAAATCGCTTCAAGGTCTCCTTGCGCGCTTGCAGCGGCACGTGGATGGCATGGTGCGGCACATAGAGGAGAAATGGTTTGTCTTTGTGCTTCTCCATGAACGCACAGGCGGCATGAGTCATGGAAAAAATCCCCTTCGGGTCCTCCTTGCCTTCGCCTTTTTGATGAAAGGCTTCCGGCGCGACATCGAATCCCAGCTCCTTCGGGTTGTCGGCGAAATGCCATTTGCCGAAAATCCCTGTGGCATATCCAGCGGCTTTCAATTCATCGGCAAAGGTCACGTAGGTTCCTTTGAGGCCATTGACGTTAGGGATGGGTAGGAGGCGCATCTGTGGCTTGGGCCCGCGGTCGGTGCTGCCCACAGCATACACATCGTGGCGCGGCGAATATTTGCCGGATAGCAAACAGGCTCGCGAAGGCACGCAGTTCCCCATGCCCGCGTAGGCCCGAGTGAAAACCATTCCCTCTTCCGCCAGCTTGTCGAGATGCGGGGTCTCGATGAAATCCCCCTCGTCATTGTAGCCCACATCGTTCCAGCCAAGATCATCGGCGAAAATCAACACAATGTTGGGCGGACGTTGGGTTTCCGCGGAGAATGACGTCACTGGCATTAGCAGAGTGATGCCAAACATGCATCGAAAAAAACGTTTCATTAGGATTTTTGAGAGTTTTTAGGATAGAGGGCTTATTTTTTGTTTTTGACGTGATACGGCGGGCGGTCAAAGGCGTCATCTTGCAATCGCGGGTCGTTGTTGGCCATGAGTTCCCGAATGAGCTGATCACGCAGACGAGCGAGTGTGAGGGAGTGTTGCGGGTCCTGGGCGAGGTTTTTCGTTTGATGGGGATCGGTGCGCAGATCGTAGAGTTCCTCTGCCGGGCGTTTTTCCCAGGCGAAATCGAGAAACGCTTTCATTTGCGAGTCATTGCGGTGCTTGACCAACCAAGCCTTGGTGGGCGACATGTCCATATCGGGAAAAGCGGCGAAGGTATCGTTGGTCAGAGTCTCATAGGATGGAGCGCTTTGCTGGGTGACTGGATCGGGCGAGCCCATGGGCCAGCGGTCGCTTTTGAAATTTTTGACGTAAAGAAAATCCCTCGTGCGCAGCGCCCGCACCGGGTAAGGCAGCTGGCCCTCGCGAGCACGATCGGCATGGCGTTCACGACCGATGAGAGCCCATCCCCGCAGCAGCGAGTCATCGGCCCCAGGTGCTAAGGCGGGCAGCAGGTTTTGTCCGTTCGGTTGATCAGGCGATGCGAGATGGGCCGCGGCGAGAAAAGTGGGTGCGATATCGATGAGCGAAACCGGTGCCTGGACCACGCGCGAGGCGGCGATTTTTTTTGGCCACCGCAAGGCGAGCAGGACCTCTGACCCGAAGTCGTGCACGTTGGTTTTTCCACGCGGAAATCCGGGAATGCCGTGGTCGCCGGAAATCATCACGATCGTATTGTCGAGCTCGCCGATTTCTTCAAGCATGGCCACCAACACACCGCAGGCGGCATCGAAGGCCATGGCTTCTCCCAGATAGTCGGCCATGTCCTCGCGGATTTCTGGCACATCGGGTAGCACGGGGGGCATTTTGCCTTTCAAATCCTCAGGATTCAGCCCCCACAAGGCCTTGCCCGATCCACGCACCCACAGGCGGTGGGTGTTGGTTGGATTGAATGAATAATAAAACGGCTGACCTTTTTCGCGTCGATCGAGGAACTTGCGGAAATTGCCGCGCACTTCCTCAAAAATTTGTTTTTTCGCCGCTTCTTTGTCATCGGATTTGGTAAGAATTTCCGAGTATTCATTGATCTTTTGTCCGGCGCTGCTGTAGAGGTTTTTTTTGCCGCCGATGATGCGATCGTGCATGTGCAGCTTCAGGCTATGGCCGATGTGATAGCCGTGTTGCTGTAGGGTCATCGGCATTCCCACCACATCTTCGAAGGGATCTGGGGTGCCCGCTTGCCAAGGGTGGTGCAGTTGCGAGTGCGAGCCGTTGCGGAAAAAATGCCGACCTGTCATCAGCGCGGTTCGCGAGGGTGTGCAGGATGGGACTGAGACGAATGCGTGCTGGAAGCGCGCGCCCTCCCGTGCGATACGATCGAATACCGGTGTGCGGATGATGTCATTGGGCGACGGTTCTTTCGGGTCGGCATAGACGGAGGCATAGCGTCCCAAGTCATCGGCAAACAGGATCAAAATGTTCGGCCGTTGCTCGGCCTGCAATGGGGCGGCGCACAAGGCCAGAAACATAGTCAACCATTTCATGCCATTTTTCTAACCCACCTCCGCATGCTTGGCGATGGAAAACTCCGTTTGTTCCGTTCGCACGATCGCGCCCTTTTCAAAGAGCCATCAGGTGAAAGATATGCTGTTAGGATAAGACAGGCCCACGGCGATCAAGCGAGGGAAAGGATGTCATGCATGACAAATCCATCGGTCTCGTCGCAGATCCATGGAGATCGGTGGAATGGAAACGATTCTCGCGCGTCTCAAGTGCGTATGACCTAAAGCAAGATCGGCTCGCTAGGTCAAAACGATCCGCTTTTTCACGACGGATGTTACGGATGAAAAGGCGGAAGCTGGCACAAAGGAAAAGGGAGAAGGTTCCGGTGATGAGGATTTCGTTGAGGAAGAGTGGTAGCGTATGATTCACCCATCCGTAAATCCGTACCATCCGTCGTATCCTGATCCAGCCTCCTTGACCTCATGCTTCGCGTAGGGTCCATCTACCTGCTGTTTCCCTAGCTTTTCGCTTGTGCAATTTCGCCGGAATGATAGATAGGAAGACTCAACATGAAAACCCATCTTTCCCTGTTGTGGTGGCTCATTGGCTTTTCGGGGCTGATGCTGCCCTTGCGTGCGATCGATGCCAATGGGGATGGCATGTGCGATGTGTGGCAGGCCATTCATCATGCGGGCGCGGTAAACGCGGCGGCTGATCTGGATGGCGATGGCGTGGGAAATGCGCAAGAGGCGCTTGCTGGCACCGACCCCTGGGATGGGGCATCACGCTTTGCCAGCAACATCGAACGTGTGGGGGGCAGCCTACGCATTGTCGTCGCCACGCAACCGGGAAAAAGATACCGTTTGCGCAGCAATAGCGGATTGCATGGGGCTTGGGTCCCTGTGGGTGATTGGCATCTGGCACTCACGGACCAGTGGATCAGCACCGCGCCGCTAGCGGCGGGAACGCGGTTTTATTCTGTGGAAGTAGCCGAGCAAGATACCGATGGCGATGGTGTTCAGGACTGGGCGGAGATGCAACTTTCTGGCTACGATCGTTCCCGGGCCAATAGCTTTGGCGCGACCGGCAATGACCTCGCTGGAGTGCAAGAATGGCTGTCCCAGCTCGGTTCTGGCGCATTGACCGCCAGCGTGACCGCCAGCCAGTCGATGGAAAAAGAGCAACAACCTGCGATCATTTCCTACACGCGCAGCGGCGATCTCAGTCGTCCGTTTTCGTTGTTTCTGAAAACGGACCGTCCTGCGGAAGCCGCCCGCTCCTCGCCGCAGTCCGGCGAATATCAATTCAAAAATTCCGCTCAACAAGCACTGGGACGCCGATTGGTGATTCCCGCTGGAGCCAGCAGTGCGACCTTGGAAATTCACGCGGTGGCCGATGCCCTGACGGAAGTGCCCGAACACTTGCGCATAAAGATCGGCGGATCGGCGCTCGATCGTAGCATCACAGTCGTTGATGCTGCTAACACGCCGGCGAACCAGCGATTGCTGGTTGCCTATCTGCGCCCGAAAACCGGCATTTCCTCTCTGGGATCCGGCGTTTCTACCGTGCGGTTGTCGGGCGATAACGACGTCGCGACAGTCGCCTTGTCCTTCTCGAATTTGAACTCTGTCGTGACCAACACCCAGGTGCTCACGGAGAACGAATCCATTTTGCAATCCGTGCCTTCCTTCAACTACGGTGGGCAGAACTGGCCAGTTCGCGCCAGTCAGAATTATCTGACAGATCAGGCTTTGCTCGATGCCATGCTCTCCGGGGGTGTGCAGCTGGGCATTTACACCAATGCCCATGCCAGCGGAGAAATCCACGGGTTCTATCAAATGGCGAACGGTTCGACCAGTTTCCAAGTTCCCCCTGCCCCGCAAGCGTTGACAACCCTGACTGGAGCGTCCATCGATCGCGACATCCATCGTTTTCTTACGCAAGCGACCTTCGGCCCGACCATGCAGGACATCGAGGCCCTGAGAAGTTTGATCGCTGCGCACGCGGGAGACCGCATCGCGGCATACGGTGCTTGGATCGATGCCCAGTTCGCTCTGCCATCACCCAGTTTGGAAGCCTACACGCGCGCGGCGAACGATCAAGAAATCGCGCTCTACACCGATCCCACCAAAACCTATTACAACGCCGCTTTTGATCCGAACCAAAACAACGCGCGCCGAGGCTGGTGGTTGTTGGCCCGTCATGCACCCGATCAACTGCGGCAACGGGTAGCTTTCGCATTATCGGAAATTTTCGTCATCAGCGACAATGATAGCACCATACTGAACCGCGCCTACGGTATGACGAATTACTACGACATGCTCAAAAACCATGCCCATGGCACGTATCGCAATCTGTTAGAAAACGTCGCCCTGCACCCGATCATGGCGCAGTATCTGTCACATTTGAAAAATCAGAAAACGACCTATGATTCCCAAGGCAAGGCCTTGACATCACCGGATGAAAATTTCGCCCGCGAGATCATGCAGTTGTTTTCCATCGGTTTGATCGAGATGCACCCGGATGGTTCCTTGAAGCTGGGATCCAACGGACTTCCTCTGGCCTCCTATACGCAAGATGACATCGCCGCCTTGTCGCGCGTCTTCACTGGATGGTCTTTTTCCAAACGCAACAATCCGTCGAATAGCAACACTGTGGCGGACAACACGAGTTTTTTCCAGAGCGTCGGCAATGAGCGCTTTGAGGCCTCGTGGACGAATCCGCTGAAGCAGTTCGCCACGTATCACGATACTGCGTCGAAGCAGTGGTTGGGCTTGACGATTCCCGCGGGTCTCACGGGCGAGCAGGAGCTGAGCATCGTGCTCGATCGACTGGCCACTCATCCCAACACCGCGCCGTTCATTTGCCGGCGGCTGATCCAGCGCTTGGTTACTGCCAACCCCTCGCCCGGTTATCTCTATCGGGTTTCCACGGCCTTTGCGAATTCGGGCGGCAACATCGGCACCACCGTGCGCGCCATTCTGCTCGATAGTGAGGCGCGCTCCCTCTCGCTCGCCGATTCGGTCGCGGGATCAGGCAAGGTGCGTGAACCCCTGCTGCGTTATCTTGCTGTGTTGCGAGGCCTAGGTGCAAAGTCGCAACTGCGCCTCAGTGATTTGTCATCATATGGTTATCCCGCCTCGGAGCTGGCGAAGTTTCCCGATGGCACGACCATCATGCGGGTGGCTGATACCGATTCCAGCCTCGGTCAGACGCCGCATTCTCCTCCATCCGTCTTCAATTGGTTCCTGCCGGACTTTTCCCCCTCGGGTTCGCTTCCTGCCAATGGCCTCGTTTCTCCGGAATTGCAGATCGCGAATGAGAACACGACCTTAAGCGCGACGAATTATCTTTACGGTCTCATCGACAACTCCACTGGCCAGGGCGGTGAAGCTCTGGTCAATCAGACCGAAACGGGATCAACCTATACATCGAGTTCCGATAACCTCATCATCCCTTATGAAACCACCTTGGAGCTTTTGTATCAGGATGTGTTCGATACCAACAACGACAACACCGTGAATCTCACCGAATATCGCAACTCCACTTTGATCCGTGCGGCCTGCGAGGCGGTTCTGGACCGGGTGGACTTGCTGCTGTGCGGCGGTGCTTTGAAAGCGCGCTATGGCAACGCGGCCGGCAAACCCAGGGCTGCCATTCTCGATGCCGCCGTGCTGGTGAGAGCTAGCAGCAATACTTCCAGCACTCTCAGCACGCACGTCACCTCCATGCGCGAACGCGTGGAAGATATCGTGTGGCTTGTCATCAGCTCTCCCGAGTTTCTTGTTCAGAAATAATCTCCCTCTCCCGCTGTGAAAAAACATCAGAAAGAAGACCTCCGCACGCGCCGGGATTTCCTGCGCCAATCCGCCTGTGCCTCACTGGGCGTGACAGGCTTGGTCAACATGCTCGCGCAAATGCGCTTGATGACGGCAGCCATGGCTCAAGGGGGCGGTGGCTCTGGCTACAAAGCTCTCGTGTGTTTGTTCCTCAATGGGGGCAACGATTCGAATAACTTGTTTGTGCCCGCAGGTGATGCTGCCAGCAGCGAGTTGCGTTCGGATTATCAGGCTGGACGGGGCGTACTGGCCATTCCCAGCGATCAAGTGCAACTTGTGAACATGCCTGCGCAAACGCAAGCCTTCGCGCGGCATTACCCCGGCCCCACACCCACCATGGGTTTCCATCCCAGCGCTCCGAATCTTGCCACTTTGTTCAATGAAGGGGATCTCGCCGTGGTTTGCAACGTCGGCAGTCTCGCCTACCCTGTGCCCACGCGCGCTGATTATTTAGGAGGAAAAATCCCTCTCCCCCTCCAGTTGTTTTCCCACTCGGATCAACAATCACAATGGCAATCATCGGTACCGGACCGGCCTTTCACTTCCGGCTGGGGTGGCAGAGCGGCCGATCTGCTGAACGCATCCTACAATCCCACCAATGCGAGCAAGGTCTCGATGTCCATCTCGCTCGCCGGCGTGAATTCATGGCAGGTCGGCACCGCGGGGCAAGTGGTGCAATACGTCGTGAAATCCACGGGAACCGTGCCGCTATCCGGTTTCGTGAGCGGAACCGACAATTACGGCGCCGCGTTAAATTCTGATGGATCGTATAAAACGACGGATCAAGGAAGGCGTCTCAAAGCCTTTGAGGACATCATGCGTCTTACTCATGCGAACCTCCATGAGGAAGAGCACAACCGCATCATCCGCCGCGCGCGGACGACCGAGGGTTTCATCGGGGCCGCGATGACTGCCGCCGCTGCCACGGGGGTGGATTTCGATGCGAAATTCGCGGGTGCGACGACGAGCCTGGGTAGTCAGTTGAAAATGATTGCTAAGCTCATCGCCGGTCGTTCGGTCCTAGGCAACCAGCGTCAGATTTTTTTCTGTCAGGTCGGCGGCTATGATACCCATTCCACGTTGTTGACCTCACATGCTCCGCTGATGGCTGAGCTGTCGAACTCGCTCAAAGCCTTTCGCGATGCCTTGGTCGATCTTCAGGTTTTTGATAATGTGGTGACCTTCACGGCCTCGGATTTCAATCGCACCTTTACACCGAACAGTACGATTGCTACTACCGCGGGTTCCGATCACGCGTGGGGTGGGCACACTTTGGTGATGGGCGGCGCCGTGCGCGGTGGACAAATCTATGGTCATTACCCCAAGCTGAAAATCGGCAGCGCTACTGGATCGATCGATGCCGGCACCAACAATCGCGGGCGCTGGATCCCGGGCACATCGGTGGATCAATATTCCGCTGTCATGACGAAGTGGATGGGAGCCACGGATAACGACATGGAGGCGATTTTCCCCAATCTGCCGCGTTTTGACAATCCCTTCACCGTCAGTACGGCGAACCTCGCATTCTTGTGAAACGTGTTCTGCTGCTGTTGATTGGCATCATGATTCTGCTCATCGTTTGGTGGAGCAGCGGGGGAAGCTCTTCTTTTTTCCGTGGCTCGGAATCATCCGCGGACAAAAGACAACCATCCTTGCACCAACAGGCTGTATCCATCGTGGACGATGATTCCGATCGAACTCAGATGCCCGTGGCGGCAGAATCCTTGCAATTGCTGGATCCGCAATCGAATGTGCGGGAAGACCTCGCCCTCATCCAGCAGTTGTTGCAGGAGTATCGCCGGAATCTGGGCGGAAATCCCATCGGGGAGAACGATGAAGTCACGGCTGCCTTGTCAGGGCAGAACGGCAAAAAACTGGCCTATCTTGCGGATGAGGTGAAGCGATTGATCGATGCTCGTGGTTGTCTGCTGGACCGCTGGGGAAACCCCTACGTATTCCATGCCATGTCGGGAACCATCATGGAAATCCGTTCACCAGGCCCAGACGGCATCCCCTACAATGCCGACGACCAAGTGAGCGAGTGAGCACGATGATGCCTTGCGGCGGTGCTTATTTCTGGAACGTCAATGCGTTGTTGGCGACACCGACTTCGATGACATCGCCTTCGTGGAATTGACCATCGAGCACGGCCATGCTCAAAGGATCGAGCAGGTGGTGCTGGATGGCGCGTTTCAACGGACGAGCGCCGTAGATGGGATCGTAGCCTTGATTGCCAAGAAAATCCTTCGCCTCCGTGCTGAGAGCCAGAGCCAGACCTTGTTTGGCAAGGCGCTGACGCAGGCGCGTGAGCTGGATGTCGACAATGCGGGTGATTTCCTCGCGGGCCAAGCGATCAAAGATGATGGTCTCATCGATGCGGTTGAGAAACTCCGGACGGAAATGCGCACGTAATGCCTCCAACACCTTTGCTTCGCGTTGTTCGGCATTTTCCTCGTGAAGGATGAACTGCGAGCCAATGTTCGAGGTGAGGATGATGACGGTGTTGCGGAAATCAACGGTGCGGCCCTGGCCATCGGTGATGCGACCATCATCGAGCACCTGCAGCAGGACGTTGAAGACGTCGCTGTGGGCTTTTTCTACTTCATCGAACAGGATGACGCTATAGGGCTTGCGGCGTACGCGTTCGCTGAGCTGCCCGCCTTCATCGTAGCCGACATAACCCGGAGGCGCGCCGATGAGCCGCGCGACACTGTGTTTCTCCATGTATTCCGACATATCGATGCGAACCATGGCGTTTTCATCGTCGAAGAGAAATTCGGCGAGTGCTTTGGACAACTCCGTTTTGCCCACACCGGTGGGACCGAGAAACAGGAAGGAGCCCACGGGGCGGTTCTCATCCTGCAAGCCCGAGCGGGCGCGCCTCACCGCATTCGACACCGCAGTGATGGCTTTTTTTTGTCCGATCACGCGTTCGCCGAGACGCTCTTCCATGTGCAGCAACTTCGAGCGCTCACCTTCCTGCAAGCGGTTCACGGGAATACCGGTCCAGGCGGACACGACGCGGGCGATGTCGTCCTCGGTGACCTCCTCCTTGAGGATGCCACCATTGAGTTGAAAGCTCACAAGTTTTTCTTTGGCGGTTTCCAGTTCGCGCTGCACGTGGGGGATCTCGCCGTAGGTGATTTCGGAAGCTCGGGTCAGGTTGCCGATGCGTTGCGCTTGTTCGGCTTGAGTCTTGAGCGATTCGATTTTCTCTTGTGCAGCACGCACTTCGTCAATGATTGCCTTTTCATTGCGCCATTGCGTCATCAGTGTGGCGCTTTCTTCTTTAAGGTTCGATTGCTCTTCCTTCACTTTTTCTAAGCGGGCGAGTGAGGCCTTGTCCGTCTCTTTCTCTAACGCTTTTTTCTCCATTTCCAGTTGCAAGACCTGGCGTTCGAGCTGGTCGATTTCCGTGGGCATGGAGTCGAGCTCGATCTTCAAGCGCGAGGCGGCCTCATCAATCAGGTCGACGGCTTTGTCGGGCAGGAAACGATCAGAAATGTAGCGGTCGGACAGCATGGCGGCGGCGACGATGGCACCGTCCTGGATGCGCACGCCGTGGTGGACCTCGTAGCGTTCCTTCAGTCCGCGCAGGATCGCGATGGTATCTTCCGCCGAGGGTTCACCGACGAGCACGGGCTGGAAGCGGCGCTCGAGTGCGGCGTCTTTTTCGATGTGTTTGCGGTATTCATCCAGCGTGGTGGCGCCGATGGTCGAGAGCTCACCACGGGCGAGTTGTGGCTTGAGCAGATTGCCTGCATCAGGGCTGCCCTCGGTCTTGCCAGCGCCGACGATGGTGTGCAGCTCATCGATGAAAAGGATGATCTCGCCCGCGGAGTCAGTGACCTCCTTGAGGAATGCCTTGAGGCGATCCTCGAACTCGCCACGATACTTCGCACCCGCCAGCATGCCGCCGAGGTCGAGCGCGATGACGCGTTTGTTTTTCATCGAGTCCGGCACATCGCCCGAGACGATGCGGCGGGCGAGGCCTTCGACAATTGCGGTCTTGCCCACGCCTGGCTCACCGATGAGCACTGGGTTGTTTTTCGTGCGGCGCGAGAGTACCTGCATGACACGGCGGATTTCGTTGTCGCGACCGATCACCGGATCGATCTTGCCCTCGCGTGCGCGCGCTGTGAGGTCGGTGCCGTATTTTTCGAGGGTTTGGTATTTTCCTTCAGGATTCTCGTCGGTGACCTTCTGGCTACCGCGCACGGATTGGATCGCCTCGCGGGCTTTTGCTTCGCTGAGACCGGCGCTTTTCAGCAGCTTGCCCGCAGGGGAATCTGCCTGCAAGGAGCCGAGGATAAAGTGCTCCACGCTGAGAAAATCATCGCCGAGTGCTTCGCGGGCATCATCGGCTTTTTCCAAGGTGGCGCGCAGACCGTAGCTGAGTTGCGGCTGCGAAGTGGAGCCTTCCATCCTCGGTTCTGCTGCAAGATTCTCGCGCACTGCTATCTTGAGCTTCGTCAGATCGACGCCCGCTTTTTGCAAAATGGGCGTGAGGATGCCGCCTTCCTGCTCGAGCAAGGTCTGCAGCACGTGTGCGCTTTTCAGCTCGGCGTGGCTCGACTTTGAGGCCAGGCGCTGCGCTTGTTGAAGTGCTTCTTGGAGTTTCTGTGTGATTTTATCGAGTCCCATACGATTGTTTCTTTCTTGGTGATGTGGAGGTTAATGGATGTCGCGCTGATTCGCTACGCATAGGTTGCGGATTCATTCGCCGATCTTGTTGTCATGGGTAGGATGCCATAGAGAAAAGTTTATTCAAAAATTTTTCGTAACTTTTTCTCTATGATGCCGATGGAGTGCAAAATCACAGTGGGGAGCATTTTTGCGAAAATGGTTCGAAGTGGGAGCCAGCGTCGTTTTCTATGTGGATGATGGGCCATGTGCTGCGGCTCTCTTCATTCACCCTGCTTTGATAGCAAAGGGATGAGGGTTTCGCGAGATTTTTTCCTCAGCGCTGATCTGTTGAAGAGTGGAATGGGCTTGATGGAACCAGTACAGAGCTCCATCACGGCTCGCGAAATGGTTACGCAGAGACATTGCGCGCCCAGCGGGCAGGGGCGCACAAGGCTACGCACCTGGCAGGAATCAGCCTATTTTACTCCACAGCTAAGGACCCAAGACCCTAATTGCGTGAATGTTCGGGTCTCTTCCTCGTTACAGTGATTTTTTCAGCTCGACGAGGCTCTCGTAGCGTTGCGCGCCAGGAAGTTTCCACAGGCTTTTCGCTTGATCGAGGTGCTTGGTGTAAATGTCCCGCGGCAGGCAATTGTGCACGCGGCACAGAGCGGCGCTACGGCCCACGCAGACGCCCATCATGCCGATGGTGTTCATTACGCGGATGGTGCCCAAGGCGTCGCGATTGACGCTGATGTTACGACCTGCCATGTAAAGATTGGGCACGTTGCGAGAATAGAAACAGCGGTAGGGGATCGGGTAGCCTACGCGTTTGTCGATGGCGTGACGGTGGATCGCTTTGGAAATGAAAGGATGCTCGGGATTGCCCTGGATGTATTTTTGTTCGGGCACGTGGAGGTCGATGGACCAAGTGGTCAATACGCAGCCATCGGGGAAAACGGTTTTGTCCTTTTCGATGTGCTCTTCGTTCAAAATCACATCGCCGAGCAATTGTTGGGTTTCGCGAGTGCCACCGACGTAGGCAAGCCAGGTCATCTCTGCATTCGCGTGTTGGTGGGGATCGCGTGCGGCGTGAGCCCCATAGTTTTTCAAGGCACTGAAGGCGCTGTAGGCAGAGATCAGATTCCAGTCGCGAGTAATCTCCAGTTCCTCAATCGGATGGCGATCATATCCGCTCTCCCAGAACCACTCGGCGTGGCCGCGACGCGGATGCGGGAAATCTTTTTCCGCGAGCGAAAGCATCCACTTTTGCGGCGGGAAGGCGACCGGCTTGTCGCGATTTTCCCACATCCACATGTTGCTCATGCCCATCCGACCTTTGGCGACCATGGTGGAATCCGCTTTGGACCATTGACCGATGAAGCCGTGGCCAGTGCAATCGGCAAAGAGCACGCCAGTGATTTTTTTGGTTTTTCCTGTTTCTACTTCGAGCACATTCACGGCACTGATCGAGCCTTTTTTCATGTCCAATCCGTAGGCGTGATGACCGAGAAAGAGGCGAATGTTTTTCTCCGCGCGGACGATTTTTTCTTTTTTCTCGTCTTCAAATTGTTCGGCAGGAGCGGGTGATGCCTTAGCGCTGTCTTGAAATTCGTTAACGATATCGGCCAGAGCGTATTCGCTGGGAGGCGTATTGCCCATGGCCCACACGCGGATTTCCGAGGAGCCATTGCCGCCCAGTACCTTGCGGTTCTGAATCAATGCCACCTTGGCGCCGAGACGCGCCGCGGAAATGGCGGCCCCCATGCCACCGTAGCCACCCCCTACGACAACCAGATCATAGGATCCGGCATCCTCGATGGGGGCGGGAGCTCCCGCGATCTTCCACGTCGCACGCTCCTCCAATAGGCATTTTTCTGGGGGGCTGAAGGACCCATCACTGCTGAAAAGGATGGCGTCCACGCGACCGTCAAAACCTGTGAGATCCTTTAAGGTCACTTCCGTTGAACCTTTTTTCAAATCCGCTTTGCCCGCTTTCACCCATGACCAAGTCGTGTTGCCCTGACCCAGCACTGCTCCGAGATCCTTGCCATTCACCGATACGGAAAAAGTCCCCGCGCTGTCCGCGCGCTTGAGGCGCTTGCTCCAGTCGATGGTGCGAACCCAAACCTGGTAGTTGCCATCGGTGGGAACGCTCACCTTCGTGCTCGCATCTGCGACTGGCTTGCCCATGCCGTGCGCGATGAGATACGGCGAACCCATCGTCTCGATGAATTGGGTGTCCACCATCCAGCCGCCTTTTTGCGCGAACTGCTCAGCTTCGATAACAAAAGAATCCGCATGAGCAACTGCCAGCAGAGCGATAGCAAGAGAGGAAGATAGCGCTGATTTCATGTGCGCTTGATTACGCTGGAAGGAGACCCGATCTTACGAAAATCGTGACATTTAGGATCATTGCGGGACCTTTCCTGCCGCCTGACAGCATTCACTCGTATCGCAATTGGGCAGAGACTACGGCATCTTTATCACTGGTGAAGCGAACCCAGTAAGCGGAAAAAGCCTCACCGAACACGTGCGTCAACTCCTTCCCAGCCTCCAGCGGCATTTTCTGATACACTACCCAATCACCCCACCCGCTGATATCCACTTCTACTAAAATCGTAGTATTTTGATCACTCACTAGAGTCAACGATTTGCGGTCATAGCCAGTCATCAGATAAGGATCGGAAGCTGCTCCTTGTTGAACCATCGTATTTTTCCACGGACCTCCCTCGCCACGTGGTTTGCCCAGTTTCCATGCGTCGTCGATCACGCCCGCCCACAGGGCTGCTTTGCCATCGTCCGAACGGATGATGTGGCGGTTGTCGGTCTTGGTGTCATCGATGCCGCTCATCAGCAAAAGCCCGCGCCAAGAGCAGAAATCGTGGATCAGGCGGTCGTGGGTGGCCACCGGACGGGCCAAGGCGAAGCCGCCGGCGTTTTCGGCGGGCAGTTCGTAAAACGTGCCGCAGAGATTCAAGAGATCTCGCTCGGTGGCAACTTCACGTGCGAGTCGCGCGTTACCGAAAGAGCCTCCGTTGGCGTAGGCGGCGGCGCCGCGCGGGAAACGCCAGCGGCGGCCTTTGTCATCGATGACGAGGGCGGACGCTTCATCTACCGTAAAGCTTTTTTCCATCATCTTGCAGTGCTGGCGATGAAATTGCGACGCCTTCGTATCGGTCTGAGACGTGAGTTTCATATCGGCTCCCATGGTGTAGTAGCCCGTCTCTTTGCCTTCCGCGTCTGTGGCCATCATGCTCAATGTCAGAGCATCGTTATCCGCGGCGCGAATCGATCCACCAAGGGCGGATTTCGATCCGCTCGCTGCCACTCCGGCAAACAAAGTTTCATCCGGCTTGATGTGTGGTGAGGCATTGCGATAGCTGAAGCAGACACTGAGTTTTTTGGCATCGGACAGTGGCGTTACGCGGATCCATGCGGCCTGTTCACTTGCAGAGAAGGTTTTGGTGGTGAGAACGCCAGATTCCGCGGTGATGGTGTCCAGCTTGGTCCAATTGCCATCGCCTTTGCGATCCACTTCCAGCAACAAGGAGAGCGGTGTGGACTCCGTGTGCGAGACATGCATCACCCGCTGTTGATAACCGCTGAACAGATAGGGATCGGAGGCCTTTCCGGCTTTGACCTCATCATTCAACCACAGTGCGCCGCGACCTAATACCGCACCGAGTTGATCGAGACGCTCGTGTTTCACGAACCATAGGTTCGACTGCGAGCGCGGCGCCGCGATTTCCCCCTTGGCTTTGCGTTTGTTGAGGAATTCCGATTTTGCTGTATCGTCGCATCCGAGAACGACCTTGCCCTGCCACGCACAGAAGTCGCCGATGACTTTGAGGTAGTTCGAGCGCGGTGTGATACCTGCGGATTTCTGTGGCGTGAAGTCCTTGGGAAATTTCCAAAACGTCCCGTGCATGGTCATCAGGAAATCTTTTTCGCCGATGTCGCGAATGCGCGGCCACTCGGTGTTCCAGCCGTGGGCGCCGTCGTAGGAATGGGATCCTTTCGGCAGACGATAGGCGTGCCATTTGCCGCCGTGGAGGCACATCAGGATGAGCGAACGATGATCCCACCCGACCGCCCAAAGGGGCGCATCGGGGGAGTCCGCCTTGCCCATGATGCCGCCTGGGCCAGTGATTTCGGTGAACTGGTTGCGCCGCACGATGGTCCACTGGTCTGCCTTGCCATCCCATTCCGCCAGCACGCCACTGGGAATGCGCGGGTTGACTCTGGCCTCACCACCATGTTCGCCATTGTTCGCATACACGTATCGGCCCTGCGCCGAATAAAAGCCTTTGCCGTGGTAACCGGGCAGATTCGCCTTTGGTCCTTCCTTATCCTCGCTCGTAGTTTTTTTGTTAGCGCCGCCAGGCTGCAGTTGCTCATCAATCCAAAGGTATTTCACCGCCAAGGTTTTCACATCCACTTCGCAAATGCCTTCTTCCATGCTTGCATAAAGAATCTTGCCCGCCGGATCGGTGAGGTGGCGGGCATTGCCCGTATGGCGACCAAACATCGTGGTGTAGGGAATGGTGCGCAGCCCGCCTTGGGCATCGATGATATACGGCCCCAGAAACAACTGCTGCGATTCCTCATGAATCATGCGGTTCGCTGGTGTGCCACCTATGCTTTCCGGGCGAATGGTTTGCTTCAAGTCGGTAGTGATCTCGTAGAGTTTGTCTGTTGATCCCTTGGGCTGGTGCGGCGCGTAAGTCATCACCCACAGCTTTCCTGCCCAAGGCACCACTCCGCCTGTCCCACATTCGCCTTCTTGGTTGGACATGACCAAGTGCGGATACACACCAGAAAATTCCACCTGCGCGATGGCAGGGAGATGCAACAGACCAACAAACAGCAAAGAGCGGAGCATGGGCACCCCTTACGTGAATCATCGCGGGATTTTATCATTCGACTTTGTCATAGCTGCCCGTATCCACGATAACATGAGTCATCATTTTGCTCGCGCAGGAATTTCGATTTCTTGGGGAAAAGCCTCACTGGCGGGCGATTTCATCGCATCATCGATGCCCTTGTCGTAATCCGAGGGAAATTGGCTGCGCAATGATTGCAAACGGGTTTTCAGTTGCTGTGCATCGATCAGATTGTTGGTAGATAGCGCGGCTTTTTGAAGAAAGTAAACCGCCAACCTTGGTTGATCGAAAACTTCTTGTTGGCGCACTCCGTTGAGATAATCGTGAATCGTGCGCGCTTGTGCCTGAGACAATAGCTGGCGCGATGCCTTGAAGTATTGAGAAACCGCATGCAGTTGACTCATGGCCTCGTACTTGTTTTGTTCGCGGAATTTCGCCATCAGGGTCTTGAGCCTTTTTTCGTGATCAGTCGCATCGTGAGAAGTTTCCCCTGGGAAGAATCGTAGGATCGCCGACCACTCGACTTCGGCTTCTAGGAGTTTGATGCGATCCACCAAGGGCCCGGATGTAGGCATCGATCTCGATGGATCACCGATGTAGTAACGGGAAGAAGACGAGGGTTGCAACGTAAAGGCTTCCCCAGTCGAAAGTTGCTGGGCGATGTCCGCGCAACGGTTGATGCATGGCATCAGCCCCGCTAGAGGATTCGTTCCGTTCTCGTTCACGGAGTTCGATGCAGCACGGGTGAGTTCGGGCAAGATGGCAGGCAATTCACTGCATGATTTGATTTGTCGTAAGAGTTCTTCGGCATCGACAAACAAAGCGCGTTTGATGGGAGCGGCGTCCTTCGATGGCACTTGAACTTGATACTTTTTGAGTTTTTCGAGCAAATCCTCTTTCGTCAATAAGACTTCGCCATCCGAGTAATCGTTATACAGTTGCTGCAGACTCAGTTGGTTGCTGTTACCCATTTTCAATGCGGTGACGCTATCCTTGATGCTCCGTGCGAGTAGCGACAGGCGTTCCAGTTTCGCGTTGAGATTGAATGTATGGGAATGACGACTCGACGAAGCATAAGAGCGCAGTCTTTTGATCTCCTCCATCAAGCCGACAAGCTGGTCTTGATGGGCGTCATCAAGAATGCGTGCCAGCAATTGATCGGTGGCCGTTTTTAATTCGGCGACATCGTAGAAAAGACGCACGGAGATTTCTTGGCCTTTCGCGTCTTTGCCGCGGATCAGATACTGATTCATACGACTGGTGAATTCCTCGGGCTTGATCATCACGCCATAGGAGGAATCATGGCGCATGAAATCCTCCGCAGTGAAGTTGGGAGTCGTGCCCTCTCTCCCGCGTTGGATGCTTTCTTTCAATTTGCGACCGAACTGATCAAGCCACTGCCAGCGCGAGGCCTGCATTTCTGTGGCATTGGATGCCAAGCTCATTTGGTGGTTTTTGTTGACTTTCTGGATGAGTTCATCGAGGCGATCCTGATTGGCATCATCGAGCAATTCCTGAAAGGTCTGTTGCCACAAAACTTCCAGTTCCTTGGGGGGTAGCATGCCGATGCTCTTGCGCAGGTTTTGCAACGATTGTGTGACTTCATCGGCCGTGAGAAACGCCGAGATGCGCGAGGATATGTCCTCCATTTGAGCAACCTGTCCCGCGGCATAGCGAGTTTGGTTGGAGTCTCGATATTGATGAAAACGCAGCCAATAATCCATGAATTCCGAAACACTGGAGGTATTGACAGGTGTGGCGTTGTCATCGCGGAATCCACCATTCGGCACCTTCAAGCGATCCTCTTTGAATGCGGAGATCACCTTGCGAATTTCCTCAGTCTCCGTGGCTTTCATGACGCGACGCAACGCGTCACTTGTGCTTTTGCGGATCTCTTCAGCCATCTGCTTGCTGTGTTTTTCCATCAAATCGCTGATTTGCCTTATGCAGGCATCAGTAGCTTCTCGTGTTTTCTGGGAAATGTTGTCCTGGTTCACAACGGACTTCAAACTCTGCAAACGTCCTTCGATCGATGAGCGTGATTGGTTGTCACGCCAGACGGGGCTCATGGCTTTCAGTTGCAAGGCTACATTGGGGTTTAGCTTCTTGTTGTTGGCGATCTCGTTTTCCAGCGTCGTCGCGATCTGCTTGTGCAAGGATTCAAGAGTTACCGGCGCTGGAGCTGTCTGGCCCGATGCGGGCGACAACAAAACGGAACAGCAAAGGGCGAGCAGGGAGAGGGGTCGTTTCATGGATCGATGGGCGGAATGAGACTTATGGCAAAAGTCCAAGGGAGGGATCTACCATCCCCGATATTTTTCCGTTAGGCAATCAGGAAAGTTCGGCGTGATTCGCCATCAGAATCTGTGCAGGCATGCAAACGGATGCCATGCGTTGGCTGCTGCTCATGAAGGCACTTGCAAGCAGAAAGAGCCCACGGCAGCATTTGCTGCGTGGGCTCCCAACGAGGGGGATTCGTCGTGTCGAATCCTTTACTCACCAAGTTGTGCGCACACCGAGAACAGCATTGAATCCGGGTTCGTTGTTGCCGGAACCGTGATGCCGGAAATCAACATTGCTGATGTTTTCCAAGCCGAGAGTAACCAGTAGGTGATCCGTGGCCTGCCAACCGCTGTAGAGCATGGGAACGACGTAGGAGGGTGTGCCTTTATTGGGGAAGCGCTGGGTATCGGCTTTGTCGGCCGTCGATAGGCGATCTGCCGTTTCCGCAGCGAGCACGCGACCTTCGACCCAGCATTTCGTGGATGGATGGGTCCAGCGCAATGCCATCGAGCCCGTCAAGGGCAGAGCTCGGCTGTAGGGCTCCTCCAGTGTTGGGCCACCTACGAAGGCGGCCGTGGAAGTTTCTCCCTTCTGCCATGCAACAAATCCCGAAAGCTGCCATTGCTCGCTGATGCGCCATGCGCCCTCGACTTCGAATCCGTAAATGTAGCCATTCCTACCGTTCGCGGCTTGGGTCGTAGTGGAGCCGCTGCTGACGGGAACATCGGTGATGATGTTTTTCATGTCTGCGTAGAAAAATGCGGCTTGCATGCTGGTGGATTTTCCACTCTGCCGCAGCCCGATTTCGTAGGTAAGAAAATCCTCCGGATTCACATTCACGGAACCGCCGGTTTCCACGCCGGAGCGGCTGGTGGTTACGCCCGACAAGTCGGCGAGATTCGGCGCGCGGAACGCTTGGGACACGCCGCCATACACCGACCAATCAAAAGGCAATTCCTCAATAGCACGCAGCGAAAAAACGGTATGGTTCCAGTCTCGCTGCGAGCCGATGTCCGCGGCGGCATTGTTGTCCCAGCGCTTGCCGATGTCCGCCTCGGCATAGGTGTAGCGCACGCCAGACTCCACGCGAAGCTTCTCCAGCGCCTGCCAATGATATTGGCCGTGGATGCCGAAAAGGGAATAGCGGGAATCATCCGCCACGGGTCGTGCGGAGGGCAGAAACACCTCTCCTAGCCCACGATCTCGCTTGGCGTAGCTGTCAACCTGATCCTGGTAGTAATCCAAACCATAGATCCATTTGCCAGGACCCATCGGCGATTCGAATTCAAGATCGATGCCGTAGGTTTGCACATCGGCTTGCTGCCATTGGCGATAACGCGTGGAATTAAACGATTGAGTCGTTTGATTTCTACGATCTTGAAACTCGAGATCACTGTTATCTTGGTAAGATAGAGTGGCGGACCAGTGGGAGATGAGCGCGCCTTGGCGCGGGTCGTCCGATGCCACGCGCAGGAATCCTAACATACGATCCTGGTCATAGGTATTGGCCAACCATGTGCCGGCCGTGGAGGAAGATCCCTCGTGGTTCCAGCCAGGATTGAATATGGTGCGGTGCCAGCGCCAGACATCGTCCTGCCGCACGCGCATGAACGCGGCGGTAAGCGTGGTATCGGGGTTGAGCGCCGATTCGAAACGCAGATCCCAGTCGTGCTCGCCGTATCCTGTGTTGCGCATCGTGCCGATCGCCGATGAGTGGATGTCGCCGAAGTCCTTTTCCGTGATCCCGGCGCGCAGACCCCATTTGCCTCCTTCTCCGATCGATCCCTCCAGCCTTCCGATGTGGGAGTCATCGCCATTGCTACGATATTCATAGTAGGCAGATCCGTGGTTGAAGAAGGCGCCGTCCGCTTCATCGCGGAAACCGGTGGTCTTGCCAAATGCATTGAGCGTACCACCGACGGCATCGGAGCCGAAGGGCACACTGCCCTGGCTTTTGATGAGCTCCATGTGATCGATGGCGTAGGAATCGAGCGTGTTCCCATATTGAACTGGACCACTGCGCCAGGTCGAGTTGTTGATGCGCACGCCATCATACATGAGCAGGTTGCTGCGCCCGGTTTGCCCGCGGATGAAGGGTGAGCCGTGACCGTAGGTGGTTTTTTGGGAGAGCACACCGGGTGTGAAATTCAGGGCGTCGGGAATATTGCGGCGGAAATGGTTCTGCAGGAAATCCTGTCCCAAGTAAGTGCTGGTATAGGCCGTGTCCGCTTTCTCGGACTTCCCGCGCGTGGCAGTGACGACGATAGGTTCCAAAAAGTCCTGGGCGAGTGAATGGCTCGGCCACCATGCGATGCCCGAGGCGAGCAGTGCGGTTCGAACGAGCGAGAAGCGGGGATGGCGGTTGTGGTTCGATGAAGTCATGGGTGGAACGAGAGGTATCGCCGAAATGCATCGGCTGTGCAGAGGAGAAATCGCCAGATACGCCGATGTGGTTCAGTAAAAAGGAAAAATTTTCCGATTTTTCTTATCGCAAAGCCAACGACGCCATCGCCGTGGTGTAGAGGCGCCCGCCAATCATCGCCCATCGGTCATCCGGCGACCAACTTCCGGAATCATCGCCCTGCTGGATTTGCTTGAGCAGAAGTCTACGGCGAATCGCGGTCAGTTGGTCGTGAGCGGATGCATCGACCGATTCCCTCAGTTGGGTGGTGGCGCTGTAGAGTTGAAAGTAATCGATTTTTCCATCGGGGTCGAAATTGGCGTTCTGCGGGCTTTCGCTTCGATGGCTGGTCAGCCATTTCGAGCCAAGAGAGACATGGGGTTGTACTTCGTCCCATCCCAGTGCCGAGGCTGCTTTGAGCGCTTCGAGTTGCCACAGGGTGACCGTGACATCGGGCTGCGCGATGCCGACCGCACACCAACACCCCGAAGGTTGCTGTTGGCTGATGATGACGTCCAGAGCCCGATGCAGCACGCGTTTGATCTCGGGATCGGGATTTGTCCGGTAGCAGGAAAGCATGGCCAAGGTCGCCATGCCTTGGGTGTAGGATGAACCGAAAAACGAGGGGCCGAAGCGACCTTGGTCATCGCAGCGCGACAAGAGGTATTGCTGAGCTTTCCGGATCACTTCCTTTTGCTCGGCCGTTTTTTCTCCTTCGGCGGATTGCAGGGCGAGCAGGGGCAGCGCTGTCAACGCGACTTCGAAGCGAGCGTCTCCTCCCCAGCGCGTAGGATTCCATGATCCATTGCTTTCCTGGGTGCGGCAGAACCATTGCCATGCCTCTTGCCGTCCTTGATCGACGGGCAATGAAGTCCGAGGCGATGGAGTCGTGGCGATCATCGGTTTTGATCGCGGCGACCAGATGGAGATGGCAGTCACGGATAGACCGATCAGAAACACCGCCGCCGCTGCGCGCGGCCACCATGCGGAGCGCTTGGTACGACTTTGTTCCTGTTTCACGGCTGCCATGATGCGGGCGGTGAGATCGGGCGAGGGTTCGAGATCGGGAATCGCCAGCAGATGATCGATCACATCTTTGGCCTGCTGGCACGAGGGACAAGCATCGAGATGACGTGCGGTCTTCGTATGGATCCGGTCGTGGCAAAGATGCTGCGTCGCCTCAATGCCTTGCTGGCGGAGTGAGGATGAGTCAGGCTGGAGAAATGAATCATTCATGGAAATGGTCGCGCAAGGCGTTGATGGCGAGATGGAGGCGGGATTTCACGGTGCCGAGAGGGATTTGCAAAACATCGGCGATTTCCTGATACGGAAGACCTTGGTAGAAATGGAGCACCACCACATCGCGAAGTTTGGGAGAGAGCTTGTCGAGTGCGGCTTCCACATCGATGCCCGGCGCGGGCTCATCGGCAGCGGTCTCCACGGTTTCCGCAACCACGCGCAGTTCGACGGCCAGCTTCTCGCGGCGTTGAGCCTTGCGCCCCATGTCAGCCCATACCCGATAGGCGAGCACATGAAGGAATGTCGTGAATTTTGCCGTCGGCTGGTAGCGGTCGCGGAATTGATAGAGACGCACGAAGGTGTTTTGCACAAGATCCTCACATTCCGATTGAGCGCCCATGCGCGCGAAAAAGTTCAGTAAAGATTTTTGATGTCGCGCGACAATGTGTTCGAAGGCTGTCAGATCGCCAGCTGCCACCTTTGCCATGCATTGCACATCGGGATCCACCCACTCGGCAGCATGACTTTCATGGGCCTCCACACCCGTCATGGCAAGAACTGCCTCGATATGGGGTGTCAAAGGGATCAGCGGATTCATGCGATGCCGTGAGTAAAAGGATGGGAAGGTGATAGGCGACAGAGAGAATCTTTTTACGTGAGGACTTCAGGATTCTTAGAAAAATTTGCCGTAGCGCTCGCGCAGTTGTTGCTGCCATTTTTCGATGAATGCCAAATCGCGCGCGCAAGTCCAAGCATCGGCAGAACTGACGTGACCCGCTTCGATGGTGGCAAATACGGCCATTTTGCGAGACAGCCAGTCCTGCAAACGCATCTGCCATTCTTCGATGCGCACTCGTCCCGCTTGGATATCCTTTTCCATCATCGCTTTTGCCAGCGCGCTCTGACATTGATCGCGACGTAGCAGCAGGGCGTCCGATTCCTGAATCACGAACCCAATTTGTCCGAACCAATCCACCAATTCCCCATCGATCGCGCCCCGTGTTTCTCCTTGCATGTCCTGCAGTTCCAGCCAGTGACGTAGGCGTGATGCTGGGCTGCGTAAGATGTGATATGCTGTGGTGAGCGCCGACTGCTCGGCTTCTTCGGTAGCCTGCTTGCTCGCCGCGCGATAGGCTTCGCGCAAGGAAGCCTCATCGAAACTGAGCTTGCGCGGCCATTGCAAAAGGGAAAAAGCATCCATCCTCGTTAAGCAGCGAAACTCTCCCCGCACGAGCAGGTCACCAGGGCATTCGGATTGCTGACCTTGAAGCCCCCTTGTTGCAGGTCGTCCGACCAGTCCAACTCACTGCCCGTGACAAACAACGCGCTTTTCGGGTCGATCACCACATTCACCCTATTGCTAGCCACGAGAATATCGCGGTCGCGCGGACCATCGACGAGGTCCATTTTATACTGCAAACCACTGCAACCACCACCGATGACCGCGATGCGCAGCGCCCCGTCCGCTCGGCCTTGTTTTTCCAAAAGCCCGCACAAATGCGCCGATGCCGCATCCATTACCCGGATCAGAGTTTCGTTGCCGACCTTGTAATTCACCGTCGTCATGCCGCGTTACATTGTGTGCAGTCAAGGGATCTGTCAATGCGCATCCTGCCGGTCATTTTCCTGTCGTGACGGGAAAAAATGCGAAAAATCACGTCTTTTTCTTGATTCCCTGCGAATTTCCCTCTAAAACCCGCCCCCCGCGCATGTCCGATCGCACTCTCAAAATCGCCATTCCGAAAGGAAGTCTGGAAGCTCCCACCGTGGAACTTCTGGCCAAAGCTGGCTATGAGATCTACGTTTCCTCGCGCGGATTGCGCCCGGCATCGAACGATCCCGAGCTGGACATTTACCTCATCCGTGCACAGGAAGTTGGTCGCTACATCCATCAGGGATTCCTCGATTGTGGCATCACGGGCTATGATTGGGCCTATGAAAATGGCGCGGACCTTGTCGATCTCGCGGAATTGCCCTACTCTCGCGCCACCGCCCGCCCTACTCGCTGGGTGTTGGTAGTCCCCGAGGATTCCCCCATTCAAAAACCCGAGGATCTTGAGGGCAAACGGATTGCCACCGAGGGCGTGGGCATCACCCGCCGTTACCTTGAGGAAAAAGGCATCAAGGCCGAAGTGGAATTCTCCTGGGGTGCCACGGAGGTGAAAGTGCCCGATCTCGTCGATGCCATTGTGGATGTCACCGAAACGGGCTCGTCCATCAAGGCGAACAAACTTCGCATCGTCGATACTCTCCTGACCTCATTTCCCCACTTTTATGCCAGCCCTGCTGCCGCGTTGGATCCTTGGAAAAAGGAGAAAATGGAGCGCATCGCCCTGCTGCTCAAGGCGGCTTTGCTCGCTCGTGGTAAAGTGGGTCTGAAAATGAACTTGCCCAAGGCGAATTTGGCGATCATCAGTGAAAAACTACCCTCGCTGCGCCGTCCCACCATTTCCCAGCTCACCGATGAAAATTGGATTGCGGTGGAAACAGTGATTGACGAAACCGTCGTTCGCGACATCATCCCCGAGCTGATCGCTCTCGGCGCTGAGGGAATCATCGAGTATCCCCTCAACAAAATCGTTCCTTAAACCAATTTTTTTAACAACCGACACAAACAACCATGGGTTCCATCAAGAAACGCCGTAAGACGAAAATCAACAAGCACAAGCGCAAGAAGCGCATGAAACAGAATCGCCATAAAAAGCGTCTGCGCTACAAGTCCTAATGGGACCCCGCGCCTCGGCGTTTTTTCTCCGAACTTCTTTGCTTCTTTTCTCAGAACCCTACCTTCCGGTGGGGTTCTTTTTTTGTGGTAGGAGCGGTTCTGACAAGATCGTATTCGCGAGTGACTGACGGGTGCTGGTTTCCTACGATTGAGAAAACTGGGCGCAGCATTCTGTCCAGAGGGCGACGCTCATCCATCTCGCTCACTCGTAAGGATCATGCGGGTTGCCGATTTTCTGATCAAATTGGCATTTTTGGCTTGCCAAGAATTCACTTTCCCTTATTTTTTTCTTCCCCCCTACGAAAGATGGTGGTCGTAGTTCAATGGTAGAGCCCCAGATTGTGATTCTGGTTGTTGCGGGTTCGAATCCCGTCGATCACCCCATCTTTCCTGTCGGATTTTTTCAGAAATCGGGCGGGAGAGAAGGTAACTCCGCAAGGCATGGAAAGCATAGAAGTCAGACTAGGATACAAATTCCGCAACCCTTTGTTGCTGGCGGAAGCTCTGACGCACCCCAGCCTCGCTTATGAGTCTCAAAAAGCGCACTTTGACAATCAGCGTCTGGAATTTCTCGGCGACTCGGTTTTGCAATTGGTGCTGACAGAGCATTTGTATCGGATGTTTCCCGATTCACCGGAAGGTCACATGACCAAGCTGCGAGCCCAATTGGTCTCACGTCAGGCCCTTGCTCAATTCGCCTCCCATCTGCAACTAGGGCATTACATTTTGTTAGGAAAGGGTGAGGAAGCCAGCGGCGGTCGCAAGCGTGCTTCCACATTGGCGGATGCGCTGGAAGCCTTGATTGGTGCCATTTACCTTGATTCAGGTTATCAATCCGCCCATGAACTCGTTCTCCGTTTGTTTGAGCAGGGCATCGGGTTGGTGGCAGAAAGCAAAACCGAGAGCAATCCCAAGGGAACTTTGCAGGAGACCCTGCAGTCCCTGAGTCAAGAAGCCCCGCGCTACCGTATCACGGGGGAAAGCGGTCCGGATCATCGCAAGGTTTTTCACGCGCAGGTCATTTGGCGCGACGAGGTGCTGGCCCAAGGTCGGGGCAAAAGCAAAAAAGAAGCCGAGGTGCGCGCCGCACTGGAAGCATTGCGCAAAAAAGTATGGCTCCGCGAAGAAGCCTCGCCAGAGTGAGCCGGATCAGCTCGCATCATCCATGCGACACGAATCAGACCGGCACAGGAATTTGTTCCAAGATTTCCGCCATGATGCTGCGTCCTGTAGACCCCGCGTAACGGGCATCGGGACTGAGCACAAGACGATGCGCCACGACATCGGCCAGCAGCTCTTGTATCGTTTCGGGCACGACGAAATCGCGACCCTCGAAGATCGATAGGGCCTGTGCCATTTTCATCATCGCCAGAGAGGCGCGGGGACTGGCGGCGAGCTGCAAGTCCTTGCGCGCGCGCGTGGCGGCTACCAATCGCACGGTGTAATGCTGCAACTCCTCGCTCATTCGCACGTTTTTCACCGCTTCCACGAGGGCGAGAATTTCCTCGTGTGTTACTACCGCTTGCATCTGATCTACCGGGTGCTGGTGACGCTGGTCTGCGAGAATCCCCACTTCTTCTTCTTCGCTAACGTATCCCAAGCGGCATTGCAGAGTGAAGCGGTCCATCTGAGCCTCAGGCAAGGGATAGGTGCCACGGAACTCCACAGGATTCTGCGTGGCGATGACGAAAAAAATGCCTTCGAAGGGATAGCATTTGCCATCGATCGTGACCTGCCTTTCCGCCATCGATTCCAACAAAGCGCTTTGCACCCGAGGCGAGGCGCGGTTGATTTCATCGGCCAACAGAATATCAGTGAATATCGGTCCTGGTTGGAAACGAAAACTGCTGCGGGAGGGATCAAACACTGAAAGACCGAGAATGTCGGAGGGCAGAAGATCAGGAGTGAATTGCACGCGTTGGAACGACGTGCCTCCGATCGAGTGCGCCAATGCTTTGGCGAGAGTGGTTTTGCCTGTGCCCGGCACATCCTCGAGCAATGCGTGCCCACCGGAGCAGAGACAGGCGAGGATGCGACGGATGGCCGATGCTTGGCCGCGTATCACCGATAGAACACTGGTTTCAAGGCGGCGGGCGACATCATAAGGTGGCTGCATGGGACACCACAACTACAGTGCGTCCGCAACTCCGTCAACTGCTCGTTCCCTCCACAAATCCATGAACCGAATCACCTTTCCAAACTGCATCAGCCATGCTTCAGTCGGGCGTGGCCTCCATGGTTGAAACCGTTGACATCATCGTTCCTTTGGCGCAATCAGAGGATGAAGCGGTGTGGCGTGAGGCGGTGGCGAAAAAACTCGGCATCTCTCGGTCGCGTCTGAAGTCCTTGACCTTGCGCAAGCATTCGATTGATGCCCGTCAGCGCCATATCAAAGTGCAACTGCGATTGGAAGTGGGCATCGATGCGCCATTGCCTCCCGATCAACATCCAGCATGGTCCTGCGCTCCCTTGTCTGCGCAGGCTCCCCGTGCTTTGATCATCGGCTTCGGCCCAGCGGGCATGTTTGCCGCTCTGCGTTGCCTCGAAAGAGGCATTCGTCCTGTGGTGCTGGAGCGCGGCAAGGACGCCAGCGCTCGCAGGTTTGACCTCGCGCCGATTTTGCGTGAAGGCCGCGTGATTGAGGATTCGAATTATTGTTTTGGCGAGGGAGGCGCGGGCACATTCTCAGATGGCAAGCTCTACACCCGCGCCACCAAGAGGGGGCCGGTGGCCACGGTGTATGAAGTCCTCGTCGCCCACGGCGCACCAGAAAAAATCCTCACGGATGCCCATCCGCATATCGGATCGAACTTGCTGCCGAACGTGGTCAAGGCCATACGCCAGTCCGTGCTCGATGCGGGAGGAGAAGTGCATTTTCAAACAAAAGTTACCGATTTTATCATCGAACAAAGTCACATCCGCGGAGTGGTGTGCGCGGATGGCAAAAGTTTCGAGGCGGATTCCGTGGTGCTCGCCAGCGGTCATTCCGCCCGCGATATCTATCAACTGCTCCAGCGCCGGAATCTTTTGTTAGAAAAAAAACCTTTCGCCGTGGGCGTGCGCATCGAGCACCCGCAGGCTCTGATCGATCAGGTGCAATACCACATTCCTCGCGGTGAAGCTCGGCCGCGCCAGTTGCCGGCGGCGCGCTACCGCCTCGCCACAAAAATCGACGATCGCGGAGTTCACAGTTTTTGCATGTGTCCCGGCGGATGGATTGTCCCCGCAGCGACGGAGAACGACGAGGTGGTGGTCAACGGTATGAGCCTCGCGCGCCGTGATTCGCCCTTCGCCAATAGCGGCATGGTCGTGACGGTGGAACCAGAGGACACCGAGGCCTTCGCCGCCGAACATGGTGTGCTATCCGGCATCGCCTTTCAAAAAAATCTGGAACAGGTCGCGAAACAGGCGGGAGGGGGCGGCCAGAAAGCACCGGGACAACGCGTGGCGGATTTCTTAACGGGAAAAATTTCCGCCTCTCTGCCTGCCATGAGTTATTTTCCCGGCGCCACATCGGCCCCCTTGCACGAGTTGATGCCTGCCTTCATGATGAAGAGAATGCGCGCGGGCCTACGGCTGTTCGGCAACCAGATCCGCGGCTATACGGCCCAAGACGGCTTGTTGTTAGGATTTGAAACTCGCACCAGTTCGCCCGTACGGGTCCCGCGTGATGAATCGACACTCCAACACCCGCAAGTCGCACGGTTGTTTCCCTGCGGCGAGGGCGCCGGATACGCCGGCGGCATCGTCAGCGCTGCGCTGGATGGACTCAAGATCGCCGACGCACTCTAAACTACTATTTTTGTAGTAGTTCATTGATTGGAAAACGCAGGAACAGGAGATCACCCGCGGATTCGTAGATGACGCCGATGATCTTGTCGTTCACGGGTGCGAGGCAAGAGTAGCCGAAGCCGGTGCGTTCGTCGTAAAGCGTATGGCGTTTTTCGGGCCACGTCATCGCGGCATCATCGGAGACCTTAATGGTCATGCGATGGCGTGCTTGGGTGCTATCGGGGTTACTGAAGAAGTAGAGATTTCCATCCGCTGCATTCTGCCACCGCAGCAGGCTGGCCATGCATATCGGTTCGCGCAGGGCGCTGCGGTCGGTGGCATGAGTGGTCCAGGTTTTTCCGAGGTCCCGCGTGATCATCACGGTGCGGGAACCACCGCGATTGTCGCGGCAGTTGAGCATGAGGCTGCCATCCGGCAGTTCCGCCACTTGTGCCTCGGTGGTGTCGATTTTCACGCCCTTTCCCAAATGCCATGTGATTCCCTGGTCTTTGCTCCAAAGGATGGTTGAAAAGGGCTTGCCCTGATGAGGCGGGCCGTCTGCCGCACGATACTGCGCGGCAAACACCAGCGTGCCGTCGCGCAGACAGATTCCCGCACCGGGGCCGTTGAGGAGCAGTCGCCATTCGGCCTGTTTGACCTCGCGAGTGATGTTGCGCGGTTGTGACCACGTCATCCCATCGTCGTCGCTGTAGGCGAGCATGAGCTGACCAGTTTCTTCTGGTTGGAGCCCTGGTCCCGAGCCATGCCAAGCGCGGTTGCCGTGACTCCACAATCCGGCCACCCAAAGTCGACCGCTGCGCTCGTCACACAATATCGCCGGATCGCCCACGCCATCAAAACCATAGAGAGTATCCTTGCCCCGATCGATCGCAATGATCATGGGTCCCCAAGTCTGTCCGCCATCGGTGCTGCGGGAAATGCCGATGTCAATGTTGGCCGGAAGATCTCCCGACTGGTCGTAGCGCACATCATAGACGGCTAGCAATGTCCCGCGCTTGCTGCGCACCAATCCCGGAATCCGATAGAACTTCGATCCATCGTCGCCACGTAGGCGCACGGCGGCCCCGATCCGTTGGCTCGCCGATGCATGGCCCGTGGCCGCAAATTTTTCTCCGCCGATGATGATTTCTCCGATGCTCAGTCCGATGCGTCTGTCGATGGAGGCCCCTGGTTGGAGTTGGACGACCACCCAGAAATGCCCTTCTTCTGGAATCAACTCGTGATGCAGGGGGAGTGACATCGTCCGTTTGATTTCACGATGGGTCGCTAGTGTTTCGTGCCAGCGACCATCAGGTTCTGCGTGACCTCGCACGAGGGCGATGGATTCAATTTTCTCGATCTGCGTCGTATCATCCCAAGTTAGCGTCAGCGATTCGATGGAAGGTGGGCGTAAGTTCCCTTCACTCACCACGGAAAATCCCATGACCGGCTGATCTTTTCCGCGAATCATCACGGGTGTTACCGGAGTCACGCCTTTGACTTCCGTCACGCGCATGGGGGCATCGGGATTCCAGCTTAGATCATCGATCAGCACTCCCGCTTTGCTGGTGCAGACCAACCGCAGAGCGGATACGGCGGTGGGGAGACGGAACCGCGCCTTGGTCAGGAAACCTCCGATGACTGTATCGTTTTTCTCACCGATTTTCTCCCACGTTCCGTTGCGCTGGGCCTCCAGATGAAAGAGGAAGGGCTCAGCACGAGTCCATCGCTCCGCCCAGAATTCTACGGTGCTCGCTGGTTCCATGACTTTGGGCAAGGACCATTCAACGCAACGGTTTTCTCCTCCCGAAATCTTGAGACACTGATGACCGGAACGTCCTTTGCCACGGATCAATTCTGCATGTCCTTCATCGGCATGCAAGTGGCCGCGATCCATGACATGGTCGCGCAAGGGTTGCGCGGGCCACGATTCAAATGTTTCCCCTGCCAGTACGGGAATGCTTAACAGAAAAATGGAGAGCAAGCAGCGAAGTGGAAACATAAAAAGCATACATCCTTCGCCAGCATGGTCTTGCAGGCAATCACTGGTGGGTTGTTCCGACCAGATGGAAATGGAGTCAAGGGCAAGCAAAAGCCGCTGCAGCGAGTGCAGCGGCTTAAGAACATGACGAACACTAACTCACAAGAAATCAGTTGACCGCGACTGCCGACGAACCGGTTTCGCCGGTGCGGATACGGATGGCTTCTTCCACATTCGAGATGAATACTTTGCCATCGCCGATTTTACCGGTATTGGCGCTTTTCACGATGGCCTCGGCCACCAGTGATGCCTGACCGTCATCCACGATGATGTCGATTTTGACCTTGGGCAGGAAATCCACGGTGTATTCCGATCCCCGGTAAATTTCCGTATGGCCTTTTTGCCGTCCGAAACCTTTGACCTCGGTCACGGTCATGCCTTGCACGCCAACTTCGGCAAGAGCTTCTTTGACTTCTTCGAGTTTGAACGGCTTGATGATTGCTTCAATTTTCTTCATGATGGTTCTGGTTGTGATTGAGATGTAGCAGGGAGCGTGCCAAGTAGGAAAAACTTCAAAAATACCTAAGCAGTGGTTCGCATTATTGGCAAGTGATAATTCTCAATGGGCTTATCCCATTGTGGTTTCCGCCATGATCCAATCAGCGATCGGATCGTCTGGCAAGCCTTGATTGCGGCGTTGACACCAGTTGAGGAAAGCAGCTACGGCGATTTCTTCGGAGCCTGTGGGCATGACCGTTGCGGAGGCCTTGCGCACGCGTGTTTTCGCCGTTGTTTTCCCCACAGTTTTTGTTTTCGTAGAGGGGATTTTATGTTCGCGTGGGCTCTTGGTGTCAGCTTTTTGTTTCATGATGGTGACAGGTTCTCGCTATGGTAAGCAGGTGTTGTACCAAGATGATTTTGCTGATCTGGTGATTGATCTCAGCGCGCAATGGCGTATGATTCAGGCATGGAAGGACATTCTCGTTGGCACGCACACGCTCATGCGAGCGGTCGCCAGTCCTTTTTTCCTTCTCCGGACCGCATTGGCTTGTGGATGGTGATTTCTCTGCTCGCGGCGATTCTGTTGCACATCGTGTTGTTCATTTCTCTGGGATATCTCAAGATGGACTATGGCTGGACCAACGAAAAAGAGGAGGTAACCCGTCCTGTCGCGGTGCGTGCTGTCGAAGAGGATCTACCGCGTGACGTACCGCCTGCCGCGAACGATGAGCCTACGCCCATGCCCGATCGTGCGGAATTGGTGGATGACGTGGAAATTCTGGAGCGTCTGCAAGATCCTGAATTGGAAATGAAATCCGGCGTAGAGGTGGCATCGTTTGATGTGCCATTGCAGGTTGAGGCTCCCACGCTTTCCGGTGATCCAGCGGGGGACCTGAAGCAGTTGGCGGCTGCGGTGGAAATTGCGCCGGAGGAACTGGAGTCGCTGGGGCAGACGGAGACCGCCACGCCCATGGCTGCTCAGGGACAGATGATTGTCGATCCCGGCAGTGAGTCCGCCCCGAACGATCCGCTTGATTCCTTCATGAAGGATCTCATCAAAAAAGGCGGCGAAGGCAAATCGATCGATGGCAAACTCGATGGCACCTCCACTCTCGATGAAATCGCCGGTTTGCCAGAGAATGTTCTCGTGACAAAAACCACCATGTTGCCTGGCGATTTGTTATTCGAATACAACAGCGCGCAACTTCGCGAGAGCTCGAAGGTGGGTCTGCAGAAAATCGCCTTGGTGATGGACCTAAACCCGCAGCTGTATTGCTGGATCGAGGGTCATACTGATTTGATCGGCAGTGATGATTTCAATCACGAACTTTCGTTGCGCAGGGCGGAATCCGTGAGATCCTTCCTCGTGGCGATGGGAATGAACGCGGAAAAAATCCGTGCGCTGCCCATGGGCAAGCAACAGCCGATTGTGTTACAGGGGAATCAAGACGAGCAGGCCATCAATCGTCGTGTGGAAATCAAGATGCGCAAGACTCCTCCGGTCGAGCCCGCCCGCCAAAGCCGCGCTCCCGTGGAGCCTGCACCGCGTGCCACGCCCGTCATGCCGGAGCCGCAACCGGAATCGCCCAAGCCACAAGCCATACGCGTAAAGCCGCTGCGTGCTTTACCCGTGGCGGAAGATCCTCTACCAGAGCCACCAAAAGCCGCGCCCGTCGTCATCGAAGAAACGCCGCCGCGTGCTGCTGCTGTTGAGGAGACTCCCGCTCCCCGCGCCCAAGCCGTGGAAGAATGATTCCCCAGCCCGTCAGGTCAGGGCGAAAATTTCGGCACGTTCTTCGGGAGTCCATGCCAACCAAGGTCTCCGTGCCAACGAAGAGTTGGTCAAGCGAGAGTCTGCCGTCACTTCCGCACCCAACCACGGCGGATGCACGAAATGACTGGTTTCCTCTGGCAATTCGACCTCGGCGATCATCAGGCCTGCGTTATCGCCCTGAAACTCATCCACTTCCCAAAGTGTTCCTTCGAAAATGATTTTGTAGCGGGTTTTATCGATGCGGCCGTCCAGACATAGGTCAAACAATTTGGCTGCTATGGCTGGATCTAACGGAAATTCCACCTCCTGTCGGGTGATGCCGGTGGTGGGACCTTTGACGGTCATCCAAGCATGATCGTCCAGCCAGCGAACTCGCACCGTCCGATGCGGTTCGCGCGCCAGATATCCTTGCTGAATCCTATGAGCGATCGCGCCTTGGCGCCAACCATCGTTTTTCAACAAAAACTTCCGTTCGATTTCGTAGGACATGATGGCGGATGGTAACCGATTCCCGATGTGTGTGCAAACATCCGCTTGGCAAGAAAGGCGCAATCCTTTCATCGATTCGGCTCGTCGCCGCCAATTCCGCTGGAAATGCTTGGGACTTGCGCTAAGTTGAGCCGATGAAAAAAACATGGGAAGCGTGGGCCGCTGCAGCTGCTGGAGCAAAATTGCAAAAGCAGACGGTGGTTTTCGGAGCATTAGGACCGGAAGAAGTGGAAATCCGCGTGGAGTCCTGCGGCATTTGTCACTCGGATCTATCGATGATCGATAATGATTGGGGCATGTCGGCCTATCCGTTGGTCGCCGGTCATGAAGTGGTGGGCGTGATCGAGGAAACTGGAGCGGCGGTCAAGGGTGTAAAGGTAGGTGATCGCGTAGGCTTGGGATGGTTCGCGGGATCTTGCCTGAGTTGCACGCCGTGCATGTCCGGTCGTCATCAGCTGTGCGGTTCGTCTGAGCAAACCATCGTCGGTCGTCACGGAGGTTTTGCCGAGCGTGTGCGCGCTCACTGGAGCTGGGCGATCCCCCTTCCTGCCGCGTTGGATGCCCGCAAAGCGGGACCTCTGTTTTGTGGGGGAATTACGGTCTTTGCTCCGATCATCGACGGCGGAGTAAAACCGACGCATCGAGTCGGAGTGATTGGCATCGGTGGTCTGGGGCATCTCGCCCTGCAATTTTTTGACAAATGGGGATGTCACGTCACCGCCTTCACCAGCAGTGCCGACAAAGCGGATGAGGCTCGCGCATTAGGCGCGGATGCCGTGCTGGACTCCCGCGATGCTATCGCGATGAAACAGGCGGCCGGCAGCTTTGACTTCCTGCTCTCGACGGTGAATGTGCCGCTCGATTGGAGTGAATACCTGAACTTGTTAGGACCGGATGGCACGTTGCATTTTGTGGGTGCAGTGCTCGAGCCCGTTGCGGTTCCGGTCTTTTCTCTCATCGGCGGACGCAAAAAAATCACCGGCTCTCCTTTGGGCTCACCTGCTACGGTAAAGACGATGTTGGATTTTGCCGCGCGTCACGGCATCGCTGCTCAGACCGAGGATTTCGCGATGTCTGATGTCAATGCCGCACTCGATCACTTGCGCGCCGGCAAGGCACGCTATCGCCTGGTTTTGCATCGATAAGCGGATCTCTCATGCTTCTAGCAGGGCGAGGATATCGAGAAAATCTTGATCTTGCCACATGCCGAATTCCGCCCTGCTCATGAGTTTTGCCTGCGCGGCGGCAGGACTGGAAAAGCCGCAGAGAAACTTGGCGAGTTGCCGTGCCGTTCCTAGTGCCGGATGGTCTTCGCGGCGCAGCGCGAGCATGAGCTGCCACTCTGCGTCAGGAATCGGCTTGGATGAGTCATCACGCCAACGGATGGGCTTGCCACCCAAGCAGATGTCACAGTGGCCACAAGGTTCCGCTCCGCGGATGCCGAAATGTTGGGCCAAAGCACGGGCACGGCATAGGCGCGACTCAACATATCGCTGCATCAGGCGGATGCGGTCGAATTCAAAAGAGGCCCTGGATTCGAAGCGCTCAATCATTTTCTCGATGATTTCTGGGATCGCCACCACTGCTTGTTTGCTGCGCTGATAGACTTCCCGGATGCCTCGTTGTTCCAGACGAATGTCGCCCGCATCGGCCAGCGCGGTGATGATTTCCGTGGCTTCTTCGCGCGGGATACCGGTGATATCGGTGATTTCATAAAAACGGAAATGCAGGCTGCCGTAGGCTTCTTCCGCCGCCGCGAATAGCGAGCGGATGCGGTTCTTGACCCGCATCGGGTAACCCGCCAAAACGCGATCCAGCGGGCGTAGCAAACGCACGCGCAGGTAGGCGTGAAATTGTCCGCTGCGTTCGATGATGCCGTCCGTTTCGAGATAAGCCAGCACCGTGCGAAGCGATTCTTCCCGCATATCGAGACTTACGGATAGTTCGTAGGGGGAGATCGCAAAACATCTGCCGGGCGATGCGAGACGGAGCACGCGATCGAGAAAATTCCGCAGCGCCTGGGGCGAAGGAGTCGCGGCATGAATGAAATTTTCCAAGATTCTAGCATCAGGCTTGTGCGCGAAGAGCAGGCAGTGTGAGTCGAGACCATCGCGACCCGCGCGACCGATTTCCTGACTGTAGCCCTCGATGCTTTTCGGCAAATGATAATGGATGATGCAGCGGATGTCTGGTTTATCAATCCCCATACCAAAGGCAATGGTCGCGACGATGATACGATTTTTATTACTCAAAAAAGACTCTTGATGCAGGGATCGAGTTTCGGGGGGGAGGCCGGCGTGGTAGGAGAGCGCCGTAAAACCGGCTTTCTGGAGCATGGTGGTGATCCGTTCGGTATCTTTACGAGATGTTGCATACACGATGGTAGGGCCGTTCATTTCTTGCAACGCCCTGATCAGTTGCTGGTCCTTATCCTCGGTCGCGCAAGCCTCTACCTTGAGATGCAGGTTGGCGCGGTGGAAGCTTCCTTGAAATTGGCAGGACGCGGGAATGCGGAACGCCTTGCGAATCCCGCGCGCCACCTGCGGTGTGGCGGTCGCTGTCAGCGCCAATACGCGTTCGATTTTCATTCGTTGGCGCAAGCGGGCGATCTTCAGGTAGTCTGGACGAAAGTTGTGACCCCACTCGGACACGCAATGCGCCTCATCAATCGCCAGTAGGCTGATGGCGACGCCCCTCATGGACTTGCGAAAACCCTGAGACGCAAGACGTTCGGGAGAAACGAAAAGAAGTTTGATGCTTCCTGCGCGTATGGCATTGACGATGTCCTCGGCCTCATCATCGGCCCATGTCGAGTCGATCCGCGCAGCGGCGATGCCACGACGATGCATCGATTCCACCTGATCCTTCATCAACGCGATCAAAGGACTGACGACAATGGTCAAGCCCGGAAGCATCAGGGAGGGAAGTTGGTAGCAGAGCGATTTTCCGGCACCAGTGGCGAAGAGTGCGAGTGCGGATTTTCCTGCAAGCAATGCCTGAATTACCTGCTCTTGTTGACCGCGGAAACGCTCCATGCCGAAACGCTGGCGCAGCAGGGCGTGAAGAGATTCCGAGTCAGTGGCAGTCACAGACGCAAGGTAAAAAAGGCGCGCCGTATGGTCAATGCACGAGATCGATCCGTCCCAGCAAATGCCACCTCCGCACAGGCACAAACAGCGGGCGTGCTAAGTGAGGGAGGGTGGCCGGATTATTGACCGCCTTGCGATTGTTGAGCAGATTTGGCAGCGGCTTCCGCGGCCGCCTTTGCCGCTGCTTCTGCGGCCGCTTCTGCTTCTGCCGCTGCCTTCGCCGCCGCATCGGCCGCGTCGGCCGCTGATTCGGCTTCATTGACAGCCTCTGGGATTGCCGCACCAGGTGCAGACACGGCAGGCTTCGCAGGCTGGGCAGGAGTATCGGGAGCAGCAGGCGCAACAGCAGCAGGTGCAGCAGGTGCAGCAGGTGCGCTGGTTTCTTTGGGTTTGCAGGAGGCTGCGATGAAGGGTAGGACGGCAAGCGAGAGAAATAGAGTGGATTTCATGTTTGTGGAGGATGCGGGGTAAAGATCAGGTGGACAACTACCTTCTCACGTTATGTGTTTTGGTGATTCGTGTCAAAGACGGAGTTGCCTTATTTCATGATGCTGCGATGTTTCTGATATGGAAATGCATGAGGTGATGTGTCCTACCTGCGGCGAGGTTTTTGAGGTATTGGGTCCCGATTCTTCGGAATGGCCTGCCGAGTGGGACTACGACTGCGAGATTTGCTGCCGACCCATGGTCATTGTGTTCGAAGAATTCGGGGTTTTTGCCAAAGGTCTGGGTGAATGAAAAATGAGATCTTGTGGATGGAGAAACCGCAGTCCCCATTCTTTGCCACATCCCTGCTGTTGCGCTTTTAAGGTCACAAGAGGAGTTGCCGCGATGCGCCCGTCATTTTTTTCGCAGAAGGAAAACCGAGCAGCGTTTTCATATCCCGAGAACTTTTTGACTTCAGCCATGGATTTTTTTACCGTCATAGGTAGCATGGCCGCGAAAAAATGGTTCTCAACTCGCCGATCCGCAATTGTTCTTTTGTCGCCATCGATTTCGAGTCGGCGGGTGTGACGTCGGGTCGCACGGATGTGCCCATCCAGATTGGCATGGCGGAGTGGGCTCCAGATACGGGCCTCCAGGCATCGTATGTTTCCTATTTACGAGCCCAACAAGGCATTGCTTGGAGTGCGCAAAAGGTTCATGGCATCACTCTGGATGATTTGCAGGAGGCTCCTGACTTGTTGGCACTTTGGCCAGTGGTGAGAGAATATCTCAGCGATCGCGTCATCGTGGCGCATGGCAAAGGCACGGAAAAAAAATTCCTTCGTGCCTTTCCTGGTCATGGTTTCGGCCCTTGGCTTGACACGCTGCTGCTATCGCGCGCCACATGGCCGCAGTGGCAGGATCATTCGCTTGGCGTGCTCTGTGATGCCCTCGACCTTACTCCGCATGTGTGCAAGGCCTGTCCCGATCGCCAATGGCATGATGCGCTTTTCGATGCCACCGCCTCCCTGTTGTTATTGGAAAAGATCCTGCAACTCACCCAAGCATGGCACGTTCCGCTTACTCATTTTTTGCAACCCGATCAAGCCGCCTGGCACCGCTATCAGGCATCGAAGCGATGAAATGGATCTCGAGAGCACTCTCGGCGCTGGCGATTGAAATCGGTCCTGGCTCCACCCGTTGTTTGAAGGGCAAAATGCCCAGCCACGTCTTGACCGATCTCTCGATGCTTTTGTCGCAGAATGGAATTTCGGCAGGCGAAATCTGGTTGGATGGGACGGGACGGATCCGATTTTCAAGAGAAATTCCAACTCATCTTCACCAGCGACTCAGAAATATCATCGTCTCAGGTTAGCGATGGTCTGGGTCAGCGGGTCCCGTCATTTTTGGAAAATTGATTTGCCTCGCAACATGAGATCAAAGTCGTCCACACTCCCTTCATTTGCTCGGCTCGCGTCAATGAGTGTGACACTTGTGGCACGGGACGGAGAATACAAATCGAGTAATCTCATTTCGCACGGATCTCTGGGCATCATGCATGGTCTTCCGACCGCATCAGCCCGTTTTTGGAACACGGGTGGTCAAAAAACTCACATAAAAATGTTTTACAGAAGGAAGGGAATCTGAGTATAAACACAGATGTTTGGAACGCGAGGACGAGTATTGGTGACGGGAGGCGCAGGCTTCATCGGTTCACATCTGACCGAACGATTGGTGAACGATGGATGGGACGTGACCGTTTTTGACGATTTCAATGATTCCTATGATTCGCGCATCAAGCGCGACAATCTATCGGGAGTGCTCCCGCATATCAAGTTGATCGAAGGCGACATTCGTGACGCCGTTCTGGTCGAGCGGTGTTTCGTTCAGGGTCGATTCGATCTGGTTGTTCATTTGGCAGCGCGTGCTGGTGTGCGTCCTTCCATTCAGCAGCCCAAGCTTTACATGACGACCAACATTGAGGGGACCTTCAATCTGATTGACTCGTGCCGTCATCATGAGGTGGGCAACTTTATTTTTGCATCTTCATCATCCGTTTATGGAGTGAATCAAAAAGCACCATTTTCCGAAACGGATCCGATCGGGCGCACGATTTCCCCATACGCGGCGACCAAATTGGCCAGTGAGCAAATTTGCTCAAACTACAGTCATTTGTTTGGCATCCGGACTCGTTGCTTGCGATTCTTCACGGTTTATGGACCAAGGCAACGTCCTGATCTGGCGATCGCGCAATTTTGCCGCGCCATACTCGATGGGAAAACCATCACCCGCTTCGGTGATGGACATTCGCGTCGCGACTACACCTATGTGGACGACATTGTGCGGGGGATCATGAGTTCGTTCGATGACAAAGGCGGGGACTACGAAGTGATCAATTTGGGAGGGAGTGCCACGACTCGCTTGAGCGATTTGATCTCCATGCTTGAAGATGCCTTGGGACGAGAAGCCAAGATTCAACAGGCTCCTGAACAGCCTGGGGATGTGCCTTTGACGCATGCCGACATCGGCAAAGCGCAAGACATGCTTGGCTGGAACCCGACATTCCCCTTGCAGCAAGGTCTGCAAAGTTATGTCGAGTGGCTGCGCATGAAAAAGACGTTGGTATGAGAGATTTGTTTGCAAAACGCGGCGCAATGTGGGCCATCTTAGCATTGATCTTATTCCTGCGCCTATTTTGGCACGCCTGCGAACCGATCGGCATCGTGGGGGACGAGGCCTACTATTGGGACTGGGGGCGTAAGCTCGACTGGGGTTATTTTAGCAAGCCGCCCGGTATCGCATGGCTCCACAGGTTGGTTGCTGAGCTTGGTGGTCAATCGGCATACGGCATCAAAGCGTGCGCTGCGCTGTTGGCTACGTCGAGCGTGGCATTTCTCTTCCTCGCGGTGAGGAAATTTTCTGGCGATACCATCGCGCGATCGGCAGCTTGCATTCTCGTCCTTTCGCCTGGTAATCTGTTGCTTGGGTCTTTCCTGACGACGGACGCCCCGCTGGTGTTTTTCTGGAATGGGGGCTTATGGATGATCGCGCGAATCATGCATGAGGAAAAACCGAAGGGTTCGCATTTTTTTCATCTTTGGTTGGCCATCAGCATGGGATCACTTTTCAAGCAAATGATGATGATGCAGATCATTTTGCTTGCGATTACCGCAGTATGGATGCGGCGCGATTTGTTGAGGCGCTGGGAACTGTTCGCCGCCAGTGTGGGATCTCTCGTGGTTCTGGTGCCATCGTTGATGTGGAATTATTCCAATGATTGGATCACGTTCCAACATACCGCCCATCATTTCGCGCCTGCGAAATTAGGCCTTGGGCCATTTCTTTCTCGCATCGGAGAATTGTTCGGAGTGACGGCACTGCTCGTCTCGCCCGTGGTTTTCATCCTTTGCCTCATGGCGGTCGCCAGCGTATCCAGGGCCCTACGCAGCCAAACCCAAGCCATCCAGTTTTTTTGGATATGGGGAGCGCTGCCCTTTTGCTTTTGTGCTTTGATGACGCTGCGGCAGCAAGTGAATCCGAATTGGCCTATCGTCTACATTTCGCCGCTGGTCGTCATGGCCTTCCTGCTCTTTCAGAGCAAAAAGAAATTCTGGAAATGGGCTTTCTGCATTTCCCTCTCCATGACACTGATCGCTATGACCGTGCCGTTTTTGATGAATACGATTTATCAATACGGATGGATCAAACCTCAGCTGCGTGGGTGGGAGGGATACAAAGAATTGGCAGCATCATTGGATCGTTTCAGGCGCCAAGATGACGCGATCGTCGTCATCGGACATCGTTTCAGTGCCTCACACTTGGCTTTTCATCTTCACGATCATCCCTCCGTATGGCTATGGAATGATAGTGGGGAAATACGCTCCCAATACGATCTTTGGAACGCGCCACCCACCCAGGCAAATCTCTTGTTAGTGGTGGAAGACAAAGGCGCGAAAAACGCTCCGCGCACGCCACCGGATGTCTTTGATGGTGCGGAGTATCTGGCTTCCGTCCCCCTGCATCCCGCACGGCCTGAGCAGAAATTCCATTTTTACCGATCCAAACCACTGGCTCACTGGCCCCAGATTGGCGAAAATCCTCACTGATCCAAGCAATCATGAAATACTCGATAGTCATCCCTTTTTACAATGAAGAAGAAAACGCCGCTGCGGTGCTGGAAGAAGTCATCAGAACCAACCCAGATGCCGAAATCATAGCGGTCGATGATGGCTCAGCGGACAAAACGCGGCTTGAGCTTCTGCGATGCAGTCCTCGTGTGCGGGTGCTAGCTGGTAAAGTCAATCGCGGTCAATCCTCTGCGATGTATGCGGGGATGAAAGCGGCCACCTGCGAGTGGATCGGGCTGATGGATGGCGATGGGCAAAATGATCCAGCGGACTTCCCCAAGCTCTTTGACGAATTGTCGAGCAAAGGTCATGACTTTGTTTGTGGTTACCGCGCTGTGCGCAAAGATACCAAGTCTCGCCGAATCGCGTCTCGTGCGGCAAATGCGATACGCCGCGCTTTTTTGAATGATGGAGTGCGTGATACGGGTTGCTCATTAAAGATGATGCGTCGCGAATGTGTCGAGCACCTGATCCCTTTCAACGGCATGCATCGCTACATTCCCGCACTGCTCTTGCAAGCCGGATATCATTTTTCCGAAGTTGCGGTGAACCATCGGGAGCGGCTTGCCGGCACCAGCAAATACACGAATTTCGATCGAGCCCTGCGCGGCATCCACGATCTTTTTGGCGTGTCTTGGATTTTGAAACGCAAGGTGCGTTTTGATGTCGAAGAAACCACAGCAAAGGAGGTGGTGAAATGACGACCTCGGCCATGATGCTGGATGTGATCGGCTCGACGTCATTCATGCAAAGCCCGATCTGGGAGGGTGATTTCCTTGGTCGCTCCATCGTGATTGTACCATGGAAACTGATTGGATACGTGGGTGTGTTGATGTTTGGCGGTCGCTGGCTTCCGCAAATGCTGGCATCGCGTCGTGCCAAGCAGGTAAAAATGCCGCGCATCTTCTGGATCATGTCGGTGCTCGGTTCCGTTTGCCTGCTGTCTTATTTTATTTTCGGGAAAAATGATTCCGTCGGCATCTTGTCCAACCTTTTCCCCGCATTTGTATCGGTATACAATTTGTATCTGGATTTACGAAACATGAAAAATGGCAGGGCAGATGAGTGACCGCAAGTGGATAGGCATCCTGCTCTTGGCAGGTTTTCTCTTTTTATTCCCGGGCATCGGTGATCTGCCTTTGTTGGATCGCGATGAACCGCGTTTTTCTCGGGCGGCGGTGGAGATGATGGAGCGAAGTGATTGGGTGGTGCCTTGGTTCAATGGCGGATTTCGATTCGACAAGCCGCCGCTCACCTACTGGCTCATGTCGCCATGGTTGAGCATCCTCGGAGAAACAGAAATGGCGGTGCGTATGCCCACGGTTCTATCCGCCTTGGCCTCCATGTGGTTGATCTATGCTTTCGCCAGGCGCTTGGGCTTACCTTCAGGAAAGTGCGCCCTGGCAGCAGGCGGGTGGTTGACATGCCTTCAGGTGATGATTCACGGCAGGATCGCGGTGGCTGACATGCACATGCTCGTGATGCTGATCGTCACCATGCGAGCTTTTTGGGAATTGGGAAGTGCCAAGACGGAAGAAAGTTCTCTCCTGAAAAGCCGATGGTTTCACGTCCTCTGGCTTTCGATGGGGTTGGGGTTTTTGGCCAAAGGACCTTTGGCTATCGTCGTCCCCCTAGCGGCATTGTTGCTTCTGTTCGTTTGGGAAAAGTGGAAGGGTGCGCCCGATCAGAAAATGGCGCGCAAGATGCTCGGATTCTGGGCATGGGCGCAGTTGCCTGCTCTGGGGCTCGTGGCACTGTGGGGGATACCTGCGCTGCTCGCCACGCGGGGCTTGTTTTTTGAAGTAGGGATCGGGACTCACGTGGTAGACCGTGGACTGCAAGGATTCAATCATAGGAAAGTGATTCCTGGGATTTATTATCTGATCGTCCTGCCGCTATTTTTTGCTCCTTGGACAGGAGCGCTTGCGGGTGCTTTCGCAGCGGCACGCGAACCTGAGCGAGATTCTCGCTTTTTAGCTTGCTGGACCATCGCGCCGATCCTGATTTTTTCTGGATACGCGACTCAACTGCCCCATTACATCCTGCCCGCCTATCCCGCTCTCTTTTTGCTATTGGCGAAGGGTTGGGATAAGGGGCTGAAAAGAGCAAGGCTCATTCTCGCGGCTTTGCCGTTCACGATTTTTGGCCTTCTTGCCATCGTCATCACGTATGGTTCGGTCAAGGCAGTGGCGTTCGATTCAGCGCTATCCGGAATGCTTGCTGGTCTCGCGATGGTGCTCACTGGCATTTCGCTCGCATCGCTCGCAGTGGGGCTGAACCGCCGGATTCTTCCATTTGCTGCTATGGCATTTGCTGTAATCGGTTTTCAAGTCATGGCTCATAACGCATCGGAGGTTCATGCGGTCAAGCGATTGATAAAAAAATCGGGAGGCGAGTTTCATCATCCTGCGGCAGTTGGATTTACCGAGCCCAGTCTGGTCTGGTATGGCTCCCATCAATGGGTTTTTCAGAAAGAATTCCCCCCAGATGCCGATTTCTGTGTATCCATCAAAAGGCGCTGGCGGGCGGACGGTAAAACATGTTTGGCGATTTGGAGGGGCGAGCGGCCCGAGGCGAAAGATGGCGCAAAAGGTCTCTCTATCCCCGATGGCGCTATGACGGTTCAAGGCTGGTCGGCAGCAGATAGCTCTTGGGTGGAACTCGTTTTTTGGCGACCTGAGGAAGCAAGCCATTGAGCCCTGCGATGCAAGCGTTCGCGCAATCGTGCCAAATGACGTGCGCAGATGCCTCCTACCGCCATGCCGAATGCCAATCCGCTGAGAACATCGGTAGGATAGTGATAGTTATGAATCACTCGCGAGGCTCCGACTAGGAACGCAGTGGCAATGGCGAGCGGGATCATGCGGGGAAAAGCCAGAGCGATTACGGTCGCCGCGGTAGCGACACTTGTCGAATGGCCACTGGGATACGAGCGATACTTGGCGCTCAATGTTGGGCCTGCGAAAGACCAGGCATGGGCCTTTCCTTGTTGAACAAGAGGTGGGCGGGGTCGGCCGACACTAAACTTAATGACCTGAACACCGATACCCGCCATGGCACCTGCTAAAAACAACGAGCTAGCAGTCCGGGTGAAATAAGCATTGGAACGGATCTTTCCGATGGCATAGAGAATCAAGCCCAGAGCGACGACAAAGATTTCGATGTCGCCGTAACTGTGAATCACACGAGCTGCCAGCTTCAGTCTCTCGTTTGTGAACCAGCCGAGCCCGAACTTTGTGGCGTATAGGACGGCATGTTCGTCATACTGACAGAGCAATAATACGCTGGTTAGACTGAAAACCAGCCACCATGCGAGAGATTTTGCACCGTATTTACGGATGCCGCACAAGCAGGCTCTCCATGAGGAGCGAAATGATTTTTGCAAAGTCACGGATACGGGCGAAAGCTGTCGAAGTGACGCGGATTTTCTGCAACATGGCAAGAGATTTCTTGCAACGAATTCAACCACGATTTTCCGTTGACCTTTTGATGGCTGGAAGCATAGCTAGGTTTGTGCGGTTGCGTAATTCTGGATTTTTTCTCACGATAATCTTACCGGCAGTGGTCGTTGTACTTGCGACCATATGCATTCGTATCTTCGATCTCGATGTGCACGTGCAGCGCGGATTCTGGGACGCGGACAAATCTGTATGGCGCTATGCGGAACATCCTTGGGTGGAGAGAATTTATAACTTAGGAGTTCTTCCCGCACTGTTCGTGGGTTTGGCGGCTCTGGGAGTTCTGTTGTTCGGCATCGGTAGAATGGCCTTTGCTCAGTACAGGAAAATCGCAGGATATCTCGTTCTCACTCTGCTGGTCGGATCTGGTTTGATTGCCAACGCCCTATTGAAAGGATTGTGGGGCAGGCCGCGTCCTTCCCAGTTGCGTGAGTTTGGGGGATCGCAAACTTTTGAACCCATCCTTGTCTGGATGGGGGAGTCGCAGGGGAAAAGCTTTCCCTGTGGACATGCGACCATGGGCTTCTTCTTTTTTGCCGTAGCTCTGGCCATTCCCCAAAGAATGACAATGGCTCGTTGTTTGACGGCTGCTTTTGGCCTCGCACTCGGTCTGGCACTCGGATGGGTCCGGGCTGCGCAGGGCGGGCATTTTCTATCAGATGTCGTCTGGTCCGCTGCAATCATGTGGTTTGTGGCCATCGTGTTATTCCACGCGTTGGGTCTCTCGGATAGGCGGAAATACATTCCTCGGCAGATCTTCAAGCGTGAGGTTCCCACCTGGCAGTTTTTTTGCTACGCTCCTGTGATTGCTCTAGGAATGCTTTTGTGTCTACTGGGCACTCCTTACAAGGAAATTTGGAAGTTTCCCAACGCGCTTGCTTCCGCCTCTGTGAAAAGGGTGGTTGTCGATATCGACGGGGAAGTCAAGGTGGTGAAAGGAGAAAAGTTCCATATTGCGGCAAGGGCTGAAGGCTTCGGAGTGCCCAACAGTTCGAATAAATTCCAGCATCGCATCGATGCGAATGGTGACCTCACGATCAAAGATGTGCGCAAGGGTTTTTTCACGGAATTGACATCGTCCGTCACGATCACAAAACCGGAAGATCAAACGCTCGAAATTGTATGCAAGGGCGCGAGTCATCTGGTGGAGGCAGATGCTCTCCATCCGTGATAAAATTGGATTTTCTTCATCGGATTCATCAGAGAAATGACATGGCCGCGGTGCCCCGTCTTTTTTTGACAACGGGAAAAGGGTCACTGCGCGATTTGGTGGATCGTCAGTGTGCCGCGAGCCAGTTCGGGCCAGTACCTGCCTCGACGAGGATGGGAACCTGATGAGGGAGCGGCAGCGCGGTTTGCATCAACTCCAGGATTTGTGGTATCAGGGTTTCTCGCTCGTCCAGTTGGAGATCGAAGACGAGTTCGTCGTGAACTTGCAAGAGTAGGCGGCTACGGTAGCCCGTATCCAAGAGGGCGGCCACGCGTATCATGGCGAGTTTGATCATGTCCGCCGCTGTGCCCTGAATGGGCGTATTGATGGCGGCGCGCTCGGCATTGCCGCGGATGTTTTGGTTAGAGGAATGAATGTCAGGAAGGTAACGGCGGCGGCCGCTGAGGGTCTCGATGTAGCCTTGCTCGCGCGTGCGGGCGATGGTGGCGTCCATAAAGGCTTTGATGCTAGGGTATTCCTCGAAATAGGTATCGATCAGCTTCGCGGCATCGGCCCGCGGGATGCCAAGCCGTTGACTGAGACCGAAGGCGGAAATGCCATAGATGATGCCGAAGTTTACCATCTTGGCATGGCTTCGCATCTCACGTGTGACTTCTTCTAAAGAGACGGCATAGACCTTGGCGGCGGTGGCAGTGTGGACGTCGAGATTTTGTTCGAAGGCAGCGATCATACCAGCATCACCGGAGAGGGCGGCCATGATGCGCAGTTCAATTTGCGAGTAGTCGCAACTGAGCAAGGTGCAACCGGAAGCAGGGATGAAGGCCTTGCGGATTTTTTTCCCCAAATCGGAGCGAACAGGAATGTTCTGGATGTTCGGATCCGCGGAGGCGAGACGACCAGTGGCTGCAACGAGTTGGTGGAAGGTCGTGTGGATGCGACCAGTCTTGGGCTGGATGTGTCCAGGCAGTGCATCGACATACGTCGACTTGAGTTTGCTGGCCTCGCGGTATTGCAGGATATCCGCAATGATGGGATGCGCGCCTTCAAGAGAAAGAAGTGTGTTTTCATCGGTCTTGAACTGTCCCGTAGTCGTTTTTTTGGCTTTTTCCGCGAGTTGTAGGCGATGGAAAAGAATCTCGCCGAGTTGTTTCGGTGAGTTGATGTTAAAAACCCCTCCCGCATGATGGTGAATGCGGCTCGTGAGTTGATCGATATTCTGTTGCAGCTCGAAGCCGATTTCCCGCAATCCTGCGGTGTCAAGGGCGATGCCTTCTTGTTCCATGCGTGTGAGCACAGGCAGCAAGGGGGATTCAATGGTTTCGAAAACGTTTTGCTGACCGGAGGAGTTCAATTCCTCGCTCAGGAGGCGCGCGAGTTGCCAGGTGACATCGGCATCCTCAGCCGCATACTCGGCAAGGATTTCCAGCGGGATGTTTGCCACGGACAAGTCCTTTTTGTTCGCCGGTTGGCTCGCCGCGAAGGCAAAGAGATCATCGCTGGCATGCGCCGCATCATTCGCTTGGGCGATGTCGGTGAACTTGATGGGAGTATAGTGGAGGTAGGCTTCCGCCAAACGATCCATGCCATGCCGTTGATCCGGGTGCAGCAGGCTGTGGGCGAGCATGGTATCGAAGTAAGGACCGCTGCAAGGAATGCCTTGTTGCTGCAGCAGAGCGAGATCGTATTTGAGGTTGTGCCCGATTTTCAGGCTCTTGGCCGTGAAAATTTCTAACAGTTTCACGGGCAGGTTCTGGCACGTTGTAAGCGGCAGATACCAGGCCTCATGATCCTGCCAGCAGAAGGCGATGCCTAACAGATCGGCAGCGAAGGGATCGAGCGAGGTCGATTCCGTATCGAAACAGAAAGAGGATTGGGCGGCGAGTGCGGTGAAGAGTTCCGTTTGTTTTTCCGCAGTATCTGCGATCTGATAGATGTGCTCCACGTCGCGGAGGGTGCGATGGGTGGCGATGGGTGATTCCGTTGGATTTTCCTTGGGTGCGGTGGCTTGGCCAGAGTCGGGAAAAAGCCGTTTCGTTAGAGTGCGGAATTCAAATTCACCGAACAGGGCCTTGATGTCCGCCTCGTGGTAGCTGGATAGTTTCAGGTCGTCCCAAGATGAGGCGATGGGCACATCGATCTGGATGGTGGCGAGCTCTTTGGAGAGCAATGCTTGGTCGGCATAGGCGATGAGATTTTCCCCGAGTTTGCCTTTGACCTGTGTGGCATGGGCTAACAGGTTTTCCATGGAGTCCCATTCACGGATGAGTTTTTTTGCGGTTTTTTCTCCTACGCCGGGCACGCCGGGAATGTTGTCGGCGGCATCACCCCAGAGGCCGAGGATATCGATGACCTGAGCGGGTCGCACGATTTCCCACTGGCTCAGGATGGCGTTCATATCAAGCACCTCGTGATCCGTACCCTTACGGCCTGGGCGCCAGATCGAGGTAGTGGGTGTGACGAGTTGGGAAAAGTCCTTGTCGGGCGTGACCATGTAGGTATGGAAATCGCCGCAGGTATCTGCGCGGTGAGCGAGGGTGCCGATGATGTCATCGGCCTCGTAGCCATCGAGCTCGAGCACTGGGATTTGGAAGGCTTGGCAGAGTCGCTTCACATGCGGAATCGCGGCGAGCAATTCCTCGGGTGTGGCATCGCGTTGGGCCTTGTAGGCGGGAAATTTGATGTGACGTGCGGTGGGCGCATGGGTATCGAATGCCACGCCGAGGTGTGTTGGATTTTCCTTCTCGATGATGGTGAGGAGCGTGTTCGTGAAGCCGTAAAGGGCGGAGGTATTGATGCCCTTGGAGTTGCGAATGGGATTGGTGATGAAGGCGAAATGGGCACGATAAATCAGAGCCATGCCATCGAGGAGAAACAAGCGCATGGCGTGATGATGGCGAAGAATCGGTTGAATGCGAGAAATTTGCGCGCGGCGAGGTGGCTGCGATGGCAAGGTGTCATGCGGTATCGCGTACTGATGCATGTACCGCGGTGTTTTTCGCTTGCTGCAAAAACAAAAATCCCGCCTGGAGGGGATGACTCCAGGCGGGCACGGGATGCCGTGAGTTGCGAGAGGCTCTACTTATGGCTGGGCGGGAATGTAGAGTTCGGAGTCCACGGCGAGAAGGGTTTGCGGGCTGAAGCTCCAGCCGTTGAGAGCATTGATTTTTTCCGTAGTGGTATTGTTCTCCTTCGCCACTTCCGCCAAGGTCAGTTCACGCGTGGTTTTGATCAGGCGGTAGGCCGCAGAACCTTGTGGGGTAGAGGTTTCTGGCGCGGTATTCTTCACGGTCTGGGTGTCCGCCTGTGCGAGGGCAGGTGCGGGCGCTGGTTCGGGTGCCGGCATGGTTTGCTGTGTCGCATTCTGGATTTCCGCAACAGAAGTTTTTTCTTGCACAGGAGCAGGCTGCGGAGCGGGCTCTGGGCTGCGCTCTTCTGGGGTGGTTTGTTGTACGGGAGTCGGTGCGGGCGCAGGAGTCGCGGCGACTTGCTCGCGAGGAGCAGATGATCCTGGAATTTGAATTTTCTGACCGATCGCCATTTTGTTCGGATTCAATGTCGGATTGGCTGCTTTCAGGGCGGCTACCGTGGTGCCTTGTGTGCGGGCGATTTTGCTGAGGCTATCGCCCTGTTGGACTTCGTAGGCACCCTCGGCTGCGACAATGGCAGGGGTTGAAGATGATGCTGACGCTGCAGGCGATGCGGAATCTGACCGGCTGGGAATGACCAGCTTTGCTCCGATGCGCAGCGAACTCGCACTCACAGTAGGATTGGCTTGCTCCAATTGCTTGAGAGAAATCCCGTAATTTTTTGCGATACGATAAAAATTATCGCCTGATTTGACAACATAGGTGGCCGCTCCGGCAAACGATGCGATGGAGAAAAAAACGACACCGAAGAACAAATTTCGAATCTTCATAAAAAGAAAAGTAACCATTTTTTCGAGGGGATCAAGAAAAAACTTAAGTTTTCCTGATATTTTTTCAAATGCTCCGCTCAGATGGGATGGGGAGATCAAGATTTCGGTGCCGTGGCTGGGTCATTTTCCTGCGAATGGGCATCGGAAGCAGGCGTGATGATCTCGACTTTGGCTCCATCCACCGCGTAGTTCAGTGATGAGATGGAAAGTTTTTCTCCGCTGACAAATCCGTCGCGCACCACGATCTCATCGGCTGTGGACCAACTCGGCACGATGTCTTTGCGCTTTAGCACCGGAGGTTCTTGCTCTACGATGTATACGCGATTCACGCCACGCAGCGCTTTTCTTGGAATCACAAAGACTTGTTGCAACATGATCCCTTGGATCTGAGCGCGCAGAGGTTGACCAATGCGCAGCGGGAGGGATTTTTTCGATCTGCCGAAGGGATCCTGGATTCGGGCGATGGCGAACAATTCGCGACTGGCTTCATCGAGCGTGCCTTCCGTGCGAACAATATGCGCTTGCCACTGTTGATCATTCGCCGCGCCGCTGGCATCGGTGAGGTTTACGGCGACGGGAGGATCGGATTCTTCGGCGGGCAGTTTGATAAAATGGAGTTGCGCAGGGGAAATGGGCAAACGGATTTCCGCGATGTCTGACGCAAACACCTCGCCGAGGGCGGCATTGCTACCGACGGCTTGCCCCAGGCCCACGTTGCGAACTTTGACGCGTCCCGCAAAGGGCGCGCGAATTTTGGTGCGTCCTAGATTGCGTTTCGCTTGGTCGACATCGGCGGCTGCCGCTTTCACGGATGCCTGGGCTTCCTTGAGTTGAGGGATGCGCAGCACGAGCTCGGAAGGATCGTCTTCATAGCCGATGTCTTCCCAGTTGAGTCGAGCTTGTTTCGCGCGGGCTTGTTCTTGTTGCAGAGCTGCTTCCGCGCGGGCCAGACGTGCTTCTGCGGTAGCCAAGCTCGCTTGAAAATCGGCAGGATCCAGTTCTGCCAAGACTTGGTCCTTCTCAAAAAAGGCGCCATCTTCAAAACAGGGATGCAGCACCGAGATCGTGCCATTGACCAAGGGCGTGAGGGTGGTCACGTAGTGCGCCCGCACGGATCCTTGGCTTTCGATCCAGACCTGATAATCTCGGGGCTTCAGTTCCAATACTTCCGTTTTGATGCATTGCTCGGGCAGGGCCTGCGGCTTCGGCTTTTCGACCGGTTGGCCCAAGTAAAACCATCCTGCCGCACCGAGAGCGAGGATGGATAAAGGCACGATGACGCGGGTGAAAAACATGATGATACTACGGTGCGATGTGCTCCAAACTAGCGCTAAAATCTCGAAAGGCATGAGTTTTTGTCACGCCGTGTCCATGATTCGTCGCCATTCCCGGGTTCATGGGTGAATTTTTTTAAAAAAAGAAGGTTTTTTATTGATTTCGGAAATCTGTTAGAGAAAAATGATCGCTGATTTTCAAACCCAATCCCAAACCCACATTCTATGAAAGCCAAATACAGCTTGGTACAAGTGCGTACTTCACGTCGTCGTCTTATCCCTGGAATTCTCGCAGCTGCGCTGGCCTGCGCATTTGGTCTTCAGCAAGCGAAGGCGGTGGATTATTGGTGGGACTCTGATGGTGTTACGGCCGGCTTTGGTTCTACGACTGGCACTTGGGGCACCAGTGCGTTTTGGAGCACGAGTTCCGCAGGCACACTGGCTACGGCGAATACCACCATTACCACGGCTGACACCGTTAACATCGGAACGGCTACGTTGAACTATGGCAACGCCACCATTGGTGCGGGCACCGTCAGCGTGAACAAAGTCGTTTTTGGTGCGGGTCAAACAACGGCCGTCACGCTGGGAACTGCGGCCAATACCATGACATTTGGTGGCACGGCACCTACAGTTACCGTGAATGGTTCGAACTCCCACACCATTAGCTCCATCATCGCAGGCTCGGCAGGGTTGATCAAGGATGGCAGTGGCACATTTGTTCCCGGCAACAACGGCAATACCTTTACTGGTGGATTGACCATTCGCAACGGCACGGTGAACGTGGGAGCGAATGGTTCATCCGTGGGAGCCAGCGCAATCAGCATGGGGGGCGTGGGTTCCACAGGAGCTACTCTGATGGGCAATGCGACGGTGGCCAGAGCTTTGACGGTCAATGCACCCGATAGTGGCGTAGTGACCTTGACTCCCAACACGGTCGCAAACTCGTTGACCTATTCGGGTGCCATTACTTTGGCAGGCAACCTGACGGTGCGTGCCTTCTACGGCACCACCTTGGCGGGAACGGGAAATACGACGATCACAGGAGGCATTTCTGGCACCGGGAATCTCACAGTCGATAACACGGGCAACGGTGGCGGTGTCACAGGTGCGACGTCAAAGATTGTATTGAGCACGACTGCGATCAATCCCACTGGCACGATTGCCGTGCGAGGCGATAACACTGGCGCTGCTGCTCTTACGACCATCAGCTCGGTCATCGGAGCCAACGTGACTGGTGTGACCAAACAAGGTGTGGTGCCTGCAGTTTTTTCGGGTGCGAATTTGTATACAAGCTCTACTACCCTCAACTCTGGGGTGTTGCGTGCGACTACCAGTGCGAATGCTCTGGGCACGGGCGCGGCTACTTTGTCCATCGCGGGTGGTGAATTGCAACTGGCGAACGATACGGCGCTCAACTATGCACGCAATACGACGGTCAGCGGATCCGCGGCGATCACGTCCGATCGTCTTGCGGCTGGCGCGGGTTTGACACACACACTGGGAACTTTGAGCATTGGTGCGAACACACTCACGGTGAATCGTGGATCCAATGCGACAAGTGGCACGGGCGGTGTTACTTTCGGAAACGCCACGCAGACTGGTGCCTCGACTTTTTCTCCTCAGGCGAATGCGTTGGTTACTCTTGGCGGCACGACCGCCCTCGGCACCTTCACATTGAACAAGTCCGGTGCAGGATCGATGACGATGACGGGCGTTGTCAGCGGGGGCTCGACCACTGCTGGTAACAACTCGCTGAACGTTACGGCAGGCACATTGACGCTCAGTTCCACCAGCAACACCTTCTCGGGAGATGTTGTGATCAATGGCGCGACTGCGATTGTTTCGATGCCAGGTAACACTACAGGCTCGTTCGGAACCACGCACCCTCTCGGAACTCAAGCCAGCGTTTACAAATCGGTGGAACTTTCCAACGGTGGAACGTTCCGTCTTGCGAGTAGCAACTATAACGTAAATACCCCTAACGCCACCAACGTGGGAGCGGGGCAAGTCTTCAGCTTCGGCACAGGTGGCGGTATCCTTGATGTGGCCTCAGGCTCGACCTTAACGATTGATGACGGAACGGGAGCAGCAGGCACAGCATGGACTGCTCCTCAGTTGCAAGGTTCTGGTGCGCTGACGAAAACGGGTGCGGGCACCTTGTCGCTGGGATCCGGCTCCTCGAACTTCGGCACGGCCTTTACTGGTACGATCACGGCAAGCGCCGGAACGCTGACCTTAGGAAATGCGGGCAATCCTTTGGGTAACACCACTGCAGGGACTACCATCAGTTCTGGTGCCGCTTTAAACCTCAACGGCACGACGCAGACAGCCGTTGAGCCCCTGACCATTGCGGGCGCAGGATTGACCGCGACACCAGCGGGCGTCATCACCAACTCTTCAGGCACGGCCGCGACTTGGGTTGGCCCTGTGACGCTCTCAGGTGCTGCAACGATTGGAGGAGGCGCTGGGGCTATGACCTTGAGCAATACCGCCACGGTGAACATGAGCGGGAATGCCTTGACGCTCAACCATGCCGCTGGTCGTGTGACCATGTCGGGAATCATCAGCGGTGCCGCTGCAGTCAGCATCACTGGCTCTAGCACCGGAGATGTGGTGCTTGGTGCAGCAAATACCTACTCAGGTGGCACGACGCTCAATGCCGGCAGCACAACTGCCATTGCCATAGGTTCGACAGGAACCGCGGGCAGTCCTACCGACGGTCCCTTTGGTTCGGGCACTGCGCCCTTGGTCTTGGCGGGTGGATCCCTTCGTGCAGGCACCGGCAGTTCTTTCACGGTGGGCAACGCCGTAACGATTTCTGCCAATACCACCTTCCCCACGGTGGCATCGGAAAAAACCTTGGTGTTTTCTGGGCCCGTCACACTCAGCGGTGGCAATCGCACCCTTTCCAGTGCCGTGGGATCTACGGTGGTGGGCACCACGGTCCGCTTTGATGGCGCGATCGGTGATGCTGGGTCGAATCTGGGCATCGTCAAGACTGGGATCGGCAGCGTTACTCTGAATGCGACCCATACCTTCACAGGGGGAACCACCGTGCAGGAAGGTGCTCTGGTGCTTTCCGGTTCCATACCATCGAATACCTCTCTCACGGTGACTCCTACCACCGCAGGTGGGGCCGGCTTCCATCTGGCGAGTGGCAATGCCAATGCACTCACGAATGTTTCTGCTCTGTCACTCGGGTCTGTCACAGGCGCGACCAACCTGACTTTCGAATTGGGAGAAAACACCGCATCTTCTGATTCGATCGTGACTCCTGCGGCCGCAACCACCAGCGGTGTCATCAATATCAACGTTCTTGCCTTGCCGAGCTTCGGCACCTCCTCCAGTTACACCTTGATCTCCGCTCCCAGTGGTTTGAGCGGAGCTACCTACTCACTTGTCAATGCCCCCGGAGGATACACCTACTCGCTCAATGCGACCGATACGGCCGTGCAGTTGGGAGTGACTCCCGTCACCGGTGACATTTACTGGCGCGGTGATACGAGCAATAGTTGGAGTGCTCTGACGGGCTTGAATTCTAATTGGTATAGCGATGCATCCGGCGCTACGAATGCGCAGGCCAGTCCTGGCGCTGGAAGCACGGTGCGCTTTAGCACAGTCAATGCCAATAACGCGGCCGGGGTGATCACGACGACTCTGGACAACAACTACTCCGTGAACAACCTGGTGTTTGGGAACAATCCCAATGGGGTGACTTCCGTTACCATCGCGGGTGGCACTACTCCTGCTTTTGCTGCAGGAGTTCTCACCATTTCTCCATCATCTTCCAATGACGGCATCAGCGTGGGTGCGAATGCGGGTAGTGTTACCATCTCGGCCCCAGTCGTATTGGGATCGAACCAGAAGTGGAGTGTGGATGGCACCGGTGCGAACGGTTCTGCTCTCACCGTAACGGGCGCAGTGAGCGGTAGCGCGAACTGGGACATCTCCGGATTGGTGACTCTGCATTCTGCTACTTCCACTTACAACGGCACCGCTACCATACTCAGTGGCGGCATCCTGCAGAGTGGTGCTGCGAATGGCTTTCCTGCCAATGCCAACGTAGCGCTCAATAGTGGAGCAACGCTGCGTCTGAACGGCTTCAGCAACACCGTGGCGAGCTTAACGGGTGTGGGAACGGTGCAGAACAACAACGCTTCTACGGCTGCGACTCTCACAGTAGGAAATGCATCGGATTTTACGTTTGATGGGATTTTTCAAAATGGTGCGGCTGCCACCCTTGGGGTCACCAAAGCGGGAGAAGGAAAACTCACTTTGACCGGTGCGAACACCCATACCGGAACCACCACGGTCAGCGCGGGGACTCTGCTTTTTGGCAATGCCACGACACTGACCAGTGCCAATGCCGTGACTTTGTCCGGCACAGGCATTCTGGATCTGAATGGTTTTAGTCCTACGATCGGCACCCTCACCAGCTCGGTGGCTGCTTGCTCCATCACCAATAGCGGCACGAGTGCCAGCACTCTTGCGTTTACTGGCGGCGGCGCCACGGCCGCGGCCATTACCGACGGTGCCACAGGCGCGATTGCGCTGCGCGTCACCAATGAAAATGGCAACTTCGCCTTGAGCAACTCAACCAACAATTTCTCGGGAGGAATTGTTCTGACCAACAGTGCTACAGGTAGCAGGATGTCACCCGGCACGATTGTGACCGGTGCCTACGGCACGGGAGCGATTACGATGGGTGAGGCTCCGACTGACAAGGCTGGAATCTACTTTACGACGGGAAGCCAGACCCTGAGCAATCCCATCATCGTTAACACCGCTTTGGGCACGGACCGCGTGGGTCTTCGCGCGGATGCTGCAGTTACCTTGTCTGGCGTGATTACCGCCAACCTCGCGCCATTGACATTCACATCCAACTCGGGAACGGGTGGGTCAGTCACTCTCACCAACCAGGTCACAGGAGCGAGCGGTCTGGTCTTGGACATCACATCGTTGAGCGCCGCTGCTACCCAGTTCTCGGTCACTCTCAACAATGCAACGGTCAACACCAACAACTACCAGGGCGATACGGTCATCAACCTGAACGCTGCCTCCGGGAAATCGGCGACTTTGCAATTGTCTCAACCGGATCAGATTCCCAACGGGGCCGGCGCGGGTAACGTGATTGTCAATAGCAATGGAAGTGGCATCGGACTCCTGAGTTTGGTTGGCGTCAGCGAAACCATCAACGGTCTCAGCGGTAGCGGTAACGTGGCCAGCACCTCGGGCACGGTGACTTTGACACTGGGAGACAACAATGCCACGGCTTCACACAGTGGAGCGATCAACAACACCACCGGCACGCTATCGGTGACTAAGATCGGAACCGGAACTCAGACTCTCAGCGGCACGAGCAACTTCGCCGGTGAGCTGAACGTCAACGGTGGAACGGTGGCATTCCCCTCATCTCCAGCGACTTCGGGCCCCTTGGGCAACTCGACCGTCGTGAACCTGAACGGGGGCGGGATCAGCTACACGTCCTCCGCATCGACCAATCTGAATCGACCCCTGGTCATTGGTGCATCCGCAGGCACAGTCGATGTCGCCAGTGCCGCGGGCACTCTGAATTTGGCCGTTACGAGCACGGGTGGTAACCTGATCAAGACCGGTCCGGGCACAGTCGCCATCAGTGGCGCGACCACCTTGAATGCAGGTGCTGCTGGGGTGGTGGTGAACGAGGGGACCTTGCGTGCGGGATTTGGCAGCGCGGGTATCGCCACTCTGAATGTGGGTACAGCGGGTCGTGTGGATTTGCAAAACTCTGCCACGGAGGCTTTGGTCTTGGGAACGACCACGGGAGCTTTGACCCTGGCAGGTGGCTCACAATTGGGCTTTGAGTTGAATGGCGCCAGCAATGATAGCATTGCGGTAGGCACGGGCGGCACGGCCGTCACCTCTGGCGTGGTTACCCTGAACTTGAGCGGCACTCCTGCCGCGGGAACCTACACCCTGATCACCGCCGATAGCGGTCTCGCAGGGGCGACCTATGCGCTTGGCGTCGCACCAAACGGTTACAACTATACCATCAACGCATCGGACACCGTGGTGAGCGTCACGGTGTCCGCCTATGTGCCGAGCTACTGGCGCGGTGGGCAGGATCTGTCATGGAACACGCTGGGCAGTGGTTCCGCGAACTGGACTACAGACGCTGCTGGACTGGTCGATGCCTTGAGCAAGCCAGTGGCAGCGGATACGGTGATTTTCAGTGCCACGGGAGCTCCTGTGGTGGATAATGCGATCGCGACAACTTTGGACGCGGGATTCACCATTGACAGTCTGCAATTTTCCAATGTGCCTACGGGCATTACGGCAGTGACTTTGGCTCCAGGAACAGGCGGTTCTTTGACCGTATCACCTGTGAGCACCTCGGGAGGCATCCGTGTCCTCAGTGGTGGTGGCAATGCGACCATCTCCGCACCTTTGAGTGTCGGAGCTGCACAAACCTGGGATGTGGATGCTACAGGTTCACTGGTGGTCAGTGGCGACACCACATTCGGCGCTAGTGTCAACAAGACTAGTGCAGGGGCTTTGACACTTTCCGGCAATAACAGCGGTTCTGGAGCGCTGACCCTGAGCGCGGGCACACTGAATCTGAACAGCCCTACGGCGCTGGGAACGGGCACGTTGACCATCGGTGCGGGCACCACGATCAATACGGCAGCGAATAACACTCTTACCAACAACAACGCGCAAAACTGGAACGGTGACTTCACCTTTACGGGCACGGGCTCGTTGAATCTGGGTACTGGAGCGGTGAATCTGGTCAACAGCACGGTTGTCACGAGCGCGACTACTGCGAACGCGCTCACTGTGGGTGGTGTGATCAGTGATGGTGGCAACAACCGCGCTTTGACAAAAGCAGGGACTGGTTCCTTGATCCTGAGCGGAGCGAACACCTACGGTGGTCTGACCACCATCAGCGCGGGAACGCTCAGAATTACCCATGGAACGGCTCTTGGCTCCACCGCTGCGGGCACGACGCAGTCTGGCGCTGGCGCCTTGGAACTCGACGGTACGGGCGGTTCTTTCTCGGTAGGCGCGGAAGCTCTGACCATCAACGGCGGTGGGATCAGCAACGGTGGTGCGCTGCGCAACATCGCGGGCGACAATACCTATGCTGGTGCGATCACGATGGCAGCCCAGTCGCGCATCAACTCGGATAGCGGGACTCTGACTCTGAGCCATCCGAATGCTGTATCCGCAGGCAACTTTACTCTTGTTGTGGGTGGTGCGGCGAACACCAACATACCCGGTGCGCTCGTTCTCGGAACCGGTGGCGTGAGTAAGTCGGATGGTGCAGGCACGCTCACTCTGGGTGGCACAAATGTTTACACCGGCAATACCACGCTGAGTGCGGGCACATTGAATGTGACCGGCACCATTACAGGAAATACCACATCCAGCACACTGTCGCATGGCGCGACCGCGGGCAATACGGTCGTTAATGTGAGCAACAACATGACGATCTTTGCCATTGCGGGAGCAAATGCTACGGGAGCGAATGCGGTCTACAATCAAACGGGCGGCACCGTGACCATCAGCCCCGGCACCAGCAATACCCAGTTCATTGCCCAGAACGGCTATGGATACTTTAACCTTACCGGAGGAACGTTCCGGGATTTGAACCGCTTCGATGTGAATCAGGGCACAGGGTCGACCAATGCGGTCGGTGTCGCATACATTGGTAGCACGCTGAACAACAACAACGGCGAGTGGATGATCATCGGTTTTGGTGGCGTTGGTCAAATGACCGTCGGCGCGGGAGGCAGTGTGACCCGTGTGGGAGCGACTCAGCCACTTGGCATCGTGATGAATTCTAACGGTGCCAATGGAATCTTGAATTTGACTGGAGGTTCGGTGGATACCGGCACTATGCCAATTCGTTTTGGCAATGGAACCGCCAGCAATACCACGGGAACTGTGAACGTAGCGGATGGCATCCTCACCACAGGCACCCAAGGCACGATAAACATTGGATCAGGCACTGGCAACAATGGCTACTACAACTTTGCAGGCGGCACCATTCGCACCAGTGCGGCACTCGCCTCAGGCTATGCGCCTGCCAGCACGGGAACGATCACAATGACCTCGACGGTGTTTGGAGCCATCGATAACACTGGCACAGCGAATGACTTCGAAGGTGGCCTTACGGTGGATACCAACGGATTCAACAGCACGTTTGCCAACAACCTCGTGGGTTCCACGCTGAACGCGGCCGTGGGGGTCACGCAAGCGGATTTGACCATTGAGGGGGGAAGCGGCTACATCGGAGCGCCTGCGGTGCAGTTCAGCACAACGGGAGTCACCACGGGTGGCACACCAGCAGCAGGTTACGCGGTGATCAGTGGCGGAGCGGTGACCGAAATCGTGATCACCAATCCTGGCACCTATGCCTCGGGCACCGTGCCAACGGTTACCCTGCTGGGCGGTGGTGGCAGCGGAGCTACCGTAACGGCAGGCGCGCTTGTCACGCCAAATGCGGCAGGTGGTTTGACCAAATCGGGAACGGGAACGCTGACTCTCACCGGCACAAATACCTATGCGGGTCCTACATCGGTCACGGGCGGCACGCTGTTGCTCAATGGAAATGCTGCAGGCACTCCAACGACCAGCGCTGTTTCCGTCGCCAGCGGAGCCACACTCGGTTTCACCACCGGTTCCGCATCGACTCTTGATTTGACCGGCAAACCGCTGACGCTCAGTGGTGGTTCACTGAACTTTGATGTCGGTTCTACTCAAGTCAGTGACACCATTGCGGTGCAGGACTTCACGATCACCGCGAACAGCGCATTGACCTTCAATTCGCTGGGTGGCTTGTCGGAAGGCAATACCTACACCGTATTGACTTCGGTGAATCCCATCACCAATGCCGGTGGCTATACTCTCACGGGTCAAACCATTGGTCGCGTCACCTTAACGCCTACCATCAATGCGAACAGCATTACGGTTACCGCCACCGTGGACGAAGGACAGTGGGCACTTGAAGGCGGTGGCAACTGGAGCACGGGAGCGAACTGGACGGGCTATCTGCCCGCCAGCGCAGGAGACGCCGCACTGTTCGGCTCCGCCATTACCGCACCTGCGACCGTCAGTGTGGATACCCCGCAGATTGTGGGCTTTATGCGATTCCATAATAGCAATGCGTATACCGTTGGCACCAGTGGTGGCAATTTCCTGACGCTCAACAACGGAGCCAGCAATGCCGTTGTGTCCGTGACATCGGGATCGCATACCATTGCCGAAAACATCGCATTGCTGAGCAATGCTACTTTGACGCCGGCAACAGATACCCAACTCACCGTCAGTGGTGTCATCAGCGGCACGAGCCGCACGCTCGATGTCAGTGGTCCTGGCACGGTCGTTCTTACCGCGGCTAATACGTATACGGGCACGACCACTGTCGCCAATGGCACACTTACGCTCTCCGGCGCACGCACAGGAAGCAGCGGAGCCTTCAACGTGAGTAACGTGGCAGGCCTGAGTGCTGTGTTGAACATCACCAATGGCACCTACGCTCTCGGGGCCAATGCGATGAATATTGCGAACGCGCCTACGACGGGAGCGACTGGCACAGTCAATCAGTCCGGCGGATCCATCAGTTTCACGAGCGGCAACGCTCTGTTGATCGGTCAAAATTTCGTAGGGAACCAAGGCATCTACAACCTCAGTGGTGGCTCGATCACGACATTCGCTAGCTCCACACGGGGCATCATGCTGGGCGTCAATTCCAACCCGACTCCCGGTGTCAATAGCGGAGGAGGCATCTTCAACCTCAGTGGCACGGGCACGCTGAACATGACCGCGGCCAGCGGTGGTGGCGGTGATGCGTTGCTAGAAATCGGACGTTCAAGTGCCACGGCCAACAATACCACGAACGCCTTCAATCAGACGGGCGGCACAGCGAATGTTGGCATTTTGAGCCTTGGTGGAGCAGCATCAGGCTCCGCGGGTGTGAATGCGACATTGAGCCTGACGGCTGGCACTTTCCGCGCCAATCAGTTCACGGTTCTGGCCGCTGGAGCATCGAATACGGCAACCATCAACATCGGTGGTTCGGCACTGGTGACCCTGCCCGCTTTCCCGTCCGCCCGTGGTGCGGGATCAACAGCGACATTGACGATTGATTCTACCACCGGTTACCTCAGACCTACGGCAACCAGCACGACATACATGCCCGCTGGTAGCTTCTCGACGGCAAAACTCACCGCCAATGGCGCGAAATTTGACACGAACGGATTTGATATCACAATCGGTCAAGCATGGCAGGATGACAGCACCCTCGGCACGCTGACCAAGTTAGGCACGGGCAATTTGACACTATCGGGTGTCAATACCTACACGGGCACAACAACAATCAGCGCTGGCACCTTGACGATCAACGAAGGATCCATTGCAAGTTCTAGCGATATTGTGAACAATGGAATTTTGGCCTATGCTCTCACGACGAACGCTAGGACCTATTCCGGTCCGATCACCGGAACTGGCAGCGTGACCAAGAGCGGAACGAATACCCTGACGCTCGCGGGAGCCAACACCTATACCGGCAACACTACGGTGAACGCCGGAACTTTGACGATTGCGGGAGCGACAAATTCATCGGCTGGGAATATTACGGTAGGAGCTACTGGCTCCCCCGCTACTCTGAATGTCGCCAATGGCGGATCCCTGACAACCACAGGGGGGTTGAGCTTGGCTGCAGCTGTTGGCAATGTTTTTACGGTTCAAACCGGGGGAGCTGTTAGCGTGGCCTCAATTACCAATAATTGGGGGACCAGTTACACAGTGGACGGAACGTTGAATGTTGCCGGCATCTGGTTGGTTAGCACCAACCGAACGACGGACACTTTCGCAGGTTCTGGTAGCATCAATGCTTCCGCCCTCACGTTGAGCAATGCGACGACCGGTATCAATTACACAGGTTCTGGTATTATCAATATTGCAGGAGCTGTGACCGTGGCCAGTAACACGGCAGGAGGCAATCCTTTCTACACGCAAAGCTCTGGAACTTTGAATGCGGCCAGCATGTTGTTAGGTGATACCACCACCGGCACAAGAACCTTCAATCTTAATGGAGGTCGAGTGAATCTCGGCGCAGGCGGTATTGCCACCACAGGTGCCGGTGCGTCCACACGGGCTGTGAACCTTGGTGCCGGCACCCTCGGTGCGAGTGCCGATTGGTCGAGCAGCCTTGCCATGACCTTGACGTCCGCCTCCCCAGGTGTGACAATCGACACCCTCGACTCGGTTGACAACACAACGGCGCGCACAATCACGCTCTCGGGGATTCTCTCCGGCACGGGCAATGCCTTGAACAAGACTGGTGAAGGAACTCTGATTCTAAGCGCCAACAATACCTATACCGGAGCGACCACGATCAACGCGGGCACGCTGCAACTGGGTAATGCGAGCACAACGGGTGCGCTTTCGGGTAGCAGCACCATCACCAATGACGGCAGATTGGTCATCAACCGATCCAATGCTGTTACCCAGAGCACGGCCTTTGGTGCCGTCAGCGGCACGGGAGCATTGGTTCAGTCGGGATCAGGCACGACCACCCTCGACACAGCCAATACCTATACGGGCGTCACTGAAATCAACGCAGGGATCGTCAACCTCGCTGCGGTTGAAACAGCCGGCACCAGCGGTCCTATGGGGAATCAGTTGGCGAACGCTGCAGGCACCATCCTCCTAGGTGGTGGCACCTTGCAGTATTCGGCAAGCAATCAGTTTGACTATTCCGGACGCTTTAGCAGCGCTGCGAACCAAGCCTATCGCGTGGACACGAACGGGCAGAACGTGACCTGGGCCAGTGACTTGACCAGTACATCGGGCACATTGGTGAAGAGCGGCACCGGCGTGCTCACGCTCTCCGGCACCAATGTCTACAGTGGTAGCACGACGATCAGCGCTGGCACCATTCAGATCAGTGCGGCGAATCACCTCGGCGATGGTTCAGCCACCAACACCATTGCGTTGGGCGCAGCGGCGCTGCGTTCTACGGCCAATGATTACGCTCTGGGTGTAAATCGCAGCATTGCTTTGTCAGGTGCCGCGATTGTGCGCGCTGATGCCGGCACACTTACGGTGGACGGTAACATCAGCAATGGTGCCAACGGTCTCACCTTGCTTGGATTGGGAACGGATCCCGCGACTTCGGGAAGGATTGTCATCACGGGTGTGATTGGAACCGGCGCGACGCCCACAGGCGGTCTTACCATTGGTAACTCCACCACCTCAGCGAACGTCACTCTCAGTGGCAACAACCTGTTTACCGGCAGCATCAATTTGCCCGCATTGAACACTCAGCCTCATTCGATTCTGACCGTTACGAATTCCGGCGCGCTCGGCGTCGGATCGAAGACGTTGCAGTCTACTGGTGGCGGTGAGATTCACCTGCAGAACAACATCAGTCTGGCTTCCGGGATCAGTCTATCCGTCAGCGGCAATGGGGCTCAGAATGGGTTGTCTTTGAACCGCGCAGTCATTTACAACGATTCTGGCAATAACGTGATCAATGGCAACATCAGCTTGGTTGCTGGAAATGGAGGCACCACCATCGAGTCGACCAGTGGGTTGCTGACACTCAACGGCAATATTGCTCCCACAGTAACAGGTCGTCTGCTCCAGCTGCGCGGCAGCGGAGATGGTGTGGTTACGGGCGTGATTTCTGATGGCAATACGGTCGCAATGCCGCTCTCGAAAAACGGAGCATCAGGCACCTGGACGCTATCGGGCGCGAACACCTATACTGGTCCTACAACGGTCACCACTGGCAAGCTGGCGGCGGGTGTAGCTTCGGTAGCGAACACCAGCGGTGCGTTTGGTAAGAACTCCGCTGTGGTCATGGCGGATAACGATTCCGCGGTGCTCGACATCACTGGATTTGACACCCAGATCGGTTCTCTTACGGGTGGTGGTGCGACGGGAGGCAATGTGACGCTTGGCGCTGCCACCTTGACGGTAGGCGGTGACAATACCAGCCCAGCCGCTTTCGCCGGAGCCATTTCAGGAACAGGTGGTCTGACGAAGATCGGAACGGGCACACAGACCCTTGCTGGGGCGAACACCCATACAGGGACGACAACGGTTGCCAGTGGAACGCTCGCCGCGGGTGTAGCCTCGGTAGCAAACACCAGCGGTGCGTTTGGTAACAACTCCGCTGTGGTCATGGCAGATAACGCTACCGCGATCCTAGACATTACCGGCTTCGACACCCAGATCGGTTCTCTTACCGGTGGTGGTGCGACGGGAGGCAATGTGGCTTTGGGCGCTGCCACCTTGACGGTAGGCGGTGAGAACACCAGCCCAGCCGCCTACGCCGGAGTCATTTCAGGAACCGGTGGTCTGACCAAGATCGGAACGGGCACCCAAACCCTTTCTGGGGCCAACACCTTCACGGGTAATACCACGATCAACGCGGGGACACTGCTGATCACGGGTTCGGTCGCCGGTGGCGCCAGTGCAGCAACCACGGGTGTGCTCGGTGGAACGGGAACCGTCACGGGTGCTGCTACGGTGGCCACTAGCGCGGTGCTCTCGCCTGGCGTGAACAACGTGGGAACGCTGAGCTTCGGTAGCACCTTGACTCTTGAGTCTGGTTCGAACTACGCGGTGACCATCACGGGTAACGGAACGAATGACAAAGTGAATGTCACGGGGGCGCTGACTGCCAACGGCACGATCACGGTGAGCTTGTCCGGTTACACCCCTGTGGTCAACGACACGTTCGATCTGGCAGATGCGGCATCGACCACCGGCACACCCACCTTCAGCCTACCTACGCTGGATCAAGGACTGGAGTGGGACACCTCGACCTTTGCTACCAATGGTCAGATCAAAGTCGTCAACGGTGATCCGTTCCTTGCCTGGGCCACACAGAATGGTCTGACAGAAGCGAATGCGGCGAAATCGGCGGATCCCGATGGCGATGGCGTGAACAACTTGCTGGAGTTTGCTACGAACTCGAATCCGACCAACGGTAGCTCGCGCGCACGCGTCTACGGCAAGGTGCACATGATCGGTGGCAACAGCGTCTTGACCTACACGGTGGCGACCCGAGCTGCAGCGACCTTCGCGTCGAACGGCAGCAAGCAGGAAGCGACGAAAGATCTGGTGAAATACACCATTGAGGGATCGGACGACCTGAGCACCTGGAACACGGTGGTGGTGAC
>CAMCIC010000012.1 GCA_945874895.1 Akkermansia muciniphila | reverse complement strand
CATATTCCAACTAAAGTGATGTTGACTGATGCCAACTCATTCAATCTCATGCAAACCTAAGTCCACATCGTTGCGAGCTGTTCAGACCTGCAAACCGGACATCTCCGGCTCGCAGCATACAATTTAGCCTTTTTCTCTCTGCTTGGTTTTCTTGATCAAGATTTTGTTTTCCTCACGGAAAACACACCTTCATCAACCAAGCCACACTGTCAAAGATCGGAATACGCGGGGACAAAAAAGTCGATCGGACTATCAGACCCAGACATCACTGCCTCTTCCAATAAAGTCGCGATCAACCAGAGAGTCTCTCACGTGCCGGGCACTTCACCGCGGCGGGGCAAACTCTACCTTTTTCTCAAAAAACGTCAACGATTTTCTCCATGTTTTTTGAGATTTTTTTGTCAGAAAGGCTGAATCCATTGAAAATCAAAGGATTCAGCGCGAAGAAAAAAATCTTGATGGGCTGCAAATCAGAATAAAAACGATACAAATGCGTGCGATTGCCTGCAGTTTTTTACGATTACGCACTTCGCGAGCAATCTTTCCGGTCAGTCCATTCGCAAAACTACTATGATTGTAGTAATCCGTCTACGGTCCGTGGCAAAAGCATTTCCACGCAGAACCCCGAGGGTTCTTGATTGCGCACGTAAACCGATCCGCCGCAGGCTTCGATGCAGCTTTTCACGATGGTTAAACCCAAGCCAGCGCCACCGGTTTCACGCGCGCGCGCCGAATCCGGTCGGTAGAATGGCTCGAACAAATTTACGATTTCCGATTCCGGCACGCCCGGACCATTATCGGATACCGATAAGACTACCTGTTCTCCTTTGGTGGAAGCCGATACTCGTATGCGCGCATCCTCGCCCGCATAGCGGATTGCATTGCGAAGCAAATTGCCCATGGCGCGTTTGAGCAACTTGGCATCGGCGAGCGTCCGAATCGATGCATCCACAGCGCATTCCACATGGGCATGAGGCGCATCCCGTGCGATGGATTCATCAACCAGTGCACGCAGATTGATAGGCGATCTGTGCAGATGCTTGAGGCCCGCAGTCGCACGGGAAAACGCTAGGATCTCATCGATCAGTTCGGCCATCTCGCCTGCCTCATCCTCAATCATCGCCCATCTCGCCTGCTCCGACTCGGGCAATCGCGACTCAAGAATTCCCAGCCCCGTGCGCAGCCGAGCTAGCGGTGAACATAACTCATGCGCTACGTCTCCGAGAAATCGTTTTTGTCCTTTGACGAGGTGATCCAAGCGCTTTGCCATCGATTGAATCGCCTCTCCTAAGCTGCCTAGCTCATCGCGTCGCGATGTGTCAATTTGCACATCGAAACGACCCTCCGCGATACCGTCTGTAGCATTTTTCAACTTCACCACATAGCGAGTGATATAAAGGGCGAACGGAGTCCAAAACAAAAAGCTGAACACCAGCAATCCCAGAGCCCCGACAACCCAAGGTGCCGCATCAAAAAACAATCCATTGCCACTGATGGAATCCGCTCGAATCAACCATATCACGTGTTCCGGCCCCGCTCTGCGCATCAGGGGTATGTGCATTGCCACCCAGTAGGCCTCCCCCTGCTTTTCCGCTATAAAAAAGATCGGTCGAACAGGTTGGAAACCGATGCCATCCGCAGCAAGACGCGACTGGTGATCCTGACCACGGGATTGCCCCGCGCGGGGCACAGGGCGTGCCGGCTCGCGAACTTGAGGTTCATTTTCATCCGTGGTGCCATCCAACTCAGGCGGCATGCCTCGACCCGGAGGAATGCTCTGCGCTGGCTGACCACCGCGACCCGCAGGACCAACACGCCCAGCGGGGCCGAGACGCATGGGATTGCGCGGACCAGGTCCGGGGTCGGTCGTTCTTCTGAGCGATTTCAAGCGATCCATCACATCCGCAGGAACATCTGGAATGGTATGCGTGGCCCACTCGCCGTGAGGCATCCAAACATCACATCTCACACCGTGCTCCTCAGAAAAAGCCGTCATCAGTTCTTGCCACTCATCCTCTGGGCGTTGCCTGAGTTGGCTGCTCATCTGCTCGCCTGCAACGCGTAGACGGTCGCCCGCTGATCCGCGCAACAAAACGTCCAAGCCGGAATACAACTGCCACATTCCGATCGATGCCACGACCAGCGTCAGCAACGCCAAATGCAAGACCAACCAGATCAGCATTTTCCACAACAGTGATATGGAGCCCTTGCGTTTCATGCTTCGGTAGCGCGATCAGCCACGCCCAACGTGTATCCCACTCCGCGAATGGTTCGGATGTAACGAGGATCCTTCGGATCATCACCCAATTTCTTGCGCAAACTGGAAATATGGACATCAATCGATCGGTCAAAAATATCGAAACGTCGGTCCGAAACCTCCTCGATCAGAGCCTCGCGAGACTTCACCCGCCCCTTCGCCTTCAAGAGGGATAAAAGCAATGCAAACTCCAGAGCCGTTAGCTCGATCGAATCTCCAGCCAAAGTCACGGTATGTTTTGCCACATTCAGGCGAAGCTCGCCTTCTACGATATCTATAGTACTTGCTTGTTGCTCGAAACGTTGCCCACGCCGTGTGACGGCACGCAAGCGAGCCAGAAGCTCACGCGACGAAAATGTTTTCGGCAAATAATCATCCGCGCCCATTTCCAGCCCCGCAATACGATCCGATTCCTCGCCGAGGGCCGTAAGCATCAAAACGGGAACATCTGATTGCTTACGCAATTCGCGTAACACCTCGATGCCATCCATACCGGGCATCATCACATCAAGAATCAGCGCATCGTAGCTCCCAGTCAGAGCCTGCTGCAAACCATCGGTTCCGCTATGCCGCAAATCCACATGAAAGCCCATGTGATCCAGATAATCCTTCACCAAGGAGCAAAGCTTTCGATCGTCATCGATCATCAAAATTTTTCGGTTGTTGGAAGCGGAAATCATCCTTGGTTGTTCTCATTCAAGCGCAATCACGAGGCGATGGCGAACTGATTTACTGAATCTTTACAATTTCCGATATCGCCACATCCTCTTGCACAATTTCTGACTGGGATCCGTTTTGAACCTCGACGAGGTCACCTGCCAACCATGCTGTCGGAATCGTGTTGGGGAACTCACTCAATCTCGGGATCTGGAAAAAGATCGCGCCTGAGATCGCGCAGCGGCAGCACCGTGCCCGTGCGACGTTTTTCACGGAGCAGCGAGAGATCGAGGTCGGCGATGAGCAAATGCGCTAGTCCGAGAGGAGCTTGTGCGAGAATGCCCGCGGGCGGGAACCCGATGTCGCAGGGTGTGGCAATGAGCGACTCCGCCACGTGATGCGCGAAGCCTTCGCGCTGTCGGATCGATCCAACACCGCCAGCTGTCACGACGAACATGGTATTTTCGACGGCACGGGCGCGCGCGCAATTTATTACGCGGTAATGACCGTTGGCATCATCGGTGCAATAGGGCACACAAAGCACCTCGGCACCTGCTTCGGCGAGAGCACGGATTTGTTCGGGAAACTCCACGTCGTAACAAATCGCCACGCCGATCTTGCAGATGCCCATGTCAATGACCGGCCAGGCCGAACCGCCGATCATCCTCCACTCCGCTGCTTCCCATGGAGTAATGTGGAGTTTGTCCTGCACCACCGACTGACCATCAGGCCCCACAATCAGACATCGGTTCAACAGTCCTTCATGGGAGGCAAAAGGAAACGAGCCACCCACGATCCACAACTTGTTTTCTCGCGCCAGAACCGTTAGCCGTTCGTGCCACTCCGTCGCCGTAGGCCAGGCACCGGGCAATCCCGCGCCGATGTATTCCGGCAACACAAGCAATTCCGCCGCGTAGTCCTGCTTGGAAATTTTCGTCTGCCACGACAACTCCTCCCAAAATTCGTCCACTGTGGAAAAATCTCGATGCTGCCATTGCAAGCTGGCGACGCGCAGTGTCTCATTCATGTGCAAATATCATAACGCATGCCGTAATTCTGCAAAGTCACAACTTGGACGCTCCTTGATTCCTCAGGCAAGGATGGGCTTCACAATGTGGCCGGCGATATCGGTCAGGCGGAAGTAGCGACCTTGAAACTTATGAACGAGTTTTTCGTGATCCACGCCCATCAGGTGCAGCATCGTGGCGTGCAGGTCGTGAACATGAACCGCGCCATCGAGGATATTGTAGCCATATTCATCCGTGAGGCCGTGGGTGATACCACTCTTGATGCCAGCTCCCGCGAGCCAAATGCTGAAACAGCGAGGATGATGATCCCGCCCGTATGTCTGACCCGACATTTTACCTTGGCAATAAGCCGTCCGGCCAAATTCACCACCCCACACAACGAGTGTGTCATCGAGAAGTCCACGACGTTTCAAATCCATGATCAATGCTGCGGAGGCCTGATCCGTTTGCTTGCACTGTTGGGAGATGCCGCCTACCACATCGCCGTGCTGATCCCATCCTTGGTGGAAAAGTTGCACAAAGCGCACATCGCGTTCGATCAGACGACGTGCCAACAAGCAGTTCGCCGCGTAGGTGCCGGGTGTTTTGGCATCGGGTCCATACAGCGCAAACGTTTCCTCGCTCTCTCCCGAAAGATCGGTAGCATCGGGCACACTGGTTTGCATGCGAAATGCCATTTCAGCCTGGGCGATGCGGGCATCGATCTCCGGATCGAGTTCATGGGCCGCTTGGTCGAGATTGAGCTTGCCCAAGGCGTCGAGCATGCTCCGCCTCACATGAGGGGAAACGCCCTCGGGATTAGTTAGGTAAAGCACAGGCTCCTTGCCCGAACGGAACTGCACGCCTTGATGCTCGCTGGGAAGAAATCCGGAACTCCACAGACGAGTGTAGAGAGGTTGATCGCGGCGAGCATTTTTCGAAACCAATACGATGAACGCGGGAAGATTGTGATTGAGACTGCCGAGACCGTAGGAGGCCCAAGCACCCATCGACGGACGACCAGGGATCTGGCTACCCGAGCAAAAAAACGTGATCGCGGGATCGTGATTGATTGCCTCCGTGTGCATACTGCGAATCACACAAATCTCGTCCGCGATCTTTTGTGTGTGGGGCAAAATGTCACTGATCGAGGTGCCACACGTGCCACTTTTGGTAAACTTGGCAAAAGAGCCCGCCATGGGCAATAGACTCTGGTTGCCGCTCATCGTTGAAAGTCGCTGATTGCCGATCACTGACTTGGGTAAAGCCTTGCCGTGACCCTCACGCAGCAGCGGTTTGTCATCGAATGTTTCCAAATGCGATGGCCCACCAGCTTGGAACAGATAAATGACACGCTTCACCTTAGCGAAATGATGCGGCGCGCCTAGACAACCCGTGGTCGATGCCGCGGCCTGACAGGTGCCAAACATCTGCGCCATCGCCATCGCGCCCAATCCAAGGCCCGTGCTGCCGAGGAAATGCCGCCGCGTTTGCGTCATCAGCTGGTCGTAGGTAGGAGGAGAATGTTTCATGGCGAAAGGCGAGCAGAAGAAAGATTGCGCACGAAAGAGAATTTATTACGGTAAATCAACGGTCAAACATTGGCAAATATTTTCCTAGAATTGTATATTCATTTCATAGGACTTCTTTACGACGCCTGACAATACTGAAAATTCAATACTGACATTTCAACATTTTTGCCGAATTATTTCCATTTTCTTTGTTGGAAATAATAGAGAGAGGTCGTAGAGGAATAATTATTTCCTGGTATGCTTACGTCCGAGAGCTTCCGTTTTTTTAACGAATCCAGAGAACATGCCCTGAATCATTTTTAATTCCTCTGGCTTGAAGCGATCAGGAGTGCCGTACTGGAATGGTGGTGCTGGTGCGTATTCGGCGAGCAACTGCATGGTGTGGGCGTAAAATTCGTCCCGCAATTGAAGAGTCAGATGGAGCCCTAAGTCGAGCCCTGCGGACACCCCGGCAGCGGTGATACGGTTTCGATCGATCACGACGCGTTCATTAATTTCTTTAGCCCCGAAGTGGTGCAGAAGAGGACGAGTTACCCAATGTGAGGTGGCTTTGTAACCATCAAGCAGTCCAGCCGCACCTAAGATGATAGAGCCTGTACAGACGGAGGTGACAAAGCGTGCGGTCTCTCCACGACTACGTATGAAGTCCATCGTTTCATTGTCTTCGATGGCATCGAGCATTCCCTGACAGGCACCGGGAACAAAAATAACATCGCACGTTTTAGGGCAATCTTGAAACTTTATAGTCGGCAGGAGAGAGACTCCAGTGTCACTGCGCACAGGATCAAGAGTTTTGGCGGCCAGATGCACTGTTGCCCCCATGAGAGAACCAAAAAAATATTGCGGTCCTATGAGGTCGAGAGCGGTAAAGCCAGGATATAAAATCATAATGATCTGATCGGGCCGAGTCCAGTTCTCTGGGAATTGACTCATGTCATGCGTAGGCGTGGATTTTTCCTCAGAAGTCTGCGTGGGAGTCGCTTGGGCGTGGGCAGTTCCACCAAATAGTGGTGGAACCGAGAAGGCTGCTAAGGCAGATTTGATGAAGTCCTTGCGGTGCATGAGCTGGTTCATGATCAAGAGAAAAGAGAGTTTTTTCAGAACTTGGTGCGAAACTCAACTCCGAATGTGCGCGGCGCGCCCGGCGCGCCGCGAAAAGTGCCTGGGGGAAATGCTGCGTAGCCACTGGGAAGGTATTCCTCATCGAGTAGGTTTGCTGCGATCAAATAGACTGCGGACTGATCCCATTCGTATCCGATGCGTGCGTTACAAAGTGTATAGCTATCTTGTTTGCCGGTGTTTTTCTGGTCAAATTGATACTCGCCCGTGACATTGCATTCGACCATGCCCATTAGGGTGTGGGAATTTTCGAGAATGTGTCGATACGTGATGCTATTTCTGGCACTGAAGGCCGGGATATTGGGAATGTCGTATCCATCATAGGAGCCTCCACCATAACTGAAGTCGTCATACTCGGCTTCTTGAATGCCGAGATTGGAAGCGAAGCGCAGACCTTGGATGGGCTCTGCGACGATCTGTATTTCAGCGCCCATTGCATGTGCGGATTCAGCATTGAATACGGCGCTGATGGGGTTGCCTGGGATACCCATGTCAACGTATGCTTGGTAGTCTTTGTAGTGGGTGTAATAAAGTACGGGATTAATTGTCAGACGATTGGCGAAATAAGTGGCTTTATGACCGAGTTCAAAGTGGTAAGATGTCTGTTTTTCGTATTCTGACTCTGCGCCAATATTCAGGTGTGACGCAGAGGCGATGTCACCGGGTTGGAAGCCAGTAGAGAACCGAAAGTAGGTGCGCTGGGAATCGTTCCATTTCCAAGAAAGTCCAGCCATGGGGCTAATAGCGGATGTTGTTTTCTTGCCCGCATTGCTAGAGTCTCCGCCGAAAAAGAAAAGTGGATCAATCAATTCGCTTTCGCGGCGGCTTTCAACTGTTTCCAAACGAACACCACCCATAATTTCGAGTTGATCCCATAATGTATAGGCCGCCTGGCCAAAGAGAGCATAGGTGTCTTGTTCGGCATCGTTCGGGAAGGTGCTAGCACCGTTAATGAAGCCTGAAAGATTGCTGTAAGTGAATTGACCTGTGGTATTGTTATCTCGTGTTCCGAAGAAGACACCTCCCGTCCATTGTAGGGGGGAATCTTCATCATCGGATTCAACGCGAATTTCCTGCGTATAGGAATTCTCTCGCACACGATAGGTGCCATATACAGTTTCAAGGGTATAGGGATTCGATCCGAAAAAAGTTCCAAAATCGTAAAGAATACTGCCGTCATTATGTTGACGTGAGGTCGCCGAGACAATGCGATACCCTTCGCGCTTCCAAGTAATTCGCAGAGCTTCGACATCGCTGTCGTAGCGTTGATACCCTTCAATTCCTTGGAGAACAGTGAAAAGATCGCCTCCATTGTTTGAGGTGAAATTAGGGCCGCCATTGTCCTGAGTTGCGAGTCCAAGTGTGAACAAGACTTCTAAGTCATGAGAGGGTGTCCAGACCATCTGCATTTTTCCAGAGAGTTCTTCAATGTCGCCATAGGAGTCATTGAGTACGTCATTATGGACGTAGCCTTCACGTGTTTCGTAAAGACCGCTGAATCCGATGGCGAGTTTGTCTTTGATGATAGGGCCGCTGATGGAGCCATCGAGCTGATGACGTTCATAGGAACCAAAAGTGTAACCTGTATCTCCATGCCACTCATTGCCAGGTAATATGGAATCGAGGCGCAGCACACCCGCTGATCCAGGAGCACCGAATTGCGTGCCATGAGGTCCTTTGTAAAAAGAAGCCGTATCCAAATTGAAAATTGGTAAACTGCGCCCGTAAACGCTGAGCGCAGGAATATCATCTACATAATAAGCTACGGAAGGAGTACCGCCAAAGGCATCAATGTTGATGTCTTCTGCTGTGCCGCGCACGGTAAAAGTAGGCACACTGGCGATTTCTGTGATATCATTGACATCAACATTGCTGATGGCTGAAAATAAGTCGGGGATGCGCCGAATATCGCGGTCTTGCATTGATTGATTGGTGAGCACATCCAAAGTAGAAGTTGTTCGCTGGATGGTTGACTGAGAGTCCTTCTCTGCTGTGACGACTACGGCGGGGAGAGTGTTTTGAGTGGTTGGTGCTTGTACTGGCTTCTCCTGTTCATTTTTTGTGGTCTGATTTTCAGGAGTAGTTTGGCTCCACAATAATGTAGGTGACAGTAATAATAGGGCTGTGGCAGTAGCAATTTTTTTGATGGGAGTATGTTGTTTCATAGGAACTAGTGCGAGATTCTTTGCTGAACAATTTTTGTTAGACGTTGAAATGAGCTGGTGTTTGCCAATGCTTTCAGTTCGGAATACGGCGGCAGAACTGATTCAGTATAGACAGAAAATCATTATTGAGAATGTGGCAATTTGTCGCAACCCGTCTCATCAATTCCCCTCTAAGCGCATAACTGATCGGCTATCTTCCCCAAACTTTTGGCCATATCGCAAAACTTCTTACTCAAACCCCAAATTGCTCTCGGTCTCGTTCCCACCCACCTCGGGTTTATTGATGCGCTCGCGCCAGACTCGAATGGCTCGTTCCCTCGTGAAAAAAATGGCCACATTGCGATCGTCGCGGAGATGGATCGCATCTGCGCACTCGCTCCCGTGCGTCCGACTTGCGTGCAGATTTCTCTTTTCCCCGGCACCAGCGCAGACGACATAGCCGAAATGATGGCCGACCTCAAGGCCCTGAATCTCGAAGTTCACCTCATCATGATGGTCGGTGGTGCGAACCCGATGAACCCTGCCGAAGAAGACACTGTCGTCGCCCAGCTCGTGCCTTCTCTCAAAGCCCCCATCGAACACGGCGCGGTATCGGTGACCTCTACTTCGATTGAGGAGTGGATGAACGGTCCGGTCGATATAGATCTCAAAACCGCCATTGCGTAAAATGTGAAACTCCATGTGCGTGCAGTAAAAGAATCGGGCCTGCTCGATTCTTCTATCACCGCATGGCACATCGAATTCCTTCGTCCCGTCGAATTCAAGACTTTCACCAACATCGAGCGTGCTTGGGCTTTCATCAAGGCGATCAACAAAGAACTTGGCCGCGACTACTTCAAGCTCCTCATCGATTTTTCTCACATGGGCGACTCGGGCCTCTCGATCGCAGAAAATGAGCGCCTCATCGCAGAGCTGGCTGCTGCCGGTCACATGGGAATTTTCCATGCCTCGGCGAAAACTACCCGCGGCTGTCTGAGCACCGATGACGGCTGGATCGGCGCCAGTCTCTGTGCCACTGCTCGCACGGGGAAACTCGAAACCGTTTTTGTGGAGGCATTCCGCCACGATGACCCCGCCATGCAAGCCCTGCGCGATGCAGTTCCCGGACATGGTGTCGATACCTGCGACGGTCGCTCCTACACACAGGTCATCATCGACGGCATCGTGGATACCGCCCGCCGCCTGAACAACCTCAAAGCACGCGGCTTTCTTGATTGAGCATCCTGAGAGAGTGGGACCGCGTTCCCTGTCTCGGGATTTTTTCATCTTGTTTTGACACAATAACCAAAATAGCTATTTTGTATTAAATGAACAAAATCTACACTACCCACGACCATCCCTGCCCCCGTGTACAAGAACTGCCCACGGTCACGGCCACGCAACTGAAGCAATCAACCGCCGATGTTCTCGATCAAGTCAGCGCTGGCAAGCCCGTCGCCATTACGCGCCATGACAGAGCACGCGTCGTGATGATTTCCACAGAGCAATACAACGAACTGGTAGCCCAAGAAAGCCACGTGCTAGCGGAATTGCGAACGGAATACCGCACCTTGCTGGATGAAATGCAAAAGCCCGAGCAGAAAGCAGCGGCGAAGCGATTGTTTGAGGCTACACCGGAAGAGTTGGGGGCTGCCGCAGCAAGAGGAGCGAAACGAAAAGCCAAGCAAAAGCCATGAGTCAACACCCTATCACCACGGTGCTGGCTGGTGTCAATGGTGCTGGTAAAAGCAGCATCGCAGGTACATTCACCGAAGTCATGAATGGAGGCTATTTCAACCCCGACACCGTAGCGCTGAAAATGCGTGCACTTCATCCCGATATCTCCGTCGCACAGGCCAACGGTCACGCCTGGCAAATCGGCAAAGAATTGTTAGAAGAAGCCATCGGCCAGAAGCGCGACTACCGCTTCGAGACCACATTGGGAGGTCGCAGCATCACCCGTCTATTGCAGTCGGCGGCGCGTGGCGGAAATCGTCTGCATATCTGGTTTTGCGGATTGGAGAGTCCCGAGCTCCATCTGCAACGAGTGCGCGCGCGCGTCATGCGAGGCGGTCACGACATCCCCGAAGCAAAAATCCGCGAGCGTTGGGACAGCAGCCGCGAGAATCTGATCCGCCTGCTCCCATCCCTCCACTACCTACGCCTCTACGATAATTCCGCCGAGGCTGATCCCGCCCTTGGCCAGGCTCCCCAACCACGACTTCTGTTAGAGGTGATCAAAAGGAAAATCACCGCACCCTCCGATCTCTCCAACGCCCCCGAATGGGCCCAGCCCATCATTGCCGCTGCGATTCATTTGCACCGCGCGATGTTATGAAGTAGGCGGATCTAACGATTCGTGATCACCGCGTCGGAAGTAAGCAGCGTGGAGCAAACGATTGTCAATGCCGCGCGATGGGCATCCTCGACCCCGCAGACAGACTTAGCGCCGGCAGGGTCTTTTTGATAGATGAGGAGCTGCGCGTCATAGAGTTCCTTAAGCGCCTGAACTTCGGCAGGGCGCGGCTCGCGGCAGGTGAGGATCGCAAAAGCATGTCCGGCTTGGAGAGTTGGCTCCGCTGGTTTTTCTGCGATGCAGCGGTCCGCGAGCTTGCGGGCACATTCGAAGAAACTTAGGTCGTTGAGGAAAATCAAAGGCTGCAAGGGCGTGTTGGTGCTGAGGCGACGGGGTTGACAAATCTCCCGGCTGCCGGCATCGAGCGTGAGCATGTTGGGTGGCGGCGCCGTGCGTTTGATAAAGCTGTAAATGCTTCGCCGATAGAGTCCTTCACCTTTGTCCGGCACATAGTCACCACCCGAAGCACCCGCTTCCGACCACAGGCCCGCCGGCTGCCATGGCTTCACACTGGGTCCTCCGATTTTTTCCACCAGCAAACCTGCGGCAAATAGGGCCTGATCACGAATGGCTTCGCCGGAAAGACGATAACTCGGTCCGCGCGTGAGCAGCTGGTTCTTCGGGTCGCGTTCCTGCTTTTCTTTGGTCGAAGCCGATGATTGCCGGAAGGTTTGACTCATGACGATGCGCTTGAGCATTTTTTTGACATCCCAGCCGGACTCGATGAATTCGCGCGAAAGCGTGTCCAACAATTCCTGATGTGTTGGCGCATCTCCCTGTAGCCCAAAATTTTCCTGTGTGGGCACGATGCCATTGCCGAAGCACATCATCCACAAGCGATTCACCGTCACGCGCGAGACCAGAGGATTGTTCGGATCCGTGGTCCACTTTGCCAAACCAAGACGATTTTTTGGCAACGAGGGATCGAAGGCCATGACGGCGGACGGCGGAGCCGATGAGACAGGTTTGGCGAGATCCGGTGAAGCGTAGTCACCACGAGTGAGAACATGATACTGGATCGGATGCTTGGTTTCCTCCATGCACATGATGAGCGGTATGTGCTCTAAGTATTGATCGTGGAGTTGTTTGGTTGCGTTTGTCACTGCCTGGCGCGCAGCGGCGAGATCGGAATCCACATGGGCTATGTAGTATTCCTTTACCCGTGCCTTGGCTTCAGCATTTCCTTTCTTCGCTTGTTGGAAAACGGCATCCGCTGGAGTGCCCGCCAGTTCTGCAACTTCCACGGCTGTGAGCGCATGGCGGAATACCGCGAGATCATCGATTTTGCCTTGGGCAAAGCCGCGGTCGTCACGAGGACGCGAGGCAAGGCGAAAGGTCTCGGCAACGATGTTTTTATCGAGATGATCACGCAACACGACAGTCTTCGCGAGCTGACCATCGTAATACAATTTCATGCCATCCGCCCGCGAACTACCATCGTATGTCACCGTCACCTGCACCCATTTGCCTATAGGAAAAGGCTCCGTGGTCTCGATCGATGCCGCACAACCGGGCCAGATGTGGATGGCGCTCCAGCGCAACTTTCCTTTTTCTAACAAAATTTCAAACCCAGCGGCATCAGCCGACTGCGAATACATGCGCGGACCGCTGTGCAAAATGACCGCGCGGTCCTTGGGCTCGGGGCAGAAGAGATGCAGGGAAATGCTGAGTTCGTCATGACGAGTGAATCCCTTCACACCATTCAGATCGAGGGGCGTGTCGCCGTCAAATTCCAATGCTTGCGCGACGGTGCCAGACACCACTTGGAACCCGGCACCACCCAGGCTAGCAGGACTGCCACCGGCCACAGTGTTGGCTGTTTGTTTGCTCTCTACCGCATCGAGGGGATAGTGGGCGATGCGCGGAGAAATCGCGATACTCGGTGTGACTGCCAACCAAGCCTCGTAGGCGGCATCACGCTTGCCCAGCAGATCCTGATAAGTTCTACGCGCGACATCCAGTGTGGACTGGCGTTTGGCTACCTCGGCCGGATGGTGCGGTTGCATCAGGCGCATGGAAGGAGGCGGCGCAGAAGTGCTGATGGAATAGGGATACAAACCTGTCTCATCGATCTGTCCGAACATCGATGCCATACTGTAGTAGTCCTTTTGAGGGATGGGATCGTATTTGTGATCGTGGCATTTCGAGCACTCCATCGTCAGTCCCAAAAACGCGGTGCCATAGGTGTGCACGCGGTCAGACACATTTTCCATGCGGAACTCCTCAGCGATGGATCCACCCTCCTCGGTCTGACGATGCAGACGGTTAAACATCGTTGCGAGGCGCTGCTCCTGCGTTGGATTCGGCAACAGGTCCCCGGCAATCTGCCAAGTGGCGAATTGATCGTAGGGCAGATTTTCGTTGAACGCCTTGATCACCCAATCGCGCCACGGCCAGGTGAAACAGGCCTTATCACTCTGATAGCCGTAGGTGTCGGCAAAGCGCGCGACATCGAGCCAATCTTGAGCAAGGCGCTCGCCATAGCGAGGGGATGCCAGTAAGGCATCGATGCGTTTTTCATACGCGTCCGGAGAAGTATCGGCGAGAAAGACGCGCATTTCCTCAGGTGATGGTGGCAAGCCGGTAAGAGTCAGAGAAGCGCGCCGCAAAAGCGTGGATCGATCAGCGGGATCACTGGGAGAAAGGCCCTGCTCTTCCATTTTGGCAAGGGTGAAACGATCCAAAGAATCCAGGCACCATGCTTCGTTTTTCACGACGGGTGACGAGTGTTTTTTCGGAGTCACAAAAGCCCAGTGCGGTTGGTATTCGGCACCCTCGACGATCCATTGCTCCAGAATGCCGCGCTCCTGCTCGCTCAGAGGACGGTTCAGTTTATGCGGCGGCATGATATCCTCTGCATCATGAGTGCGCATGCGCGCCACCATTTCACTGGCTTTCACGTCACCAGGCACGATCGCTCGCTTACCGCTTTCCAACGTCAACGTAGCACCCTCAAAAGTGTCCAATCGCAAGCCCGCCTCGCGGCCTTTGTTCCCATCAGGACCGTGACAACCGAAGCATCGATCCGAGAGAATGGGCCTCACATGTCGGTTGTAATCAATTTTTCCAATCGCTAGACTTGTTTTCGTTAGCGTGCCATTTCCCCGCACATCTTCTATCACTGAAGGCGCGGAAGCCTTGGATGAAGAACGGGAATCGCAACCAATGAGGCAGCAAGCCACTACCCATGACAGGCTACTGCGCAGAGGGGAAGTTGAAGAAAAGAGGAAGGGCATAGAGCTCGTGCTGACCAGAGAGATACGTGGGAAGTTCGCTGCAAATATCAACAAATCAACGCTAGAAAAGGGGCTTGTCTTGTGTCATCGTATCGGTCGCAATATGAGCGTCATCGACCACACCACTCCTGAACTCTTGGCACCCGCGGGCAACTGGGATTGCGCGCGCGCGGCAGTGGCGAATGGCGCAGACGCGATTTTTTTTGGTCTTTCGCGCTTCAACGCTCGGCTTCGCGCGGACAACTTTACCGAGCATGATCTGCCAGAGCTGATGAAGTTTCTCCACCGTCACGGCGTTAAGGGCTTCGTGACAATGAACACGCTTATTTTCCCGGCAGAAATCGAGGATGCCGCACGACAACTGCTTTGGCTGCAGGCCTGTAAGGTCGACGCCATCATCGTCCAAGATCTAGGTCTCGCGAAACTGGCGCACACCATCGCACCGAAGCTCGCCCTCCACGCCTCGACACAAATGACGATCACCTCGCCCGAGGGGCTGGCATTTGTGGAATCGCTGCTTCCGCTCGAACGAGCCGTGCTGGCACGCGAACTATCGCTCAAGGAGTTGCATCGTTTTTCACGATCCACAATCGAAGCCCATGCGCCATTGGAAGTATTTGTGCACGGAGCACTTTGCGTCGCTTACTCCGGTCAATGCCTGACGAGCGAAAGCTTGGGTCAGCGCTCGGCGAACCGCGGCGAATGCGCGCAGGCCTGCCGTATGCCCTATGATTTGATCATCGATGGCGTGTCGCAATCGATGGGTGAGGTGCGTTATCTTCTGTCGCCGCAAGACCTCGCAGCCGTGGATCTGGTTCCAGAGCTCGTACACGCCGGCGTGAAATCCTTCAAGATTGAAGGTCGCTTAAAATCGCCCGAATACGTTGCCGCCGTGACTCGAGTGTATCGCAAGGCACTCGATGCCGCGATGGAGCAAAAAGCGGCATCGATCAGCGACCCAGACCGTTATTCGTTAGAAATGACCTTTTCGCGCGGCCTCTCCACTGGCTGGCTGGCGGGCACCAATCACCCCTACCTTACCCATGGCAAATTCGGTAAAAAACGTGGTGCCTTGCTGGGAGAAATCACTGCCACTGGTAGCGGTTGGATCGAACTAGCGCAAACACATCCCATTCCCTTGCAAGCGGGCGATGGTATAGTCTTCGATGCCGGCGAGGACCGCAATCACGAACAAGGCGGACGCATTTGGAAAATCGAGGGCACGCGGATTTATTTTCATAAGACCTTTTCTCCGCTCGATTGGAACCGCATCCGCATTGGTCATCAGGTCTGGAAAACCTCTGATCCGAAGCTCGAAAGCGAGCTTCGGAAAGCCTGGCAACAGGCGAAGTTGCAGCCGAAAAAAACGCCACTGCACCTGACCGTCACAGGCACACCCGGCGAAGTGCTGAACATTTTCTGCGAAGGTCATCATGTCACTTCGTCGATGCCTTTAGGCACAGCCGAAAAACACCCACTCACCACCGAAACGCTGGAAGCGCAGCTTTCGCGACTCGGTGATACCGACTACGAACTCGCGAGCCTCGACAACCAGCTTACGGGGCATTGCCACATCGCCGTATCCGAGCTGAACCGTCTGCGCCGACAACTGGTGCAGTGGCTCGATGAACAACGCGCCGAGCCCGCGCCGCAAATCACCGCGGTTCCCGATTACGCATCACTGCTCCCACAGGATAGCCGCGAGCCCGCCAGTGAAAACCCTCAACTCGCCTGCCTCTGCCGTAGCATGGAACAACTCGAAGCCGCGATCGAAGCGGGAGTCGATGCCGTTTACTGTGACTTCGAGGATCCCCGCCGTTACAAAGACGCCGTCGCGCTTTGTCCACAAGTCTTCGTCACCACCCCACGCATCATCAAACCAGGCGAGGAAGGCTACCTCAAGCTCATCGAACGCAGCGGCACGCAAGGTGTCCTGATCCGCAACCTCGCCGCACTGAGATACTACAAACATAGTAATTTACGCCAGGTGGGCGACTTTTCTCTCAATGTAGCCAATCCGCTTACCGCTCAGTTGCTCAGCGAACACAGCTCGCTAGAGCGCATGACCCTATCGTATGATCTCAATATCAGTCAGGTGCTCGATCTGCTAGCCAGCACGCCACCGGCATGGATGGAGCTTACGCTGCATCAGCATATGCCGATGTTTCATATGGAGCACTGTGTCTTTTGCACTTTCCTATCGACTGGAACTGACTACAAAAACTGCGGACGCCCCTGTGAAAAACATGTGGTGCACCTGCGAGATCGTGTCGGTCAACTCCACCGCCTCAGCGCCGATGTTGGCTGCCGCAACACCCTCTTCAACGGGCGCGCCCAGACTGGCGCGCGTTTTCTGCCCGCCCTGCTAGGTGCCGGTTTGAGAAATTTTCGCATCGAACTCCTGGCCGAAAGCCACGCTGAGTCTCTGCAAACTCTGAACCTTTACCGCGATTTGTTATCGGGTCGATGCAGCCCTACAGCCCTTCATCAAGAACTCGAAGTTACTGAAAAACTCGGTGTCACAGAAGGCACCTTGCGCGTGGCTACTGGAGGCATCGGCCAAGAGTAGTTTGCGAACTGAAACTCAGGCGTTCTGCGCTGCTGGCTCTTCGGCGGCGTATTCGATCAACTCGCCCGTGAATTGCTCTCGCAGCATTTTCATGAATTGCTCGGCAGGCTCCCCCTGCTCTTTGAGAAATCCACCGTAGGTCAGTCCATCGATGCGTAGCTGGGCCTCCTTGCCCGTAGCAGGTGCAAAGTAGGCGAGGGCCAATCCCTTGTTAGCCCACTTGCGCAAATCGAGTCGCGTCAGATCAGCAATGCGAATCCGACGACCATCCTGAGCCAGGATCACATCGCCCTCGATGCCCATTTGCCTACGACTGGTGCGGATGAGGATGAAGAGTGCATAACAAGCGAGGGCGCTCAGACCATAGGCGACATACCATTGCTCGCGAATCGAACCGGCGTCATGCCATTTTTCCGGCGGCTTTCGATCCCACTGACGACGCGCCGTGTAGGCCTCCCATGCGGCCGAGTGCCCCTTGGCGAGCAATGTGGTGTCTTGCAATTCCTCGGGCCAGGGCAATGGCTGCGTCACATCCGATGGAATCAGTTGTGGGTCACTCCCGAAGTCCACGGTTTGCTCGGCGGCGTATTGCTTCCACTCGGCATCCATGAGCAGACCTTCCTGCTGACGTTTTTGATAGATGTGAAACGCCTTGAGAAACGTGCGATTCATCGCAAACGCCTCATTTCCCTCCCGATAGCCAAGAGCCGCATCTTTGAAAAACCAACCGGACAAAAAAGCGAACATCGCCAACATTCCCACCGCTCGTTGGTAAAACCAGCGCGTGGGTCGGCAAACGAGAGAAGTCGTCATGACGACAAACTAGAATCGAAAGCCCGCTTTCTGCAAGGGCAATCCACAAGATCACAGACTCGTAACATGGGATAATAGTGGCACAATTTGTCAATGTATGGTTGATTGCGCCGACCGCCCAAATCCAGTATCGCTCAGCAAACCGATCGGTTTCCCGACAAATCCCACACATATCGACGTATCCAACCTCCATGATCGACTGGTTTGCCCGCAATCATTTCGCCGCCAATTTGATGATCGCCATCATTTTATTGCTTGGCGCGCACTCGGTCTGGAAGCGTACCACCCTAGAAGTAAACCCCGCATTTCGCTTCGATGAAGTGCAAATCACCGTGAACTACCGCGGAGGAACGCCAGCGGATGTGGAGCGCGCGGTGATCATCCCCATCGAGCGTGCGATAGAAAACCTGCCGGGCATCGCCTCTATCGAATCGGAAGCGCGGGCTGGTTACGCCCGCATTGAAGTCAAAGCCGACCAACTCACCGAGCCTGAAAAACTCATGGAGCAAATGCGGCCATTGATCGCAGGAATTACCAACTTCCCTGCGGAGACCGAACCTCCCAGACTCGAAGTGCCTAACAGTGCTCGGTGGTTTGATGTCATTAAGGTGGCCATCACAGCTAACATGAGCGAAGCCGATTTGCTGAAGGCTGCTCGGCGCGTGCGCGATGACCTCACCGAACTCCCCGGCATTTCCCAAGCGGAATTGCAAGGAAACTCACCCTTGGAGATTTCCATCGAAGCAGATCCCGATCGCTTGCGTGACTATGGTCTGACCTACAATGACCTAGCGGAAGCCGTGCGCCGTTCGTCACTGGATTTGCCGGCAGGTCAGATCCAGACTGACGAGGGCAGCCTGATGATTCGGACCAGCGGGCAAGCCTACACGGAAGACCAATTCGCCAACATCGTCTTACTCAACAATCGTGGCGCCGCCGTAAAGCTGGGGGACGTTGCCAAAGTGAAAGACGGTTTCGAGGAGAACCGCAAAATTCTACGCTTCAATGGCAAACCCGCGCTCTTGGTAGAATGCTTGCGTCTGAACAACGAAAGTGCGCTAGAAATCGGCCAGCAAGTGAAAGACTACATTGCCCGAGCACCTCAGAGGTTCCCTTCGGGCATCAGTCTGCACGTTTGGGATGATTCCACTATCGAACTGAAAAGCCGCATGAATTCGCTGATCAGCACATTGTTGCAGGGCTGCATTCTGGTGATGATCGTGCTCGGTCTATTCCTCCGGCCCAGCATCGCCTTCTGGGTTTTGATGGGCATCCCTGTCGCCTTTGCCGGCACCTTGTGGGTCATGCCGTTTTTCGGACTCACCGTCAATGTGATGTCCCTATTCGGATTCATCATTGCGGTCGGCCTGGTGGTCGATGACGCGATCGTGACGTCGGAAAACGTCTATACCAAGATGAACGAGGGCATGGATCCGGAAGAAGCATCGATCATTGGCACACAGGAAATTGCCATGCCTGTCACTTTCGGCACCCTGACTACGATCGTTGCATTTTTACCACTCATGTTTTTCGAGGGATTTTATGGCACGTATACCAAACAGGTTCCGCCCGTGATCATCGGTATCTTGCTCTTCTCCTTGCTCGAAGCAAAGCTCTCGTTACCCGCACACTTGAAATACATCAAACCACTTCCACCGAACCCTGGTCCGGTGGCGCGCATGCAGAATGCCATTGCCAGCGGCCTAGAGCGTTTCATTGAAAATCGCTTCCGCCCTCTCATCATCTTCACCACGCGTCACCGTTATTCGACCTGCTGCCTGTTTGTAGCCTGCGCCTTGGCTTCCGTAGCCTTGATCAAGAGCGGTCGCCTCGGATTCGTCTCCGTCCCCAACATCGAAAAAAACCGACTCTTCGCGAGCATCACCATGCCCCGTGACGCCAGAGTCAAAGATACCGAGGTGGTGGTTAGGCGCGCAGAACTTGCCGCTCAGAAACTTCGCGATGAATTGATCGATCCCGGAACTGGAAAATCCATCATCCGCGACATTCTGACTTCGTCCGGTGGATGGCCGGGAAGACCAGGGGTGGATGCGCGTTCGGGATTTGTCATCATGACGATTGTCGATGCTACCGAGCGCTCCGTTCCCGGACCGAGTGCAAAGGAGATTTCCAAACGCTGGCGAGAACTCTGCGGTGAAGTTCCTGAAGCGCAATCGTTCTATGTAATGGTCGACAGCGGCCGTGGGTATCGCGGAAACGGAGGAGCAGAATCCTTGCAACTCGAGCTGCGGGGACCTGCCTCAGAAGCGCGGGATCAACTGGCAGATAAGATCGAGGCATTGTTGAAATCCTACAAAGGCATCGAATCCGCCGGCGGCAATTTAGGTCGCAATCGGGATGAACTCGTCGTTTCCATTCGCCCCGAGGGCGAGGCGATGGGCTTGACGCAGAGAGAACTGGGACGTCAGGTGCGCTCATCATTTTTTGGTGAACAAGCCCAGCGGGTGCAACGAGACATCGATGACATCCGAGTAATGGTGCGACTGCCATTGGAAAAACGGCAATCGCTGCATACGCTCGAGAGCATGAAAATCCGCTTGCCGCGCGGTGGCGAAGCACCCTTGACCAGCGTGGCGAACATCACCTTTACCAAAGCGCGTTCGGAAATTTCACGCACCAATGGAGCCCAGGCGATCACGCTCTGGGCCCAGGCGGAAAACAGCAGTGTGGATATCATCGAAATCGGACGCGACCTTGAGAAGCGCTTGAACGAGATCTTCATGGACCACCCCGATTTGTCATGGCGTTTTGTAGGATATCTCGCGGAACACGAACAGACGAACCAACGCATCATTTTCGGTGGCATTGCGATCCTCGTGGCACTGTACGTCCTGCTGGTGATTCCTTTCAAGTCACTGATGCAGCCGTTATACGTTCTGCTGGCCATTCCATTCGGAGTCATTGGCGCGTTGCTGGGTCACCTGATCATGGATGTCGTGCCCTCCTTCCTTTCCGCATTCGGCATCCTAGCTGTGGCAGGAATTGTGGTGAACAACGCGATCGTGATGATTGACTATATCAACCAACACCGCTCGGCCGGCATGGACCGATTCGAGGCGGTAGTCGGCTCAGGCACAAAACGATTCCGCCCCATTCTCCTCACATCGCTCACCACCTTCGTCGGTCTCGTTCCCACCATGTTGGATCGATCGGTTCAAGGCCAATTCCTCATTCCCATGGCGGTATCGCTGGCCTTCGGCATTCTTTTCTCTACGGTCATCACCTTGTTCCTCATTCCTTCTTTCTATCTGATCACAGAGAGCATGATCGATCAATTGAAGCATTTTTGGGCCTGGTATCTGGGCAAGGCTCCGTCCAAGGAAGAAACCATCCGTTGACCACTGCTACCTTTTCTTTTTCGAACGAATCGTTTTTTTCGTCGTTTTGAGCGGAACTTCGGCATGAGGCTCTTTCTCTGTTACGAGAGAAGTGGAACCATGTTCTGACTCGGCAGAAGGAATAGCAGGAGCAAGCCTCATGCGGAAGGTCCAAATGAAAGCCAAGATACCGGGACTCAGCGGCACCCACGTATCGCTCCATCGCGGTGATAGTAGCCAAAACAATAGGAGGCCGCCCAGGGCATACCAGCGGGCGGGCCTTGGCAAACCTGCCACAACCACCGCCTGCACCGCAAACAGACCGACGATGATCCACTCGGTCTTCACCGGCAAACGATACCAAGTCACACGATCTAACAAACGCGGGCTCGAATGGAGCGCGCGCAAATGCTGCGTCTGCTCCGAAATCGACGAGCCATCCGTCTCCGCTCGCAACAAGTGCACAGGCGGTCGATGCTTCTGCAAGAGCGCCAAATCGATCGGATCAGGGCGAATCAACTGAGGCGCTTGCAAGTCGGGACCGCTCCCCGAGCTCTCGCTCAGGACACCGCGACCATAGGGGTCAATCTGCCATCCATGTCCAGTGCGTGGCGACTGAATCATTTGTCCCGGCTCAATCACCAGCTCCTCGGGACGGATCTCTTCACGAACCAAAACCGCGAGCAAGGCAGACGAAAAAACAATGCGATCTCCCCAGCGCGCGATCAACCAAGGGCGATGCGCCGCAGGCGATTCCGATTCCATGGCGGAAAAACCTGCCCACGTATTTTCTTTACCGAGGAAGGTGCCTGTCACCGTGACGCGATTTACCACGGGCAAACTCGCACTGGAGCCGATCACCCTCGTCAACGGAAGCGATGCGCGAACAAATGCCGCAGGCATCGGTTCCGGCTCCGCTCCACGACCTACGCGCGCGCTGGTCACACAGGAGGAAAACCCCGCCATCACCAGCTCTAACGCATCGAGAGCAAAAGGATCCGGTGTCGACCATGCGAGCGGCGCGCCTATCATCACGGAAGCAACGCCCGATTTTTTCAATGCATCCAACAATACTGCTGTATCACTTGGCGAAAGCGGGTCCGAAGCAAAAATTTTGTCTGGATCTTTTCCCATCTCGACTACAAACGGGGCGTGAAGTTGCGTGGTTGTGCCGACCTTCGAGACCGTCAAAGCATGCTCCTGCGTGCCTGCGCCATGGATGCGTTGATGCTGCGGATACCACAACTGGGCCGTCATGCGTTGCAACTCATATTCGAAACGCATCACCTGAGGCACAGACAAGATCAGGGCCCAGCAGGCGATGGTAGCGCACCATACCGGCAACAAACGCGAGGCAAATGATGACGAATGGGTGGACATGAGAGTTGGGGCGCGGCGGCCGTTCAGCGACTGCGCATGGCCTGACGCAAATACGGTGCCAACAAGTCCTGCAACGGCGAACCCTCGAGCACATCTCCCAGTAGACGAGCGGCTACAGGAATGAATGGAAGATACCATTCATCGCCCTTGTTTTCGACCAAATTTCCATACGCGCCCAGTGCCTGCATCAGTCGCTGTGTGGCACAATCGCGCAGCGCGCTCTCTGCGGGGCGATCTTCGGAGATCTGCTCCCAAAGCTCTAGGATGGCTTCTCGATCGTCGGCACTATGATCCATGTAAGGATCGTAGATCAGCGAAGCCAAGTCGTATTCCTGACGTCCGCGGCGCAAGCCTTGGAAATCAATCAACCATGCCTCTCCATCATGAAGCAGGATGTTTTGCGATTGAAAATCGCGGTGCACCAGATGCTTGGCCGTTGCACCCAAGCCCTTCGCCAAAGCACGCAATTCCTGGCTGGCTTTCAAAGGCCCGCTGTCCATGCCCAAGTAATCTTCCACGAGATGCTCCATGAAATACTCCTGTTCCCAGCGATACAGCGATTCATCGAAAAGCGGCATCAGTTCCAACTCCTTGGGCGGACGCGCATAAAACAATTGATCCATTTGCTCCAAGGCAGAACGGTAATACGGTTTCCGCTCTTCAAATGGGCGATCCTTCAGAGACAACAGATCCACATCCCCCAGGTCCTGAACCAGGGCCACGCGCTTATTACGATTTTCATAGTAGATCTCCGGAACGCGCAGTTTGCACTTTTTGAGAAAGCGACCCACCGGCACGAAATTCTCGCTGTCCGGACGCTCGGGCTTCCAGTGAATGCCGATGAACGGATCACGCCCCTGGCTGAGTACGCGCACGATGGTGCGACCCGATGCGCCTTTTTTGATCGGAGTCATCGAGACTGGCACCGTGGGATCGATGTCGAGATAAATGCGTGTGCAGGCGAGTATGGCGTCGGTCGACATGGCAAACAGGACAGATGCTGGCGTGAAACGGGATCGATTGCCAAGCGCAAATGCCAAAAATCACTCACGCAAGCGCGCTTCATAAATCGTCCGACTGCCGCTTACGGGAACCTCGTCCAGTTCATACCAACAGCTTTTCTCCGAACGCTCCTGGTTGTAGGGCGGTGTGAAGATGTCGATCAACTGTGTCACTTGAGTCGCTTTGAGCGTGTGGATATTGCGCGCGCGCGAGGTGAGGGTAGAAATATCACCTTTGCGCAAGGTGGCATCCATGGAACGGTGCAACAGGTATTTGCCAGTTCGCGCGCCAGCGATATGCTTTTCCTCGACCGTTTTGTAGAGATCGTAATTCTGTGCGCGAATCTCACCCGAAGCGCACAAAATCATGCCTGTCATGCCGGGGTGATTGTGCGGTTTGATTTCCTCATTCACATCAAATTGGAGCAGACAAACAGCGAAATCGAGGTTTTTTTCCAGATCGTGAAAATCGACCCATCCCTTTTTGAGGCGAGCGGATACTTTTTCCATCGCTTGGGAAATCACCGGATCTTCGAGGTAGAGTGATTGAGTGAGGACAGCGATTTTGCGCAGATAGTCCTCCTCGTTCCAGCGATCGAGATGCTGCTTCGCCGCCTCTTTCGCCACAGCCTCCAGAAAAGCCTCCCAATGCATGGATTGATCGGCTTTCAACCGCCCTTGATAGGCATTCGCGCGCGTCGCTATCGCACACAACGATGGCAACGACAACATCACGCCCAGCAGACCGGGCACGGTGGTCTTGAGAAACTCGCGACGGTTGTAATCGTCCATAAAGTGATAGGGTAACTCGACCGTGATAGGTGTCAACCCGTCAAACCGATCTCGGCATTCGTCAAAACCATCCCCAAAACCATGCAGTTACTTAAGGCGCTTTTTCACGCGCAGACGCAGGAGAACCTTGGTGTTTTTTTTCGGCAGATGAGTCGGATCGATTTGCCATGCCAGTGCCTGATTTTCGTGTCCATGGATATCAGGTAGGCAGAGCAATTCATCGCCGAAGGTAGAGATCGAGATGACATTTCCCGAAAGCTCGGCGAGATACTTGCGCGGAGTTTCCGCCTCGTCTCCCAGATGGGATCCGGCAAACAAAAAGCTATTGGGGAATTTCTCCCTGTCTTTTTTGTCATCGACCGGCGACTCCTCTTCCACACTTCGCATCAGAAAATCGCTCAATGGTCTCTCGGTCGGAGAGCCATCTTCTTTTTTCCAAGCAAGCGAAACATCGATGATATCCCCTGTCGCAGGAATGTCCTCCCAGCGCGTCATCTGCTGATCGAGCGGCCGACGCATCGCGGGATGGCCGTTGCGAGCGCCCAGAAGTAGCAGAGCTGCATGAATGTGAGAGGGACGCGCGTGAATCATCACTATTGACTCATGCTCCTTGCTGTCCTTGGTGCAAGCTATCAACTCGAGCGCACCCTGATCGAGACACACCTCAGCATCCACATCGACCACCCGTTCCGCGGGATGAATGGCAATGCCGGGCATCTTCACCGCCTGAATCGCATCCTGGAGTTTTTTCGGAGCCGGATCGATCAAAAGTGGAGAGTGAATGGCTTCTGCAGCGACGATCTCCTGAGGAAAAAGCAAAAAAGCGGTTCCCACGAACACGCCCACCATCGATGGCCATGAATTCAACCGGAATTGTCGCAAGAACATGGACCATTCATACGCGATATGACCGAAAAATCATACGGTCAAATGATCAGTGCAACCGTTCACTTTCTACCTAGCTCATCGTCTGATAGCGCTCACGCCGCCGCAATGAGATCACGCCCTTCTCAACCCCAAGCGATGGTGGTATGGCTCTCGCCCCCCGAATCACCTGCCTTTTCCCGCATCTGGAAGCATGATGAGGGTCGGTTCGTCAGCAAAAAACGTCAAAGTCCACCGATTTTGCTTGTCAATGAGCCCACAACCCTTAGTTTCGCCCTCCGTTTTCCTTTCGAAAACCCGTTGCGCGGTCGGAGCCCTGGTGCGCAATGGTTAATAAATTCCAGGGCAATGCAGTCAGGAAAACGAATCAACAACCAAACCATTAACCACAAACCATTATGAGCTCTGCTCTCGAAGAACCCGTCAATCAGGAGTTGATTGACTTGATCGATTCCAAATTCCGCGAATTCCGCGAAGGATCGATCCTCAAAGGAACCATCCTGGAAATTCGTCCCCAGGTCGTCATCGTCGATATCGGCTACAAGTCCGAAGGCGCCATCGCTGCCAATGAATTCGAAGACGATGATATCGAAGTCGGCGACGAAGTCGAAGTGCTTCTCGAAAAACTCGAAAACGACGAAGGCATGGTCGTTCTCTCCAAGGAAAAAGCCGCCCACAAGCAAAACTGGGACAAGATTGTCAAAGTGTTCCAAGACGGCGGCCTCGTTCGCGGCAAGGTCAAGGCCGCAGTCAAAGGCGGTCTCACCGTCAATGTCGGCGTGGAAGCCTTCTTGCCCGGTTCGCAAGTGGACATTATCCCACCAAAAGATCTCAACGAATACATCGGCAAGGTGTATGAGTTCAAAATCGTCAAGGTCAACGACGAGCGCAAAAACGTCGTTCTCTCCCGCCGCGAGGTCATCGAGGCCGAGCGCAGCGAACAACGCCAGCGTTTCCTCGGCACCGTTTCCGCCAACGACAAGGTCGTGGGCACGGTCAAGAACATCACCGACTTCGGCGCATTCGTCGATCTCGAAGGGATGGATGGCCTGCTGCACATCACCGACATGTCCTGGGGTCGCATCAACCACCCCAGCGAGATGCTTCACATCGGTCAATCACTTGAAGTCCTGATCCTCGAAGTGGATCGCGACAAGGAGCGCGTCTCCCTCGGTCTGAAGCAAATGACCGAAAATCCATGGGCCGACATCGAAGCTCGTTTCCCCATCAGCACCCGCGTCAAGGGCAAGATCACCAAACTTCTGCCCTACGGCGCATTCTGCGAGATCGAAAAAGGCGTGGAAGGCCTCATCCACGTGTCCGAGCTCAGCTGGGTCAAGCGCATCACTCGCCCAAGCGATGTACTTTCCCTCGGTCAGGAAATCGAAGCCGTGGTTCTGGGCATAAGCATCGACGAGCAGAAGATCTCCCTCGGCGTGCGTCAGCTCGATGCGAACCCATGGGACGAAATCGAAAGCCGCTTCCCAATCGGTGCTACCGTCAAGGGGCCTGTGCGCAACCTCACCGCTTACGGTGCGTTTGTGGAACTGGAAGAAGGCATCGATGGCATGATCCACGTGTCCGATATGTCCTGGACCCGCAAGATCAACCATCCGTCCGAAGTGCTCAAAAAAGGCGACGAGATCGAAGCCATCGTGCTTTCCATCGACAAAGCCAACCAGCGCGTTTCCCTCGGCGTCAAGCAGCTTGAGGAAGATCCCTGGAGCCTTATCGACAAGCGCTTCAAAGTGGGCGACATCGTCAAGGGCAAGGTCGCCAAGATCGCCAGCTTCGGCGCTTTCGTCAGTCTGGAAGGCGACATCGATGGTCTCATTCACATCTCGCAACTCAGCGAGGACCACGTGGAAAAAGTCAAGGATGTCATCAAAGTGGGCGACGACGTCGAAGCCCGTGTTATCAAGGTGGACAAAGTCGAGCGCCGCATTGGTCTCTCGATCAAGGCCCTCAGCTACAGCGAGGATCAACTCAAGAAAGAGAGCGCCAGCTTCGAAAGCCTACGTCCATCCAGCGAGATGGTCGGACTCGAACACGCCTTCAACCTTGCCTCCTCCTCCGTCGAGGAATGGAGTCCCAGCGAGGAGAAATAACGGCTACCTACTTAGTATTTCAAAAAAGGCCGGAGAGAAATCTCCGGTCTTTTTTTGTCAGCGGAACATGCCATGGATTCTACAAATGCGCGTCTTGAGATTTTTTCGCGACTTCTTCGGTCGTTCTGTGTTACATCTATGATCATTCTCATATGAAACCTATTCTTACTCAGATCGGCGTTGCTCTTGGCTTACTGAGCATGACTGTTCTTGCCGCGCCTGTGGGCAAAGGCAAAAACAAAGGCAAGGGCCGGGGCAAGAATGGTGGTGCGACTGAGGTCGCCCAGCCTGCGGATTCCTTGGCGGTCGATCCCGCATCTTGGCATCTGTGGACAGCTTCCAGCGGAGAAAAACTCGAAGCCAAATTCAAAGCTCTGCAAAATGGAATCGTAGCGGTAGAAAAAAAGAACCAGTTGATCGTTCGGTTCCCTCTTTCGCGCCTCAGCGAGGCCGATCAACGATTTGCCGAAGCATGCCAAAAGACTCAACCTCGTCCGCCCATGGATCAAAAGGTGATCGACGTTGCCGCTGCACGACTGGATCAGACCATCAACGAGGCATTGCAGGCTCACCAACTCCATCCTAATTCCGCCTCACCCGACGCACTATTTTTGCGACGCATTTATCTTGATACGATAGGACGCATTCCCACTCAAAATGAAGCGGAAGCTTTTTTATCGAATCGAGCTCCCGACAAGCGCGCGCGATTGATCAATCAATTGCTCAACTCGCCGGGTTACACCATGCACATGTACAACTGGCTCGCCGATATGCTGCGGGTCAAGGATGACTACGGCAAAGGTGCTAAGTCGTATCTCTACGAAGACTGGCTCAAAAATCAGATTGCCATGAATGCCCCATGGGATCACATGGTTCGACAAATGCTTACCGCTGATGGGAAACTCAATCAAAATGGCGCGGCCGGCTTCCTTCTTCGCGATGCGCAAATGCCACTTGATGGCGTTTCGAATCTACTGACCACATTTCTCGGGGCCAATGTTTCTTGCGCGCAATGCCACGATCACCCCTTCGCCGAATGGACGCAGCATGACTTCTACAGCATGGCTGCCTTTTTCGGCGCTACCGATGGTTTTCACGAAGACGTCTATCGCGATACGCGGCGTTTGTTAAAGTCTCCAGAAATGGCGAATTTCAACCGCGGAGCGGTCAATCAGATCTTGGCATCGAATCCCTACCATCTGGTCGATCTCAACAAGAACAAACTGAAGTTTCCTATCGATTACAAATACAAGGATGCGGCTCCCGGGCAATATGCGACTCCCGATTTGATCCGCTGGAGCGACACGGCAAAGGACAATCCCGCCTATCAGATCAGCACTTCCAGCGCGCAGCAATTGCGCAATCAATTTGCCGACTGGATGGTGCATCCAGAAAATCCCCGGTTCGCCACGGCCATCGCCAATCGTTTGTGGAAAAAAGTTTTCGGTATCGCCGTGCAGGAACCGGTATCAGACATGGATGATCCGGAGGAAGCCAGCAATCCCGCGTTGCTGGCACAGCTGACCACCTACATGAAGCAGGCGAAGTTCGACCTGCGGGAGTTTCAACGCATCCTGTTTCATACCGCGGCCTACCAACGTCTGGCCAGCAGTCCACCGGAGGACCCGAAAGCCTATCGCTTCCCAGGTCCGGTAATACGGCGCATGAGTGCCGAGCAAGTGTGGGATTCCATCATCGCTCTCACCACGGGTGACGAAGCCGATCAAATCCTACTGCGCCGGGGTGATGACCTCCAAAAAACCGACATTCCCAACGATCAAATCAGCGCCGAAACCGTGCGAGCTGTCATCAATGAGCTTAAGGAAAACCGCCCCATGGCCAAGGGTGGCAAAAAAAACGGTGGCAATGGCAAAGCGATCGCAGCCTTCTATGAAGGGGGCACCCCCGCTTATCGCAATGGCTTGTTGCTGGCGCGCGCGAGCGAGATTCAACAACCAGCGCCAGAAAATCATCTGCTGCGACTCTTCGGGCAAAGCGATCGGCTGGTATCCGATACCAACACCGTGGACGGCAGTGTCCCACAGTTGTTGCAGCTCATGAATGGTCCCGTTCAGGAAATGATCACGCGGAATTCATTGGCCATCACCCAATCTCAAAATGCCGCCGGAGACGCCGCGCGGATTCATTCTCTCTATATCAGTTTTCTCAGCAGACCACCGAATGCCGGCGAAATGAAAAAATCCCTCGATGCCCTGAAGGATGGACTCACGCTCCCCGATATTTCGTGGGTTTTGTTAAACTCGCGGGAATTTCTTTTCATTCCTTGATGCTTCATTCCGTTAGAAAAAAAACATGAAATCAGATCACACCAAATCGAGTGAAGTGACACGCCGGATTTTTGTCGAACGCATGGCTCGTTCCGCTTTTGGCGTGAGCCTTCTGCCCATGATGTCTGGAAGTATGGCGGAAGCCGCCGAGACAGCACGGCCGCCGATCCATGCGGCCTTGCCTGGATTTGGCAAAGCCAAGGCTGTCATCATGTTGCAATTGTCTGGCGGACTGAGTCAGATCGACAGCTTTGATCCTAAAACAGGGGCTTCAAAAGGCCCAGGGTCCGCGGTCAGCACTAAGGCCGGATTTCAACTCTCCTCTTTTCTTCCACAGACCGCGAAGGTAGCGGATAAAATTGCGATCATTCGCAGTATGACGGCCAAAGTCGGCGTACACGAACAGGCACGTTACCTCATGCGCACGGGCTTCGAGAAGCGTGGTACGATTGTTCACCCCACTCTCGGAGCATGGGCGCACAAGTATCTGGGGCCCTGCCACGACACCTTACCAAGCAGTGTTTGTATCAATCGACCTTCAACCAATGGCAATGGCTTTTTGCCTGCCACGATGAGTCCCCTACCCATTCTGGATCCAGATGAAGGACTAAAACACGCGGTCAACCAAGAGGAATCCACTGTCATGCAAAAACGCTTGGCCATGCTACGCGACATCGATGGGAAATTCACCGAAACCGTCAACGATCCCAGCATCATCGCCTACAATGATTTTTACGAAAGCACTCTCCGCCTGATGAAGGGCAAAGACCTGAAGTGCTTTGATCTCAATGAAGAGCCAAACGAACTGCGTGAGCGCTACGGCCGGAATCGCTTCGGTCAAGGATGCCTGCTCGCACGCCGACTGGTCGAGGGTGGTGTGCGCTACATCGAGGTAGAAAGTGGTGGCTGGGACATGCATAAGGACATCGAGGGTGGCATGCAGGAGCGCGGTGCTGAATTCGATGTCGCCTTCGCCGCGCTGATCAACGATCTCCATACGCGTGGATTGCTAGAAAGTACGATGGTCGTAGTAGCCACAGAGTTCGGTCGCAAGCCCACCTTTGATGGCAGTGGTCGCGGTCACCACCCGCTGGTGTTTTCTACGGTCATTGCGGGAGGTGGAGCCAAGAGCGGCTTTGTCTATGGTGCGAGTGATGCCGCTGGCGGCCAAGTGGCGGAGAATCCCGTCACGGTTGGCGATCTTCACGCCACAGTAGCACATGCCTGCGGCATACCGATCGAAAAAGCAGTGGTCAGTCCTAGCGGTCGACCCTTCAACATCGGCAACAAGGGTAAACCCGTGACGGATCTTTTTGTCTGATGGGCGTCCTGCGGTGCAAGGCCATCCGTCCGTGGCTTGCAGGCGCTATCGACGTTTCCCGTGAAGGGTGTGGTTGTTTACTCTGTGAACTTCATTTCACCGTGATGATGCCGCTCATTTCTCCGAAATGACCGGGGAAGGTGCAAAGGAATGGATAGTCTCCTGGCTCCTTGGGAGTGAACTTGATCACGTGCGAATCGCCTGGTCCCAACTGGGGGGCGAAAGCAAGAATGGCCGATCTGGTTTCTGCATCACTGGCGATGTAGTTGGTATCCTTGGCCAGACCGCATTTTGCGGAAATGCTGGCGACCATGCTACCGGGCTTGAGAATGACCATGTTGTGGGACATACTCGCTTTCGGGATTTTCCCCGTGTGCTTGAGTGTAATGGCCATCGGAACTCCCGCCTTGCCCTCGAGTCTTTTCGTGCTGTAGCGGATCTGGTCATTGACCGTCACCTCGACTTTGATCGTTGGAGCAGCGGCATACAAGGGAACCATCAGACAGAGGGAAGCAAATGACAGGAGCAATTTCATCTCGAACAAAATGAAGCAAAAAAAATTTCAACCGCAATCAAAAGATCGGAAAATCATGGAATCAGCTGCAGGGCATGACTCTCTCGTTAGAGAGAAATCTGCGCACCTAGTTCCACGACCCGCGAAGGCGGCAGGGAAAAATAAGCCGTAGCGGGAGTGGCATTGCGTGTCATCCAAGCAAAAATCGCTAGGCGGAATCGTTCCCAAGCATTCAGCCCACGACTGACGGCATACGTTTCACGCCCGAGGAAAAATGTGGATTTCTGCGATTCATACTTCACCTCGCCGGTGAGGCATTCCTTGAGCGCTGCGGGAACATTGGGAGTTTCGCTGAAGCCGAAACGCAGTTGGAGCAGCATGAAGCCCTGACCCCATTCCTGCACATCATAGCGCTCGTCGGGCATGGCATGTGAGGAATCCAGCGTTTCCACGTGCAAAAGAATCACGCGCTCGTGCAAGACCTGATTGTGTTTCAGATTGTGCAACAGAGCGAGCGGAACGCCACCGGTTTTGCCGCACATGTAAAAAGCCGTGCCAGGCACTCGATGCACGTTTTTGCGCTGGAGATCTTCGATCAGCATGGTCGTGGGAATCGAGGCCTTTTCCATTCGTTTGCCCAACCGTTCGCGCCCCCAGCGCCAGGTGGTCATGAGGAAAATGATCACAAAAGACACGGCCAAGGGCATCCAACCGCCATGGAAGATCTTGGCCCCATTGGCCAGCAGGAAGGCAAAATCGACTGATAAAAATGCTGCCGTAGCCATATAGCATTTCCATGGCGACCAATTCCACACAATGCGTGCAGCCTGATGGAACAACAGGGTAGTGACGGTCATCGTGAGGCAAATCGCAATTCCGTAGGCCGCTGCAAGGTTACTGGATTTCTCATAATTCGAAATCAAGAACAAGCACGCCGCCATCAACAGCCAATTCACAGGCGGCAGATACACCTGACCTTTTTCTGTCTCCGAGGTGTAGAGCATGCGAAGCCGCGGCAGACATCCGAGCTGGATCGCTTGGGAAGTCAGTGAAAACGCGCCCGAGATCAGAGCCTGACTTGCGATGATGGCCGCCGCCGTGGCAAGTATGGTGAGCGGCAGAATCCATGATTCTGAGACCAGATTGTAGAACGAGTGGGTTGATTCCGGATGCACCTGCATCAGGGCTGCCTGCCCAAGGTAGTTCAAAGCCAGACCAGGGAAAGCCACAAAATACCATGCGTGACGAATCGCTTTTGCGGAAAAGTGACCAAGGTCGGCATAGAGCGCCTCACCTCCCGTCACCGAGAGAAAGACGGCCGCGAGAATCGGCAGGGCATGCTCAAATTCATGGAAAAGAAACCGCACGCCACTCCAAGGATTCAACGACCACAATACGGAGGGAGCTTGCAGGATCCATTTCACACCCAGCAAACCAATGACAGCGAACCAGAGCAAGATGATGGGGCCGAACAAGACTCCGACTCGGCCCGTGCCGTGCCGTTGGATCGCAAATATGGCAACGATGATGCCCAAGGCGATGGGCACTACCGAGTTAGAGAGATTGGGCGCCTTCACCGTGAGCCCCTCCACAGCCGACAGAACGGAAATGGCGGGCGTGATCATACCATCAGCGTAGATCAGTGCCGCTCCCAAAAGGCCCACAGCAAACAACCAAGGGCGATCGCGCAAACCCAGCATCGCCCGCTTGCCTCGAACCAGAGCAGAGAGCGATAAAATGCCACCCTCGCCCTTGTTGTCCAAGCGCAAGATCAAGGTGACGTATTTGAGCGAAACAATCAAAATCATCGACCAGATGATCAGCGAAGCAGCACCACAAAGATTTTGCGAGACACTATCGACATGGTCAGCAAAACATTCGCGGAAGGCATAAAGAGGACTGGTTCCAATGTCTCCAAAAACAATGCCCAACGCGCCGAGAGCCATTTTCCAAGACACCGATTTCTTGTGAGAAGCGATTTGTTCCATAGCATCCCAACTCAGTCGGGTAAGGTTTTTGTATACGTGTGCATAAGTCTTGTCGAGCGCAAATAAGACAAGACTCTCTCGCACGCGTCCGGACGCATTCTTCATTGGAGCAAAGAAAGTGGGTCATCGAACCACGCAGGTGACGAGAAACCTCAGCCGAGACCTAACTGAATACGCCATGTGCAAATTCTCACGCGGCTCTCTGGAGCGGGGCTACGATCTTCGTTCGTAGCTTCCCATCTACGCTCACGGCAACAGACCACTGAGCGCGGATGCGGTTGCTGGCCATGGCGGAGTTTCCCATTGCCGTGCTTGTGGTCATCAACTTAACTTCATGCATCATGCAACGCAGACCATTTCTCCAAACATTGTGCGGCGCGTCGCTCGCTGCACCCTTTGCTCAAGCGCAGGAAACTCCGAGAAAACTCGGCTGGGCAGTCGTCGGACTCGGCTCGTTGAGCACCAAGCAAATCGCCCCGGCTTTGAGCAAAACAAAAAACGCACGCCTTGCCGCAGTCGTAACGGGAAGTCCAGACAAGGGCAAGCAGTGGAGCGAAAAGTATGGCTTCGATGCCAACCACATCTACAACTATGAAAACTTTGATAGGATCATCGACGACACCGATGTCGATGTCGTGTATGTCGTCTTGCCCAACTCCATGCATCGTGAATATGTCGAGCGTGCCGCGAAGGCGGGTAAGCATGTATTTTGCGAAAAGCCTATGGCAAACACACCCGACGATTGCCGCAAGATGATTGAAGCCTGTGCCGCCGCCAAAAAATTGTTAGGAGTGGGCTACCGTTGTCAGTTCGAACCGCATCACCGTGAGGCAATGCGCCTTGCGCAAGAGAAAGTTTTTGGTGAAGTCAAACACATCCAAGCCAATTTCGGATTCCAGAGCGGTGATCCGAAGCAATGGCGTCTCCGAAAAGCCTTAGCGGGCGGTGGCGCTTTGATGGATGTCGGCATCTATGCTCTGCAAGCTTGCCGCTATCTCATGGGCGAAGAACCGGTGGAGGTATCGGCGATCGAGACCAAAACGGATCCTGTCAAATTTGCTGAGGTTGATGAAACGATCAACTGGCAGATGAAGTTTGCTTCAGGACGCAGCGCACAGTGCACCACAACGTATCTGTTCAATGGCTACAATGATTTTACCGCGGTTTGCCAACGTGGCAAATTCGGATTGGAGCCAGCATTCGGATATACCGGCCTGAAAGGATTTTGCAGCGGTGAAAAAAACCATCTCGATCTCCCGAACGTGGATCATTTCCAGCTAGAGATCGAGGCTTTCTCCCAAGCCATCATCGATGGCAAAGAGTTCAGCCCGTCCGGTGAAGAAGGCCTGCGTGATTTGCTAGTAATCGATGCGATCTATCGCTCGATTCAAAGTGGAAAAATAGAAAAAGTCGTTGCAGTGTAATAAAACGATGATTTGACTTTTGCGATGAATCATCTTTTCTTATTATCACCCAGAAAAGTCTGATGTGAATCATTTGGGAAAGTATCAGAATCATGAATTCTTTGATTTTTTATACTCTTAAAAATGCCCAAGCAAATTTAGATTCCAATGCTCCATGGGCTTGCAATTGACCTTTGCTTAGCGCTCCTCACTCTTGTTTTAGCCATGAATCACGTTCGTCCGGATGTGCTTTGTGCGTGGATGCCGCTACGCAGTGCTTTGCTTAGTTTCATCATGAAATACCGACCCAATCGTTCCTCCATCGATAAATTCCGCCTGCGTAATCGCTTTGCGCGTATCTGTTTTGCCGAGTGCGATATTTTCCGCCCAGCGCACGATACGTCGCACCCACGGAGTGCTGTCCCAAGAGAAGTGTGCGATTGTTGGTCTGCACCAACAGAAGGTGGGATCGGGGTCGCCAGAAATAAGGGAGACGTCCTCAGGTATAAGAAGTTTACGTCGAGCAAGAAATTGTTGCACCACCTGAAACATATCGAGATTTCCAGCAACGATAGCGGTGGGTGGAGTCGTAGCAAAAAGCGATGTGAGAAGCCGCTGTAAGTCTTCTGGAGAATCAGAAAAAACTGGTCTGTTGTAGTCATTCACTGGAATTTTCAAGGCTTTTAATTCTTCCAAGAACTGCTCCATAAAGGTTGTTTGTGCAGCCAAACGGGTCAGCACTACTATTCGGCGGTGCCCTAATTCCACTAACCTCCTTGCTGCTTGAACATAGGCTTGTTTTTTGCTCGGGCCGGCTCCTGCTATAGGGTGTATCGATATCGAGCCAAAAAGGCCAAAGCAGGGAGTGGGTTGTGAGGCAAACCATTCCAGGATGTCATTGGACCCAGCTATGACAATCCACGCATCGGCTTCGGTCTTTTCTACTAGTTTCGCGATACGCTTGACATCGAGCTTCAAATTACTCTGTGTCTGATCTGCGAAGTGCACCTGATGTCCCGCTTCGCGCAGTTGGTGCACAAACTCCACCACGAAGTAAAGCTTGGTATCATCAGCTTCGAAGCGAAGTATGGCGATCTGAAGTTTGCGAGGTTTCCATCCTGTCTCTGGTAGCACGATACGTCGGCGACGACCATGCCCTTGAGTAGCCACTAGGCCTTCTTTTTCCAGTTGCGCTAACGCTCGACCGACAGTCATGTGGCTCACTCCCATTTCCATCGCCAGGCGATCACGCCCCGGAAGGTAGTTCCGCCATTCACGAAGAAGTATCCTCTCCCTCAGGTGAGATACCACCTGTGCGGTGACTGTTGAAACAGATACGTTGGGCATAAATCTAACTACAACAAAATTGGCAGAGTTGGTAGATAAAAAAGTATTGTATGAGCATGACTACTCGTGCAAGTTTGTTGGGACCTTTTTAGCGGTGTCGAAATAATGAATCACTTTGCAAGGCTGTTTCAAAAGATCAATCTCGCAACTTTTTTTCCATGTTCGACAGCCTCAAAAATAGCCAAGAATTTAAGGATAAAACGAAGATTTGAGACAGGCGGATGAATGGAGAGAGATTTTTCGCGCTCGATTTTTCGAGTAGCCCGCCATCACCCATTCTTCTTTCTCCCTGGGTTGTTGCGGCCACGCTGCTCCAGCTTCTGTCCTGCAAAAAAAGATTATTAAGAACAAAACAAACTCAAATGACAAGCTACTTACCATGCAAGCTCATCCTGATTTTCTTGCTAGCATCTCTCGGCGCATCTGCTAAAGCAACGCAACAGGATCAAGCAGTTGACGGATTCAAAGTCCGTGTGGAAGCAATGTTTCGCGCCGTGACTGGTCAACCGCTCAAGCGTGCCAAAAAAGAGCCGCCGCTGCGTCCCGGAAGCGGCAACTACACGCGCGCCTATTCCTACTCCATCGTCGGCTACGCTGCGCGGTGCTTCTACCTCGGCGAAATGCTCGACGAGGCCAACGCCGCCCTCTTCGAAAATGCTCAACACTACCTCGACAACCCCAAGGACATCATCGACCGCGATAGCTTCCATTGGCACGCAGACATCGTCATGCGCCTGATCGACATGTATGGCCCGGAAGGCAAAGTCCATGCCGGACGCCTCACCGCCGAGACCGAGGTCGCCTGCCTGAAACCGATCTGGATCTATGTCAAAACAAGCGCGAAATACAACAAGCCGGATCACGCCACAACAAAGACTTGGCAATTTCACAGCACCGAGAACCATCATGCCATGGACTTCACCACACATTGGCACTTCTCCAAGATCGCGAGAAACAAACCCGAATACCGGGAGCTAAAACTCGTTGGCGGCTCCACGCTCGAGCAACATTATCGCGCATGGAACGAATACATCGTTGTCTATTGCCGCGAGCGTGCGAAAAAGGGCGTCTGCATCGAGATCATGTGCCCCGGTTACAATACCGTCTGGCTCAAAGGATTTCATAATTTCCGCGACTTCGGCGAGCCAGAAGTGAGCAAGTCTGCCGAAATGCTGCTCGATCTCTACTGGGCTTATTGGTCCCAGGAACAACTCGACGGAGTCGAAGGCGGCGGCAAGACCCGCGTCCGCAACGTAAACGGCTTCAAGCATGGCACCCATGGAATCCCTGCCCTCGGCTGGTATTATTTCGGCATCGGCTCGCAGGACAAGGACGCCACCACCGAGCTCAACGCCTTGCTCAGTGACTACCAACCGCCCTCCTTGGTGGCGGAAATCGCCCATGCTTCCCGCGCGGACGGCCCCTATGAAATCCGCCAGCGTGCCCAGGGACTTGGCGAGCAAGGCACCGAAAACGCCGTGATGGCGGATGGCGTGACACCCAACAAATTCCGCACCGATGGCGGCGGTATCGTCCGTTACAGCTACTGCGATCCAGCCTTTACCATCGGCACCCTGATGACAGAGGCGCGGCCGCTGAAAGACTGGGTTCACATCAGCGCCCAAAGCCGCTGGCAGGGCGTCGTCTTCGGCGACAGCCCCGGCGCGCGCATCGTTCCCGTCGTCCGCCCGGCGGGCAAGGCGCGCGACGTGCTCAACGGCCACTGGTCGGTGCAGAGCAAGGGCAGCCTGATCACCCAGAAGCTGAAAGGCAATAAGGCTGGCGGCCCCATGATCGTCTGGATCTCGGAGGAAGGCATCGGCAAACCCGTGCGCGACGGCGAGCTGGTTTTCGTCGAAACAAAAGGAGCCTACGCCGCCGTCCGTGTGGTCGGCAGTGAATTCGAACTCGCGGATAAACAGGTCTCGAACCCATCGATTGAGGGCGACATACGCATCGCTCCTCCGGGCAGAACAATCCTGCCAAAAGACGACTTCGCCGCCGTCATCCTCGAAGTCATGGCCAAAAAAGATTTCAAAACCTTCGAGGACTTCAGGACCAAGGTGAAGGCCAGCAAGCCGGAGATGAACGGCGCGCTGCTGGTTTACCAAACCGTTTACGGAGACCGCCTCAGTTTCGACACCAGCCAAAAACAAACGCCGACCATCAACGAAAAACCGGTGGATTACACCCCGCCGAAAGTTCTCGAAAGCCCTTTCCTCAATGCAGACTACGACAAAGGCGTGGTGACCATCCAAAAGGGCGGGCAAAAGAAAATCCTAGATTTCACTCGCTGATGAGAAGCTCCTTCATACCCAAAGATCTATTGTATGCATGGTTGAAGGGGCATGATTACGACACATCTTTCCGAATGAATTTTGTATCATATCTTACCCCGAGCAGGGATGTGACTAGAATAATCATTTTTTGGTCATTGGCTTGTTTTTGGGTCATGTGCGGAGCGTCTGCCGAGGTAGAACCGAAAACCTCCCAAGCGACGGGCTCGACCGACAGCCATGCGATTCCGGCGGGCGAGGCGGGGCACCGCTCCCACATTAAACCGTTTTTCGAAACCTACTGCATCAAGTGTCACGGCCCTGATAAGAGCAAGGGTAAGATCACCTTGCACACTCTTGACGGCGATCTGGCTGCAGGCGCGGACGGAGAGATGGAACGCTGGGAGAAGATCCTTGAAGTCATGGATTTGGAGGAAATGCCGCCCGAGGACGAGAAACAGCCGACCTCCGCCGAGCGCGAGGCAGTGAAGGGATGGATCGATCAGGGGATGCGCGATCACGTCGCGAAGGCTGCCGATGTGGAAGCTGCTCCGCTCGCCCGGCGGCTCACAAACTTCGAATACCAGAACACGATGCGCGATCTGCTGGGCATCGACCTCAAACTCATCAAGGATCTCCCACAGGATCCCGCGAAACCCTATCATTTCAACAACAACGCCGAGTTCATGTTGCTCGGACCAGAACAGCTCGAACGCTATCTGAAGACGGCTCGCCGCGCCCTTGCCAGTGCCATCGTCGATCCGGGCAAGCCGAAGGTGCATCGCCAGAAATGGACTTTTGGGTCCGAGGGACCGGCCTTCGCTTCCGCGAAATCGGACGAACTCGGCATTTACAGCAATAGCCGCGGCAGCATTGCCAGCGGAGTTGCGGTCGATTCGTGGCCTGACACCGGCGAATACCGCATCCGCATCAAGGCCGCCGCCATCCTGCCCCAGGGCTTCAAGGAGGTGCCGCTCCGCATCGTGATGGGAAGTCATCTGCGCAGTGACTTTGGTACGGGGGATTACGCGCCCGTCGGAATGTTGTATCTGAGCAACTCGGTCGATAACATGCGAGATTTCGAGTTTCGCGGCCGCATCGAGAACCACCCGATCCAAGTCGGGATGGTGACGGCAAAAGGCCATCTGCCTCCTAAGCGATACATCAATCCGCAGAACCTGTTCGATAATGGCCAACTTAACGACCACCGCATCAATCACCTCGACACCTCGTGGCAGAACTCCGTGCCCCGAGCTGTGATTCGAACGATTGAGTTCGAGGCTCCCGTGATCGATGTCTGGCCACCCGCCCACCATACCCGCATCCTCCCCGAGTCGTCGTTGAGCTCCGCAGATCCCGATGAATACATTCGTGGCGTTCTGGAGAGATTCATCTCGCGTGCCTTCCGCCGCCCGGCTAGCCAAGACGAGCGGGAGCGGTTCTTCAAAATCTACAAGATGCTTGAGCCGTCTTTCGATACGATTGAGGAAACCATGCGCGAAACGCTAGCCATGGTGCTCACCTCGCCACAATTTCTCTACCATGCCGTGGCCACTGATGGACTGACCACGCCCGGCTACGAACTGGCCTCGCGGCTCTCCTATTTCCTCTGGGGCAGCCTTCCTGACGACGAACTGCTCGCCCTAGCAGCCGGAAAAAAACTCGATGACCCCGCCGTGATCGAAGCGCAGGCACGCCGCATGCTCGCCGACGACCGCGCCAAGGACTTCATCCGGAACTTCACGACCCAATGGCTCAGCATCGAGAAAACCAAGGCGGTCAACATCAACCGCCAGCTCTTCCCGCGCTTTCTTTTCACCGTGCCGAACGGCGAGAGATTCGGCCAGGAGGAGCTGTTCCGCCCGACCATCCGCGATTACATGATCGATGAAACCGTCGGCTTCATCGGCGAATTGATCCGCCGCAACGCCAGTGTGATGAACATCGTCCATTCCGATTTCGCGTGGCTCAACGAACCGCTCGCCGCCCACTACGGGATCAAGGGCGTTCAAGGTCTGGAATTCCGCGCTGTTCCCCTCGCGCCGGACACGTATCTCGGTGGCTTGCCCACCCAGGGATCAGTGCTCATTGGCAACGGCACAGGCTCCGCGCCGCACCCGATTTACCGCGCTGTATGGCTGCGTGAGGCGATCCTAGGCGATGAGGTGGCACCGCCACCCGCCGAAGTGCCCGCTCTGACTGACACCGCAGGCGAGGAAGCCAACAACGCCACGACTATCAAGGAAATGCTGCGCATCCACCGCACTGTGGAATCCTGCAACGACTGCCATGCCCGTCTCGACCCCTGGGGCATTCTTTTCGAGGAATACAACGCCATTGGCCAATTCCAGCCCAAAATTCCCAAAAACGGCGCCACCGTCCGCAAGTTCAGTGAGAAATTAGACGGCAACCTGCAGGCATACGCCGACTATTTGAAAACCGTCAACACCATACCGGTCGATTCCGCCGCCCGCGTTCCCAACGGTCCAGAGGTGTCAGGTATGAAGGAACTCAAGGAATACTTACTGAAAGACCGCAAGAAAGATGTTGCCGAAAACGCCATCCGCCGTCTGCTCACCTATGGCATCGGTCGTTCTCTCACTTATCAAGATCGCTACACGGTCGAAGAACTTCTCAAACAATCCGAAAAAAGCGAATACCGCTTCCAGGATATGATCCTCACCATCTGCCGCAGCGAATTTTTCAGAACTCCCATCACAAAATCAAAACAATGAACATGAAATCCCACCACATGAACCGTCGCGATGTCCTCCGTGGAGGCGGTATCGCCCTCGCCCTTCCTTTCCTAAACAGCATGAGTTGGGCGACCGGTGCTGCCGCTGCGAAGCAATATCCCAAACGGATGCTTATTAGCTACATCGCCTATGGGGTTTATGATCCGAACATGCCCGACGGCAAATCCCACGAATGGAGCTGGTATCCGCGCCACGATTCCGGGCCGATTACGCTCAACAAAGCCTCCGCCCCCTTCGAAGACGTCAAGGGCTCCCTCACCTACCTCCGCGGTCTCGATCACGCCGGTGGCTATCGACTCGGTGGCCACAGCAGCGGCGATGTCTTCTCCACTGGTGCCGACCTAGCCGGCTTGGAAAAAACCAACAACATTTCCATCGATCAGCTCGCCGCCAAGCTCAACGGCCACCACACCCGCTACGCGTCCCTCGTGCTGGGCAGCGAAGGCGGCACCGGATCCTACGGCATGTCCAAGACCCTATCGCATTCCGGCCCAGGCCAGCCCATCCCTGCTCTCGAAAAGCCCCAGGAAATCTTCAACCGCCTGTTCCGCCCTTACGCCAACCTCAGCGTCGAAGATGTCCGTGCCCGCCTGAAACGCGAAGCGAGTGTCCTCGACATCATGATGGAAAACTACAAAACCCTTCACGGCAAACTCGGCGTCGAAGACCGCCAGAAAATGGACGAATACCTCGAGTCCGTCCGCGCCATCGAGCAACGCGTCGAGCGCACCAGCAAATGGACTCATGAGGAGCTTCCAAAGATCGACACCAAAGGCCTCAACCTCGAAGCAAGCTACCACCAGCCAACCGAATACATCCGCTGCATGTATGACCTGATCTATCTCGCCTTTCAGACCGATTCCACACGCTTCGCCACTTTCCTGACCGAGAGCGAGCACTCCGTCGGAAACCTCGTCGGCAATTTCGCCAACGTACTCTTTAACTATAGCGGAGGCACCCACGACATCGCCCACAAGCGCCCCGAGGCAGCCTCCGGCCAGTGGGAGAAGTGGCGCGCCGAGCAGCACGCCTATTTCCTCAAGCGTCTCAAAGACACCCCGGAAGGCGATGGCAACATGCTCGATAACACGGTCGTGCTCTGGGGATCCGCCCACCCTCACGGCTCGCACGGTACCAAGGACTACCCCATCCAAATCGCTGGCGGCAAGCGCCTCGGCTTCAAGCACGGACACCTCCACAACTTCGAGGGCGACCGCAAAAAGCCGCTCTCCAACCTATTTGTTTCCATGCTCAACGCCGTCGATGCCCCCGTCGAAAAATTCGCCGACAGCACCGGCGAACTTACCGAAATCCTCGCCTGAGCTCCATGTTCCATCGCATGAAATTTCTCCTGTTCTCGCTCACTCTCCTCCTCTCACCCGCAGCCACAGCACAGGACAAAAAAATCCTGCAAGTCCTCTTCCTAGGTGATCCTGTGCAACAGGGTATCGTCCAAGCCGCCGCCAAGGAACTCACCGGCAAGGCCAACTTTCAATACCCGCCGCCTGGCAGTGCCAACGACAGCGGTAGCGCCCTCGCCCGCATCGACCAACTCCTTGGCGACAAACCATACGACATCATCTATTTCAACTTCGGCATCGGCGATTTGTTCTACAAAGATCCGGCCAGCAAAGAAATCCGCATCATGAACAAAGACGCGGGCGGCGTGCGGGTTTCCAGCCCCGACCAGTATGAAAAGAACCTCGATGCCATCGTCCAGCACCTCACCGGCTCTAAAGCCAAACTCATCTGGGGCTCCACCACCCCCTTGAACAACGGCCACCTCTTCGATGGGGATTCCGAAAAGGAATACAACGCCATCGCCGCCCGCGTCATGGCAAAATTCAAAGTCCCCGTCCTCGACCTCCACGCCTACGCCATGGCAAAATTCAAATCCGACGAAAAACAACCTCCCCCCGACAAATACGCCGCCGAAATGCAAAAACGAGGCCACCCCCTCCACCCACCCTTAGTCAAAGCAATCCTCTCTGTCGCTGAAAAGCCTCAATAGTCTGGAGTTTTCAACATCCTTCGCTTCGAAATCCAATTCCCAAAAGATGAAGAACTTTTCTGGAAAGACCTTCTTGGTATTGCTGCTGGCATTCACTGTTTCACCGACCCGAGCCGACGAGGAGAAGAATCCCCAAGAACGCACCGCCTTCGAGCAAGCCGCCTCCGCCAAGTGGCAGGAAATCTTCGCCGACGACGGCACCGGCTCTTGGAAAGAGAAATGGTTTCTCGACGGCGAGGTCGGCTCCGTGGCCAACAGCCCCGAAGGAATGACCCTCACCGCCGGACCCGAATCCAAAAACGACGCCCACCATATGGTGCTCTGGACGAAGCGGAAATTCGCTGGCGACCTCAAGATCGAATACGACTACACGCGCACCGATGAGGCATCCCAATTCGTGACGATACTTTACATTCAGGCCACCGGCAGCGGCAAAGGCAGGTTCGCCAAAGAAATCACGAAGTGGAACGAACTGCGCAAAGTGCCCGCCATGAGCACCTACTACGACAACATGCACACCTACCATCTCAGCTACGCCGCATTCGGAGACTCCGGACAGCATAAAACATCCTACATCCGCGGCCGCCGCTACATGCCACATGCCAAAGGACTGAAGGGCACGGAACTTACGCCCGACTATCACTTCGATACGCTCTTCGCCAGCGGTGTGAAACACCACATCACCATCATAAAGCGCGACCGCGACCTCCATGTCCGCGTCCAAAATCCCGACGAAGTCCGTTACTGCCACCTGCAAAACGCCAAGTTGCCGGTCATCACCGAAGGCCGCATCGGCCTCCGCCACATGTTTACCCGCTCCGCCCGCTACGGAAATTTTCGGGTCAGCGTCCTTAATGCCGAAAACCCCGATACCAATAGGAAAGCGAACCCATGAAGCATCCCCGATGCCTCGCTCCTTTGCTTGCCTATGCATTCTATGCCCTCACTTATTCGGTTTGCGCTGGGTAACTGGAACTCACGGAAACGGAAGATCAGATCCGCTCACCCTGCACGGCAACCCTGTTATGGAATATGTCAAAACCGAAAGACTAGTCCGTAAGGCATCGAACCTCGCTTCCGCCAGAGCGGCTACATTCAACCGGTTTTCACGCCCGCCGGTCCGGATATCACCGTCGACTTTCCCGCAGACCACGCCCATCAGCAAGCGCTGCTCTTTGCTTGGACGAAAGCCGGGGTCGATGGCAAAGAGTTCAGCCCGTACGGTGAAGAAGGCCTGCGTGATTTGCTAGTAATCGATGCGATCTATCGCCCGATTCAAAGTGGAAAAGTAGAAAAAGTCAATTCAATAAAATAAAACGATGAATAGACTTTTGCATTTTATAACTCACGTCTGCCCTCATCAAGGTAGCTACGATGTGAATCTTTTGGGAAAGTATCAGAATCATGCATACTTTGATTCATCGATATTAAGCAATCACGCGCAACAGAACTACGAGAAATTTCACTATTGCGGCAGGGTGGAGTTTTTGGCAGGCTGTACGAGATGAAGGGTTTGCGCATACGTTCTGCTTCCGAGCAGGTTGCGGACTTCTTACGGGAGGAAATTCAGCGTCGAGTCTGGATTGGCACTATGCCCGGCGAGCATTGGCTGGTCAATCAGCTTCACACAGGACGCAACACGGTGAGGATGGCACTTGATTTATTGGAAGCCGAGGGTGTCCTTTTGCCTCAGGGTCACGGACGTCGCCGCAAAATCGCGCCGATAGATACTCCTGTGACTGAGACATTTCGCGTTACCATTTTTTTATACTGTGCGAGAGACCGGCAGGATGCGAATGTTCATGAAATCATGCATCAACTGACGAAATGCGGATATGAAGTGAAATTAGCACCCAAGACCCTCACTGACCTTGACATGAATGTTGCGCGAGTCGCCAAAATGGTAAAGAAGATCGAAACAGATGCCTGGTTGGTTTGCGCTGCCTCCAGTGAGGTATTGAACTGGTTTTCCACTCAGGCAACACCTTCTTTTGCGGTTTTCGGAAGGTTTTCCATGAGTAACATGGCTGGAACTGGACCGGATAAGCTACCGGCCTATAAAGCCGCTATTCGTAGGTTGGTAGAGTTAGGCCATCGCAGAATCGTATTACTGTTGCCGCCCCAAGTGAGAAAACCAGAGATTGCGCAGTTGCCGCAACAAATTCTCTGCGAAATGGAATCCCACGGCATCAAGATTAGCTCCTATAATCTGCCCGATTGGGAATCCAGTCCCACAGGTCTGCGTCAATGCCTTGATTTCCTATTCAGTCTTACGCCTCCAACTGCACTTTTCATCGAGGAGCCATTCGAGTTTTTTGCTGTCAGGGATCACCTCGCAAAGAAAGGAATCTTCGCTCCACGCGATGTTTCATTGATTTGTTCGGACTATCACCCAGTTTTTGAATGGTGTGACCCTTCCGTGAGTTGCATCCGCTGGTCTGTTGATCCGTTGGTGAGGAGGGTGATTCGCTGGGTAGAAAATAGCAAAAGAGGAAAGGAAGACCGAGAGAGTAGTTTTTTCAGAGCCAGCTTTATTGAGGGCGGAAGCATTTCTGCTGTAACCAGACTGCTATGATATCTCGCTAGGGAATATACAAATCCTAGTTTTGATTCTCACCGCCACTATGCGTCTTAATGACGATAGCAAGAGGGACGACGGCGGTGCAACACTACCAGCATACCAAGGCAACTGAGAAAAAACGTTGAGGTTTCGGGAACTGCTGTGTATTTTAGCACCAAATCTGTATTGTCTTCACTCAAGCCAAGGCTGAAGAGCCCGCCGTTCAGTTCGTTGGTGAAGCCGTTTGTGCCATTGATTGCGATGGTGTTGATCGTAAACTTTTCGGCGCTGAATCCGGTGATGGCTGATTGAGTAGAGAATAGCGTCCACGATTGGTTGACGGAATTGTCGAAATTAGTTGCATTCCCGTTCACATCGGGTCCGATGTCAGAGAGGCTCCAGAGGTTAATGTTATAAGTGTTCCCGACACTTAACACAGAGAGGTCCAATGTTGCTCCATCGGTCAGGCTAACGGTGTCATAGCCTACACCCGCGACTCCGTCAGCGTCATGGATTTGCCAATTGTAATTTCCGCCTACCCCGAGTTGTAAAGTTCCTCCGCTCTGGGTGAGAGTACCGGGGCTATTTCCCGGAGCAAGGGTGCCGTTCGCAATCACGGTTTTTCCTGTTGCAAGAATCATCCCAGAGCCTAGAACCGTCTGTGCGGAGCCAAGTGTGAAGTTGCCAGCGGTCAAGCCAGATACGTCGAGTGTGGTGGAAGCGCCGACGATGATCTTGGGGGAATTGGCGATGGAACCGGTGCCAGCAAGTGCCAGTTTCCCACCGCCGATGGTGGTATTGCCGCTGTAAGTATTGACGCCGCCAATGGTCAAAGTGCCAGCTCCGTTTTTGATTATGGATCCAGAGGAACCGGTGATCACTGCATTGGTTGTCGTGCTAGCACCGAAATTGAAATTCCCGGCACCATCGAGGGTCAGGGTATTGGCTCCAAGACTAACGATCGCTGCTGTATTGGTCCCGCTGATGAAAGTCGTACCAATGTTCAGCGCGGTGGTGGTGCTTGCGTTTGTCCAAGTCTGGCTCGAGCTGGATGCGAGCGCCACGGTCAAAGGGTTGCTATTATTACCATTGATGGTAACGCTTCCGGAATTGGCGGTTTTGGTGATGCCGCCTGCACCGATCGTTATACTCCTGGCCGTTGTCGTCGTGCCGGTGTTCGATTGGATGGCAAAGTTTTGGGTCTGCCTGAAAGTGATGGACCTTGCAACTGCGGCAGTATTCAAGGACATGCCCGTCCCAGTTCCGCCAAGGGCGCCTGTCATGTGGAAGAACACATCATCAGCAGCGAGAGGTGTGACGGAGCCGACATTCTGGCTACTTGTGCTATTGGTCCAGTTGACGTTTGAAGACCAAGTCGCGCTTGTGTTGCCTTCCCAGAAACGGTCGACAGCATGGGCAGCGGGAGCGCTCAGAGCGAGAGTGGCCAAAAAGAGAAGTGGGGTTTTTTTGAGTTTCATTGTCGGGTTGTTGAATGAATGATCTTAAAAAAGATCGGAGGAGTGCATGGTTAAAAAGGGGTGTTTTCAGGCATGAATAGAAAATCTCGTTCGTTGTGTGGTTCTGGACTTTAGCAGCGAAAAAACAGACATCGATTCTTTTTGTCATACGCAACTGGGTTTTATTTCACCAAGTTAGATTTTATGGAAGATGCTGTAATGGGAGCACGAGCCCACCGATTTTTCAGAGGAGCTGGATTTTTTCGAATCATTGCACGTCCGTCGACTTTGGGTATTGCAACCCTATCTGCTAGATGATGCACAGGCGGGAAAATCTCATGATGGCGATACCTGATTCAGGGATCACTGAAGGATAGGAAAGCTGCCACAAAACCAGTGCGCCAGCGTCGATCCATATGATGGTCGCGAAGTTTTCTCTGGCTTGTCAGAATTTTCCCGTTAAATGGCGAGTGAGTGTTTGCCCGCTTTCGGAAAAGGCCAGCAGTATGACCTTCGCATCGTTTGCATGGTTGCGAAAGTCATATCTTGTGATGGATTTATTTCTTGGCGAGTGCCGCGGTGATGGCATGAAAAGCGGGCTTGGGCTTGGACTCGCGATCGAAGAGGAGTCCGTGATTGGTGCGCACCCATGGCCATTTATTTAGCCAGCTATGGCGGTCGCTGATGCCCCAGACCGTAACGCGATCCATGTGTTTGCGGTTGGCCAATACGGCATCCATTACTTCACGGTATAACGCTGCCTGTTTGGCTAGAATTTCCTCAGGGCAACCATTGGCGTAAGGGTTTTGTTGATTTGCTTGTTCGCGTGTTTTCGGGTTCCAATGCAGCGATCGAGGAATCACATCGATGTCGAGCTCGGTCAGTGCGCATTGGAAACCTTCCGCTGCAAATTGCTTGATCATATTGTCGAGGTTGGCGGTGGTTTTATCACCGAGTTCGAGGTGGCTCTGGCTGCCTACGACATCAACCTTGCATCCTTTGTCACGCAGCTTGCGCACGAAAGCGAGAATGGCCTTCAGACGATCAGGCCGTTCGACGGCAAAATCATTGTAGGTGAGCTTCGCCTTCGGATCGATTTCCGCTGCCATTTTGAAGAGTCGCTCAGGGTAATCGGCCCCGAGGATACGCGTGAGGTCCGTCTCGCGATAGCCAGGAGCGGGAACCTCGATGAATTCATTGAGCACGTCCCAGGAATCCATGCGCCCCGCATAACGGCCCATCAATTTTTGTGCATGCTCTTCGATTCGTTTCCAAACGAGCTTCGCATCCGCTTCTTTTTCACCGTCCTTGAAAAGCCAGACGGGGTAGTTTCCATCGCGATTGAAAATCAGCGTGTGTCCTACTACTCTCTGCTGATGTTTGGTGGCGAATTCGACCAAACGATCTGCCGGTTCGAAACGGTAAACGCCTTCTTTGGGGCAGAGGTATTGCCACTTCATACAGTTCTCAGGAGTGACGCTATCGAACTGTGTAGCGAGAATTTTCATTTCCTCAGGAGTGTAGAGCGTATCGAACTGCGTCTGCACGGAAGTTCCCATCAAAGGCCTGCCGTCAGCAAGTCCTCTCAGTGAGGCTAGCGTGGACTCTTGCGCCAAGGTTCGCTCTGAAGCGAGCAGAAAAGCGCTAGCAGAAACTCCATGGAGAAAGCTCCTACGGGTGAGTGCGTGGGAAACGGGTAGATTGCTGTCTTTCATAAATGGGATAGAGGATAGCGGATCACATGCAACGCGTCAGCATTGATCCGATGCGATCGGTAAGGATCATTCCGCCAAAGATTGGCGGCGGGAGCAAGAATAGATCGTCATTTTTGCGCGCGAAACAAAACGTTTCTTCAGAGACTATTCCTTGATCCCATGTTCGCGGGCAAAGGCCTCGACTGCTTCCATGTTGTAACCATAGAAGGCTTGGCCTTTTTTCATGCCTTGATAAATCGTTTGCAACGCCTTGGTGCGGTCGGGGCCTTGTGGGATTGTCTGGATCCATTTTATGGCGTTATCAGGATCGTAGGGGTAGGTTTTGGTGGCGTAGGCACGGGCGACCGCGGACGTTTCCGGGCTGCTGGGCGAGCTGTTGAGCCATTGGCCTGTTTCACCGACGCGTATTTTTTCTCCATATCCTTCGTGGCGGCGACGAGTTCCTCACTGGATAAATTCACCGATTGCAGCAAATCGGACGCTTCGACGAACGTAACCTTTGCGTCGGGCCGTTCGAAGAGGAAATCGCTGAGGGGTCAAGTTCCTCCAAGCGACTTTTGATGTGTTGCTAGTGCAGAGTTTTTGCACTTTGCCAACTGGCTTTATCTACCACGAGAACGGTTTTTCCCCTCTTGCTCAGGCACTTCCTACGCGAAGGTACGAGGAATGTCTGAAAAACTTCCATGTCATTTTGCGGCACGATGAGGCTTATAAAATCTCCACTCTCCGGATGCACTGCCGCGACAACGTTCTTGCGAACGTGCGCGCCAAAATAGGGTCGAGTGGGATTGCTGGGCGCACTCTTGCCGGCTTTGTTACCAGGCAATGTTGTCTGGCGGTTCGGCCATGGACCACAGAATGCGACGGACGTGATTTTGTTCTTTGATGCAGCAGTGAGCGTGCGGTAGGAGAGATCAATATCCTTCTGCACTTGCAGATAACCGTGCCGTTTGGCCTGATAAGCTAGAAGGGCTCCTTGCCTCCGCCGGTCAGGCAAACGTCGCGAAGATCGTCTCGATCTGCTGCGGACGACTATTCGGTGATGATTACCTTGAGCCTAGCGAATTTCTTGGCGTCCGGCGCTCGGGGAACGGTGAGGGTGATGGTGTCTGTGCCGTTACCGTTATTGGTGACGGTGACACCGGCGGAGGAGTCGGCGGTATTGCCACCCACCGTGAAGGTATTCGGCCATGTGCCGAGGTTGGGGCTGACTTCGATGGCGACGCTCACCTTAGCATCTACCGAATCCCGGTCGCGCACGAACGTGAAGGTCATGTTGCCGCCGCTGGAGGTGGCGGTGGGGAGCTTGCCGAGATCGTTGGTGTTCTTGTCTCCGCCGAGAATGAATTCGATGGCATTGGGCACTCCGTCGCCGTCGAAGTCCTCTTCAGCAGTGCTACCAAGGGTGTTAGTGGCGGACCAGATTTCGTAGGGCGAGGGCTCGGGAACCAGCGCGCTCACAGAAAAATCGTCCAATTGACCGGTCGTGCCGCTCGCGGGGAACAGGTTGCAAAAAAGACCAATGTAGTTCTCGTTGGTGCCGCTCCATGTGAATGATCCAGTGCCCATCGCTGCACCGCCGAAGGTGACTTTGTAGTTTACCGTCGAGCCGGCATTGAAGTCCGCGCATGTGAAATCGATCTTCAGTTTCTTCGGGAGCGTGGAGGCATCACCTGCGGTCGCATTGTTGATCACTTCGGTTCCGTTTTCGAAAACCTGGATCGCGTTTTGATTGCCGCGGTAGCCAACGTATAAATCAGCATAACTGAAAAGGGTGGGATTGTTGTGCGCCCAGCCCTCAGCCTCGGCTTTCGACATGCCCATGGCAATCCCGAGGGACCTTACGGTGCCTTGGGTCGAGTAGTGTTTGAGGTCGATGCTGATGCTGAAGCCACCGCCGCTGGAAATTGAGGCATTGATGAAGTTGTGATCGACATAGGACAGGGAGAAGCCGCTGGTAGAACCGCTGGCAAAGAGCGAATTGCCCGAGATTGACGCGTTACCGCCAGAGCCGGCCTTCTCGATCCAGTTCAACACGCCAAGCGACCCCGACTTGCCGACGGCCGAGGCATTCAGGCCTGTGTTGTTAGGCCGGTCGAAGTTGTCAGCAAACATGACGAAAACGGGCGTCGGCGCTTCCGTTTCGAAGTTCCACGCGGTGTCATTGGTGATGCCAGCGAAGCTGTTCCCGGTCAGGTCATCAATCGCGGTCGCGGCAATCTGGATGGCGTAGTTTTTTCCGGCCAAGAGGTCTGCCGTCGGGTTGATCGTCAGGGTTGTTCCTGAGACCGTCACTTGGGCATCGGTAACCGCGATGTTTGTGGCAGTTCCGTCCGTAAGGTTTTTGATCGTGATGTTGCCGGTGCCCTTGGCGATGGGTTCGCTGAAGGTAGCCACAAGGTCTGTGTCGGGGGCAACGCCTGTCGTGTCGGCGGGGGGGCTGTAGGTGGAAATCACGGGCGAGGCATAGGCGGTGGTCATGCCATACTTTGCCGTCAGATAACTGCCGACCTGCTCGATCTCAACCGTGCTCAAAGCTCTGTTGTAAACGAGAACTTCAGCGATGTCTCCTTCCCAGCTTCGGTCAAATGTGCGATCTCTGCTGAGCGTGCTGGCCGTGACGACATCTGTGGTTGTAACAGAGAGCAAATTCCAACCGCTTGGCAGAGGGGTCGTAGCGCCATTGACCCTGAGTCCGTTCAGGCTTGTTGTGCCGTTTCTGATATTGGACGAAGTATGCACTGAATGCCAGATGGTTGAAGGAGAATCGATGCCACGATGAAAATGATAAGCTGTAGAGTCCCCCATTAAGAACCGCAGTTCGCTGGGGTTCTGCTGTTTCATCACCCACAAAACCGTGCGGATGTTGGTCATGCGTGGAAAACTAAAGCTGGCTCCGTTGCCAACGGGAAAACGTATGACCGGTCGCGAATTGAGTTCATTGGTCTCATAGGTGGGTGCACCGGTAGCCCTTGTCGCATGATTGCCGAGCCCGGACATTTCGTTCCAGGTATTGAGCGTTGCCCCGTCGCTCAAGCCCGTAATCTGCGAGGCATCCAACCACAAAGAGAGACCAGTTACGCCAGCCGGTGGGGGGGTGAGGGTGGTGACGTTCCAAGTCGTGGTGTCGGTGATCCCGGCAAAACTGTTGGTGACCACGCCGTCAAGCGCGGTCGGATCAATTTTGATGGCATACGTTTTGCTGGGAAGAAGATTCGCTGTTGGGTTAATCGTCATCACTTCGCCAGCGATGGAAACTTGGGCTGTGTTGGTGATAGCGATGTTGGTGGAGGTGCCATCGGTCAGGTTCATCAGCGTGATGTTGCCCGTGCCGCGGACGACGGCCTTGTCGAAGGTCACCACCAGGTTAGCGTCCAGAGCGACGCTCGTGGAATTGTCGGCGGGACTAAAACTTCGGACAACGGGACCGGTGATGGTGGTGGGGCGGCCGTTCGGGTAGTAGAGGTCGAGGAGCTCCTGCACCCGATTGGTGATGGCGAGGGCGGAATTTTCGTTATAGGTGGTCCACCGGCTGGCGTGCTCACGCTCCTCCCAGAAACCGGTGGAGCTAGGTTGCCCGTTCCACCACTTGGTGGCGAAATCCTTGAAGGCGGTATTGTTGGCCGGTGCGAGGGATTTGTAACGCACGAGTCGGTCGTAGATTTCCACAGGCGCGACGAGCCCGGCATTGTTGATGGCGGTGCGCAAGGTGGTGGCGTTCTGCGGGTAAATGCCCCAGAAGTGGAAGAGCGGCCGGATATCCGCGCCCACGTTTTTGGACAAGCGCAACAGGAGGCTATCTGTGTCTGTCGCGTAATTGACGCCATTCTCGGAATCGGTGACGAAAGACTTCCAGTAGTTGCCGAGAACGCCCCAGCCGTAGATGCGAGCGATGTCCACGAACTTGGCGTGGCCCTTGAGCTGGTAGGCCTTTTCTCCATCAGCCATCTCCACTTTGTTCGGTGAGAAATTGAACACGGTCATCCACGCCATCGCAGTCGTCTCCAGCGTACGATAGGTATTGCCCTCGCCCAGCGACGCTCGGAAGGCAGTGTCCAGATTGACTCCAAATTTCCTGTGCAGGACGGGCACAAATGGCAGGTTTACGTTGGACTCGGTCTCACCGGGAAACTTGTCAAAAAAGTAGCCGTGACCCTGCTCGTGAAACTCCACCTGCGCGTCATCGGTGCCATACTGCGGACCCCGGATTAAGTAATGGGTATGATAGCCGTTGTTGTAATTGGCCGTGGCACTGAAGCCTCCGACGTTCACAGCCGGATAGCCGGGTGCGAAAACGGACGCACGAATCAGCACATCAGCCTGAAGGTAGAAGGATTCCTTGCCACGAATCTGCGGAAAGCCGAGCAGGTCATTGAAGGCATCCATCGCGGCGTCCCAATCCTTCATCACCTGGGTCGGATCAGGCATCGCGTAGATCCAACTCCTCGGCACCTGCATCATGAATTTGTCCGACTGGAAATCCGCCCACGGCCCTGGGTTGGTGCGTTCGGCCAGCCATTCGGTCGACGTCGTCTGGTGAAAACTTTTCGCGGAAAAGTAGGGCGAGCGGACGGCGTTGCGCACGGATACGTTCACGTTGCCCTGGTTGGCGAGCCATGGCACCTCGATGTAGATGCCGCCGCCATGCGGGCAGGCGACTTTGGTTTCCACCGCATTGATCGAGTAAAGGACCGTGCAACGATCCAGTCGCTTGATCGAGGGTTTGTTGGAAAAGTCCCATGAGTGCGCTCCGACTCGGATCTTGAAACCCTTACCCACCAGCGCAGCCGGTACGGTGACGGTGGCAATCGAACCGGGCGCGAGGTAGCAGCCCGTCGGTTTGCGAGCGAACGTGCCGCTGCCGTCCCCCTGCGTCGTCCAGCCCACGGTATTCGCGTAGCTGGCCTTGATGGTCACGGTGCGCGTGGTGTCTGCCGGATTCGCCGGCGGGTTGCATGCGCCAGGGAAGCTTGACGCGCTGCCAAACTTGAAACCGTTCAGCACGCTCTCATGGGTTGCTAGCGTGGTATCGTTGTATACCACGTCCATGATGTATTGCTGCACGTTCCAAAGCGTCCAGTGGATATCGTTAGTGACGGAAGCACGGGCAGGCAGGCCGTTGACATACCAGCGGTTTCCGGTGGATGCGTCGTAGGCCCTCACCAGGTCGAACGATGCAGTGATGAGTGTGGCGCTGTCGGCAAGACGGTTTTTTTGCTGATCGATGGTCGTCTTGTGTGTAGAGATTTGCGCGGCGGTGAGCGGTGTGGCTCCGGTGATGTGGTTCTTGAGCGCTACGAGCGCGAGAAACAGCGGGTCACCCACTCCGGTGTTGAAGTTCCAAGTGGTGTCGTTGGCGATGCCGGGATAAGTATCGCCAAGAACACTGGTGATGGCGGTGGGGTCGATGCGCACGGCCCAGGCTTTGCTCGCGATAAAACTGCTGCCGGGATTGACCGTGAGCAGGTTCTCGGAAATCACGACGCGCGGGTCGGTGATAGGAATGACGATGCTGGTGTTGTCCGTGAGATTTTTGAGGGTGATGTTGCCTGTACCGCGCACGATGTTCTGACTGAAAGTGGCCAACAGCGGATTCGATGCGTAAACATTGGTGGCATTGTCCGCCGGGTGCGTGGCGACGAGCGACCAACCGCCGATGGGCTTCTCTATGTCGAGATGAAACCGGCGATCGTCATCGCCGGCGGTGATCGTGGTATTTCCCACACCGTTGGTGCCGGAACCATAGCTCACCCCATCGGAAAACTCGTCCGCCGTCATGGAAAGATACGGAATGCCATCCTGCCAGGGAGTGGTAGAGCTCTTTAGCGCCACGTCGACGCCATAAAACGTGTTCGGCTGCAGAATCAAAGGAGTGTCAAGCCGCCAGGTGATGTAATTATTGGCGGCCCAGGCAGCAGTCTGGGTGGCGGTTTCGGTATAGACCGGTGTGAACGTGTTGCCGGAAATCTTGCCAATGCGGATGGTGTAAACCTTGGTGCCGAGCGTGCTCTGTGTGATCCGGTAGGTCACGGCCTTGAACCGGAGCGCCTCGTTGCGTGTGCGGAACGTTTGGCCCTTGGCGGCCCCAGTGGCGGAGTTCTCTGGCCACCATTTGTCGGTGGCGATCTGAGTGCCGAGATTGGCGATGTCCTCGCCGTCGATGACGGGAGCTGCAGCGCTGGCGGTCACGCTGGCAGCTTCGGCTGGAAGGATGGTCAGGGCAACAGCGGCGAGCGCTGCACCAAGAAGCGAATGGGTTTTCATACGGTCAGAAATCTTTGGGCAAGGCGCGGATGACAGAGCAGATGGCGTATCAATGATAGTGACCTTTGATCGCCCCGCGGCAGATGCCGTTGGAAGCTGGATCCCCAAAACCCAAGCGAATATTTTGACTATTCCATGCCATCGCATGGGATTAGCAGAAAATGCTGGCGCGGGCAAGAGGATTTAGCGATCGCATCATGGGCTCGTAAATGCAGAGGGCTTAGGGAAAATCAATGGCGGCCCGCTATTACGCTGCCGTCCATACCCCATATAGCGCCTGTCATCCAGCCAGTGAGATCATGGAGAGGGAGTTCACCGCAGCCGCAACGTCCGCCTGACGACCGATCCGACCCATCGGGTAGAATCCGTCGAATCCGGCAAGAGCGAATTCAATCGCATCCTCAGCGATGAAGGATTTGTAAATTGTGGTCACAACAACGGCGCTCTAGTCCGTGGTTCGTTTGTTTGCCAAGATACGAGTCCCATGCTATGGTAGAGCAATGAAAGCGATTGCCTTACTCAGCATCGTGCTAGCGAGCGTTATGCCCTCCTGCATGCCAGCTACACCACAACAGCGCATTGCCCAGAATCCCGCCGCTTTCCTCGCTCTGCCACGGGATCAACAGCAGCAGATACGCCAAGGGGAAATCAGCCGTGGCATGCCACCGCAGGCCGTATTGCTTGCCTGGGGTCCACCATCGCGACGCTACGCTGGAGTAAGTGACGGAATCAGCACCCAGCGTTGGGACTATTTCGGATCTCAACCCGTTTTCACCCACCAAGCTGCCTATGCCCCGGGATGGGGGAGTATACGTGGAAGGAGTGCTTGGGGGTGGGGTGCCTACGGCTGGGCTGATCCTTTCTTTGGTCCCGATATTGCCTACATCCCCTACCACCGTGGAACCATCGTGTTCAAAAACGAAAAAGTCGACTCTTGGGAAAAAATGCAAGACTCATCGCCGTAAGATCATCGTCTATGAAACATCCTTTTGTCCTGCTCGCCAGCGCCCTGCTTTTTGCCTGTGCCATTTCCTCCTGTTCGACAGGCGTTTCTCAGTTGCGTAGCTACCAAGCCTACGATCGTCCCGCCAGCCTGCCGAGCCATCCCGGAGCTGTGCGTGTCAAAATTTCTCTCCGTCACCAGATGGTCTACGTTTTCGAGGGGTCAAAACCGTTGCTGATCGCTCCCTGCACCGTGGGGACCTCCTCTGCCTCCACTCCTCAGGGAAATTTCAAAATTTTCCTCAAGAGCCCATTCAAGCGCGCCAACAGTCACGGTTGGGCCTACAAGGGCAATCATTACAAGCAAACCATGATTGGAAGTCGCCCCGCTGGGTGGCTTTTCAAAGGGACGCCTATGCCGTATTGGTGTGAATTCAAGCCCAACTATGGCATCCACACGGGGTGGGTGAAACCCTATCCCTCCAGCCATGGTTGCATCCGCATGCACGAAAATCTTTCTCCGAAATTTTTCCGTCTCGTGCAGGTCGGGACTCCCGTAAACATCGCAGCCACTCAGCCCGAGGATGCGACGATAGGAAAAAACATTCCGCGCCCACCGGATGCAGGACCTTTGCCCGACTATGCACCTCAAATGTATGTGGGTGACGGCTATTTCAGACATCACAAAACTCCCAGCTACGAGTGATCCGAGCGGCGCTCAAGGCTTGAGCACGCCGACGAAAGGAAGGTTGCGATAGCGACCTTTGTAGTCGAGTCCGTAGCCGACGACAAATTCATCGCCGATTTCAAAGCCTACGTAATCTGCCTGCACCTCTTCCTCTCGCGGCCGGTCTTTGGCTAACAGCACACCCGTGTGAACGGCAGCACATCCCTCCAGCAGCAGGCGATCCCTCACGGCCTTCAGCGTGCGACCTGTATCGAGGATGTCATCCAGCAACAACACGTGGCGATCTTGGACATCGGGCAGGCTGTGATCGAGAAATTTCACCACGCCGCTGCTCTCGGTGCCACCATGATAGCTCGATACGTTCAGGCATTCGATTTCCAGCGGCCTAGGGATGCGGCGTAGCAAATCCGCGGCAAAAACAAACGCGCCCTTGAGCAGCACAATGGCGACGATGGATCCGGCGGGAAATTCACGGTCAATCTCAGCCGCCATCGCATCCAAGCGTTTTTCAATGATTTTTTCATCGATCAATACGCGATCCACATCGGCCGCGCGACCAAGTTCATCGCCCATCATCGTTCGATACGGAAAATGGTTTCACCTGGGCGATAGACTTGGAGACGGTCTCGGGCTTGGATTTCGAGGTAGGACGGATCGTTCTTGATGGCTTCCAATTTGATCCGCAAGTAATCCAGTTGGCTTTCGGCTTGCTCCTCTCGCTCCTGAGCCTCCGCCAACTCCCCGAGTTTTTTCTCGTAAGCATTTTTTTGCGGAAGGTAAGAAAGGCAGAAAATCAATGCCAGCACAAGCAAGATGACGGTCATCAGGAACCCATTGGTCGCGCGAATGAACCTCGTCTGCGCCTTCAGACGCCTCACGTTCTTTCGCGTTTGTTTCTTGGCAGTCATCAATTTCCTCACGCTCTATACGACAAGCGCGCCCGCTTGCCAATGAAAGAATCGTAGGTTTGCGCTTTTTTATCGCGCCTACGCGATAGGGGACGTAGAGTATTTACGACTTATGCGCCGTTTGCTCCGCCCCTTCTGTCTCGCATCGCTGATGCTGATCGCTTTGCCGGTTCTGGTCATGGTTTCGTGCCAGCACAAACTGATCTACGTTCCCCGTTCCTATCCGCAGACTCATGATGCGCAGTGGATCCATCATACCGGTGGCAAAGTCCTCTCCTGCCACACATCGGAGGGACGCCAACAAGCTTACTTGTTTCGCCCACGCCCCCAACTAGCGCCGCGCCGATTGTGGTTGGTCTGCGGCGGCAATGCGACCTTGGCGACAGAGTGGACCTCCTTCATGAAAAACGAGGCACCACCGGAAGATGCTTATCTTCTGATCGACTACCCGGGTTACGGCCATAACGAGGGAAAAGCCAGTCCGGAGAAAATCCGTGAGTCCCTGCGCCAGCTTGTGCCTCTTGCCGCTGCCGAGTTGGCTTGGGACGAAGCACAAATGCGTTCAAGTACTCGCATTTTTGGGCACAGTCTCGGCTGTGCGGTGGCACTCCTGGCTGCTGAAGAATTCTCCCTACGCCGCGGTGTGTTGATCGCGCCTTTCACGAGCACGATGGACATGAGCCGCGAATGGATCGGTCTCGATGTGGGATTTCTAGTCCTACATCGGTTCGACAATCGAAAGGCTCTGCAGCGGATTTCCACCGATCCCCAAGCACGCATTCACCTACTCCACGGATCAAAGGATGGAGTGATCCCTGCCGAGATGTCGTGCCAACTGCATCGCATCGCACCGCCGCGGTTTCCCTTGACTCTCTGCGAAAATTGCGGGCATAATGATTGGCAAATGAGGCACTCGCGAGAAATGGTTGATGCGATGAAATCTGTAGAATGATTCCATGAAAGCGCAGGCACGCACCGTTTTGATCACAGGAGGAGCGGGTTTCATCGGCTCCAACCTCATCATGTGTTTGTTGAAATCCACGGACTGGCAGGTGATCCATCTCGATGCGCTCACCTACGCCGGCAATCTGGAAGGTTGGGGGGAATGCTTTCCTCATGAGAGACACCAGCTCATCCGGGGCTGCGTCACCGATGCCGCTCTGGTGCGGCAATTGCTACAGGATCACCAACCACAGGCTATCATCCACCTAGCGGCCGAATCGCACGTGGACCGATCCATCGATGGACCTGCGGTTTTCGTGCGGACGAATGTCACGGGCACGGCCCATTTGTTAGAGCAGGCACTGCACTATTGGCAGCATTTGCCGGACGACAAAAAGTGCCGATTCCGTTTCCTCCACCTGTCCACGGATGAGGTCTACGGTTCGCTGTCCCCTGATGATGCACCATTCAGCGAAAACACCCGTTACGCGCCGCGTTCTCCGTATTCCGCGACCAAGGCTGCGGCAGATCACTTGGTCGGCGCATGGCACCACACCTATGGTTTCCCCAGTATCATCGCTCATGCCTCGAACAATTACGGTCCGCGCCAGTTTCCGGAAAAACTTATTCCCTTGGCCATTCTGAAGATGCTGCGGGGGGAAACCATTCCACTCTACGGTGATGGATCGCAAATCCGCGATTGGCTGCATGTCCACGACCACTGCCGCGCGCTGCTTGAGATTCTCGAAAGGGGCGAGGTTGGCGCGCGCTACCTCATTGGCAGCGGTCGAGAAACCCGAAACCGCGAACTTCTGCGGATGCTCTGCGCACTCATGGATGAGCAAAGCCCACGCGCCGATGGCCTGCCTCATGAAACCGCGATCTGCATGGTCACGGACCGACCTGGTCACGACCACCGCTATGCTATCGATTCATCTCGCCTGCGCGACCAACTCGGCTGGCAACCAGAGATCACGCTGGAACAAGGATTGCGCGACACCGTTGATTGGTATCTGACCCACGGACCGTGGTGGGAGGAGATTCTGCAGCAGCGATACACGATGGAACGACTCGGTCGATCGCGCTGATCGACTCAGCGCCCTGCTAGGTATTGCCGGACTTTTTCTCCCTTCATCAGAACGAGCACGACTACGGGATAAGTGAAGCTGATCAAAATGGTGAAAACCTGCGAATATTGAGCCACCAAGCCCATCATGTTGCCCATTCCTCCGGGCAGGCCCTGATAAAGGGCATCCGTCATGCGCTTGGTCACGGGTATGATAAAAGCGAATGCCAAGATCAGATTGATGACCTTGGTAGACACCGAAGCCCACGGATAGCGGATCGACAACACCCTACCGCTTTCGCGTGACTTGAGTAGGCCGATGCCAGCCATGATGAGCATGACGGCGAGACCGAAACTAAAGGCACACGAGATATACGTAAAAGGTTTCAGCTCATTCATGTATTGAAGCATGGCTGTTTCCTGAGCTCCACTCGATACTCCTCCGGGCAGGGAGCCGCCGAGCATTCTCTGGGACATCCCTTGGAAAACCAAAGCTCCCAAAACACTGAACACCGTGGTAAACAGGCCATATGCCGCGATCACCAGATGCATGATGCCAATCACCTTGATGCTGCCGGGCTCTAGTACTAAAAAATCAGGAACATGAGGAGGTGGTTGAGGGCTCATATGGGTAGGGGGCGCCTCATAAGGTGAGAAAGAATCCATACCTTTGGTGTAACTCTCATCGATTGACTTAGCAATCCGATTGTGAAGACGATTTCGTCGAAAATTCTCCTTACCGAACTGGTGTGCCCCCGCAGGATAGCCACAAGCCTTGGCGCCATACTCAAAATTTCTTTGATTTTCGCTATTGCCAAGATCGGCGCTCCCCGCTATGGCTCGCTGCGGCAACAACCAAAACAACACACCATGTCAGACAAGAGTACCGAAGATCGTGTAAAAGATATCATTGTGGAGCAACTCGGCGTGAGCGCTGAGCTTGTGACCACTAACGCCAAATTCATCGACGACCTCGGTGCCGATTCTCTCGATACCGTTGAGCTCGTGATGGCATTTGAAGAAGAGTTCGGCATCGAAGTGCCCGATGAGGCTGCAGAAAAGCTGCTCTCCGTAGGTGATGTGGTGAGCTACATCGAGTCGAACGCATAATTTCCGCTCACGCGACTGCGCAGCTCCAAGGCGGCAGTCGCTAGGCTTCGTTGCGGGGCGGTTTTTCACAAAACCGCCCTGTTCCTTTTTGATCGGCTGAACCCCGATTTTTGCTTTTTGCCGATTTGCGGCGAATCTTCCCGAACATGAATCTCTCTCGCGATCATTTTCTCTACGCCATGGAAACGAGTCGGGTTTTGCATGAACCTGATCGGCGCATTGCCACGTTCGGTGAAACACGTTTTCAATTCCAACTGGTCAGCGAGCTCCTCGACCGCGCGGGAGAAGTGCGCATACGCAGTGGAGAAATGGAAGCTTGCAAGCCGATGTTGATCCGACCGGTTCCCGAAATGGAGTGGGAGGGATTTGACGATGAATCACGTGAGCACCTGGGCCCGCTGCTGGAAAATCTGCGGCAACAAGGACTGGACCTCGCATTTCTTCAGTATGGCTTCCGTTTCCGCCGCTCAAACGTCACCGAAGAGATCGTCCACGAGCCCATGGACGCAGTCTGTGACCGCTTGCTCGAGGATGTTCGTCGCACGGGCAACCCGATGCTGGCGATTCTGGAAGGGGTGGACGATCATTGGGAAATCGCTCTCGTAAAATTTTCTCTGGAGATGATCGCACAGTCGCATGCGATCAACCGCTTCGATCTGCAGCGGAAAAAATTGCTGTAATGCCGCCATCATGCGAGTCTGGACTTTTGTGAAACTGGTATGTGCCTTGGTCGTAGCGACCATCGTGGCCCTATCCGTGTATTTCACGATGCATGTGATGGGCAAGTCAGTCCCCGCGCCGCTGGCACGATTGTTTCTGCAATGGATGCCAGAACCAGAAAGACTGCTAGCCGATCCCGCCAACGAGCACGAAAAAGCGCTGGATCTGCCCGAAATGGTCGATATCGAACCCGGCGACAAAGCCTTCCAGAAAGCCGCCGAGTTGTTAGCCACAGGTAAAATCGCCGATGCCCGGGAGAAACTCTTGTTTCTGATCAATTACTATCCGACATCGAATGCCGCGCCTATGGCCCGTCAAATCCTCGGCGAAATGAATTTAGACGATTTTCTGTCCCTCCGCAACAACCCGCACTTGGTATCGTATCAAGTCAAACGCGGTGACTCCTACCTGGGTATCACAGCGAAGAATCAAACGACGCTGGACGCTCTGATGCATTTCAACGGTCTGCTGGAAATGCGACCGTTGCAACCGGGAGACGAATTGAACATCATGCCGCTCAACCTTAGGGTAGTGATCGAGCGCAAGCGCGAAACCCTAAGTTTATGGAATGGGGGCACTTTTTTGAAGGAGTACCGGACGACCAAAACCATCGCCCTACCCGCTGCGACGACCACTCTCAAGATCGTCAACAAGAATGGCACGCTCGGAGAAAAAAACGTTACACCTGGGATGAAAGGATACCTCGAGTCCCAGAAAATCATCACACTTGAGCGCAAGTTGCTGATCGTCCCCGCGGGTGATTCCGCCGTTCCCGGATGTCATCTACAGCCCGCCGATACCGAAGAACTCGCCCTTTTGCTCCGCGTAGGAAATGAGGTGGAAATCCGTCCGTAATCCTGTTACACTCCCGTCACGCCATGATCCAGTTGCTCGAATTTGAAAAGCCCATCGCCGAAATGGAACGCGAATTGGAAAAACTCCGCGACAAAGCGGATTCGCAAAACATCGATCTATCCGCGCAAATTTCTGAGATGGAGGAAAAGCTCGCCCAAACCCGCGTTTCTCTGTATCAGGATCTTACACCATGGCAACGCGTGCAAATCGCCCGCCACGTACAACGTCCTTATATGCTCGATTATGTCTCACTGGCGTTCGCGGATTTTTGTGAACTGCATGGCGACCGTCACATCGGCGATGACAAGTCCATGCCGGCGGGACTCGCGATGCTGGGCGACCAAAAGGTCATGGTGATCGGCCACCAAAAAGGTCGCGATACCAAAGAAAACCTGCTGCGCAATTTCGGTAGCGCCCATCCGGAAGGATATCGCAAAGCGATCCGGCTCATGCGGTTGGCGGAAAAATTCCGCATCCCCATCGTTTGCCTCATTGATACCCCCGGCGCCTTTCCCGGCATCGGAGCGGAAGAGCGCAACATCGCTGAAGCCATCGGATACAACCTACGCGAAATGATGTTGATCAAGGTGCCCATCGTGGCCGTAGTTCTCGGCGAAGGTGGCTCGGGCGGCGCTCTGGGCATCGGCGTGGCGGACCGCGTGCTCATGATGGAAAATGCCTATTACTCCGTGATCAGCCCAGAAGGTTGCGCGGCGATTTTGTGGAAACACCGCAAGCACGCGCCCGAGGCGGCGGAAGCGATGAAAATTGCCGCGCCAGACTTGAAAAAACTCAATCTGATCGACGGCGTGATTGCCGAACCCATCGGCGGTGCGCATCATGATCACGCCGCAGCGGCCATCGCTCTGCGCGAGGAAGTAAGTCGGCATTTGCACGAGTTGCTGCAGCTCGCTCCGGCGGATTTGCTGAAACAGCGCTACGATAAATTCCGTCAATACGGTGACTGGCAAGGCAAGTGACCTCGCGTCCCTCGCCTGCTAGCAATTCACTTGGCAAAGCTCATTTGCATGATTAGCTTTTGCGCACCATGAGCGACTTCACTCCCGTCGAAGCAAAAATGATAGCGGCCGGTGTGTCGCGTGCGGCCATCGAGGCGTTTCGCCGCAACTTCGGCGCACTCGTGCGTCAGGAGTCTGGCTTGATTGAAGAATCTGCCATCACCCCAGCCCGCGGTCTTGCCGATTGGGCAAAACTGTCCACCCACGCCCCCCCGCCCAGCGCCGCTCGTCTCGGCGAAGTGGTGGTGATCAAGCTCAATGGTGGCCTCGGCACCAGCATGGGCTTGCAAGCCGCCAAAAGCCTTCTCGCTGTGCGGGATGGCGCCACATTTCTCGACATCATGGTGCGCCAAATTCAATTCCTCCGCGAGTCGAGCGGAGAAAACGTGCGACTGCTGCTGATGAACAGCTTTAACACCAGCGAGGACACCCTTTGCCATTTGCAACGCTTCCGCCATGAGGGCTTCGCCGATGCTGCGGAAGTCGAGCTCATGCAGAACCAAGTGCCCAAGCTGGATGCCACCACTCTTACCCCCGTGTCCTGGCCCCAAGATCCAGAACTTGAATGGTGCCCCCCCGGGCATGGTGACCTCTATCCCGCCCTAGTCGGCAGCGGTTGGCTAGATCGGCTGCTGGAATCCGGCGTGAAGTATGCATTCGTCTCGAACTCCGACAACCTCGGCGCCATCATGGAACCCGAGTTGTTAGAATATTTTGCCACCAGCGGCGCACCGTTTTTGATGGAGGTGACGCGACGCACCAGTGCCGACCGCAAAGGTGGGCACCTCGCTGTGCGGCAGAGCGACGGTCAATTGCTCTTGCGCGAAGTCGCCCAGTGCCCGACCACAGACCTAGAGGAATTCCAAGACATCGAAAAACATCAGTATTTTAACACCAACAACCTATGGCTGCGGCTCGATGCCCTGCGCGATCTGCTCGCTCAGTGCAATGGCGTTCTTCCTCTGCCCATGATCGTCAATCGCAAGACCGTAGACCCGCGCGACAAAAACTCCACGCCCGTCATCCAACTCGAGGTCGCGATGGGAGCTGCCATCGAATGCTTCACCGGAGCTGCTGCCATCGAGGTTCCACGCAGCCGTTTCGCCCCAGTGAAAACCACGGCCGATCTTTTCAGCCTGCGTTCGGATGCCTATGAAGTGGGTCACGATGGTCGTGTGAAACTACGAGATGTCCGCCAAGGGGTGCCTCCCGATGTGGTGATGAGTGACCATTACAAACTGGTGGACTCCATCGAAGGGATCGGAATGCCCTCGCTCATCGACTGCATTCGCCTAGAAATCCAAGGTCCCGTGACCTTTGCTGAAAACGTGGTAATACAAGGCAATGTGCGAATCGAAAACCCCGGCTCTACTGCGGTTGCTTTGCCTGCGGGAGTCTATCGGGATACCGTCGTGGTCCTTCCATAAAATCCACACCGTGGTTTTTTTGGAACCATCTTGCCTGCTCCTCTTCTCACGGCGCGCCTTCCCTTGAAAAATCCCTCAACGATGGCAGAAGTAAAGACACAAGATACGCGTTCCATGAAATCTTTTTTTCTGCTCCTGGCGCTGCTCGCCCTTCCCTGCATGGGGCGTGAACTGCTGGATTATGGGCGAGATGTGCGCCCCATCCTTTCCGACCGCTGTTTCGCCTGTCACGGTCAAGACTCTAGCAAGCGCGAGGGCGGGCTACGACTCGACCAGCGTGATGCCGCTATGGCAGGTGGCGATAGTGGCAAGGCCATCAAGCCGGGCGACCCTGACGCTAGTGAGATCATCATACGCATTCTATCCGAAGAGCGAGATGAAATGATGCCACCACCCAAGGCAAAAAAACCTCTAACTCCAGAGCAAAAAGAAATTCTCATCCGCTGGGTGAAAGAGGGTGCAGTTTACACCAACCACTGGAGCTTTGAGCCGATCAAGAGTCACCAACCTCCGCAGGTCGCTGCGAAAGGTTGGCCCCGCACGGCGGTCGACCAGTTCGTTCTCGCACAACTGGAAACAAAAAAAATCCAACCGTCGCCAGAGGCAGAGCGCACGGCTTTCTTGCGAAGAGTTACGCTCGATCTCACGGGTCTACCACCCAGTCCGGATGAGACGAAGGCCTTTCTCATGGATAACTCTGCCAACGCCCATGCAAAAGTGGTGGATCGCCTGCTCAAGAGCGACGATTACGCCGAACGCATGGCCGCGGTCTGGATGGACAACGCGCGGTATGCAGATAGCAATGGATACCAATTCGATAACCGACGCACGATGTGGCCGTGGCGCGATTGGGTGATCCAAGCTTTTCGCCAGAACATGCCCTATGATCGTTTCGTCACCCAACAACTGGCAGGCGATTTGTTCGAGAGTCCCACACAAGATCAACTCATCGCCACCGGCTTCAACCGCAACCACGGCTACAGCATCGAGGGTGGCATCAATGACGAGGAATACCGCGTCATGTATGCGAACGATAAAGCGGCCACCGCCGGCACACTTTTCCTTGGTCTGACGATGGATTGCTGCCGCTGTCATGATCACAAATACGACCCTATTTCGATCCGGGAATACTACTCATTCTTCGCGTTTTTCAACACCAGTGCGGAAGCGGGGGCACCGGGGGAAAAGGGACGCAAGGAAATGGCAGCCGCTCCTTTTGTGAAAGTGGGAGATGACCCAGCCGCCGCATCACGCGCCATGATCATGGCCGAGAAACCACGCGAAACTTTCGTGCTGAAAAAAGGTCTCTTCGATCAACCCGGCGAAAAAGTGTCGCCGCGAACGCCGGAAATGCTACCAACTTTCACGGGCTATGCGCAAAATCGGTTAGGCCTTGCGAAATGGCTCACCGTGCCTGAGAATCCATTATTCGCGCGCGTCACCGTGAACCGGATCTGGCAGCAGTTTTTCGGCATGGGGCTGGTGAAAACGGCGGACAACTTTGGGCTTCAGGGGGAGATGCCCAGCCATCCTGAATTGCTCGATTGGCTGGCGGAGGATTTCCGCAAAAGTGGTTGGGACTTGCACCATCTCATCCGCAACATCGTCCTTTCTGCGACTTACCGTCAGGATTCGCGTTTCCGCAGTGAGCTGGATGATGCCGAAAACCGCTTGCTGGCGCGAGGTCCTTCGTTCCGCCTGCCAGCAGAGACCATTCGAGATCAAGCCCTCGCGGCCAGTGGCTTGCTCACACGCAAAGTTGGCGGCCCCAGCGTGATGCCGCATCAACCGGCAGGTGTTTGGGAGGACCTGAGCGCACCGCCCAGCCATACGGAAATCTACCAAGCATCCTCCGGAGCAGATCTCTATCGGAAAAGCCTCTACACTTTCTGGCGGCGCGCAGCCATCCATCCCGCCATGGCGGTGTTTGATGCACCAAACCGTGAGATCTGCACGGTCGAGCGCAGCAACACAAACACCCCCTTGCAGGCGCTCGTCACACTGAACGACCCAACATTCATCGAGGCGGCGCGCAAGCTTGCCGAGAGGGTCTTGAAACAAGAACCGATCGAACAGGAAAAACAAATGAACCTTGCCGTGCAACTTCTGCTGGTGCGCTCCGCTGAGGCGAAGGAGCTGGGGATGTTGAAGGAATTGTATCATGACCGTCTGGCACATTATCAGATCGATCGACCCGCAGCGGAAAAATGGCTTCGCATCGTAGACTCCCCCGTGGATGCCCAACTCGACCCCACGCGTCTGGCGGCGCTATCCGATGTCTGCCATGTGATACTCAACCTCAGCGAGACCCTTACCCGCAAATGATGCCATGAACGAACTGGAATCCATGCTTGAATCCATGAGCCGCCGCCGCATGTTGCAACTCGGCGCTGCGGGGCTTGGGGGCATTGCCTTAACGGGGATCGAAGCGGCGCAAAGCCCCCACCCTTCCATCGTCACGCCATCACCACGGGCGAAGCGGATCATTTACCTCTTTCAAGCGGGCGGCCCCTCGCAGGTGGATCTTTTCGATCCCAAACCCCTGCTCGCACAGCATCACGGCAAGGACATGTTTTCCTTGGTCAAGCAGGCTGGACGGCTGACGGATTTCAACGCCAAGGGAGCGATCCGACCTGTCGTGGCCAGCAAATACCAGTTCGCCCAACACGGCAACAACGGCGCTTGGATGAGTGAGCTTTTGCCGCACATGGCAAAAATCACCGATGATTTTTGCACCATCCTTAGCACGAGCACGAGTCCCGTGAATCACGACCCCGCGATGACCTTCATGCAAACGGGGCATAACCTGCCGGGCAGACCGTCCTTCGGATCTTGGCTGAGCTATGGACTGGGTAGCATGAACCGCAATCTCCCGGATTTCGTGGTGCTGGTATCCATCGGCGAATTGCCCAACAACCAACCGCTTAACAATCGCCTTTGGAGCAGCGGATTTCTTTCTGGTCGCCATGCAGGGGTGCGGCTGCGCTCGGGCGCGGAACCTGTGCTTTACCTCAATGATCCCACACAAAAGACCATTACCGAGCGGCGGAAAATTTTCGATGCGATCCACAAGCTCAATCAAGAGGAACTCGCCCGCAGTGCCGACCCCGCCGTGGCCACGCGCATCGAACAATATGAAATGGCCTTCCGCATGCAAAGTTCGGTTCCGAGCCTGGCGAATCTCTCCGACGAGCCAGAATCCACCTACAAACTCTACGGTGAAGATGCTCGCCAACCCGGCACCTTTGCCTTCAATTGCCTGATGGCACGCCGACTCGCGGAGCGCGATGTCCGTTTCATCCAGCTCTACCACACGGGCTGGGACCACCACTTCAACCTACCCGCCCACCTGCCCAAGCGCTGCAAGGAGACCGATCAAGCATCCGCCGCGCTGATCACGGATCTGAAACAGCGCGGTTTGTTGGATGACACCATCGTCGTCTGGGGTGGTGAGTTCGGACGCACCACCTTCAGCCAAGACACGAAGGTCCAAGAATCATACGGTCGTGACCACCATGCGAACTGCTTCACCACACTGGTCGCTGGCGGCGGATTCCAGCCAGGACTGATCCACGGTAAGACGGATGATTTTTGCTACTCCGTCGTAAAAGACGAAGTACCTGTCCACGACCTGCACGCGACCCTGATGCATCAGCTCGGCATCGACCATGAGCGCCTCACCTTCCGCCACCAAGGTCGCGATTACCGCCTGACCGATGTCCACGGAAAAGTTGTCAGGAAATTGTTGCTGTAACCGAAAACGTGCTGATTTTTGCAGAAAAACCTTGCTTTTCGGCGTCGACCTGCTTTTCTTGCGCCGCCTTCACAGGACAGAACGGCCATTTCCGGCTGCGCTGAACCGACAATCCCTATGAGTGAAAATACCATTAATCTTGCTGATTACAAACAACACGCAAACGACACCGGCAGCGCCGAATACCAAGTCGCCCTGATGACACAGCGCATCGCCCACCTCACCAGCCACTTGGGCAATCACGTGAAAGATAACTCATCGCGCCGCGGTCTGCTGAAACTCGTGGCTCAGCGCCGCAAGCTTCTCAACTTCGTGCAAGCGAAATCCGAGGAGCGCTACCAGAAGCTGATCAGCTCGCTGGGTCTCCGCCGCTAATTCCCATCCTTTCTCAAACGGCCACCGAGGTTTCCTCCGTGGCCGTTCTGATAAAAGCGGTGTTTGTTTTCCTCATGAAAACAGCATCGTGGACAGTTACCCTCTGACATTTTCTTCACCTTACGGGTCTGTCCAAAACCACAACACACCCCTGTGCGCAATCGCCACAGGTTCAACCAAACGAAAATAGACAGACATGCAAATACACAATGTAACCATCGATGTGGGCTCCAACCCCATGATGATCGAAACCGGCAAACTTGCCAAACTCGCAGACGGTGCCGTCACCGTCCGCTGCGGTGACACCATCATTCTGGTCACCGCCGTCTCCGCCACCAAAATCAAAACCGGCCAGAACTTTTTCCCGCTCTCCGTGGAGTATAAGGAAAAAGCTTCCGCCGCCGGTGTGTTCCCTGGTGGATACTTCAAACGCGAGGGTCGCCCCACCGAAAAGGAAATTCTCACCTGCCGCATGACCGACCGTCCGCTGCGTCCGCTGTTCCCCAAGGGCTACCTCTATGACACCCAAATCGTCGCCCTGTTGCTCAGTGCCGATGGCATCAATGACGCCGACATCCTTTCGATGAACGGCGCCTCCGCTGCACTGTGCCTGTCCGATATCCCCTTCGCTGGCCCGATTGGTGCCGTGCGCGTGGGTCGCATCAATGGCGAATTCTTGATCAACCCTACGCACGACGAACGTGCCGAGAGCGATCTCGACCTCGTCTATGTCGGTAGCAAAAATGATGTGATCATGATCGAAGGTTCCGCTCTGGAACTGCCCGAACCCGAATTCATCAAGTCGCTGCATTTCGCCCAGGCCGCTGTGCAAAAGATCATCGCCGCCCAAGAAGAGCTGATCGCCAAGTGCGCCAAGCCCAAGCGCGAATACACCGTCACCGTCGCCAAAGACGAGCTACTGGAAGTCGCCTACGAAATTGCCGGCAGCCGCATCGAGGACGCCATCTATGCTGCATCGAAAGTCGAGCGCGGTAAAAAAGTCGGCGCTCTGCGCAACGAAGTGGAAGCCGCCATCATGGAGCGTTTCCCGCAAACCACCGAGTTTGAAATCGAGCAAGCCTTTGAATACCTCCAAAAGAAAGCCTTCCGCATTTCCATCATGGAAAAAGGTCTGCGTGCCGATGGTCGCAAAGTCGGCGACCTACGTCCGCTGCACGGCGAGGTCGGGCTACTACCCCGCGTCCACGGTTCTGCTCTGTTCGCCCGTGGCGAGACGCAAGCCCTGGCCATCGCCACTCTGGCTCCCGCCGATGAGAAACAGGAAATGGACAACTACGCTGGTGGTGAAACGGAAAAACGCTTCATCCTGCACTACAACTTCCCTCCGTTCTCGGTGGGTGAAACAGGTCGCATGGGCGGTCTGAACCGTCGCGAAATCGGCCACGGCGCCCTCGCCGAGCGCTCGATCGCTCCGGTGATCCCTGCGGAAGATGAATTCCCTTATGCCATGCGTGTTTCCTCCGAAGTAACCGAATCGAACGGTTCCACTTCGATGGCCACCGTCTGCGCTGGTGTGATGTCCTTGCTCAATTCCGGCGTGCCACTCAAGGCCACCGTAGGCGGCATTTCTTGCGGTCTCGTCACCGACTATGATGAAAACGGCAACCTCAAGGCCTACACCACCCTGCTCGACATCATCGGCAGCGAGGACTTCTATGGCGACATGGACTTCAAACTTTGCGGCACTCGTGAAGGTGTAACGGGTTACCAACTCGACCTCAAACTGCCCGGCATCCCACTTTCCATCCTCGAAGAAGGCATCGAAGTGGCGAAAAACGGCCGCATGAAGATCATCGACAAGATGGAAGAGTCCATCAGCGCCCCTGCTGAACTAAGCCCCTACGCCCCACGCATTGTTTCCGTCAAGATTCCAGCGGACCGCATCGGCGAGCTCATTGGCCCTGGCGGCAAAAACATCAAGGGCATCCAGGCCGAGTCTGGCGCGCAAATCAGCATCGACGACGACGGCACCGTGCACATCTATGCTTCCAAGCAGGTCGGTCTCGACCGCGCGAAGGAAATGATCGACCGCATGTTTGCCGAGATCGAAGTGGGCAAGACCTACACTGGTCGCGTCGTTAGCATCACCGCCTTCGGCGCCTTCATGGAAGTGCTTCCCGGCAAAGATGGTCTCGTCCACGTCTCAGAACTGGCCGAAGGACGCGTCGAAAAAGTCGAGGATGTCGTGAAAAAAGGCGAAATGATCACCGCGAAGTGCTTGGGCGTCGACGAAAAAGGTCGCGTGAAAATGAGCCGCAAGGCGCACCTCCGCGAGCTCGCCCAAAAAGAAGCCGCCGGCGAGTCCGCCGAAGGCTGATAGGATCGAACAGATTGTCATCACAACCCCGCAGCTCACAAGGCTGCGGGGTTTTTTCGCAGAGAAACTAAGGGAATCGGCAACATGAACTCTTTGGATCTCCTATCGATCCGCATCCCCTTCTCGATCCGATCTCACTGGACAAATCGTTGGGATCATCCAGAGTTAGCGTCATTCCACTGCGGATCTTTACAACCTTTTTGTCTCATGAAATCGGTATCTTTCCTGCTGACCCTCTGCACTGCTTTTTCGTTCCTCCATGCTGCGGAAAAACCCAACGTGATCATCATCATGGCCGATGACCTAGGCTGGGGTGACATTTCATGCAATGGAGCAACGACCATCAAAACGCCAGCCATCGATCAACTGGCTGCCGAGGGTCTACGGTTTACCAGTGGTTATTGCTCGGCCTCGACCTGTACGCCCACGCGCTACTCGCTGCTCACGGGAAACTACGCCTTCCGCGCTGCCAACACCGGCATCGCGCCGCCGAATGGGCCTGCCATCATCACACCAGGCACTCCGACCATCGCCTCGCTGGTCAAACAAAACGGATATCACACTGCTGTCATCGGCAAGTGGCATCTCGGCTTGGGGCAACCAAGGCCCGATTGGAATGGCGAGCTGAAACCTGGTCCGCTGGAAATTGGCTTCGATCACTGCCTGTTGCTTCCCACCACCAACGACCGCGTGCCGCAGGTATTTGTGCAGGACCACCGCGTACGCAATCTCGATCCAGCGGATCCCTTGTGGGTGGGGGAGCGCAAGCCATCACCCGATCACCCCACGGGCATCACCCATCGAGACAGTCTCAAACTCGATTGGAGCCACGGTCACAATGACACCATTCACAATGGCATCAGCCGCATCGGTTTTTATACCGGTGGCCAAAAAGCGCGGTTTCGTGATGAAGACTTGGCCGATGAATGGATCAAGGAATCCCGCCAGTGGATCGGCGCGCAAAAAGGCCAACCGTTCCTGCTATTTTTTGCGGCGCACGACATCCATGTGCCGCGCATGCCGCACGAAAGGTTCCAAGGCAAAAGCGGCATGGGCCTGCGGGGTGATTCGATCTTGCAGTTCGACTGGTGTGTCGGCGAGTTGATGAAAATCGTGGACGAAAACCATCTCGCGGAGAACACCCTTTTCGTTCTGTGCTCGGACAACGGGCCGGTGCTCGATGATGGCTACAAAGATCAAGCTGTCGAAAAACTCGGTTCTCACCTGCCTGCGGGTCCTTTCCGTGGCGGAAAGTATTCGGTGCTTGAGGGCGGCACACGCACGCCTTTCCTCACGCGCTGGAAAGGACGGATTGCACCAGGAGTATCGGATCAAATCGTCTGCACCATCGATCTCCCTGCCAGCATCGCCGCGCTTGCACGAACAGAAGTCCCTGCGGGCGGATGTGTCGATAGCATGAACCTTCTTCCGGCTTTGCTCGGCGAGAAAGACGCCAAGGGACGCGAGTTCGTTCTGCAACAGGATAACAACGGCAACAAGTTTGGTTTAAGAGTGGGGAAATGGAAGCTAGTGCGTGAGAAAAACAAGGCTCAGCTGGAACATCAGCTCTATGACCTGCAAAAAGACCCAGGAGAAACAGAAAACGTAGCTGCCCAGCATCCGCAGGAGCGCAAGCGCATGGTGGAGAAGCTCCATGCCATCATCGCTTCGCCCCAGCACTAATCGTTCGCTGGCAAGCATGCCGAAATGTTCCTTCTTGCACCAGCGTCGATCGTCGGTATGGTGGGCAGCGTAACACATGGATATCCTGAAGAATTTATTGCTCATTCTTGCCGTCATCCTGAGCTTCAACGTGATGATTTTCGTCCACGAGCTCGGACATTTTCTCGCCGCACGCTGGCGGGGACTGAAAATCGAAAAGTTCCAAGTATGGTTCGGCAAACCGATCTGGTCCAAAACCATCAACGGCGTGCAATACGGGCTGGGCTGGATTCCGGCAGGCGGCTTCGTGGCACTCCCGCAACTCGCTCCCATGGAGACTCTCGAGGGAAAATCCGACAACGACGAAGTGCTTCCGCCGATCTCACCCTTGGACAAAATCATCGTTGCAGTCGCAGGGCCTCTTTTTTCGTTAGGTCTGGCCTTGGTATTGGGGATCGCCGTTTGGGCACTGGGTAAACCGCAGGATCTCATTCACGCCACTCAGATCGGATACATCAAAAAAAACGGACCAGCAGAAAAAGCAGGTCTACTGTTGGGCGATACCATTCTTGCCATCAATGACAAACCCGTGATTGGGTTCGCGGGCAACCTCAACTGCATCACAGAGAGCATCGTGCTCAGCGACGGCGATACCATCAAGTTCACCGTCAAGCGCGAGGGCGAGAGCGAACCACGCACAATCGTTTCCGGTTTTGAAACGCAATCCACTGCCTGGTATCAACGGCGCGCCCTGCGCCAAGTGGGCATCTCTTATACCAATCTCGCCGTTGTGGAAGGCACTCTTCCCCACAGCCCCGCAGCAAAGGCAGGACTGCAACCGGGCGACCGCATCACGGCCATCGATGGCACACGCATCTGGAGCACGGCTCAAGTGGGACAGATCATGGAGGCAAACGACTACAAGGAAGTGCGAGTCACTGTTTTGCGTGGCGAAAACACAATTGAAATCGCCTTGAAGCCCGAGGCACCATTGACGCCCGCCCATCAGAGGCCCATGCTTGGCATAGGCTGGAATGGTGACGGCATCTTCGACTCTCACATCGTTCATCCGAACCCCATCCGTCAGTGCCAAGACAGCGTGAAGATGATGGTCGCCACCATCAAGGCGCTGGTATCCCGCAAGTCGAGCGTGGGCATCGATCAACTCAGCAGTCCCATCGGCATTGCCAAAGCAAAATATGATCTGCTCAGCACCGATGAAAACGGATGGCGCCGTCTGCTGGTGTTCCTCGTCTTGATCAATGTGAACCTCGCCATTTTCAACATGCTGCCTTTCCCCGTGCTCGATGGTGGCCACACCACTTTGGCGATCATGGAGTGGGTGGCGCGCCGTCCGGTCAAAGCGCGCGTGCTCGAATATGTGCAATCTGCCTGCGCCCTGGTGCTCATCAGTCTGTTCCTCTACATCACGTCGAAGGACATCGGTGGATTTTTCGGGCCGAAAGAGAAAATCGAAAAAGTCACCTTCGCTCCCTGACCTTCATGTTTCGCTTCACCGTTTTCCTCGCCTTTGGACTCGCCTGTGTTTCCGCCACAGCACAAAGCACAAACGCACCCGCTCTATCGCGCATTGTCTTCGGTTCCTGTTGTCATGAATCGAAGCCCGCGCCCATCTTTCAGTCCATCACCGCCTACAAACCGCAGTTGTTCATCTGGATGGGTGACAACATATACGGCGACTCACCCAACACCGCCGTCTTGCGGGAAAAATACCAACTGCAACAATTCCGCCCCTCGTATCGGGATCTATGCGATCTGTGCCCAGTGATCGGCACCTGGGATGACCACGACTTCGGCGCCAACGATGCCGGAAAGAATTATCCCAACCGCGTCGAATCCCAACAGGTATTCCTCGATTTCCTCCGCGAACCAGCCAACTCCAAACGCCGATCTCAGGAGGGAGTCTACACGAGTTATCTGTATGGCCCCACCGAGCAACAGGTGCGCGTCATTTTGTTAGATACTCGGTATTTCCGCGACGACATCGGCACAAATGGCGATATTTTAGGTGACACCCAATGGGCGTGGTTGGAAAAAACCCTGAGGGCCAGCAAGGCGGAAGTCAATCTACTGGTATCAAGCTTCCAAGTGATTCCCGAAGATCATCGCTTTGAAAAATGGGCGAACTTCCCGGATGCACGCAAGCGGCTTTTTGCGCTACTGGCAAAACCCGATATTCCGCCCGTGATTCTTCTCAGCGGAGATCGCCATTTGGCTGAAATCTCGCAACTGCCCGCAGAGGTCGCCGGCTATCCACTGACGGAAATCACCTCCAGTGCGCTGACCCAATCGGGTGGTGGTGTAAACAATGAAGCGAACCGCCATCGGTTGGGGGAAAACTACAGCTACAACAATTTCGGGTCTCTCAACGTGGACTGGAGCCGCACCCCACCTATCATCACAGCAGCCATTCACCATGCAGAAGGGACTCCCGTAAGAGCAGTTTCCTTTTCTGCACCGGTCCGCTAGAACCAGCCATGACCAGCCTGCTCGCTTCAAAACGCTTCCTACCAGAAATCGGCAGGATGATGTTTTCAGGAGCCGCTGGTCGTATGCCTAAAAATCAAGACTGGCGGAGCGTGGAGAATTTTTGATCGAGGAAACCTAACACAAATTCCTCCGTAGCTTCGTGGTCGAGTCGGCTGATCACATCGATGGAAAATCCGCGGGCGATCAACTGGCGAGCTGTGGTGGCATCAATCCCACGCGCGCGCAGGTAGAAGATTTCCTCGTCACTGATCTGTGAACTGGTGCTGCCGTGACTGCATTTCACATCGTCCGCATTGATCTCCAAGCCCGGCATGGAGTTCGCCTCGCAGGTATCGGACATCAACAAATTGCGGCAGGTCTGGTAAGCATCCGTGCGGTGTGCACCTTCATCGACAAAGATCAACCCAGAGAAAATCGTTCGCGCTTCATCATAGAGTGAGTTTTTATACAGCAAATCCGAATAAGCCCCGGGCGAGATGTGATGTTGGAACGTGCGTTGATCGAATTCCTGATCGCGCGTGGGAACCGAGACGCCTAACATATTCGAACGTGCCTCCTCACCGAGCAGGCGCGAGATCGATTCGCTGCGCGCCCATGCCGCACCGCTACTCAGCAGAAACGCTGTGGCTTTGGCCTGCGTAGCGACCTCGCTGGCATTGATCGTAATCGCCTTGCTGCACTCGTTGAGTGCTTGGATCGCCACGTAATCGAGTGTGGAACCTTTTTCTGCAATCAGATCATTGACCGCGATGGTGAGGCTGGGGGATGTTTGATCGGTGGACTGGAATGTCTCAATCACCCGCACGGAAGCACCTTGCGCGGTCACCACCAGCGTGTGAGGAAGAAGCGCGGTATTTTCACCGTTGACCCAGTGGAAAATGTGCACAGGGTTCTCCACTACTACGCCTTCTGGCACATAAAGAAATACACCGTTGCGCAGATGGGCGGCATGCAATGCACTGTATTTGGCCGACCCCAGTGTGGTGGGATGACGCATGAAATAGGGTTGGACGCGCTCGGGGCACTCACGCAAAGCCTCCGCCAAGGACAGGCAGATCACGCCATCGGGCAGATGGTTTTCCGAGTGAACGAGCTGGTCATTGACGAACACCAGAGTCGCAGCCGCATCCTTTACTCCTTGAGAAAGCTCGACCCATGGCTCTGCCTTCACTGGTGTCTCCACCAACTGATATCCATGGAAATCGAGATGAGAAATGGTGGAAAAGCGCCACTCTTCGACGCCACGCTTAGGAGCAGGCAAGGCCTGGAACCGCTTCCAGGCATCGGCTTGAGCCTCCGCAAACCATGGCGGAAACATGGCCGGCGTCGCGACCGGTTGTTCGAGGATCGAGGGATAAGAAATCGCTGTAGACATGATAGAGTGAGTCAAAGATTCAATGATAGGCAGCCCTTACCCGACACTTCCTTCCATTTCCAGGTCGATCAGACGCTTGAGCTCTACGCTGTATTCCATCGGGAACTCGCGCACAAGGTCATTGATGAAACCGTTCACCGCCAGCGACATCGCCGCGCCCTCGCTGATGCCTCGCTGCATCATGTAGAACAACATCTCCTGCGAAACCTGGCTGACACTCGCCTCGTGCTGCGTGGCGTGTTGCGCACCTTTTACCGTAATCGCGGGGTATGTATCGGTGCGTGATTTCGTGTTGATCAACAAGGCATCGCACTCGGTGTTGTTTTTGCAACCCTTCAGATGCTTGGGAATGTGCACCTGGCCACGATAGGTCGAACGACCCGTGCCGACGGAAATCGATTTCGATACGACGTTGCTCGTCGTTTCATCCGCCGCGTGGATCATCTTCGCGCCCGTGTCTTGGTGTTGGCCGGTATTGGCCAAAGCGATGGAAATCACCTCGCCGCGCGCGCGACGACCTTTCATCACAACACCGGGATATTTCATTGTGAGACGGGATCCGATGTTGCAATCGATCCAGCGCACCTCGGCATCCTCCATCGCGAGACCGCGCTTGGTGACGAGATTGAAGACGTTCGACGACCAGTTTTGCACGGTCACATATTGAATCTTCGCGCCCTTGAGAGCCACCAACTCCACCACGGCGGAGTGCAGGGTGGCAGTCTCGAATTTCGGTGCGGTGCATCCTTCCATATACATCACCTCGGCCCCTTCATCGGCAATGATGAGTGTGCGCTCAAACTGGCCGAACGATTCCGAATTGATGCGGAAATACGCTTGCAGCGGCTGCTTAAGCTTTACGCCTTTGGGGATGTAAATGAACGAACCACCCGAAAAGACAGCGGAGTTCAGTGCAGAAAACTTGTTGTCACCGGTGGGGATGACTTTGCCGAACCAAGGGCGGAAAATTTCCTCGTGCTCCTTGAGACCCTCGGTGGAATTGACAAAGATCACGCCTTGCTTGGTCAACTCTTCTTTGACGTTGGAGTAAGCGGCTTCCGAGTCGAACTGGGCTTCCACACCAGCGAGGAAAGCGCGCTCCTGCTGGGGAATTCCGAGACGCTCGAAGGTTTCTAACACATCGGCGGGCACATCATCCCAAGAGCGCTTGGGTTTTTCACCATCGGAGAGATAATAGCGGATCTCATCGAAGTTGATGTTGTTCAGATCCTCCGTGGCCCAGTTCGTAGGCATCGGCTTATCACGAAAAACCTTCAAAGCGCGATGACGGAATTCACGCACCCATGGTGGGTCGTTTTTCACGTCGCAAATGTAATCGATGGTGTGCTCGGAGAGACCTCGCCCGGCATCGAATTTGTTGCGCTCAGGAAACGTGAAGTCGCCAATCGAGCGATCGATGTTCACCGCTTCGGCGGTTTCCTGGTCAAGAGTTTCTGGAAGAAGATCGAGTGACATGGAGTGCGATGGGAAAATGTTAGGCGGGGGTGAGCTCTTTGAGGAAATCGTAACCGTTTTGCTCCAGTTCCAGAGCAAGCTCGGGACCACCGGAGCGGACGATTTGCCCGGCATGCATCACGTGGACGTAGTCGGGCGCGATGTAATCAAGCAAGCGTTGGTAGTGCGTGATGAGCAGGAAACCGCGATCGGGTGAGCGCATCGCATTCACGCCTTTGGCCACAATCTTCAGCGCATCGATATCCAGGCCCGAGTCTGTTTCATCGAGGATCGAATACTTCGGTTCCAACATCATGAGTTGCAGGATCTCATTGCGTTTTTTCTCACCGCCGGAGAAGCCCTCGTTCACCGATCGGGCGGTGAATTTGCGGTCCATCTCGAGCAAGTCCATTTTCGCATAGAGATTTTTGTAATACGCCACGGCATCGATGTCCTGCCCTTTGGGAAGGCGGGCTTGCAAGGCGGCGCGGATGAAATTGGCATTCGACACACCGGGCACTTCCGATGGATATTGGAAAGCGAGGAACACACCTTCGCGCGAGCGTTGATCTACCTCCATTTCCAACAGATCTACACCGTCCAAAGTGACGGATCCGCCAGTAACGACATAGCCTTCGTGACCGGCAATCACTTTCGAGAGTGTGGATTTGCCTGAGCCATTCGGTCCCATGATAGCGTGGACTTCGCCAGCAGGAATTTCCAAGTTCACACCTTTAAGGATGGGAGTGCCGTCTTCAAGGGTAGCATGCAGATTTTCAATGAGTAAGGACATGATGGGAAATGTGGAATGTTGAGGAATCAGTGGTGAGCAATGGTGCCGCGGAGGGTAAGTTCAATGTTGGCTATGGTAGTTCCCGGAGGAAGGTCGAGGACATCTTCGAGCCTCACCCCTGGTTTGAAAGTGATATCGTGGATTTTTCCGGTAGACTGGTCATGAAAATGTCCGTGTTCGTGAAGATTCGGGCAATAGCGGCAAGATTCACGGTCAAAATGCACCTGGCGAATGATGCCATGCTGGGTTAGCGCCTCGAGGCAGTTGTAAACCGTAGCCAGCGAAATTTGAGGCAGACGCTCCTTCACATCGAGAAAAACATCCTGTGCCGTCGGATGCACGCGATTTTCCATCAACGACTTGTAGACCTCGCGACGCTGGCGCGTCATGCGCAAACCATTGATTTCATGAGGAATATCCTCATTGAAAAGACCATTTTCTGAGTTGCTGACCATGCGCGAGGGCGAAAACTAGCGCCGCTTTTTCAAATAACAAGAATAATTCTAATTTAAATTTTCACTCATTCGAACCATTCCAGCACGAACTTTACGAGCACAGATCATCAAAAAAGAAAAAAATGTAAAAATCTGTTGACTCCCACAATTAAATCTATACTAATTGCTCCGCATTAAATTGTATGGAATTTGTGCGCGTTTATGATCACGCATCGTTGCTAGGATTCATAATCTGCAATCAAACCATTGATGAGCGACCGATACCCTTGGAGCAAACCGCCTTAGTTTCCGTAGCCTCCCTCACCTGTGGCGCGAAGGAAGTTCATTCAATGATTCAAAATGAAACTCCCTACAAAAGAAAGTCAGTCATTCAGGACGCACCGCGCATTCACCATCCTCACCATCAACATGTTAGCTCTTGGTAGCATGCTCCATGCAGCGCCTGATTCAAACAAAAACAGCTACTTCCAACCTTCATCTAGCTACAGCACTACGCGCGATCCAGATATACCGAAATACGCCCACGTCTCGGGCGAATTCCCATGGTTGGATCTTGGCATGGATCACCGCACGCGTTTCGAATATCGCGATGATGACATCCGCCGCCCGGAAGCTGGTCTAGACATGCCATTTCTTCATCGGACGCGCGCCTATCTTGGCATCCACGATGTGATCGATCCCTTGCGTTTTGCCATCGAAATGCAGGATGCTCGGCGATCCAACGGAAACTACGCCAAAGACAACCGTGATTTCAACGAGTTCGAACTCATTCGCCTACAAGCAGAGCTCTATTTCGATGATCTGCTCGACGCAGATCCACGTGGCAATGAGCGCCCTGTCAGTCTGCGCTACGGGATTCAAAATTTTGAATTTCTCGATCGTCGACTGCTAGGCAATAACCAATGGCGCAATACCGCAAACACATTTCTTGGTTTTCGGGGCGCCATCGGGCAGGACGCGAATGATTGGAATCTGGATTTTCTCGCCGTGCAACCCTTGTCACGCGAAATTTCAGACTGGGATCAGCCGGTAGATGGGCAGTGGTTGTATGGACTCATCGGTCACTGGCGCGGCTGGAAGAATGTCTGCTTGGAACCATTTTATCTCATGCTGGATCAGGAAAAAACCTCCACGCTTTCCGATCGCACGGTTCACTCCCCCGGTCTTCGCACCTACGGAAAGTTCGGCAATAGTGGCTTTGATTACGATGCCAGCGTCGTGCACCAACACGGCGAAAACGGCAACCGAGACATCAACGCTTGGGGCGCAAATGTAGAAATCGGATATCGTCTCGATCATCCGTGGAAACCACGCCTCAGCGCCTTTCTGGGTTATGCCAGTGGCGACCGCGATCCCATCGATGGCATCGACAATCGATTCGAGCGTTTCTATGGGTTCGGCAGACCATGGTCGGCCAATGACTACATTGTTTTTGAAAACATCATCGCACCCAAGCTGCGGGTCGAACTCACTCCCACAGAAAAATTACGGGTGGATTTTGGCTATAGTTGGTATGACCTGGCCAGCGAGACGGACCGTTTTTCTGGCGCTAAGGCTATCGATGCCACGGGCAAAAGCGGATCAGCGATCGGTCATGAGTTCGACATTCGCACCCGTTGGCAAATGACCAAAGACTGGGAGGCCATCCTCGGTTATGCCCACTTCACGCCGGGATCTTTTACGGGAAAAACCGTTCGTACTGATGATACGGATTTCGCCTATTTGGAACTCAACTTGATACTTTTCTAAGCCTCTCCAGCGATCAAAAGCACGAGACTCCATTTCCTTACATCGCTGTGACCATGCTCACCGAGAAGATCGTCACAGCGATTTATCCCATCCCCTATCAATCGAAAGATATCGAATTCACGATTTTTTGATTTTTCACCAAATTCATTCTTGACAGCACCATTTTAATCTACACAATCTTGTTCGCATTAACAAATCCATGATCTCAATGAGCGCAAACTCGACAACCCCAGCAACAACAGTCAATGACGATGAGGAGTGGCTCAACGTCGTGAAAAAAAAGGTCAAGCAGCTTCAATATGGCTCCGTACAAATCACGGTGCACGACGGCAGAGTAACCCAAGTGGAAAGCATAGAAAAAACAAGAATTGTTCAGCGCGCCAAAGATTCCTGAAAGCTGCTACCTTGTGCTGATTTCTTCTTGCTAAGAGCTTCTGTATTTTCTACTATCGCGTCTACATTCCACCATGCACCTTTCGAAAAAAGCTGAGTATGCACTTCGCGCCGTGATCAACCTCGGGATTGCGAATCAAATGGGACGCGCTGCACTTCCTGGATCTGAGTTGGCCGAGGCCAATCGATTGCCGCTCAAATTTATCGAACGCATTTTGCAGGAATTGCGGGATGCAGGATGGGTCGTGACGCATCGGGGGAAATTTGGTGGATACTCGCTCACTGACACAGGTAAAATCGCAAAGATGGGGGACATCGTGCGCAAAATGGACGGGCGCCTCGCTCCCATTTGTTGCGCCAGTGAGTTTGCCTATCAAAAATGCTCCTGCCCCGACGAGGAGCACTGTGGATTGCGCATGATCATGATCGATGTACGCAATGCGATCGCCAACATCCTAGACCGATACACTCTGTCCCAAGTGGTGGAAGTAACCATGCGAAAAATGCGACGCGATGGCATTGTTCCCCCATTTGCGACTCCTGAAAGTGCCGCAGATTCAAACCATAAACAGAAATTGAAAGCGGATCCCGCGGATGGCTTTTTAGCCAGTCTCTCCGAAATGTAATGACCCATCCAAAAATTTTGCCGATCTGACACGGAAGGCATCATCCACCAACACTGCTGACATCCACCCGACACACGGGAGAGGGACGCCATGCAGAAAAAATGAAAATAACACATCACTATTCTTATCGTCATATCCTCCCATTCCTTGCACTCGCCGCTTTCGGAGCGCTGAGTTCATGTCAAAAATCAAAAGCTCCTACGGATCAGCGCAACGTTCTCCTGAATGTTTCGTATGACCCGACGCGCGAGTTTTATGTTGATATCAATGCAGCGTTTGCGGAGCAATGGAAGAAAAAAAACGGAAGCTCACTGGAGATCAAACAATCGCACGGCGGATCGGGCAAACAAGCACGATCGGTCATCGACGGACTGGAGGCGGATGTCGTTACCTTAGCGCTCGCAGGTGACATCGATATCATTGCCGAGAAAGGACTGTTAGCCAAAGATTGGGTGTCTAAATTTCCCGATAATAGCTCACCCTATACTTCCACGATTGTTTTTGTAGTACGCAAAGGCAATCCGAAGGGAATCAAAGACTGGGGTGACTTGGTCAATCCTGGAGTGCAAGTGATCACACCCAATCCGAAGGTGTCAGGGGGGGCGCGCTGGAACTATCTGGCTGCGTGGGCATGGGCGGAAAAACAGTTTGCCGGCGATCAGGAACGTGTACGCGAGTATGTGCGATCTCTGATCAAGCAGGTGCCCGTTTGGGATACGGGAGCGCGTGCCGCAACCACGACCTTTGCACAAAGGGAGATTGGTGATGTCTATCTGTCCTGGGAAAATGAAGCGTATTTGATCGAAAATGAATTCCCGGGCAAAACCGAGATTGTCTATCCGTCGCTGAGTATTCTGGCAGAGCCACCCGTGGCTGTAGTGGATCAAGTGGCTCAAAAACATCGAACTGCCGAGCTATCGCGTGCTTACTTGGAATTTCTTTACACCAAAGAAGCCCAAGAGCTTGCCGCTCAACATCACTATCGTCCGAGATTGACAAGCGTCAAAACTACTCTGCCTGCCATAGAATTAGCTACGGTGGAGAAACAATTTGGAGGTTGGAAAGCCGCGCAGAAAACGCATTTTGCCGACGGTGGAACCTTCGACCAACTCTACGTCAACCCATAAATATTGCATTCACTCTGCATGTCTCGCCCTCGCGTCATCCCTGGCTTTGGTTTATCTCTCGGATTTAGCGTCGTCTATCTGAGCTTGATCATCCTCCTCCCCCTGGTTGCTTTGTTTATGAAAGCAGCAGGCTTGGGTTGGCGCGAGTGGTGGGATTTGCTCGGTTCTCCGCGCGTCCTTGCAGCTGCGCGTCTTACGTTTGGCACCAGTGCTGCAGCAGCGGCACTGAGTTCCTTGATGGGGTTAGTGGTAACTTGGGTATTGGTGCGTTACTCTTTTCCCGGGCGCCGCTTGCTCGATGCGATGATTGACTTGCCCTTCGCGCTTCCCACTGCGGTAGCTGGAATAACCCTCACCACTTTGTATGCGCCCAACGGCTGGCTGGGAGCTCCACTCCAAAGTCTGGGTCTCAAGGTCGCCTATACCCCTTTGGGTGTATTCATGGCCTTAACTTTTATAGGCTTTCCCTTTGTGGTTCGGACCGTGCAACCGGTATTAGAAGATCTCTCAAGGGAGACCGAAGAGGCAGCGGCCACCTTAGGCGCGGGTCGTTGGGTGACGTTTTGGAGAGTGGTCTTTCCCGCCTTGATGCCCGCGATGATCACGGGCTTCACGATGGCGCTGGCACGGGCCATCGGCGAATACGGATCGGTGATTTTCATTTCGGGCAACCTACCCATGAAAACCGAGATCCTACCCCTCTTGATCGTCGCACAACTCGAGCAATACAATGTTCCCGCAGCTTCTGTGATCGCTGCGGCGATGCTGATTGTATCCTTCACTTTGCTTTTTCTCATCAATCTGCTCCAACGCTGGTTGGACAAAAACCGACAAGGATGAAACGATGAATCATTCCGAAGTAACACAAGAATCGCGTGGGGTGAAGTGGTTGTTGATCGCAGCAACCCTATTGATCCTCGGGCTCTTTTTATTGCTGCCTTTGGTGGCTGTATTCATTGAGGCACTGCGTCAGGGCTGGCAGGTATTCTGGGCTGCCTTGCACGAGGATGCGGCACGCTCGGCCGTGTGGCTTACAGTCACAACGGCGGCTCTTGCCGTGCCATTGAACGCGCTGTTTGGTATAGCAGCGGCTTGGGCGGTGACAAAATTCCGCTTTTACGGTCGCGCCTTGCTGATTACGCTGATCGATTTGCCCTTTGCCGTATCACCCGTGGTAGCGGGAGTGGTTTGGATTTTGTTGTTTGGTACTCATGGATGGTGCGGTGAGTTTCTCGCCAAGCACGATATTTCCGTCATTTTCGCTTGGCCGGGAATCCTGCTCGCCACTTTGTTCGTGACTTTTCCTTTTGTCGCAAGAGAGCTGATTCCCCTGATGGAATCTCAGGGAACGGATCAAGAAGAAGCCGCGGTAACTTTGGGTGCGAATGGGTGGCAGATTTTTTGGCGCGTAACGCTGCCGAACATCAAATGGGGCTTACTCTATGGCGTATTGCTTTGCAATGCCCGAGCCATGGGCGAATTCGGTGCCGTTTCTGTGGTATCCGGTCACATTCGCGGCGAGACCAATACTCTTCCTCTGCACATTGAGGTACTTTACAACGAATACCAATTCAGCGCGGCCTTCGCCTGTGCCACTCTGCTGGCTTTGCTAGCACTGATCACGCTAGGTCTGAAGTCGGCGATCGAACACTTTGCCGGCCACTCCGGTCGTAGTCACTGATATTTTCCGAACGTTATGTCCATATCCATTCAATCCATAAGCAAATCATTCGGCTCCTATCTGGCGCTCGATCACGTCTCGCTTGAGGTTCCGCAAGGCTCGCTGACCGCACTGCTGGGGCCTTCAGGGTCTGGCAAAACCACCTTGTTGCGTATCGTGGCGGGACTTGAATTTGCTGATGAAGGGCAAGGCAAGATCCTGTTTCATGGCAAAAATGTCGCCGACATCCCCGCTGGCGAGAGACAAGTCGGTTTCGTCTTTCAACACTACGCTTTGTTTCGCCACATGACCGTCGAGGAGAACATTGCTTTTGGGCTAAGCGTGATGCCGCGCGATCGTCGTCCCAACAAACAAGAAATACGTAATCGAGTGATCGAGTTGCTTGGGTTGGTCAAGCTACAAGGACTGGAACGGAGAAGGCCTCATGAGCTTTCAGGCGGACAGAGGCAACGTGTCGCGCTCGCACGAGCTCTAGCGATACGACCTCAGGTATTATTGCTGGATGAACCGTTCGGCGCTCTTGACGCTCAGGTAAGAAAAGATTTACGTCGCTGGTTACGCGCGTTTCACGATGAAATCGGACTCACCACATTGTTTGTGACGCATGATCAGGAGGAGGCACTAGAACTGGCCGATCAAGTGGTGGTGATGCGTCAGGCAAAAGTAGAGCAAGTTGGTCCGCCACAGGAAATTTATGATCATCCTATCACCCCGTTTGTTTACGAGTTCCTTGGTAACGTGAACAAAATCGTGGATAAAGGTGGACGTGAAATGTATATACGTCCTCACGAAATCGAAATCAAATTCGCGGCCGAATATGATGAGAATCTCGATGATTTGGCCGTTATACAAAATCTTTTCTCCGCTGGGCCTGTAGCCTCCTTATCGCTGCGATTGACCAGCGGAGCTCTGGTGGAAGCGGAAATATCACGCAAGCGACTGGAGTATCTCGCCCTAGGAATAGGGGATCGTGTGGCATTTCGCCTTCCTGAGAAAAGAGGCAACGAATCCGCGTAGGATCAATCGCGCCAAAATGCCAGAGCGCAGACCACCACCACCACCCCATAAACCAATCCTGCGATGCTACATCCTTGCCAGCGTCCTGACTTGGCGGTCACCCACTTGACAGCATCACGAAACAAGTAGGGCATACCTACAGAAAATAGCGAAACGATGATGAGCGCATAGGTCCAGAGTGGAATCAGCAATCGACTGCTAGGATCACGCAAGAATGCCGAATCCAATAGTGGTTGTGCCGCCAAAAGACCCAGCAATCCGAAAGCACGAACCGATAGAAACTCGGTAATGGACATCGCCACTAGCACATAAATCACCGGCAACAACAATCGCAGAAGCGGCTTGGCGGCGTTGAATTCTGTCATATCCATGGCGAGAACACTGATGAAACCTTTGTTCTCAGGCGCGATCAACAACCAGAACCAGAACATGCCGATGCCCAGCAAGATTTGACCGAGTTTTTGATTGCGGGGGAACTTGACAAGAAATTGCTGACTAGCCTGGCTTTTCAACAGCAAAAAACCATGAATTATGATCAACAGCACGCCGAGAACCATCCCCGTGGAAAACAATGAAAGGCGCTCGTAAAGATGCATCGATGGACTCATGTGCGGCATTTCTTAGCAACTGGAGACCCAAGCGCAAGCCTAAAGAAATCCGCCGCTCGGCCTGTGTTCCTGGCTCGCCCAAAGTCTTGTCCGGTGATGACGATAACGGAACAGGACCATCAGATAGAGTCGTACGAAAATTTCTGATACCAAAGCACCCCACCAAGAGTTGCCCCATTGATAGGTGATGTGATCACGCATCACGCATTCATGATCGCCCACGGCTTCAAAATGGTGTTCATGAATGAAAACGCGAAATGGACCTTGTATCATTTCATCTACTAACAATAGCGGGGGCTGCACGGTGCGCCACTGGCAAATCCAATGCATGGGGATCAACCCCAAATCACGGCAACGGATCTCAATGCGACCACCTTCACGAGCAGGCACCTCGGTGATCAAGTCTTCCACTCGCAATGTGGGGGGCATGACATGCACGATGTTGTGCGGATCTGCATGAAAGGCATACATCGTTTGCGCAGAGGCCGGCAGTGTCGTGGACGTGCGAAATGTGGAAGACATAAGATTCAACGAAAAAGACTCAACAACATGGCCACAAAGAGTAGAATGGCCATGAGATACCAATACCACGCAATCCCTAACCGACGATGTGGAGCGCGGCCCCATTCACGAGTGACAAATGCATCGTAGTCAAAATCGTCATCGGGCAGGTTGAGTCCATCGGCACTTGGGTCTTGCTCCCATGGTTTTTTTTCGCGCGGGCGTCTTCGAGCAGATCTAGCGCAGCGAGGACAATTCCGACCGACCTCCACATCTTGATCACAACTGGGACACTGGTATTTCATCAACCGCGACTGCGGTATTTGGAAATGCCATCCGCGATGCCGTCAGCCACCGCTTGTCGATACCAAGCTTTGCGCATTTTATCACGCTCCCCCTGATTGCTTACGAATCCGCATTCCACGAGAATCGCAGGCATCTTCGCATTGCGAATCACATAATAGCGGGCATTTTTTACGCCGCGATTCTCACCGCGCACACGTTTGAGCATGCCACTTTGCACATAACTGGCCAGCGCCTGACTCTCTGCGGAGTGATAAAAGGTTTCCAGTCCGCGGGCCTCCTGACGCCACGTAAAATTGTAATGCACACTCACAAAAATCGCATTGCGGTATTTCGAAGCCATCGATACGCGCTGGGGCAGCGAAATGAAATAATCACTGCGCCGCAACATGGCGGTGCGATACCCCTTGCTGCGCAAGGTATTTTCCAAACGCAGGGAGGTATCGAGACATAGATGCTTCTCATAGACGCGCCCCCACTGGCAGCCTTTGTCGTGCCCACCGTGTCCGGGATCGATCACAACCGTGGAAAAATAACGACCTTGTAACGGACACATGGCGAACAGCCACAGCACACAAGGCAGCAGGTATGACAAAAGTATTTTCATTCTTGAGAGCTAGTAAGCAAAAACCGGGCAATTTTGCAATAAAAATTCACAAAATCCGACAATAAGGATTATTTAATTATAAGTATAAGTAGGTCGCTCGGAAATTTTGCGAATTTTCCCGCGTTCCGCCGCTTCCGCCTGAGCGTCATAAGGAACCGAACCTGCAACCTGCACCGCGCCATCAGCAAAGGTCATCAAACGGGGGTCCCCGCCGGCACCGCGTTTGTGCAAGTCTCTTCCGAGAAGTCGTCCGTTCACATCCATGCGAGCATGAACATAAAATTCAGGTGCGGCGAGATAAAGCACGTGGAGTGCTTGGGAGCGATCCACTGCCGCTTGGGGCTTACGGAATAACAATGCTTCGCCGAGATTCAAGGTTTGGATCGAAATCCCCGTTTTGCAGTCCACGACCTGCGCATAAAGCAAAGATTTTTTGGCATTGGTAAAATTCATGACGCGGAACTCATGGGATTTTCCGGGCTTGCCAGGAACTCCCACTTTTTGACTCCAGTCAGGACGAACATTGGCACAGTTGAAAAGCAGCCGGTTCGAGATGAATCCCTCGGAGTTGACGCCAGACATACGAACAATGGCAGAAACGGAGTATGAGCCAGGTTCGCGCAAATTATACATTGAAGAAATTTCGATGCTCTTGCTGAGGCTCTGTCCAGAAGCAATTTTCACCCCACCAAAGTTCGATCGCCGCAAAGATGAGGCTGGCTCACCATTGCCGCGTTTCACCACCATGTCCAACCAAGAGGTGCGACCTTGGCTCGCCAATACGACATCATTTCCCGTACGATTCGTGATGGTGACGTTCACCAATATGTTTTCGCCGGCCAGATAGCTCGACTGATTCATCCGGATATCGACACCCAGCTGTGCGAACGATGTCGCAATCGACGCCGTAACGATCAGGGTTCGCAACAAGATACAGGATAAACCGTTCATAAGGCACATAGTAAAACAATCCGTGATAGGGTCAAGCGTCAGTTCGGGATTCGGCATGATTCCCGCAAAAAAGAAAAACCGTCCGCCTGCGAGCAGGCGGACGGAAAAACAAAAACAAAGGAAAATTACTTGGCCGCAGCTGTGCGTGCTTTGCGGATGATGGATCTAACCGTCTCCGAAGGCTTAGCGCCGGTGCCCAACCATTTATCGGCAGCAGCGAGATCAATCTCATAGTTTACGCCCTCTTTCATAGGATCGTAAGTGCCGAGTTGCTCGATGTAACGACCGTCACGACGCACGCGGCTATCCACGGCAATGATTTTGTAGTAGGGACGATCGGCGGATCCCTGACGAGTGAGACGTAATGCAACGGCCATAAGAAGAAAGAGTGTTGAGATTGGAGTTGAGGGCCCGACTCCTTGCGGATGGGCGGGGGCGGAAAATGCTCAAAACTCACAATTTTGGCAAGAAGAATCTTCGAATTTTCAAAAAAAATTCCCATCGCATGACGACACACTTGCCACGAGAGTCGTTGGCGGCTAGGGATTCGCATGCGCTTGTATGATACGCTGGCCCGCAAAATCAAGGAATTAAAGCCCATCGACGGTCAGAACTTCCGCTTTTACTGCTGCGGACCGACGGTGTATGGCCCAGCCCATATCGGCAACTTTCGCACTTTCGTACTCCAGGACGTGTTTCGCCGCACACTCGAAACCAGCGGCATGCGCACTCTTCACGTGCGCAACCTTACCGACGTCGATGACAAAACGATCCGCGAATCACAACGTGTTGGTCAGTCGCTCACAGAATTCACGCGCTTCTGGACAGAAAAGTTCCACCGCGACTGTGATCTTCTTCAGTGCCTACCTCCGCACATTGAACCGGGTGCCGTAGAACACATCCCTCAGCAAATAGCGATGATCGAGGAGTTGGTACGCAAGGGTCATGCGTATACTTCCGATGATGGCTCCGTCTATTTCAACATCGCATCCTTTCCCGAATACGGCAAACTTTCTCATCTCGACGAGCGTGAACTCGAGTTGGGACGAACCCAAGCCCAACGAGCGAATGCCGATGAATACGAAAAACAAAGCCTTAGCGACTTCGTCCTCTGGAAATCGCGACGCGAGGAGGACGGTGCCAATTACTGGCCCTCACCCTGGGGCGAAGGTCGCCCTGGTTGGCATCTAGAATGCTCCGCAATGATTCGTGAATATCTCGGTGAAACCTTCGACCTCCATAGCGGTGGTGTCGATCTGGTTTTCCCCCACCACGAAAACGAAATTGCACAGAGCCGCTGCGCCTGCGGAGGTCACTTCGCCGCCACCTGGTTCCACATCGCGCACTTGATGGTGGACGGAGGAAAAATGTCGAAGTCGCTCGGCAATCTCTACACCTTAGAAGACCTCGCAAAGCACGGCTGGTCTGCCATGGAAGTCCGCTACGTGCTACTCAGCGGCCATTACCGCAAGCCGCTCAATTTCACCTTTGATTCCCTTCACGCCGCCCGCGAAGCGATGAATAAAATGGCCAAGTCCGCGCAACAACTTGCGGCCAAAGCCCCCGCCGATGCCCTGCTCACCAGCATCGAGTTCGGCCCCTTCCAAGCCGCATGGGATGCGCTCAATGACGACCTCAACACTGCTGGCGCACTTGGTGCCATTTTTACCGGTTTGCGCGAATCCACGAAATGGGAAGGCATCGCGGTGGCCCAAGCTCTTGCTGCCTTCCATCGCATCCTCCGCGCGCTGGGCCTCACTCTTCCCGAGACGGAAAAAGAAATCGACATCCCCGCCGAGGTTCTTGCCCTCGCCGAACAACGCCTCGCCGTGCGCCAAGCCAAAGACTGGGCGCAATCTGATGTCCTCCGCGACCAGCTCGCCGCTCTAGGGTGGACCATCAAGGACAGCAAGGAAGGCTACGAACTCAGTCAAAAATAATCCACCATGAACCTTCCCATCCGTCCACGCCGCAATCGCCGCAGTGCCGCCATTCGCTCGCTCGTGCGTGAAACTTTACTCAGCGCTGGCGATTTCGTGCAGCCTTTGTTCGTCCAAGAAGGATCGCATAACGACATGATCGCCTCGATGCCTGGCGTGACCCGATGGTCCGAAAAAGACGTCGTATTTGAAGTGCTCGCCCTCCACGCAGCAGGCGTCCCCGCTGTGGTGTTGTTTCCGAAAATTGACGACTCCCTCAAAACCTCCGATGCTGCCGAATGCCATAATCCCGCGGGCCTCATCCCTCGTGTCATTCGTGCCATCAAGGCCGCCTGTCCAGAGATTTGCGTGATCACCGACATCGCGCTCGATCCCTACAACGCCGATGGTCACGACGGCCTCGTCACAACATCCGCCGACGGCTCGTTAGAGATTGTCAACGATGCCACCGTCGACGTTCTCTGCCAACAAGCCCTCTGCCACGCCGCCGCCGGAGCCGACATCGTTTCGCCCAGCGACATGATGGACGGCCGAGTGGCAGCCCTGCGCGCTGCGCTCGATGCCGCCGGCCACACCGATGTTTCCATCCTTAGCTACTCCGCCAAGTATGCCTCTGCTTACTACGGCCCCTTCCGTGGCGCGCTCGATTCCGCCCCCAAAGCCGGCGACAAAAAAACCTATCAAATGGACTACGCCAACGCCCGCGAAGCCGTGCGTGAAATTTTGTTAGACGAAGCCGAGGGCGCCGACATGGTCATGGTCAAACCCGCTGGTGCCTACCTCGACATCATCGCCGCCGTGCGCCAGCACACCACCTTACCCGTCGCCGCCTATCAAGTCAGTGGCGAGTATCTTATGATCGAAAGCGCTGCTGCCGCTGGTTGGTTGGACAGAAAAGCCATCATCCTCGAGTCCCTCACCTCCATCAAACGTGCCGGTGCCGACATCATCCTCACCTACTACGCCAAAGAAGCCGCGCAGTGGTTGCGACCGTAAAATGACTCGAATCCATGAAACTTCCCTGGTCCCAACTCCTCAGTTTCACCACGCTCGATGTGGTGAAAGTCCTCGTCACCGCGCTGATCATCGTGCTGGTGAACAAAATCCAACTCGTCAACGACCGTCTCTCGGCCTTGCTCATCGCATTGCCCTTCACGTCATTGATCGCGATGATCTGGATGCATCAAGAAAAACAAACCACCACGCGCATCGCCAATCATGCCGAGGGCACGTTTTGGTTTGTATTGCCCACCTTGCCGATGTTTCTCGTTTTTCCCTGGCTGCTGCGCCAAGGCTGGGGCTTCTGGCCGGCCTTGTTGGCGAACTGCGCGATGACCATCGCCCTGTTCTGGCTGACTGTCATCGTGCTGCGGAAATTCGGCATCGATCTCATGCCAAAATGATCGCAACGAATGGCGGCTACCGCCATGAGGCATACCATGCGTCAAACTCCGATGGTCTGACGCGGTATCTCGCGAAATTCCCCTCGTGAATGCCCGCGAGCGTTTCTTCCGCTACCGCGACAAAACGCTTGCGATCGCGTTCCACGATCGAATGCTCTGCCCACTCGCGCAATTTTGCCACCGCGGCGCGGCGATCACATCGCGATCGTATGATGGCCGCTACTTGTTCAATGAGAATGGGACGGTATTTCACCCGAAACTGATCCGGCTCCCCAATCGCCCCACGGATGACCGTGTAGCGTTGGGCGGATCGCTCACAGGCTTGTATAAAGACCTCGCGCAAAAGACTCACGTCATTGAGCTCGTAAATCGCCAGCATACCATCCGTATAGTCGGTTTCTGAGACATCGATAAATGACAATGGGGCCAGATTTTGCTGAAATAGCGGCAGATTGGCAGCCAATCTTGATACGCGTTTGTTACCATCCAAAAATGGCTGCAGATACGGTAGATGAACCATCGTAAAAAACGATTGTTCGTAGGGATCGCTGATCAAGCGGGCCTTGGCGAGGATCTCATCAAACAAAGTCTCGATCAGGGCCGGAATCGCCGTTGGAAGATAGACCGATCTGCCTATGCCCACTGGCACCGTCCGCAGCGCGCCCTCCGCCGCCGGATCACGCAACAAATCCGCCGTCAACAAAGCATGCAGGTTGAAGATCGTGCGCCGATCAAAATCTACTTCCGTTGCCGATTCTAGCAAAAACTCGGTCGCTGCTTTGTGATTGAGGATCATGATGGCCTCATGCGACAAAGAAGTGTCCGCAGCCTCCCCTTGTTGGAGCAATTGCTCTGTTTCCAGCAATGAAAAGGTATTGCCCTCCAGGCGACTGGAGTTCCACGAGAGATCGATGAGCAGGCGTTGGCAAATGTGGTGTGCATACGTCCCGGCGGGCGCTGATTCCATACCCGTCTGCGATCCGATCCTACGCAATTCTCGCCGCGTGGATTCCGGTAAGTAGTGCGTGCGATTCGGCACATAGGCATCAAGAAAGGAGCGATTGTATCCCACTGGGCGACGCTCGCGGACAGGACGCCGCAGAGTGATGCGCGGGTCTTCTGCCACTATCGGAGCAGAAGTCTCATCCTCTTCGTAGCGGGTCAAGACCATGTCAGGACGCAAACCAGCCAATGCCCGGCGACCCATGATTGTGAGCAGATAGATCGTAGCACGTGTCTCGCCTTGTTGGTCGACATACCCGGCTTGGCGCAAGCGATTGAGTCGATTGAGCGCGGTGCGCCGTGGTAGTTGCGGTGAAAAAGACTCTTCGAAACCCCGCGCGCTGAGGATTTCATGATGGCGAAATGGTTCGAGCCATTGGAGGTTTGCTAGCAATTTCATGGCGTAAAAATGGCGAAAAACGACGCAAACGGCAAGGATATTCGCGAATAAATGGCGAAATAATTGTTTTTTAGCGAAAAATGGCGCGAAAAAGCGGCGCGTAATGGCGAGATCCTTGATTGCTGATGTGCTTCACTTTCTGCGATGAACGCCTTCGATTGCGTTTTTTGGGGGGCAAAATGCCCCACTGAGCCCTTGTTGCAAATCGTTTTCCCGCTTGGCATCAGGCGGCGGATGTTCCATGATAAGGGCATGCCGAATCCGATCATTTCTCCACTAAAACAGCTCATTCATGAGGTCGGTCCTGTGGATGCTGTTGGTGTGGAGGAACGCGTGGCTAAATACACCACGCGCAGCGTCAAAAAAGATGCCAAAAGCTTCGCTTTAAAACTCGCGATCTCGATGGTGGATCTCACGACTCTGGAAGGCAAGGACACACCGGGCAAGGTCGAATCGCTCTGCCACAAGGCAATGCACCCTGCCGATGAGTTTTGCGCGCCGCCCACCGCTGCGGTATGCGTTTACCCCGCCATGGTTGCTGCTGCGCATAAGGTTCTCGCGGGCACTGCGGTAAAAATCGCGTCGGTAGCGACGGCATTCCCATCGGGACAGGCACCCATGAAAACCCGCCTCGCCGAGGTCAAGGCCGCTGTGTCGGACGGCGCGCATGAGATTGACATGGTGATTTCCCGTGGTGCTTTTCTTTGTGGCGAACTCACCCGCGTACAGGACGAAATTTCCGCGGTGCGCGATGCCTGCGGAGAGGCCACCCTGAAGGTCATTTTCGAGACGAGCGAACTGGAAACCTACGACAAGATCCGTGCCGCTTCATTTCTGGCGATGCGCGTCCTGCGCCCCGGCGATTTCATCAAGACCAGCACGGGGAAAACGTCGGCTAACGCCACGCTGGGCAACAATCAAGTCATGTTAGAAGCCATCCGTGATCACTACCTCGCCACAGGAGTGGAAATCGCCATGAAACCTGCGGGTGGCATTCGCACAGCCAAGCAAGCCATTCAGTTTCTCATCGCGGTCAAAGAAACATTGGGTGACGCTTGGCTCCGTCCCGAGCGCTATCGTTTTGGCGCCTCCGCCCTGCTCAATGATCTGGTGCGCCAACTCGCCAAGGAACAAACGGGCCGCTACCAAGCCGGTTACCGCTTTAGCGAATCGGCAGGGGCGTATTGACAAAAAATCGAGAAAAATCGCAAAAAATCGCGATGGAATGATTCGATTTGTGAAAAACCAGAAAATTTTGTGTCTGATGGCAACAAAATTTTGACAAGTTCCGCAGAATTCGCTACATCCCCCGCCCCGCAGGTGGGGTTGGAACCTCACCTCTCAACACCAACGCTCGCGTACCATGTCCAAGAAAACAAATCTCAAAGCCGCTCTCCGCAACCGCACTGGTTCCGGTCGCCTCAATCAAATGCGCAAAGAAGGCTGGCTGCCCTCCGTGATGTACGGAATGGGTCAAGCCAATCAAAATTTGAAAGTTGATGCTCGTGCGTTCAACGACGTGCTCGCCCACAGCAGCTCGGAAAACATTCTCATTAACCTCGATATCGAAGGCGTGGGCACCTCGCTGGCATTCCTGCAAGCCGTGCAACACGACGGTATTACCGGAGCTGCGATTCATGCCGACTTCCGAGCTATCGATGAAAACACCGAGATCACCGCACACGTGCCGCTCCACCTGGTGGGCGAGCCTGTCGGTGTGAAAAACGGCGGTGGTTTGCTCGAGCACAACGTGCACTCTCTGGAAATCCGTTGTTTGCCCAACGACCTTCCCGATACTCTTTCCGCCGATGTGACTCATCTCCAAGTGGGTGATTCTCTGCACATCAGCGAGTTGCCATTGCCAGCAGGCGTCAAAGCCACGCACGCAGGCGAAGTGGTGGTCGCTCACCTCGCCAAACCACGTGTGGTGGAAGAGGTAGTGGTCGAGGCCGCACCGGCTCCCGCCAAAGGCAAGAAGAAGTAATTCTCTACCCTTCAAATCAAAAAAGCCGAGGAGTAATCCTCGGCTTTTTTGTGTTTTATCTTCTGAATTCCGTAGAGCGTTATCACTGCCAAAAAAGCTGAGATGCGGAAAACCATATACCGACAATAATCAAACTACCTTTCTCTTTCCCCTGTTGCCACGCGACAGGAAAACGATGAATCTCGCAGAAATATGAATCGACTTACGACCGATACTGCCGATTGATGTCACGGCGTAAATGAGTTTTCCGGTATCAGGCAGATATACAACTTATGGCTCTATCAAAATTGGGCCATACTCGCCAGCAGGAACAACCCAGCAATCGCCAGATCGATCCGAAGCAGTAAAATTCGCATTACCCAAGATGTCATGTCCGGCGAATGCATTGTCAGCACCCAGAATCCAAGCCTGATTGTGACTGACAGCCGCTAACCCGCCATTGACTACATAAAGTGAGTGCACTGCACTAGCCTGATCCAGAAGCCAAACGGTGGTAGGCCCCCAAGAACCGGTGAGGGAAGAAAATTCTCTTTTTGTGATGCCGTCCGATGAAGCATTGTAAAGTGTGGAACCCATCATCACATGAGCGAATCCAGCCGATGACTCCGCCACGACCGAGGCGCTCTCTCCATTGAACCCAAGCGCGGCGATACGATCACCCGAGCGAGTGAAAATCGTTGCTCCTGAGCGAGTCCAGTCCGACACCGAGACAAGCGAGCCGGGAACCTGAACCGGTGCCCATGGCATCGGTGCGCTAGGATCGGCCAAATCCACGACTTGCAGCCATGACCGAAGTGACGTAGCCGTCCAAGCATCTCCGCGGATCCATTCCGCGGTTTTCCCTTGGATCGTCTCACTCTGCTGATAACTGAAAGCAAGCAAATCTCCCTTCGCAAACACATCCGATATGTCGCTGTAGGCATCACCCTCAAGAGTCCATGAGCCGAGGACAGACGGCGCATCGGAATCG
>CAMCIC010000011.1 GCA_945874895.1 Akkermansia muciniphila | reverse complement strand
CCAGAAATCTGAGGATGGGCGGGGTCGGCAGCGTCAATCACTTGTAGACCACGCAAACGATTGAAAAAGTAGATGGTATTGCCGCGGATTTTCCAGATATCCGACTCCTGCGGAGTATTGTTGGTTACCCCTTGATTCGCGCCGCCGGGAGAGGGGTTCGTCACACCACTGTCGACCAGCAGTGGCGCCGAAGCGATTTTATTGTTCGCACCGAACCGCGAAGGGCCTTCAAGCATCGCGGTGGGCAGCGAGGATGTCAGCGAGGGCGGAAGGGTAGTTGCCGCACCCAGTATGGCCACAACTCTTACTTGCGAGCCGAATGCTATCGAGGCAGGTATTGGCACACGATGCTTGGAAGTCGCTGTTGTTGCAGCAAGCGTGCTGACCCGAGACCATGTTGCTTTGGGGTTGGGTCTTGCCTCGATAGAATACAATTTGACTCCGCGTCTGGAGGAGAAACTCACGGATTGATCCTTTGGATCAAAAGCTGACTTGATTTGAACACGTCCTGCATTTGGGGTCCAATAGCTGGCAATCACACGCAAATCAGATTTCTGCCAGCCCAAAGGAATTTTGAGACGGGTCAATTTCGAACTTGGGCGCTGAACAACAGCCAATGTTTGCCATCGACCGCTTTCAAGGTTCAATCCTTGCAACGAGAGTGATAGCGGCGTAGCGGTGAGCGCAAATCGGACATGGCCCTCGGAAACCTCATGTGAAATAGTTTCTTGAGTGGCACGGAGACGCCCTGATGCATTGATCGGAGCAAAAATCTGGGCTTTGAGGTTGAAAACCATCGGTACGCAAAAAATGAGTCCTACGACGATGCCTGCGATCGCTCGCCATGGCGTGCCATACTCTGATCGCACGAACGCGTCACCACACCTGCAAGACTTGGACGCGCTCGGAGCTGTTTGGCTATTGCATGATTTTTCTGTGGTATTCATAATGATTTTTAAGGCTTATATTCTTCAGTTACTACGATGATGATAAGTGAATCGGACCACTAAATGATGGATTATGTTATGGTTTTTTTGTTGGTCCCAAGAGAATTGTATTTTCAGAATTGGGCGACTTCGGTAATTCTCTCGAGTCCTGAGTCACAAGAAATTGATCAGGCATGATGCCAACTGATCCTAATTTGAAATCAAAACTCTCGCTGGCAGCGATATGATCGGGCAGTGTTCCTACGAGCACAGGTTGCGGGGATTCATCACTTTGCACCCACAGGTGATAAGCTTGGTCATTTTTCGGCTTGTTGAGATTGCTGATGACGAGCAGTCCCGCATCGCGTGCCGGATCGTAGATTGGCACGGCACTTGGCAGAGTTGGGTTCAGGGGCGGTTGGCTTAATGTTGCATCCGCACGAAGCGGCGTCTGCGCAACAACACCGCGCGCATCTTTCATATCAAACTGCAATATCGAATGCAGCAACGAATCATCAACAACTGCGTCAGACGGATTAGTTCCAGGCACTGTCAATTTCATGATGATGGGCCAGGAAATGCCATGCTGCGGTATCAGACGCTCCACGTCACGGGATGCAAGAACGGCAATCTGTTTTCTCAGCGTCTCGATTTCCTGAATCAAACTGCGTTGTTGTTCGTGAATCTGCGCGGTCTCTTTCGCAACGTGATGGGACGTTTGTCGATCATGGTCAGAAATGGCATCGGGTGGTGGTCGGCTGACATCGATGTTCTCATGACTGAGAGCCTTCTCGCTCGGTGATGAGGCTAGCGGAATTCCGACGCTTTTCGAAGCTGTGGACTCGTAATGCGGATGGTTCGTTGTTTTTTGGATCAGCAAAACCATGGCCACGGTCGCGGCCGCCCAGCCAGACCAAGCAAAGGCTCGTTGTGATCGAGCGATCGGAGTACGCGAAGAAATCTTGCCAACGATTTTGTTCCACGAATCCGGCTGCGGTTTTATAGGATCAGAATGATCCAAAGCCATCACCGCGGAAGCAAGATCGGCCACTTGACGACTTTGACGGAAGAACGAATCAACCCGTGGTGGTGTTTGTTCGATTCCGAAAGAATCGAGCGGAAAATCATCTGGTGAGTTCATGATAGGATAACATGGATTGCAATTTGGCCATTGCCCTCCGCAACCGGTGTTTTACGGTTCCCAAAGGCGTTTGAAGTTCATCGGAAATTTCGCTTTGCGTGTATTCAAGAAAAACCGCCAACTCTAGGCAACGACGTTCATCATCGGGCAACTGATTCACTGCTGCTCTGACAGCGGTGATGGTATCGGAGCCTAGGATGCGAGGATCGAATTGAGGTTCTGGGATATCCAATTGATCGGGCGAAAGATTTTTTTTATGGTCACGCTTTTGTCTTCGGTGATAACGGATGCGATCCAAGCAAATGCTGCGAAGAATCGTAAAACACCACACAAATGCTTTGGATTTCCCTGCATCGTATTCGGCCGCACGATGCCATAATTTCACGAAAGTATCTTGCATGGCTTCTTCCGCTTCTTCGCGATCTCTCATGATTCGCATGGCAATCCCAAGAAGCGAAGGAGACCACCATTCATAGAGAGTTTGAAGGGCGCGGCGATCCTGTTGTCCCACGAGAAAAAGAAGATGCTCCGCATCCTTCTCGAATGGCGAAGAAACGTCTTCCAGATCAGGAAGTGCATGGAGCGGCCGTGTCATGGTTGAGAAGACAGTCGGCATTTCTGTGCGATTGCCTCACGAAATTATACGATCTTTGGCATAAGATCGGATCACGTACAATCACAATTTACGTGAAAAAATTTTCGAACGAGACAAAAAAATCTCTCGCATGTGAGCGTTTACGCCAGGCCGTGGTATTCTTGGATCGAGCGGACGCCGAGTTCGTTTTTCTGGAGGGAGCGGATGGCGCGGACGCTTGCTTCGGCGGCGGCGAGGTTGGTGGCGTAAGAGATTTTGTTCGCAATCGCTCCGGCACGGATCTGCACCTCATCGGCGCGGGATTCGTGACTCGATGGGGTGTTGATGACGAAGTGGATCTCGTTGTTTTTCATCATGTCCACACAATGCGGACGGGCGCCTTCGAGGATCTTATAGACGCGCACGCTGGGGATACCTTCTTTTTGGAAAAGCTGGTGCGTGCCGCCAGTGGCGAAAATCGTGAAGCCCATGTCCGCAAGATCGCGGGCGATGGGGACGGTGCGCGCTTTATCGCGATCGCTTACCGAGATGAAGACATTGCCCTTGGTGGGAAGCGGGTTGAAGGCGCTCATCTGGGCCTTAGCGTAGGCCATGCCGGGGTCGGCATCGATCCCCATCACCTCACCGGTAGATTTCATTTCCGGACCAAGCACGATGTCGATGCCGGGGAAGCGGTTCCAAGGGAATACGGCTTCCTTGACGTTAAAGTGCGCGGGGATCAGACGCTCCGTGAAACCAAGCTCCTGCAGGGACTTGCCAACCATGATTTTCGCCGCGAGCTTCGCCAGCGGCACTCCGATGGCTTTGGAAACGAAAGGCACGGTGCGCGAAGCGCGGGGGTTAACCTCGATGACATAAAGCTCGTTATCCTTGACCGCGAACTGGATGTTCATCAGGCCTTTGACATTAAGTTCCTTGGCGAGGTTGATGGCAGCAGTTTCGATTTTTTGCTGAATCTCGGCGCTCAGGGAGAAAGCGGGGATCATGCAGGCGGAGTCACCCGAGTGGATGCCAGCCTGTTCGATATGCTCCATGATCGCACCTACTACAGCCGTAGTACCATCGGCAATGCAATCGACATCGACCTCGGTGGCATTGTCGAGGAAACGGTCCACCAGCACGGGGCGCTCGGGTGATGCTGTGACGGCTTCACGCATGTAGCGGGAAAGTTCCTCATCATTGTAAACAATCATCATCGCGCGACCGCCAAGGACGAAGGAAGGACGGACCAGCACGGGATATCCGATGCGGTTGGCGATGACGATCGCCTCTTCCGCGGAGACGGCAGTACCAGCTTCCGCTTGCTTTAGGCCGATTTTGTCAAGTAAGGCGGAGAAATGCTTGCGATCCTCGGCGAGCTCGATGGACTCAGGCGAGGTGCCGATGATAGGCACGCCGTGGCGTTTCAGATCGGCAGCGAGGTTGAGTGGAGTCTGACCACCAAACTGGACGATGACGCCATCGGGTTTTTCCTGATCGCAGATGTTGAGCACGTCCTCCAAAGTGAGGGGCTCAAAGAAGAGTTTGTCGGAAGTATCGTAATCCGTCGATACGGTCTCAGGATTCGAGTTGACCATGATGGTCTCGTAACCAAGCTCTTTCAGTGCGAAGGAAGCGTGGACGCAGCAGTAGTCAAACTCGATGCCTTGGCCGATTCGGTTAGGGCCGCCACCGAGGATGATGATTTTCTTTTTGTCCGACTGGCGCGCTTCGTTTTCCTCGCCATAGGAGGAGTAGAAATAGGGTGTGTAGGCCTCGAACTCAGCGGCGCAGGTATCGACGAGTCGGTAGGTCGGAATAATCCCGTGTTTCTTGCGCAGAGCGCGCACTTCATCCTCACTGTTACCCCAAGCCTTGGCGATTTGTCGGTCGGAAAAACCAAGTTTTTTGAGGCGTCGGAGGTCAGAAGGGAGCGCGGGCGTCTCGCCCGATTTAGGAGAAGAAGCGGGCAAGATACCCGAACTTCCTTCACGCGCAATTTCTTCCAGATGGCGCAAGAACCATGGATCAATGGCTGTAATTTCGTGGATTTCCTCAACGCTGTAGCCGGCGACGAGAGCCGTTTGCAGCCAAAAAATGCGCTCGGCATTCGGCACGCGCAGCTTGCGCTCGATTGCCTCGCGGCTTGGAGCCTGGGGTTCCTTGGTGTCGAAACCGAAGCCCCAGCGTCCCGTTTCCAGCGAACGCAGGCATTTCTGCATCGACTCCTTAAAGGTGCGGCCAATGGCCATCGCTTCACCCACCGACTTCATCGAGGTGGTGAGGACAGAATTGGCGGCTGTGAATTTCTCGAAGGTGAAACGTGGAATCTTGGTGACCACGTAATCGATGGTTGGCTCGAACGAAGCAGGGGTTTCGCGCGTAATATCGTTGCGGATCTCATCAAGTGAGTAGCCGACAGCAAGTTTTGCTGCGATTTTGGCGATCGGGAAACCGGTGGCTTTGGAAGCGAGCGCCGAGGAGCGGGAAACACGCGGGTTCATCTCGATGACAATCATGCGGCCGGTTTGGGGATCCGTGGCGAACTGAATGTTTGAGCCTCCCGTTTCCACGCCGATCTCACGAATCACGGCAAAGGACGCATCGCGCATGATTTGATACTCGCGATCACTGAGCGTCTGGATGGGAGCTACGGTGATCGAGTCGCCGGTGTGCACGCCCATGGGGTCAAGATTTTCGATCGAGCAAATGACCACGCAGTTGTCGGCATGGTCACGCATGACCTCCATTTCAAATTCCTTCCAACCGAGTAAGGACTCCTCAACCAGCACCTCACTGACGGGCGAAAGATCGAGACCGCGGGTGATGATTTCCTCAAACTCCTCGCGGTTGTAGGCGATACCTCCACCTTGTCCACCAAGGGTGAAAGCGGGGCGGATGATGAGCGGGAAACGCCCAATGGTTTCGGCTATGGCACGCGCTTCCTCCATCGTATGAGCGGTGCCGGATTGGGGGACATCGAGCCCGATTTTAAGCATCGCATCTTTGAAGCGTTGGCGATCCTCGCCTTTGTCAATAGCATCCGCATTCGCTCCGATCATGCGAGCTCCATGTTTGTCAAGAGCGCCTGATTTGAAAAGCGACATGGAAGTGTTGAGCGCCGTTTGACCGCCGAGGGTGGGCAGGAGCGCGTCCGGTTTCTCGCGGATGATGATTTTTTCCACCACCTCTGGCGTAATCGGCTCGATGTAGGTGCGGAAGGCGAATTCCGGATCGGTCATGATCGTGGCCGGATTCGAGTTCACCAATACGACCTGATAACCTTCCTCGCGTAGGGCTTTGCAAGCCTGGACACCCGAGTAGTCGAATTCACAACCTTGTCCAATAACGATGGGGCCGGAGCCGATGACGAGAATTTTCTTAATGGAATGGTCTTTGGGCATAGTCGGGCGTGTCGGGTGTAAACTCGCAGGGATTTGGCAGTTCGCGGGGAGTTTGTAAAGGATTGGATGTAGAAAATGCAAATTTTCTCTCCCGCGGTAGCAACTCAGGAAGAGTCATCCCATTGAATCCATGATCCACAAACGGGTGCTGGGCCGCCTGATCAGTTGTTATCAATGCGAAATGGCATCGTAACATCAGGGAAATCCTTGAGGGTGAAGCTCACCATGAATCCGTATTCGCTGCGCACTCGGTTGTCCCGCCGAGTCAAACCAGCACTGACAATCCAGTTTTCGAAATTGCGGTGAACTGTGTATTGCTCCCACTCCATCGTGGAATCATCAAATTCCCATTGTTGCACGATGCCAAGTCCCCAGTTTTCGTTGACCCGGTTGTAGGCGTGGAAATTCACGCGGTTGGAATCAATCAAGAAAGGATGATTGCTGAGAGTCCGCTGTTGGATGCTGAATTCGAAATCCGGTGTGGGCATAAAACGCAGGCCCGTGATGAATTCGTTGTATCCCGAACCGCTGCTAATGATGGGAAACTGTGTTTGCACATCAACAGCGAGCCATGGCAAAGGCAACCAGCTGATATCGTTGTAGAGGTTGGAAAAATCACGATTCAACTCCGGATCATCAACGTAACTGTCCAGATACGTGTCCATAAACATCCAGACGTGCGAGCCGCCACTGCGCTGCGTGGTCAGTCGGTTCCTCATGCCAAGACGCACGAGATTCCAATCAGAAAAGTCATCGATCGCCACAAATCGACCGACATTGATGGGTGCAGGCCGAGTCGTAAATGTCATGCGATCGATGGCGGGAAAATTTTGCCCTAGGTCCGCTGCCGAGAGAAACGACCAATTGGCGTAAGGCTGAAGGGTGTGACGCAGGCCATTCACCCCCATATTCGGGATATGAAAGTCAGGGTAATCACGGTGCACTTTTGCCGATGCCTCCATGCCCATTGATAGCAAAGTCCTGTCCTGATCATCCGCTGGTCCACCCACTTGAAAATACCGACTGTAACCAGCTCCCACATGGGGAGTGAGGTGCAACCAATTCCCCACTGTCTTTTGCGAGGAAAATTCTTGATACGTGTGGAAGCGAATGAATTCAGGCTGTGTGAGCTGCTGGAAGATTGTATCGTATTGCGGATCTCCGGAGGGCAGAGCACGCAACTGACGAATGAGAAATTGCTCGTAGCGTCCGACCCGTGAATACAAGCGCCCTAACTCTGGATCATCATCGGGCAGGGACAACAATGAATCCAACAACATGCTCCGCGTGGGGTCAGCCATGTTTTCCTGATAGATTCCGAAGGTGCTTTGCCCCTCGTGCAGAAGACCAAAATCTCCCAATGGACGGCGAATCTGATCAAAAGCAAGCTCAGGCGATCGCTGGTCGTTGCGATAGAAATCGTTTAGCCTCAGCCGTGCCAACGCGGTGAACAGCGAGTTTTCCGAACGTCGAGTCAAAAAAAACGTATTGTCCGGTTGAGCGTTGTTGCGATAGAACCCGGGATCAAAATCCTCCAACAGGTGATTATCAGTCAACAGATGGAGGTCATAGTTCAGAGCATATTCCGCATCAGGATCGATCGGATCGCGGTAGGACAAGGGGATGCGGTATTGGAATTCTGCTCGGTAGCGACTGGGGTCTACTGGACCACGGGGAATTCCGGATCTTCCGATCGAAGGATTGATGTCATCGGCATAATACAGTCGCAGCCATCCCAGATTGGGGTTCTCCTTCGTGCGAGTATCTAGCAGATCAACGCCTCCTGCCAAACCGCGACGCGAACGAACATCAAACCGCCAGCGGGAAAGCAACCAAGGCTTGTTTTGTCCCAAAATACGGTTGTCATCACCACCCAGCATGATGCCGTAGCTTTGCATCAAGAACAGGCCCCAGTTCGTGCGGCCACCAGGTAACATTCGGTAACCCAGATCCGCATTGAGCGGTTGGCTCAAATAAGGCAACCAAAAAACGGGAGTATCGCCGATGTAGAGTTTAAGGTCGTCAAAAACAATCCTCTCACCCGGATAGAGAGTGGTGCGATCGGCGCGCAACCAATAGTGCGGGGATTGCACATCATTGGTGGTAATGCCGGCATCCGTACCGGTAAAAATTCGATTGCCGTCCTCGTCTTCAGTCATCTCAAAACTGCCCGACTCAAGAATGATCGGATCATAACTGACGCTCAAGGAGTGGGTATTCAGCTTCTTGGTTTTCAGATCATACACCACATGGTCCCCTCTCTGAATCATGGGGCCGTTGAAGACACTGACATTTCCAATCAGTGTATACGTCGCAGATTCCAAATCAAGTTCCGCACGATCGGCAAACACCTCCTCACCACGATTTGTTTTCAACTCGATCGGACCCGTTACCAAAAACTTGTTTCGATGACCCGCCACCGGAGCGATGGTGCCTTTGATTGCAATGTCCACCCCCTCGGGCATCTCGACGTTAACCTCAGGAGATTTCTGCCCTGAATCGCTGGGAGCGCGAGGGATAGGAGAAATCTCCAACGGTGGTGGCGGAGCAACCTCGGCCGGTGGAGCGATCACCTCCTGAGCCGTAATCGGGAGAATCGCTGTGAGAAAGAAGATGCGCGAAAGTCTCTGCATGAAGTCTCGCCCATGCTGGCGCATCTCCACCTGATGTAAAGGAAGATTTCTCCTTTCAGATGCCGTTTTGCATCATCGTATCATCATCTCGGCGCGGTTCGCCGGGTTGTGGCTGAGTTGCACGTTCGGAAGGGGTTGGATTTCCCGATGGACGGCTCTCCCAATGTTTTTGCCACTCTTGTGCATCGATACGCAGGTCGTGGTTGCCATCGATTTTCTCGAAAAGATCCTCTTGTGCATCTTCCGTTTGCTTGCGCACCATCGGAAACTGCTGGAACTCGGGGAAATCGATTTTCTGGTCGGCATTCGCATCTACAGCAGCAAAACCACGCGCAGGAGCAGGTTGCGTGGGATGGATTGGCGCGCGATCCGGGCGGCCATCAGGAAATCGTGGTCCCTGCCCTGCGGCCGGACCGTCTTCCGGACTGAGAGATCCATCTTGATTCCGATCCATCGCGTCGAACATTTTCCGGCGCCGCTCTTCGGGCAACTTCGCAACCATGGGCGCTTGCACAAATTCGTCAAAAGAGATTTTGCGATCGCCATCTCGATCCATCTCTGCGATGCGAGGGAAGATTCGACGTTTTCCATCGGGCAACGCCGGGGTATCCGGATTGGCAAGAGCACCGCCCGGAATCATTTCAACCACCTCCAAGCTAGCATCACGATTTTTATCCAGATGGCCGAAAAGTTTGTCCTGTTTTTCAGCAGGGAGCTGGGAGATCCGCGGCAATTGCACAAATTCCTCTTTGGAAAGCTTCTGATCGCGATTGGCATCTACCTGCTTCCAAAACTCCAAAGCGCGCATCTTCTCTCGTCCCATCTCCTGAGGCCGATTCTTCGGCACCTCGGGATTGCCTTGTCCATAAACAGATGCGGCAAGCATCAGCATGAAGTATGATATGGATCGTCGCATGATCGTGAAGCGGTTACAGATGCAAACCACAGCAAAAAACAAAAGTTGCGCATTTTTCTCAAAAATGTCGCTTTCACCTTCTGCAAGCCTGTGGCACTATCATCTCGAACATGCACATTCGCGAAATTTTACGGCATAAAAAGCCATCCTTTTCTTTCGAATTTTTCCCCGCACGAACGGAGGCCAGCGCGGAGGAATTGTATCAGACCATTCGCGATCTTGAGCCATTGCACCCATCATTCGTCTCCATCACCTATGGTGCAGGAGGTGGAACGCGTGAACTGACCCACCAACTGGTGACTCGCATCCGTGAAACGACGGGCATCCCACCCATTCCTCACCTCACCTGCGTGGGTCACACCAAGGCGGATATTGAACAAATTTTGCAGCGATACGCAGCCCTGGGTGTATGCAACATCCTGGCCCTGCGCGGAGATCCGCCACGACAGCAGAAATCCTATGATTGGTCAGAAGGTGACTTTCGCCATGCCGCCGATCTTGTTCGCTTCATCCGTGAATTCAATGAATCGGGCCAGCACCCACAGGGAGGATTCGGCATAGGCGTGGCGGGTTTTCCGGAAGGACACCCCGACACCCCCAACCGTCTGCTGGAAATGGATCATCTCAAAGCCAAGTGCGATGAGGGCGCTGACTACATCTGCACGCAATTGTTTTTCGACAATCATGATTTTTTCGACTTCCGCGACCGCTGCGCGCTGGCTGGAGTGAACATCCCTATCATCGCCGGCATCATGCCCGTAACCTCCCTTTCCTCGATGAAACGCATGGCAGAACTGGCCGCGGGAGCGCGCTACCCCGCGAAGCTTCTACGCGCGCTGTCAAGAGGTCAGGATGATGCGAATGCGGTCGAAAAAGTAGGCATCCATTACGCTGCGCAACAATGCAGCGAATTACTCGATGGCGGTGTGGATGGCCTGCACTTTTATACACTCAACAAAAGCAACGCGACCAAGGAGATTTATCAAAGCTTGGGCATGAGCGTGAAACCGTAATCCTAGCCGACCTCGTTGATCTCGCGCTGAGGTCTTGCAAAATCGGCAATTGGATGGATAATGGGGCAAATTCTCATCAACCATGAACTCATCATTTCGCAGACTTTTCGCGCTTTTGGTCGTGGGAATCGGGACCTATGTCGCGGTGAGCGGACTGCGCATGTGGCGCGAGGGAAAGTCCTGGGCTGGACTCTTTTCTGACTCCCCGATCCATCAACCCGAAAAATTCACACTTCCCGAAAAAGCGCCTCTCGAGTTAGGGGCCATGGATAGCCTCTCCCGCCTCAACGAAGAATACGCAAGATTGACACAAGCTGTAGTGCCATCGGTCGTCAGCATCGACACCGCTGGTGTGCGTGAACAACTTCTGCGCGACCCCTGGGGACGGGCGAGAATGCAGCGGGAAATGACGCAAGGACAAGGCTCGGGAGTGATCGTTACGGAAGAAGGGCATGTGATCACCAACCAACATGTCATTTCCGGTCAAAACCAGATTCAAGTAACCTTGCACGATGGAAAATCCTATCAAGCCACGATGATTGGAGAAGACCGCATGCTCGACATCGCCGTTCTTAAAATCGATGCATCCGGACCATTTACACCACTCAAGCTCGGCGATTCTTCCCAAGTCAAAGTGGGACAAATCGTCTTCGCTGTAGGCAATCCATTCGGCCTGAGCGAAACAGTTACGCAGGGCATCATCTCGGCCAAAGAACGCTCGATCTCTGATCAACAGCGTGATTTGTTTCAAACCGACGCAGCGATCAATCCCGGCAATTCTGGCGGACCACTGGTGAATCTCCAAGGGGAAATCGTGGGCATCAATGTGGCAATCTATTCTCCCGATAAAACCAACCCTGGATTCCAAGGCGTAGGATTCTCGATCCCATCCAACGATGTCCGTGAGTCATTGAAGCAGATCCTAGAGAAGGGGCGTCCGATTCATGGTTTTTTGGGCGTGAGAGTGCATCCCATCGACGAGAGGCTGAAACAGTCGGTAGGCTTCGATCAAAACCAAGGAACCTTGGTCGTCGATGTCGTGAAGGAATCTCCCGCCGACCAGGCGGGCTTACAACGTGGTGATGTCATATTGGAATACAATCACAAAACGGTCCAGTCACCCATTCAATTGATCAGCATGGTGCAACGAACACCGGTAGGGCAGGAGATTCCTCTGAAAGTATGGCGAGATGGCCAAATCATGTCGATGACCACAAGCGTCGTGGAGAACCGTTCTCTCTCACAGTCCGCCGAACAACAAAGCACCACCACCCTGCAGTTGATCCGGCAGTATGGCATGGTGGTGCGATCCTTCACTGCCATGGAAGTGGCGCGTGGATTGTCCGGAGTGGTCGTAACCGATGTCGATCCTCAGGGACTCGCAAGCTCATCCGTAGAGATGAACGATGTCATCATTGCCGTGAATCAACGCCAAGTGACGGATGCTGAAGATTTTTATCAACAATTCATCCATTCGATCACTCGCCAACCGACAACATTAACCCTAATCCGGAATCGCCAGGCCATAGTCGTCACGTTACCACCGAGCGAACCTGACCCGATAGACGACAAATAACCTCGCCTCGTCACGCACTGCAACACGCCAATGGCGAGGAAAAACACATCGATTCCGCGCGCGCCATCAGATTCGACATGAGCACCATACCCGACAAAAATCCAACCCAAGGAACTCGCCGTTGGAAACGATGGGTAGTGGGCCTCGCGCGACTAGGTTTGATTGCCGCTGCCATGGCATGCTTGTGGTATCATCGCCACGATGAAAATCTCGACTTAAACGCCTGCCTCAAAGCTGCGCAGGAAGTGTATCCGGATGCCACATCGCTCGGCGATCCTCAAGAAGGCTGGTTCCCTCTGGTTTCCGCCTCTACCGAATTGTTAGGCTGGGTCACCACTACCAACCCCCAAGCCGAGCAAATTCAAGGATACTCCGGTCCCTCGGAACTGTTGGTTGTGGTCGATCCGCAACGCTGCGTGAAAAAAGTGCGGTTTTGGAAAAGCTCCGACACGGCAGGCCATGTGGAATCCGTGCGCAGAGACTCGTTTTTTTGGAACCAATGGATCGGTCGTAGCGAGGCATCCCTCGGAAATTACGAATCACCACAATTGGTGAGCGGAGCATCTCTCACCAGCGAAGCAATGGCGCGCGGACTCGCCGCGCGCTTCGGAGCCCAAGGCTTGGCTGAGAACTTTACTCGCGACCTTTCTCTGGATGAGGTGAAGGCATGGTTTCCAAAGGCGACCAGCCTGCAAAAAACCGACAGATCTGGATGTTGGGAAGTGCGTGAAGCCGAACAAAGACTCGGCTTCGTGCTGCGAAGTTCGCGCATGTCGGTCGCGGTTCGTGGCTTCAATGGAGCATCGGACATACTGGTAGCCATAGACAGCACATCATCCACCGTGCTGGGCATCTCCCTGGCCGACACTCGCGACAACGAGCCCTACATTACGGATGTTCGGGATGAATTGCGATTTACCAACGGTTTTGCCGGTGTTTCCATCCGTGATCTGATCGCTTCCTCGGATCATACCGACTTCCTTTTGGTCAGCGGAGCAAGCACCACGGCGCGCGCGGTGTGGACCACAGCACAAGAAATGTTGAGACGACACACTCTTGAAAAAGAAGCAAAAGCATTTCCATGGCGTCTTTCCTTAGGCATGACATGGCTCGCAATGGGAGTATGGCTCGGATTCCGAGGCGGAAAAAAATCCCGAGGCCTTTTCGCGGCCTGCTCCGTGGTAGCCGGTCTCACGCTAGGCTGGATGGTGGGCCAGGATCAGCTTCTAGGCTGGGGCCGAAATGGTTGGTCATCCCTTCCCGCCTTGCCCATACTGACCATGACCGCTATCGCTTTGGTCATTCCCGCATTCACAGGAAAAAACGTCTATTGCAGCCGGATTTGCCCTCATGGCGCGGCACAAACCTTGGCCGGAATGGCAATCAAAAAACGATGGGCCTTGCCCGCAAAACTTCACCATACATTGTCTTTTTTTCCATGGCTGACGCTTCTGCTGATCTGGGGACTGGCGTTGGCGGGAGCGGGATTGCCATTCGCGCATGCCGAGCCTTTTGAAGTATGGAGCACTGGATTCTACGCCCTTTTGCCCGCCGCGATTTTCACCCTAGGACTGATCATGGCATTTTTCTTGCCTCAGGGATATTGTCACTATGGTTGCCCCACTGGAGCACTGCTGAAATTTCTCACCCATTCACCCGGACGCTGGACTCGCCGTGATGGAATTGCTGCCACCTTGGTCGGAATCGCTTGGCTCGCTTCCCTCCTATGACAGCATCACACTCACATCGACGTTGGTCGCTGCTACTGACGACATGCGGCTTTCTCACCATGACCCTGTGGTTGGCTTGGCTCGGGAAAAAACCTGAGATCACTCGTTGCGAAGGGCAAGCGATGGGGTGCACATGGACCTTGTTGCATCGTCAAGCCGACATCGACTCTTCGATCCTCACGAAAGACGTGCAAGAGGTGTTACATCACTGGGAAGGAGTCATGTCGACTTGGCGTAAAGATTCTGATCTTTCACGCTATAACCGAGGCTCGACAGCCACTGCGGATCTTCAACGGGTTTTAGACCTGGCAGAACAGTTCCGAAAGAACACAAATGGTGCTTTTGACGCGCGCGTACTCGGTGCTGTTCATCGCGCAGGATTTGCCCCGCCAGGTGAAGGCATCGATCTCTCGGGCCTAGGCAAAGGGTTTGCGGTGGATCGCGTTGCGGAACGACTGCGCGCGCGCGGCATCAACGATTTCCTATTTCAGCTCGCTGGCGAAACCATAGCTGGGGACCGCGCATGGGAAATGGGCGTGGAGTCGCCAGATCCCGCCGCACGCCGAGTCTCGAAAAAAGTTCGCTTGCAAAATCAGGCACTCGCTACGAGCGGCAACTATCGCCAATTCCACCAAAGCGAAGAGGGCATTCTATCGCACATCATCCATCCTCAAACGGGGCAACCCGTGATCCGCGGTTTTTGCGCCGTGACTGTCGTAGCGCCCGATGCCACCACGGCCGATGCCTGGTCTACGGCATTGTTTGTGACTGGTGACCGCCGTGGTCCAGAGAACCTTGAGGTTTTCTGGCAAGAGTAAAGCTGGAGGTGGTCACTTGCGACCGCGACGAACCTTTCTCGCGAATTTGACCATGCTTTCTTCCTGGTCTTCGATGCGCTTCACCAACTCCAACTGCGTTCTGCAACGATCGAGATTATGGCGCTCACGATGGGTCTTAAAATACACATCGCCCTCGAGGTAATCCGTAAGAAAACGAATGCCGATTTCTAGGGTGATGAGTTTTCCGGAAAAGGCGAGATGATCGACCTCCACCTCGTTGATGAAATCACCAGCGGAATCGAGGTAACCTTCCACTAAGGCCTCATACATTGGCATCCGCATTTGGACTTTCGTCAAATCAGTTTCATCTTCTTCCGCAGGACTCGTGGCCGTGCGCACCAGATCTCCAAAGTCGTACAGCGATAGCCCTGGCATGACGGTATCGAGATCGATCACACATACCGCCTCATCCGTCTCAGCATCGATCATGACGTTGTTGATTTTCGTATCGTTGTGCGTCACACGGGTAGGAATTTTTCCTTGTTCGTGGAGTTGAATCAATACACCCGTGATGCCTTCGCGCTCACGAATGAATTCGAATTCCTCTATGACCGATGACAACCGACCACAAGGATCAGCCGCAGCCACTTCCATCAAACGCTGGAAACGTCGGGGAGTATGATGGAAATTTGGGATGGTTTCCTCCAATTGCTCAGGCGATAGGTCACTGACCAGATCTTGAAACGAGCCAAAGGCTCGCGCCGCCTGATAGGCCTGTCGGGTGTTTTCCACCACATCATAGGTCTGGCAACCCTCGATGTAATTGTAACAACGCCAGATGCCGCCGTTCGGCCCTTCCACCCAGAACCGTCCGCCTCGACCAGGGTAAAGGTTCAAGGTCTGCCCACCCAGGTCTTTTTTTACGCGCAATACTTTCCAGTTGATGTGTCGAGTCACACACTCGACGTTCCTCATCACTGCTAGCGGATTTTTGAAAACATTCTGATTGATGCGTTGCAAAATGTAACGATGCCGACATCCGTCCGATGTCTCATAGGTAGCCATATACGTGGTATTAATGTGACCACTCTCGATTTCATGACCCTCCACAAATTCCCCTTGGATCGCAAATTGATTGCCGATCTGGGAGATCGCGGAAAGGACTTCGGCAGTGACGGCTTTGATAGGAGAAACGGTCGGGACCATGATATTGCAAAAACGATTCACATACTTAAGAATGCAAAAACATCTTGGCAATGAAAAACTATGGGATACGCCGATCCTACACTGGGGGAATTCATCAAATCGCATGGACAAATCCGCCACGCTCTGACGATACTTCCAGAGGAAACGGCGTTGCCGTTTGCCACCTTGTTCACGCGCGCCTCTATGACGACACCACCAACCAACTCCTTTTCTGTATCCGACATCGAAGCTCAGGTCGCCTCGGCCTCGGCCTGGATCCCACCACTGCGAAAAGAAATCGCCCGCTTCCTCATCGGTCAGACCACACTCGTGGATCGATTGCTGATCTCCCTTCTTGTGAAGGGCCATATTTTGTTAGAGGGAGTGCCAGGTCTAGCAAAAACCCTAGCGCTCAAAACTCTGGCCTCGCTGGTGAATGCCCAATTCCACCGCATCCAGTTCACGCCGGACATGCTACCGGCAGACATCGTCGGCACGGAAATCTACGATCCGAAGGAGGCGCGCTTCCGCGTAAAACACGGTCCCGTGTTTGCCAATTTCATTCTGGCCGATGAAATCAACCGAGCTCCCGCCAAAGTCCAAAGCGCATTGCTTGAGGCGATGCAGGAAAAGCAAGTAACCATCGGCGAGCAAACCTTTCCCTTACCCGCACCCTTTTTTGTGCTGGCTACTCAAAATCCGCTGGAACAAGAGGGGACGTATCCCCTGCCAGAAGCACAGCTCGATCGTTTCATGATGAAGGTGATCATGGACTATCCCACCGAGGATGAGGAAATGCAGGTGCTCGACCTAGCAGCTACCACCGATGACATGCCAGTGCCGCAGGCGATGGTCAGCCTCCAAGCGATTCAACAAGCGCGCAGTGTGGTCAATCGTCTTCATTTGGATGAAAAGGTCAAACGCTACATCGTTCAATTGGTGCAGGCCACGCGACGCCCCGATGACTATGGCGTGCCCATCGCTCCGCTGATCCGAGTCGGAGCATCGCCACGTGCCACCATCAATCTCGCTCTAACCAGCCGCGCTCATGCCTTTCTGGATGGTCGGGCCTATGTCACACCTCATGACGTTAAATCTGTGGCCATGGATGTGCTGCGCCATCGAGTGACTGTCACCTATGAGGCTGAAGCCGAAGGCCTTTCCAGCGAACAGATCATCGCTCGCCTGCTCAACGAAATGCCGGTGCCATGATAAGACCCGCAACCACAGCTCCAACTACCGCCGAAGACGAGGCGCGCGCTGCGGAAATTCTCGGGAGAGTGCGCCGCATGGAGGTGCGCACCCACCGATTGGTCAATGACGCTCTCGCCGGTCGCTACGCAAGTGTCTTCAAGGGTCGCGGCATGGATTTCGATCGCGTGCGCAATTACGTTGCTGGTGATGATGTCCGCACGATCGACTGGAATGTCACCGCACGCACAGGAGAAGCACACATCAAGGTCTTCACCGAGGAACGCGAGCTCACGATTTTATTACTCATCGATATTAGTGCATCCTCGGATTTCGGCTCCGTGGAGAGCTCCAAGCGAGAACTCGCTGCAGAAGCCGCCGGAGTCTTGGCCGCATCCGCCATCCGCAATCGCGACAAGGTCGGTGTGATTCTTTTCTGCGACGATGTGGAACTCTACATTCCACCGGGCAAAGGTCGCACTCACATTATGCGCATCATCCGAGAAATTCTTTTTTTTCGCCCACAAAGCGGCGGAACAGACATCGCCCGTGCGCTCGATTTCGCCAACCGCGTGCTTCATCGCCGCGCGGTAGTGTTTCTGGTCTCGGATTTTTGCCTCGGCACAGATCATGCACAAACTCTCGCACGTTTGCTGACCAAGCTGCAGGTGAGCGGTCGGAAGCACGATGTGATTGCATTGTCGATCACAGACCCGCGGGAAATGAGTTTGCCGGATGTAGGCTTATTATCTGTCGAGGATGCGGAAACGGGTGAGGTTGTGGAGCTAAACACTTCGAAAGAATCGGTGAGACAAGCATACGCGGCCCAGGCGCTTCAGCGCCGCGAAAAAACGGCGCGGGACATCCGTGCGCGCGGCATTGATCTGGTCGAGTGTGTCAATGGCGAGGACTGGATGCCACAACTCTTAGGATTTTTTCAAAACCGTCGTCAACGCACGGGATGAGTCAGATCGCGTCATGGAGTCGATATGGCATGATGGGGGCGTTGGCCTGCATCACGACAAGCCGTGCCCAACCGACTCCCACGACCGAGGAAGACATCCGCGAGATACGCGATCTGATCGAAATTCCCGTGCCGCCAGAACCATCCCATGCTTTGTGGTGGATCATGTCATCCGTGGTAGTCACAGCCCTCGCTGCCATCTTGATCCTGTGGATCATACGGGCGAGAAGGAAGCAGGCATCTGCTTTGGGCATGGCCATGAATCAGCTGCGTGAGATCGAGAGTCGGCAAGCACAGTGGAGCGATGAAAAATTCGCGATTGAGGTGGCCGATGCCTTGCGCAGATTTGTGTCAACGGCTTATCGCATCGACGCACCGCAACGCACTTCGCAGGAATTTTTACTCGAATGCATGCGCGTAGAGCTTTGGAACGGTTTTTCGTTAGAAACCCTGCGGGCTTTGCTGCGAGCCTGTGACGAGGCCAAGTTTGCCTCAGGATCCCTCACGGCGCTGGAAAGACAGAATATGCTATCGCAAGTGCGCGAGTTGATACTGGCGCCGATATCATCAGCTGAGGAACAGAAAAAATCATCCGCCGCATGAATGTTTCCTATCAATTCGCCTACCCGTGGTTCCTCCTGCTGCTTTTGCTGCTGCCGCTGCTCGCATGGTGGAAAGGGAAACGTGGCGCTGTCGCATCGCTGCGCCTGCCCAGCATCAATGACGCCGTGAAGGCGGGTGCCCGCTCCCGCGCAAAACCAGGACGCTTTCTTGCGACTCTTGGTCTGTGTGCATTTGCGCTCTTGGTCATTGCCCTGGCCCGTCCGCGCAAGGTGAAAGGCACCAACGATCTGGAAACGAACGGCATCGACATCATTCTCACCATCGATGTCTCCGGCTCCATGGAGGCACTGGACTTCCAACTCCATGGCAAACAGGCAAACCGGCTCGAGGTGGTAAAGGATGTGGTCGCGCAGTTTGTGGAGCAACGCCGCGATGACCGCATCGGTCTGGTGGCCTTTGCCGGACGACCCTATCTCGCCGCCCCTCTCACTCATGATGAGCAATGGATCGCGCAACGCCTACAAGACGTGCAAATCGGTCAAGTTGAAGACGGCACTGCCATCGGCTCGGCCATCGTTTCCTCGGTCGATCACTTGCGGGATTCGGATGCCAAAAGCAAAGTGATCATTCTGCTGACCGATGGCGTGAACACCAGTGGATCAATCAACCCACTCACCGCCGCAGAGGCCGCCAAGGCTCTCGGCATAAAGATCTACACCATTGGAGCCGGCACCAATGGCGAAGCCCCCTATCCAGTGCGCAGCCTCTTCGGCACGCAGATGCAAATGGTCAAGGTAGAGATCGATGAAAAAACACTGGGAGGTATCGCCGAAATGACCGGCGGCCAATATTTCCGTGCCACGGATGCCGACTCGTTAGAAAAAATCTATGAGACGATCAACCGCTTAGAAACCACTGCTCGCAAAGAAAAAAAATACGAGGACTATGACGAGTGGTTCGCCTTCGCCCTCTGGCCAGGCTTAGCCCTAATCCTGCTCGAGTGGATCCTCAGCCACACTCGTTACCGTCGACTTCCATGAGCGCCATGTCAGAAATGCCAACCTTGCCCTTTGCCCAGCCGTGGTGGCTGGTGGTGGGTCTTTTGATCCCTGTTATGGCAATGATTTTCTATCGGAAATTTGACAAACGCCGAGATGCAGATCTTGCGAAAATGGCTCACCCGCGTTTCCTGCCTCGGCTGTTCCGCGGGGACTCAACGCAGAGGCGGTGGCTGAAACGCGGACTCTGGTTGGGCATGGTTTTTCTGCTTTTCGCCGCACTCGCCCGACCGCAATGGGGCGAAGAATACCGCGAGGTCAAACGACGAGGCATCGATCTTCTTTTCGCACTGGACACCTCTCACAGCATGCTCGCAGACGATCTATCGCCGAACCGCCTCGATCGCGCGCGCATGGGGATTCTGGATTTCATCGATCGTCTCGAAGGAGACCGAGTGGGATTGATTCCCTTTGCGGGCAGCGCTTATGCGTTGTGCCCGCTCACGTTGGATTACGATGCCTTCCGCGAATCGCTGCAGGTGGTGAACACGCAAATGATTCCGCATCAAGGCACCGACCTCGCCAGCGCCATCCGCGAGGCCGAGCGCATGTTCCGTCAAAACCAGAACAACCAACGCATCCTCGTGCTCATTACCGATGGCGAGGACTTGCAGGGCGACGTATTAGAAGCGGCAAAAAAAGCTCACGAACAAGGCATGATCATTCACACCGTGGGCGTGGGCGATGCCACGGGTTCGACAATTCCCATCCAGTATCAAAACGGCAGAAGGGATGTCATGCGCGATGCCAAGGGCGAAGTCGTGCGCACCCGACTGGATGAGACAACCTTGAAAAAAATCGCTGAGATCTCACAAGGTCTCTACGTGCCACTAGGTCGTGGTGCCGAGGGGCTCAATGCCATCTATCGAGAAAAACTCCTACTCATGCCCAAAACCGATATGAGCCAGCGCATGGAAAAAATTCCGTTAGAACGCTTTGCGTGGCCCCTAGCACTGGCCATTCTGCTGTGGCTAGTGGAATTTTTCCTGCCGAAGCGGAAACTCCCTTCCGCCCCTGCCGCATGGATGATGTGCGGGGTTTTTCTGCTAGTTCGGTCCCCTCTGCAATCCGCGGAGACCACTGAGATTTCTTACAATCGAGGCACGGAGGCCTACCGTCGCGGCGAGTTTTCCGATGCCGCATCCACCCTGCGCGATGCGCTCCGCACACCAGACCTTTCGCTACAACAGCGAACCTATTACAATCTCGGAAACGCGCTCTATCGGTTAGGGCAGGCTTCTTTGGAAAAAGAACCGAAGCAAACCATTCAACAATGGCAGCAGTCCATCAAGGCCTACGATGATGCACTGGCGTTGCGTGAAGGAGATGAAGACGCGCGTTACAATCGCGATCTAGTAAAGAAAAAACTCGAGCAACTCCAACAACAACAACCTCAGGACCAGGACGAGGATCAAAAGTCTCAAGATCAAAAAAACGAAGAACAACAACAGAAGGAACAGCAGGATTCGGGCGAAAAAGACAAAGAGAACAAGCAAGGCTCCGAGGAGAAAAAAGACGAACAAGGAGAAGAAAAATCCGGACAGGAATCATCGGAGAAAAAAGAAAGCGAAGCGTCACAAACGTCAGCGCAAAAGGAAGAGGATCAGAACAAACCAGGTCAACAAGCAGAGGCCCGTGAAATGACCGCCCAGGAAGCGCAGCAATTGCTAGAATCGCTGCGACATGAGGAACAGCGGGTCATCCCCATGCCGCAGCGCCGCGATGGAAAAACGGACAACACCACCAAAGGAAAAACATGGTAACACGCGTTCACACTCTTCTGGCTCTGATGTTATTGCTGTGCGTCCCAGCGTTCGGCGCTAGGGTTCAGGCATCGCTTGATGCTAACCGAGTCGCCACCGGCGAGGGCGCAAGCTTCACCATCCAGGTGACGGGCGGTCAACCCGAACAGCCCGCCATGCCCAATGTTCCTGGATTGACCGTCGAGTTCCAATCAAAAAACCAGATGTTTTCGATGATCAACGGAGTGACCACACAGACGGTTTCCTTCACGTATCTCATCGGATCACAAAAATCGGGAGATTACATCATCCCTCACATAATCGTAAAAGTAGATGGATCTACTTTGACTACTGACTCGATAAAATTAACGGTTTACGATGATGGCACGGGTAAGCCCGATCAACTGCCGCCAGATCCGCGCGAGACTGACCCAAAACAATGGGGCTTCATGACGATACACCAAGCTGCTTCGGAGAGAAAGGACATCTACCTTGGAGAAATCGCTCCGGTTCGCATTCAAGCTTGGTTTCCGATGGATGCACAAGTGCAATTGCAAAGCATCCTGCAACCGGAAAGCGGCTCCTACACCCTGCACAATCTCAGCAACCAACCACAGCAGAGTGTGGAAACCAAAAACGGCATTTCCTACCGTGTATTGACATGGTTCGGCGGTATTTCCGCCACCAAGGCGGGAGCGCAGACAGTCAAGCTCTCAATGAAACTGACGGTAGCACGACCCGATGAAACCAAACCCATACTACGCCCGCGTAAGGGGCAACCATCCGCTTTTAACCCCTTCGGTCGGGGAGCTGGAACCCGTTACCTAGAAAAGGAAATCACCCTGATCAGCGATGCTATGTCGCTCGAGGTGAGACCTCTACCCGAAGAAGGAAGACCGGCGAACTTTTCTGGTGCAGTCGGCGACTTCGCATTCGATGCCTTGGAAATACCGTCACAGTGGAAGACCGGCGAGCCCCAGCGCGTCGCCCTGCGCATCAAGGGAAGTGGCAACTTTGCCAATATGAAAGCTCCTGAATTGAGTCCTGCCGAACTCTGGAAATGGTATCCCGGCCAAGACCAATTCACCCCAGGAGATATTGCCTCATTTTCCGGCAGCAAAGTTTTCCAATACCATGCCATCGCTAAGAAAAATGGCAGTCATACGGTGGCTTTTGAGCTGAGCTACTTCGATCCCCAAAAGGCGCGCTATCTCACGGCCCGATCACAAGAGCGAACCATCCAAATCAGCGGCGAGCCTGTCGAGGAGAAGGAAACTCCCGCAGTCGCTACCGCAGAACCCACCCCGACAACTCCCGATGACGGCAGGGCTTCCCTGCGGTCGAATGGCGCGAAGTCGTGGTCGCAGGCGCAATTCATTCGCGACATGAATCTCTCCCGCATAAATGCCTTCGCCTTGGTATTAGCAATGGCAGCTCCTGTCTTCGCGTTCTGGAAAAGCAAATCACGCGATCCCGAGCGCTTGTCGCGTTTGCAACATCAAGTGGAAGTCCGTGATGCCATGAAGCGCATGGAGGTCGCTCAGCAGCAGCAGGACATCGCCGCTTTTTGGTCGGCGGCACTGCTTGTGCTGCGCATCAAGCTTGCTCCATCATGGCAGATGTCAGCACAAGCGATCAGCCTCCACGATGTTTCCCAACGCTGTGGCACGGATTCTCCGGTGACGATTTTTTTCTGTGAGAGCGACCGCTGGATCTACAGCACAGAGCAACTCCCGCCTGATTGGTCGCGCTGGCGATCCCTCCATCAGCAAGCCCTTCTTTCCATGCCATCATGAATTGGTTTTTTCTCGCGATCGCGGTTCTTTGTTTTGTCCCTCGCTCTTCGGCAGCGAGTTGGGAGGAGGCGCGCGCTTTCGCTGATCAGGGCGACTGGAAATCAGCAGCGTCGATGTATCAGAATGCGTTAGCCAACCATCCGCTCGAGCCGAGCCTGCATTACAATCTCGGCATTTGTCTTGACCATACAAACAATCCAGGTCGCGCGGTGTTGTCTTACGAACGCGCCCTACAACTTTCCCCGCGAGCATCCGATGCACGCCACAATCTCACGCTATTGCGAGAAAAACTCCATTTGCCAGAAGCGACCCCATTGCCGCTGGGCTTGCCTGCTTTTGCCGGATGGTTGAGTCGTGAAGAATGGAAGTGGTGTTCTTTCTCTGCTGCGTTGTGGATGGTTGCCGCTTGCTGGTGGGCAGTCCTGCGTTCATCTTACAAAAAACGATCGGTTCCTGTCTGCCTAGCGATCATCGGTTTTTTTCTTATGACGGGATCAGCACTGATCGTTCGCGCGCGCGCTGCCGAAGAACGTATCGCCGTGGTCACAGCGGCGGATGTTTCCTTGCTGCTCTCCCCTTTCTCTTCCGCCGAAACCATCACCGCTTGTCCACCCGGTTCGCTTTTGAAGATCGCGTCGACACAAGGATCATTCGTCTATGCGGAAATATTGCCTCAGCTCACGAAGGGTTGGCTGCCCGCCCGCGCGATCGAACGCATCAATGAGAGAGTTTCCCAACCGTGACATCTCCTCTCTGACGTGATCTCCCCCCTACGTCGCATTGGTGTTTTCCGCTTTGACCTCGTGCGCAATTCCAGTATCTTCGGGCCATGTTGCGACGCCTGTTCCGCCACTCGCTGATTTTTCTCATTCCTGTATTGCTGATCGCGTCCTGCGGCGGCAATCCGGATCCCATCCCCCGTCAGAGACCGATGCAACCTGCGCAACCACTGCCAGGCACGATCCCCGACAAGGCCCCACCGCCCGTGGTCGCAGAGTCCGCCATTGTGGTCGACATCGGGTCGGGTCGGGTGCTTTATGCGAAAAATGCCGATCTTCCTCGGCCTGTGGCATCCACTCAGAAAATCGTTACCGCCCTCTGTGTGCTAGAAGGGGGCGATATCGACAAACGCGTCAAAATCGATGTTTCGGATACCCAGTGTGAACCCACCAAGCTCTACCTGAAGCCGGGAGAAGTGTATACGCGCCGCGATCTGCTGAAGGTTCTCATGGTAAAAAGTGCCAACGATGTCGGCCGCGCTCTGGCCCGTGATGTGGCGGGATCCCAAGAGCGGTTTGCTGATATGATGAACAACCGCGCCGCCGCCTTAGGCATGCGACAATCACGCTTCCAAAACCCCCACGGCCTTCCAGCGACCAACCAGTTTTCCACCGCCCGCGACATGGCGATTGCCGCACGACAGGCGTATCGATCCCCACTCTTGCGTTCGATGATGGCGACCAAGGAAATGGTTTTCACTTACAACAGTGGCAAGACCATCAAGTTGGAAAACACCAACAGAATTCTTAAAACTGTGCCCTACTGCAACGGCATGAAAACTGGAACCACGAATGCCGCGGGACGCTGTTTGATTTGCACCGGTGAACTTGACAACCGCGCGGTCATCGTCGTTGTTCTCAAGTCCAACACACCCAACATCTGGAAGGATTCGGAAAACCTTCTGCGTTGGGCTCTCGAAAGACCAGTATCCTGATCCCATCATGCGCGTTGATTCCACTTTTACACTCAAGCCCGGCGACATCGCCCCGGATTTCTCTCTGCCCGATGCCGAGGGTCGCCACGTTACCCTGCAAGAAGCCAGCGGACCTCACGGCGCCTTAGTGGTCTTCGGCTGCAACCACTGCCCCTTTGTCATCCACTTGGCTGATGCTCTGAGCGAACTCGCCGCGCGGGCCTTCGCCTGCGGCATCGGCACCGTGGTCATCAACTCGAATGATCTCGAGGCCTACCCGCAGGATGGTCCAGAATTCATGAAAACGTTCGCCCGCGAACACGCTTGGGATTTCCCCTATCTCATCGATGCCACTCAGGAGGTGGCGAAACAATACGGTGCTGCCTGCACGCCAGACTTTTTCCTCTTCGACTCACGCCTGACCCTGCACTATGCTGGTCAATTCGATGCATCACGTCCGAAAAATGGCAGCGTAGCTGATGGCGCGGATCTGCAAGCCGCCATCGATGGGATGCTCGCAGGTGCGCCACCGCCCGCCAAGGTGTATCCCTCCAGCGGATGCAACATCAAATGGAAACCGGGGCAAGCCCCGAGCTGGTTTCCCGGTTGATCCGCGCATCAGGGACCACTGACTTTTTGCGTGTTACCGCGCTTGTCTATCAAACGTTGCGGTCCCCCAGCGAATTGACATTCCCGCAGCGTGGCTTCTATCACATCGTGCAGCACAATGCCCGGCTCGCGCCCCGCTGACGCGATGTTGCAGCGGCTGATCCGCAGGCGTTTGACATCATCAAACACCGCGGCACTGCGGTAATCGCGATTCGACACACGCATGACAACATGATCCATGATCACGTCCTCGGCATGTCGGACATACAAGCCCCATGCGGGAAGCACACCGAACATTTTGCTCTCCGGATACATCTCCGCGCACTCGGGAATTTTTGTTAGATTTTCTAACAAATGATGATCGGCGAGTGGTTCGTCACCGATCCCACCGTAGACCAGTTCGATGTTTTTCAAGGTCACGCCACGCACGGGATGACCGGGCAAACCTGTGATGGAACCGCTGATCAGGGTCGTGCACAAATGCCTCCAATCGGGAGGAAAGCGGTTCATTTCGCTTTTTTTGCGGCGGGGAATCTCCGCAACCACGTCATGGATCACGATGCCGTTCACCGTTCCCACAGGGCCACTTGCATTGCGATGGCCGAGACGGATGAACAAAGGATTGTTGGTAGTCTTCATGCGCACGCGCGAGATCGAAATGTGTTGCATCGTGCCACCATCCACCGACTCGAGCGCGATACCCGAAAGGTAGGTATCGTAAATTTCCAGATCACGCGCCACAATGTTGCGGAATCCCTTGACTGATGCCGTGCCCAGCTTGAACGCATTGCAACTCGAGCGGATACGGCAACGCTCGATCAAAACATCCTCGCACATGCGCGGTCCAGATTTCAAGCATATGCCGTCGTCTTCCGAATCCACATCACAATCGCGAATGACCACTTTAGAACAGCTATCGATGTCGATGCCGTCATTGGTGATCGCCGCACAGCTGCGGACTTTGATCTTCTCAATCAGCACATGATCACACTCGCGATAGAGTTGCACCCAGCAAGAACTCTCGCGCAAGGTCACGCCGCTGACCGTCACTTGCGCACACTTGCGGAAGTGCAGAATCGTGGGGCGCTCTTCTTCATGGGCACTGGGAAGTTTTCCTTCTTTGTGCAAACGCACGACTTGCCGCGCCAGTGCCGCACCTTGACCATCGATCACTCCTTCTCCAGTGATTCCAATATGAGTCTGATCATGCGCGAGAATCAACCCATGGAAATTGATTTTCCGATAGTGCCGTCGATCCGTGCTGCCAAGAATCACCGCGCCGCGCTGCAAATGCAGGGTCACGTGGCTGCGGAGCGCGAAGGAACCAGTGAGAAAACGTCCCGCGGGAACGATCACCGTGCCACCTCCCGCTGCGCTTGCCGCATCCACGGCTCGTTGCATGGCATCGGTATTGAGCGTTACACCATCGCCCTTGGCACCGTAGGCGGTAATATCAAAATTTTCTGCCGCCCATGAGGGCAGAAGACCCACCACACTCCCACACAGCAGCAACAGCAGAGTGCGGAAAAGAGTCGCAAGAGGCATAGGGCATGTTACGTGTGTAGTTCTCAGGTTTATCGCCGATGACACGCGACAGATGCACAATCGTTCTTCCCAAGAAGCTCCGTAAGTGATAGGATAGGTCCGGCATGACAGCACAAACGATGGGTCACGGTCCTCCGGTAAAACAATTTTCCGTGATGTTGCAAAACCGTGTCGGTGCACTGGCGGCGTTGGTCAAAATGCTGCGCGGCACGGGGATCGAGGTCCTCGGCCTAAGCGTTCAAGATGCCAGAGACGCCACCATTGCGCGCATCGTTGTCAGCGATCCCGAGACCACCGAGCAGTTGTTTCTGGAAAAAGGCATACCCCACACGGTCTGCGATCTGTTGGTCGTGGAACTCAAGGAAGCGGGACCAAACCTACTGCAATGCCTGGACCACCTGATGGGGGGCGAAACGAACATCGATTTTTGCTACCCCTTGCTGTCCGTGTATCAGGGCTACTCCTTGCTAGCCATGCACGTGGATGACCTGGAATTCGCTGCCTCCATCCTCAATGCTGCCGGATTCAACCTCATCTGGCAGGACACGCTGAGTCGCTGATCGAATCAAATCAGCATTGCCAGCCTGCCTAAAAACTTCCAAACTTAACGCCTCATGATCATCGCTCCGAAAATCCGCGGATTCATCTGCACCACCGCTCATCCCGAAGGCTGCGCCGCCCACGTCGCCGAACAAATCGCCGTCGTAAAAAGCCGTGGCCCCATCGCCAACGGTCCGAAAAAAGTGCTCGTGATCGGATCCTCTACCGGCTACGGCCTGTCCTCCCGCATCGCCGCCGCCTTCGGCTCCGGCGCCGCCACCATGGGCGTGTTTTTCGAAAAACCTGCCGAGTCCGATCGCTGCGGCACCGCTGGCTGGTACAACTCCGCCGCTTTCGAAAAAGCCGCTGCCACCGAGGGTCTTTACGCCCGCTCATTCAATGGCGATGCCTTTTCTAACGAAATGAAGGCACAAGTCTGCGCCGCCATCAAGGCCGACTGGGGTCAAGTCGATTGCATCGTATACAGCCTGGCCTCCCCGCGCCGCACCGATCCGAATACCGGCGAGGTTTTCAAGTCCGTGCTCAAATCCATCGGCAAGCCCTACACCAACAAAAATCTCAATACCACCAGTGGTGTGGTCGATGAGGTGACCATCAATCCCGCCGAGGGCGATGATATCAAAAACACCGTTGCCGTCATGGGCGGTGAGGACTGGGAAATGTGGATCGATGCCCTGCTGGCGGAAAACCTCATCGCTCCCGGCACGCAGACCGTGGCCTACTCCTACATCGGCCCCGAGCTCACTTGGCCCATCTACAAAAATGGCACCATCGGCGCCGCAAAGGAAGACGTGGAACGCGCCCAACGCGCCCTCGATGAAAAACTCGCCCCGCTCAACGGCAAGGCCTGGGTTTCCGTGAACAAAGCGCTCGTCACCCAAGCCAGCTCCGCGATTCCCGTGGTGCCTCTCTACATTTCCCTGCTCTACAAAGTCATGAAGGCCGAGGGCACGCACGAGGATACCATCGAACAAATGGACCGCCTCTTCCGCGATCGCATGTATAACGGCAACCCACAACCCGATGATACCGGACGCATCCGAGTGGACGACTGGGAAATGGCCCCCGCTGTGCAATCCCTCGTCGCCGAGCGCTGGAAGACTGTCTCCACCGAGAACCTCGCCGAGCTTGCCGACTTCGAGGGCTACCAAACCAGCTTCCTCCGCCTCTTTGGCTTCGGCCTCGCCGGTGTCAATTACGCCGCCGACACCGACCCGAACGTCGCGGTCCCATCGCTTCTGTGATCGATGAGACTGTGACTCCCCCTACTGCTGGGCAGCGGGCTTGGCGTATTTCATGGCAAGATTGTGATGCCATCGGCGAAGCTGGTTTTCCCAGTCATGGCGAACCAAAAGGTTCCGAGGAATCCCAAGCCTGCACCTAAAAAAATCAGACCTCCGAATACCATAGCCAGACTGATCGAATAGAAGCCTGTCGAAAGCATGGACCGCGTTGGATTCGCGGGATCATAATAGACTTCCACCGCTTTTCCGGAGGCAAGTTTTGCTTCCAGCAGAGCATGCGCTTCTTCGAAGCTGGAATTTGTGTAAGAGGGATGGATGACATTCCCATCGTAGGTTTGTCCGTTGATTGTGTAAGAATAGGCGACCTCGATTTCTCTGCTCGAACCCTCCGAGTCCCGGGAGATCTTGCTTTCCACATGGGTGAGTCGCCCAGTCGTCGTGGGCCAATGTTGCGCCGTGATGCCTTGGACGATTTTTCTCACGCTCGAAACGGTCAACCACCCTCCGACGAGGATAAAAACGGAGCAGAAAGGCACGATGAAAAACAGCATGGATTTGTTCACGGTAGGGAATTTGTTAGAACGGGGAAAAACGAGCGGCTGACATGAATCCCATTTGCCGCAGGGATCCTACAAGAAACAGCCATCCGCTAGAAATAAAAAAACGCCCGCAGCTGACCGCGGGCGTTTTTTGGGAAAGTCGCTCAGCATTAAGCCCATTCGCTATCAAGCGTGCTGGACATAGGCTTGTCTTTCTTTCGCAGAGCATTGCGCATTTTAGTCAAGGCACTGTTTTGGAGCTGGCGAATGCGCTCGCGGGTGACACCGAACTCGCGACCCACCTCTTCCAAGGTCAACGGACGTTTGCCAGTGAGACCGAAGCGCTCATCGATGATCGCACGCTCACGGCTGTCGAGCACGGTGAGCAGACCATCCAGATTGTCGTGAAGATTTTTGTCGGAAAGCAAATCCAGCGGGTTGGATGCTTTTTCATCGCCGATGATTTCGCCGTAGTTCGTGGTCTCGCCCTCATTGATGGGAGCATCCAGCGAGGTGGGGCGCTGCGAGGCTTGCTTCAGCATCGCGAGCTTGCGGCGGGGAATGCCGGTTTCTTCGGCCAATTCCTCATCGGAGGGTTCGCGACCGTAGGCCTCGGTGAGCATGGCGGTGATGCGACGGAGTTTGGCGATCTTGTCGACCATGTGCACGGGCAGGCGTATGGTTTTGCTCTGATTGGCCAGTGCACGCTTGATCGATTGTTTGATCCACCACGCGGCATAGGTGCTGAGCTTGCCACCTTTCACAGGATCAAAACGATCGACGGCCTTCATCAGACCGATGTTCCCCTCGGAAATCAGATCGGATACTGGCATGCCGTAACCCGAATAATCCTGCGCGATCTTGACCACCAATCGCAGGTTCGCCTGAATCATCGTGTTACGCGCGGCCTGATCGCCTTTTTTGATTTTTTTGGCTAACTTGATTTCATCCTCTAATGTGAGGAGCGGAGTTTTTGCAATCTCCTTCATGTAAGCCTTCATACTGCTGTCGAATTCTGATGCCATGGTATTCTCCTAATTTGGTAGTTGAGGTTGCTACGACTTGATACATCACTGTATTCGATCAATCCGAAATTGCAATGACGCATTTGCCGATATTTGGTTGCCTGTGAAGATAAGCACGTTTCATGCCCAATTCCTAAAGCGGCGCCGAGCATTCTATTTGCTTGTTTATCAAGAAAATTCGCACAAGTTCGACCCCTTTTGACCACATCGAAATGGCGCAATTGGGACATTTTGTCTCTCTGATGAAAATGTTTCATGCAGAAAATGACGTCGATCCCGCAAAAGATGATTGTCAAGGCGAAGAATATTCGGCAATTTTCCACTGTTCAGATGATTACTCGAATCTATTCAGCTGCGTTGCGTGGGGTCGATGCCCTCGAGGTGGAAGTGGAGGTAAATGCCTGGGGCTCGGAAAAACCGCAGATCTATGTGGTGGGCTTACCCGATGCCGCAGTGCGCGAATCCATCCAGCGCGTGACCTCTTCCATCCTCGCTTCGGCACTGCCCTTCGCTGATGGCAGTAAGACCGTAAACCTCGCGCCCGCCGATTTGAAAAAAGAAGGGCCATCATTCGACTTACCGATCGCACTGGCGATGGCATCGGCCTGCGCGGAGTTGGCCTTGCCCGCGGATGATTGCTATGTCGTCGGAGAACTCGCGCTGGATGGCACGGTGAGAGCCATCAAAGGCGCGCTACCCATCGCGCTGGAAGCCCGAGCGAGAGGGAAAAAGCGCCTGATCGTTCCATCAGCAAACGCACCCGAGGCAGCCATTGTCGAAGGCATCGAGGTCTACGGCGTAGACTCCCTGCACCAAACCTGGAATTTCCTCGCAGGATTGGAACCGCTGGCGCCCTGCGTCATTGATCGGCACGCATTTTTTGAAGCACACCGACACTACGATGTCGATTTTGAGGAAGTCAAAGGCCAGTATCAGGTAAAGCGAGCCTTGGAAATCGCCGCTACGGGCGGACACAACATTCTCATGGTAGGCCCCCCAGGCACCGGCAAGTCTATGCTTGCGAAGCGCCTGCCCAGCATCCTACCGGACATGAGCGAGGAGGAAGCGATCGAAACTACCAAAATTCACTCCATCGCTGGCTACTTGGACCCCAAGCGCTCTTTCATCACCACCCGCCCTTACCGTGCACCGCACCATACGATTTCCGATGCCGGGCTGCTCGGCGGCGGCACCAATCCTGGCCCGGGCGAGGTCTCACTCTCGCATCACGGTCTGCTGTTTCTGGACGAACTTCCCGAGTTCCGCCGACAAACTCTAGAGGTGATGCGCCAACCTCTGGAAGATGGTCACGTCACCATTTCCCGCGCCGCTGGCTCGCTGACGTTTCCCTCGCGTTTTATGCTCGTCGCCGCGATGAACCCCTGCCCCTGCGGCTACTATGGCGATGCCAAACGCGAATGCCGGTGTGGCTCGAGAGCGATTGAAAAATACCGCCAAAAAATTTCCGGCCCGCTGCTCGACCGCATCGACATCCACGTGGAAGTGCCCTTGGTCGATTTCAAAGAGCTCTCCGCCACCGAGCTCGGCGAAAAGTCGGCCACCATCCGCAGTCGCGTCTCGGCCGCGCGCGCGTTGCAGACACAGCGTTTTCAAAAAAACAAGGGAGTGTCCACCAACGCCGCCATGTCCGCTAAGCTCGTGCGCGAGCACTGCATGCTCGATGCTACCAGCACGAACTATCTCGAGCATGCGATGGAATCGATGAATTTCTCCGCCCGCGCCCACGACCGCATCCTCAAGGTCGCGAGAACCATCGCCGACCTCGCTGGATGTGAGAAGATCCAAAGCGAACACATCCTCGAGGCGATCCAGTATCGTTCGCTGGATCGGAAGTTGTTTTCGTAAACGATGATTTAGGGAAGCTGTTTCATCCTCGGGAAATTCGCAAAATCATCAATCGTGAAAATCACATAAAAAATATGTCAATGGAACAAGAGATCCTAACAACGGAAGAGTTCTCCCTCCTAAGATCTTGGGCCTTCATATCAAAAGTCCTTTTGTTCTCATCGAATGATGGAGAGAAATTCTCCTACTACCCGCAGTTCATTTTCCGCATCAGCTTCTAAGATGATAGGCATAAAATCGAAACTAAGCGAATCCGGTTCCAGTCGAATTTTTTGATGAACCCAAGAGTCTTCCGTCTGGGCTTTCTCACTTCGGTAGATCTTTACTGTGTAGTTTCCGCCCATGTCAGGATCTTGAATCGCTCGGCTTTGAACGATCACAACTTTCCCATTTCTCGAGCCCTCCGATGCTGGGCGGAAGAGGCACCAAGAGCCATTGGGGATACGCCGGTTCATGGACTCGCCGATGACTTGGGCGATGAAGAAACCAGGTTTGGCGGTGAAATGATCTGGCAGTTCGGCATATTGGCAATCTTGCAGCCACTGTTCCCTGCTGAATTCACCTGCGGCGATCTTGATGTCAAAGATGGGAACCGCATTCGGGCAATTGACTGCCTCTTCGGGCGATAAAATGGGGAATGGATATGCGGGAGGTTCTACTGATGTTTCAAGTTCCTCGAATTTAGGCAACAGCGCACCCACACCTTGGGTTTGGAGATAGTCATTGGTCTCGGGATCCGTGGAGTAAACGTAGCAGCCTTTCGTTCCTCTCGTCATCAATGTGCGGTAGGTATTTTTGATGATAAGATCAGCTTTAGCGTTGGCGGCGGCAGGGTCCGTTTTGAGCAGGCCTTTGTAGCCCTTGATGGAGGAATCGCCAGAAGATCGCTTGGCGCCATTAGTCACGACCTTGCCATTGCGAACGATCAAATCAGGGCCGATGATCACGCCAACATAGTCGAGTTCCAGACCTTGGCAGGTGTGGATGCAACCGATCTCGCGAACAGAATCAGGTTTAATAATCCAAAGAGCCCCTTGTTCGCTGAGGTTCCACTTCGCCTTGAAGGCTCCACCATCGAGCGTAAAGTCGTAGGCGCTAGGTTCCTGCTTAGAAATCCAGTCCCAACAATAGCCAGCAACCATACGAGAACGATTGTTCGTTTGGTTACGCCTCTCGATGAGTTCTCTGAGTTCTGTGGCAGACTCACAAACCATAAATTCGTAGTTCGAACCTTCGAGTGTGATGTTGGCCGTTTCGCGAACCTGCAACACGTGATCAACCCATGCAAGGTAGCCGTCCGATCCATTGCAACGAAACTGCGAAACGAGATTCATTTCCGTGACGGTCGCGCCGAGCGATTGCGCCCATGCGCGGATTTTGGATGGATCGCCGATATCCTTCCAATGGATGCGTTGGTCTTCATCGAGGAAGAAGACGGTGAAGGTAGAGGCATTGATCAGTTCCTTGATTTGGTTCTCTCCGAGATTGCTGAAGAGGCCAGACTTCTCGTTGAGGCGGTGTGCTTCATCGACGATGAGTCCGCCAAAGGTATTGGGGAGTGTTTCGGTGAAGGCTCCTGATCCGACGAACAGATTGGAAATGCGGGATTTCTTGAGGGTTTGAGTGAGCTTCGCCTCGTAGACGGCGCGGGGCGCACTGTTCTTGGTCACGTATTTGCTCGCTAGGTCACGGTTGGTCAGTTCGACGAGAAGATTGATAGCGACGACGGTTTTTCCTGTGCCAGGACCGCCGTTGACAATGAGAACGTTTTTGTCTTTCGGGGAGGAAGCGAGGGCAAGAGCGAGGGCGGATTCGTAGACGAGCTTCTGTTCGTCAATGAGGTAGAACTCGCGGTTGCCCTGAATCATCGAAGCGAGGTGGTCAGCGAGGCTTTTTGAAGGGCGAATCCTGCCATCGCGAATGCGATACATGGTCTCACCCTTGTCGCCGTATTTCACATGGGCCTTGATGAATTCGCGAAGTTTCAACGCGTCGTCCTTGAGGAAAGCTGGCGCGGCCTTGGTATGCGCGGCGTAAAACGGAGAGTGGATGACGGAACCAGATTCGCAGTTGTGCAGATAGGCGCAGGGGCGCAGATGGATGGGATCGAGGCGCACGGTTTCGTTAAAATCCTCGATGAACATCGCATAGGACCAAGCTTGATAGGACGGGTGGCTCACCTCTCGGTCCCGCCCACCGACGAAAGTGCTAACGATGGCGTCCTTACGGGTTGCCTCGGCTTTCTGCCATTGCTTGAGTTCAACGATAACAGCCGTGCGCTGACGATCGTGATTGGTGCCAGTAAGGATCATGTCGATCCGCTTGCCCGTCTGCGGAATGTTGAATTCAATTGCGACACCGATGTCATGGGGAATGTCCGGATCCTCCAAAATCCGATCCATAAACGGCAGTGAGTTTCTCCAGGATCCAAGCTCGCTTGCGCCCACCGATTTTCCGATGACGCCTTGGAACGAGTCGTGAATCTTTTCCTCGATCCGATTGGAGAGGATGTCCGCGCGAAAGTCAGCTTTGGTAGCGAGGTAGACAATCATGGAGAATGGCTGGCAGATCTGGTGATCCGATCAAAGAGAAAGGAAAGACTGACAAAGGATCTACAAAGAACCTTGCGATTCTGGCTCGGATCGTCAAGAACATTTGGTTATAGGAAAACGGATATTTTGTATTTTGCTACGTTTTTTTGGATGGATGTTTCTCGATCGGTCAGGATCAGGATCTGATATCCTAGTGGGGGCGCGGCGGGGATCCTTGGGCGGGCATCTGATGAAATCACGCTTCTGCTCTTGTCACCAAGGGGCTCTGCGCTAAGCTGGGCACGTGACAAGTCATGGGCACATTTCACCGCCGCGAGCATGGGCGGAAATCGATCGCGACGCATTGCGTCACAACCTCCATGTCGCTCAGGGCATTTGGCCGGGCATGGCGATGATGGCGGTGGTCAAGGCCGGTGCGTATGGTCATGGTCTCGAGGAAGTGGCACGGATTTTCGCGGAGACAGGTGTGGCTTTTCTGGGAGTGGCGAATGTGGGTGAGGCGAGACGCATCGCGATGGCGGGCATCAGCTGCCGCATCTATCTGCTGGGTGCCACGTGGTCGGAAGAGAGACAGGAAATTGTAGAGCGCGACTGGACACCCTGCATTTCATCGATGGAGGAGGCTCGGCACTTCGATGTCTTGGCCAAAAGTTGCGGCAAGCGACTGAGAGTTCACATTGCGGTGGACACGGGCATGGGACGCGGAGGATTCGTCCCGGAGCAACTGCCGGAGATATGGAAAGTCCTGAGCCAGCATACGGGATTGGAAATCGAGGGGATCGGATCGCACCTTCCTTCCGCCGATGAGGATGAAGAATTCACGCGTGCACAGTTTTCCCAGTTCAACGAGATCATCGCGGGCCTGGGTGGTGTGGCGGCATTTCCGTGGCGACATCTGGCCAACAGTGCGGGATTGCTGGGCTATGATCCGCTGCAATGCAATCTAGCGCGGCCTGGTCTGATGCTGTATGGCATCTCCCCGCTGCCGGCTTTTCAGGCACGATTGCGGCCTGCGATGACCCTGAAGTCGCGAGTCACCTTGATCCGCACGCTGCCGACGGGACACGGGGTTTCCTATGGCAGAAGTTACGTCACCACTCGTCCCACTAGGGTGGCCACGATCGGAATGGGATATGGTGACGGCTATCCCCGCCATGTTTCTGGACACGCACCGCGCGTGTTTTTACGAGGTCGCTACTTTCCCGTTCTGGGTCGCGTGACGATGGATCAGATGATGATCGACGTCACCGATGCCACCGATGTGATGGAAGGAGATGAAGTTGAGCTGTTTGGTCCGAACCTGCCGGTGCAGGAGGTAGCGGAGAAAGCGGATACCATATCATGGCATGTTTTGACAGGAATCACCGCAAGAGTGGTGCGGCGCTTCACGGGTGCGGCAACCTAAAATCCTCAGGAATGAATTGATTTTCTATGCCCACGGCGGTAAACGTGCGCCGTGAGATTGCTAGCATGGATCGCATCGGTTTCTCTAGGAATTCTGATGATATGGGTCATCTGGGGTGGGCACTGGGCACAGTGGACCAACGTTCAATCGGTGAGCGTATTTTTGCAAGGCTACGGTGTGTCTGCCGGCTTGACGGGAGTGATTCTTTTGATCCTGGATCTCGTATTCCCCGTTCCCAACACGGTGGTGATGTCAGCCCTGGGCTACCTCTATGGGACATGGACTGGAGCTGCGCTGGGGTTCATAGGCTCGATCTGTGCCGGAATGACAGGCTATGGCATCGGACGCCTTTGTCCGGAAACATTTTCGCGCCGGTTTCTGGGAGAAAAAGATTTTGATCGTGGGCGACGCTTGTGCATGAGCGGTGGAGGTTGGATCATCGCGCTCTCACGTGCCGTGCCAATTCTCCCAGAAGCACTCTCGGTCACGGCAGGGCTTTTGCGCATGCCATGGTCTGCTTTTTTTGTATCGCTCTGCTGTGGTAGCTTGCCGATGGCAGTGCTTTTTTCTTGGATCGGCGCTACGGGTCATGATCGCCCCGTGCTTACCTTGGTGCTGAGTTTTGCCGTTCCCGCCATGCTGTGGTCCTTCGCATCGTTTTGGCACCGCCGGGCAGAGGCATGATTGCCATCTGTGACGATTTCGCCACAATAGGTCATTCGTGCGATACCAGATGAGATGGCAAAGTTGTCACAGCGATGTGCGCTTGACACATGACGACCACCCTTTCTCGACCAGATTATGCCCTTCTCCCATGGACCCGCGCTGCGGTGACCGTGGAGGACTTGGATTTTTGCTACGGGTCGGCGCAGGTCCTGAAAAATATCAACATCGATATTGCTGCCAACCGCGTCACGGCATTCATCGGGCCATCGGGCTGTGGAAAATCCACATTGTTGCGATGCATCAACCGGATGAACGATGATATCCCCGAGGCCCGCATCACAAGGGGTAGGATCTGCCTCCATGGGAGGGATATCTATGAACTGGGTGTGGACGTAGTGAAATTGCGCCATGAAGTGGGCATGGTATTTCAGAAATCAAACATTTTTCCGCGCAGCATTTTTGAAAACGTGGCCTACGGCTTACGAGTGCGTGGAATCCGCGATGCCAAGATACTCATGGAACGTGTGGAAAGCGCACTGCGGCAAGCGGCGCTTTGGGACGAAGTCAAGGACAGGCTCAAAGAATCCGGCTACGGACTCTCCGGCGGACAACAACAGCGGCTTTGCATCGCACGCGCCATCGCGGTCAAACCGAACGTGGTTCTCATGGATGAGCCCTGCAGCGCCTTGGATCCCATCGCGACTCTGAAAGTCGAGGAATTGCTGTGGGAGCTTCGGAGCCAATACACCTTTGTGTTGGTCACCCACAGCATGCAACAGGCATCACGCATTTCCGATTTCACCGCCTTTTTTCACATGGGTGAGCTGGTGGAATACGATGAGACGCAGAAAATGTTCACCCACCCCAGAGACAAACGCACCGAGAAATACATCAGCGGCCGCTTTGGCTGATCCTAGAGAACTACGACATGAATGGAGCCCACATTTTCCGCGATTTTGACATTGCGATCCGCACTCTGAAAGATGAAGTGCTGCTGATGGCAAGCCTGACCCGGCAGAATCTCGAACGAGCCATGCGCTCCTTGTTGGAGCGCGACATTGAGCTCTCGCGCGTGGTGATCGGTGATGACAGTGATGTGGATGATTTGGAAATCCGCGTTGATCAAACGGGTATGGAAATCCTTGTGCGCCATCATCCCGTGGCTTCCGACTTGCGCTTGGTGATCTCGTCCATGAAAATCTCCACCTGCTTGGAGCGGATCTCGGACCACGCAGTGAACATTGCGAAGCGCTCCAAAAAAATCTGTCGCGGTCCCGAACTGCCTGACGTGGCTTTAGTGGAACCGCTGTATGTCATGGCAGACAACCTGCTGCGCGATGCGATGATTGCCTTCACGGATCAAAACATCGAATTGGCGGAAGGCTTGAAGGCGCGCGACAAGGAACTGGATCGTTTGCACAAGAGACTGATTGCCTCGCTGAGCGAGCGGCTCGAACATGCGGAGGGCAAGGCCGAATCACTGCTGCATCTGATCTTCGTCATCCGATCACTTGAGCGGGTCGGCGATCTTGCGGTCAACATTGGCGAGGATGCCGTTTTTCTCGGCAATGCTACCGACATTCGTCATGCATCGAAAAAAGTCACAAAAGAATCCCACGAGGATCACGATGAATGAAACGAATTTGTCACAGGACGAGGCTTTCGAAAACTTGATCGGGCATTACGTTTCAGATTGTGCAGACAGTATTAGTGATCGAAGATGAGGTGGATATCACCGACTTGGTGGCTTTCAATTTGGAGCGCGCTGGGTGCCGGGTGATCAAAGCTCACGACGGGCAAGTTGGTCTCGATCTCGCACTGAAAGAGCGCCCGGATCTGATTGTGTTAGATCTGATGTTGCCAACGCTGAATGGATTGGGCGTACTCAAAGGATTGCGCCGTGATGCCCGCACTCAACAGATTCCCGTCATTTTGCTGACGGCGCGCGCACAGACCGAGGACCGCATTGCTGGATTGGCGGCGGGTGCTGATGACTACGTGACCAAGCCCTTCTCGCCCAAGGAACTGGTGCTGCGCGTCCAGGCAGTTCTCAAGCGGATGCAGATTAGTTCGGGAGCGACCGACTTTGCGACTGGTCCGTTCCGTTTTGATAAGAACTCGCTCAAATTCTATATCGAAAATGAACCCGTGGAACTCACGTCCACCGAATTCAAACTGCTATTGTTTCTCTGCGAGCGTGCGAACCACCCCCAACAACGCAACGAAATGCTGCGCAACGTCTGGGGATACAGTGACGATGTCATCAGCCGCACGCTCGACACCCACATGAAACGGTTGAGGCAAAAACTGGGAGTTCATGCGGATAAGGTTGAAACGATACGCGGAGTCGGCTATCGTTTCGTCAATTCCGCCTCATGATTTTCGAGATCTCCATCCTCGCCGCCGCCGCTTTGACCATTGTTTGGCTGTGCCTGGATCGGATTCATAAACAAAAACGATTCCATCAAGAAATTCAACAGGTGAATGAGTTGCATCACGAGGCCCTGGAAGCCGATCGAAAGCGCCACGAGTTATTGCTCGACGGCTTGTCCGATGCATTGTTCCTGGTGGATCAATCCGGTGTGGTATGCTATGCGAACATTGCCGCGCGCCAGATGTTTGCTGAGCGCAATGTTGTGGGGCAATCCCCGCAGGCCGTGTTTCCCGATGCCCGTTTCATCGAAGCCATCCACCAATGTGAAAAAACGCACCAACCCATGGTGCAACGCCTGGTGCTGCCGCAGCAGTTATCACCACTCGGTGCCAAGGAAAATCGCGGCGTGAACGCATGGTTATTGGATGTGGCGCCACTTCCGCCCGAAGCCTACCCCGAGGCAAAATTGCGCGTTCTCCTGCGCGATCTCACTGCCGAGTTTCAAAGCGAACAGGTGCGAAAAGATTTTGTCGCCAATGCTTCCCATGAATTGCGCACACCACTCGCCATCATTCAGGGATACCTAGAAAACCTGTTAGAAGTGGGAGGACTGCGTGACCATCAGCAAGCCGCGCGTTTCCTGAGCATCATGTCAAAACATACCGATCGGGTCTCCCGCATCGTCGAGGACATGTTGGTGATTTCCCGTTTGGAATCCGGTGAAGCCGCAGCGCTCAGCATCGAGCCTTTCGAATTTCATAGTTGTGTGCAGGACGTACTAGAGCGGCTGGAGCACCTGATCGTCAGTCAGCAAGCCACCGTGGATTTTTCCAAAGTCCAGCGTGGGCTGATGATTTCCGGCGACCGATTTTATTGGACTCAAGTGTTGTTCAACCTGATTGAAAACGCGCTCAAGCAAAACCCGCGACCGGGTCTGAAAGTCGTGGTCACAGGGATGCAACAAGACAAGGGCATTTACCTTTCCGTGGCGGATGATGGCATTGGCATTCCGAGCAGCCACTTGCCTTTCGTGTTCAAGCGATTCTATCGAGTTGATCAAAACCACACGAACTCCGCCATCAAGGGAACGGGCTTGGGCTTGTCGATCGTCAAGCGTGCCGTCGAAGCACACGGGGGCAACATTTCCGTAAGTTCCATACCGGGGCGAGAAACCAAGTTCTCGATCGAGTTGCCGACTCCGCAGGAATCAATGGTCGCCACAGCTGGTATCGCCAGCTGAAGGATTTATCACTTTTGCGCTTTATCTTGCAGGTCTCCCTCCGCAAAGTAATGGTGTGTGGATTGGCATACCTTCCCTGTTGATGGCGAGCGGCGCGGCTGATGTTTCACCGTTGTTCGGGCTATTGACTCTCGTATTGCTGCTGGCCGTATTCGTGTCCTTGTTGATGGTGCGGCTGCGCCAAAGCCTTTTGGTTGGATACTTTCTCTGTGGCATTCTGATGGCGAACAGCGGTGTTCCCGAATGGCTTGGCATGGATACCAAGGGCGCCATCATTCCGCAATTGGCCGAGCTCGGCATCGTCCTGCTGATGTTCACGCTAGGAGTTGAATTTTCCATTCGCGAGCTCCACCATTTGTGGCGACTTGCCTTGTTCGGCGGTGGTCTTCAAGTGATCATCACCGCAGGTGTCGCCGGCGGTATCGCGGCCTGCTTGGGGCGCCCGTGGGAGGAATCTCTGCTGATCGGCGTGGTATTTGCCCTGAGTTCTACGGCCGTGTCATTGAAATCATTTCAGGACCAAGGAATCAGCGCCAGCCCCGGAGCCAAAACCGCACTGGGGATTGCCTTGTTTCAGGACATTCTGGTGATCGGGCTTTTTTTGATCCTGCCCGCGTTGTTAGGAAGTTCCGAAATGCCGATGTTCCAGCAAGTAGGTATCGCCCTGCTCAAAGGCATGGCATTTCTCGTTGGGGCCGCTCTGCTCGGTCGTTTCGGCATCAACCCTTTGCTTCATGCCGTTGCAAAAACCCGCAGCCGAGAGCTTTTCACCCTCACGATCATCGGCATGAGTGCCGGTGTCGCCTTTGCCGGTGGTGCGCTCGAACTGAGCCTCGCACTGGGCGCCTTTGCTGGCGGTCTGATGGTCAGCGAATCGATCTACAGCCACCGCATCATGAGCGACATCCTGCCGTTTAAGGATCTGTTTCTAACGATTTTTTTTGTTTCGGTCGGTCTCATGATTGATATGAAGCAGGTCTTGGATCATTGGTGGGTGATTCTGTTAGGCACATCGGTGATTTTTCTTTTCAAATTCCTCACGGTATTCGCCGTCGCGCGTATCTTGCGGCTCCCCTTGCGACCCGCCTTACTGGCGGCGGCCAGCCTATCGAGCATAGGCGAATTTTCCTTGGTGCTGATCCAAAAATCACAACAGTTCCGCGCCTTTGAGCCATGGCTGGAACAAATGATTCTTGTTTGCACCGCCCTGGGCATGGCTCTGATTCCTGCTTCGATGCTGTCCATGACGCCGCTCAGCCTGTGGCTCGAACGCAAGGGCTGGTTCCGCAACAAACGGACTACACCCGCGGTGATGACGCTCAGCTCATCGATCAAAAATCTCGAAGATCACGCGATCATTTGTGGTTATGGACCCGTAGGCCAAACACTCCACCAAGCCTTGTTGCACGCGGGCATCGACTGTGTCATCGTCGATCTCAACGCCGATACGGTATGCGATCTGAAAAAGAGAGGTCACCTTGTGCTCTTTGGTGACATTACCCACCCGGAGGCTCTCGCCCTCACCAAGATCAAAAAGGCGCGCCTCATCGCGTTCACCTTCCCACATGTCGGAGTCACTTCCAAAGCCATCCCGCAAGTCTTATCAGAAAATCCGGAAATCCTGATTCTGGCGCGTGCCAAATTTTCTAGCGAGGCGCTCGACCTGACCCTGATGGGGGCCAAGGTGATCCACGACGAGCAGGAAAGTTCCATCGCTATGGTGGAACAAGGGTTGTGCGCCTACGAAAAGAAATTCTTATGACCGCACCGAACGATGAAAGAGTTCACCGCAGAGGAGGCAGGTATTCCCTTGGCATCCGCGTGCCGTGCAATGCTCACGCCCGGCGAAAATGATCTGCAAATGAAGTTTGTTCCATTTCTCGCGCGGGAAAAGTTTCTTCAGATCCGCTTCGGTCTGCTCCACCGATTTTCCTGACGAAAGCTTCCAACGTTTCGCCAAGCGATGAATGTGGGTATCGACTGGAAAAGCGGGGACGCCGAAGGCTTGAGCCATCACCACCGATGCGGTTTTGTGGCCCACTCCTGGCAACGATTCGAGTGCCGCAAAATCCTGTGGCACCTGGCCATCATAGTGCTGCACCAGAATGCGCGAGAGTTCCACGATCGCCACGCTCTTGCGAGGGGAAAGACCGCAGGGGCGGATGATCTCACGCACTTGCTCCGCGGTGGCGCGACTCATGTCATAGGGATTGTCCGCCAGTGCGAAGAGCGCAGGAGTCACGGTGTTGACACGGGCATCGGTGCATTGCGCAGAGAGCAATACCGCGATCAAAAGGGTGAAGGGATCCTTATGATCCAAGGGGATCGGCGTCTCCGGATAGAGTTGATCCAGCCGATTCAGCAGATAGGCAGCGCGTTCCTTTTTTGTCATGAAGGCTGCGGTTGATAGGCACTCTCCTGCAATTTGACAACCTTTCTGCCCGACAGGAGCAACCACCATTCTCGAGCGCAGCCGATGATGATGGCGGTGACCAACACGAGAAACAATGAAGTGATTGCGATGTCCACCCAAGCGTTGACGATCGCCTGTTCACTGACCTTGCGCTGCTTTTCCGATAGAGCCGTTTCCAGCAATCCGCGGTGTTTTAGGATCTCCGGCCAGAAGCCAGCAGCCTTGGAGGAGAAAATTTTCATCCACCCTGCCATGAAGGTCACACTGGTGAGAAAGACCATAGGGATGACGGTGACGAGACAGTAGCGCACCTTGCCCATCTTGATGAGAATCGTAGTGCCAAGACAAAACGCAATGACTGCCAACAGCTGATTCGAGATGCCGAATATCGGCCACAGGCTCTTTGCGATGCCACCAGGATCCAACGCGCCCTGATAGAGGAAATACCCCCAAGCCGATACCAACAAAAACGTAGAAATCACGTTCGCTGTCCATGAACCCGTGTCCTTGAGCTTGGGCACGAAGGTGCCGAGAAAGTCCTGCAAAATGAAGCGGCCCACACGTGTTCCCGCATCCAAAGTGGTAAGGATGAAAAGGGCCTCAAACATGATGGCGAAATGATACCAGAGCGACAGCGCGTCCTTGCCCTTAAACACCTTCTGGAACATCATGGCCATGCCGACGGCAAATGTGGGAGCTCCGCCGGACTTACCGATCATGGTGGGCTCTTCCAACTGCGCGGAGAGATTTTTCATTTCCTCCAAAGTAACCGCATAGGTCGGACCGTAGCCATTGATTTTCTCGATTTGTCGTTCCACAGCCACGGGGTCCGCCGGATCAATCGGTGAATTGATGGCGAAATATTGCCCTGGCGGCAATGTGGAAGCCGCGATGATGGCCATCAGAGCGACGAGCATTTCCACCACCATCGATCCATAGCCCACGAGCTTGATTTCTTTTTCGCGGGCTAACAATTTCGGTGTGGTGCCGGAGGAAATCAGTGCGTGGAATCCACTCACCGCACCGCAGGCGATGGTGATGCAGACAAAGGGAAACACCGGACCGGGAACAACAAAACCCGAGCCATCGATGAATGGCGTGACGGCGGGCATCTGCAGTGGCGGCGCAAGGATAACGATGAATACCGCCAACACGGCCACCGTGCCCAATTTCATGAATGTGCTGAGGTAATCGCGTGGAGCGAGCAGCAACCAAACCGGTAGCACCGATGCCGCAAAGCCGTAGATCATGATCGCCCAGGCCAGCGAAGGAGTGGACAAAGTGAGCGCCTCATTCCAAGAAGGAGGCAAAAATTTTCCTCCTACCACGGCGAGCAACAGGCCGATCACGCCGGCAATGGATACGGGTGTCACACCGATTTTTCCCGACTTGATCGCCACACCCATGGCCATCGCCAAGGGAATGGTGCAGGCAATGGTAAACAGACCCCAAGGGGAATGCGCGAGGGCTTTCGCCACGACCAATCCCAGCACCGCGAGGAGAATGGTCATGATGGCGAGCAAACTGAACATCGCAATCAAACCGACGATGGGATTGATTTCCTCCTTGAGCATCTGTCCTAACGATTTGCCGTCGCGACGCATCGAAGCGAAAAGCACGATCGCGTCATGCACGCCACCACCCAACGCCGCGCCGATCAAAATCCACAGCGTGCCCGGGAGGTAGCCAAACTGAGCTGCCAGCACAGGACCCACCAGCGGACCGGGGCCCGCAATCGCCGCAAAGTGGTGACCGAAGACCACCCATTTCGGAGTGGGCACGAAGTCCTTGCCATCGGATCGGGTCACAGCGGCAGGAGCCCGATTGTCGTCCACCGTCAACACCTTGGCAATCAGCCATGAAGCGTAAAACCGATAGGAAACGGCGAAGGTGCAAACCCCAGCCACCACCAACCATAGAGAATTGATCGGTTCACCACGTGAAAATGCGGCAACGGCGACAGCCGCCGCACCTAAAAGCGAAACACAGATCCAGATCAAGAATTTCCACAACCGCATGAGTCACCATACGGTGGAGAGCAGTGACAGGACAAGAAGAAACATGCCATGATCTGCTCTTGGCACGGAGCGCTCTGCGCTTTACCGTGCTCCCGCTCCATGAATCGAAATCCCTTGACCGTTTTGGCTCTTTTGTTTTTGGCATCAGCATTCCCATGTTTGTCCGCCGGAGTGGCGGATTACCTAAAGAAGCCTGATCCTTGGTATCGCAGCGATGAAGCGAAAACCATCGCGGCCCATATTCTCTCTTATCAGACCGACGTAGGCGCTTGGCCGAAAAATACGGATACAGTGAAGCGCCCTTACACCGGTAACCGCAAGGACCTGAAGCCTACTTTCGACAATGGAGCCACCATGGACGAATTGCGTTTTCTCGCGCGCTGCCATCAAGCGACACGCCATGCTCCCTATCAACAAGCTTTTCAACGTGGCTTGGATTACATTTTTATCGCCCAGTATCCCAACGGGGGCTGGCCGCAATACTACCCGCTGAGCAAACAATACCATCGTCACATCACGTTCAACGATGGCTCCATGGTGCGCGTGATGGAATTTTTGCGCGAGGTCAGTCATGATCCAGTCTATGCATTCGTAGCGGAATCCGATCGTAAAAAAGCTGCGGTCGCTTACCAAAAAGGAATCGATTGCATTCTACGCTGCCAGATCCGCATCGATGGCAAGCTGACCGTGTGGTGCGCTCAGCATGATGAAATCACTCTGGCACCAGTCACCGCGCGATCTTATGAGCTGCCATCACTGAGTGGTTCGGAATCGGTGGGCATCATACGCCTGCTCATGAGCGAGGAAAAACCAAGCGCCGCGATCATTACCGCCGTGGATGCGGCGGTGGCTTGGTTCGAGAAATCCGCGCAGCAAGGCATTCGCATCGACACCATCAGCGATCCCAAAGCACCCGGTGGCAAGGACAAGGTCATCGTCAAAGATCCAAAGGCGCGCCCGCTGTGGGCAAGATTTTACGATCTCAAAACACAGCAGCCGATGTTCTGCGATCGTGATGGCATTCCAAAAACATCCTACGCAGCCATCGGACACGAACGACGCAACGGCTACGCTTGGTATGGAAGTTGGGCGCAGTCACTGATCGAAAAGGAACACCCTCGATGGAAAAAATCCCTCGGCTCTCGGCGATGAGATGGGCGCCTACGTTCCATCGCATTTCACGACGAGCCCGGCGTGCATGCCTAACAGAATGCAATCTACGCACGACTGTTCCACTCCCAATGCTTGGGTGATCAAGTGCCGATAGATGCGGAGTTGCTCGGCATGCCTGTCACGCAGTGCATTCGGATCCGTCAATCGGTCGGTTTTGTAATCGATGATCTCCACGCGTGTGATCCGATCCGTTTCATCACGAAACAAATGCAGGCGGTCTATGACACCCCGCACCCATTCGCCTTCGACCATGCCTTCCACGGGAATCTCGCGCTGCAATTGCACGCGCCGCTGACGTTTCTCAAGCAACATGCGCCACTCCTCTTTTTCTAACAACTGGTTCACCGTTCGCGCCATTTCTCCTTCGACAGTGAAAGGAATCTCATCCAGCCAAGTGATGGACTCCATCAAGCTGTGCATGGAAGTGCCGTATTCCAAGGCAGCGCTGGGGCCTTGTGCCGCATGAGATGCGGTCTTTGCGCGCGATTTCCACACCGCACGTCCTAACACAGGCGCAGCTGGCTGTGGTTTTTGCTCGATGGGTTTTACTGATGCGAAACAATCGAAACTACCGGATTCAAACATCACCTCGCCTTCGCCTGGACAAGAGTCAGAAATCCACCTCGCCAGTGAATTGTTTTCGTCCTTCAGTGATTTCTCCTCAAGCAAGACATAGAGCCCGCGCTTGGCACGGGTCAACGCCACATAAAGCACGCACATCGCCTCGTATTGTTGTTGACCACGCCATTGATCCTCCACCTCGCGCATGGCTGGCAGCAACTGCCGTGCCCACAGCGGCGGAGTCTTACAAATCCATCTCTCGGTGCGAGCGATATCGAATTTGTTATTGTCAGGAATGGAGGAAGTCGAGATCAAGGGCAGCACCACCACATCGAAGCCGAGGCCTTTGGATTTGTGAATCGTCAGGACCTGCACTTCGGCAGAACCGGGGCTCTGCGTTGCCTCCAGTTTTTCTAACATCTCGGCGGCCGCCTTGGCTGAGCCAGCACCAGAGGCATCCACAACACGCAATGCCTGCATCAAATCATCCGCTCGGTTGCGACCGAAATTTGAAAGCTCCCCCCAGAACGATTCGAGCCATCTTCCGACCATCCCCGCTAAGCCTTGCCGAGCAATCGTATCCTGACAGGCGCTCCACGGATGCTCACCGTATGCTGCGGTGATGCACGACCACCACGGCGACAAACGGAGCACTTCCTCTGCAAAAGAATCTGCAGGATCGGCCAGCCAACGCATCCAATGCCAAATCACCAAACCAACCGGATTGTCGTGCGCTGGTTTGCGCCGGCCTTCTTCCACCACTCGGAACCCCTTCTGTCGCAAAAAATCGGCTACGCGCTTGAGTTCCTCGTTCGTTCTTACCAATACGCCACAGCTCTGCTGTTTTTCACCCACGCCCGCCAAATCTAGAATGGCCGCCAACCGTTCCAAACGAGCATCTTTTTCGTCGTTTTCTTGGATGGACTCGACTCGAGCGTGGCCGCGAAAACCGGAGTCGGCCGCCACGTGATCGTCCCATTCCCAGGGCTGCTCCACACTGCCGTAAAGGGCATTCAGGGTATCAAGATTGCCGCAAATCCGATTGACGAGATCCAACACCTCTGACGCTGAGCGGTAGGACTTCTGCATCCGCCCCACAACCATATACTCGCCGTAATGGCGGTGCAGATCATCGAACAAACCCACATCGCCTCCACGCCATGCGTAGATCGCCTGTTTTTTGTCGCCGACGAGAAATACCGAGCTTTGCTCAGCAGTCATCGCCTCATCGATGAGGGGCGATAGACCACTCCAGTCCAGTCGGCTGGTGTCCTGAAATTCATCGAGCAACCAGTGCTGGTATTTCGCGTCCAGACGGTAATCGAGCGCCTCTCGCATCAAGCGTTTGTCCTCCTGCAACGTCCACTCGCTCATCTTGGCCTTGACGTCGGCGAATCCGAATTTCCCCTTGCGCCGCAGTCGCCGCTCACACACCTGATCAAGGAGCTCGATCACTTCCGCTACCGCTCGGGTGCTGGCACAGGCACTGGCCATTTCCGCTTCTGCAGCAAAACGCAACCCTTCGCGAATCAGGGAAAAAACTTCGGCAGGAACAGTAAAATTCTTATACATTTTTAACTCCTGAACGCCTTGCTCGTCCTGGGCCACGAGCTCGATCAAGCGATCCAATAGGGCATTGCCCTTAGCCATCACACCGCTACCTGTACTGTGCTCCGCGAACACTTGTGCCATTCTGCTCCAAGCCCCAGCTTGCCTCTTATCGGTGAACACCATCCCTTCAGCTGCAAGCTCGATAGAACGAGAGATGTCTCCGCGTCGGGCCATCCATCTCTCGATGGCATCACGGTCTGCGAGATGCGCCGGCCCCCACTCCAAACGATCTCCTCCATTCATCCAGTGCTCGTGCCACTGGCTGGTGTAATCATCGATTCGCTTGCGCACCGTGACAATTTCCTGTCCCATGAGAGATCGACGAAAAGCCTGATAAAACTTTTCCGCTTCCTCCGGCTTGAGTTCCTGTTGCAGCAAACTTTGCAACAGGTTCTGCCGGACAATTTCCGCTTCCGCGCCCTCGATAAGCTGAAAATTTGTGGCCGAGATTCCCATTTCTAACGGAAATGCCTTCACCACCTTGGTAAAAAAACCGTCCATCGTGCCCAATGTCATGCGCGGTAGCGCAATGATCAAGGATTCAAGAACGCGCAAAAAATCTTCATCCTCGAAGGTTTTCCCGCTATCGATCAAATCTTTCCGCAATTTTTGCGCCTGCTCTTCGCTAAGACAGGCATGGGCCAGCTTGCTCAAAATCGCATCAGTAAATTCGCCCGCTGCTTTCCGTGTGAAGGTCAGAGCCACGATACTGGAAGGATCCACCCCCATCGCGATATAGCCGATGATGCGATTGCTCAATTGATAGGTTTTTCCCGAACCTGCCGAAGCCAGTACCATCATATGAGGTGCGAGAATGTCCATGTGGCCATGATACCAAGAAAACGCTGGACCTAGCAAAACAAATCGTCAGCCGCCGCGGCATTCATCGATTTTCTCCTCGCGCAAAACCTGTTGAAAAATCCTGTAGGGATGCGAGGTATCTTACGCTATGTCATTCCATCACTCGTCGGATCGTCGTCATTTTTTGAAAACCGGTGCTCTGCTCAGCGCGGCGTCCCTTTTTCCCGCCATCGGCTCCGCGGCCGATGAAGTCAAACCCATCAAGATCGCCCTCATCGGTTGCGGTGGTCGCGGCACTGGCGCCGCCGCCCAGTCGCTGAATGTGGCAGGCACCACGCTGGTCGCGATGGCCGATGCCTTTGCCGACAATATCGAATTCGCACATAAGCAATTGACGGAAAAGTTCGGCGCTCGTGTCGATGTCCCAGAAGCCCGTCGATTTGTCGGACTGGATGCCTACAAGGCTGCCATCGATGCAGCCGATGTGGTTTTGCTGTGCTCAACCCCCGGTTTCCGTCCGCAGCACTTCGAATATGCTGTCAAACAAGGCAAGCACGTTTTCATGGAAAAACCCGTAGCCGTCGATGGTCCGGGGATTCGTAAGGTCATCGAAGCCGCCAAAATCGCCGATCAAAAGAATCTAAAAGTCGTCTGTGGTTTGCAACGGCGCTACCAAAAGAGCTACCTCGAGACATTGGCCAAGGTCAAAGAGGGCATGATCGGGGACATCACTTCCTCACAGGTCTACTGGGTCAGCGGTGGTGTCTGGACACGCCCCCGTAGCGAAGGCCAAACGGAAATGCAGTATCAGGTGCGGAATTGGTATTACTTCAACTGGCTCTGCGGCGATCACATCGTTGAACAACACGTGCACAACATCGATGTCAGCAACTGGTTCAAAGGGTCACATCCGGTCAAGGCCGTGGGCATGGGCGGCCGCACCAGCCGTATCGGCAAAGATTGGGGGGAAATTTTCGATCACTTCTTCGTGGAATACCACTATGCCGATGGCACGATCATGAACAGCCAGAGCCGTCAGTGGAATGGTGTTTGGTCGCGAGTGTCAGAGTCCATCGTCGGCACCAAAGGCACGGCGGAGCCTGGTGTCATCAAGGACCGCAGCGGCAAAATCATCTGGCGTTTCCGCGGACCTGACAACAACCCCTATCAGACCGAGCACGACATGCTTTATCAATACATCCGCGAGAACACGGCCCACAACGATGCTTACTATACCGCTGAGGCCACACTCACTGGCATCATGGGTCGCATGGCCTGCTACACGGGCAAAGAAGTGACCTGGGACATGGCGATGAATTCGCAGGTCGACACCATGCCCAAAGATCTCAACTGGGACTCCCAACCGGGGCCAAAGCCCGGTGAAGATGGTCTCTATCCCTGCCCTAAACCGAGCAAGGAAGCAGTGATCTGAGGATATCTATCATCTCCACTTACGAAGCCTCTCATCTTTCGATGAGGGGCTTTTTTGTCACGGTCGACCACCTGCCTCACGGCGCTCCATCCGTTCGTGAGCTATACGTGCGGATCCAATCCACCTGCAGCTCGAATGGCCCTTGTTGTTTATCACCTAACAATAACCCGATGCGACGAACTTTCGCTGCATCGAAGGTTTTATCGGGCAATTTTACTCCGCGCCACGACCCTAACAGATTTTTGAAAGGAATCTTGATTTCGATCCACTCTCCTTTTTTCGTAGCAAATTCCGCTTGGAAGGATACTTCCCCACCACGGTATTCGGCATCGGTGGACAATCGTGTCTGATAGTTGCGGCCATCGCCCTTGACCCGCAAGATCAGACCCTCCGCTCCACTCCAATCCATCTGCACGTTTTGCGAACGGAGCGAAGAAAATCCGCCATTGTTTTCTAGCGACAGCGTTCCGAAAAATCGCAGAATCCCCTCCTTGGTGATCTCATAACGGCCTTGGGAAAGACCACCCATCACGCCATCATCCACGATGCCCCATCCTAGGCTCTTGATTTCATCGGACGTGAATTCGGCAACAGAACCTGCTTGCGCCTTGCCTACGGTAAAAAGAAAGATCATCGCGGCCATGGAGGAAGAGAAAGTGTGCATGATGTGAGAATCAGCCACAGAATCTCGATCCCGCAATGGAAATATTCGTTCACCCGATGCGCGTGATGGTGCCGCGCGCGCCATCGATGCGGACGGTCTCTCCATCGCGCAGTTGCGAGAGGCAGGCACGCACCGACATCACGGCGGGGATGCGCATTTCGCGGGCGGTGACGGCCCCATGCATACAGGACCCTGGGCGATGCCCGTATTGCCCGGCGTGCCGCGCAACTCCGCACCTGCGGCGACTTCCTGTGGAACCTCGTCGGCATTCGGTTCGCAGCCAAGCGTTTTTTCCACGTCTCATTGGCTCGCCGCATCTCCTCAGGAATGCCCGCCGCGCCTGTCTGTAAGACCTTCGCATATGCATGCGACGCGCCCAAAGCGGCACCCTGTTGGAGGACATCGACACATCGGTCGACCACCGCACGATTCCCCTCGGCATCGTCGCCGTCTTCGCTGCGGACCATTTCCAAGCCATGAAAAAAGATTCTAGCGAACAACGATCGACGCAAGTTTGCTTTCAGCGTGTAGCAAATCTTCGGCCAGAGAGCACGATAAACGAAGCCATCCACCGCTCCATTGCGGTGCAGCATGACCAGCAGCAATGGCCCTGAGGACGGCAAATGTTCCCGCCCTTGTATGGTAACACGAATGTAATAAAGCGCGCGAATCACGCCCTGGAACCAGCGATGCCACGCACTGGCGCGATACGCGACACTTTCGTTCATGATTCTCCACGCGATCAAAAGCGTGAACCACTGGCAATGGATTCTTTGCCGCGACCACCTGTCCGAATTTCACGCCCCTCCAAGCATGGACCTTATCGCGCGCATTGTCATACCCCGCTGATAACCTCGTCCCAGGACTGGACACTATTTTCGAACTGGGGCGCGAAGCTTTTTTTGATTTTGAAGGGGATGGTCTGACCGCTGTCTTTGATAAACCGGCCTTCCATGACGAGCGTGAAGGGCTCGTTGCGCGAAATCACCTTAGGAACTCGCGCGGTAATCAGACGCATGGGTGTCTCAAACGTATAGGTAGGAGGAGGTCCGCCACTGTTGATCGAAACGTGGTGTCGGGAGGCGAAACGCTGCGGCAGCTTGAGCTTGGCCACACCGGGATCGGTCGTGCCATCTTGGTATGTCACCACGACCTTAGTGAACTCGACGGCGGCGATGGAAAAACTCATGTCCGTGTGATCCACCGCAATGGCGTAGGGCTTTTTGCTTCTGATGAAGCCACCAAACGGACCTGTAATGCTGACATTCGTATCGATGCCGATTTTCGGCAACATGCCGCTGCAGGTGGAGCTGGTTTGATGAAAATCAACGGTGTTCACCTTGTAGGGCAGACAGCCCACGAGACCACATGAGATGAGCAAAGCTCCTGAGAGCAAGAGCGAGAGAGTGGTGTTGGTGTTCATAAATGGCGAACTTGGTTGGAATTCATCCGTCGGCATCCTGCGCCACCGTTCCCGGTTTCTTTCCGGCGTAGCGTTGACCCTCATCGGTGCTGATGAGAGGACCGCGGATCACTTGGACCTCAGCACCGACACCGATGCGTTTGTAGAGATCAATGATATCACTCGACGACATGCGGATGCATCCATACGAGGCCGGGGTGCCCAATCGGTATTCCTCAGGTGTGCCGTGAATGTAAATGCACCGGCGGTAGGTATTGCGATTTTGCTTTTCCTTGCCTTGCAGCCAGAGAATGCGCGATACGATGGGATCGCGACCCGGAGCGTTGGGCTTGAGAACCTCGCCGGTGGGTTTGCGTGACTTGAACACCATGCCCTTAGGCTCGGAGCCTCCGATTTTGCGTGCCACTGCCATCTTGCCCAAAGGCGTGCGGTTGCTGCCCGAATGGCTACCAAGACCAAACTTGGAAGTGGAAATCTTATAGGCCTTAACGGGCACGCCGTCACAAGTGAGCAGGAGCTTCTGGTCACGAACCGATACGATCATCTTCGACGCGCCATCCACCTTGATCGCGCACTGGCTGAGCAGCAGAGTCACGACAACCACCGCACAACGCGGCAACCAGGCTGAGGATAGGAACGGCGAGAGATGAATCACGACTCTGTGGTAGGGATAGCGGCCATCTCCTTGGCCACCTCCACCTTGCGTGAAGGCAACATTCTTGCCAAAGAAGATAACGAAGTGTAGAAAAATCCGATAGGGAAAGGAAGCAATAGCACGGCAGAGCTATATTTCGCGTCCATTGCCGCTTCGATCACCACGTAGAGGAAAAAACTGCCGAACAGAAATTCCACAACGGGAGTGAGTGTCTTGATCGCCTTGTAACTGCTCTTTTTCCAGTCTGTGCGGGGCTTCTGATCGATGCCATACTTGGGGGTTCGAACAAAAGCGGACTGGTGATTGAAAATGGCTTCGATCACCGCCTTGGCGTTATTCACCGACATGCCTATGCCGAGTGCGAGCAACAAGGGCAGATAGGGCATCTCTTTCCACCAAGTCCCGGGACGAAGCGCTTTTTGCGAAGTCAGGTAGAAGGCCACGATCGAAACAGTCGTGAAGAAAAAGATCGAGCCGTTGATCAGGTAGTAGCCGTAAGGTCCCAAATCGATCTTGGAGTGCAAATTCGGGTAAATCAAAAAACAAAGGCAGATCAGAGCAAGATAAGCGAAGTTCGACGTCAAATGAGCGAAGGCTTCCATCTTAATGGGAAGCGATACATTACTCTTGAGAATGGAGGGGAGGACCTTTTTGCAGACTTGGATCGAACCCTTCGTCCAACGGTGTTGCTGGCTCTTGAATCCATCCATGTCTACTGGCAACTCAGCGGGCGTTTCCACATCATTGAGAAAGACAAAGCGCCATCCCTTGAGCTGGGCGCGGTAGGAAAGATCCATGTCCTCCGTGAGAGTGTCATGCTCCCAACCGCCGGCATCCTCGATGCAGGACTTGCGCCAAATGCCCGCCGTGCCATTGAAGGTGAAAAAACGTCCCGAACGATTGCGAGCTGTTTGCTCGAGTTCCAAGTGGCCGTCGAGAAACATCGCCTGCACGCGGGTCAGCACGTTGTATGTGCGGTTGAGGTGACCCCAGCGAGTTTGAATCAGCCCTACTTTGTCATCGGTAAAGTAGTGAATCGTCTTTTGCAACACATCGGCATTGGGAACGAAATCGGCATCGAGAATGAAGAGATACTCGCCCTTGGCCATGGGCGTGGCGTTCTCCAGAGCTCCTGCTTTGTAGCCGGTGCGATCATCGCGATGAATCATTTCCGCGTCAAAGCCCATGCTTCGCAAACGAGCAGCACCGGCTTCGCAGATGGCTGTGGTTTCATCAGTGGAGTCATCGATGATCTGGATCTGCAATTTATCCTTGGGATAGTCCAGCGCTGCCACACTGTCGAGCAAACGGTCGACCACATGCATTTCGTTGAATACGGGCAATTGGATGGTTACCAGCGGCAATTCCTGAAAAAGCTCCTTGGGCTTGGGTGCATCGTTCCGATGCTTCAGGTAGAGATAGACGATCGTCAACCTGTGAAAGCCGTATCCCGACATGCCGATCAGAACGACCAGATAGCATATATACCAAAGTGGAGAAGTAATATCCATGAACGAATGCGGTAGTTACGCCTGCGGAATGAAAAATGTTTCAACGGGAAAGCCTGGAGCACGCCGGGCAAGGTTCCCATACGTACCAGTCACATCTCTCATCCCAGCCCGGCCACAGCCAAAACAATGTGCTCGTTCGTGTCAAGGCTCAAGATGGTCAGCGCATGATTTTTCCCATTTGTAGGTTCCGCCTTGCGCGAGGCAGTGGCATGGATACGATGTCTCCGCATGCCGAACATTGTGTATTTTGACCTCGAAACCCAACGCAGCTTCAGTGACGTAGGTGGATTTTCACAAAAACACAAAATGGGGGTTTCCGTGGCGGTCACCTATTCCACAGATCGCGGCGAATACACGATTTATCCCGAAAGTGAGATGCAGGCGCTGGTGCAGGAACTGACGCGCGCCGATTTGGTGGTGGGATTCAATCACATCGGCTTTGATTATGGTGTTTTGCAATCCTATTCGGTATTCGACATCATCGAGCAAACTCGCAATCTCGACATGTTGGTGGATATCGAGCACACTCTCGGACATCGCCTGAAATTGGACTCCATCGCTTCGGCTTCCTTAGGTACAGGGAAAACGGCGGACGGTCTGGATGCACTGAAGTGGTGGCAGGAACACAAACGCACGGGCCAACCTGAGCCGTTACTCAAAATCGCGGAATACTGCTGTTACGACGTGAAAGTCACCAAAATGGTTCATGAATACGGGAGGGAACATGGATTTGTCAAATTCGCTGACCGGAATGGACAGATCCAGCAGTGCGCGGTTTCGTGGAAACCATGATTTTTTGCGGTCGCCGAAACATCGATGAATCATGAGACGTTTATGGAGCATGCGCTGCTTATTTGTACTAGGATTGGCTACATCCCTATCCCATGCCCATCCCTTGCCCGCTTTGTCTTGGCCGATGGACGACCAAGGAATCTGGCCGCTGCCAGGAGGTGCCGGATATCCCTTGGCAGCAGGGACAAGCCGAACGCTGCCAGTGCTTATTCCTGAATTGGGCGATAAGGAAAAAGCCGCGGGAGGCTCATGGCGCCTGATGGCGTCCACAGATCTCTATGGCACTGGGGCGGCAGGAGGATGGGCGGAAATCATCTGGGAAGCCGTTGACCCTGCGACAGGAGGCGTCTTTGCAACATCCACCAAACGATTGAATGTCGCGGCCCCCCGTGCCCAGTGGGCCATGTTGTATTCCTCAGAACAACCAGGTGGAGAGGCGAAGCTGGCTTTCGATGGCAATCCCAAAACGATATGGCACTCGCGTTATGCGGGAGGAAAAGTCGATGGTCCTCATACCATTGGTGTGGAATTTGGTAAAACCCAATGGCTGACGGGCATTCGCTACACTCCACGCGAGGGATTTGGCAATGGCAACGCGAGGGAGTATCGTTTGGAGTATCGCGCTAAAGGTCAATGGCGCGAAGCTTCTGCCGGCGCGGTGGCCAAGGGCAAGGAAACCACTCCGCTGGAAATTCTCTTTGCGGAAAAAACCGCGGTGGAGGCGATTCGCATGACGATCTTGAGTGACATCACAGGCGGTGGTTTTGGTGCCTGCGCGGAACTCACACCACTGGGGATTCCTTGGCCTTTGCCTCTGGAAAAGGCCAGTCCCGCTCCGCATCGCGTGACCATGGAAATACCTTCCGAGCTTCTCGAAAAGTTGATCGAAAAACGCTTCGTCCTTCGCATTCGCAACAAGGGAGCCACAGCCATTGTTGGGGGCATCGATCTTGCACGAATCCACACTGCGCCCAGTGCCAAACTCTACGGCCGGTCCAATGGCGGTCTAGGTCCTGACAAACTTGGGGCGGGCTTACTGGGTTTTGATGCGCTGACGGAACACCAGCAAAAAGTTCTCACCATCATGAATGTGCGACCCGACTCACCCGCCGCCGCAGCGGGACTGGTCGCAGGAGATGCCATCCTCTCCGTCTCGGGAATTCCTCTGTCCGAAAATGATCTGAATCCTGGCTGGGAATGGCTGAGTTACAGCCATGAAGCCATGCTGGGGCGAGCCACTGAGGCAGCTCTGCGGGCAAAAAAATCCGAACTGGTGCTGGGGGTGTGGCGCAATGGCAAGGAAACCTCCATTCCTCTCAAGCTGCCGCGTAGCCGCCCGTTCACCACCATGGATCCAGCAACAGATCCCGAGGCATCCGCCCTACTCAAGGACATGCTGCATTATGCCAAGACCAAACAACTCGCGAATGGCTCATGGTCCAACGACATCATTCGCACCTGCTGGTCGGCACTGGCTCTGATGGCCACGCGCGAAGCCACCTATAGAGAAAATGTCAAACGTGCCGTCGATTGGTCTTTGGCGAAATATCCGAAACCCGAGAACTACGGCAATCTCGGATTCTGGAGCGGAGCCTATGCCTGCATCCTTTACAGCGAATGGTATCTTGCCACCGGAGATGAACGCGTATTACCCCATCTCGATGCCCTGCGCGATTGGGCTTTCAACGGAAAACACCAATCCGCTTGGGACGTACCCGCCTTGGGCCACGGACCTGACGGCTTGCCATATGGGCAAAAAGCCCTCGTAGCACCGGCTTGTCACTTGCTCGTGTTCGAAGCTCTTGCCCAGCGCTGTGGCATGAAATCGGCCCTTTTTGAAATGCTCATGCCCTACATGGAAATGGCATGGTCCGATCCCAAAGAAGGAGGTCATGGCGCACTCGGCTACAATCGCTCCTACAAAGACACGGAAGAATTCTGGTCGCGCTCGGGATTGTTTGCCATCGCCTGCCAACTGCGTGGACAACGGACCGATATGCGCGATGCGATGACCGCTTTCATGGAAAAAAACCACCCGTGGCTGCGCAATACCCATGCTTATGGCGAACCCGGCGCTGGCTGGGGCTTGCTCGGCCTCCATCTCGCTCGCCCGCAGGCCTTCGGCACTGTTTTGCGCCAATACGCATGGTCTTTCTCACTCGCTTGGGAGCCAGGCTATGGCCTTCATTTCACCACACCCCACATGGGTGCGCCCTACATGGGCGAGGACGATCTACTCAACGCCGTCTACCCGCTGGTGCTTCAGGCCCATAAAAAGACTCTAACGCTTACCGGAGCCAAAGACCGAAACTGGTGGAAATGATCCCCCCAGATTCCCAGCTGCAGGCCATGAGAGATGGCGACAATTTCACTCATGGATGCTTGGCAAAGCCGCAATTTGCTTCTAGCATACGCGCTCATGGTCACGCCCTTCCTCAATCGTGAACTCTCTTGGATCGAGTTCAACCAACGCGTTCTGCATCAGGCTCAGCGTTCGGATCTACCACTGTTAGAGCGAGTGAAATTTCTAGCCATCACCGCATCGAATCTCGATGAATTTTTCCAAGTGCGCATCGGCGGGCTGATGTTGCTCCAGCGAGCGGGCCGCAAAAACCCTGATGCCAGTGGACATACTCCGAGACGGCAGCTTGAACTCCTACGCAAGCGAATCCTGCAGTTTGTCGATGATCAATATCATCTTCTTCATGGAGTTCTGATGCCTTTGTTGGCAAAGCATGAGATCCATTTTCTCGATCCCGCACGTTTGAGCGAATCCGAAAAAACCTCCCTGCGTGCCACCTACGAGCATGCCATCATGCCGGTATTGACTCCGCTCTCCTATGATCCCAGTCAGGACACGCTGACCTTGCCGGCCTTGACGCCCATACTCGCCTGCCGCATACAGAATCCCGAGACCCATGAGAAACGCTTCGCCTTCATTCCGCTGCCGGAATCGTTAGGGCGAAGAATCCCTCTCACCAACAGTCCCACCACATTTATTCTGTTAGAAGATCTGGTGGCCCTGCAAGCATCTTCCTTGTTCCCTGGAGAAACCGTGACATCCACAGGCGTATTCCGCATCACGCGTAACGGCGACATTGCGGTGGATGATGATAACACCCATGACTTGGCTGATGAAATGGAAGAGGTGCTGACGGCACGGCGTTTTGCCGATACTGTGCGCGTGGAGGTTCCCATTTCCTGTCCGCGCGAGTTGATCGCCGTCATTCGCAGTGCAACCGGAGCCGGCAAGGAGGAAATTTACACCATACCGCGCGGTCCTGTGGGGCTGGCGAGCCTGATGGATCTTGCCTTTCTCCCCGGATTCCACGCGCTGCGTGATGAAGACTGGCAACCCCAGCACTCACCCGATATCGCTCCCGGCGCATCAATGTTCGATGCCATATCGCAAAAAGATCTGCTTCTCTTTCATCCCTATCAATCGTTCGATCCAGTCCTGCGTTTATTAGAAGAGGCGGCTGTGGATCCGAACGTGCTGGCGATCAAGCAAGTGCTCTATCGAACGGCAAAAAAATCTCGCATCATTGACGCACTGATCCTTGCAGCGCAAAACGGCAAGCAGGTGACTGTGCTGGTAGAGCTCAAAGCCCGCTTCGACGAAGCTCGCAATCTGATGCGTGCGGATGAGTTGCAAAATGCCGGAGTGACCATCGTGTATGGCGTCAAGGGGCTCAAAACCCACGCCAAGATCTGTCTGGTCGTGCGTCGTGAAGAGGGATCCCTGCGTCGATATGTCCATCTGGGAACGGGCAACTACAATGAGACCACGGCCAAACTTTACACGGATATCTCCTACCTCACTTGCAGGCCGGATTACGGACACGACGCTTCCTTGTTTTTCAATGCTCTCACCGGTCGCTCCAAGCTTCTGCGTTTCCGACATTTGATTCCGGCTCCCACCCAAATGAAGCCGCGTCTGTTAGAACTGATCGCCTCGGAGGCAGATCGCGCCAAACTCGGCGAGCCTGCGTGGATCATGGCGAAAGTGAATTCGTTGCAAGATCCCGATATCATACAAGCGCTTTACAAAGCATCGCAGGCTGGCGTGGAAATCTCCCTCAACATTCGCGGCGTTTGCTGCCTCAAACCAAACGACAAAAAATATTCGAAGAACATTCGCGTCGTATCGATCATCGATCGCTATCTCGAACACGCGCGGATCTTCGCTTTTCATCAGGGTGGACAAAATGCCGTGTTCATCGCCTCGGCAGACTGGATGTCACGCAATCTCGATCGCCGCATCGAGCTCATGATTCCCATCGAGGACGCCACCTTGAAGCGTCGTTTGATCGGCATTTTGAAAAACTGTTTCAACGACAATAGCAACGCGCATTTGATACTACCGACTGGGCTTTCCTCGCCGGTCATGCCCATCAAGGGAGAGAAGCCTTTCCGCGCGCAATTGCATTTTTTCCGTGAGGCAAAACGTCTAGCGAAAGCGCGCGAGCACGAACGATCCCTCACGTTCGAACCGCACACGCCGAGCTCATGAGCGATGCCCCGCATCGACAAATTTTCCTCGCTCACATCCTGCCAACGCGGTAATCTCGCGCCGCGAAACAAACGCGGAACACATGGATCAAAATACTATCATCGCCGTACTAATGGGTGGCCCAGGATCGGAGCGCAAGGTTTCGCTCGCATCGGGCGCAGCCGTCGTCAAAGCCTTGCAGGACAAGGGTTTCCGCGCGGAAGCCGTAGATGTGACAGGATCTGATTTTTCGCTACCAGAAGGAACGGGGCTTTGTTTTAACGTGATTCACGGCACCTTCGGCGAAGACGGCACCTTGCAAGACCTGTTAGAAAAACGCGGCATCCCTTACACGGGAGCTGGAGTGGCAAGCAGTCGTGTGGCGTTCGACAAAAATCTGGCCAAAGAGAAATTCATCGGCGCAAACGTTCCCACGCCTGCCGCGGAAATCGTCGATGTAAGCCAAGGTGTAAGACTCCCTCACATGCCCCTACCATTTGTGGTGAAACCACCACGTGAGGGATCGAGTGTAGGAGTGCACATCGTGTTGCGTGAGGAGGAAGCCATGTCCGCCATGGAAGACGCGGCCAAATATGGCAATGACATTCTGGTGGAACAATACATTGCGGGTAAAGAACTCACTGTGGGCGTGCTCGACGGTGAAGCCCTGCCCATCGTGCACATCGCGCCGCGTAGCGGATTCTATGACATGAGCAACAAGTATCCCTGGATGAATGGCGGGGATGGAAGCGACTACTACTGCCCAGCGGATCTAGACGAAGCCACCACTTTGGCCGTGCAAAAAGCAGCCGTAGAGGCGCACCACGCTCTGGGAATCGAGGTTTACTCGCGTGTGGATGTATTGCTGGATCAAAACAACCACCCCTATGTCCTGGAAGCCAACACCATTCCCGGCATGACGGAGACCAGTTTGCTCCCCAAAGCAGCTGCGGCGGCAGGGATTGTTTTTGGGGATTTATGTTTACGGATTGCTGATATTTCGGTAAAGTTACGTTCGTAACGATGCCGCGCCGTAAAACAAGCAAATTTGTGCCCAAAAGCCGCTCAAAGGTGCTGCAAGCGCGCATTTACACTCCGCGGATTGTATGGTTTGAGACCCTAAGATGGCTCGTTCGCCTTCTGAAGTGGAGCATGGTGGCTGGTGTGGTCTTCGGTTCAGGATGGTGTATTTGGAATTTTTTCCAAGAGACCGTTCTCAATAACCCGAAATATGAATTGCGGGTCATTCAACTTTCTCCAAACAACGCTTTCAATGAATCCGACATTGTCTCCATTGCTCAAATTCCCCTGAACGAGAGTATTTTCCACATTCCCGTGAGCGAGGTCGAGGAACGCTTGAAGGCACGTCCCGAAGTGACATCCGCCGTAGTGTGCCGCGAGATGCCCGGCACGATCCATATCGATCTTACCGTTCGCCAACCTCACGCGTGGGTGGAATGCCGAGCCAACAACATGCAGGCCCGATCGCGGGAGAATGGCTATCTGGTGGATCGTGATGGGTATCTTTATCCGTGCCCTCCACTCCAATACGATCAGGCCGTGGTCCTGCCCGTCATCACTGTGACGGCCGAAGAAGCCCCGTTGCTGATCCCAGGGCAAAAGGTGGAGTCCAAATCCATGAAACGCGCCTTGCGGCTGCTGACTCTGGCAGAACGCGCCATCAACAGCGACGCCATATGGATCGATAGCATCCAACCTTACCAACCATGGGCCATGAAAGTTTGGACACGTGATGGCGTTGAAGCCATTTTCGGACTTGAAGACCATCAAACCCAGTTGGAGAACCTATTGTTGTCGATGAAACATGCCAGTGACAAAGGCATGCAAATCGCCAGCATCAATTTGATTCCCGAGCGCAATCTTCCCGTCATTCTGCGTTCTTCAAACTCCTCGCCCTTGCGCGTTCGTCCTCAAGGACCGGCTCAGGGGATCTCTCGCCCATAACCCGAACTTATTTGCCTCGTTTCCCTCCATGCCACGCGCCAAAATTCATGTCGCTCTCGAAATCGGCACCAGCAAAGTCTGCATGCTGGTGGGTGAAGTAAAGTCCGATGGCTCGGTCAAAATTCTCGGCATCGGCACCTCGAAAACCGCTGGTGTGCGCAAGGGAGAAATCTGTGATTACGCCAACGTCCGCGCATGCGTGGAGGACGCACGCAACAAGGCCGAGGAATCCAGCGAAGTCGAAATCGGCAGTGTGTTTCTGTCCGTCACCGGGGCTCATTACACAGGAGTCAACAACACCGGCACCTATCGGCTGCCCGATAAGGAAAAACAGATCCGACCAGAGCACTTGCGTGAAGCCGAGGAAATCGCGAAAGGCGTAAACATCGGGGAGGACCATGTGATTCTCCACACCATTCCCCGACATTACCGCGTCGACAGTTTCGAGCACAGCTCCAGCCCCGTCGGTTTGTTTGGCAAAACCCTGGAGTCCGATTATCACGTTGTCTATGGCATAGGCACCCGGATTCAGAATAGCATCAAATGCGCGCGCGAATTGCAGATGGAAGTAGACGATGTGGTGTTCGCACCCATTGCCACTGCTCAGTATGCCATCCATCGCGCAGAGCGTGAACGCGGCGCGCTCTTGATCGACATCGGTGGCGGAACGACAGACTACGCGCTTTATCTCGAAGGCGCCATCGCGGCGTCAGGATGCATTGCTGCGGGAGGTGAGCATGTCACCAACGACATTCACATGCTCACAGAGCTGCCTTTTTCCAAAGCAGAGGCCTTAAAAATCCGCGAAGGAGATGCTTCCGGCGATCTCTCGCGCTCCGTCGGCGGCATCAAAATCCCCTACGATGAAAAAGGTTTCACGCATCAGGAAGTGAAGCGTGAATTGCTGAACGAGGTGATTCGCCAAAGGATGTTAGAAATTCTCACACTGGTGAAAAAACGTCTGCCAGCTGGTGCGCTGGAACGCATCGGCACGGGCATCATTCTATCGGGCGGCAGCAGCACGATGCAAGGCTTAGACAAACTCGCGCACCAGGTTTTCGGGTTGTCGGTCTATCGCGCAGAACGATCAGAAATCAGCGGCGTGCAGGCGAATTTTCAAGATCCTCAATTTGCCACCGTCCTCGGTCTGATTCGTTACGCGCAGTTGGCGGATATCGAAAAAATGCGCAAACGCAGATTCCCCAGTTGGCTATGGCCTTTCGGTTCCCAATCCTAACGATCCTTTTTCATGATTGAATTTCCCCGCAACGCACAACACACGATTCCGTCCTCGCAAGTGAAAATCATCGGTCTGGGCGGAGCCGGATCGAACATGCTCGACCGCGTTGCGCTTGATGGTCTCGATGGCGCGGAGATGCTGGCCTTGAATGCTGATCTCCGCACACTGACAGGTTCAGTCGCAGCCGAACGGGTGCAGCTAGGTCGCAATCTAACGAAAGGACTGGGTTCCGGTGGAGATCCGGATCTGGGCAAAAAAGTCACGTTGGAAGCCGAGCAGGAAATTCGCATGGCCATCAAAGGGCGCAAGATCATTTTCCTCTGCCTAGGTCTAGGCGGCGGCACTGGCTCGGGCGGCGCTCCGATTGTGACACGCATCGCTCGCGAAGAAGGCGCATTTGTAGTTGTGTTTGCCACCATGCCCTTCGCTTTTGAGGGACAACGTCGGCGTGAACAGGCCCAAACTTCGCTCAACGAATTGGCAGTCCTGAGCAACGCGTTGGTCGTGTTTGACAACAACCGCATGGGAGAATTGGTACTGGCCAAGCAAGGGATCCACGAGGCTTTTCAGGCGGGTGACCGAATGATTTCCGACAGCATTAAGGCTGTAATTCGGCTCGTGACTCGCCCAGGGCTCATTCACGTGGGACTCGATGAACTGATGACGGCACTTCGCACAACGCGGTCGCGCTGTCTCTTCGGTTCCGGTGTTGCCACCGGCAAAGATCGAGCCACCAAAGCATTGAGCAATGCCTTATCCAGCCCCTTGCTCGACAAAGGTTCTCTCCTGCGCGATGCCGCGTCTGTGCTGGTCCACATCTGTGGAGGCGACGATTTGACTCTTTTCGAAATCGAATTGCTCATGCAAAAGCTCATGAAGCATGTGCCCGCCAAGGCGCATGTGCTCTTCGGCGCCGCGATTGACGGATCGATGAAAGACTCGCTCAGCATCACCCTGATCAGCGCCTTGCCCGAGGAAAAATTGCAGGAATCTGTGAACCAAAGCGAATCGTTGGAAAAGTCCTCGCCCGAACCGAGTGTAGGATTTGAGGATGCGACAACGACCACGGCGGCCATCGTAGATCCTATCACGCCACCCGTGATCGCCACGGAAAGCGCATCGACTGGGAGCCCAGAGCTTCCCAAAGAATCTCCCTTCTCTCCAGCGTCCGAACCCATCCTTCAGGAAAACAGCCCCGATGCAGAAGAGTTCGTATTCGATGGCTGGCAGCAACAGACGGGCTCGGCAAGCAAAGAAAACCTCTTATCCGAATCGATATCCGACGACGAACAAGCGGATTTTACGACGGTAGTAGGAACATCGTTCAGCCCTAGTTCTCATGCATCTGATGAACAGCAGCCGACCGAGCCATCATCCGACCCGATGACGGAGGCTTGGACATCCACCACGGACCATGAGGACGACAGTACCGGCGATATTTCCGATTTGTTAGAAAAATCCCGCGCGAAATTCAACCCCAGTGAGTTGTTTGATGGCAATACTCGGGGACGATTTTCCGATACGGATCCCACCATCGTGGATGGGGATGATCTCGATATTCCCCCATTCCTGCGGAAGAAGAAAAAGTAACTTCGTTGCGGTGAAGCACGTCACATGATTCGGGCGAGATCACCCACATCATGGGCCATCCATGGGGGCTGCTCCGCGAGCAGCGGAGCGCTGTCGTGATACCCCCATGTCACGGCAATCGACGGAATGCCTGCTGCTCGGGCTGTTTGCAAATCCATCACACTATCGCCGATCATGATCGATTGTTCGGCCATCCATGCCGAAGACGCGAGAATTTCCTTCAATCCCGCTGGATCCGGTTTGTGCGGAATGCCCGGGCGCTGCCCCAGAACTTGATCGAATGTGGCGGGAAACAAGGACTCTACAATTTGCATGGTAAATGCATGCGGTTTGTTGGAAAGCACCGCCAACTGGTCTCCGCGCGCTTGCAGTTGCGATAGCAAATCACAGATGCCAGGATAAGGCGTGGTTCCCTTGGACCAATGTTTGGCATAATGCGCGCGAAAGTGTTCGAGAACATCGGCAACAAGCTCCGAGTCATCCGTCACCAACGCGCGACGAACCAACATTTCTGCACCGTCCCCAATGAACCCACGTATGGCAGAAGTGGTGTGTTCAGGCTGTTGACAAGAAACCAAAGCCGCGTTGAGACTGGTAGCGATGCCAGGCAGCGAATCCACCAAAGTGCCATCCAAATCAAAAATCCAACCTTTCCTCACGTGAGGATTGGATCAGAATCCGATCAAATCCACCAGCTCTGTATCGGAAAATTCACCGAGGTGATCGGTAGCAGCCAGAAGCATTTCCTGGCTGGCCACCTCATCGAGTGGCGCAAAGGCATCCGAAGAATCGGGCAATGGATGCACCACAACGGGCATGGGTTCGGGCAATGCCACCCAAGTAACAGCCACGACCAAAGCCGCGGCGGCGGAGGCGACCGCAGTCATCATCGCACGAGCGCGTGACCAGAACGGGGCAACCATGGCATCCGCCTCACGAGCGGCGACTGCAACGCGATCGGCAAAACCAGCGGAAACATTGGTCGCAGGGGACTGACGCAACAAATCCCATACGGGATCATGCAGCGCATTCTGCTCATCCCTGTTTCGCTCCTGTTTTTGTGACGTCATTTTCATCAACTCCTACTAGCTCATCCAACAATCGGATGTGCGAAAAGTCGCGGCAAATTTCAAAATTTTATGCCGCTTGGCGCAACAAGGCCACTAGGACACCTTGAACAATCAATTCCCGTGCGGGAATCAGGTCGGGAAAATTTTTATTTTCCGCATGAAGATAGGGTTTGCCATTTTCCACAACATAGCGTTTCAGCGTTGTTTCACCATCGATCAGTGCGGCCACAACATCGCCGTTGCGGGGCTCTCGAAACTCCATGATCACTACATCGCCATCACAGATATGGGCGTCCACCATCGATTCTCCTCGCACTTTGAGAGCAAAGGTGCGCGCCGAGCGCTGAATGCCGAGGGAGCGAATGTCAATCGATAGGCAGCCTTCCTTTTCCGGCGGAGTGTCATCACCGAATCCCGCGGCAATGCGGCCATAGATGGGCACGTCAATGATTTCCTCACGATCCAATTCATCGGGAAAAGCAACGGCGCGCGCCTTGCCAGGAAGACGTTGGATGGCGCCTTTTTTTTCCAGAGCCCGCAAATGACTCATGGCTGCCGTCTGGCTGGCAAAGCCAAAGTAATGTTGCAGCTCACGCGTGGAAGGCATGATTCCTGTCTTGCGTTGTGCGGTTTTGAGATACGCTAGAATCTCCTGCTGACGTTTGGTAAGGTTCAGTTCGCTCATCTTATGAACAGTGTTCGAGGGAACAAAACAATATGAGATAGAGTCTGACAAGAAAAAATTTCAACAAATCGCTGATTCCGGTTGTGGACGATGTCTCGTCGCCAGATACGGCGAGCATTCGATCAAATGTTGGTCAAATCCTCGAATCTGTTTGCTCACTCCACCACACTGTGGTGAAAATGGGGTAGTGACAAACGCAACGACTCAACATGCGGCCCTTTTGACGTGGGTCGAGGAAATGATCATACTCTGCACACCAGATGCGGTCGAATGGTGTGATGGCTCCCAAGGCGAATGGAACCGTCTCACGGAACTTCTTGTGAAACAAGGTACCTTCCTTCGCCTCAATCCAGCGAAACGGCCCAATTCCTTTTTGGCGCGTTCACGGACTTCCGATGTCGCGCGCGTGGAAGATAGGACTTTCATATGCGTCAAGCGGCCGGATGAAGCGGGACCGACCAACAACTGGGCGGACCCCGTGGAAATGAAGGCTTTGCTGAAAGAGAAATTCCGTGGCTCGATGAAAGGACGCACCCTGTATGTGATCCCCTTTTGCATGGGCCCACTCGATTCACCCTTGGCCAAAATTGGTGTGGAAATCACCGATAGCCCTTACGTGGTGGTGAACATGCGGATCATGTGTCACATGGGGGCACATGTCTTGCAACGCTTGGGGGATGAGGCGGCTGGTTTGGTCGAAAAAAAACGTGACGGTCACGGTTGTTTCATCCCATGTGTGCACACAGTAGGCATGCCGCTCGCGCATGGAGAGATCGACTCCCCATGGCCCTGCAACGAGGAAAAATACATCTGCCATTTCCCCGATACTCGAGAGATCTGGTCCTATGGATCTGGGTATGGCGGCAATGCCTTGTTAGGAAAAAAATGTCTCGCCTTGCGCATCGCCTCTAACATAGCCCGCGAACACAAGTGGATGGCGGAGCACATGTTGATCACCGGTCTACACGCGCCTGACGGAAGTGTGACCTACGTCGCCGCCGCATTCCCCTCGGCCTGCGGCAAAACCAATATGGCCATGTTGGTGCCGCCGGAGCAATATACCGCTCAGGGATGGAGAACTTCCGTTGTGGGCGATGACATCGCCTGGTTATGGCCTCACGAAGACGGCAAGCTCCATGCCATCAATCCAGAAACGGGGTTCTTTGGAGTAGCACCTGGCACCTCCTATGAGACCAACCCGATCGCCATGGACTCGATGAAGGAAAACTGCATTTTTACCAATGTGGCCCTCACTGACGAAGGCGATGTCTGGTGGGAGGGAATGACTCCAGAAGCACCGGCGCATCTCATCGACTGGACGGGGCAGGACTGGACACCAGACTGCGGTCGCACGGCGGCTCATGCAAACGCGCGCTTCACCGCGCCGGCATCACAATGCCCCACGATTGACCCCGATTGGCAAAACCCTGATGGTGTGCCCATCGATGCCATCATCTTCGGTGGCCGACGCGCCACCACCATGCCATTGGTATTCCAGGCTTTCAACTGGGGCCACGGTGTCTATCTGGGTGCCACCATGGGATCAGAAATGACAGCGGCTGCCGCAGGCACCATTGGCAAAGTGCGGCGCGACCCCATGGCTATGTTGCCCTTCTGCGGTTACAACATGGGCGAGTATTTCGCTCACTGGTTGGAAATGCGGCGCTATCTCCGTCATCTCCCTCGGTTTTTTCACGTCAATTGGTTCCGCAAAGACGCTCAGAGCCATTATCTGTGGCCCGGTTTTGGCGAAAACATGCGCGTGCTGGAGTGGATCGTGCGTCGCTGCAAAGGAGAGGCCGCCGGACACGAAACACAGATCGGATGGACACCATCTTTTGAGGATTTCGATGTGACCGGATTGCCAAACTTCACCGAGGAAAACTTCCACGCTTGCATGGCATTCGACCATCGCGAATGGAAGGCCGAGTTGGTCAGCCAAGCCGAGTTTTTCATCGAGCTTTACGACCACCTGCCCAAAGAACTTTTGTTTCAGCGCGAACTGCTAGCCGCCCGATTGGTCTAAGTGCTCGATGGACCAGGGATGTTGCAACAAATTTCATAGCGGAATCCGCAGGTGTGGTGATAAGATCCGACCCATCACACAGTAAACCATTCGCTTATGTTTCGTATCAAAACTCCCGCATTCCTCCGCGCATCTGCGTTGGGCATCGCCGTGCTATTGACAAGCCCCACATGGGCCGCGCGCAAAATCGTCTTCCTCGCCGGAGGCCGCAGTCACGGTCCAGGCGAACACGAATTCAACGCCGGTTGCCAATTGCTCGCCAAAGCTCTGAATGAAAGCAAACTCGACATCGAGGCCACCGTGGTTCAGGGCTGGCCAAAGGATGAATCGGTGCTCCAAGGCATCAAGGCGCTCGTGATTTACGCCGATGGCACCAGCGTAGTGGGAAAGGGCTGGGATAAAGTCGACCAACTTGCCAAGAGTGGCGTGGGACTCATGTTCATGCACTATGCCGTTCATCCGTCTGCCGCTGATGGCGAGAAATACTACCGTCCCTGGATCGGTGGCGCGTTTGAAACGGATTTTTCTGTGAACCCGCATTGGGTAGCGGACCTTAAGGCCCTTCCAAACCACCCTGTGTCAAATGGCGTGGGATCATTGGTCGAGGCATTCGATGAGTTTTATTACAACATGCGCTTCATTCCCGATCGCGCGAAAGTGTTAGATCTCGTCACTGCAACGCCCGATCGCGAGCGCATGAAGGCTTACATCAATTTGTGGAACCAAAACGGTGTAGAGGGAATGAACAAACCTCAGACCTTGATGTGGGGCATCGAGCGCAAGGACGGCGGTCGCGGCGTTGGTTTCACCGGCGGTCATTATCATCGCAACTGGTCCATCGACAATTTCCGCAAGATCGTTCTCAACGCGGTAGTCTGGACGGCGGGACTCGACGTGCCCAAGGATGGCGTATCTTCCCAACCGCTCAGCGAGGATGAACTCAACGCCCATCTCGATGACAAAGGAAAAGTCGTTCGATTGAAATTGGTGGAGCCCGGGGAATTCAAAAAAATTCCCGCCGCAAAAATCCAGACGGATCGCGAAGCGAAGTTTACCAAACCAGCAAAAGCAGCGATCGATGCCGCACGCTCCAGCGCAAAAAATGCATCCGCCGGAGCAGGAACCGCACTTGCCAGCACCGCCGTAATGACCCCCAAGGACAAACGACTCGGAGAAATCAAGGCATCCCTCAAAGGAGCCAAAGAACTCTATCTCGTCGTGGAAGAAGCCGGGGAAAACAGCTTCGATTGGGCCGACTGGATCGAGCCTACCTTAATCATGGCCGATGGTTCGAAAAAAGATCTCACAGAATTGAAATGGCGCTCGGCCGAATCAGGCTGGGGGCAGTGCAAGGTCGGCAAAAACGTTCAAGGCAATCCTCTGGTCATCGACAAGCAAACGTATGCGAAAGGCATAGGCACGCATGCGGCATCTACCATCGTGTTCGATCTGCCCGCAGGTGTGGATAGTTTCAGCGCGAAGGTGGGCATCGATGACGGCGGCGCCGTCCAACAGGGCGTTAACAAAAATTCCAGTGTGAAATTCGCCGTTTATTCACAAAAACCCGCAAGCGGGGCCGCCGAACTGCAAGCAGTTCTGGTGCCTGAAGACCGATTCTCCATCGCCGATGATCAACTGGAAATCTCGATCTGGGCCACCACACCGCAGTTGTTCAACCCCACCAATATCGACTTCGACAAAGACGGCCGACTCTACGTGGCAGAAGGTGTGAATTACCGTCATGCGAAAAATTCCCGACCAGCCGGCGACCGCCTCGTGATCCTCGCCGATACCGATGGCGATGGCGTGGCCGATGAAAGCAACGTCTTTACCCAAGATCCCAATCTCGAATCTCCGCTCGGCGTATCCGTGCTCGACAACAAAGTCGTGGTCTCGCAACCGCCGGATTTGATCGTTTATACGGATGTCAATGGCGACCGCAAATTCGACCCAGCGGTCGACAAAAAAGAAGTGTTGCTCACTGGCTTCAATGCGCGCCAGCACGACCACAGCCTCCATAGCTTGACCGCGGGACCGGATGGCCAGTGGAATTTCAACAACGGCAACTGCGGTGGCATTTTCACCGATAAATCTGGTAAGACCTTTCGCATCGGCAGCAGTTACTACCAAAGCGGTGGCGGCACCTGGTATGCGGATACTCGCAGCATCGCTGGCCAGCGCAGTGATGACGGAAATGTATGGGTCGGCGGATTTTCCGTGCGCATGAATCCCGATGGCACGAATGCTCGCATTGTCGGACACAACTATCGCAATTCCTATGAGCAAGCACTCACCTCCTTCGGCGACATGTTCCAGAGCGATAATGACGACCCACCCGCCTGTCGTGTGGCTGAAATCATGGAAGGCGGCAATGCCGGATTTTCCTCGGCGGATGGCCAACGCAGCTGGGGTGCAGACAAGCGTCCAGGACAGGATACACCCACGGCTGAGTGGCGTCAGGAAGATCCCGGCACTATGCCCTCGGGTGATGTGTATGGTGGAGGCTCTCCCACTGGCGTGGCGTTTTATGAAAACGGCGCGCTTGGAGACAAGTGGCAGGGCCTGCTGCTTGCCTGCGAGGCCGGCAAGAATGTGGTCTTCGGTTACCTGCCGGTGCCCAACGGTGCTGGCTTCACGCTGAAGCGTATCGACTTCCTGACCTCCAACAAAGAAGGTGAATTCGCTGGCTCCGATTTCATCGGCCGCACCAACAACGATCTAAAAACGCGATTCCGCCCCAGTGATGTGGCCGTGGGGCCTGATGGCGCGCTTTACGTGGCTGACTGGTTTGATCCCCGCGTCGGTGGTCACGGCACCGGAGACAAAGGCCAATCTGGCACCATCTATCGGATCGCACCGAAAGGCTTTAAGTCCGTCGTTCCCAAGATCGATCTCACGACCACCGAGGGCCAAATCGCCGCACTGAAAAGTCCAGCCGTGAACGTGCGCAACAGCGGCTTCACCCGCCTCAAGGCCCAGGGTGCGAAGGCGATCCCCGCCGTGAGCGCCCTGCTCAAGGACAGCAATCCTTACATCGCTGCCCGTGCCGTGTGGCTGCTGGCACAAATGGGCGATCAAGGTCAGGAAATCGTGAGTCAGTTGCTCTCCGCCAAGGAGCCACGCCAACGTCTGGTCGCTGTCCGCGCCCTGCGCGCTGCTGGCGGGGACGTCGTGAAACTCGCCGAAAAAATGGTCAAAGATCCATCCGCCATGGTGCGCCGCGAGGTTGCCCTGATGTTGCGTGCGACCCCCGCCGCCCAAAGCGTTCCCCTGCTTGCGCAAATCGCCGCGCAATTCGATGGCCAAGACCGCGCCTATCTCGAAGCTCTGGGCCTCGGTTCCACGGGCAAGGAAGCCGCCGTCTACGATGCCGCTCGCAAGTTGATGAAACAAGGGAGTGGGGACAAATGGAGCGACTCCTTTGCCTGGATCGCCTGGCGTTTGCATCCGAACCAATCCGTGGCCGATCTCAAACTGCGCGCCCTCGCCGCCAGCACCAGTCCGGAACAATCGAAGCTCATGCTCACCGCCCTCGGCTTCAATCCAAGTGCCGCTGCCTCTGGTGCGATGCTACAAATCACCAACACCGAAGGCTTTGTGCACAAAGATCTGGCGAAATGGTGGATCAACAATCGTAAGGGCAATCTCTGGAAATCGCACAATCTCGATGCCATCCTCAAATCCATGGGCCAAGACCCCGCGAACGTGAAATTGGTGGCGGTAGAAATGCCCGCCATTCCCGCCCATGCACCGAAACTCCCCAGCGTAGCGGAAATTGCCAAACTTACGGGCGATAAGGATCGTGGCAAAACTGCCATCGCTTCCTGCTACATGTGCCACAAAGTCGGCGATCAAGGCATCGATTACGGTCCTGATCTTACCAGCTTCGGTCGCCAGCAACCTGCTGATGTGATCATCAACGCCATCGCCAATCCCAGCGCGGAAGTTTCGCATGGCTACGAAGGCACCGAAATCAAAACGAAAGACGGCATCACCATCGTCGGCATGGTGCTCAGCGATGGCGATCCTTTGATCGTGAAATGCATGGGCGGACAAACTCAGACGATCGCCAAATCGCGCATTGCCTCTGTGAAGCCCATGGAAAAATCCCTGATGTATAGCCCCGCGAATCTCGGCCTCACCCCGCAAGCCATAGCCGACATCACTGCCTATCTGAAGAGCCTCTAACAATCGAAAAAATCCACCCAAGAAAGCCGCCCGCATGGGCGGCTTTTTTTGATTTTCCTCTGCGTCTGATTCATGGCTTGTGTTTTATCGATCCTCCGTGAAAATCCGATTGCAGCGGGTGCTGCAGGAAAACGATGACGGATTCACTGATGGGCTGCAACGAAACGCACGGAGACGGCAAAATATGCCGCCACGCAGCCCTCCCTCACCCCATAGTGCGGCATGGTTGATGCGGATCACAAAAAGCCCATACTGGCAGGCAAACTCGGTAGTTTGAGCCTATCGCGTCAGGTGGCTTTGCTGGCCGTATGGCCCTTGCTAGAGAATGCACTGACCTTCCTTGTGGGAGTCACCGACATTATGGTGTCCAGCCGCATGGCCAGCGGGGAAACGCGTGTGGCCATTCTCGACGCGATGGGGTTGGGCGGTTACGTAGGCTGGTTTTTCAATATTCTCCAAGGTGCGGTAGCCGTCGGAGTCATGGCCTTGGTATCGCGAGCCTGTGGCGCGCGAGATACTTTGCTTGCCCGTCGCGGCATGTGCCAGGGCTTGTGGCTGGGTCTGGCGGCGGGATTGGGATCCTTTGCCTTACTGAGAATGGGCTCCGGTTGGTTGGTGGACAAAATGGACATGTCGCCGCAGGCCTCGATCTTTGCCGGGGAATTTCTTACCGTATTGGCTTTATCGGGTCCATTCAGCGGAGCGATGATGGCATTGAATGCCGCGCTGCGCGGATCGGGCGACACCCGCACGCCGTTTTTCGCGATGATCGTAGTCAATGTGGTGAATTTTCTGCTCAGCGTGCTGTTTGTTTTTGGTCCTGAACCCGTCGGCGGACATGGCATTGCGGGCATCGCCGCAGGAACGGTGTGCGGATGGATCGCCGGCCTGATTTCGGTATCGATGGTACTTTGGTTGCGCAAAGGCGGCCATGAGGTGACGCTGCGCTGGACGCGTGAGGCGCTGCGTTTCCATCGCGAAACCCTCACACGCATTGTTCGCGTCGGCATTCCCCAATCGATGGAGGTTGCCGGCATGTGGATGATCCACTACTTCGGCATCCAGACGATCTCCCAACTTCCCGTGCATGGCTCGCTGGGCGCACACATGATTGCCATCCGGGTGGAGTCGATGAGTTTCATGCCAGGCTTCGCCATCGCCACCGCAGCAGCGGCCTTGACGGGACAATACTTGGGCGCTGGATCGAAACCCATGGCCGTGCGAGTTGTTCGATTTTGCTGGAAGCTCAACATTGCTGTCATGAGTTTTCTCGGACTTTGTTTCGTTTTGTTTCGCGAGTTTCTGGTCAACATTCTCGCGGCGGGGAGTGAGGAGCATTTGCGTATGGCAACGCCTTTGCTCGTAGTATGTGCCTTTTCCCAACCAGCTTTCGCCACGTGCATTTTGTTAAAAACGACGATGCGCGGCGCGGGTGCGACGCCCCTCGTGATGAAATGGGCCTTTTCCATCATGGCGTTTTTCCGCATCGGCGTGTTGTTTTATTTCAAATCGACGGGACATCTCACCCTGGTGGGAGTGTGGACCATTTTCGCCGTAGATCTCACCGTGCAGGCACTGGTGTTTTCCTGGCTGCACTTTCGCGGCAAATGGTTGCAAGCACGGGTGTGAAATCCGCAAAACCGATGCTTGCCAGACCAAGGTTTGTTACGCTACCTTGGCGGCCGCAGCAGCTCATCACATGGGCCCGTAGTCCAATGGATAGGACGATGGTCTCCGAAGCCGTAGGTACAGGTTCGATTCCTGTCGGGCCCACTTGTGAACCGTGATCCAAAAGAAAAATGCGTGCTTGCGATACAGAGAAAGTTTTTTCCGGCGTTGACCTCATCGTGAATTTGCCTAGAGTAGGGGCGTCGCGTGAATGTTGCGGCTAAGGTCATTTGTGAGTGAATCAAGTCATATCGACTGGGGAAAATTTGACGGCTACTCGTGGATCCGTTGTGCCGGCAAGGGAAACTTCATGAGCAGCCCCGCGGTAAAACAATGCGCGGAGCGCAGCCTGCAAGACGGTGAACGGTGCGTGGTGATCGACTTGCACTTGTGCACGGGCATGGACTCTACCTTCATGGGCATGCTGGCAGGCTTGGCGATACGACTGAGCAAACAATCCGATGGCGGGCGATTGGAAATCGCAGGCGCAGCGGAAAAGAATGTCGCCTCGCTCGAAGATCTGGGACTCAACGCGCTGATGGAAATCAACCCCACAGAGGCACCCTGGGCGACAGCACTGGAGGAAATCCGCAGGCAACTGCAACCGTGGACTGGCGCTGTGCTGAACATGCGCGAGCGCAGCCAAGAAGTTCTCGAAGCGCACAAGATCCTCTCCGCCACCAACCAAGACAACGCAGAGAAGTTTGATAACGTGGTGCAACTGTTAGAAAAAGAACTAGGGTCCACCTCCGGCTGAGGTCGTCATGCCGTCTCCTCACGAACCCAAAACATGTCGCTTGAATTTTACATCGTGTGCGGATTGGCGGCCTTGCTGGTGTTGATCGGCTTGTGGGGATGGCGAGCCCGACGCAGTGCAAAACTGTTAGAAAAAGAAAAGAGCGAGATCGTCGGCGAGGAACAGCGCATGTTCCACTTTCTTCACGATCTCGGCGAGGCCATCGAAAAAGACTCATCGCCCCACAGCGTAAACCGTACCATCGTAGACGGTGTAGTGGATGTTGTAAGCGCCCAAGGAGGTGCGATTTATTTGAGTAATGAAACACGACAGTGGCTGGTGCCGAAATACGTGAGCGAACGCTGTCCTCAGCTCATCGGCCTTCCTCTTGAGGTCATGCGCAGGGCACAGAAGGATTCCCGCGCGGCGGAGAGCCATTTCCGTTTGTCGAACCAAGCGAGCGACGAGGGGGTATTGGGACATTGTCTGACTGTGGGAAAAGCTGTGCACGTGCCGGACGTAAAAACCCACGAGTCGTTCCGCGATGCCTTTGTCAGCTATGATGAGAACGTCTCTGCCATGATCGCACCGCTGCGTCACGGCGGCAAGGATCTGGGAGTGCTCGCCGTGGCCAAGCCGCACAGCCAAGGCGAGTTCAAGGAACATGACTTCGCCGTCTTCCGTTCCGTGGCTGAACAGTCATCGTTTGCCTTGGGCAACTCGATGGTGCATCAGGAAGCGAACGAAAAACGAACTTTGGAAAACGAGCTGCGCACCGCACGCGAAGTGCAGCGGATTCTTCTGCCCCAGCATAACCCCTCGATCGAAGGATACCGTGTGGCTGGCACCAATACACCTGCTCGCATCATCAGCGGGGATTATTACGACTTCATCGATCTCGGCAACAAGCGCTGGGGACTGGTCATCGCGGATGTTTCCGGCAAAGGAGTGGCGGCGGGCTTGCTGATGGCCATGTGCCGGAGCGTGCTGCGCTGCGTAGCGATGGACCAAACCTCGCCGGCGCGAGTCCTTTCCTTGGTAAACCGCCAACTATTTCCCGACATCCGCGAGGACATGTTCATCAGCATGGCCTATCTGATTCTCGATGGCGATCAAGGCCACGCGGTGATGGCGCGCGCAGGACATGATCCCGCCTTCTGGTTTCACAAGGACAGCGGCGAAATCACCCAAATCAAACCCTCAGGGCTGGCAGTGGGCATCGATGAAGGCGATGTGTTCGAGCGGGTGACCAAGGACTTCGCTTTCCAAATCGCCCCCGGGGACTGCCTGTTGCTGCACACCGATGGGGTGAAAGAAGCGCTTAACGGCGCGGACGAAGAATTCGGCATCGAGCGCATGAAAGAAACTTTCCTCCAAAGCTCGCCACTGGGCGCGGAGATCGTGCTACAAAAAATGCTTCGCACCCTCAAGGACTTCACTGGTAACGCACCGCAAATGGACGACATCACCATGGTGGCCTTAGAAAAACGCCACACGCAGGAGTAAGTGGGTAAAGAAGTCCGTAAAAAAAGCGATCCCACAGGGAGCGGGATCGCCAAGGAATGAACAAAATGCTTGGAGAATTACATCCCCGTCTCGATCTCGCACTGGGGGAGTTTCTTTTTCAGCTCCTGTATGCCAGCGGGCGTGACTTTGCTGCGCCAGACGAAGAGTTTTTTCAACTGCGGCAGGGCGCCGAGTTTTTGTAGACCGGCATCGGTCACTTCAGTGCCGTAGAGATTGAGCGATTCCAAAGATGTCATCTTGGCAATGGTGTCCATACCGGCATCCGTCACTTTCGTCTCGGAAACGCGCAAGGTGCGCAAGCCTTTCGCTGGGGTGAGCAGAGAGAGGGATTGATCGGTAATCAGGGCAGCGGAAAAATCAGCGGAAACCAGACCAGCAAGAACGGGACCGAGCTTAGCGGTATCGTCATCACTGAACTTTCCTCGCATGCTGACGGCAGTGAAAGTAATACCAGAAGATGCCTGCGATTCAAACTGTACGGCGCCGGGGAAAGATTTCTGTACTTCGGCCATGGCGGTCTTGAGAGCATCGCGGTTGGTATCGGCTTTGGGGGCTTCGGCGGGGGCGGCACCCGTGGTGGGCGCAGGCGCGGTCGGTTTTTTCACCACCGGTTTTTGTTTGGCGAGAATGGCAGTCACATCGGCGGGAGCATTGGCTTCGCTAAGTTTCAGCGCGGGTGAGGCACCGGCATTGATCCACCACTTGATGACGATGAGTTGCTCGTTCGTTAGACCAGGTTTTTCATCGGGTGGCATGCGCTCTTCGTCATCGATAGGCAGCTCGCAACGATTGACGATGTTGCTCTTGGCGGCGTCTCCAGCGACGAGTCCCGCGCCTTCCTTGCCACCTTTGACGAGAAGTTCGTAGGTATCCATGCGGAACTTGCCTTTGATCTTATCGGCATTATGACACTTCCAGCATTTCTCTTCCATCATCGGAGCAACCACATCCTGATAGATCAGCGGCTCGTCAACAGCGGTTCCCGCGTCCGGCGCGGTAGAGTGGACCGCTTTTTCACCGAGCAGTGGCTTGAGCGCAGGTGGTGCGTATTTGCTGAGGTAATCGGTGCCGTGAACCATGGAGGCGCCATCATGGCTGGCGAAACCCATCACGCCTGCACTTGCAACGAGCAAGAGGCGGTAGAACCAAGGATTCGCGGCGCCCGCGTCCGTCCATGATTTGACAATGTAGGCGAGAATGGTCACGCAGGAAAAAGCGATGCCTCCCCACAAGTGACGGTTGCCGAGATCGGTGGCTTCTCCATCGAGATCGCTCTGATACAGCAAAAATCCTGCGATCACGGCAATCACCGAGGAAGCTGCGGCAAAAAACATGATGCTACGGGTGGACTGGGTGTCCCGAGAGACAAGCGAGATGAATTCCTTGATTAAGGCAAGGGTCAAAATCCCGATGGGCAGGTGCAGAATGACCGGGTGAAAACGGCCGAGAAACCGCATGATGTCCGGCAATGCTTGACCATTGGGTGGTCCGGCTAGCGCTGGCATGGCCAACATGCACGCGCAGGCTCCCAGTCCGATCAAGGTGAGATAAATGGGCTTCCGAGGTTTGATTGCTTCACTAGAGTCGCTCATGTTCTGATTACGTTACGAATGATGTAGCCCCGATCTTTCTGCAATGCAAGCTTTGCTCCGCCTTGCGTGTGTCAGACGCGAATCTCGCTATTCGATATCGATCACAGACCCTTTCCCCCTGCCGGTCCCCGCGGCGGGGGGAGTGGTCGATGCATTTTTGCGAACACGACTCGAGAGAAACGGCAAAATGCGGGCAATATCAAAGCCCAGATAAGACATCGATTTGGTGAACAAGAGCAGCGCGATGGCTTCATCGATGAAAAAAAACGGGATGGGCGGCAGATCAAAAGGAGTAAACAAAACCCAGGCGCTGAGCAGAGCGATCAGAAGAGCAAAAAACTTTTTCATCCATACAAGATGGCCGCGCGCGCCCATTTCAGCAATGAGAAAAAAGTCCCCTGTTTCCAATCGCTAGCGGACGTGGGATCTCATGCCGACTTGGAGCGGAAACGGCGGACCAGCAGCACGACCAATGATATCGTGCCGATCAGCACCGCCGCGCCGAGGAGTGGGCGATACCACAGCCAAGCCAGAGAGATGGTGATCGTAGATCCAATGCCCGCTAGCAACAAGGCAATCATGCCTGTGCCTGCGCCCACAATCCGGCCCGCCAGCGGCAGCACATCCGCAAAAACTTTGAACGGTTGAAACACTAAGCCGATGCCGATGAACATCAGCAGCGCACCCAATCCTCGAAAAAGCCAAGTGTGCAGGGTGTTTTCCGCTTGTGCGGCGGCAAACATCGACTCCTTGCTTTGAACGCCCGCGTTGATCCGCGCGATTTTGGTTCCTACCTGCGTCAAATACGGTTCGAAAGTGTTTCTCACTTGTCGCGCCAACACACTGGCGTCGCCCTCGGGGATCGCATCAAACTTAACGCGCAAATCGCCATTCACAGGACGATCCGACCGACCTAACAAATAGAGCCACTCACCTTGCAATTGCGCTTTTTCCCTGTGCTCGGGCTTGATTGCATCGATGGCAAGAGTCATGGGACGCAGGTCCCGCCAGAGATCAATGAGAAATCCTGGCAGGGCAAAGGCACCGATCGTGGCGTTATGAGAAACGAATGTCTCACTCCGATGAGCGGGTTGCGTGTTTGCATGCCCTTGCGGTTGGCGAAATTCGTTAGATGGGTGAAACTTTTCCGCCCACTCCTGTTGGTAATGGTATTCCGTTACCGTCTCTTCGCCGCCGCCCAGTTTCGTCTTCGTAGTGGTTTTTTTGGTTTCCACCCACTGGAACATCTCGACCTTGCGGCAAAGTTTGATGGCACCGGGAAATTTGGGCCCGAATACCGGATCGACCACCTCGTCCTTAGCCGCGGCGTGTCCGACAACGTGCACCAATTTGCCATCGTGGCCCGCATCGACGGCATCCGCGCCAATCGTGATGGCAATCTTCTCTCCTTCCTTCAGACCTTGGTGGGTTTTCACACTACGACCCTCATTCCACCACAGCAGAGGAAACGAGCCCACGGTGAGAACGAGCCCGATGAGCAAGCCGGTGACGGATTTGCCCAACCTAGACAACCAACCGGTGTGTGTGACTTCCGAAAACGAATCGTTGTTCATGAGATGATGAATGGAGTGATCCCCATGTTCCACGTTTGTATCTTGCTGAAAAGCACATTTTGTGGTGAAATTTGAACGGAACAATCAACGCGAAACGCTTTTGTTCCGATCAAGCCTCTATGAAACAAAAAAATTTGATGATTGCCGTTGCCGGCATCGCGCTGCTCGCTGGCGGAATGTATCTCGGCTCCACCATGGGCAAAAAAAACAACTCGGATACGGAAGAATCCGCGGCGGCGGCGATGGCAACGGCCTTGAAAACCAATGCCACGAATGCAGGCAACGCACCCGCTGTAGGGGCAAAAGCTTCTTCGAACGATCGTGGCTCCGATGGCGCATGGGCCAAACTGGCGGAAAAATATGGCGACGGCCGCACCAAGCTGTCGAAAAAAATTACCCAGGACATGGCGGGACTGATGAAAGACGCCATGCAGCTCGCCGACATGGGAGCAGGACTCGCAGGTGCCTCATCGGCCAAAGAGCTCGCCATCAAACAAGCATCGGATGCTCTGGCTTCGCGGTTGGAATTGAACGATGAACAAAAAAACAAAGCCGCAACCATCGTAGAACAACGCGTAGGTGAGCGCATGGATGCGGTCAATGAGTTGGCCGCCGCATTGGAAGCCGATCCCTCAGGCATGATGGAAACGATTCTCGCGGGTGATGCTCTCAAACGCGGAGAAATCAACCAGCAGGAATACGATGCGATCGCCGATGATACATTGGCCGTCATGCGCAACGTGAGCGGCTTCGCATTCTCGGGACGTGGCGGCAATGACCTGAGCGACCCGATTCTCGCCGAGCAGTTGCAAGAAATCCTCACGGCGGATCAGCAACAAAAATTGGCAGGCATTGTTCAAAAAGCCACGGAAGCACGCGGGAAAAATCCCCAGCAAATGCCCTTCCAAGACGGCAATCTGCCGGCAATGGAACTGGAAAGACTGGATCAAACCATGGCCAGCGCACAAAAGCTGACCACGGGTTTAAAGGCCATGATGGAAGGTTTGAAAGGAATGCGCGATCTGTCACCACCCCAAAACGGTCAGTGATCGGAGTCGTATCAGCCATCCATTTCCTCCAACTGTCGCAAATACGCGACGCGCTCCTCATCGGTAGGCTCCCCACCCAACTCATCTAACATGCAACGCCACGCAGCGGAGTGCAGATGATCCTGCAAAGAAAATCGTTGCGACCGTCCGATCAACCAATGCAGCGCCAGAAAATCGCTGAGCCATAAATGAGCCGATGCAAACATCACCTGCACGGCCTCGGCAGGACTGCCCCATGGCGCCTCTTTGGGAAATTCCAATTCAAAGGCGCGCGGATGAGCCATGATGGCGGCGACAAATGGATTGCGTTGCAAGGCAAGATCTAACAAACGGTTCGCTTCAGGATCTTCCCAAGCGTGCGCCGCCGCCACATCACCCGTTTCTTGGTAGGCCTGCTCGGCCACATCAGCAGCCTCCAGAAAACGCAGGAGAGCACGATGGTAACACAAAGTAGTGCCATCATCGTCAGCCAAACGATCCAACCATGACCGCGCATCAGACAAGCGGCCATCGGTCAGGCACAGCGAAAACAATTTTTCCGCTACACCAAATGAATCCAAGGGATCAGCATCCCATACCTGCTGATAGGCGGCTTCCGCACGATCGAGTGCACCCAGCATTTCCATGCACCCTGCGCGACCGGACAAGCAGCAGAGATAACTGTAGACCTTGCTTTCTGGCCATGTCGCCGGACCTTGGCGCGCCTGCTCGATTTCTTCCACCAGAGATTCTTCCGCATGCGCAATGGCGCGGTCATACAGCTCCAAGGCGGCTTGCGGATCCTCGGCCTGTTCCGCGCGTTGCCACAACATGGTAAGGCGCAGGACAGGCGTGCCGCATTGCTCGAAAAATTCCTCGATCGTGCGATTCTGCGATTGCTCCCTCAGCCAGGCCTCGGCTTCTTCCGCAGTTTCGAATGGATGCTGCTCGAGTATCGCATCGAGATGCTTGAGCCACTGTTCGATCGGTTCCGCCATGAATGATCGTCCCCGCACCTGACCCGAATGTCAAGAACCTGTGAGGCGCCGCGCGGGGCACTGATTTTCCCTCTCCTCCCATTTTCCCTGCTTTGATAGTTTTCTATCCTATTCTTACGTATCCTCTGATCAACCCATGAAACGCCCACTGTCACTCATCCTCTGCTGCATGAATCTTGCATTTCAGGGATTTGCTACTGAGACAAAACCGAACATTCTCTACATCATGGCCGATGACATGGGCTATGCCGATGCGGGATTCAATGGTGCAAAAGATATCAAAACGCCGCACCTCGATCGCCTTGCCAAAGAAGGCGCGATTTTGCGATCGTTCTACGTGCAACCCGTCTGCTCGCCCACTCGCGCATCGCTCATGACAGGTCGCTACGTCGCCCATACCGGCGTGTATAGCATCGTGCGGCCCAACGCATCTTGGGGACTCCCTTTAACGGAAAAAACTCTCGCGCAAGCCATGAAGAATGCAGGCTACGAGACGGCGATCAGTGGCAAATGGCATCTCGGTGAATTTCAGTCCGCCTATCAACCGACCCAACGCGGGTTCGACCATCAATACGGCTTATGGTTCGGCATGATCGATTTTTACACCCACAAGCGTGGCAAAATTCTCGATTGGCATCGCAACGACCAACCCTGCGAAGACCAAGGCTATTCGACCCATTTGATTGCCAAAGAAGCTTGCGAACGCATTCGCAAACGCGATCTCAAAAAACCACTGTTTCTTTACCTGCCATTCAATGCGGTACATGGCCCCTTGCAGGTGCCGGATTCCTACGTGGCACCCTATGCCTCGCTGAAAGGCAACCGAAAAACCTACGCGGGCATGCTCTCCGCCATGGATGAAGCCATCGGCCAAATCGTGGCAACACTGGAGGAACAAAAGATGCGTGACAACACACTGATCGTGTTTTCGAGCGACAACGGTGGCCCATCCCCAGGGAAAATCACGGATAACGGTCCGCTGCGCGAGGGCAAAGGAACCATCTACGAGGGCGGCGTTCGTGTATGCGCCTTCGCCACCTGGCCGGGCAAAATTGCCGCCGGAAAAATCATCGATCATCCGCTGCACATCATCGATTGGTATCCCACCCTGATTCAGCGGGCGGGCGGTTCGCTCGAACAAAAACTTCCCATCGATGGCAAGGACATCTGGCCTGTGCTAACCGCAGAGGCGAAGTCCCCTCACGATGCCCTTTTGCTTTCCAGCACACAACCTGGTCTCGCCGCCGTGCGGGCGGGCGACTGGAAACTCATCCATCGAAAGGCCGCAACTGCCAGAAAAAAGAAATCTCCCGCGGACATGCCAGAATATGAACTCTATCACCTCAGAGAAGATCTCGGGGAAACCAAAAACCTCGCCGAAAGCCAACCGCAAAAAGTCACGGAAATGAAAATGCTGTTAGACCAACTTCTTCACAAAGCCGTGCCCTCCGCTGACCCGGAACCCAACGCCAAAACCAGCGAGTAAAAAATCCGTGGGCCCTCTTTGCTTCCGCCTCTCGCCCTTCTGCTATGACAATCAATCATAAAAAAACGATGCAAACCAAACCCTTACGTTTTCTTTGCTCGCTCTGTAGCATTGCCATTACGACATGGTTCAGTCACGCGGCCGAGACTTCGCATCAAACACCCAACATCATCGTCATCCTCGCCGATGATGTGGGTTGGGGCGATGCCGGTTGCTACGGTGCTACGAAAGTTAAAACACCCCATATCGATCGCCTCGCACGCGAGGGTCAGCGCTTTCTCGACGGGCATGCCTCTGCTGCCTGCTGCACACCCACCCGCTATTCTCTCATCACGGGCCAATATTCCTGGCGACAAAACGCCATGGGACTGAACAAGGGCGTGGCCGCTGGCGATTCGCCCCTATTGATTTCTCCTTCCATGACCACAGCGCCGGGACTGCTTAAGCAAGCAGGGTATCAGACCGCCATGATCGGCAAATGGCATCTGGGCTTTGGTGTCGATCGCCCCGATTACAATGGAGAGCTGCATCCGGGGCCTCTTGAAATCGGCTTTCACGAATTCTTCGGCATCCCTGCCACCAACGACCGCATTCCCACCGTGTTTGTGCGCAATCACCGCGTGGTAGGGCTCGATGCCAGTGACCCGATCCACGTTTCCTACGACAAAGAGGAGGCGCAGAAACTCGGTCTCTCACCGTTCGCCGCTGGTCGCAACCGCATCGGCTGGGGCAAAGGCGGCAAGTCGGCCTGGTGGAAAGACGCCGACATCGCAGATACCCACATGCGCGAATGCATACAATTTCTGGAACGAAATCAGAACAGGAAATTTTTCCTCATGTTCACGCCCCACGACGTCCACGCTCCGACCATCCCACACCCGCGTTTTGCAGGCAGCAGCGGCCTGGGGAATCGCACGGACATGCTGCATGAGCTCGATGCATCGATCGGCGCAATTCTCCAAACCTTGGATCGGCTGAATCTCGCTAAGGACACACTGGTGATATACAGCAGTGACAACGGGGCCTACGTTACCGATGAAAAAGATCACAAGCCCAACGGTCCCTATCGCGGAAAAAAATCCCAACTCTGGGAAGGCGGCCATCGCGTTCCCTTCATCACCCGCTGGCTGGGTCACATCAGCTCTGGCGAGCGGAAAGAACTCGTTTCCACCATCGACATCCCCGCCACCATCTGCGGTGCCGCTGGAGTAAAGCTCCCGCAAAACGCACTGCCGGATAGCTACAATCTCTTCCCCTCCCTGCGCGGCGAAACCAATGCTCCCATGCGCGATCATCTCGTTGTCATGAGCGGCACTGGCCATCTCGCCCTCCGCAGCGGAAACTGGAAATACATGCCCAACCTCAACTTGGCTGATGGTTGGCAAGCAGGCAAGAATAAGCAGGATGCGCCCGCGCGGCCTGCCCTCTATGATCTAGCAAAGGATCCAGGTGAAAGCCAAAACCTCTTCTCCCAGCAAGTCCAAGTAGCGAAAAAAATGGCAGATCTGTTAGAAAAAACGAGGGCACAACCCGTCACCCGCCCACAGTGATGCAGAGACACCCGCGTCTTACTTCTTCCGCTCGTAAGGACGGGAGGTGGCTTTGTCCGCAGCAGGGAAATCCTTGGGGAGATCCTGAGTGACCTTACCGGTGGCAGCCCACTCGGATCCGCGCAGGAAGGTGACGATGAAACCCACTCCCTGAAAGGCATCAACATCGTGGCCTAGGGTGGTATGAAAAACACGACCCTTGCCATAGGAGAGCACCATGAGCATGGGCTCATTGCGACCAGCCTGCTTGAGGGCGGGAGTATCTGCTGCCGTGGCGAGAATGGTCATGTTTTCGCCAGGACCACGCAATTTCGAATAGCACTCATCCTTGGTGTGCATCCAGAAATCTGGCAAACCCTTGGTGATGGGATGCTCTTTGTCGCGCATGGTGATGAGGAACTCGCCTTGCGGACCATGGGAGCCGCAACCACCTGGGCTGCCATCGCGGATGGCCTTGCCACTCGCATCGAAGTAAACGTAGGGACCGGATTTTTCATTGCGTCCACCCCAGCCGCCGAGACCAATCATCTTATTGAACTCCGGCCAATTCGCCCAGCTGTTGTTTGCAGCATGCACCACCACCAAGCCTCCGCCATTTTTCATGTAGTCTTCGAACTTCTTGCGCGTGCCCTCGGGCCAATCCGCCGCCCCGTAACCGAAGTTGCTGACAACGATGCTGTATTTCGAGAAATCGGGAGCAAAGTCCGGATCCGGCATGGGCTTATCCTTGCCCTCAGCCTCGGGAGCACCGGCCAAGGGGAGCCAGTCTTTTTCACGCTGATGATTGCTGATGAACTTGGTGCGTGCCACATCCACCTGAAACAAGCCGCTGTTTTCGAGATAGTCTTTCATCATCACCGTGGACTTAGGCCACACAGCGTGGTTGTTCTGACCATCGACGATCAGGGCCTTGAGTTTTTCCGCAGCAAGGCTCGGCACAGCGAACAAAAAGGAGAGGGCGATGGTGGAGACAATCGATTTCATCGTCCATGCATACGCCACCAGCAGGGCATTTCCATCATGATTTCAGGAAATTTCAGGATTCCCCTCGTCTTCCACCTGCCAAGCGGAATCCTGGTAGAAAAAATTGGGCAGCTCTGCGCGGGGATCAAACGAATTGTGAAAAACCGGCGTCGTAGAGCCGGATAACGGTGGCACCAGCCAACTCCAGTCGCCCTTGACCGCGCGCCCACATTGGCTCTCCCGTTTTTGGAATCGCATGAACTGTTCTGTCGCGCTATGATGATCGACCATGGTGACGCCGTCCTGTGCGAACGAGTGAATCACCGCATCGTTGAGCTCGATCAAAGCGCGATCTTTCCACAGCGGATTCGCACGGCTCGTATCCAAGCCCATGCGGCTTGCGATGAGAGGAAGCATGTTGTAACGGCTTACATCGCTGAGATTGCGCGCGCCGATTTCGGTTCCCATATACCACCCGCTGAAAGGAGCGCAAGTGTATCTGGCTCCGGCAGCGGCGAAGCACATATCTGTGATCACCGGTAGGGCGTGCCACTTCAAACCTAAGTCCGCAAACCATGCATAGCGAGGATGACGCAGCGAAACCTCTAACACCTCGCTGCGAGGCATTTCATACCAACACACGGGCTGCTCCGGCATGCTGATGGCCACAGGCAGCAGGTCGAAGGCGCCCGGGTCCGCAGGCGGTCTCCAACCGCAGTGAATTGCATGCTTGGTGAACGAAATGTTTTGCGGATCTCCGATGATGCGGCCATTGCCGAGATCGTAGCCAGCATAGCGAATCAATTGGTGATTCAAAATCCGCGGCTCCGATGAACCCTCGCTCGCTGCGGCAAAAACCGTGAGCAAAGGGCGAATCTTCCCGCCATTGGTGGCAAAACGCAAATGCTCCAAGCATGCTTCAAAAATATCATCTGGATGGCAAAGGTCACGGCAATCCCTGACTTGCAAGCTCTGCCAGAAAAAACGACCCACACAACGCGTGCTATTGCGCCATGCCATGCGACCGGCGAAGACGAGAAGCGACGAATCCAAAGCCGGCGGCTCGGTGGCATGGCACTGCACCTCGCTCCCGGGCATGACGCCCTCGCTCTCGGCACGTTGGAGAAATTCCTGATACTCACGTAGCAGGTTCGCCGTCGGCGCCCGCGCGCTTTTTCCTTCAGGATAATGAAACATCTGCGTCATCCGGCCACACTATAGCGCATCTCTTTTCCCCAAGGCGATTTTTTTGTTGATTGAGGAGAGCCTCACCCCAGCCGCATGCGTTCGGCATTCCATCCACAAGCCCACGAATGAATTTGCCTTTACCAGACCCACACAACCTGCGCAATCTCAGCGCGTCATGCTCAAAGCTGGAATCGTAGGTCTGCCCAACGTCGGGAAATCCACCCTCTTCAATGCCGTCACCCGCTCGCGCAAAGCGGAGGCCGCCAATTATCCCTTCTGCACCATCGACCCGAACGTCGGAGTCGTTACTGTGCCAGATCCTCGGCTCGCCATTCTGTCCCAACTTTCCGGTTCGAAAAAACTGGTGCCCGCGGCGATCGAATTTGTCGATATTGCCGGTCTGGTCAAAGGTGCTTCCGAAGGCGCAGGTCTAGGCAACCAGTTCCTCGCCAACATCCGCGAGACGGATGCCATCGTGCAGGTAGTGCGTTGTTTTGAAAACGATGATATCATTCACGAGCTGGGCAGCGTGGATCCGGTGCGCGACATTGAGATCATTAACTCCGAGCTGATCCTGGCCGACATCACCGCGATGGAAAAACGCCGCCAGTCCCGTGAGAAAAAAGCCAAGTCCGGTGACAAGGAAGCGAAAAAAGAAGTGGAGCTCATCGATGTCCTGCTGCCCCATCTCTACGACGGCAAGCCCGCCATCACCCTAAGCTTCGCCACAGAGGATCTGCCCTACGTGAAGGACTTTTTCCTGCTCTCGATGAAGCGCACCATCTATGCATGCAATGTTTCCGAGGATGAACTCGCCAGCGCCAGCGCCGATCCGGATTCTCAACCGCTGGTAGCGAAGGTAAGGAAATTCGCCGCAGAAAACTTCGGCGCCGAATGCGTGGTGATCTCTGCCCGCATCGAGGAAGAATTGATCGATCTTGATCCCGAGGAAGCGGAGGCTTTCTTGGCCGACATGGGTGTGAACGACAGTGGCGTATCCAATCTGATCCGTGGCGTCTATCACCTGTTAGGCTTGCGCACCTATCTGACCACCGGCGTTCAGGAAACGCGCGCCTGGACGATTCATGAGGGGGATAAAGCTCCAGCCGCAGCCGGCGTGATTCATACCGACTTCGAGCGCGGTTTCATCGCCGCAGAGGTCGTGCATTTCGATGACCTCGTGGCCAGCGGATCAAAAGCCGCCGCACGCGATGTGGGCAAGCTGCGCATCGAGGGCAAAGACTACACGGTCAAGGATGGCGATGTGATCGAGTTCCGATTCAACGTTTGATTCTGCAACGGATCTCCACGGCATGGTCAACTCCATCACCTCGGCTCAATCGTCCAGGGATGATGGTGGTTCGATGCGATAGATGGAATCGCTGATCAGGTCCTTGATGACGAAGGCTCTTAGCGCCGCGAATCCCTTGGAAGCTTGAAGCCGCAGGATCATTCTTTTCGGCCCCTGCGATAGGCCTTCCGTCAGGGCTTTGTGGGCATCGCTATCGCGCAGGACATACCCGTATGCTGTTTCCTCGGAATGACTCTGCGTCAGTTCGTAGGCAGCCCATTGCGTTTCACTGGAAAATTCATAGGCATAATGCGTCGAATCTTGCACCATGACACGAAACGCCATTTCCTTGTTGGGTTTTTCCTCCAGATACTGCTTCCAGGGCATCGGCTGGTAGTCCACATGGCTTTCCCAGTCCACCAGAAATTTTCCGTCCGCCATCTGCTCAAGCATCAGAGCGACAGCGGAATTTCTACCAGTTTTCGCGGTGACATGCCACAGCTGCCGCTGCTTGTAAAAGAATGGTTGGATTTTGATGAACGACTCGCAGGTTTGGGGGATGAGGGGATGGACAGCATAATGGTGTTCCATTCGCTGTAGCGTTTGCTCCGGATTTCTCACGTAGGCCCGTTTTTTTTCTATCGTATCAGCCGATAGATACTCGCTGACGGGTTGCATCAACGCTGCATGAAGGTTCGATGCCGGTTCTGGATCTGCCGGTATTTCCACGATGGGAACTTGCTGGCGGGATGGGGTGTCAGATCTCAGCCAGAAAAAAATACCGAGAGCCAGAAGGCTTGCGATTCCCACTCCAGACCAGATCACGACGTCCGGCACTTGGCTTGGTTTCTGCTCCCAGGTGCTTTCCAAGGTTTTTTCCGAAACCGGTGACGGATGAATCAAATCATCCAAGGTGTAATCAACGCTTTTTCCCTCGTGAGCATGACGCTTGGAGCTCTTGCCTGCACTGATGTCCAGCCTCACTTGACCACCATTTTGACTCGAGCCTCTCATGTTTGCACAAGATGGAATATCAGAATAAAACCACCAAAGATAGAGGGAATTTTCCCGCCATCCCAAAGGACGATCAGACTAGCGAGCGAGGCATGACTCTCAAACAATCATGCCTGCGCCCACGGTTTCATTCGTGCCGGGATCAATCAGAATGAAGCTCCCGGTCTGGCGGTTGCGACTGTAGCTGTCGTGAATCAACGGCACAGCGGTGCGTAAAGAAATACGACCGATGTCATTCATGGCAAATGTTTCCGGTCCCTCGACTTTGTGGAGTGTGTTGATATCCACGTGGTATTTTACTTCCTGCACAACGGCCTTGGTTTCACGGGTGGTGTGACGCAAGACCAGTTTGGCGCGGTGCGGCATCGGCTTGCTCGAGAACCAACAGATCATCGCCTCGATGTCCTGCTCCACGCGCGGCGGATTGTTGTCCTTCACCAGCATGTCGCCGCGGGAAATGTCGATCTCATCCTCTAGCGTAATGCACACGGATTGCGGCGCATAGGCTTCCTCTTTTTCGCCATCGGGAGAATGGATGGCTTTCACGCGGGTGGAAAATCCGGAGGGCAATACAGTGACGCGATCGCCGGGCTTGAACACGCCACCAGCGACGCGACCGGCGTATCCACGGAAGTCGTGCCAGTCGTCGCTCATCGGCCGGATCACCCATTGCACAGGGAAACGGGCGTCCACGTGGTTTTCCTCACCGCCGATGTAGACGTGCTCCAGATGATAAAGCAAAGCTGGACCTTGATACCAAGGCATGTTTTCGGATTTATCGACCACGTTATCACCATTCAACGCCGAGATGGGAATGAAGGTGATATCGACAATGTTGCCGAGACGCGATGCCATGGCACGGTAGTCCTCGACGATCTTGTCATAAACCTCCTCGGAATAATCGACGAGGTCCATCTTGTTGATCGCTACCACCAAGTGCTGGATGCGCAACAGGTTCGCGATGAAGCTGTGGCGTTTGGTTTGCTCGATCACGCCTTTGCGGGCGTCGATGAGAATGATGGCAAGGTTCGCCGTCGAGGCGCCAGTGACCATGTTGCGAGTGTATTGGATGTGCCCCGGTGTATCGGCGATGATGAACTTGCGTTTCGGCGTAGCGAAATAGCGGTAGGCAACATCGATGGTGATACCTTGTTCGCGTTCGGCCTTCAGGCCATCAGTGAGAAGAGCGAGGTTCACGTGTTCATCGCCGCGTTTGCGCGAGGATTCCTCCACGGCCTCGAGTTGGTCCTCGAAAATCGATTTGGAATCATAGAGCAAGCGCCCGATGAGAGTGGATTTACCGTCATCGACGGAACCGGCAGTGGTGAAACGTAACAGATCCATTTTTTCTTGTGGAGTGAGCAGTGTAAAGTGAGCAGTGGTTTGACGATTTGATTTTCTTGAGTGGCGCGGATCACGGATCCATGCACACTCGTCACTTTTCAGAAATATCCTTCTTTCTTACGGTCTTCCATCGCGGTTTCGGAACGTTTGTCATCGGCACGGGTGCCACGTTCGGTCTGGCGGGCGGCAGCGACCTCGGCGATGACCTCATCGAGATTGGAGGCGCGTGACTCGACGGCACCGGTGCAGGTGGCATCGCCAATGGTGCGGAACCGCACGATGCGTTTTTCGATGAGCTCGTGTGGCTGAGGTTGAAGGAAATCGGTCACGGCGAGAAGTTGGCCGTTGCGCTCAAACACTTCGCGTTCGTGAGAGAAGTAAATCGAGGGAAGAGGAATGTTTTCACGCTTGATATACATCCAGATGTCCATCTCGGTGAAATTGGATAGCGGGAACACGCGGAAGTGCTCACCGGGATTCTTGCGTCCGTTGAAAAGATTCCACAATTCGGGACGTTGATTTTTCGGATCCCATTGACCGAAGTCATCACGATGCGAGAAAAAGCGCTCCTTCGCACGGGCCTTTTCCTCATCACGACGTCCACCACCGAGGCAGGCATCGTATTGGTGCTTTTCGATGGTATCGAGCAAGGTGACGGTCTGGAGTTTGTTGCGCGAGGCGTTGGGACCTTTTTCCTCCACCACGCGACCGGTGTCGATCGATTCCTGAACGAGGCCCACCACCAGACGAGCACCGATCATGTCCACGAACTCATCGCGATACGTCATGGTCTCGGCGAAATTGTGACCGGTATCGACGTGAACCAATGGAAACGGCATCTTGGCGGGCCAGAAAGCCTTGCGAGCGAGCCAGGCCATGACAATGGAGTCCTTGCCGCCGGAGAAAAGCAATGCGGGGTTTTCAAATTGGGCGGCCGTTTCACGGAGCACAAAAATGGCTTCCGCTTCCAATTGATCCAAATGGCTGAGTTGGTAGTTGGGCATGATGACGTAGGGAAAAATTCCGCAACTTGCGTCGCGCGCCGCGGAATTTGCCGCAAATTTCTCCCCGGTCAAGAAAAAATATTAGTTTGTTGTGTAATTTACTAATGATTGGGAAAAATCAGCAGGACAGATGGCGGCGTTTCGAGGTGGCCTCGAGGAGGGCATCGACGCATTCCACGAGACTGAGAACCTCGCTATCCAGCACCAAGTCGGCTTGGATGGGTTCTTCAAAAGAACTGTCTTTGCCGGTGAAATGCTGGATTTCCCCGCGCGCGGCCTTGGCGTAGAGGCCTTTTACGTCACGGGCCGCGCAGGCCTCGAAGCTGGCTTTGACGTAGACTTCATAAAAGTCATCACCAAGGATGCCGCGCGCCACATCGCGCAGCGCGCCGCGCGGCGTGATGGCAGAAACAAAAGTGATCATGCCCTGAGAGGCAAAAAGCTTGGCCACCTCCGCCATGCGACGGATGTTTTCAAGACGATCATCATCCGAGAATCCCAGGTTCGCATTGAGCCCAGAGCGGATGTTGTCGCCATCGAGAATGACCGTGGCGCGACCCTGCTGGTGCAGCACGCGCTCCGCAGCATTGGCGATGGTGGATTTCCCCGAACCCGATAAACCACACAACCAAATCACCATGCCACGCTGGCCCAGCAAGCGCTCTTTTTCCTCGCGTTGAAGAAATCGATGAAATTCGGTGTAGATGTGGTCTGTCATGAAGCAAAACTAGAATCAGATGCCACAAGTGCTGTAAAGCCCGAATCTCGAAAGCCCCATGCTCTCAACAAAAAATCCGTCACAATCGCGAAGAACGTGTCGCCGCAAAAAAAAGCACATCACGACCATGCCCCGCTACCGCCGATGGCAGAATCGCTGAAATAGTGTCATCTCATGGCGCGTAAATTTGCTTCCTTGCTCATTTGGGCTATCCTATGTGCGACCCCTTTCCGCTATGAATTCACGCCGCCTGTTTCTGAAAAGCTTGGCATCCACCTTGGCACTGCCGATGTTGGAACCTTTGCGCGCCGCCACGGCTGCCGCAAGCCCGGGCTCTCCCCTGCGCTTGGCATACATCTATTTGCCAAATGGCGTGAACACCAAGTTGTGGTTCCCTAATGGCTCGGGAAAAAACTACCAACTCTCACCGTCGCTCTCACCCTTGTCCGATTTGCGGGATCACTTCCAGGTGATCAAGGGACTCACGCTCGACACAGCACGGGCCAATGGCGACGGCGCAGGTGACCACGCCCGGGCGAACGCCAGCTTCCTCACTGGCTGCCAAGCGCGAAAAACTTCGGGAGCCGACATCCGCATCGGAGTGTCCGCCGATCAGATCGCCGCCCAACAACTCGGGCACCTGACGCGACTCCCCTCACTGGAGCTTTCCACCGATGAACCGCGCCGCTCCGGCAATTGCGATTCCGGCTATTCCTGCGCCTACCAATACAATCTCGCCTGGCGCTCCGACACCACCCCCGTTCCCCCGATGCGTGATCCCCGCATGGTGTTCGAGGCTCTATTCGGCTCGAAGGACGAGAAAGGCAACGCGGAGCGGCAGATGCGAAAAAAATCCGTGCTGGACTTCGTGATGGCTGATGCCAAACGCCTACAATCGCGCGCCACAGGTGCGGACAAAAACAAGCTCGATGAATATTTCACCTCCGTGCGGGAAATTGAACAACGCATCGAACGCGCGGAAAAACACCGCAAAGAAGTGCCGGAAATCGATGTGCCAAACGGCGTCCCCAAAAGCTATCGGGAACACATCCGTGCGATGTATGATCTCATGCTTATCGCATTCCAGACCGATTCCACACGCGTGGCATCCTTTTTGTTAGCCCACGACGGCTCCAACCGCACATTCCCAGAAATCGGCGTGAACGAATCGCATCACGGCGTTTCGCACCACCAGCGCGATGAAAGACGTCTTTCCATCATCGCCAAAATCGATGAATTCTACGCTGCAGAATTCGCTCGTTTCCTGACCCAGTTGAAAAACACCAAGGAGGGAAATGGCAACTTGCTCGATCACTCGATGATCGTCTACGGCGGTGGCATTTGCGATGGCGATCGTCACAATCACGACAATCTGCCCATGATCCTGGCAGGTCATGGCAACGGCACTCTGAAGGCCGGTCGCTTGCTCGAAACCAGCGGAGAGACCCCTCTCACCAACCTGCACCTGTCACTGCTGGATCGCATGGGAGCCAAGGCCGAACGCGTGGGAGACTCGACAGGAAAACTGGATGTCTGATCACGATCGCATCTCCATCGCCTCTTGATGGCGGGTGATGCAACGAGAAAAAAAGAGGGCGGCGAATCCTTTGATGCTCGATCGATTCGCCGCCCTCTCTGCGCAACCGTTGGAAAACCCAAAACCAATCAGTCGACACCTTACGTTTAGCGAAATCCGTGCCAACTTTTCCGCGCAGCACAAGTATGAATCATTTCGATCGGAAAAGAAACGGGTAGGCTCCTATGCGAAGCCTACCCGTTCATTGTTTGATAGCAACCGTTGGAAAAACCCATAAAACCAAACAGATGCTCATCTGTAGGAGCGGCACGGGCATGACGTTTTGTCTAAAAAATGATTTTTTACGATCCCCAAGAATATCGCTCGGGAATCCACAGGTAAGAATCCGTGGAGCGCTGCCCCAGATGCCCGAGTCCCGGCCACGGCAAGTGGAATCCGTAGAGACGCGTCTTTTCTGTTAGAGCACGACCGTAGACTTTTTTCCGCGTAATCACAGCGAGTTCCGGATCGTGATCGAAAGCGATCGTCCAGTTCACATTTGCAAACATCAGCAGGTGATGGTGAGCAAGATCCATGATGTGGAGGAGCTTTTCGCCTTTCGACTGGATGTGAAAAATCGCGTGCCCCGCCGTGTGACCGGGCGCGAGTTCCAGTTGGATGTCTCCACCCCACACGCTGCTCCCGTCTTTGAGCACTTGGGTCACTGGCTTGAGAATCTCAAAACGCTTGCGGTTGTCGCGCGTGAGACCTGGGAGTTCACGTTTGTCGCGTTTGGATTTGGAAAAATCCGGCTCGGGCGAAAACCAAAAATCCAATTCTTCTTGGGTACAATAAAACTGCGCATTGGGAAAAGTCATCGCATCGTCGGTGACAAAACCTGCGATGTGATCGACATGCGCGTGACTCAGAAACGCCGCCGTGACATCCGTGCGCTGGATGCCCACAGACGCGAGCGCTTGAAAAAACCAACCCCAGTTCGGATTCGGCCATTTGCCAAATCCCGCATCAAACACCGCCACTTCCTTGCCCTTGCGCAGGACGAGGATATTGACATAAAGCGGTATTCCATCCGTGCGCTCGAAGTTCGATTCCAAAACCGACTGCATCTGCGGACGGTCGCCCTCCGGATGCATCATGCCCATCGCCGGACGAATGAGCGAATGGCCGTCACTGATGGAAAAGGCCTCGATGTCGCCGATCTGAAAGCGATAGACGTTCGGATTGCGAAACGGCGCTGCAGCTGTGGTGGCGGGCGATTCAGCAGCGGCAGACGTGGCCAACTGCGAGAGCAAGGCAGCTGAACCGGTAAGAAAGGTGCGACGATTCCAAGAGACGTTGGACATGGTATAAGACTAGAGATCGCCCATCTGACTGCAAGCGCGATTCCAAAGATGACAAAAAATTCCCATCGCCTCACCCTGCGGATTGAACTACGATTTCCTCGTGAAACAAACACATGATACCGGCTTGGGCTACGTTTTCTGGGTCTTCGGCTTCGTCGGACTGCATCGCTTTTACACAGGTCGCAAAATCAGTGGTCTGATCTGGGCACTGACAGGTGGGCTGTTGGGCATAGGCTGGCTGATCGATGTCTTCCTCGTTCCCGGCATGGTGCGGGAGGCGAATGACCGCTATCCCTATGCAAAACAAGACCCCACCGTCGCGTGGATTTTACTGGTTCTGCTCGGCTTATTCGGGATTCATCGATTTTATCTGGGCAAGTGGGGCACGGGGCTCATCTGGCTTTTCACCGGTGGCGTTTTTGGCATCGGCGTGATCTATGATCTGTTCACACTGAACGAACAACTGGCTGAGTAAGGAACATCGAGATCGAGCGTTTGAGATTGCCCATCGGCGCATTGCCACCTAGCGTGCGCGCCGTGTCTGCTCTGCTCTCCGCCAACGAAATCCGCCTGTCCTACGGCTACCAAAACCTGTTAGACGGCGTGACCCTCGCCGTAGCAGCAGGAGAAAAAGCAGGATTGGTGGGACGCAACGGCTGCGGAAAATCCAGTCTGCTGAAAATTCTCACCCGCCAGCAACAAGCGGACTCAGGAGAAATTTCCGTGCGCAAAGGTCTGCGCGTCGGCTATCTGCCACAAGACTTCGAGATGGACCCGCAACAATCGGTGATGGAATGCATCGAACAAGGCGCCGCGGATCTGATCACCGCCGTTCAACGCTACGAACAGGGCGACGGCTCGGAAAACGAGCTCGCGGATCTGTTGCACGTGATCGAACATGCCGATGGCTGGAACCTCCACGCTCGCATCAAATCGCTCGCCACCTCACTCGATTGCCCACCCCTCGATGCCCTCGTCGGCCCACTCTCCGGTGGAGAAAAACGCCGCGTCTCACTATGCCGCGCGCTCGCCTCACAACCGGATCTGTTGCTGTTGGACGAACCGACCAACCACCTCGATGCCGAATCCATCTCCTGGCTGGAGGCCTTCTTGCGGACCTTCGCGGGAGCAGTGATTTTTGTGACGCACGACCGCTATTTCCTCGATGAAATCGCCTCACGCATCATCGAGATCGACCACGGTAAGGCCTACTCGCATCCCGGCAATTACACCGCGTATCTGGAATCGAAGGCCGTGCGGCAATCGATCGCGGAACAGACCGAGCGACGCCGCCAACGCTTCCTGCGCGAGGAACTGCAATGGGTGCGCGCGGGCGTTAAAGCGCGCACTACGAAGTCTCGACACCGGCTGGATGCCTTTTACGCCGTGGCCGATCTGGAAGCCCCGCCCGAGGAGCGCGAGATGGATTTGCTCATCCCACCCGCACCGGAAATCGGCAACATCGCCGTAGAACTCGAAAAAGTTTCCATCATCGTCGGCGATGCGCAAAACCCACGCTACCTCGCCCGCGACCTCACGCTTTCCATTCGACCTGGCCAGTGCACAGGCATCGTTGGTCGCAACGGCGTGGGCAAAACGACTCTCCTCAAAGTCTGCCTCGGCAAACGCGAGCCCGATGCCGGCACGGTGCAGATCGGAAAAAAAATCCGTGTCAATTACATCGACCAAGCCCGCATGCAGCTCGATGGCACCGGCTCGCTCTTGGATGAAGTGGCCGATGGCAACGAGAAGGTCCAGTTCGGCGATCAGACGCTCGGCGCCCGCGCCTACCTGCGGCGTTTCCTCTTCGATGACAAACGCATCAATGAACGCGTGGATTTGCTTTCTGGCGGCGAAAAAGCCCGCCTCATGCTGGCGAAGGTCCTGAAAAACGGCGGCAATCTGTTAGTGCTGGACGAGCCCACCAACGACCTCGACCTGCCCAGCCTGCGCATGCTGGAAGAAGCCATCGCTGACTTTGATGGAGCAGTCCTAGTGGTCTCGCACGACCGCTATTTCCTCGACCGCATCTGCGATCAGATCGTCGCCTTTGAAGACGGCAACGTCGTGGTGCAACCGGGCAATTACTCCTACTACCTCGAAAAACGCAAAGCCCGCGAACAGCGCGACAAGCTGTATGCGCAAAACCTTGCGCGCGAGGTGGCCAAGAAAAAAGCTCAGACCAGCATCGAAGTCAAACCGCGCAAAATCACTCTCGCCGAGCGCAAGGAACTCGATGGCATGGAGGACGCGATTCTCGCCGCCGAGGAAAAAGTCGCCGAAATCGAAGCCCTCCTCAACGACCCCGAATTCCACAGCACCCGTTTTCACGAAGCCGCCAGCGTTATGGAATCGTTAGAAAAAGCCCGTGCTACCGCCGCCGCACTCTATCAACGCTGGGAAGAACTCGAAGCCATCGCTGCCACCGGTGCATAACTTGGGAAGGTCGGCAGCACGTAATCCTTCTTCTCCACCACAGCCCAAAGCCTGGAAGGAGGGGCACTTGCATGTGAAAACATGGCATGATGTGAGTCACGGTCGTCTTGTCCCTTGTGTGTCTTCCCGTCCTAACAGGACGATTCATATCAGCCCACGGTGCATCCGTGGGCTAGATCAACCAAAAGAGGCGCTGCGTCCCAACGGGACGCCTCATCGAAACGCTCGCGTCGTGTCGCATGGTCTTCGCATGGTCCCTGATGAAGCGTCCCCTTGGGACGCAAAATTTTTGGAAAAACGCGCTACCCACGGCTTCTCCGTGGGCTTGTCTAAATGGTCCCTTTCGGACCGAAGAGAAAAAGAGGTTAGAAAATCATTTGTCTGTCCCCAGGTCATGAAAAAATCCACAAATTCTTCTTTCTTTTGTGACAAATAATGGGTATGATTTGTCACGAAAATTTTTGATCTAAATGGCAAAATCGATTGAAAATACAATAGTTTCCAGGATCTACGGGAAAGGGAGGGGTTGGGTGTTTACACCAACTCACTTCCTAGACCTTGGATCGCGCTCCGCCGTGGGTAATGCACTCAGTCGATTGACTGCAGCCGGAACCATTCGACGTCTGACCTTTGGCCTCTACGATTACCCGGTCCATGACGCAGTTCTTGGCACGGTGGCACCCTCTGCGGACGCCATCGCGCGCGCGCTTGTCGTACGTGATGCCATACGGATCCAGCCCTCCGGGGCATACGCCGCCAACCTGCTGGGACTCTCAGACCAGGTCCCTTCTCGCATTGTCTTCCTCACCGACGGTCCCGCCCGTAAGGTCAGCATGGGCAAACGGGAAATCATCCTTCAGCACACCACGCCACGCAACATGGCCACCGCCGGGCGCATCAGCGGCACGATCATTCAAGCACTCCGCCATCTTGGCCAAGATCAAGTCGACGATCAGGTTCTCGCCATCTTGCGCAGAAATCTCGCAAATTCCGACCGCTCTGCGATCCTCAAAGACCTCATGCATGCACCCGCTTGGATCGCGGAAATCCTCCGGCGCCTCACGGAACCATCCTCTTAGACCATGGATGCCTTTCTTCAAATCCCCAAGGCCCGACGCCTTCTCGCCTTCCAGCAAGTCGATGATGTGATGGGGCTACAAGCCGTAAGCGTCGAGAAGGACTTCTGGGTGTGCTGGACCCTACGCGAGCTGTTCTCGCTTCCCGGCATCGGTTCACACCTGACCTTCAAAGGCGGCACTTCACTTTCTAAAGCGTGGAAACTCATCGAACGTTTCTCCGAAGACATTGACATCATCGTAGACAAGGAGGCTCTTGGGTTTGGGGGAGAGGCAGCACCGGATCGCGCACCCAGTAACAAGCAACGCAAAGCTCGACTTGAAGCACTCATCGCTACCTGCCGCGAGTGGGTCCAGGGTAAGCTGCAACCCGCACTTCGCGCACGCATAGAGGAAACGATTGGTAAAAAAGGTTGGCTGCTCGAAGTTGACCCTGACATGCCAGATGGCCAGTGCTTGCTTTTTCATTACCCATCTGCCTTTGCGTCCGGGACAGCAGGCTACGTCCGCCCTGTGGTAAAGATCGAGCTCGGAGCCCGTTCCGACGATTGGCCGCATGAGGAAAGAACCATCTTACCTTACGTGACGGAACATTTTCCTGCTCTGGACCCTGCTCCCGCCTTTCCTGTTAGAGTTCTCGCCGCCGAACGCACCTTTTGGGAAAAAGCCTGCCTGCTCCACGAGGAGACCTTCCGCCCGGCAGAAAAGCCTCGGAAACTTCGCATGGCTCGGCACTACTACGACCTCTGGTGCCTCATCCGCGCTGGCATCGGAGAGGCCGCTCTCGCGCAGCCTGCGCTCTTCCAGCGTGTAGCGGAACATCGCGAACTCTTCTTCCGCTTCTCCTGGGTGGATTACAGCACCCACAAGCCCGGCACCTTTCGTCTCACTCCTCCACCGACCCACCTCTCCGCTTGGAAAGCCGACTACACGGACATGCTTGGTCCCATGTTCTTCGGCAATACCCCCAGCTTTGAGGAAATGATCGCTGCCGCCACGATGTTCGAGGATATCTTTAACGCCAAGAGCTTCCTTCCAAGCCTGAAAGGCCGAGATTCCTCAGCCTAGGACAGCGTCCTGGGAACGTTGCACCGTAAGCGTAGTCGCAAGTACCATGGGGATGGATTTGTATGCGCGGGGTCGCAGTGGTCATTGTTGGTGATCGATGACTTCGATGAAGTCAGGCGGATGCGCGGAGCGATTTGCCACTGGGGGATTTTTGCCTTTAGGCGGAAGAAAATCATTTGTCTGTCTGAAAACATGACATGATTTGAGGCACAGGACGACTTGCCCTTGCGTCGTGTCGCACGGTCTTCGCATGGTCCCTGATGAAGCGTCCCGTTGGGACGCAAAATTTTTGGAAAAACGCGCTACCCACGGCTTCTCCGTGGGCTTGTCTAAATGGTCCCTTTGGGACCGAAGGCAGAAAATTCGATGGGCTGATCGAATCCTTACAGGCATTCCGCCACAACCAGCAAGATTGTAGTAAATTGCTCTCTCGGGTGAGCAAAAAACAACAAATCGAGCGAAAAGAGTTAGCTGCTGAGGTTCTCAGGCGTTTGCAGAATGCACCCGTTGTTGGGACTCTTGGGGCTCGGTGCTGACTCGAAGTCGCCTTTCCCAACTCACACGCTCTGGCATTCACCGTTCAATCCGCCCGTTTCTCTTTGCTCCAAAATTTTCTGAATCCCATGTTCCAGGCAGAGCTGGAGGATCTCTTCTTCGGTTTTGCCGGTTTTTTCGGCGGCTTCGCGAAGAAGTTGCTCGGTTTCCTCCGTCAGCGTCAGCGGCAGGGTGTCCCTAGCATTTTCTCGAACGGATCGATTCACACGACGAATGTTACTGAAACAGTTACGCTTTCAAGAAAAATTTAGAAAAAATTGCGCCACACTCTCGCTTGTGATTGGATATCCCCCTCATGAACTCAAAGACCGTCATCACCCAGTTACGCTTTGAGCCTGCGCTGCTGGAAAAAATCACCGAGGCTGCAAAGCGCACTGGTCTCAGCAAGGCTGACATCATGCGCCTGGCGATGGAAACAGGTCTGGAGGATCTCCGCCGCTTGCAGTTCGATCTGCCCACTCTCATTTCCCAGAGCGCACGCCTTTCACGCAGTTCTCTTTCCTACGCGACTGCCGATGAGGACGACGCAACCCTTCGTGCTGTAGAAGACACAGAGACGATTTGAAACCCTAAGTTCGGAATCCGTTCTTTCACCGTATCAGGGTGTTTCATGTTGTGGAGTTTCTGCCAAAATCGTATGCAGACCGTGATTGAGGCACACATAGAGAATTTCCTCTTGCGTTTGCCCAGTAAGGCGCGTGGCCTCCCGGAGCAGCGCCTCCATATGCTCCGATAGCGGTGGCAAGGACCATTCTGAAGGTGTGATTTCATCGGTAGAGCTCATGCTCGAAAATATGTCGAAAAAAACGAACCGCTCAAGAAAAAAAGTGGAAAAAATAACGATGGATCTTACATTTTGGTAGGATCGATTCGTCTGCTTGTCTCTACATGAAATCAGAGAAAGGCATCATGCCCATGCGCTGAGGACCGGCTCTGCTCGTGAAGATTACCCAAAAGCTTGGAGGACACACACATCCCGTGAAAGCAGACTTTTCTTTGCATTCCATGATCCATGTGCCGAGAAAATCGAGCACCGGAAGGATGCTTCCACTTGTGAAAAGATTCCCCTCGCTTGGGAGAACTCAGCCTTCACTTCTTCGCTTTTTTTTGAGGCGCTTGGGCTTTTTTTCGTGGTTGCATCGGGTAGAGGGTTCGGGCCTTTTCCACTTGGCCGGCGGGGCGGCGAGCCGTGGGCTGGGTGCCGCCGATTTCAGCATTCATCTTCGTAGCGAGCGCGCTGAGTTGGGCAACCACTTGTGGATTCGCAGCGGCGACGTTCGTGGTTTCGGCGATGTCTTTGCCGAGGTGATAGAGTCGCGGTTCGGAGCCCTTGGCGTCCTCCTTGACGGGGCGTGCCATCGCTTCGTTTTGCGGGGTAACAGCCAACTTCCACGGTCCTTGGCGCACGGTTTGCAGGTGGTAGCCGAGGAAACCATAGTGGGCCTCACGCGGGGACTCGGTCGATGTTCCCATGAGTTGTGCGGTGGCATCGCGGCCATCGATCACCGGTGTTTCCGGCACCTTGCCTCCCGCAAGAGAAACGAGAGTGGGCAGGAGGTCGATGGTGCCGAGCACGGCATCGTTGCTGGTGCCTGCGGGGATTTTCCCTGGCCAACGAGCGATGGTGGGCACGCGAATGCCGCCTTCCCAGGTGCTGCCCTTGGCACCACGCAGCGGACCAGCACTACCGGCATCCTTGCCTTGAATTTCCCAAGGTCCGTTGTCGCTGGTGAAAACGATCAGAGTGTTTTCGTCGAGCTTGAGCTCCTTCAGCACCGCGAGGATGCGACCGGTGCTGTCATCCACCTCCTGAATCCAATCGCCCACGCGACCATTCTGCGAAGTACCGGAAAATTTCTTGCTCTCGTAGATGGGCGTGTGGATCGCGGTGTGAGGCAGGTAGAGAAAAAACGGTTGATCCTTTTTCTCACGGATGAACTGGATCGCTTCCTGCGTGTAGAGCTCCACGATGTCGCGCTGGTCCTCGTCCTTGAGCAAGCGCTCGATCTTGTCATCGCGCAACAAAGGGACCACGCGTTCCTCGGAGTCGAGCGGTTTGCCCTGCATGTCGTTCGAGTAAGGGATGCCGAGATAGTGATCGAATCCCTGCTTGGTAGGCAAAAATTCCGCTTGATCGCCAACGTGCCATTTACCGATGCACTGCGTGGCGTATCCTAAGGTTTTCAAGTGCTCGGCGATGGTGGTTTCCTGGGGGTTCAGCCCCTGTGGCGAGCCAGGACCGTATACCGCGGGCACCGAGATGCGGGCGCCGTAGCACCCTGTAAGCAACTGTGCGCGGGACACCGAGCACACGGGCGCTGCGTAGAAGGAGGTGAGCTTGATGCCGTCCCTCGCCATCTGATCGAGGTGCGGGGTTTTCTGTTTCGTGGCACCGTAGCAGCCGAGATCGCCGTAGCCCATGTCATCCATGAAAATCACGATAAAATTGGGCTTTTTCACCTGGCCGAACGATACAGCGGAAAATACGATTGAAGCGAAAAAAACGAGGAATTTCATGATGTGGGAATGGGTTCGGTTGCGGACTGATCAAAACGCGGACGCTGGGCATTGGATGGCAAATGCCACAGGACCCGACTGTTGAGTCAAAGCAATCCAGTTGCACTTTCAGCGGCCCACCTCAAAAGATAGAGCGCGGCGGGATGAATCCTACTTGCCCCACTGACTGTGAAAGGCGCCGGCGGGCAGGCCTTCTTTGTTCATCAGATTCGGCTCAGCTGTTTCGCTCCAAGCGAAGCGAACCTGAGTGGGTGCGGTGACTTTGTCCGAATGAACTGTGAGGGACTTCCCGTCAGCGGCGATGGTGGCTACGGCGGGCTGGAATTGACCATCGGCGGCTGCCACTTCAAAGTGCGTGAGTGCCTTGGCATCGCGTGCGACCAGACCACTGCCGGTGTGATCGAAGGAAACCACCATGCTCTTGCCCTCGGCTTTGGCCTCGCGGAACAAGGGGCCGCTGACTTCCTTTTGTTTGATGCCGTAAGTGCGATCGAAGGCCCACAGGGCGAGGCGGCGACCCACCTCGGACTTGTTACCGGGGTGGATGTTTTTTACGTTGCCGATGTCATTGATGACGGCCATGCCCGTGTTCGGGATGTCGAGAGCCTTTTGTTGGGCGGCCCAGATTTCTTGCAGAGCGGGTTTGTTGTAGGTATAAGGAGCCAACTGCACAAAGAGAAATGGTGCTTGGGGAGTGCTGAATTGCTGGCGCCAGCCATCGATGAGCACGCGCATTTTATGATAATACAGCATGCCCTCGCCATTGTTGCTCTCGCCTTGGTACCAAATGAAACCCTTGATGCCGTAGCGGCGCACAGGGTGGATCATCGCCTGATACATCCCGGTCTGGCCTTGTAGAGGCAAGGTGGGTATGGCGGCAGGTGGCGTGGGGAGCGGTTGACCTGCGGCAAGCGCTTTCTCCATGGCATCGCACCAAGTGCGGGTTTTGGTGAGATACTGCTTCATCGCGTGATCGAAAACGGGCGATCCGGGCAACTGGCTGGCGCGGGTTTTGGCCATATCGGCCAATTCGGTCACCTTGGCGAAACCTTCTTCGGCCAACCATGGATCGATGCGCGTGCCTCCCCACGAGCTATTGATGATGCCCACTGGCACTTTCAATTGTTCATGGAGCTGACGGGCGAAAAAGTAGCCGACCGCAGAAAAGCTCGTCACCTTGTCGGGTGTGGCGAGGTCCCATTGTCCGACAAAATCGTCCTGCCGTGCGTGGGTGACTTTTTTCGGCACCTTGATCATGCGCACCTGGGGCAGTGGGGTGGCGGTGGCGGCGGCCTTGTCCGCCTCTTGAGAAGCGGAGATGCTCCACTCCATGTTCGACTGCCCACTGGCGAGCCAGACCTCCCCGACGAGCACGTCCTGCACGGTGACTTCCTTGCCACCCACTTCCTGGACTTTCAGGGGGCGGCCTTCCGCCGAAGCGGGCATGGCTTTCAAGGAGACACTCCAGGTCCCATCGGCAGCGGCCTTGGTTTGCGCCTCTTGCTTGCCGAAACTGACCTTCACGCTCTGACCAGCAGTGGCCCAGCCCCAGACATTCACCGGCTGATCGCGTTGCAACACGGCACCGTTGGTAAAGATAGCGGGCAACTTCACATCGGCCATCGCCGGCACGGCGGCGCACCACAACAACAAGGAATATCCTGCTTTTTTCATCAGGATACCACTACCGCACAGGGCATCGGTATTTTTCAAGAAACTACAGGTGCTGCGGAGAAATGGCACCTCCATCAGTCATTCCAAACAGCTTGAGCTCCATCCGATTGCTGAGAAAAAATCGGATCAAGGTTCCAGTAGCAGTGGACCGTAGTCGCCGGCGGGCACAATCCAAGCATCACCGGATCGGGCCGCAGCGTTGAAATTCGCTCCGCTAAGGATGTCATGACCGACGAAAGATTGATCGGCCCCGAGAATCCATGCCTGATTGTGGCTGATCGCGGCCAGTCCTCCGTCCAACTCCACCAGTGAGTGAATCGCGCTAGCTTGATCCAACATCCAAGCGGTCGACGGATTCCAAATTCCGTTCAGCGAGGAAAACTCCCGACGGGAGATTCCCTGATCAAAAGCAGCGAAAAGTGTCGATCCAATCATGACGTGGGCGAATCCCGCATCCACTTCCGCCACGACGGAGGCGGTCTCTCCATTGAATCCGAGGGCGGCGATGCGGTCGCCCGAGCGGGTGAAAACGGTCGCCCCCGCGCGGGTCCAGTCCGAGATCGAAACAAGCGAGCCGGGAACCTGAACCGGTGCCCATGGCATCGGTGCGCTAGGATCGGCCAAATCCACGACTTGCAGCCATGACCGAAGTGACGTTGCCGTCCAAGCATCTCCAAGGATCCATTCCGCGGTTTTCCCTTGGATCGTCTCACTCTGCTGATAACTGAAAGCAAGCAAATCTCCCTTCGCAAACACATCCGATATGTCGCTGTAGGCATCACCCTCAAGAGTCCATGAGCCGAGGACAGACGGCGCATCGGAATCG
>CAMCIC010000010.1 GCA_945874895.1 Akkermansia muciniphila | reverse complement strand
AGAAACGCCCCGGTGCGGAAGCTGCCTTTGACGCCTGTGGTGGGGATTTTGATCAAGCCTGCCCCCACGCTCTCGAGATCGTTGCGGCGGAAGACGACACCTGACACACCGGCATTGCCCTTGAGAATCCCGCTATTGCTGGCATCGAGTGCGATGGTCCCCTTGAACGTTCCCGCACCGGAGCTGATCCCTCCTTGGCACAGGGCCATGACCCGACCCGGCACGGCCACCGGTGCCAATTTGTACGAGGAATCCATGACAAATCGTTCGGGCATGGCCGCGGTTTGCTCGGCATTCGGGAGCCCACCGCCATCGAACGTCACGTTGCGGAACTGATTGTTGGTGAGTCCCAGATTCGTTGCCAGCGCGACCGCCGATGCCGGCTTGAGGTAGGGATGGACGCTGACATCCGCGGCGAGTGGACCGAAACCACTGCCATACGACAACTCCGCACTATCCGCCACACGCTGCCATAGCAGGCCGTTTTGGATGGGCGCGTAGGAAGTTTGAGGCACCACACCCGTGTCCCGCAGCGAGATGATGCCACCCATGGTCGAGTTCAGATTGCGATAGGGTTTCACCCACAGGATGGCTTGTCCTGTGGCTCCCAGGTTGACTGTCTTGCGGAAAGTCTGGGCATCCCCCAGTTGACCACTCAGGGGCAGGCTGCCCGATGTGCTCAAGGTGCCCGTTGCCCAGCCCAAGCCCGCAGGGACTTGGTATCCGTCCTGTTCGCCCTGATCGATGACCATCGTGACTTGACGCGATGCCGTGGGCAGCTCTCCCGCTTTTGCCAAGCGGAAGCCGCGCATGGTCCCCTGCGCGTAGGTTCCACCGGCCAAGGCCGTGATGGCATCGATTTGCAAGCTGGTGGAAAAAGATACGACGTTATAGCTCGCAGGGAAGGTTACAGCGAAGGCCGCACGATTCATCGATGGCGTAAGATCAAAGACCCCACTGCCGCTGCGCGTGGTCGATGTCGCAATCCCATCGTAGGTAGCGCTCCAGGTTCCGGGCGACTTGACCGTCGTGGTGATGAGCCCCTGCGGTGAGCCATTCGCATCCTCCAGCAAGACCTGCCACGATCCGATCAGACCGGAAGGGAATGCGGCAATGGCGAACTCCCATGGGATGGTTCGTAGGATCGTTTTGCCATTCAAGACCTGAATGGTCAATTTTACCGACCCGGGCTTGCCGGTGAGTTTGCCCTCGAGCACTCCCGTGACGGCATTGAAGCTCAGACCCGTGGGCAAGGTCCCTACCAACTTCAGCGTCCCCTGCGGCACGAGTTCGCGCAGTTCGAAGCGTAAACGATCGCCGATGCGCGGCGCAAAGGCCTCCACGGTTCCTTTGTAGACCAATTCGTAGGTGTCACTCAGGCCGTCTTTATCCGTATCTGCGAGCAAAGGATCGGTCTTGAGTTCTGTCACCTCACGCAGGTTGGAAATGCCGTCGTTGTCGGTGTCTTCGAGAGCATCGGAGATGGAGTCTCCATCCGTATCGGCTAGGAGCGGATTCGTCTTTGTATTCAGTTCTTCCTCTAAATCACTCAAGCCATCACCGTCGGTGTCCTTGGATAGTGGATTCGTGTTGCGGGTTTTTTCTTCGCCATCGGTGAGACCATCGCCGTCGGTATCGATAACGAGTGGGTTGGTGACCTTCGTTTTTTCTTCCCCATCGGTGATGCCATCGCCATCGGTGTCAGAGACGAGTGGGTTGGTGGTATCGATGACTTCCTGTCCGTCGTTGACGCCATCGGAATCGGTATCGGCGATCAGCGGATTGGTGCTGCGCGTTTTTTCTTGGCCTTCGCTGAGGCCATCCTCATCGGTATCGGCGATGAGCGGGTTTGTTGCATCGGTCACTTCTTGCGCATCGCTCACTCCGTCCCCATCGCTGTCTTGGACAAGCGGGTTGGTGCCGCGGCTTTTTTCGTCGCTATCGGTCAGGCCATCGCCATCGCTGTCGGCAATCAGTGGATTGGTTGCATCGGTGACTTCCTGGGCATCGTTCACTCCATCCGCATCGGTGTCGGTAACTAAGGGATTGGTAGTGCGTGTTTTTTCTTCGCCATCAGTGAGTCCATCGCCATCGGTATCGGCGACCAGAGGATTGGTGGCATCCGTCACTTCCAGCCCATCGTTCACACCATCGGAATCGCTATCGGCAAGATCGGGATTGGTGAGGCGAACGATGATTTCTTGATAATTCGTCAGGCCGTCGTTGTCAGGATCTCGTGTGTCTTCGACGAAGGTGGCATCCACGGTTTTGTCAGCGTCCATCAGGACAGTCGTGGGGTTGGAAGAACCTGATGCATCACCGGTCCATGATCCGAAGAGATAACCCGGCAGCGGCGTTGCTGTAACGGTGGCATTCGTTCCGTGTGCCAGGCTGCCCGACATTGCAAAACTGCCGCCCAGAGCCGACCCATTATTGCTCAAGGTCAGCAAAAATTTCGGCACCGAGGTGGCCAGTTTCGGATCGGTGAAAAACTGCACTTCGTAACTGTCGGAATAACCATCACCGTCTGTGTCGGAAAGTAGCGGATTGGTGCCGCGTGTTTTTTCATTGCCGTCGCTGAGGCCGTCTGCATCGGTATCGGCGACGAGTGGGTTGGTGCCATCGGTCACTTCCTGTCCATCGTTCACGCCATCCGAGTCCGTATCGGCACTGTCGGGATTGGTAAGGCGAACGATGATTTCCTGGTAGTTCGTGAGTCCGTCACTATCAGGATCGCGGGAATCTTCGACGAACGTGGCACACACGGTTTTGTTGGCATCCATCAAGACAGTCGTGGGGTTGGCAGAACCAGAGGCATCGCCCGTCCATGATGCGAAGAGATAGCCTGAAGATGGAGTTGCTGTCAGGGTGGCAGTGGTGGCACTGAGATAATTACCCGCACCTGTGACAACTCCATTATTCTGGTTTGAGATTGAAAGCAACCAGTTGCGGGAGTCAACAATTCTATCTATTGTAGAGGCGCTACCAATAATACCTGATGCAGTAGAGGTTCTGGCTACGCGGAAGCCTATGCTGTAGTTACCATAAGATGGAAAACCCCATCCTCGGTATGCGCACCGACTCCAGCTTGCGTCGAGTTCCCAGCTACCGCCCCTCCATACTCTGTAAGTCCCGGAAGAAGGGCCCTTTGGGTCCATTTGTCCGTTAGTATATGTGGACGTTGAATACCAATCCCAACAGCGCTCCCATACGTTTCCAGCCATATCGTAAAGACCGTATCCATTCACATTAAAGCTCCCGACAGGTGATGTGTAAGGTTCAGGTCCAGTCGCATATGTAGTATGATTGCCAGTAGTTCCAGACTGGTATGTTTCTCCTCCGTTATTTCTAAAATTAGCGTTTGCATGACTGACGGTATCGGTGCCCCATGGAAAACGTTTCCCGCTCACTCCTCCACGCGCGGCTTTTTCCCACTCGGCTTCAGTTGGCAAACGATAACCATTCGCGGTCCAGTTCACCGTTGGTGCTGTCGTGCCCGTCTTCATCACGGATCCGCCAACCCTGTAGCAAGAAGTTAATCCTTCCTTTTCGCTGCGAGCATTGCACCATTTCACCATATCGAACCAACTAACTGTATGAACAGGATGATTGCTCGCTTTGCCCGCGCCCGTGGCTAGATCCGTGTAACCGTTGTTCACGGCCCAGGCCCTCACCTCATCCCACTCCGCTTTTGTCACTTCATACTTACCCATGTAAAATTGACTTACGGTCACATTCACAGGCGGAGCATCAGCATCCGTGTCGCCGCTCGTGCGTCCCATCGTAAAGGCCCCGGCAGGAATCAGCGAAAACCCCGGAACCTGCAAATCATCGGCTACCAATCGGAATCGCATTTGATTGCTGAAATTGCCATCCCAATCGATACCCGCATTCCATACGATGGTCTTGCCTGTTCCAACTGTGACAGCATTGCCTACTGCTCCGGTAGTCGATGTGACAGGAACATTGTAAGTGAGACCACCATCGCTAGAAATTTCCAGAGTGACTTTCATTGTTGGAGTAACCGACGCAAGATCATAGCTGATATCCACAAATTTCGTTCCCGATCGCTGCGTTGCAGTGATGTTTGTGATAACAGGTTCAGCCGTTTTAGGGCTACGACCTTGCTCCACTTCCGCGCCATCGTTGATGCCATCTCCGTCGGTGTCTGCTAGATCTGGATTTGACCCATGAACAATCAACTCCTGGTAATTGCTGAGTCCGTCACTATCAGGATCGCGGGAATCTTCGACGAAGGTGGCACCGACGGTTTTGTCGGCATCCATCAAGACAGTCGTAGGGTTGACAGAACCTGACGCATCACCGGTCCATGATCCGAAGAGATAGCCTGGTTGAGGCGTGGCTGTGACAGTAGCGGATGAACCACTGAGATAGGAACCATTACCTGAAATCGAGCCATTTGTCGTGTTGGTTTTCGATAGAGAAAAGTTACGAATGTCGACCGTGCTGTTTTGCGGCGATGAAGCATTGCTGACTCCCAGTGTTACGCTATTGCTACGTGCCACACGAAAGCCGCCGCTGCTGCCCGTGTTCGACGGGGGGGAGCTGTTGCGGTTCGCGGCGCGGCAGTAGATCGCGTGGCCGTCCCAGCTGCCGCTCCGGAGCACCCGGACCGAGCCCGAAGCGGCACCGCGGGGATCCGTAGCATTATTCACATACGTTGATGCTCCATACCAATCCCAGCACCATTCCCAGACATTTCCCGCCATATCATGCAAACCGTAACCATTTGCCGCAAAGCTACCCACAGGTGAGGTATATGGTGTCGAACCTGTGGTATACGCGGGATGATAATTGTTCACCGAACCGCTGGCATCGTAGCTGTAAGTTGTCGACGCGTAGTAATTAGCACTCGCATGACTGATCGTATCAGTTCCCCAAGGAAAACGTTTCCCGCTCACTCCTCCGCGGTTAGCTTTTTCCCACTCGGCTTCGGTAGGTAGTCGATAGCCATTCGCTGTCCAGTTGACAGTAGGTGCTGTCGTTCCCGTCTTCATCACGGATCCGCCTACCGTGTAGCAGGGCGTCAACCCTTCCTTTTGGCTGCGAGCATTGCACCATTTGATCACATCCCACCAATTCACTGTCTGTATTGGGTGATTGCTCTCTTTGCCCGCGCCCGTCGCCAGATCCGTATAACCATTGTTTACGGCCCACGTTCTAACCTCATCCCACTCCGCCTTGGTCACTTCATACTTGCCCATGTAAAATTGACTCACGGTCACATTAACAGGCGGAGCATTGGTATCGGTATCGCCACTCGTGCGCCCCATCGTAAACGCCCCGGCTGGAATCAGAGAAAACCCCGGAACCTTCAAATCATCGGCTATGAAGCGAAAACGCATTTGGTTGCTAAAGTTGCCATCCCAATCAGCTCCTGCGTTCCAAGCAATGGTCTTGCCTGTTCCGATTGTGACACCATTGCCAATCGCACCCGTAGTCGATGTGACAGGAACATTGTAAGTGAGACCTCCATCGCTGGAAATTTCCAGAGTGACTTTCACTGTTGGAGTAACCGACGCAAGATCATAGCTGATATCCACAAACTTCGTTCCCGAACGTTGGGTCGCGGTGATATTCGTGATAACAGGTTCCGCCGTTTTAGGGCTACGGCCTTGCGCCACTTCCGTGCCATCGTTGATGCTATCTCCATCGGTATCGGCAACATCTGGATTTGAGCCATAGGTCACCAATTCCTGATAATTCGTCAGCCCGTCATTATCAGGATCGCGCGTGTCTTCGACGAACGTGGCACCAACGGTTTTGTCGGAGTTCATAACGATTGTAAGCGGGTTGGTCGTTCCCGAGAAATCGCCGGTCCAGTTTTCAAAGCGGTAGCCAGCCGAAGGCATGGCCGTAATCAAAGGCCCTTCACTTGGAGTATATTCACCAGTGCCATTAATTGTGCCGTTTTCACTTTGAATAGATGACACGCTATAAATTTTCTCCAGCAAGTAGGCAAGGTTTAAAACATCGCCTCTATCGTCAGACCATTTTAGTGGCTGCGCATCAGCACTCGACCAAATCATTACATTGGCAGCCAACGAAGCTGAGCCGTTAGGCTCTCCTGAGCCCCAATTATTGGCGTTCATCGTAACACCATTGAGCCAGACCCATTGTGATGAATTTGCAGTTTTTTCAGCTCCAATCCACAAAGAAGGCCACGTGACTTGACTTGAAATTAACGTATTTGCTTCTACGATTTTTGCAGAAGTATTCAGAACTGCCAATCTACCTCCGCGTAATTTTGCATTACTTTTGGCTGAATTCCATGAGTATGCTCCATCGATGATTTGCAGATTTGGTGCTTCGGATTTGTATAATTGATTAATTTCTATATCTGTTAGAGCTCTGCGATAAACTCTTACAGCATCGATCATTGATTGGCTACTTATATCACCAAATAAATAGCCTGATATTTTTATTTGATTATTAGTTGTATTTAGTTGATTTGTTGTATTCAATGTCCCGTTGAAATGACTAAAAACTTTTCCGTTGATAGCTATTTTCGCCTCGGAAAAATTGTTTTTATAGGAGATAGTAACGTGATTCCATGCTTTGGCGTTAATGCGCTCAAAAGATTCAATATCAGCATATGCACCCCAATGAAAGACCCTTCCTTCCGAATTTACCACAAGGCAAGATGCAGTCCCTGGAATACTTGGACTACCCTGATTTGTTCCCCACCCCACCGATATTGAAAGTCCGCTTTGCGGGAGTCTGCACCAGTAAGAAATAGTTCTATCTTGATTTCCCGAAATATCGATTGATTTCGCAGATGTTGCTCGGCCAGCGAAATTTGTGAATCTCAGGCTTTCATTCGAATTATTATTTCGTCCAACAGAAAAATCACAATGTGGAGTAGTAACAAAATCAATTTGATTGCCTGATGTATCGGCATAGCTAGCATCAAACTCCCAGTATCCCGCCAATCCCTTACTAAAAGAATTGAACTTCATAGAGTCCACCGGACTAGTCTTCTCTTTCACCTCCAAACCGTCCGGGACTCCGTCACCATCGCTATCCGCAGCGCTCGGATTCGTTCCGGTGTTTGACGGCGACACGAAGACGCCCGTATTGGTTTCCACAGCATCATCCAAGCCGTCGAAGTCGGAGTCCGCCCCCTTGGCTAGCGCTAACGCAGCCAATAGGAACACGATAGGCTTGAGAATCCACGATGTTTGCTGATGCTTCTTCATTCTGATTCGTGTTTTATTTTGAACCAATGAGGTCGATAACAATTCGCTCATCTGATGTGACGCGATTTTCGTTAGAGACAGTGGGATCATACGCAATATCCACCAACTTCGTCCCAGCACGTTGCACAGCAGAGATATCCGAAACCACCGGATCCGCTGCCTGGAGTGGCTGGGACATGAAGCAGAAGCAGAAGACTGACACAGAGATTGAGCGCAGCAGATTCATGAGGCGATAAAATGGAAGGAAGGCACGAAGAGACATACCCATCGTGCTGATGGCATACGAATGGTTCTCTTGCTATGTCGTAGACATGACACAATCGTTACTGAAATAGTAACGATTTCAAGAAAAAAGTCAGCACGCCGACGAACCATTTCGCAACAATTCCGTAAAAAGCTTTTTTTGATTCATGTCACCGCATGTTTCTTACAAAAAAAGCGATGAATTCAAAAAGTAGACCCATAGGCCCAGTCCACATAGCCTTGCCAAATGCGCCAACCACCGAAGAGCCAGGTGAGGGCTGCTAGTATGAGGAAGGGGCCGTAGGGGAGGGGTTTGCCAAAGCCGATGCGGCCGATCGCGGCGGCGATGATGGCGTAGAGGGCGGATGCGCCCACGGTGAAAAGCACGGCAGGGCCTCCCAGTAAGGCGCCGATCATGCCTAACAGATGCGGGTCACCCATGCCCATGGCCTCGCGCGGGATGGTGGCCTTGGTGGTTTGCCCCGCGAGACTCTTGATGCTCTCTAACGCCACGACCTTGCCATCGGGCAGGGTGATTTCCTCGGCGCGGATCACCAGCGTTCCCGCACCGCGGGGTGTGCCGTCCACGAGGATTTCCGAGCAGTCGAGAATGAGACGGTCGCTTTTCCGATAGAACAGGTCATACCACGGGATGTCCTCGCCATCACAGCGGAAGAGCAAAGGGTCCTGATCGGTGGGGGCATCGACGATCTCCCATGCGGTGGCCCTATCGAACGCAATGACTTTTTTTCCGAGAAAAAATTTCCCTAACAAAACCACCGTCCACAGTCCGAAAAATCCTAACACCCAGCCCAGTGCCGAATCGCGCAGTCCCTGCCACCATGGCGCTGGCTCCATGAGTGGTTCCGTGAGGTGCAACAAGCTGTTATCGAAGCAAGAAAATCCCACCGCTGCCACCGAGCCCATGGTCGTCAGAGCGAGCGGGATGATCTGGTGTTCGGCATCGATGAACGTGATCGCGACCAGCAGGGCGATGGAAAAAAACAGCACGGGTGCTGCGATCGCGCTGTGCAGGTGCCAGCAAGCGGCGAAGAGCAGGGCGGTGAGGCATTCCACCAACCAGTAGCGGAAGGGGATGCTTGCGCGGCAGGAGGCGCAGCGACCGCGCAGTTGCAGCCAGGAAATCAGCGGCAGATTGTGCCACCAGGGAATGGATTGGCGGCACTGCGGGCAGAACGAGCGCTTCGGTTCATTCACCGAGAGCCCGAGGGGGAGCCGATAGATCACCACGTTCAAAAACGAACCCACGCAGGCTCCGAGCGCCACGACAGGCACAAACCACCAGGGGGAGGAAAAATCGAGAACGAGCGAATCCATAAGCAGCGGACGCAAAAAAGCGATCTCCACTGAGAGGGAAGATCGCTGATTTGTAAAGAAGAACCGTGGGAGTGATTACGCCTCGCTGCTGTCTGCGGCGGGAGCTTCGGGAGCGGCTTCGGCCACCTTGGCGGCCTTTTTCGCAGGAGCCTTCTTCGCGGCTTTTTTGGCGGGAGCTTTTTTCTCTGCCTTGTCTGCTGCGGCAGCGGGAGCCTTTTTGACGATGCTGGCTTTTTTCACCGATCCACCGAGCTTGGCTTGCTCATTTTTGCGGCGCAGGTATTCCTTGCGGCGACGACGTTTGATTACTTTTTTAATTTGTTGGCCCATAGCTGAGCGCTTTGCTACAGTCCCCGCCCCCCCGCATCAAGAAGAATCTTTCGCTTTTTTCCAAATCAATCATTATGGCAGGTCTCATCATCGCCCCACGGGCACGCATTTTTCACGGTCACGACTGGGTGTATGCCACCGAAGTCAAAAAATCCTTCGGCGATCCCCAACCGGGCGACGTCATCACTCTTAAGGATTTTCGCGACCGTCCGCTTGGCACCGCGATCTACAATCCGCAGTCGCAAATCATCGCCCGCCGCTTCTCGCGTCGACGTCAGGATCTGGATCTGGAGTTTTTCACCCGTCGCATTCGCCAGGCTCTGGCGTATCGCGAAGGCTTGCCGCTCGATGCCCGACTGTGCCGTGTGGTGTGGTCGGAGTCCGATGGCATCCCGGGCCTGATCGTGGATCGCTACGGCGACCATCTGGTGATGCAGACGCTCACCCTGGCGATGGATCAGCGCAAGGATCTCATCAAAGAAGCTCTCATCGAGGTTCTCGCCCCGCAGTCGATCGTTCTGCGCAACGACTCGCCCATCCGCCGCGCCGAGGGGCTGGAGCTGGAAGTGACCTTGTTTCACGGAGAAAATCCCGGAGCCTTTGCGGTCAGCGTGGACGGCATCGAATACGAGGTCGATCTGCTCGATGGACAAAAGACCGGTCTTTACCTTGATCAATTGCAAGCGCATCAGGAACTCGCACATTTCGCCAAGGGGCGCCGCGTGCTCGACTGCTTCACCAACCAAGGTGGCTTCGCACTGGCCTGCGCCAAGGCGGGCGCGACCAACGTGACTGCGGTGGACATTTCCGCCAGTGCCTGTGATTCTGCCCGCATCAATGCAGAGCGCAACCAAGTGGCGATCGAGGTCATCGAGGCGAATGTCTTCGATTTCCTGAAAGAAGCCGAGCCGAACTATGATCTCATCGTGCTCGATCCTCCTTCTTTTACGCGTAATAAAAAAACACTCACCGATGCCATGCGCGGATACAAGGAAATCCACCTGCGCGCTCTGAAGTTGCTGGAAAAAGGCGGGATTCTTTCGACCTATTGCTGCTCGCATCACGCCTCGCGCGGGATGTTTCTGGAAAACATCGCGGAGGCGGCGAACGATGCGAAGAAATCTCTGCGACTCATCGCCACCCACACCCAACGCGGCGATCATCCTGTCATGCTGCACTTGCCGGAAACCGAATATCTCAAGGGCTTTACCTTTGAAGTCGTCGGCACCCGCTAGTTTCCTTTTCTCTCCCGATGATCTCGCCCGAAAAAATCCTCGCGATGGAAAAGCGCATGCTTGCCTTGGGCATACGCGAGGAGGATTTGGTCGAGAAATTCATTCAGGGTTCAGGCTCGGGCGGGCAGAAAATCAACAAGACCTCGTCGTGTGTGTATCTCAAACACGAACCCAGCGGGCAGGAGGTGAAATGCCAGCGCGAGCGTTCGCGGGAACTGAACCGCTATTTGGCCCGCAAGGAATTGTGCGATCGGCTCGATGAGATCCAGAACGGCGTGCTCTCGAAACGCCAGCAGGAGATCGAAAAAATCCGCCGTCAGAAACGCCAGAAATCCCGCAAGCAAAAGCAGCGCATGGTCGCTGACAAACGCAAACTCTCGGAGAAAAAATCCCAGCGCCGTCAGACAGGGGCTGAGGGGTGATGGTGGGAGAGAGTCAAACCCTAGGCAAATCCAAGGACTCCCACGGTGATCAAGCCAGGGAAAACCATGCTCTGTAACGCAGTGAAAGAGGATCCGATTCTGAAAAATTCTGAAATTCAGTCAAAGCTCTTCTCGATGGTCGGCTTGTGTTTCCATCAGGGAAGATTTTCTTTCTAGCATGCACGACGCACGAGGATTCCTCTGAGGATTCCGCTTGCTGTGTGATGGATCATCCATTACAAAGGTTGCGTTATGAATCCTTACGCAAGTTCATGGGAAAATGTGATCATTGATCAACCGGAGGAAGCTCGCGCTTCTTTCATTCGTAAAACTTATGCTCACCTCGCCGGTGCGATCGCTGCGTTTGCTTTGCTGGAAACGCTCCTGCAATCGATGGGATTGGGTGAAGTGGCGCTTCATTGGATCGGAACCTCGCGGATGTCGTGGTTGTTTGTGATGCTGGCATTTATGGTGGTGTCATGGGTTGCCAACAAGTGGGCAATGAGCAGCACATCATCGACCACGCAATACCTGGGTTTAGGCTTGTATGTTATCACCGAGGCCTTGATTTTTCTGCCATTGATTGCGATTGCAAAAAGCTATGACAACAACGTCATCGGACAAGCTGCCATCGTAACTGTAGCTTTGGTGCTGGGAATCTCCGTCATGGCTTTCACTTTGAAGAAGGATTTTAGTTTCCTCGGTGGCATCCTGCGCGTGGGTGGTTTTATCATGCTTGGTTTGATTGTCGCATCGTTTTTCCTGCCCATCAGTCTCGGATTTTGGTTTGCGGCGTTCGGTGCGATCTTTGCCGGTGGATGTGTTCTTTACGACACGAGCAACATCATGCATCATTATCGTCCGGGTCAGCATGTGGCGGCATCGTTGTCGCTTTTTGCCAGTGTGGCTTTGATGTTTTGGTACATTTTGCGTCTGTTCATGAGCAGAGATTGACCCTGCCACCGTGACTCGCCGATGGGCGAGTTCTTCCTCTGCTGCCTCTTTCATGCGTCCTACTGGAAAAAAACTCAATCGGGCGTTTACCAAACCGGCATTCCGCGCTATGGATGCGCGTCATGTCCGACATCAACATCACTCTCCACACCACCGCAGGCGACGTGCGCGCCACACTTTTCGCCTCCAAGGCTCCTCTGACTTGTGCGAATTTCTTGAACTTGGCCCGCCGCGGCTACTACAATGACGTGGCATTTCACCGCGTGATTGATCGTTTCATGCTGCAAGGGGGGGACCCTACCGAAACCGGTCGCGGTGGTCCGGGCTACAAGTTTGCCGATGAGTTTCACCCCGAACTGCGCCATAACAAACCAGGGATTTTTTCGATGGCCAATGCCGGTCCTGGTACCAATGGTTCGCAATTTTTCATCACCACCGTGGCCACACCATTCCTCGACAACCGTCACTCGGTGTTCGGCGAGGTGACATCTCCGTTGGATGTTGTGAAAAACATTACCGGCAAAAACAACACGGGTGAGCAGGGCTGCAAGTTCAACGGTGTAGGTGACAAAATCACATCCATTACCATTCACGACGACACCGCCGCGTTGTTTGAATCGCAAAAAGATCATCTCGAGCACTGGAACGCGATCCTCGACAAACGCTAAGATTTTCTCCCCTATCGCGCCATGCTTCTCACGACTGCCATCGACTACACCAACGGTTCTCCGCACATTGGTCACGCTTACGAAAAAGTGTTGGCAGATGTGATGGCTCGCTACCAACGCCTGCGAGGCAATCCCGTGTATTTTCTCACGGGGGTGGATCAGCACGGTCAGAAGGTCGAACAAACGGCAGCGAAAGAGGGAGTCAGTCCCGAAGCCTACGTGGAAAAAGTTACCGCACGCTTCACGGCCTTGTGGGAAAAAATCGGCGTGCACTACGATGGCTGGGCGGCCACGACCGATCCTCGGCATAAAGCTTGTGTGCAGAAGATTCTCACCGACCTGAAAGACCAAGGGCAACTTTACAAAAAAGCCTACAACGGCTTTTATTCCGTGCGTCAGGAGCAGTTTCTTACCGATCGCGATCGCGATGCCGAGGGCAACTTCGGTCCCGAGTGGGGAGAGGTTGTGGAGATTCAGGAGGAAAACTGGTATTTCAAACTCAGCGATCACACCGCGTGGTTGGCGGATTTTTTGGAAAAAAATGACGTCATTTTGCCGCAGTTCCGTAAGGCTGAGTTGATGAATGCATTGTCGCGCAACAGCGGCATTGACCTCTGCATTTCGCGTCCGAAAGAGCGCTTGCGCTGGGGCATTGAGTTTCCTTTTGATCCCGATTACGTCACCTACGTGTGGTTCGATGCGTTGATCAACTATGTGAGCTTCGTCGGTTACGGCGGACTTGATGCCAGCCTGCCGGACTTCGATGCCACATGGAATGATGTCGTTCACGTGATTGGCAAGGACATCATGGTTCCCGCGCACGGCATTTACTGGTATTGCATGCTGCATGCCATGGGTTTCCGTGACGAGCAAATGCCCACATTGCTGGTGCACGGGTGGTGGAACATCCGCGGCGAAAAAATGTCCAAGACCTTGGGCAATGTCGTCAATCCCGATCAGTTGGCCGATACCTTCGGCGTGGATGCCCTGCGCTACTACCTATGCCGCGATATCTACACTGGAAAAGACAGCGACTTCGACGTTGAGCGTCTTGTCATGCTCTTCAATACCGAGCTTGCTAACAACCTCGGCAACCTTTGCAATCGCGCGCTCAACATGAGTCAGCGATTTACGGAGGGCATACTGCACTGTCATTTGCCATTGGAGGAAGAAGACCTCGGCGTCCAGCACAGCTTGGTGGAATCGCTCAATCTCTATCGGGAATCGATGGATCAGTATGACATTGCGCGGGCACTTGAGGCGATCAATCGCCACGTCGTCAACTGCAATGTCTATGCGGAGCGGATGAAACCTTGGGAAATGAACAAAAATCCTGAGAACAAAGCACGTGTCGCTACGGTGCTGTATCATCTTGCGGAAAGCGTCGCTCTCTGTGCCGTCATGCTCTCTCCGGTTCTGCCTGATGCCGCGGTCAAACTTGCCGCACAAATCGATCTGCCAGGTCTACTCGACAAGAAACTTGATGAACTCGTTTGGGGGCTCTTGCCGAATGGACATGCGATTGAAAAACCGCAACCGGTGTTTCCTCGCATCGTCCCTGTAGCCCCGGATGCCTGATCAAGTGAGTGAGCGGGCAACTCTGCGGCTGATTGCGCGATCTGCCCGAGGATTGCTTCCCGTTGTCAGCTTGTGAAATTTTTCACAATCTACTTGAGGAATCAGGCAAATGGGTGCACCTTACCAGCGCGCCCGCCGCTGTTCTTATGGAAACCAACGAACTTGCCTCTACCTTCGCCGCCTACGACTCTAAAATCGAAGGCAATGTGATTTTCACACGCGTCGATGCCGCGATGAACTGGATGCGCAAGAACTCATTATGGCCTATGCCCATGGGCTTGGCCTGCTGCGCGATCGAGTTGATGGCGACGGCGTCGAGTCGCTTCGATATCTCTCGTTTCGGCATGGAGGTCATGCGCTTTTCGCCCCGTCAAAGTGACGTGATGATCGTAGCCGGCACAGTGACTTACAAGATGGCACTTGCGGTGAAGAGGGTCTGGGATCAGATGCCAGAACCCAAATGGTGCATCGCCATGGGGGCCTGCGCCTCCAGCGGCGGCATGTATCGCAGCTACGCTGTGCTGCAAGGCATTGATCGTCTGATTCCCGTCGATGTTTATATTTCCGGATGCCCGCCGCGCCCCGAGGCTTTGATCGAAGGTTTGATGAAGTTGCAACGCAAGATTGAGGCATCTTCCGCCATGATGGATCAGAAGAAAGAACTGATCGAAGACCTTGCCTAACCCTTAACGAACCACTTGTATGTCCGCCGCCGATCTTGAGATTCTTCAGCAGAAATTTCCCGATGCCGTTCTCGGTCAGAATGAATTCCGTGGCGAGTTCACGGTGACTGTGACTTTGGTCGCACTTCACGACGTGTTGCGCTTTTGTAAGGAATCTTTAGGCTACGATTTCCTGCTGGATGTATCCAGTCTCGATCACTTCGGCCAGGATCCGCGTTTCTCGATGGTATACGAGTTGGCCACGGTGGATGATCGAAAGCATTTGCGGGTCAAGGCCCCCGTAGGGGAAGAGGAAACGGTTCCTTCCGCTTGCGATCTTTGGTTGGCAGCTGACTGGCACGAGCGCGAGGTCTACGACATGATGGGCATTCCGTTTGCCAATCATCCGAATCTCAAGCGCATTCTGATGTGGGAGGGTTACCCTTTCTACCCTTTGCGCAAGGATTTCCCGCTGGCAGGTCGTCCATCGGATATGCCAGACGTCGCATTCACCGGTGTGGCTCCTCTAGAAGGTGGTCCATTTGTCACTTCTTGTGGCACGGATGACGTCGTACGCCGCGAGCCTCGCGCCCGCGACCAAAAGTAACCTCGTGTCCCGATCATGACCCGCACGCTCAATTCATGGAGGCGGGCGCGGTGGACTTGGGCATTTGTTGCCTTCTTGTTGTTGATTCATTTTGGTTCGGAATATACGACGGATGCTAATAAAACGATCGTTTACATGACCTTTGCCGCATCGCGCGCAGGGATGGAAAACGGTTTTTGGTGGTCTATGCTCACTTATGGATTTCTGCATGGCTCGTGGATCCACGTTTTCTGCAATGCGTTGATGTTACGGATCATCGGCGCGAAATTGGAGGACTGGCTGGGGGGGAAGCACATGAGCTTCATGGCGATCTTGGGCATGTTGGGTGGCTCGGGCTGTCATCTCGCTTGCGGTGGCAATCCCACCGATATGTTGGTCGGTGCTTCTGGCGTGGTCATGGCCCAACTGTTGGTGTTTTGCTCGCTCTCTCCGCAGTCGCGCATGTTTCCTTTGCCCATTTCTGCCAAAAATCTCGGTCTCGGACTGATGATCAGTTCATGCTACCTCATGCTGATCAATCCCGCAGCCGCAGTGCCGGGGTTTTCACGGATGGGCATCCTGCTGACCGAGCACGGACTGGGGGGCTGGTTTAGGATCGGCCATGCCTGCCATTTCGGCGGGGCCTTGTCCGGATTTCTCTATGCGCGCTGGCTGCAGCGTCGACCTGTGACTCTTGCTCGACTGCAGCGGCAACGGGCACGAAACGACCTGAGGCGCACGGACAGAGATTGCCGCTAGGACATGCGGATGCTAGTCTTCAAGCGTGATCACACTGAAAACGATTGTGCTGTTAGGGATGTCAAATGTCTTCATGACCTTCGCTTGGTATGCCCACTTGCGCGATATGAAGGACAAGCCATGGATGATCGCCGCTCTGCTTTCGTGGCTGATCGCTTTTTTCGAATACATGATCCAAGTCCCTGCCAATCGCATAGGACATCAGGTGATGTCGGTCTCACAATTGAAAATTTTGCAAGAGGTCATCTCTTTGAGTGTTTTCGTTCCTTTTGCGATTTTTTTCATGAAGGAGAAAATCACTTGGAACTATGCGGCGGCAGGCTTGTGCTTGATGGGTGCTGTATTTTTCCTGTTCCGCAAGTGATTTGGCTTTTCTCGGAGTGACGTGATCGCTACACCGATGTCGATGAATGCAGCGGCAATGGGATTTGCGATGCCTCCCGAATGGGCAGAACAACAAGCGGTTTGGCTATCTTGGCCCGTGGCGGACGAACGGCATTGGGCGGGTCAAAAAAGCGATCTGATGGGGCGAAAGTTTGCCGAAATCGCATCCGTGATCTCGCGCTTTGAAACCGTTCGCATCAATGCTGCGGCTCATCGTCATGAGATGATTCGTCGCCTTTGCAGCGATGCAAAAGCGGATCCGAAGCATATCGAATTCTTCGATCACCCGAACAACGATGTGTGGTGTCGTGATCACGGCCCCATCTTCGTTAAGCACCATGAAACGGGAGAAGTCGCCTTGGTCGATTGGGGCTTCAATGCGTGGGGTGGGAAATTTCCGCCCTGGGATCTGGATGATGCCATTCCTCAACGCGTTTCTGCATCACTGGGAATGAGGAGATTCGAGGGGGGGATGATTCTGGAAGGTGGTGCGATCGAAATCAATGGCGTCGGGCAATTGCTGACCACGGAAGCCGTGCTGCTGAACCCCAACCGCAATCCTCATTTGCACCTCAGGGACATAGAAACGTTTTTGAAGGATGGTCTAGGTGTGAGCGAAATCCTGTGGCTGAAAAGCGGCATCGAGGGCGATGATACCGATGGCCACATCGATGATCTTGTGCGTTTTGTGTCCGATGACGCCGTGCTTGCCTGTGTGGAAAAAGATCGATCCTCACCGAACCACGCGGTCTTGGCACACAACGTTGCGACACTACGCGAATTCCGCAAGGTCACGGGCGGGCCATTTGATCTCATAGAAATGCCCATGCCCGAGGCCTGCGAGGTGCCGGGTTGGCGATTGCCCGTGCTACCAGCATCGTATGTCAATTATCTACTGGTGAACGGTGGTGTCATTGTGCCCCAATTCCGACAAAAGAAAAACGATGAACGTGCGCTAGACATCATTCGTGAAACTTTCCCCCATCGTGAAATTGTAGGGATTGATTGTCTTGATCTTGTCGAGGAAGGCGGGACTCTTCACTGCATCTCTCAGCAGCAACCAGCTTGATCGTTGAGGATATCAGAACGGTGGGCGATCTCCGCCGCGTGATCCCGGTCTTCCTCCCGGAGGTAGATTGCCGCGGTATTCCTCCGGTGATAGTTGACCATCATGGTTTTTGTCCAAGGCTTCGAGCGCATGGACTGCCTTTTCCAATTCGTTTTTGTCCAGAATTCCGTCGGTATTTTGATCGATAGCACCGATGAGAGGCATGCGCATGGGGCCATCGTTTGGTGGGAGAGGATCCTGCGAGGGGATGGCAGAACCTTTCGACGGATCAGGCAGGGAAGGTCCTTCCATGATGCCACGCGGCGCCCCTCCTACTGGTGCGGAACGAGGTCCCATTCCCGGTGGCATGTCTCCTTTGCGAAAGCTGTCATCCGGTTCCCCCCGCCACAAGCGAGCGACAAAAGGAAAGTCCTTGCTGATGCAATAGTAATAAGTGCCCTGTGGGAATTCCGGAGTCACACCGTAGCGACCGTTGCATTCATCAAGATCACCCGAGGCTGCCACATAGGTGAAATCTTGGGTAAAACGTCCGTCGTAATTCCCGCCAGGACCCGAGGGCGGGGCGGGGCGAGTGCCGCTTTTCAGCTGGTAACTGGATTTCATTTTTTGCAGTGGGCTCTTCGAGTCCTTGGCAATGGCGTGCGCTTGGTCCGTGTAGACGGGATATCCGTCCGCGGCCCATGCCACCAACAACATCGACTTTGCATCGCCCCCATGTTTTTTGACCAGTCCCAATGGCATCGCATGATAATGATAGGCTCCATTGGGTTGCACGTGGGCATTGTTTTCATCCAAACCAAGGTTGAGGAAACCAGTGGCTGCTTCATACCGCCAACCCGATCGCATGTCATTGTTCCATGACTCGCCCGTGCCCGGTTCAAAAGGCACTCCGTTGATGGCGACACCCCACCAGTATCCACCGCGATGCACAGGCGAACCGGATGACTGCGGGGTCATGGGGATGCGGAAATGATAGGACTGCGATTGGATCTTGTTCGGATTTCCTCGACGGGGAAATTCACCGGGTTGGTGATCGGGAATGCCGTTGGATTCCAGCAGACGATAGCCATTTTCGATCTTGATTTTGACCTGGCCCACCGCGTTGGTCTGTTCTGCGATGATGGGCATCCATTCCCGCTCGGCAGCAGCTGAGTCAGCCGAGTGGTCGGGATGGGCGGTGGCAGTCGTTAGCAGCGATAGCAAGCAACTGAGGGAATGCAATGCGTGATTTGTTTTCATGGGATGGATGGGCGTGCCATTGATACAACGCAAGAATTCCCGAATCGTCTCCCCATTTTACCAAACTTTTACAATGTGGGCATGAGGGGCAGAGATGCACTTCGCATCAAGGCGCCCATCGGTTTTGTTTCAACCAAACGAGCAGGTCTTTCGCCCAGGGGTGCACTTCGTTCGGCGCGGCTCCATTCTTGCCTATGCTCAGCCCTATGCCGTGTGGTCCCTTTTGGTAAACATGCAGATCAAAGGGAACACCGGATTGGCGCATCGCAGCCGCGAACTGCAGGGAGTTTTCCACTTTGACACCGCTGTCCTCCCAAGTGTGCCAAATGAAGCAGGGCGGGGTATTTTTGGTTACATGCTTTTCATTCGAGAGAAGTTCTACTAGATCCGCAGGGGGATTTTCTCCTAACAGATTTTTTTTGGATCCGTTGTGAGTGAATTCTCCCATGGTGATGACTGCGTAGCAGAGAATTCCGAAGTCTGGGCGACAACTGATTCCCTCGAGGGCTGGTTTTTCCGTGTCCTTGGCGGATGCGTGATGCGCCAGAAGTGTGGAGGCCAAGTGACCTCCGGCACTCGACCCCATGATGCCGCAGCGCTGGGGATCGATGTTCCATTCTTTGGCTTTGGATCTCAGCAAACGCATGCCACGCGCGGCGTCGTGGAGCATGCTGGGATGTCGATATCCTGCTGATCCGAGGCGGTATTTCAATACCACACCGGCGATGCCGTGCTCGGCCAGCCAGGTAGCGTATCCTTCTCCCTCGTGAGCAGCGAGACCTCCGTAGCCACCACCAGGGCATATCAAGATGGCCGTCGTAGCCGTGGTGGATTTCTCTGGGAGGTAGGCGGTCAGCGTCGGGACATCTTTTTCGGTTTTTCCTTTGGCGTCGCTGGCCCCTTCAGGGTAAAGCAATACGGGGGCGATGGGGGTGGCGTTCGAGATCAGGGAGCTGACCCATAAGCAGAGGGCGAGAAACAATTTCACTTTGTGAGCCTAGATCCTAGGCGCTTGAGGTCAAGATGGCATTTTGGCATGCGAGGCATTGCGGATAGGACTCTGCTCTGTTGCCTTCATGGGGGAATTCTAGCATATTTCATCGGATTTCATACGCATTCGGATTTTTTGCAAGAAATGGCTTTACAAATCAGCGTGGATCGCTAGTTTCCGTCTCCCGAATCACCACCACCACTATGAAAGTTCTTTCCTCGCTCAATTCCGCCAAACGCCGCCACGCCGATTGCCAAGTGGTGAAGCGCGGTGGAACTCTGTATGTGATCTGCAAAAGCAATCCGAAATTCAAGGCTCGCCAAGGTGCGACCAAAGGCACTCGCCTGTCGAAGAAAGGCGTCAAATAATACGACCCAATCGTAAAAAAACTGCCGTGGGAGAAATCCTCCGGCAGTTTTTTTGTGTCTATATCGGTCGCTTACCGGAGCATCGCAACTGCACGGCTCGTGGCTTCACCAAACCGGGATATTTCATCGAGCGTGTTGTAGAGTGCAAACGATGCGCGGGTGGTGCCGCTGATTCCAAACCGCGCCATGAGCGGTTGACAACAGTGATGTCCGGTTCGCACTGCAACGCCCATCTGATCGAGAAAGGTTCCCAGATCGTAGGCATGCACACCATCGATGGCAAATGACAAGGCGCCGCAGCGGTCTGCAGGACCGTAGAACCGGATGCCATCAATTCCCATCAAGGCTTGTTCCGCTGCGCGGATCAGTGCTGTTTCATGCGCGTGAATGGAGGGCTTGCCGATGGCATCGACAAAACGCAAAGCCGCAGCTAAGGCGATGGCACCTTCGATATTGGGTGTCCCAGCCTCATACTTGAAAGGAATGTCATTGTAAGTGGTGCCGCTAAAGCTGACCTCCTTGATCATTTCTCCTCCACCGCGATACGGCGGAAGTTTTTCTAAGCATTCGCGCCTGCCCCAAAGCGCACCAATGCCAGTAGGGGCGTAGACTTTATGGCCGGAAAAGGCGAGTAGATCACAACCGATCTTTGTGACATCAATCTCCAAATGCGGCACAGCCTGGGCGGCATCGATCATCACCAAGGCCCCGACTTTTTTGGCTTTCGCGGTCATTTCCACAATCGGATGCACGGTCCCGAATGCGTTGGAAATCCACCCCATGGCCAGAACCTTCGTGCGGTCGCTCAACAATTGTTCGAATGCGATCAGATCGAGGACACCTGTATCATCGCAGGGGATCACCTTCAGGGTCGCGCCACTGCGTTCGCATGCCATTTGCCAAGGCACGATGTTCGAATGGTGCTCGAGGGTGCTGATGAGAATTTCATCTCCTGCTCCGAGTTGCGAGCTCAGACAGGATGCCACCAAATTGATGGCATCGGTGCAGCCCGACGTAAAAATCAACTCATCGGGATCTTGGCAACCGAGGTGATGGGCAACCGTTTTTCTTGCGTCCTCGTAGGCGGCGGTGGCGGCGCGTGCGAGGGCATGGGTGCCGCGATGGATGTTCGAATTGATCGTTTCGTAATAGTGCCGCGAAGCATCCAATACGGCCACAGGTTTCTGGGTAGTGGCCGCATTGTCCAAATAGATCAGCGGTTTGCCGTTGACGGATTCGGATAGCAGGGGAAATAGCTCGCGTGCGGGCAAAGAAATGTTCACGCGCAAAGAATGCCACGTTTTCGCGGTATTTCCACCCTGATTCTTCTCATCTTCGGCGATGCCTCGGTTCGCTCCATGAGTCTAACGACAACCGACGTCCACTCCGCTCCGATGCAGGGAGGATGTGCATGCGTGCAGGCGCCATCAGTTCTTTCCAAACAAGCGCTTGAGGAAGCTTTTCTTAGGTGCGGTTGCTTTTTCTGTTTGGGAATCCTTATCGCTCTTGAGTCTGGGAACGACAGTAGGCATTTTTTGATTCCAGCCACCACCTAGAGCTTTGATCAAAGAGACGGAAGCGATCAATTGCTGATGCTGGGCATCCAGCAAAGCGGATTCGTAGTAGCGCAGATGTTTGTCGAGGATTTCCTTGATTTTGATGGCGAGACTTTCTTCGCGCGTGCCGATTTCCGCACCCAGCGAAAACAGTGGACAACCGAGCACTCTGCCGAATTTTTCGCGAATTTCCTTTTGATATTGGTATCCCCATCGTGCTTCGTTACGGATGCGTTCGAGCGGAGCTACCGTCGGAGAATAGATGTGATCGAGTGTGCTGAAAACCTCCCGCGATGCCTCGGTAACCACGGCCAGCGCAAGCTCCGTCTTGGAGGAGAAGAAATGATAGAAGCTGCCCTTTTTTACTTCGGCGCGCTCGCAAATCTGATCCACACTGGTGCTGCCATAGGAACCCAGCCAAATCAGTTGGCTCATGGCTTCAATCAATCGTTGTCTTGCATCGGACATGCGACCCATGGCGGATGCTACGACGATGCGAGACGATCAGTCAAGTATTTGGGGAGGTTCTTCCGGGCGCACGATGGAGACCACCGCGTGATCGTCGCGCAAGAGGGAGTGAGCCAGTTCTCGCACTTCTTGTGGTTGCAGAGCTTCGATTTTGCGGTGCATTTCACGGTGATGGGTAGCTGGCTGTCCGAAAAGAAGGTCCACCGCTGCCTGGCGCGCCGTGGATCCGAGGCTTTGCTGGCGCATGACCATCGCCGATAGCACCGTCGCCCTCACATTTTCAAAGACCTCCTCAGGGATGCCTTGTTCGGCAATCTTTTGAATTTGTTGTTGCAGTTCTTGATGCGCGAGAACCAGTTGCTCAGCCGATGTTGACAGGTAAAAAGCCATCATGCCGGTATCGTGACCATGAAAGCCAAAAGCTCCCACTTGATAAGCAAGTCCGAGTTCTTCTCGAATGCGGGTGAACAGAGGACCAGCCATGTCGGAGCAGTATTCCATCAGCATCATCGAGGCAAAACGCCTGTCATCCGTTGCCGAAATTCCTGGATACCCGATGGCCAACACCGCCTGTTTTTTGTTGCGGCTTACTTCTTTCGTTCGATTTTGTTGCAACTGAGTGGATGGCAGGGAAATCGCCGATCCAGGTGTCATGGCGGACAGATGTTTTTCCAGCAATGCGATCATATCTTCGGGGTCAAAATCTCCGGCGATCGCCATTTTGCTATTGCGGGCGGTAAAATGGGTTTGATGGTAGGCAAGCAGGTCCGCCCGTCCGAGCTTGGGCAAAGATTCCACAGTTCCTTGAGAGGGCAGTCCGTAGGTTTGAGGTCCGAATAAAAGCTCGCGCAAGTGTTGCAGAGCGATGCTAAGCGGATCCTCGAGTGACTCGAGTAACGAGTTGAGTTGCGATTGCTGGTTGCGTTTGAGCGAGTCCTCGGGAAAGGAGGGGTGGAGCATAACGTCTGCCAGAATTTCGATGAGCGTCTCGCGATCTTCCGCCAGTCCGCTGGCGCTCACAATCATCGTGTTATTGCCAGCAGAAGCGCTCAATGAGGCCCCAAGACCCTCCAGAGTCGAAGCGATGTCCCAACCATTTCGCGTATCGGTGCCTTCATCCAGAGTGGCAGCGAGCAGTGGCACAATGCCAGCCTGGTCCGGTATGACGGTCGAAAGTCCGCCGCGAATCGCGGTTTGAATGCTGATGAGAGGGAGACGTTGGTTGGGAAACATCGCCACTTCCAGTCCGTTCGATAACAGCACAGTTCGCACTTCCGATGATGGGCTTGACGCGATATTCAGGCTTTCCTCGATTGTCATTTCCTCCGGATTGAGCAGAGTGACCGTCAGGTTTCGCTCCACCAACGACGCACAGCATCGACGGATGTCGTCGGTGGTGACTTTCTCCAATGCTTCGAGAAAACGACTGGTGTAATGCAGATCGCGGGCTTCATGCCAGTTGGACGCAAGATCCGTTGCACGCCCTGAAGCGGAGGTAAGAGTGCGGAATTGTGAAACCATTGTTTGTCGTTTGGCGCGTGCCAAGGCCTCCGAGAAATCCTGTTTTTGATACTGAGTGATTTCCTCCCAGATGGCGGCAACCACACTCTCGCGGTTTTCTGGAGGACACTCTGCCGCAACTCCCAGTAAACCCTCGCTCATGGGATTGCTCCATGTGAAAGCCCCGATCTCATAGACAATCTCGCGGTTTTCGCGTAGCTCCCGATAAAGATGGGACGACTGTCCAGCCCCTAGCATCATGGATAGCATCTCATAGGCGGGCATGTCAGGATGACCTGAGGAGGGGATTTTCCATGCCATCACCAACTTGGTATGAGGGATGGCAAAAGTGTTTTCCGCGCGTTGTAGACTGCATTGCGGCGCATCACGAGCGATGAATGGTTCGCAGGCATGACCACGGACGAGATGCGCCGTCAATTCCTCGATCAGTGGCAGTAGCACGTTCGTGTCAAAATCTCCCGATACCACCAAAAACGTCCGATCAGGTGTGTAGCGTTTGCGATGATAACCGATCAAGTCATCGTGCTTGATGGTATCAAACAGTGATCGATGCCCGATGACGGGCTGTCGGCGCGGATCTTCCCGGAATGCCGTCTCCAGAAGCAATCGCATACTGGCGTGCTGCGGATCGTCTTGACCCATGTCGATCTCACGCCGGATCACGTCTTTCTCTAACGAAAATTCGGTTTCCGGCAAGGTGGGACGAAAGACCATATCGGTAAGAACGCGCAAGAATGTTTCGACACCGGAGGATGGCCCGTCGATGTAATAGACCGTTCGATCGAAGCTGGTGTATGCATTCCAGTGCCCTCCAGCCGCCTGAACTACAGAGGCCAAGCTTTCACTGCTGAAGTTCTCCGTGCCCTTGAAAACCATATGTTCCAGAAAATGCGAGAGACCGCTCCCTAACAAATGATCCTCATGAATCGAGCCGGTGGCAACAAACAGTTGTGTGCTTACGACGGGGTGGTCGTGGTGAGGGTCGAGAATCACGGTCAAGCCGTTAGCGAGTGTATGGATGCGTGCGGTGCTGCGGGGAAATTTCATGTGGGCAATTTGTGCTTGGCGTGGGAACGTGATGCGATAATATCTCATCTCATGCAACGTTCGATTTTGCTAGGATTGGTGTCTGCCTTGGTTCTTCTGGTGGCGTCAGCGGGAGGATATGCGTGGATGAAACAAAATCGTCCGGACCAGCAATGGGTGCCCATGCCGCTGAACCCTTCATCCACGCAGGGAGAGCGTCAGAGGTTACAACAACAGATCGAGGATCATCTCCTCAAAGAAACATCGTTGAAAAAGTTTGTTGCTGAGCTGTCATTGAGAAATCGCTGGAATGTTTCTGGTGATCAACAGGCGCTGGAACGACTCAAATCATCGATTTTTATTCGTGTGGGTGAATTCCGCCATCCGATGTCTCAGGAGATCTTGCCTACGATCGATGTCGGGGTCAAAGGCAAGCGCAAGGAGAGTCGGATCTTGGCGGAAATCGCTACACATATGGCGAAGGAAGCTCGCCTCTATCTCGGCATTTCTGATCCGCGCTGACATCATTCTGGGGCGTGCATGGATGACTCTAAGACCCGAGTTTGAATAAAAAAAGCTGCCAGCGTAAACACTGGCAGCTTTGGTCAAAAATGAAATCGAAGAATTAAGCGAGAGTTTCCTCTTTTTTCTCTTCACCATCTTTTTTGCACTTTTTGCAGTCAGCGATGGTTTCTTCTTTTGCTTCCTCGCCGTCTTTCTTGCACTTCTTGCAGTCACCAGCGATGGTTTCTTCTTTGGCTTCTTCGCCGTCTTTGCACTCTTTCTTGCACTTGTCAGCAAGGGTGCCTTCTTTCTTCTCTTCTTTTTTCTCCTCGTCGTGCTTCTTATCGCACTTGCCACAATGGGCTACGGTTTCTTCTTTGGCTTCTTCGCCTTCTTTTTTGCACTTTTTGCAATCACCTGCGAAGGCAAAGCCTGCGAAAGCGAACAGTCCGAGTGTGGTCCATGCTAGTTTTTTCATATGTTTGTCGTGTTGTTGTATGTGGTTGCCCTAAGGGTGTGTGGAATATACCCCTATTTTAGAAATGACGCAAATACGAATTTTTGTTTGTTCCTTTTTGTGAATTTTTTCCGGTTCGCTTGACCCCGTTGCACCGATCGCCTAGAAACAGAGAATGATAGACGGCAGTGAAATTCCCGCGATGGCCCTTTTGGCGGACTTATCGGCGCATCCAAATGGACCTTTGATGGTATGGTCTGTCACTGTCTGCCTGTTGGTCATCGGTCTCATAGGATGCATTGTTCCCATACTGCCCGGTCATGTGATTTTGCTTGGGGCGGCGGTCGTTCATCGCGCGGCTCTGGGCGAGTCCTCGGGTCTTCAGTGGTGGTCGTTTGTAGTCCTTGTGGCGTTATTGGTGATCGCACAAGTATTTGAGTTCCTCAGCGGAGCCGCAGGAACGAAATGGTTTGGCGGCAGCAAGTGGGGAGCATGGGGCGCTTTGCTGGGAGGGATCATTGGTATGTTCTTTTTTCCCTTCGGATTGATTCTCGGCCCCCTGATTGGTGCCTTGTTGTTCGAGAAAATTTTTGCCAAAAAAGAGAACAAACCGGCATTGGTTTCGGGCGTTGGCAGCGTGCTCGGAACTGTGGCTGGAATGGTCGTCAAATTGGTGGTCGGTGTGGTGATGTGTGTTTGGATCATCGCCGATGCCTTGGAATGGATCTGATTTACGACAATCGCCTTGATCTTCCTCCAAGTCGTGGCTATGCACGCAGCCATGGAAACGACGGTGGGATTTAAGGAATGGCAGGTGGTGTGCGAAGCGTTGGCCGATGGCAGACAGTCGGTCATTCTCCGCAAAGGTGGCATCCATGAAGGGCGCGAGGGGTTTTCCTTTGCTCACGAGAGGTTTTTTCTTTTCCCAACTCGTTTCCATGCGACATCCGAGCAAATACGGATTGCCATTCCGACAGAACCGATGCCGGAGTGGCAATTGGGAGACCCGATCAGCATTACGCATCGAGCGGAAGTATTGTGGGCGCATACTTTGACTGATTGGCAGCAAGTCATGGACATGCAGGATCAGCACATTTACACGGAAAAAACGGTACGCGACCGCTTTGATTGGCAGGGCAAAGGGATGGTCACGGGCAGCATTCATGTGGCGAAAGTCAAGGTGGTCCCGCTAGCGAAAACATGGACGTTTCCGTACGAAGCCCGCTACGGCGGATGCCGCAGTTGGGTGACATTGGATACGCCACCTGATGTTTGATTGCCACTGGTGTTCCGCTCAATGGCCCCGAGTCATGCTCAGTTCAAGGAATTCCATCACTTGACTGCACGGGATTTCGGCCGCATGCAAGATGCGCCTTTGGATTCCTTTGCTCAGGGCACGATGCCCATTTTCATGGATTTGAATTCTTGGCGGTAACTGTCGGTATGTGGCGCACGTTCGTGATCACATCCTGCAAAGGAGGATTGTGAGCAGACGAGAGCAAAGCCGCGAATCCCCTGTGAAAGCGATGGGGGGGGCGTGTAAGGATTATGGTCCTACCGGAGCGGAGGCAAAAGGCTTGGGCGGACGTGGCCCGTGGCGATGTAGGGTTTCAAATACAGCTTCGAGTTTCGCTTTTGCAGTTCGGGCGATGGGGTCGTTCGCATCGGCAGGTTTTTCTGCGGGAAGATGCCGGGCATCGATGAGAATGCCACTTTTCCGGTAGAGTCGGAACTCGCCATCGAACAATGTTTCACCCCCCCATTTTTCACTGAGAGCACTATGAACCCAATCGCGTGGTATGCCGGCCTTGCCATGCATTTGCGCAGCAATGCTGCGCCCGTCAATCGATCCGGGTAGAGGCGTGCAGGTGAGTTCGCAGAGTGTCGGAAATACATCGACGACGTCGACAAGATCATTGCAAACCTTGCCTCCAGCTACGGACTTAGGTCCCCATACCATCAGTGGTACGTGGGTGCCTCCATCGACAAGCATATTTTTCCCTCCATTCACGGGCCCTGCTGTGGTGTGGCGTGTGTGAGGTCTTTCGCCGGACTCTCCCGCCTTCGGGTTGACAAAGTCTTCTTCCCAAGTGCCGTTGTCCCCCATGAAGATGACGTAGGTGTTCTCACGAATTCCCAGATTTTCGACTTCTGCTAGCAAACGACCGACGAGTTTGTCCATGTATTGCACAAAGTGCCGAAGATTTGCGGGCCGCTTGAGTCGTCGATCATCTGGCGTTTCGACAACCGGCCAGTGAGGCAGCAATTCATTGTGAAGAATGAGAAAGGGTTTACCAGTTTTTTGGGACTCTCTCATCCGGTCAATGGCATAATCCGCGAGAACATCGGGTCCGAAGCGATCTGCGATGTCGTCACGAATGCTACCGTTCAGATTGAAATGTGGATTCCAGTGGCGATCCGTCTTCTGCCCGTTGTTCCAGATTTGCCATACGCACCATGAGTCAAATCCTGCCTGCCGAATGTGATCTGGATGTTTCGCCAGAGTGGCTAATTGCCATTTTCCCGTCACGCTGGTAGCATATCCATTGGCTCGAATGTGTTGGGCGAAGGTAGGAAATCGTTGGAAGTCGACCTTCTGATTCGTGCCGAGGTGAACGGGCAGCACGTTGACATGACCGTGACGTGGAACATACAGTCCCGTGTGGAAACTCACTCGTGATGGCGTACATACGGGGCTGGTATGGGCGCGCGAGAAGCGCATACCTTCTTTTGCCATGCGGTTCAAATGCGGTGTATCGAAATCAATACCACCGTAGCAGTTGAGAACTTCGTAGCCGATGTCATCGGCAAAAATGATCAGAATATTGGGTTTTTCTGTCGAAGAAAGCCAAGTCATCGAAGCGAACAGAATGCTTAACCAACGCCCTATCATGTTTTTTATTTCACTGACCGAAGCCCTTTGTGTCAAGGGATACCGGAAGTTTCGATCAGCGCAGACTTTGATGCCACGCGTCGATTTTTTTCCGCAGTCCTTCTACGATATCCGGATGTTTGTCGGCCAGTTCCGTTGTTTCACGAGGATCATCCTTGATGCGATACAAATGTAAGGGAGCTTTGTCCCAAAGATGGACGTCTTTGTATTGCGTCGTGTCCTTGCCGTTTTTTCGAATGATCAGTTTCCACTCGTCCTCCACACACCACAGGTATTGCAAAGTGTCATCGGGATCGCCAGGCGTCATGTTGTGGATGGAATGTGTTTCACCAAATACGGTCTTGCGGTTTTTCCTTGCCTGTTCATCGAGTAGATTGATGCCAGGAAGACCGTTTGGTGCCTTGAGACCAGTCAATGCTGCAAGGGTAGGAAAAAGATCGATGGATTGGGCGAAATCGCTGCATCGCGCCGGCGCAATCGTGCCGGGCCATGAGATGAAGATGGGGCTGCGAATGCCATTTTCATAAGGAGATCCTTTGGAACGCAGAGCGTATTGATTCCATTGCTTCTGATGCGGGTCATCCTGATTCGTGCTAGCTGCGGCCCAGCCATTATCGCAAAGAAACAATACAATCGTATTTTTCGATTGATTCGTTTTTTCCAAATGATTGATCAGATCACCACAAGTTTCATCAAACCATTCGCACATGGCATAGTATTTTGCGACATCTTCTGACCGACTCTCTCGTTGGTATTTTTTGAGCAATCGTTCTGGCGGAGTGTGGGGAGTGTGAGGAAGAAAGGGCGCATACCAAACAAAGAACGGTTTTTTCTGAGCGGTGGCATCATCGATGAAATCCGTAACGGGTTTCAGTCCATTTCGGCCGATCTCGAGACTCTCTGCATTGCCATGGCGAGAGGGGCGGGGCATCATGCCATGGGTAAAGCCTCCATCCATGTGGCTGCCCTCCCACCATTTCCCCGATTGATGGGCAAGATAGCCATTGGTGGTCAGCATGCGAACGAAATTGGGAAGCTGGTGAAACTTTTCCCGCACAGGCAGATCTCGTTTCTCGCGATTGCGGTTGCCATCTACGTCATTGCCGGTAACACCGTGTTGTTTCGCATACTTGCCCGTCAGCATCGATGCCAGAGATGGACGACATAGCGGCGAGGCGACATATGCTCTCGAAAAAACCATGCTGCGTTCGGCTAAACGATCAAGATGGGGAGTTTTGATTTCCGGGTGTCCCATGCAGCCATAGTCCGACCATGCCTGATCATCGCCCAGAATGAGTACAACGTTCGGTTTTTCTGCCGCATGGGTGAGACAACAGAAAAGAAGAAGGATCAGAGTGCGGAGAAAATACATGGTCTTAGTCAGTTGTGTTTGTCGATATGAACGGGCAAGATGGATGAGTGGTCAGGAAGGTCAAGTGTTGGCGTGGATTGTCACTGATCGATCGTATCGTTATCCACTAGGTTGGCAAGTTTTCACATTGAACGCGTTGATCCATCATGGATGCTCCATGGATATTGTCGTCTCAACCACGATCCTCTGCGTATGATCCGAGAAATGCCGATAACGCGATATCGATTTGCCTTCAGGGGAAAGTAAGAATCTGTCCATCGGCTAGCAAGCGCGCTCGGAGTTTGGCGTATTCCACTTCCTGAACGCTCTGTTGTTGTTCAATGGCTATCGAGGCGGCGGTGGCCGCGCTCTGTCCCAGGATCATAAAGACTGGTTCCATTCGGATCGAGCCGAAGGCGATGTGGGTGGAAGAAAGAGCCCAGGGAACAAGCAGGTTTTCGCATTCCGTGGATTTTGGAATCAGCGCACGATAAGAAATGCCATACGGTTTGCCGCTGAGACTCACCTGAATGTCACCCTCGTTCTTCACCATACCATCATGCACGACGCGTTGCGTATTGTGCGAATCCAGTGAGTAGGCTCCCAAGCCGACAGGGTCGTCGATCGGGGTCAATTTTTTGCAGTGTGCCTCCGTCATGACAAAGTCCGATTTCATTCGGCGCGCCTCGCGAACATACAACTGGTAGGGCCAGTGCCCATGATCCACGAACTCGTCTTTGGGTAGTCCCCATGGTTGGTAAAATTCTCGAATCTTCTGGGGCACACGTGGGTGATTTTGCAAAGTCCAGATCAGGCCGAGTTGCCAGTCGCGGTGCTTTGCGGCGAGCTTCTCGCGATCCCCATGCCCCAACGTGGTCCAGTTCCATCCGTCACCGTAATTTTGTCCGATGAAGTCTGTGGAGATTCCACCCTCGTTGTTGCTATCGGTCTTTCTGTTTGGCAAGGGAGACAGTTTGAAAAAGTTGTTCTTTTGCCCTACTTCGATCGCGCGAAAAAGAATCTCGTAGGAGGTTTCATCATAGTCCTTGGGTTTTTCGATCTTCAAACGGTTGTCAGGATGATGGGTGAGGCACATGCGGTAGCAGTATGCTTGAAGGCGTGAATCGGCAGATCCTTTTTCTCCGCCTATGACTCCTTGAAGCCCGGGCAATCGACCACTAGAAGCGTCGTTTTTTACGATATAAGGATCGATGCCGTTGGGCAGTTGGTTTTTGGCTGCTACACCCGCATTGCCATTTGCTGTCTCGCTAAATGCAGCATTCGCCTCGCGACCAACCATGAAGGATACTCCAGCCAGCGGTAGGAGATCGCCCTCGTAGGACGCATCGATGAACATCTTCCCGCTAATCTCAGTGCCGTTTTCCAGGCGAATGGTTTTGATTCGCTTGCCTTCCTTGACCACTCCCTGGGTGAGATCCAGACGACCTTGGAGAATGCGGAAGCCCGCCGTTCGCGCCATCGAATCGAACACGGCCTCAGCCACTTTGGGTTCGAAGGTTGAAGCCAGTTGAGTTTTTTTATTCAGGGCGGGCACTCCCTGTCCCTTATTGGCAAAGCTCGATGCATCTTCCCATTTCCATGCATCGGGCTTTTGATAGTAATGATAGATTCTCTGATAGAATTCGCGCGAGATGCCACCTAGGATTGCGTCGTTTCCGATGTCGCTCCAACCAAGGCCACTGCTAGTCATTCCCCCCAGATGGCCGTAGGGAGAGACCAGTAGCGCCGTTTTGCCCATGCGTGTCGCTTGAATGGCTGCCGTCACACCGCCCGATGCATCTCCGTAAACGACCACATCTGCCGTGAAATCAGCGGCACTCGTGCAATCGGTTGACATGAACGAGATCATGAACGCGGTAAGAGTCAGAGAAGTTATGCGTTTCATCAAACTTCGTCTACGAACTCACCGGGTAGAAACTTGCACGGAAGGGTTGAGCTGATGGAACGCACAGCACCGCACGAGGGTGCCCATCCTGCCTCAGCGCGTGATTGGACACACGCTTCATTCCTTGCTAGCGGGGTAGGAATTCTTTTATTGCTTCAGGATAAAAATGCCTTTTTTGCTGCCCACAGCGACATCGGGTTTGCCATCACGGTTGATATCGGTGGCGATCACATCACAGCCAACACCGCCGTCCTGTTCAATGACCTGACTCGTCCACTGCACGGAATTTCCTTTTGCACGATTGAAGAAAATGACAGTGAGTGCGGGATCGAGCGATCCTGGATCTTTCTCACCATGGGCCCAGTAGCGCTTGCCTGTGACAAAGTCCATGCGTCCGTCCTTGTCAAAGTCACAAAGCGCGAGCGCGTGCAACTGGCTGAACTGCAGGCCATCAACGCCTTGTTGCTTTGGATCCTCAGGTAAGATTTCATGATAGATCATCTCGTCGTTTTGTTTTTTTCCGAGGTTTTCGTACCAGCCGAGACCGTAACCATGGCCATCTAGACTCGTGACAATGTCGTTGTCACCGTCTGTGTCGAAGTCATGCACCAGCATCTGTGAGCCACCTTTGCATTTTTTGGATAGTGCATGCCATTTCCATTTTTCGCTCAACGAATCAGGTTGCTCAAACCATCCGTCTTTTTCGATGATGTCGTTTTTTCCGTCGCCATTCAAGTCTCCCGCTCCCAATCCATGTTGATAGGGAGTGTTTGTCCGTTTTTCGGATACGGCATTCCATGTCCACGGCTTGGTTGCATCGCTCCAGTCCGCTGTGTAGTAGCCAAAACACCCTTGTTTCATGCAGACAATTTCTTCCTTGCCATCACCAGTGAGATCGATCCAGACGGGGCTCTCCGTAGCAGCTTCTTTGATGATGACATGGCTTTTCCACTCCTCACCGATCTTGCCAGGGTGAAGATACAGAGTGATCTCCTTGCCCGGCCAGCCTACCATGATGATATCCCGTTGCTGATCATGGTTGACGTCGGATGTGAAGGTAAGGAAGGAGTTTTTCGCATACTCGGCTATCGGATAGATTTGTCCGGGTCGGAATGCCATGGATTTGCCGAAATCGGGACCCTCATGGATCAGATGACCTGCTACGATATCGGGAACATTGTCTCCGGTAACATCCGCCACAGCAATGCCTTCAGTCACAAAATCCTTGCGAATCATCTGCTTGCTCCACGGTTGGGTTGTGGGATTGGCGCATATGGCAATGCCCAACATGAGACAGGGGAGACTGATCTGATAAATGGATTTCATGGAATGATGAGTGCTTGGCTGGATCGACTGCTCCGCGCATTCGCGGCGTCGGTAGGGAATTAGTGATTGAAAATGAATTCCTTGGAATTGAGAATCGCCCAGAAAATGTCATTCAGAACTTCACGTCGGTGCGCAGGCGAATTCGTATTCTGCAACTCCTCGCAAAGAGTTTTCATTTCTCCTTCAGTCGGAGGGCGGCAAACAGTACTAAGGAAAAGTTGCTGGATGATTTCCTCATTCGATTTCTTCTGTTCTAGCATGGGCCCTAGCACTTTGCCTTGAAGGATGCGATTGTTTGTGTTGTCGCCATTGAGCAAATGCAGCGCTTGGGAAAGGTTCGGCTCGAGCTTGACTTCGCAGGAGCAAACGGTCGCACGACTGGCGCGACCAAAAGTGGTTAGGAAGAAGTTCGACGTATTGCCATCCGCGATTTGCACCGCACGTGCGCCCAGTGGCAGGCCTTTGAACTTGTTAGGTGTTGCGGTGACCTGAGAAATGGAATCCAAGAGCACCTCGGCGCGGATGCGGCGAATCAGTGAGTGAGAGAAATTCCTGTCATCCGTCGCGTTGGTTGAATTGGTTTTCGAGGAAAGCTGATAGGTGCGAGACGTGCAGATGTCGCGCACGAGTTTTTTCATGTCGAAGTTATAGCTGGCAAATTTTGCCGAAAGGGCATCGAGCAGTTCGGGATTTGAGGCGGGATTGGAAATGCGCATGTCATCGACCGGATTGACAATGCCGATGCCGAAAAAGTGCGACCACGTGATGTTGGCGACGTTGCGTGCGAACCATGGGTTGTCTGGTGCGGACAACCAATCGGCTACTGCCTGACGACGTGTTTGTTTGTTTAGATCGGGAGAGGCACCTCCAAGAAATTTCGGCGGCACTGGTTTTTTTGTCAATAGATGCGGAACTTCGCCATCGGCATCGAAGACGATGCGCTCACGCGGATCCTCGGCATTCTTGCGCTTCACTTGGGCAAAGAATGAGGCGAATCCGTAATAATCCTCCATGGTCCAGCGATCGAAGGGGTGGTTGTGACACTGAGCGCACTGGATGCGGGTTCCCATGAAAACCTGTGCGATGTTTTCTGTGAGCTTGAGCACATCTTGCTCGATCTGGAAAAAATTCGTGGCCGGTGTGGAAAACGTGCCACCTTCTGAGCCTAACAATTCCTTGATGATGAGGTTGAAGGGCGTGTTGGCGGAGATGCGGTCGCGCAACCAGTTGTAATAATTCAGCGCGGCTTTGTAGCTCACCTGCTTGGGCCCGTCATTGAAGGTGCGGATTTGCAACAACTCCGCCCATTTCATGGTCCACAGTTCTGAGAAGTCTTTGCGTGCGATGAGAGAGTCGACCAGAATTTCTCGTTTATTCGGTCGTGCATCGGTCAGAAAAGCGGCGCGTTCTTCTACGGTGGGCAGCCCACCGACAATGTCAAGGTGGGCGCGGCGTAGGAATTCCACGTCCGTGCAAATATCCGACGGAATGATTCGGAGCTTGTGGAGCTTGGAAAAAACGGCCTCATCGATATAATTGAGACGTGGCACCTCTGGTTTCACATAATCGGTTTTTTCGGGAATGACGATGGCTTGCGACCCTTCGGTGAAAGTGTGAAAGCGAGCTAACAGAAAAGCTTCGCCGCGGTTTTTTGAAGTGGTTACACCTTTATGATAATCGATGGTAGCTGAATTGTCGTTCGATGTGGAGAAAGACGAAAGGGTTGTCACGTCTCGGTCAGTGCCGTCCGAATACTGGGCCAGCACCGTGAAGGGGACACGAATCGATTCGCCTTTTAATACGAGTTCGGGTGGTTCGAGAGTGATGGAAACAGGGTGAGGGATCTTGCTGTCATCGTCGATCTTGGCACCCTTGCTGATCCATTCGAGCATGATTTTGTGAGCGCTACTTCCTTTTTCAAAAAGTTTGCCACCGGTGTGGGGGACGTCACCCACCGCTTTGGTAATGAGGAGAGAATCCTCGGGTAAGGCGAGATTGATCCTGCGCCCTGGCAATTGGTTCGTGATGCGGAAATGATCGCCGTGAGGATCGAATCCATAGAGGGAAAGTTGGAATCCATCTTTTCCACTCGCCGCTCCGTGGCAGGATCCCGCATTGCAACCAGCCGACGTCAATACAGGCATCACATCGAGTTGGAATGAAACCTCGCGGGTCACTTCCGCTTGCTTGACGGTGATCGGAATTTTGCACTGCTGTCCGCGGTAGTCGACGATCAATTCGGTCGTTCCGTCCTTGAGGGGAGTGAGAGTGGTTTCTTCAATCCGCGCGATGGTCGCATCTGCGAGAGTTAGCTTTGCCTGATGTGTGATATCGCGCGTGGCGGCATCATCAAAATGTGCGATGGCAATGATCTTGTGAAAGTCGTTTTTGGTTTCCAAGGTGACCGCCTTGGGAAAGGCTTCGATCCGCTGGATGGCGGGATCGACGGGGGCATCATGGGCGGGCATGGCCTTGGGATCGGCGGGTCGAAGAACCAATCCATCAGGCCATGTGGCGCCGCCTTGAATCCAGTCAGCCAGTTGTTGGATTTCCTCACCTGTGAGCGGATTGCCTTTTTTGGCGGGTGGCATGATGTCATCATCGTCGTGCGGCAATTTCACACGAAGCAGAATCTCTGATTGATCGGGCCGCTCAAGGTTGATCGAAGGACCACTATCGCCGCCTTCCAGCATTTTCGCCCTTGTGCTCATATCGAGCTTGCCTTTATCCTTCTCCGGATGATGGCAAGCCAAGCATTTGGCTTCGAGCAGACCTTTCGGTAATTCCTTTGCCCATCCCGATACGGCGAGAATGTACAGAGAAAATGAGCACAAAAAAGCAGGTTTCATCAAACCACCACTACGCACATATCGCGAATTTCTTTCGGAAAATCGAATCAATGAGCAGGTGATTTTTAGTGCTGTGTCGCTTCGGCAAGCCGCTCGGCCATCTCTTCCTTTTGTAAAGCTCCCGTGAGATCAAACAAATCACCATCCATTACGGCAGCCAAGTTGTGCGCGGTGTAGCCGATGCGGTGATCGGTAATGCGTGATTGCGGGAAATTGTAGGTGCGGATTTTTTCCGAACGATCTCCCGAACCGATGAGCGAGCGGCGGTGCTCCGAATACTGATCAGCTGCCTCGCGCTGCTTCATTTCGTAGAGCTTTGTGCGCATGATTTGTAGGGCTTTCTCTTTGTTTTTCCCCTGAGAACGACCATCTTCACAGCGCACATACAGCCCGGTAGGCAAGTGGAATACCTGCACCGCGGATTCGGTGCGGTTCACGTGTTGACCTCCTGCGCCTCCCGAACGGCACACTTCAATGCGCAGGTCGTTCGGGTTGAGTTGAACGTCTACTTCCTCTGCTTCGGGAAGAACAGCTACGGTTACGGTGGACGTATGAACTCGTCCCTGTGCCTCTGTTTCCGGCACTCTCTGGACTCGATGAACGCCGGATTCATACTTGAGAAAGCGGAATACCTCATCGCCACTGATATGCAGTATCACTTCCTTGAAGCCACCTACCTCCGATGGCGAAGATTCGAGGTGTTCGGTTTTCCAACCACGACGTTCCGCATATCGTTGGTAGAGTCGAAGCAATTCAGCTGCAAACAAGGATGCTTCATCGCCACCGGCACCAGCGCGGATCTCGACAAGTGCGTCGCGGTCTTCATTCGGATCGGCGGGCAATAGAGCGTATTGCAAATCGGATCCCAGGCGCGGGATTTCTTCTTCTAGCAGAGGGATTTCCATGGCCGCCATTTCAGCCAAGTCAGGATCTTCTCCTTTTGCGAGATCGATGTTTTCCTCGAGTTGGCGCTTTGCTTCTTCGAGTCGCTGGGCGATTTGCAGGGTTTCCTTCAACCGTCGGTGTTCACGCAAAGTTTCCGTGGCACGTTTGGGATCGGCAAACAAGTCCGGATCACCGATGGCATGTTCAAGCTCGATGAATCGTTGTCGGCGTTGTTCGATGAGTGCGGAGTAGTCCATGGCGTCGCCTTCGGGCGGAAAGGATAGGATAGATCGACCTCTGAGGGGAGTGTTTTTTGCATCAATATCCGAGCCAAGGTCCGAGCCAACGTTCCGCCTCCTCCAAGGTCATGTTTTTTCGGCGTGCATAGTCCTCCACTTGATCGCGCTGAAGTTCACTAAGGGCGAAGTAATGGCTTTCAGGATGAGAGAAATAAATTCCGCTCACGGCAGATGCGGGATGCATAGCGTTCGATTCCGTTAGGCTAACCCCTGTCTTGGTTGTCGCATCGAGAAGATCGAATAGGATGGGTTTTTCCGTGTGGTCCGGCTGAGCAGGGTAACCGGGCGCGGGACGTATCCCCCGATATAGTTCTTTGATGAGCTCGTTGTGATTGAATTCGTTAGGCCTTTCATAGCCCCATTCGACACGGGCTCGGTGGTGAAGCAATTCAGCAAAGGCTTCGGCGAAACGGTCCGCAACCGCCTTTACCATGATGGCAGTGTAAGGATCATTTTGCTCCTCCAGTTCGCGTGCGAATTCATCGGCCCCGTGGATGCCGAGAACAAAGCCGCCAACGTAATCCGTGGCGCTGGTCAACCGCTTTTCAGAAAAAATAGAGGAATTTTGATGGTCTTGGTGGTCGGCAGGTTGGGGGGATTTTGAGGATTGGAGGCGCGAGGCATCCGCCACGGGTTTCACAAAGTCCGCCAATGCCACATGGGGCTTGCCACTGGTTTTTTCAAGCTGCTGGCGTAGAGTATGCAGGCGACAACGCTCGTGAGACTGTTGTTCATCCGTCCAGACGATGATGTCGTCGCCTTCAGCATTGGCAGGGAAAAAGCCGTATATGCCGCGCGCAGTAAAGCGTTTTTCTGAAATGATGCGTTCGATCAAGGTCAATGCTTCGGCATGGAGTTTTTGTGCCTCCGCTGCGCCCTCGGCATTCTGAGTTTTCAGGGTCTGCGTGTCGGGTTGCCACACACCGCGGATTTCCCAGGCGTGGAAAAATGGAGTCCAGTCGATGTAATTTGCCAGTTCGCGCAACGACTGGTTTTCGATCACTCGAGTGCCCAAAAATTCCGGCACAGCGGGTTGATAGTTCTGCCAGTCACAGGTGAACTTGTTTGCGCGCGCCTGTTCTAACGAAATGGTGGGTTTTTTGTTAGTGCCTTTGTCGAAATCGATTCGGATCGCTTGTTGTTTTTCGCGATTGCTCCGAGCAAATGTTTCACGTTGATCAGCGGAGAGCAGCGAAGTGGTCACAGGAACGGAGCGCGAGGCATCCAGCACATGAAACACAGGACCGGAATAGTGGGGGGCAATTTTGATGGCGGTATGCGCGGCGGACGTGGTAGCTCCGCCGATGAGTAGAGGCGTAGTCATGCCGAGTTTTTCCATCTCCTTAGCGACATGAACCATTTCATCGAGAGATGGCGTGATGAGACCGGAGAGCCCGATGATGTCAGCACCGATTTCTCTAGCCTTGGCGAGAATTTTATCGCAGGAGACCATCACACCCATATCCGTGACCTCGAAGCCGTTGCACGAGAGAACGACACCGACGATGTTCTTGCCGATGTCATGCACGTCGCCCTTGACGGTGGCGATGAGGAATTTTCCAGCAGAAGAGGAGCTTAGCGCGCTGGGTTGCTCGGAGGCTATGGTTGATCCTTCGCCTCGCCCGCTTGTTGCAGAAATACGATCGACGGATCGTTGACGGTCTCGGCTTTTTCTCTCCTCGCTGACATCATCGAGCAACAGTTCGCGGACGGTTTCATCGATGCGGTTCGTGAGGTTTTGAAGTTCGGTCGCGGCGTAATTTCGAGCGTTTTCGAGAAGGAAATCAATGGACGGGTAGAGTTGACTGCGCAGCCAATCGTTGTCGCGCATCACAGGTTGAGGGATCACAGAGTTGTCGATGACGGAGGAAACGAAACGCGGGTGAGACTGGTGATTTTGACAGATGTCGAGAAATGCATGTGGCGCTTGAAAATGTTCCTTGGCCGTATGTTTGAGGGGAACCATGTGTCCGTCTTCCACGCAGGCGCGACGTATCGTGTTTTCCACAGCATTTTGCCACGGGTAGAAAACGTAGCGAGCTTGGACTACATGTCCTGCCTCGATGGCGTCACGGACGCGCGCGAGTGAGCGGTGGGAATTCTGGTGAGATGCATCGATCGTCAGTGCCACATTCTCGGAAGAATGCATTGCCGTATCCGTCGTTTTTTTGCTCTCTTGTCCACCAACATTGAAAACAATTTGGCTCTCGGCGGGGAGTAGTTGGATTTTTTGATGGAACAACCATTCGATGAAAGCGCCCGCTGGTTCGAGCGTGGCAATGCTCCATTTTTGGCGCGATTCGCGCGATTCGTTGTAAAGCGGTGAGAGTTCCTGTGCGCGGTCAGGGGCGAGAATGCTACCGAACCTCGCCTCGTATTGCGCGGCAGTAGTGGCGAGATTGCCTGCAAGCATGGCTGCAAATTCGTATTCCACGCGGCGCTCTTCATCGCTGAGATCGGGATGGGGAATGTAGGAAAAACCCTCGCGCAAGATGATGGGGTTGGGAGTGATGCCAGTTTCGAGTTCGGCGAGGTAACGTGCTGTTTCCGCTTTGGCAACCTTTTCCAACTCCATAAATGGTTCCAGCCATGCGACGGATTTTTTCATCACGCGCGCCGATTTTACCACTTGCGGCAAAAACATTTTTCCTGCTCCGAAAAGATCGCCCACTACACCCATGCCATCCATCAGCGGTCCTTCGATCACTTTCAAAGGTATGCCATATTTCACCCTGGCGGCCTCGGTATCTTCCTCGATGAAACGGTCGATTCCTTTGAGCAAAGCGTATTCGAGCCGTTTTTCGATCGAGTCATTGCGCCAACTCAAATCTTCTTCGATTTTTTTGCCTGTGACGTTTTTGTAGGACTCGGCCAGATCGAGCAAACGTTCGGTGGCATCGGTCCGACGATTGAGAATCACATCCTCGACCTTTTCTAACAATTCTGGCGCGATTTGGTCATAGACCTCGAGCATGCCTGCATTGACGATACCCATGTCCATCCCTGCTCTGCAGGCGTGATAGAGGAAGACGGAGTGCATCGCCTCACGCACCACATTGTTACCGCGGAAAGAAAAGGAAATGTTGGAAACACCCCCGCTTACCCGCGCGAATGCGAGGTTTTCCTTAATCCAACGCGTCGCATTGATGAAGTCAATCGCGTAGTTGTTATGTTCCTCGATGCCGGTGGCGACGGTGAGTATATTCGGATCAAAAATGATATCCTGTGGGGGGAAATGCACTTCATCGACCAGGATCCGATAGGCTCGTTCACAAATGCGGATTTTGTCTTCATAGGTGGCAGCTTGACCTTTTTCGTCGAATGCCATGACCACCACTGCGGCACCGAATTTTTTGACGTGGGCGGCGTGGGTGCGGAAGGTGTCTTCGCCTTCTTTGAGCGAAATCGAGTTGACGATTCCCTTGCCTTGCAAGTGTTTGAGGCCCTCTTCAAGAATTTCCCATTTGGAAGAATCCACCATGATAGGAACTTTGGCGATATCGGGTTCGCTCTGAACGAGATCGAGAAACCGAGCCATCATTGCTTTTCCGTCGATGAGTCCGTCGTCAAAGCAGATATCAATCACATTGGCTCCGTTTTCCACTTGTTGGCGAGCTACTTCAAGGGCTTCCTCGAGTTTCGCGGCACGGATGAGCTTGGCAAATTGCGGTGATCCGGCGACGTTGGTGCGCTCGCCGATCATGAGGAAATTTTTATCCGGGGTGTGATTGTAGGGTTGTGAGCCCGATAGACGCAAGAGGCGTGGGATTGATTTCATGACAGCAGAATCAGGAAAGGGTGGGAACTGGGCGCGGCGCAGCATGGCGCACGGCTTGGGCGATGGCAGCTACGTGTTCGGGGGTATTGCCGCAACAGCCACCTGCAAGGTTGAGCAATCCAGCATTAGCAAATTCGGCCAGCCAACGGTTCATGTCATCGGGTGTCATATCGAATCCCGTGGGCGTCAGCGGATTCGGTAGGCCTGCGTTCGGATAACAGGAAATGTGCGTGGTGGCGGCATTCGATAACTCTTCGAGAAAAGGTTTCATCAAGTCGGGTCCGAGCGAGCAGTTTAGGCCGATGGCAAGAGGCTCGACATGAGCTACGGCGTTCCACAGTGCTTCCGCCGTTTGTGCGGAGATCATGGTTTCACCGCCACGTCCTACTGCGGCGGAGACGATGATGGGCATTTTGACTCCGTCCTGTTCAAAAACTTCCTGGATCGCTACCAGCGCCGCCTTGGCATTGAGGGAATCGAAAATTGTCTCCACCATCAGCAAGTCCGAGCCGCCCTCGATAAGAGCACGCACTTGTTCTTTGTAAGCAGTGAGGACTTGATCGAATGTAATCACTCGGAAACCCGGATCGTTGGCATCGGGCGAATTGGTTAGCGAAACGGTGAGTGGGCCGATGGCTCCAGCCACGTAGCGTTTCACGCCGGTGTCGCTCCCGATCTGATCCGCCCAGTGCCGTGCGAGTCGCGCGGACTCGACATTGATTTCCCAAGCCAGATCGCGAAGAAAGGGATTCTCAATCACGCCCTGAAAAAACTCTGGATCTTTGCGGCCGCCATGCTCGCGCGGGTCATCGATGAAAAATTCGGACTGCGAAATGGAAGTCGCAGAAAAATTATTTGTTTCCACAATGTCCGATCCCGCTTCGTAAAATCTCTTGTGGATGTCTCCGATCACTTCAGGATTCGTCAGGGTCAGAATGTCACCATTGTTCAGAATGTCTTTCTTGCTATCGGCAAAGCGTTTGCCTCGAGCTTGTTCTTCATTGAGCCCGTATGTTCGGATGGTCGTGCCCATGGCGCCGTCCAGAACGAGAATGCGTTCCTTCATGATCGCGGTAAGGTCAGCAGTGAGATCAGTCGGTGGCATGCACAAAGATAGTCAATCAGAATGAATTTGGCAAGAAGATATCAACGCATCGCGATTTGATGATGCGAATGTATGGCAATCAGACGCAGAAATTTTTTCTTGTGTGTGCTTGCGTTGCGGAGCGATCTGCGTATTTTCTGACTGCTCATGCCGATTCACCACGAGAAACTTGAACCCGCGCCTCGCGATGAAAAAAAACTGCGTCGCACAGCATGGATCTTGGTGTTTTTTGCGATCGTTGGTGGTGTTGTGATTTTCATGGCATACGAGCGCTACGCAAGTCACGCCAATCAGGAAGGTCGCCCCTCCTATGTCGGTGAACTCCGATACAATCTTCCGGTATTGCGTCAGGATGGAGTTCGCGTGGGCCTGGAGGAGTTGCAGGGAAAAGTATGGATTCTGCACTCCATCAGCGTGTCACAACCGGAAACATGCGCTTTGACCGTTCGCGTGATGCAGGAATTGGCTCGGAAGTATCAAGATCAAAAGGACGTCGTCTTGATCAGTATGGTGATCGATCCAGGCAGTCCCGAGCAGGCGTCAGAACAGTTACAAGTTGCGGCCTCGCGCTTGGGTGCCAAGCTGCCGCAGTGGTGGATGGTAACGACCGAGCCTAAGGTGTTGCACAAGTATCTCAAAGACAAATGCAAATTGGGAATGCTTGCTCACCAAGATCAGGGGAAATGGATTTACGATACCTCACTGGTGCTCGTGGATCGTGATCTCAAGCTGCGCAAAGCCGTTGTGCCGCAGCGGCGCGGTGGTCCGCCATTCGTGACAGGTTTTGATTTTGCACAAGCCTCATCTTGGGATGCGAAGGGGATCAAGACCGGCACCGATCGCAGCAATGTGAGGGAAATGCAGAAACTGTTAGAAGATACGATTGAACTCCTTCGCCACGAAACCATCAACCCCTGACTATCATGACGAGAAATGCCAAGATCATCACCATCTATTCGGGCACGGCTCTGTTGTGCGCCGCGATTCTCGCGATCGCTTTCTGGGTTCGCAGTGGTCTGATCGAGAGAGAACAACCCTACATCGTTAATCGCGGAGCAGAAACGGTATCGAGCATGTTTGCCATCGCAAACGATCTTGAAGCGACTCAGCAGGCGGGGCAAAAGGTCAAATTGTCCGACTTGAAAGGCAAGGTATGGGTGGTGGGTGAGTTTTTCGCCGTGTGCCCTCACTGCGCCATGCGCAACGGCCAGGAGTTGCGCGAATTGCTCAATGAGTTCGGTCAAAACGAGGACTTTCATCTCGCATGCGTCTCCATCGATCCCGAGACCGACGATGTGGAAAAGCTGAAAGACTATGCAAGTGCATTGAATGCCGATCCAAAAAACTGGTGGTTTCTGACGACTTCTGACAACGCCAAGGCTCATGCATACATGGAGGGCACTTTGAAGTTTTTCAAAATCAAGCCGAGGACTGATCCTGCGGACATTGAAAGCAACGGCAAGTTCGCGCATGACTTGGGATTGGCTCTGGTGAATAAGAATTTCGAAGTTGTGGGTAAGTGGCCATTGGCCGATGCCCGCAAGACGGATCCGCAGCTCTATGAATCACTGAAGAGCGATATGTATCAAAAAATCCGTCAAGAACTCGCAAAACCATGAGTGATCCCATCAAGCATCTTTCTGTAACCACTGAAAAAAAACTACGCATAGGAGTGTGGGTGATCACTGCACTCGTACTGGTATTGGTGGGTATGATGAGACGGCCAGAATTTCGCATCGATTTGCCCGATGGTGTGGAGCTCGATTTTTTGCCTGCCGTTCACGCCGTTCTCAACTCTTTGGTGGCCGTGTTTCTCATCATAGCGCTGTTGGCTGTCAAACGCCGCGACTTCGTGAATCACCAGAGATTCATGACAGCGGCGGTCACTCTCTCCGTAGTCTTCCTGCTTTGCTACGTTGTCTATCATTTCACGCATGAGGAAACCCGATTCGGTGGTGTGGGCCGTGTTCGTGCTTTGTATTTTTTTCTTCTCGTCACTCATATTGCTGCTGCGGCTTCCAGTTTCCCTCTGATTTTGTTGACTTACCTTGCTGGTTGGGCGGATCAGCGCACGAGACACCGGCGGTTGTCCAAGATCACCTTCCCCATGTGGTTGTATGTCGCCATCACGGGACCGGTGTGCTATCTGATGTTACGACCCTATTATTGATCAAATGCGATGAAAATCTTGAGTTACAAAGATGCTGAGTTTCCACTGGCGGCCGAGAAAATGAAGCGCCGTGCAGTTCCTACTGATGCGCTACGCGATACGGTCGCATCGATCATCCGCGAAGTAGCGGTTCATGGCGATAAGGCATTGGTTTCCTTTACCGAAAAGTTTGATGGAGTCACATTGTCAAAAGATGAGTTATTCGTTTCAGCATCCGAGTTCGCGCAAGCCGCCCAGCAGGTGAGTGATCAAACACGCCGCGCCATCAAAGCCACACTGGCCAACATTCATGCCTTTGCTCGCAAGAGCGAACGCAAGGATTGGAGCCATAAGAACGCGCAAGGAGCATGGGTCGGAGAAAGGTTCACTCCTTTTGACCGTGTGGGTGTTTATGTTCCCGGCGGTAAAGCTCCCTTGGTGTCGACTGCGCTCATGACAGCTGGTTTTGCCCAAGCGGTGGGAGTGCCCCAGATCATTGCCGCTACGCCTGCTGGTGCTGAGGGGAAGATCAATCCATCGCTGCTCTATGCATTGCAAGCAGCCGGCGTGACGGAAGTATTGAAGGTGGGTGGGGCTCATGCAGTGGCGGCTCTCGCGCTCGGCACATCCTCGGTGAATCCCGTCGATCGGATTTTCGGTCCGGGCAATCGCTTCGTGGTCGAAGCGAAAAGGCAGTTGGTGGGCGCAGTCTCCATTGATCTCCTGCCAGGGCCCAGTGAGATTCTCATTTTGGCAGATCGTAGTGGGAATGCCGATTGCATCGCGGCCGATATTCTCGCCCAAGCAGAGCACGGGGGCGATAGCGTGGTGGGTTTCCTCACGGATTCCAAAGCGCTGTTGAGTAAAGTCATCAAGGCGGTAGAGCGCCAGAGCGCTTTGCTTTCCCGTTCCTCCATCATCGATGAAGTGCTTCAGAAGGGGACCTTTTTGTATCACGTGAAGTCCCTGCAAGAAGGGATGCGTTTGGTGAATGATTTTGCTCCCGAGCATTTGTCACTGATTGTCGAGGACGAGAAGCATTGGTTGGACCAAGTGCGAACCGCGGGTGCGATTTATGTGGGCAACGCGTCTCCTGTGGCGGTAGGAGATTTTCTTGCAGGACCGAGCCATACCTTGCCGACGGGTGGGGCAGGGCGATCGTTTTCTGGTTTGCGCGCGGATCAGTTTCAGCGCAGGACGAGCATCGTGAAAATGGATGTATCTGCAGTGAAGAAATCTCTGCCCTTCACCGATGAATTTGCCCGCATCGAGGGGCTGGACGCCCATGGTAGGTCGGTATCCATCAGGCTGGATTCATTGCAAGAATGATCTTCTCAATCGGCAGGCATTTGAGGGAGTTTAGCCTCCGCTGCTTCAATGGCTGCCGTAATCTCGCCCCATCGGCTAAAGGCCACCTCGAGAGATTGCGAGATTTTCTCCAGGGCGTGAGAGGTTTCACGAAATTTGCCAGCGTCGCTTGCGACTTCTTCTGAAGAAAGATGCTGGGTCAGCAGCGCTTGGGCTTTTTCCAGTTCCGCGATTTTCAACTCTGTGCCTTCCAGTTCCTCCTGAAGAGGCTTGAGCACCTTGTTGCGCTGATTGCGAATTTCAGCTTCCATCTTGCGTTGCTCTTTGCGGTTGCCTGTGGATGCTGCCACTGGGCTCACTTCCATTTGCCGTTTGGCCAAAACGGGAACGGTGGGCGAGGTGGGCCGAGGAGCGTTTTTGAGTTTCTCCTCCCGCACTCGGTCCGCGGCTGATTTCTCGAGGTAGTAGCTGATGTTGCCCGGGTAGAGTGTCGGTCTGGCTCCAGGACGGAATTCCAGTGTTTTGCTGACGAGTGGATCAAGGAAATTCCGATTGTGCGAGACAATCAGAACGGTGCCGGGATAGTCGATGAGGGCACGCTGCAAGACATCCTGCGATTGCATGTCCAAGTGGTTGGTCGGCTCATCGAGAATCAGGAAGTTCGCCGGTTGCACCAACATGCGAACTAACGCCACACGGGATCGTTCACCGCCCGACAATACACCGATTTTTTTGAACACGTCGTCGCCACGAAATAGGAAACAACCTAACAGATTGCGACAGTGGGGCGCGGCATCGCGCGTAGCGGTCTCTTCTACTGTTTCGAGAATGGTTTTGTTCGGATCCAGCTCATCGGCATGGTTTTGCGAGAAATAGGAAACGGTCACTCGCATGCCCAGCGTAAACATTCCGCTGCTAGGCTCTTCTTGTCCCGTGATCATCCGGCAGAATGTCGATTTTCCCGCACCGTTGGGACCGACGATCGCGAATTTTTCTCCTTTGACGATTTCAAAGTCGAAGTTTTCAAAAACCGTGTGATTGCCGTAGCGCTTCGTCGATTTCTCCAATAAGGCCACGGAATGTCCGGAAGAAGGTGGCTTGGGGAAACGAAAGTTCATGACAGGATCTTCGGCCTCGATGACGATGCGTTCAACTTTCGCCAACTGTTTGATGCGAGATTGCACGAGTGTGGCCTTGTTCGCTGAAGCACGGAAGCGATCGATGAACTCCTGTGTTTTTGCGATTTCCTTCCGCTGAGCCTCGTATTGCCGCAATAAATTCTCTTTCCGAGCCACGCTTTCTTTTTCGTAGTAGGAGTAGTTTCCAGCATATTCCTCAGCGCGCCCTTTGTGGAAAGCGATGGTGCGTGTGCATAAGGTATCGAGCAGAGAGCGATCGTGAGATATCAGCAAGATGGCACCAGGGTAGTTGATCAAGTAGTTCTCCACCCATGCCTGTGAGTCGATGTCGAGGTGATTGGTAGGCTCATCGAGCAACAATACCTCGGGAGACTGCAAGAAGAGCTTGGCCATGGCGATTCGCATCTGCCAGCCCCCAGAAAAGTGTCCGCAATCGCGATCAAAATCGGATTCAGCAAATCCCAAGCCCAGCAATACGGATTGGATTTTTGGTTTCATGCGTCCGGGATCAAATGCCTCGAGTTGCAATTCCAAATTGCCGATTTCTTCCAAGCACTCACTGAAGGGAGACGAACGTGGGTCAAGGTGTTCGAGAGAGTCGCTCAGTTCATCGATCTTCTTTTTGATTTCCATCGCCTCGGCAAAAGCGGACTCAGTCTCATCCCACAGGGTGATTCCCTTCACGTGAATGCCCTCTTGCGGCAGATAGCCGATGCGATGTCCGCGCGGAGCGGTGACTTTGCCGGCGGTGGGTTGTATGATACCAGCAACGCATTTCATGAGGGTGGATTTCCCCGCACCATTGTGTCCTGCAAACGCAATGCGTTCGCGTGGTTGCACGGTGAAAGACAAATCATTGAAGAGCACGCGCGCGCCGTATTCGACACGAAGACCTTGGATGGAAAGCATGAGATTTCGATAGGGAAACTTATAGGCCAAAAGGGCGTGGTGAATTCAGAGAAATCACACACCGCTGATGATAAAAAGAAATAGATCAGACCGAAGTCTCTTCCTCTTTTCCACAGCACTGTTTGAATTTTTTGCCTGATCCACAGGGGCAGGGGGCATTCCGGCCAGAATTGGCAATGTCGAAACTTGGTTTGCGTTTTGGCAAATTCAGCTTGATCGAAGCCCCCTCAGGAGAAGGAAGCATCGCGGCGCCTGTTGACTGAGCGATGTTGTCATTGGTGATTCCAGCCTCTTTCTCGGCGCTCTGCAATTGGTGAGGATTGCTCTGAAGTTGGCGGATGAAGGCCTCGATGGCAGCAGCGGAGCGGAAAAGGTTGTGAAACGCCTCCTGCTCGATGTTGCCCATCAACTCGACGAACAAAGTGTAGGCCTCGTTTTTATACTCGACCAGAGGATCTTTCTGACCTTGAGCACGAAGATAGACGCCTTCGCGGAGAGCATCCATATTGTAGAGGTGCGCTTGCCATTGTTTATCGATGGCTGCGAGCACCATACGTCTCTCCTCTTGTTCCAGAATTTCCGGCGGCAGCGTAAGCGTGCGAGCTTCATAGGCCTCCTTGACCTTGTCGACAAGCAACGTGGTGATGGCGCCAGGGTCTTTGGCATCTTGAATCTCCTGCAACTGAACCCGCAAGGGCAAATTCCCCTGAATCCAGTGATAGAGTTCCGTCAGGTCGGGCGAGCTTTCATCACGACCTTCAAAGTATCCCATGACGTTGGACGGGATCACTTTTTCGATGATTTCGGTTACCAGATCGCGCGGTGTTTCGGTGGACAGCACTTCGTTTCGATAGCCGTAAACGACCTCGCGCTGTTTGTTCATAACATCATCGAAATCGAGAACGCGCTTGCGCCAGATGTAGTTTCGCTGTTCCACTCGTTTTTGAGCGGTTTCTACCGAACGATTCAGCCACGAGTGCTCGAGAGCCTCTCCATCCTCCATGCCGAAACGCTCCATCATTTGGGTCATGCGCTCCGCTGCGGCAAAGTTGCGCATCAGATCGTCTTCAAAGGAAAGATAGGCTTGGGAAAGACCTGGGTCTCCCTGACGCGCGCAACGTCCGCGCAACTGGCGGTCGACGCGACGCGATTCGTGGCGCTCGGTGCCGATCACAAAAAGGCCGCCAAGTTCTGCAACTCCGGGGCCGAGTTTGATATCCGTTCCTCGACCTGCCATGTTAGTGGATACGGTAACCGCGCCCCGCTGACCGGCCTGAGTGATGATTTCCGCTTCTTGTCGGTGATACTTCGCATTCAAAACTTGGTGATCGATTTTTTCGCGCTTCAGCAAGCGACTGAGGGTTTCCGATGCCTCCACGGATGCGGTTCCCACCAAAACGGGTTGACCTTTGGCGTGTGCTTCCTCGATTTTTTTCACGACCGCATTGAATTTTTCACGGCGTGTTTTGAAAACCTGGTCATTGAGATCGATGCGCTTGTTCTGTTGGTTGGTCGGGATGGGCAGAACGTCGAGTTTGTAAATATCAGAAAACTCCGCGGCTTCCGTCTCCGCCGTTCCCGTCATCCCTGCCAGTTTCTCATAGAGACGGAAATAATTCTGGATGGTAATCGTGGCATAGGTTTGAGTCTCGCGCTCAATGACACAGCCTTCTTTGGCTTCTACCGCTTGGTGCAAACCATCGGACCACCGACGGCCGGGCATCTCACGCCCCGTATTTTCATCTACAATCACCACTTTGCCATCTGAGACAACGTATTGCACATCTTTTTCGTAGATGCAGTAGGCTTTGAGCAATTGAGAAATGTTGTGCATTTTTTCGCCTTGCTGGTCGAGTCGCGTTTGCAGGGCCTCTTTGCGAGCAAAGCGCTCCTCATTGGAGAGGGTGAGATCGGCGTCGATTTCGCCATAGGCCTGACCTAGGTCGGGGAGCACAAATGCCTCTGGGTCATTCGGAGAGAGAAAGTTGCGCCCCATTTCCATCAAATCCGCATCATGTGCTTTTTCGTCGATGGTGAAATAGAGTTCTTCTTTGATCGCAAACAACTCGCGCTTTTGTGCATCTTGATAGAAAGAAAGCTCGGTTTTTTCGAGAAGTCTGCGGTTTTCCGGTTCTTCCATCAGTCGCATAAACTGACGATTTCGTGGTTGACCGAGTTTGAGTTTGAACAAGGCCTGACCTGCTCCCTCCGTGTCGCCAGCCTCGAGCTTTGCTTTCGCTTCGGCGGCGAGATCGTTGCACATTTCGGTCTGTTTTTTGACAAGTCGCTCGATCAGCGGCTTGTAGGTGTCGTATTGATGAGACGATACGGTGGCGGGACCAGAAATGATCAGCGGAGTGCGTGCTTCATCGATGAGAATCGAGTCCACTTCATCGATGACAGCGAGATAATGCACGCGCTGCACCTGTTCATCGCTCGACGTCGCCATGCCATTGTCACGCAAGTAGTCAAAACCAAATTCTGAGTTTGTACCGTAGGTGATATCGCAAAGGTATTGGTCGAGACGGTCTTGGGAATACATCTGGTTCTGGATGCATCCGACGGTGAGTCCGAGGAACTTGTAGAGTGCCCCCATCCATTCTGAGTCACGTCGCGCGAGGTAATCGTTGACCGTCACGATATGAACCCCCAGACCGGTGAGAGCATTGAGGTAGACGGGTAAGGTAGCCACCAAGGTTTTTCCTTCGCCAGTTTGCATTTCTGCGATCATGCCGCGATGAAGGGCGATACCTCCGATGAGCTGGACATCGAAGTGAACCATTTCCCAGGTCAGGAACTGGTCGCATACGGAAATCTGCCTGCCGCACATACGGCGCGCGCCATTTTTGACAACGGCATAGGCCTCGGGGAGGATTTGCTCGAGATACTTGGCACGACGCTCCCGGAATGACGGCTCGATCTCACGAAAGGCTTCTTTTGCTGCTTCGATCGAATCGGCGTGGGCTTCAATGCGAGCGGGGAGTTGGGGGAATTCATCGCGCAAACGGGAGAAGCGGGTCTCGATCGATCGCGCTACCTGGAGCAATTCTTCATCACCCATGCGATAGAGCTGGGGCTTTGGCGGTGCTTGGAGTTCGTGGTAACGCGCGAGATGACTGCGCCATTGATTCGTGAGTTCGCGCAGTTTTTCCTCTGGCTCGCGCTGCAGGGCTTCTTCTATCTCGTTGATGCGCGCCACAAGCGGACGTATGCGGCGAATTTCCCGTTGGTTTTTGCTGCCAACGATTTTTTGAAGAATCCATTTGATCATAAAATTGCGAGAAAATACAGAGGAAAGCGGACGCACTCATAAAGGCGTATTTCCTTGAATGCAAGGATTTATTCGATCGAACTGGGGTCTCTCAGCAGGTCTCCAAAGCACCAACGAGGAGGGCTTCCGCATGCAGTGCTTTCTGCAATTCGGTGACGCTCGGCACGCGGGCCATGATCACCTGTTGCCGAAGTGATGCCTGTTTCCAGAGAGAAAAATGCTGAATGTAGGATTCTTTGTAGCGCTTTAACGTATTGGGCTCGATGCGATGCGGGTGATGCGAGGAACTTTCGGCATCGATCATTTCGTAATTTCCGCTCCATTCCGGGTTCATTTCCGTTGGTAGGTAAGGGACCAGCAGGATGCCAGAACCTTGGCGTTGTTGTAAGGGCCGTAGGACGGGCTCGGGTTCTCCCGGGAATAAGAGATCGGAGATCAATACTCGAATGGCATTGGCGCGAAGACTGATGAGATGGACGTGAGGCGGAAGGTTCGGGTTGCTGCTCTGGCATGGCTCGATGAGTTCGCGCCATTGGTGGGTGATGATGGCTTCGTAGGGAACGTATCGTGTGGCATCACCATTAACGAGATGAACTTGCAGGGATGCACCGCAGCGGTGTGCGGACTCGACACACAGGTAGAACAGATCACAGACGCGTTCGGATTTTTGAGGGTCAAAGAACATGGATCCAGAAACATCGAGGATCAGGTCAACGACAGGTCTCACTTCTTCACGATACAATTTCATCGAATAGGATCCCGTGCGGGCGTATGCTTGCCAGTTGATATGGCGTGGATCATCCCCGGGAACGTAGAGGCGATGGTCTTGGAAATCGAGTGATGAACCCGTGCCAGCACCGGCAAATTCTCCTGTCTGACCTTTCCACACTCGCGATCTCAAGGGGAGTCGGACGCGAGATGAGGCCGCGACCGCCCTGTGATGGCAAGTATGACATAGGTCGTGATCGGGTCCTGAATTCGGTTTCATGTAAGGCTGAGCCAATGGGTTGCTATTTTACGATGCATCGATTGAGTCGAATCATCGAAATTCACGATTCATTTGCTGTTGCGAGTGATGTAGCACTTTTCTCGGGAAATGATTTTCGCTTCATGCCACCATGGTAATGCTTCGGTGCTTCGGGTCAAGAAAGCAAAAGACAAGAAAAACGCCGCAAGGGAAACCCCGGCGGCGTATGATTGCGGCAAGGTGGGCGCGTTTATTTCTTCGCTGCTTTGGCAAGTTCATCAAGCTTGGCGCGCGTAACGGGGCCGACAATGTCTTTGTATTGCTCGCGGTATTTTTTTACATCCGCAGCTGTGACGACAGATGCAGTGTTATTGAATGAGTTGCGGACATATGTCATCACGGAGGCGAGTTTCTCATCATCCAGAGCTGCTCCGAGCGGCGCCATCATGCCGAGATAATCTTGGCCTTCCTTTGCGATGCCGTTGTGAACAACGAGAGCGAAAATCGAAGGATCACCATTGACAATCTTTGATCCAGACAAGGAGGGAGCCATTTTTTTTGGACCGGCAGCGACACCTTGTCCGTCCATTCCGTGGCAAGCGGCGCATGTCATGAAGCTGGCCTTGCCGGCTTCCATCAATTTGGCTTTTGCGGCTTCGTCAGCCATGGCGAGAACGGGTGCCGCAAGGGCAAGAGCGATGTAAGTAGCGAGTTTCATGATCGTTAGAATGCCCTGATCGAGGCGGGCGTAAATTAATCCATCGACCCCAATCTGTCAACCCGACAAATCGTTCAAAAATCAGTTCATGGCAGTTCTCTGCATGATGCCGCTGATGGTGACTCTGTTGCCATGGTGCATCGAATGTTGCCCGATCTACGCCACGCACATTCAGTTCATTTTCTGAAGGAGGAATCCCGTTGCACAGCATGGCAGCCTCGGTGAAGGCTTTCTCCACCGATGGGAGATTTACTGTGAAACGAGATCTGGCGTTCTTTGTCTGATCGAAAAACCATACAACGCGATGGCGAGCCAGATTAGAAAGAATGAGATGGTTCGTTCCAAGCTCATGGTTTCTCGATACATCAGCCAACCGATGAGAAACTGCAGTGTGGGACCGAGAAATTGTAAGACTCCCAGAGTGGTGAGGGAAATGGTGCGGGCGGCATGACCGAAGAGTAACAGCGGGGCAGCCGTCGCGATTCCTGTGCTCATCAGCAACCACGTCATGCCATTCGCCGTGTGCAAGGTTTGCAGCAATGATGGGGAACTTATGCTCAGCCATCCGAGTGCAAGCGGTGAGAGCAGAAGCGTTTCTAGACCCAGACCCGGCAGGGATCCGAGAGGTGATCGTTTTCTGACGACGGCGTAAAGAGAAAAGCTCAATGCTAATGCCAGCGCAATCCAAGGAAATCCATGGCTGCCACGAAATTGAATCGCCACACCCGCGAGTGCGATACCGATCGAGATTTGTTGGAGTCGGTTTTGACGCTCGGCAAACAACCAATAACCGAACAACATGTTAAAGAAGGGATTGAGATAGTATCCCAGTGCGGCCTCGATGATGCGATCATGCAAAGTGGACCAAACATACAGCAACCAATTGCCGCCGAGCAACAGGCCAGAAAGCGCATGCCAGATGACGATGCGCGGATTGGTGAGATATCGCAGAGTTTCCCGACTTTTTCGCTGCCAGAGTAGGATGCTCCACAAGACAACCAGCGCCCAAATGGTGCGGTGAGCAATGATGAGGGATGATGGATATGCCCCCAGCGCTTTCCAATACAAAGGCAGGATCCCCCATAAAAAGAAAGCGGTCAGGGCTGAGGCAATGCCACGTGCCGAGACCGCTTCTGTGGATGGAACTTTCACAGCAAGGCGATAGGGGAACGACAAGGTAAGCGCAACAAAAATGGGCAACTTTGTCGTAAGGCCTCCATCACAAGCGAGTCACGACTCGATCGAGGGGGAAACGGGCCTTGGGAGCGCTTGCATATTTGTCTTGATCGCTGCGGTATCCCAGAGCACAGGCCACACGCGTGCGGTAACCCGATGTTTCCAGTCCCAGTATTTGATCGTAGGCTGTAGCAGAGATGCCTTCCAGTGGGCATGTATCGATTCCCAACAGCGCTGCCGATGTCATCAATTGACCCAGAGCGAGATAAACCTGCCGAGTGTTCCAGTTTTGCATGTCAGCGGCTGACATGGAACCCGTGAACTGTTGAATCATTCCCTGCAGTGGCGCGAGTTGATCGATCGGAGTTCCCTGCGTGATGGCTAGGCACTTGATCCATTCATCAATGTCCTCAGTGGAGACTGACTCTTTCGCACACAAGACAACGAGATGAGAGGCATCTGTAACTTGTGGTTGATTCCAAGATTGAGCGCGCAGTTGTTGACGCGTCTCGGCGTTTTCGATCAAGAAAAATTTCCATGGTTGAAGGCCGAACGATGAGGGGCTCAAGCGCAGGGACTCAAGCAGAGTTTCAAGTTTCGTTGGATCAATTTTTTTGCTGGCATCGAACACTTTGGTTGCGTAGCGCCATGTGAGTGCTTGATGGAGGTCTTGGGTGGTGATGGGATTCATGTTGGTATTTCGAGTTGGTAGCGGGGGAGGGATGGATCGATTTCAAGTGACCACGCATCAATGCCGCCGCGCATGACGTAGGTGTTCTTCATGCCGTGGCCATGGAACCAAGCGCAGGTATCGAGCGCGTGTTTGCCTTGATGATCGAAAAGAATGATTTCCTGCTGCGGGTTTTCGGAAAACAATTGCTGTTGCAATTCCTGAGTCAACAACCTGCTCTGCGGGATCGTGACCGCATCATGCTCTTCACGGGTGCGGCAATCGAGAAGGATAGGCGGCGTAGGACCAGAGAGCCTGTCCTTTGCTTCTGATGGTGTGAGCAACACCGAGTTGTCATGCTCGTGGGCGGCGATCAAGTGCTGAATCATTTCATCCGTGTCGATGTCACCATTGCGAGCGCACAAGGCCTTCAATGTTTCGTTAGGGGAAAATCCACAGGACTGACAGCCGCCTAGGTGATAACGCGCGAAGAGCGCACGGCGCGCGCCTGGTATTTGGTCCATGATGAAACCCATGGTGGTGTCCGGTGTGATCGTCATGTGCGGGCGCGATCATCATAGACGTGAAATTGGAAAATTCCACTGTTTCTCTGCAAATAAATATGCCATTTTCTGTCGCGACGATGAAACACGATGAAGAACTCAAAATCCCACTGCTGCCGAATTTGATGACAGCTGGAAATTTGTGTTGTGGATTTCTTGCTGTTTTATCGGTGTTTTACGGGGTAATGGAAGCATCCAAAAGCGGTACTTACAATTTCCTAGAAGCCAAAAAATACTACGAAACAGCGATCCTCCTGATTTTTGGTTCTTGCATTTTTGACCTCCTTGATGGTCGCATGGCTCGCATCACGGGGCAAGATTCTCCATTTGGCCGCGAGTTCGATTCGCTCGCGGACATTGTGTCTTTCGGTATGGCGCCGGCGATGTTGATGGCAAAGGCAGTATTGTTTCCTCTGCCCAACAACGTAGGTTGGGGGATTGCGCTGTTGTATTTGTTATGCGGCGCTATGCGGTTGGCCCGTTTTAATTGCTTGGCTGTGATGCCCAAAAAACCTGGTGACTCGGGTGATTTTCTTGGCATCCCGATCCCTATGGCAGCTGGTTTTATCGCATCCCTCACCATTCTCATCATCAATATCGAGGAAAACGACAAAGATCTGGGCGCTTGGAGATTTGTCTTAGCTGCCGCCATGTTCGGCATTTCTCTGCTCATGATGAGCAAAGTTCGTTATCCCAGTTTCAAAAAAATCGATTTTCGCACGAAAGGGTCGATTTGGTCTGTGTTGGCCATCGCGCTGGCCATCGTTCTGCTGGTCAAATTCCGTTATGAAGCACCAGTGCTCTTATTCGGCATTTACTTGTTGTATGGACTGGTTCGTCCCCTGATATCAAAGCGTTGGCAGAAAGACATCGAGTGGGATGATGATGATGAACTGGAACAGGAAGCAGGCAAGTGAATGCGATACGCATGGTGGTGGGCTTGGGAAATCCAGGTCGCGAATACGAGGAAACGCGCCATAACGTCGGCTTCATGGTTCTGGATCGCTTGGCATCAGATGCCGCCTCCCAGTGGAAATTGCAACCTCGCTGGGAATGCTCCATCTCCCAATCGAAATTCCAAGGAGTATTGCTCATGAAGCCGCTCACCTTCATGAATCTCAGCGGGCGCAGTGTTGCCAGAGTCATGCGCTTCCACAAATGGTTGCCCGAACAGGTGCTTGTGGTCTACGACGACGTGGCACTGGATTTTGGACGTCTGCGCTTGCGTGAAAAGGGCAGTCACGGCGGCCATAACGGCATTCGTTCTTTGATCGAGCATCTCGGCACTGATGTCTTTCCACGCATCAAACTCGGCATCGGGGCTTCGGCGAAGGGCGAGATGATCGGTCATGTCTTGGGAAAGTTTCGCGCCGAGGAAAAAGAAACTTTGCAAAACATGCTTGCCACCGCCGCAAATGCCGTGCAAGATTCTCTCTCCCGTGGCATCTCTGTCGCGGCAAATCTCTACAACACCACAGGCAAACAATCACTCAATCAGTCACATGAGCAGGAAATATGAAGGTATCGTCGTTCTCAACACCAAGGGAACGGATGGCGGCGTCGAAGAACTCGTAGGCGTAGTTTCGAAGGAAATGGAAGCGGAAGGCGCCACCATCGGAGACGTGCAAGATCTTGGTCGTCGCAAGTTCGCCTACAATTCGAACCACATGGAGTCGGGCCATTACATCAATTACACATTCAGCGCTGATCCCTGCTCCATTGAAAAAATCAAAGGACGCCTTCGTTTGAACAATCAAGTTCATCTGCAATACTTTCAGCGCAAATCGTAATCCGATCTCAAAAACTGTTCTCATGAACATTTTTTGATTGACATGCCACTTCCCACATCTAGTCTGGCACCATTATGGCTAACTTAAACAAAGTCTTGTTGCTCGGAAATCTCACTCGAGATCCAGAATTGCGCTATACGCCCAAAGGAACGGCTGTTGCCGATATTGCCGTTGCGATCAATCGTGTTTGGAACAACGAGCAGAATCAACGCCAAGAGGAAACGACATTTGTGGACATCACCCTGTGGGGGCGGCAGGCGGAAATCGCCCAGCAGTATCTCAGCAAAGGACGGGGCGTTTTCATCGAAGGACGTCTGCAAATGGATACATGGGAGGACAAGGCATCGGGACAGAAACGCAGCAAACTGAAAGTGGTGGCTGAGAATTTGCAGTTTATGCCCGATGGCAAAGGCAACGGTGGCGGTGGCATTAGCAGCAGCCAAGGATCCCAAGGACTACCAGCTTCTCGGGGGGCTTCCTCAGGATCGATGGGCGGTTCGCCTGCAGATGAATCAGGGTTCCAAGAAGAGGATGATATTCCTTTCTGATGAAAAAATCGTCAATCGAGCAGACAATGAAAAGTAGCGTCCTCTTCCGGGGCGCTCTTTTTTTGGGGGGCTCATCGGGAATCGGATAGAGCGGATCTCCTCAGTGTCGAGTCCCCCCGTGAGGATATCCATCTGTTCCTCCATCGCGATGCCAGAGGCTACGCGATGGGTTTACCTCTCCTGATGCATCAAGTTGTCTACATCAGCCGGTTGTCCAAGACCTTGTTCTCTCGGACGTGGATTGCCTCATTCTGGTCCCCATCCAACGCATGAACCATTGGAATGACAGGCACTGTTGGACCACGCTCACGTGCGGCGTGGACTGAGTGATGAGTGCTACCATCGTGGCGGAAAAATGGAGCGTCTGTTGCTTGGTTCCTCCGATGACTGTATCGGCCCTAGTTGCCATAGCCGCACTTCAAGATCGCTGCCGTTGGGCAAATCTCTGAGGTTGCCAGAGATTTTTTTAGGAGTTGATTAAGAACCGAGGAATGAAGGATCCATTGCTAGGCGCCTGATTCCCGTAATGTCATCCTCCCGTTGTTCTTGCCACGATAACTCAAACGCATGAAATTTCCCTCCCAAGTGGGCGGGATGCACAAGCGTCTGGAAATTGTTTTGCCATTCGGCGCGCCACACGTCTTTTGCCAAAAGCTCGGGCATGATGCCGGAAAGCATGAATTCCTGTGGTCCGAATCCCACCAGCTTCAGACCTAGGGAGTGGGCACATCTCATGACTGATGTGAAATCAACATGCGCGGTGATATCCATCAGGCCGGGTTGCTTGAGCGCATCTTCCGATGCCTTATGGTTCTGATACGTGCGCAGTGTTCCGCGAATGCGTTGGGGATCATAGTATTCCGGTTCTGCAAAACCGTAGTCCAGAAAAAGCATGCGTCCATAACTCATGGATGTGAGTATGCTGTGAAGGAATTCTTTCGGCGCTTCACGGATTTCGGTACGATAGCCTTCATCATGATTCTGTGCTCTCAGAATGGAGGGTAAGGCACCAGAAAAGGGACGATATGTTTCGCGCAGTTCTAAGTTCTCACCCACGGATTCGATCCAAACTTCTTGCCACTCATTGTTTCGGAGTTCGATCAGGTGACAAGGAAATGCATCCAGAACTTCGTTTGCCACCACGAAAGTGGGCAGAGGTGGAAGGCCGTAAGGACTTTCGAGGCATTGAGCGTGATCAGAAAAACGAGCCAAGGCTTGTTGCTGAAAAAGGCGCGGTTCCGGCATCGGATCAATGGTCACGTAGGTAAGAAGTCGATAGGCATCAGAGTGATGCTCTTGCAGGTAGTCGAGGATATCCATCGCGAGTGCCGCGTTGTTTGGTCCTGGTTCGATAATGCGCCACGGTCCTGTCACACGTGCATCGCGCCACCAGCGCATGATTTTTTCTGCAAGTAGGATGCCAAAGAGTGGACCACAACTTACGCTGGTAAAAAAGTCTCCTTTTTTTCCCACCTGTTGCGGGGTTCGCGCGTAGTAACCAAAGTCAGGGTGATAAAGACTCAGGTTCATGTATGCGCAGAAGGTGAGCGGACCATGGCTCGCGATGATTTTCCGCAACGCAGTGGTTGATTTCATGAGGGAATTCGGGCTAGGATCATCGCAAGACATGTCGGGCAGCTACAGCAGTGCGAGATACAAGCGTCGAAAAACGCGGTTCTACAAGCGAAAAGGCTTCTGGATCGTTTTTTTGATCTTGTCTGCGCTTGCCTCGATGGCGGGGTGGAAGGTTTTTGAGCGCGAAAGTCAGCCCTATCGTGAGCGCGCCCTCACCTATGACCTCGAACGCATCAATGATGTGGAGGTTCCGAGCATCATTCTCGATCGCGACGGAAAAGAGATCGGCAGGATCTTTGTGGAAAACCGCAGTATGATCACATTCGATGACATTCCCCCCAATTTTATCAATGCACTCAAGGCGGGCGAAGACAGTCGCTTTGATACGCATGATGGAGTGGATTACATCGGCGTAATGCGCGCCGCTCTGAAAATCATAACGAAGGAAGGAAAAATCACGCAAGGAGCCAGCACCATCACACAGCAGTTGGCGCGCGATGCCTACAGTCTGAAAGCAGAAGCCAAACGCCGTGAGGAGTCGGGCTTTCAGCGCAAACTGGTAGAAATGTTCTTGGCGCAGCGCATCGAGAAAAGATACAACAAACAGGAAATTCTTGGTTTTTTTGTGAACCGCTCGTTCTTGGGGAGCGGATACTACGGTCTGCGATCCGCATCATTGGGCTATTTTGGCAAAGAACCCCGTGATCTCACCATACCGGAATGTGCCTCGATCGTTACGATCTTGCGCAATCCCTTCGAGCTCAGTCCCCTAAACAATCTCGCAGCGAACAAACGCGGACGGGATCATGTCTTGTGGCGCATGAGGGAAGAGGGGATGATCAGTCCCGCAGACTTATCAGAGTATCTTTCCCAATCGGTCGTCTTGAATCCCAAACCTCTGCAGCGGGGAACAAGTCATGTTTATGAACGGATCGCAGCCGAATCCCGAGAGTTGATCGGAGAAGATGCCTTTGCCAAAGGTGGATTTATCATTCACACATCGATCGTAAAGGGCGCTCAGGATGCCGCGCTTCTGACCTTGCAAGCAACGCTGAAAGCGGTAGAAGCGAGACCCGGTTATCCTCACCAGCGACATGCCGATTTCAAAAAGGCACAGCAGCCGCCGAGCTACATCCAAGGCGCGGTATGGATGGTGGATCATGAGACAGGCGAAGTTCTGGCATACGTGGGCGGCCGGGACTATGCGCATTCTCAATACAATTTTATCGAAGAGGGCCGCAAACCCATGGGCACTGCCTTGTTTCCTTTTCTTGCAGCAGCGGGTTTTGGCAGCGGTCTTACTCCCGCCACCATGGTAGAGGATGAACCCATGGATAATCGCATGATCATGGTAGGAGGCCGCGAAGGGATTCTGGGTGAGTGGGGTGCTGAAGTGTCGAATCCTCGCTATCAAGGATTGATCCCGGCACGTCGTGCACTTGAGCAATCCAAGGTGGCCGCCATGGTCCGCTACGGCAATCAGGTCGGCTTGGATCGTGTCGCCGATGGAATCAGACGTTTTGGTTTTGCTGTTCCCGAAAGTGAAAAACTTCCACGGTTGCTGGTGGGATGGGAGTCAGCATCGCTACCTCAGGCTGTATCTGCGATGGCGGCTTTCGCAAGGGGTGGACAAACTGGTCCGCAACATTTCGTATACGTGGAAAAAATCGAGGATAGTTCTGGGCATGTTGTCATGCAACGTGCGCCTCGTGCCCCTGAGCGCCTGACTGCGACGGATGCTGCCACGGCCTATCAGATTCATGAAATTCTTCGCAGTGCAGTCCAGGATGGAAACCTGAGACCATCCATGGTGGATATGAACCCAGCATTTCGCGGCGGAGTTAAGACGGGTACTACTCATGATTTTTCTGGTTGTTGGACCCTCGGATACTCCGGACGTGTATCCTGCGGAGTTTGGTGTGGATTTTTGCAAGGCTCTCCACCGCCGATCTATGAGGGAGCCTTCGGCAAAGATATCGCTCTCCCCGTGTGGAAAGCAGCTATGAACGCACTGCCTTCGAAGTATCTGGAAGGAGAAATCCCGCGGCCATCATCAGTCGTGGAAGTCGACGTATGTCGCCTCAGTGGTCAACGAGCCAGTCAGTATTGTTATGAAACGGTGAATGATCCAATGACTGGCTTGCCCAAACTGAAAGATGCGCGAATGAAAGAATATTTCCGCGCTGGCACCGAATCGATCCCCACGTGCCCGATCCATTCGGCGGCATCCTCGAATCCATCTTCCACGCCCCAAGCGCGCGCGAACGATGTGGCTGTGCTCGATGCGATACCAGTCCGCGCTAAAGATTCTCTTCTGATTGGTGCGGATCCGTATCAATCGGAAATACCGAGTGGCGGCCGTTCCGATGATGAGGAGGCCGAGGAGGGGGCATTTTTCCGGAATATGCAGCAGGGGTTCGAGTCTTTGGACCTTGGAGACGATCAAGCACGCATTCCTTTGACACCACCGGGAAAACTAGAAATTGAAATCGAATAATTTTCCTCATGGCAACTCCTTCATCAGCAATCGATTCATCAGCGAAGTCTATCGAAAAGCGCAGATGGAATGCATTTGTTTGCCAGGACTGTCGGGCGATTTTTCGAATTCCCGCCGACTACGAGGGCAAAGGTGTGGTTTGTCCATCCTGTGATCGAATGCTGCGCCTTCCTCGGGGTGGTGAATCCACGCCTCCTCTGGTGCAAGTACCGGAAGATGATGCTTCAGATCCCACAATCATCGAGAGAAAGGTGAGTGAGAAGTCGACACTGGATGCAAAACCTTTGGTTGAAAAGACGGCTCCTCATCCCCTTGAGGGAACGACGGAATCGAAAAGTCCACAGTTCGATGCGGAACCAATGCCATCTTCAGGTGAGTGGCGTCGGAGAAAAAAGCATCGCAGTCGTGGAAAGAATGCGGAGAACGAGTGGCAACAGAGTCAAAATCGGAAATTGCGTTTTTCGCGTCGGATACCACTCGCTTGGATCTGGGGGGGGGGCATTTTGACTGCTGTCGCGATTGTGATCGCCGCTGCTGCGCTGCTGCGCCCGCAGCGTGACAGTCATGCCAAGAACGATTCTGTTCTCGCAACGCCTTTTCTCGAAATCGATGTGGTGAAAGCATCGGGCAATGCCTCTGCTGTCAAGCAACTGGCGCAGATCAAGGAAGCACACAAATGGATCGAAACCTTTTTGCAGGTGAGAAAGATGGAAGACCTGATGCCCATGCTCCGCCCAGTGGATGGACTGGAGGAAAAGACCCAAAGTTATTATCTCAACCACCCACTGCAGGATCAAGCAATCGAAGAGATCGATCAATCATCCTCCGCATTGTTGCAAGACGGACGTTGCTTTCAAACCCAACTGATTGTGAAAAACCAACCTCCTCGTCTCATTACATTGATGAAGATTGAGGGTGAATACAAGGTCGACTGGGAGAGCTGGGTTGGGTGGTCAGAAATGAATGTCAGCAGCCTACGAGGAAAAAAACCGCTCCACCCCGTCGAAGTACGCGTGGTCTTAGAGCAGGAGAGTTATTACAACTTTGACTTTCCCAGCTCCATGGAGTCTCGCTGGCAATCCTACAAGCTGACGTTTCCCGATGATGGTCAGATGCTTCATGGCTATGTCGATCGCTCATTGCCGATTCACCAGGCTCTCATTCCCCCATCCGATGTACCCTCACGTCCAATGATTTTGCGCATTCGTTATCGGGATGAGCGAAGTCATTCCTCACAGGTTTTGATTGATTCTGTGGTTGCTGAGGGATGGGTGAAAGACATGCCTCGCGGTCAATGAAGGTGCGTTCTTACAGTGGTCTGATTTCGGCGATAGCTTGATGAGAAATCTCGAAGATTTGTTCCGCGATGGAGCGGACATCCTCTGGGGTGACAGGCAAAAGACGTGCGCGAGAATCGGCGGGGGTGATGATATCACCCTCAAACATCAAAGATTCGGCAACCCATGCCATTTGGGAGGACGTGGATTCCAGTGCAATTTTGCTCGATGTGATGGCGATCTTTTTCGCCCTTTCCAGTTCTTCTTCGGTTGGTCCTTCTCGTTGCAGTTGTTGGATTTCCTGAAATATGATCTCGAGCGCCTCATCACGGGAATCGGGATCCAAGCCCAGAGATATTTCCAGAGAGCCGGTGTCTTCAAAGAGAGCCAAATCCGATGAAACATGATAGCAAAGGCCTTTTTCTTCTCGTAGTTTTTGAAACAAACGCGAACTTGTTGATTCGCCTAAGAGAATGGAAAGCAAACGCAGGGCATGTCGACTCGGGTGATGCCGACCTGGTGTGTGATGGGCTAAGGCGAGTTGTATTTGTTCCGTATCACGATGAAGGATGACAGGTGTCGACGGGGCGTGAAATACAAATGGTTCGGGCGAAAATGCTGGCGTAATGCTTTGATCGGGCAGGTAAGGGGAGAGGATTTGTTCGAATTCTCCGGGTGAATAAGGACCTGCTGCGGCGATGATAAGATCGGAACTGAAATGATGCTGCTGACAGAATGAAAACAGATGGTTTCGGGTGATGGCGTCCAATGTCCGATGACTTCCGGTGATCGGTTCTCCCAAAGGATGCGGAGACCAGAGAGCTTGAGAAATCAAATCACCAATATGATCCCCCGGTGCTTCCTCATACATTGTGATCTCTTCATGAATGACATCGCGCTCTAAGGTGATTTCGCGAGGTGGTAAGGAGGAATGCCATACCATATCACTTAGGATCTCTGCCAGTATCGGCAACGATGCCGCATCTCCTTTGGCATCGTAGACGGTGTGGTCCTCTGCAGTGCAGGCATTTGCCTGGGAACCGGATCGTTCTAGGTCGAGCGACAACTGCTGGGCTGTGCGTTTGGCGGTCCCTTTGAAAGCCATATGCTCCATGAAATGCGCCAGGCCCGCGAAACCCGACGGGTCATGCCGAGATCCGGTTGGAATGTAAATCGCAAGGCTGGCGCACTCCGCATGAGGCAAGCTCGCCGTTGCGAGTCGCATGCCATTGTTCAATACTTGCCAGTGATACGGAGATGTCATGATGGATATTCAGTCAGCCCAGACGTCTTGCCCCATCAGATAGGATGCGAGTTCGAGATCGGCAGGGATGGTGATCTTCAGATTCACTCCTGATGATTCCACCAAAAATGTGGAGATGCCAATCGATTCAACAGCGGATACTTCATCGGTGACTTGAAGATTGCGAGATCGCACGTGTTGATACGCTCGCTTAAGTACATTCAGGCGAAAACATTGGGGTGTTTCCATGAACCATAGCAGGGCGCGATCAACACTAGATCGAGCGAAACCTTCCGTGTCAGAGCGTTTTAGAGTTTCTGTCACTTTGCGCGCCAAAGAGCTCGCGCCGAACTGACGAGCTTTTTCGATACATTTTTCCACGTCATCTCCTCTCACCAGCGGTCGAGCACCATCATGCACGGCAACGATCGTGATCTCGGGTGAAAGTGCACGGAGGCCCTGTTGCACGGATTCTTGCCTACTATCACCACCATCCACTCTTACGACAGGTTTGGAAAATGTACTGGTAACAAGTTCGTCGAATCGAGCCTCTGAACAGACTACGTAGATTTCATCGATGGATGGCGAATCGCAAAAAGCGCGTATGCTATGCATCAATACGGGCACGCCCTGCAACGATGCAGCAAGTTTGTCGAAGCCCATACGCTGAGATGTGCCGGCGGCAACAATGATGGCGGCAGTTGGCATGTGCACATTCAATCTTGAAACCATGTAAGATAAAGAAAAAACGATCTCTCAATACTCCTATCTTCGTCATGAGGTCATGACCTATTCCGAGCGAGGAACAGGCCCCCGTAGACCGATGTTCGTTGGCAGGATGCCTCAATTCTAACGCTTTTTTCCTTGCTGCATCGCTTGGGTGAACCAGTCATTGCCGGGTGCGGGTGCGGCAGGGCGTTGCTCGCGCCGCTGCGTTGGACCGCTGTTACTACGATCACCACCGCCTGATCGTCTTTCGGCATCCGGCTTGCTCTTCATGCTCAGTGCAATGCGTTTGCGATCAAGATCGACTTCTGTTACCGTGACTTGCACTTTTTGTCCGACTTTTACCACTTCGTTTGGATCGCGTACGAATTGGTCGCTGAGCTGACTCACGTGGACCAATCCGTCCTGGTGAACACCGACATCGACAAATGCGCCGAAGGCAGTGACATTGGTGACGATACCGGGAAGTTTCATGCCAACCTTGAGGTCTGCGGGTTTTGCAATGCCTTCAGCAAACGAAAATAGCTCAAACTGCTCACGAGGGTCTCGACCTGGTTTCGCCAGTTCTGCGACGATGTCCTTCAATGTTGGGAGGCCGACATCTGCAGTGACGTAATGTTCCAATTTGATTTTCTGACGCATTTCAGGTTTGTGCAATAACTCTGAGAGAGAGCAACCGAGATCCGAAGCCATTTTTTCAACGAGAGCATAGCGCTCAGGATGAACGGCAGATGCATCGAGAGGATGCGGGCTATCGGCCACGCGAAGGAATCCGGCCGCTTGTTCGAAAGCCTTATCGCCAAGACGTGGTACTTTTTTCAAAGCCTCGCGAGAGGCAAAGGGCCCATTCGCTGCACGATGTGACACGATATTTTCCGCGAGTGAGCGGTTCAGACCCGAGACATACTGGAGGAGTTCCTTCGAAGCGGTATTCAACTCGACTCCCACAGCATTCACAGCACTGACAACGGTATCGTCAAGCGATGCCTTGAGCGCACGTTGATCAACATCGTGCTGATATTGCCCTACGCCAATGGCTTTGGGATCAATTTTCACCAGCTCAGCAAGCGGGTCCATCAGACGGCGACCGATACTAATGGCACCTCGCACCGTAAGGTCGAGGTCGGGGAATTCCTCGCGTGCTACATCTGATGCAGAGTAGACCGAAGCGCCCGCCTCGTTGACGACAACGACGGGGACGTTGGAGGGGAGATTGAGCTTTCTGCAGAAACTCTCTGTCTCACGTGAGGCCGTACCGTTGCCGATGGCGATGGCTTCGGTTTTATGTCGAGCGATCAGTGTGAGCATCTCCTTGGCCGCTTCGTATTGCTGGGTGTTAGATCCTGCTGTGATGTGGAGTACCGTATGATGAAGGAGAGTGCCCGTGGCATCGAGCACAACGGTTTTGCAGCCCGTGCGGAAACCTGGGTCGATGGCGAGAATGCGTTTTTGCCCCAAGGGTGAAGCTAGCAGAAGTTCGCGTAGATTATCGGCAAAGACCTGAATTGCGGTGGCATCAGCGATCTTTTTGGAGCTGAGCCTCATCTCCGTTTCCATGGAGGGCATGAGCAATCGTTTGCATCCGTCCTCTACAGCTTCACGCACCTGAAGTCCTGCGGCAGCATGGCCGGAAACGAAGGAAGCGATAGCGATTCCGGCAACGCGCTCTAGAGCGACATCGATGCGCATCAGCAGAAAACCATCTTTTTCTCCACGACGGATCGCCAACAAGCGGTGAGACGGGATGCTGCGCAGTGGTTCGTTCCAATCGAAATAATCTCGGAACTTCGCAGCATCGGCTTCTGCTTCTTTTCCATACATGACCTTTGAAGAAACAATGGCTTCAGCCTCGTAAAGGTTGCGCACATCTCCGCGCAGTGTGGCGTCATCAGCAACGATTTCAGCAATGATATCGCGCGCGCCAGAAAGAGCCTCGACGATGTTGGTGACTTCCTTTTCGGGATCCACGAATTTTGTTGCCTCGGTTTCGACGTTGTCTGATGTCTGGTTTTCTAACAGATAGTTGGCTAGTGGTTCAAGCCCACGTTCTTTCGCTTTGGTGGCACGTGTTTGGCGTTTGGGTCGATATGGTGCGAACGCGTCCTCGAGTGTAGTCATCGTCTGACAGGCGAGGATTTTCTTTTTCAGTTCTGGAGTGAGAAGACTGCGTTCTTCCAATGACTTGAGGATCGCACTGCGGCGTGAGTCGAGATCCACAAGACGGAGCATGGAATCGCGAATGGTCGTGATTTGCACTTCATCCAGTTCGCCGGTTGCCTCTTTGCGATAACGGGCGATAAAAGGCACGGTGGCACCCTCGGCAATGAGCTTGGCAGTGGCGGACACGCTATGAACGGAGATGCCAGTTTCTTGGGCAATGAGAGCGATGTGTCTGGCGGAATCGGCGTGAGGAGAAACGGTGGGTTCGGACATGCTGTGCATCCAGCATTTTCCGATCGCGAACGGGAATCAAGGTCGAAGTCGCAAGAAGCGTTGAAAATCAGCGATGCGTATTTATGGTGCGCGCATGCGAAAGACTGGCAAGTGCAGCCCGAATTTCATCGCCATCAGACGCAGAAGCAGAATCAGCCCCATGCTGAGATAGCGAGAAGATTCCTCTTCTGGCCACCAGTGTTCGAGAGTGACAAAAAGCAAGGCTCCGAAAAATACTGTCGTAGCATAAAGGTGAAGCTCTGCTCGAAAGACCCAAGGGATTTCGCCGCGAAGGACATCGCGCAAGACACCACCAGCAACGCCTGTGACAATGCCCAGAAGGATCGCCGCTACCGCATTTGCGCCCGACAGCAAGGCTTTTTCCGTGCCGGCGATACCGAATAGGGCAAGACTAAAGGCATCTGCCATCAACAATGTTCGCTTGGGCATGCTGATGAAGCGAATCACCAGAAATGTTCCCACCGCGGGAAGTGTGGACGAGAGGAGGATGCCAGAATTGTTCAGCCAAAAGACTGGCACATTGAGGCATAAATCGCGAAGGGTTCCTCCTCCTACGGCTGTGACCAAAGCAAGAACGAGCACTCCAAAGAGGTCAATTCGTTTGCCTTCTGCCGCTAAGACGCCCGATATGGCACCTACAGCACAAGCGCAGTATTCAATCCACGGTGGCATGACTGCCTCTTATCGTAAGGCAGCGATAAAGAAAAGATCATTTCTGTAGATCTTTTTCAGTGGTGAGTTGTTCCCAGGATTTGAGATGCGTAACAGGCAAATAAGTAGAGGCTGCCGCATCCCACTCGGAGGTCCCTGCTTTCTTCATCAGCGACCAAATTTCCTTCTTGCTGTGCGGATCGACGATCGAATGCGGAGCGTTCCTCCACAATCCCAGACGCAATCCACCTTCTTTTGCATGATCGACATGCCGGTGGTAAATGAAAGCGTCAACCAATGGCAGGCGGCGGCATTTCTCCCATGCGTAGGCATAGGCTGCTGCCTGAAGTTTCTCGCCATCAGGCTGAAGCAATGTTTGAAATCCTTGTTCAGAGAGAATCACACGGCGCGGTTCACCGCGGTAGTGCAAGCTGGGCATGCGGAGATGTCGACAAAGAACCTCCAGATTTTTGAAAGTGATTTTGTTGCTCGCGTCGTCCGACGTGACGGTCTGGTCCATCCACGCGCGGGGATTGCCTAGATCCTCGGGATACGGGTGCCAAGCCACGTGCCAGTCGAGATCCTTAGTCAGACCGGCAAAGGTATCCAGAAATTCTCGCCCACTGCAGGCTTCCTCTGAACTGATGCCATGCATGCGCTGCCCCCAATGATGATCGAAGGAAACATAGAGGCGCGCATGGCTGGATGACAGTCGCACGGATTGGTGAATGATACGGAAAGCTGCCGCATAGTTTTCTACTGCGGCTGAGAGCGGTTGTTTGCCCATGTTCGACCACATGAAGTGAGAGTTTACCTCGTTGCCGATGATCCAGCCCCACACACGTCCCGAGGAGGGATTCGCGCCGCTCCAGCGCTCCGCTATGAGTTGACTTACCGCTTTCAACCATGCCCTTCCCTCGGCGGTGGCTGCATTGAAGCCCGCAACCGAGTAGCGGTGATCCGGTCTTGCCATGGGATGAGCTACAACGGAATCAATGCGCGGGTTTTTCGATGGGTAGACGATGACAATCAGGTAGATCAATACCCCTTGATCAGACAGCGGTTTGATCTGTCGATCCAGACTCTCTAGATAACTGCGCTGGAAACTGAACTCGAATCCATCTACCCGTGCTTTGGGGTTTTCGGGAAGATTCCGCGCATCGTACAAACCTGTGATATTGATGTTTATACCGGCGTGATGGATGCCAAGTGCAAGAGCGTCATCCACCATCTGCACTTGCAGACCCTTGATCGAAGGTGGATGCGGGAAAGGGGTGGTGTCGGGCGCACAGATCGCAGAATCAATGCTTAGTGATAATAAGATGGTAATAAAAAAACGACTCATCATACATCTTATGAAAAAAATAGAGAAGGCCTGACTTCAGTAAAAATCACATGGACTCAAGTCGAGCGACAAAAAACATCAAAGGGTGGGCATCAACCACCAGTTTTGGGTGGGCGTTTTTTACCGGGAGTCACGTTGCGCAGTTTAGAGCTATCGCCCGTCCCGCGAGCTGCCTGAGCGCGCTGCATTTCCTCCTGTTTCTCGATCATCTTTTCCATGAAGGATTTTTTCTTTGGCTTTGTGGGATCCTCTTCTTTTTCTTTCAGTTGAGGCTCCGGCAGCTTCGATGTGATCCAAGTTTGGAAGATCGTAAAGATGTTTTGGGTCGTCCAATACAGAGCGAGTGCGGAAGCGAAGGAATAGCAGAAGATGAGGAACATGAAGGGCATGAACATCATCAGGCGTTGTTGCATTTTATCACCCGTTTTGGGCATCATGGCCATCTGAGCGAAGCTCGTGAGGGTCATAATGATGGGGAGGAGGTTGATCGGGAAGCCGAGGAAATGTCCAATCGTGTCGGGTTGAGAAAGGTCCTGCACCCACCAGAGGAAGGGTTCGTGGCGCAACTCCACCGCATACTGCAGCATGCGATAGAAGCCGAAGAAGATGGGAATTTGAAGCAGCATAGGTAGGCACCCACCGATGGGGTTGACTCCGTATTTTTTGTAGAGTTTCATCACCTCTTGATTGACCCGATTGGGGTCATTCGGATACTTCTCTTTGATCTTATCCATTTCTGGTTTGAGCTTGGCCATGCGCTTCATCGAGCGATTGGATTTGTTATACAAAGGCCAAATGCTGATGCGAACCACGAGGGTGAGAAGCACGATGGAGATTCCCCAGGCCCAGGTATCGGAAATCTTCGCGATTCCCGCATGGATTACATGCAGCACCGAGTTCAGCAATCGACTGATCGGTGAGAACCATCCGTAGTTCATGATGTTGCCCCATTTTTCACCCATCTTGCGGAGCATGTGATTGTCCTTAGGTCCCATGTAGATCTGATAGCTGATCTTCTTTTTTTCGCCTTGAGCGAGTGACTCGGTTGGCAGGCGCAGGTGGGCACTCACACCGTTCAGAGGCTTTTCGATATCCGGAAATTGAATGTCGTAAGGTGATGCGACAAGACTGCTCGCATACGGTTGCTTGGTTTGCAGGGCAATGGTGAAAAATTGATCGCACACGCCTGCGAGCTCGACTTCCTCTAAGACTCTCTCGTCCGATGCCTTGTCCTTGCTGAGGAATCCACCTTTGAACTCGGTTGCCTCGATGTATTGGTAACTACCGTCATCGTGAAAGAAATAGGTGGTCTGGTTGGGCCACTCCTTGGCGTGGATTGGACCCGTCGAACCGAGGGCGATGGTCCATTGGTTCAAGGTCACAGCAGCGGCATTGGCGTTTTCTATCACGACGTCGAAGTCGAGCAGGTAGGCTGATCCTGGCTTAGTGAGATCATCCAGAATCCGATAGGTTTTTTTCACCAACAGCCCTTCAGGAGTTTTGGCAATGAAGACAACCGATTTGCCCGGGGTGGATTGTTCTGGCAAATAGGAATAGACTAGGGTGTCCGTGGTGTTTACTCCACGTGTGAAAGCTCCCACGGGATTGCGTTTTTCGTCGTTGACGTGAATCGGGATTTTTTTGTCGCCGATTTCATATTCGTTTTTAAGAGCGGCATATTTGATGCCGGCGCCGATGTTGGTGAATACGAAAGAAACTTCCGGAGTCTCGAGAATGAAGGTTTGTTCCTCGGGTTTGACCTGAGGATCCGTGGCGGCTGGGGTCGTGGCGTTGGCTTCGGGCTTTGCAGCTGCGATGGCGGCTTTCTTTTCCTCCTCCGCCTTGCGCAGGAATTCCTCCTGCTTTTGTTTTTCCTCGAACGCGAGTCGCGCCTGTTTCTGGGAATCAAAAAAGAGGTAGGCGAGTGCTACGCTGCAGAGCGTAACGACAACCCATGTTTTTTTATCGTACATAAGAGTGAGATCGATTGGTTAGTGAGAATGGTGATGAGGAGGAGCGGGGGGCACGGGGTCTTCGCCGAAACTGCTCCATGGATGGCAGCGGAGAATGCGTTTGACGCCGAGCCAAGTGCCGCGGAGAGGACCATGAATTTCCACAGCTTGCAAGAAATAATGCGAACAAGTCGGTTGATAACGGCAACCGGAATGAGGACCGAATGCGAGTTTGAGCATGGGGCTGAGAAATCGCTGATAGCAGCGAATCAATACGCGGATGACATGCGTGACGGCCGTGGAGATCATGGATCATGTTGCTGCGGACGATAGCGGACTCAGCAAACCTAACCTGGCGGCGAGTTTGAGCCAGTCTTGTTCGAGTTCTGCGTAACTGGCTGTTAGAGTATTGTAGCGGGCAATCATGACCACATAGCGCAAAGAGGGAGTAATGCGGTGCGCGTGAGTTTGAATGATGCTGCGAAAGCGTCGCCGGAGTAGATTTCTGTCATGTGCCTTGCCGACTTTTTTTGTCGTAATAAAGGCCACCATAAAGTGAGGGAGTTCAGGATCCTCTAAGGTGCTTAAAACGAGAAACCGGCCAGCTTTGGAGCGGCCGGTCTCACGGACCTTCTGAAAGTCGGCCCGCTTTTTCATGGTGTGCTTCCGAGGAAGGCGCATCAGCGGGGTAGGGACTTCAATCAATTCGAAGTGTGTTGTTGCGTATGGCGCTTGAAGGCAACCTCAGCACCTTTGCCGATCAGGCGCTTGCGGCCTTTTTGGCGACGGCGGTTCAGAATCGCGCGACCTCCTTTGGTGGCCATGCGAGCACGGAAACCATGCTGTTGCTTGCGGGTGCGCTTGGAAGGACGATAGGTAGGGCTCATGACAGTAATGATTGCGTGATAGAATAAAAAAAGGTGGCTGCAGAAGCAGTCGGGGGGCGGAGAATAGAGAAATGTGGGCGGATGTCAATCCAACAATGTGAAAAAAATCGGACTTTTTTTCGCAAAAAAACGCCGCAGCGTCAAAAAACTCTGCGGCGCTGTATGATGAAAGAAAAAGGGATCAGGCCTTGGCGTCAGGCAGTTCGCGGCGGGTGAGCACTTTGTCGACCAGTCCGTAGGCCATGGATTCCTCGGCCGACATGTAGTTGTCGCGGTCGGAATCATGTTCGATTTGCTCTACGGTTTTGCCCGTGTGGTGGGCGAGAATGCCGTTGAGACGTTTTTTCAAGTTGAACATGAATCCGATGGTTCGCTCCACATCGGAGGCAGTTCCTTGGGCTCCGCCGGATACTTGGTGGATCATCACATGAGAGTTCGGCAGACAAAAGCGTTTGCCTTTGGTGCCTGCGGTGAGCAGCACTGATCCCATCGAGGCACAGATTCCGATGCAATAGGTATTCACATCGCAGGTCATGAACTGCATGGTGTCATAGATCGCCAAGCCCGCTGTGACCGATCCGCCAGGTGAGTTGATGTAGATGTGAATGTCTTTCTTGGGATCTTGCATCTGCAAGAAAAGCAACTGCGCAATGACGGAGTTTGCCACGAAGTCATCAATACCAGTGCCGATGAAAATGATGCGGTCCTTTAGCAGGCGGGAGTAAATGTCAAACGAGCGCTCTCCGCGACCGTCCTGCTCAATGACAACGGGAACGTAGTAGCTGTTCTTGGGAGTGATGGAGGTAGGAAACGAGTTCATGCTTCTGAGGATGTGGCAGTTGTTTCAGCAACAGAAGCGTGTTCCAGCAAGAAATCAAGTGCTTTGTTGATCAATAGCGAGTTGCGAATGCCAGGGATCTGACCGCCGCGTTGCAGGGATTTGATGAACTTGGTGGGGTCCTCTTTGCGCCGTGAGGCAATGGCCATCAAGTGTTGCACCAGTTCCTGGTCATTGACGATGATGTTTTCTTTTTCTGCGATTTCCTGAAGAATAAAGTTGGTCTTGATATTGGTTTTAGCCTGTGCAGAAGCGGTATCGAGCAGAGCATCTTTTTGCCCCGTGATTTCCTCATCGCTCATGCCAGACTGGGCTGCGCTTTGCACCAGAGCATCGGCTTGATTCTGCGTTTCTGCCTGCAACAAGGACTCTGGGATGTCAAACTCGACCAATTGATCAAAATGAGCGATCAGTTGATTGATTTTCATGTCATCAATCTCCTTCTTTTTGTTGGCTTTCATGCCTTCAGAGATCGTTTCACGCAAATCATTCACCGTTTTGTCGGGCCCCATCAATTTGGAGGCGAACTCGTCATTGAGTTCTGGCAGTTCCTGCTGTTTGATTTCTTTGAGAGTGACTTGGAAGTGCAGCGATTTTTCGCGCAGTTCCTCGATCGGAAAATCGCTAGGAATCACGATCGCGACTTCCTTGCTGCCACCCAATTCCAGACCTGCGAGTTGCGCAGCAAATCCTGGGAGAAATGCGTCGTCCTGCATTTTCAACCAAAAACCCTCGCGACCTGCGAGATATCCGGCAGGGCGCCCCAGTGCTTCCTCCAGTGGCTTTCCATCTAGTGTGGAACTGTAATCGATCACAGCGAAATCATCCAAGGCGACGGGGCGTCCCTCAACGTTGGTAAAATCAGCGAATCGCTGACGCAGTCCTTCGAGTTGAGTATGGATTTCCTCTTCACTCACATCCAAGCTCGGCACGGTCACAGCGATGCCTTTGTATTCGGGCAGTGTGATGTCAGGGGCCAAGGTGATAACGGTTTCAAAAGTAAAACTTCCCTGGGCCGTAAAAGTGGTTTTTTCGGCATTGCCAAAATCGAGGACCTTGATGGATTCTTTTTTGAGAGACTCCTGCAGGGACTGATTGATCAGTCGGTATTCGATGTCCTCCTTAATGTCCTTTTGGTAACGTTTTTCGATGACCTGAAGGGGGGCTTTGCCTGGGCGGAAACCCGGAATCTTTGCATCCTTGGCATACTGGGAGAGAATCTTGCTTTTTTCCGCGGCGACGGTGTCGGAGGGGATTTCCACGCGGAGGGTGGCGAGGCATTTTTCTTGGCGTTCGATCGAGATATTCATGAGTAAGTCGCGCATTTGAAGGCGCAGGGGGGCGAATGGTGCGGGAGTCTTCCGAGCTTTGTCAATCGAAAAGCATGAATGGAGGCCGATTTACCGACTTGATCGTGGGGCTTCCTCGCACGGCATCGTGCCCACTTCCTTTCGGTCCATAGATTCTTTGGGGAATGCTTGCCAAGTCGTGCGCTTTCGTATCATAAAAGGCGCATGGATTTGCATGAATTTGCCTCGCGTTATGTCATTCCTCGTGGCGCCAAGGTCAACTTGAATCAGACGGATGCGGATGAGAGGTTCTGGGCGCCTCCTGAGATGCGTCACGCAGGTGAGCGGATGTTTGACAAGCTGCGTGACGAACTCCAAGCCTTGCAAAAAGTGCTCTACGCTCAAGGCAAACATCGGGTGTTGATCATCCTGCAAGCTATGGATACGGGGGGCAAGGACGGTTGCGTCAAACACGTTTTTTCTCGCGTGGATCCTCAGGGAATCACTGTCAAGGCTTTCAAAAAACCATCGGAGGAAGAGCTTTCCCACGATTTCCTATGGCGCGTCCACCCCCATGTGCCTGGCAACGGACAAATCGTGGTGTTCAATCGCAGCCATTACGAAGACATCATCGCAGTGCGGGTGAAAAAACTTCGTCCTGACGAAGTGTGGAAGAAGCGCTACCGGCACATCGTGGATTTTGAGAAGATGCTCGTGGATGAGGGGACTACCATCCTCAAATTCTTCCTGCACATTTCGCCTGAGGAGCAAAAAGCACGATTGGAGTCACGTCTTCGTCAACCGGAAAAACATTGGAAACTCAATCCTGATGACTTGCAGGACCGAGGGCAATGGCATGATTTTATGGCGACCTATGATGAATTGTTGTCACGCACATCCACGGCCCATGCACCATGGTATGTCATTCCCGCTGATCGTAAGTGGTATCGAAATCTGGTAGTGGCGCAACTGGTGGTATCACGCCTTCAGGCCCTGCAGATGGAGTATCCGAAACCGACCTGGGATCCGGGATCGATTGTGATTGATTGAACGATTTCACAATTTTTGGAAAATTGACTCGCCCGAGTCACTCGTGCGGGTATGCTTTCCGCCGTGCAAAACAAAGCGATATCCTTGTTGCAGGAGCTAACGGAGGCTCACTCGGTGCCGGGTCACGAAGATGAAGTTCGTGCCATCTTTGTGGATGAACTCGAAAGTCATGGCGAATTGAGCAGTGACGGCAGTGGTTCGGTATTTTGTGAAAGCGGATCGGGACCACGAGTAATGGTCGCGGGGCACATGGACGAGGTGGGATTTCTCGTTCAAAACATTACGCTCGATGGTTTCCTGCAGTTTGTTGCTGTGGGGGGATGGTGGGAGCATTCGCTTTTATCTCAACGCGTTGAGATCAGAACTCGCCGCGGTGACAAAATCGTGGGTGTGGTTGCGTCAAAACCGCCGCATTTTTTGCCTGCTTCGCAAAGATCGCAGATCATTCCTCTGGATCAGATGTTCATCGATGTAGGGGCATCCTCGCGCGAGGAAGCAGAGCGCGACATGGGAATTCATATCGGTGATCCGATCGCGCCAGTGAGCGCATTCACCCCCATGTCCCGTGAGGATTATTTTATGGCCAAGGCCTTCGACAACCGAGTCGGCATGGCGGCGACCATTCAAAGCGGGCAGATTCTCAGCGCGTCGGGTCATCCCAATCGCTTGATCTTGGCTGGCACAGTCATGGAGGAAGTAGGGCTGCGGGGCGCAAAAACAGCAGCGTATGCGATGAAACCCGATGTGGCGATCGTATTGGAAGGTCCTCCTGCCGATGACACACCCGGTTTTGCCAGATCAGAAGCGCAAGGCCGCCTCGGTGGTGGTGTACAAATACGCCTCTTCGATCCCACAGCGATCACAAACCCGCGACTTGCCGCGCTAGCCATACAGGTCGCAAGGGAAGAGGGGATTCCTCATCAAGTAACGGTGCGACGCAGTGGTGGAACCGATGCGGGATCATTTCACTTATCAGGTTCTGGCGTGCCTAGCATCGTGCTGGGTGTTCCGGCGCGATACATTCACTCGCACAATTCGATCATCGATTTGAACGACTATCTTGCGATGGTCGCCTTAACAACTGCGCTCGTGAGTCGCCTAGATCAGACTCAAGTGGATGCACTTACGTCTTATTTGTGATTTCTCGCAGTTTTGCGTAGCGGCGGAAGATCCCCCAGCCACGACCCTATGTCTTCAATAACAAGGTTTTTCTGTTTGTCATACATCAACAGATGATGGGCGTGCGGGTAGTAGAGTCTCTTTTTCTCCGGTGCTTTTGCAAGATGTTGATAAAAAGAGATCACGTCATTGCTGTCGGAGAAATAATCCTTGCCCCCGTGAACGATGAGTGTCGGAACACGGAAGGTGGTTGCGCTCGAGTTCATTTGTTCAATGAGATCGCTCAGGCTCAGAAGCAATCTCAAGGTGTGGCGATCAATGTGCCAAGCATTCGTTTCCGACTGTTCTTTGTGGGTCGAAGTGGCGGTCATCTGGACTTTTTGTCCTCCTGACAGTGTCTCGAGCGAGAGTCTCGCTGCTGGGAAAATTCGGGCTGCCAATCGCATGGATTGTGTTTTCCATACGGGGAAGTCACGCCTGATTCCTACAACAGGAGAAGTGATGACGATCGCGTCACACCCAGGTCGGCGACCCTGAGCGACTTCATTGCGGTAGGCATTTGCCAAGATCAGAGCCCCCATGCTCTCCCCCTGCCAGACAATGGCTGCTCGGGGATGCTCTCGCCGAATCAGCGAGGTAAAAGTGTTGAGATCTCGAAACCAGTTTTCAGGGGAATCGATGTCGCCACGGCGTTCCATCACGGGGTCCAGGCCTTGGCCGCGGATTTCGTAAGCATAAAGGGCAACGCTAGGCTGCTTTTTCACCAGCCAGTTGCCTAGGTTTTCGTAATCAATCGAGGCTCCGCAAAAACCGTGCAGAGCGATGACTACCGTTTTTGGTGTGGGGTGCTTGGGATCTTGCGACAGGAATTTCCGATAGGAAAAGGTCTGCAGGTCACTGGTGGTAAATGTTTTTTCGCCCAATCGTACTTTCTCATAGTGATGGCTTACCAACGTGTATCCTTTGTCCGTTGCGCAGGAAACGAGAGCCATTGCAATCACGCACATCAACACGCCCGAGATTCTGGGTAACATTGCATGAGCTGTGCTGTGGCGAGTCACAACTTCCACACTATCAGAATTGACGCCACTGGCAATGCTGGATCGTGTCGATTTGTTCTTCGATGAGTCATGGAAATTAGCGGTTGCTCGCCGAGTCACCGTGTGAATGATGGGCGCACGTATGAAAGCCTTTGGTATTGTTGATTCCGTCCCCACCGATCGTGAGGATTGCTTCTTTTTGTTTGACTGTGCTACTCCGACTATACTCCCTACGGATGTATTGGTGAAAATCCATGCAGTGGCAGTGAATCCAGTCGATACCAAGGTGCGTCGCATGCAAAACTCGAGACTCGATACTCCCCGCATACTCGGTTGGGATGCTAGCGGAGAAATCGTTGCGATGGGTTCCGAGGTCTCGGGTTTTCGCGTGGGAGATGCTGTGTATTATGCGGGCGACATCACGCGCCCAGGCTGTAATGCCGCGTATCAATCCGTTGATGCTCGATTGATCGCCCACAAGCCGCAGCGTTTGAGTTTCGAAGAAGCAGCGGCCATGCCTTTGACAACTCTCACTGCATGGGAAGGTTTCGAACGCATGAATCTGCGTGAGGGTAAAAGCCTACTCATCCTGGGAGCTGCGGGCGGTGTGGGGTCGATCGCTATACAACTTGCGAAACAGAGCGGTTGCCATGTCATCGCGACCGCCTCCCGACCAGAAACGAGGCAATGGTGCTTGGGTCTCGGTTCAGACGCCGTCATCGATCATCGCGGCGACATCATCGCCCAATGCCGCGACCTAGGTTTTTCTCAGGTCGATGCCATAGCCAACTTTGTGGATACCGATGGCTACTGGGATACGATGGTTGAGTTGATTGCACCCTTTGGTGAGTTGTTTTTGATTGTGGAGCCCAAAGTGGCTTTGCGGATCGGCGATCCTCTCAAAGCCAAATGCGTATCGATCATCTGGGAATTCATGTTTGCCCGTGCTAAGTTCCAAACGCCCGATAGGGCACGGCAGGGGGAAATTTTGAAGCAGGCGTCGGAGTGGTTTGATGCTGGCATTCTGCGACACACCATGACCACTCATCTCGGCGACATGAGTGAGCAAACTCTGCGTGAAGCTCATGCATGTTTAGAGTCGGGAAGATGCATGGGAAAAATCGTACTAAGCGTTAATCACGAAGTATGAGAATCGACAATCATTGCATTGAGGTAGCTACACGCGGCAAAGGCACATACGAAATTACCTCCCAGGTTGCGGATCTTGTAGCACGCAGCGGTATTCGCGAAGGTCAAGTCACCATCATGGTTCGTCATACCAGTGCGAGTCTGGTGGTAATGGAGAATGCCGATCCTGAAGCCCGCCATGATCTAGAGGAATTTTTCGAACGATTGGTTCCTGAGCAAACTCCATGGTTCACTCACACCTATGAGGGCTCTGATGACATGCCTAGCCACATCCGCATGGCATTGACCCGCACCAGTGAGGTGATCCCGATCATGGCCGGGCGTATGGCACTCGGGACATGGCAAGGGCTATTCCTCTTCGAGCACCGCCGCGCAGCCCATATCCGTCAGATTGTGGTTTCGGTGATGGGCTTGGCATAAAATGTGATGGCTACGCCCTTTTTGTACATGGATTTGCTCCAATCAAATGGCATCGCGCGCTGCATTTCTGAGAAATGTTCTCCTGTCTTGACGCTCCTTGCTTCTTCACATAGGAATCACCTATGCAGGATATGCATACAGAACTGGGTTTGCGTTTGGACGGAAAAGTCGCATGGGTGACGGGCAGCAGCCGTGGACTCGGCAAAGCCATCGCTCTCTTGCTCTCAAGACTCGGTGCCAAGGTGGTGGTGAATTGTTTTTCCAACATCCCTCTCGGGCAAGCTGTCGTTGATGAAATCATCGCTGAAGGAGGGCAGGCATTGCTAGTGGCGGGCGATGTGATGGATCAGTCCGAGATCCAGCGCATGGCGCAAGAGATTGAGAAACATTGGGGTGGTGTCGATGTTCTCGTGACCAATGCTACCCCGTTTCAGCCGATGAGATGGGTTGCTGATTACGACTGGTCTGAGTATCAATCGATGTATGACGCCTTTGTCAAAAGCCCGTTCCTGCTGGCTCAGCGTCTTTTGCCTAGGATGAAAGCAGGCGGTTGGGGGCGCATCGTGCAAATCACCAGTGAGGTGTTCCACGAGGGGACTCCGGAATTTTCAGCCTACGTGGCGGCAAAAGGTGCTCAAGTCGGATGGTCCCGCTCGATGGCGAAGGAGCTTGCTGCGGATGGCATCACAGTCAATTGCGTGGCACCGGGATGGATTCCAGTCGAACGCCACGAAGATGTGCCTCAAGACATCAAGGACAATTATTTGAAAACCGTTCCGCTCAGTCGCTGGGGTAGCCCTATGGATGTGGCCTGGGCTGTGGCGTGGTTTGCGAGCAGTCAATCCGGATTCATCACGGGGCAAACCCTGATCGTCAATGGCGGTCGCAGCATGCATTGATCTTCTATGTCCCACTCCTCCTGGCTCTCTACCGTTATCAGCATTTCCCGCGCGATATTGCACGATCGAAAGACGCGGCGCAAATGGCTGAGTTCCGCCGCATTTCTCATGCTCGGGTTGTTTGCCCTCGGTTTATGGGGAATCGATGATTGGTTGGAGCGATCGCTTATCCGATTCAGCCTGTGGTGGCTGGGCGTGGCGTTCCATACCATCGTGGTCATGTTGTTTGCTCTCTATGATGCGCTGGCAGCCATACGCGAGGAGAGAAATCAAATGAAATGAAATTCGCATTGGAGAAGCGCTTTGATTTTGCTAAAGATCAAGCGTGACGCAACCGCCGCGATACCCTCTGATTTTCAATCCCAAGGCGCGAAGTCAACGTGCTCAACGTGCGTCCAAATTCATTATGGATCGTGCGACGCGTTTTGCCCTATATGCGACCAGTTCCGTGGAGGAGGCTCGCGATTTAGCGGCGAAGTTCGCGGCCGAGGGGGAACCTGTGGTTGTCGCTGCCGGTGGGGATGGTACCCTCAATGCCGTGCTGCAAGGCCTCGCGGGATCCGTCACAGCTCTTGGAGTTATCCCCGCTGGAACTATGAACGTCTTCGCTCGTGAGTTGGGCATTGCTTATGGCAATCTCGACAAGGCTTTTGAGGTCATTGAACAAGGCTACATCCGTGAGATCGATCTGTTCGCTGTGAACGGTTCACCCTTCGTGCAAATGGCTGGGCTTGGATTTGATGCATCGGTGATCGAGGAAACCACATGGGAAAGCAAAAAAATGTTAGGTCCCTTAGCGTATCTTTTGTCTGCGGTGAAGGTATTAGGGGAAAAACCGCCTCTGATGGAGGTGGTCACTGTTGATGGGAGACGGGAAGAGGGAGTGGCCGTGCTCGCGGGCAATGGCACCTTGTATGGAGGTCAGTTGCCACTATTCCGAATGGCTGACAATCAGGACGAAATGCTCGATATCCTCGTATTCAAGGAATCGGGATATCGTTTCGTGCTCGATTCCCTGACGAACCTTGCGCGTGGCGGCGTGGATTTATCGGCCTCGGTGATCCATCTGCAAGCCGCCTCCTTTACGGTGTGTTGCGATACGGAATTCCCGATCCAGGTCGATGGTGAATTGCTTGGTCGGGATCGCTCGGTTCACTTCTGTCCCATGGAGCGCAGACTTCGTGTGTTGGCTCCGGAGCAACCCATGGTGAGTCGTTTCGGTGAGGCGATGAAGTCCTTGTGGGGATGGACGAGAAAGATCCAAGGTGTCGAATGAACATCGGCTTTACATCATGGCTTCGAAGGAAACCTCTGCGATGGTATGGATGGACCGCTGCGAGAGTTCTGATACCTATGGTGATTTTCTCAATCACTGCGATCTCTTGGATCCAGTTTTCCGTGGTTCGCAGTGCGCGCGGAAAAACCTATCAGGATGTGGATCGTATCGCCGGCAAACACATCGGCTTGGTGTTTGGTTGTGACGATCGCTTTCAGGATCGGGAGAATCTTTATTTCACCTACCGCATGGAGGCAACGGCAGCCCTATGGAAAGCAGGAAAATTGCATTGCGTTATCGTATCGGGTGATAACCGAAGCGTGCAATACAATGAACCAAAGAAAATGCGACGCGCCCTCATCGAGAGAGGTGTGCCATCCGACAAAATCGTCTGTGACTATGCAGGTTTAAGAACCTTGGACTCCGTGATTCGCGCGAAAACGATTTTTGGTGTCCAGCGCTGTTTGATGATTTCGCAGTTGTTCCAGAACGAGCGTGCGATCTGCATTGCCCAAGCCCATGGCATGGAGGCGATTGGATTTAATGCCAAGGATGTCAGCGGTTCCGGTGGTCGTAAAACGCGGTGGCGTGAATTTGCCGCTCGCTTGATGATGTGGTTGGATCTTCATATCCTGCATACGCTGCCCAAGCACGGAGGCCCTCTTGAAAGTCTTCCTGTCTCGTTGATTTCTATGCATCGTTTTTTTTGATTCTTCTGTGGAATTGACGCTTTTACTTCATTTTTTATCGACTCCCGCTCTTGATTCTGAGGGAATTCTGACGCCTTCGCAAAATTTGTAATCCAACGCCATGACACCTGGGAGTTTTGAAAAAAAGAATGGTCCTCGTTGGTGTGAAATGGACACTGTGATGGAGGCATGGGAAAAGCGCCGTCTCGATGTGGACGTGCGATCACTGCCTCGTCTTTTTCGTCAAGCCTGTGCAGACCTGGCTCTCGCTCGACATCGCATGTATGGTGATCGCATGGTAAGGACGCTCAACGAGCGTGTCATCCGTGGCTACAAGCTACTTTATCGTGGTCGTTCAGCCGGGTTAGAGCGATGTGCAATTTTTCTGTTAGCCACGTTTCCACAGTGCATTCGTCGCGAGTGGAGGTTGTTCTGGCTCTGCAATGCCCTGTTTTGGTTGCCTTTTTTTGCTCTGATGGTGTCGGTGCACTGGGATCTCGTCTGGGTGCAGAGTGCATTGGGTCAGGATGGAATGGTTTCGATGGAAAAAATGTATGGGGGAGATGGCGCGGCGCAAACCAGCCACCTGAGAGAGGAGTTTGGTTCGAATTTTTTGATGTTCGCTCATTACATTCAGAATAATGTGGGGATCGATTTCCAATTGTTTGCGGGCGGTATTTTGGCTGGTTTGGGCTCCGTTTTTTTTATTGTTTTCAATGGAGTGATGATCGGAGCATCGGCAGGTTACGCGAATTACGCCTGTCATCCGGAATCGTTCTGGAGTTTTGTGAGTGGTCATAGTTCCTTCGAGTTGTTAGGCATGTGCGTGGTGGGCATGGCCGGTATGCGTATGGGATTGGGATTGGTCATGCCAGGACGTTTGCCGCGTTCGCGATCCTTGCGCGAGTCCACGGTGCGAGCGATGCCTCTCTTGTTTGGTGGGGCTCTGATGACTGCCATCGCAGCGGTCATCGAGGGATTTTGGTCGGCGAGAAATCTGCCCTCAGAATGGAAATATGCGGTGGGCATCATGTTTTGGGTGTTGCATGCCGTTTATTTTTTAGGAATGGGCCGCGGTCAAAGGGAAGGCGATTCATGAAGTTGGAGGATGTCACGATGGAAATTCGTCCGCGCACGGACTGGGAGGCCGTGGATTCCGGCTTCGCCTTGGTGCGTCGTGATTTCTGGCGCTGCTGGTTATTGTGGTGGCTGTCATTGGCTCCCGTGTGGCTTTTGATCTATCCGCTCCAGAATTGGCCATGGATCTGGCTGTTGTTGATGCTTTGGGCAAAGTGGGTTGGCTGTCGAATGATTTTGCATCAGTTGAGCCGCAGGCTTTTCGGCGAGCAGCCCACGTGGTCTTCGTTGTGGCGTGAAATGCCGCGCGCTTGGTGGCGACGATTTTTTTATCGGATGATTCTGGCACGTTTTTCGCCATGGAAACCGCTATCCGCTGCCGTCGAGGAACTGGAAGGATTGCGTGGTGGAAAATATCGCATCCGCATGAGCATGATTGCACGGAAGGGTGAGGGGATCGCGATTTTGCTGACCGCTGCCTCGTGTGTAGCCACGGCATGGTTGGCTCTCGCACTTCTGTTCACAGGGCTTTTGTTTTTTCCCGAGTCCGTTCAGGATCGATGGTGGTCGATGATCGACGCGGGACTCCTCTGGGAGCAACATTCATTTGTATGGTTGTTGCTGGCATGTGTGACTTTGGCATGCTCGCTGGTGGATGGATGGATTACGGGCGCGGGCTTCGGTCTTTATGTAAATAGCCGCACCTGGACTGAGGGATGGGATATCGAACTCGCATTCAAAAGGATGGCCAACCGTTTGAGGCAGCCGTTTTTTGTATGGATTGGATTGATCTTGCTTATGAGTACCTTGCGGATCAGTGCCGAGCGGGTAGATGGCGGACTTTCCTCCCGCGAGGCAATCGAGGATATCAAAAAGCAGGATGACTTTCTCATTCATAAGGAGAAATATCGGGTGACTCCGACAAGTGCTTCTTTGCCTTCTTCGCCCATTCCGGGATTAGCCTACTTTCTCAACGTTTTGGGCTATATGATTCTCGCCCTCTTTGTCCTCGTGCTGCTCGCGGGCGCTGGATGGTTGTTCTATCATTCTCGTTGGTTGAGACCACGCCTGTCGCAGAAGGTTGTATCGATCGGTAAAGCGCGCGTCGTCATGGGAATGGAGGTATCTGCTGACTCACTCCCAGTGGATCTCATTGCAACTGCCGATGCCTTATGGAAATCGGGCGACCGCACTCGTGCTCTTGGTCTCTTGTATAGGGGTTCACTGGCGTGGTGGATTCATCAGGCGGGAGTGGGGATCCGTGAGTGTGATACGGAGGGCGATTGTCTCGTTCGTGTTCACGAATTGCAGCATGCGTATGGTTCGTATTTTCAGACATTGACTGAGGCTTGGTTGTTAGGTGCCTATGCCCAAATGTTTCCTTCTCAGAATCATTGGAGTGAGTTGTGCGGACAATGGCCATTTGCGGAAAGGAGCTTGTCATGATCCTACTCCGCCATGCATGTCTGCTGTTCCTGTTGGCTTTCCTGACACAGTGTGAAAAAACGGTCGAGAAGGAACGTGAAATTGGCTACCTCGGCAAGGCCCGTGCTAATCCTTTTTTGGCATGGGAACGTTTCGTCGAAAAACAACAAGGCAAGGCGGTGGTGACTCAGTCCACATGGCCCGTATTGGATGAGGATCGCTCGATGATATTTTGCACCGCTGATCCATTGTCCACAGACCTTCAGTTGGAACAGATCGGTGCATGGGTGAAAAAAGGCGGACATGCTGTTGTATTCCTGGATCGGTTCGAGCTACAACAGAGCGATTGGTCCAGTTGGTCGCGTCCCCAAGAACTCCCTGATGCGCTGGTAGAGTGGGCGAAGGGAATGGGCGTAGAGTTGAAGTTGTCGGACGCGGAAAAATCCCACACGGAGGCTCAATTCTTGGGGGAATCCTACCAAGTGGACATGCGATCAAAAGTAAGCATGAAAGATGAGAATCAATGTGATCAACCGGTGATCAGCTTGACTATGGGCGATGGCAGGGTGACATGGATCGTAGATGCCTCGATGATGCGGAATCGTTGGATCGATCAAAAGCAGCACATTGATCTGATCGGTGATTTGCTGGATTGCCGTGATGATGGTGAAATTCTCTTCCTTCGCGGAGTAGGGATCTCCTTTTTGGCATTGGTTTGGGAAAAAGGCCGGATGGTGGTGGTGGGCTTCGGAATTCTCATCGCCGCTTGGTTGCTCACTCACCTGCCGCGCTTTGGTCCCATGCAAAACGCGTTGAGGGAAGATCAAATCCGTGCGTATGATCACCACCTTGAAATGATCGGAGACTTTCATTGGCGTTTGGACCGCTGTGCCTCGTTGCTCGCGCCTTTGCGAACGGAAGTTCAGGAGCTTTGTCAACAATGGCAGATGAAGCACGGCCGACTGGATGAGAGATTGTTCGACGTGATCGCGTCACGTGCCGAGCTACCAGTGGACCGTGTGGAACGCGCCATGACCGATCTCCGAGCCCGTGACCCATTGATATTGATTCGCATGGTGGCGGATCTACAATCCATCCGAAAGACATTTGTATGAACGAAGAAACATTCCAAGATCAGGCGAGTCTGCCACTTGTGGCAGACACAGCACCCCAAGCGACTCGCGTTTTTCACGAGATTCGAGAGCAGTTGAAAAAAGTTTTCATCGGGCAAGAGGAAGTGGCAGGCCAAGTGCTCGCTGCCTTATTGGCTGGTGGGCATGTGTTACTGGAAGGCAAACCGGGTCTGGGGAAAACCCATTTGGTTCTGGCTCTCGCGCGAACCTTCGGCGGTGGATTCTCGCGAATCCAGTTCACTCCTGACCTGATGCCCTCCGATGTCACGGGATTCAGGCTCTACGATATGAAAAGCCAGTCTTTTGAATTACGCAAGGGACCGGTCTTTACCAACTTGCTGTTGGCAGACGAAATCAATCGCGCTCCCGCAAAAACTCAGGCAGCTCTTTTGGAGGTAATGCAGGAACAACAAGTCACCATCGATGGTGAGACGCTTCGTTTGAAGGCGCCGTTCATGACCTTAGCCACGCAAAATCCAGTGGAACATGAAGGAACCTATCCTTTGCCAGAAGCTCAGCTTGATCGCTTCCTCATGAAGATTGTAATCGATTATCCGAACGATGAAGACGAGATTGGGATCGTAGCCATGGCTGCTTCGGCTGGGCATTCGAGATCGCTTGATGAGGTGCGAGTGGTCTGTGATACAGAGGATGTCCTACGTGCCCAAGAGGAAACCTCACAGGTGTTGGCTGTTCCCGATCTCGTAGCCTATGCTGTTGCCCTTGTTCGTGCTACTCGCGAGTCGCGCGCGATTTCGTTAGGCGCGGGCACGCGCGGTGCGATCAGTCTTGTGCGCGTGGGTAAAGCACTCGCGGTGATGAATGGCAGACGGTTTGTGACACCAGATGACATCAAATCCGTGGCTCTCCCCGTGTTGCGTCATCGGGTGCAACTCACACCAGAAATCGCCATGGGCGGTCAGGATGTTGATGTCATCTTGCGCGCCATCATCGATCAAGTGCCAGCACCACGGATCTAACATGTTAACTCTGTCACCGCTTGGCATGCGAGTGCTATGGATTTGGGCGCTGCTCTCCTTGCCGGCGGCAGTGCTGCCTTCCTGCGGATTTATCTGGTGTATCCTAGGGATGTTATTGTTCGTTGTTTACGCGTTGGAAGCCCTGTTATTGCGACTGGATCCGCTTGTTAACGTGGAGCGTATCTTGCCTGATCGATTTGCCGTTGGAGAAAAAGGCGAGATACAATTAGGGCTGCACCACACGAGTCCGAGGTCATTGATTGTCGAGGTTTACGACGGTATTCCTGCTGACGCGCGTGCTGATGCCATGCCATGGATGGGACTTATTCCCAGTGCTTCGTTGGTGCAGGTTCGATACGATGTGATCCTACCAAGGCGCGGCGAATGCTGTTTCGGCTCCATCCATCTGCGTGTGCTCGGTCGCATGCGGTTGCTCAAGCGAGCGTTCATTCTGCCGCGTTCGCATAGCGTCAAGGTGTATCCGAATTATGCTCCCGCTTTGCGACTCGCGTTGTTGGCCACGCAACATCGTCAGGAGCAGATGGGAATCGTCCGCAGATCGCGCGCAGGCAGTAGTCGGGATTTTCATCAACTCCGTGATTACCGCCAAGGTGATGGTTTATCGCAGATTGATTGGAAATCGACTTCGCGTCGTTTGCAGTTGATCAGCCGTGATTACCAGGAACAACGAAATCAACAGGTCGTGTTTTTGTTGGATTGCGGTCGTCGTATGCGTTCGTTAGACGGGGATTTGCCTCAGTTTGATCATTGTCTCAATGCCTTGCTGATGGTTTCTTATCTGGCTTTGCGACAAGGGGACCATGTGGCGATTCAATCATTTGGAGGAACGGATCGTTGGTTGCCTCCTGTGAAGGGTCTTCACTCCATGGCGACGATTCTGGATCATCTTTATGATGCGGAGACAACCCCGTCCCCCAGCGATTTCGCGCAGGCGGCCGAATCGCTGATGATGCGTTTCCGTCGTAGGGCGCTCGTTGTGGTCATGACCAATTTGCGCGGAGAGGATTCGGAAGAAATGGTTCCGGCGCTCCGATCTCTGCAAACGAAGCATCTGGTGTTGCTCGCGAGCCTGTGCGAGGGATCAGTGCGAGATGCAGTGAATGAGCCGGTGGCTGATTTTACGAGTGCTTTGCGACACGTAGCTGCGCGTCAGTATATGACAGAACGGGCTCATGTTCTCAAGCAGTTGCAGTCACAAGGTGTATCGACCCTAGACTGCATACCAAGCGAACTAGCCATAGCCCTTGCCAATCGTTATCTCGACGTAAAGACAGCAGGTACGTTGTAAAACAAAAAAACACCCGAGGACATATCGCTCGGGTGAATTTGATTTGTTTTCTCGATTAGACCTTGTCTGCGACTTTTGGTGCAGGAGCTGCCGGTGCTTGTGCAGGTGCAGGACTGGCTGCGGGAGTGCTAGCGCCCACACTTGATTTGCCGACAAATACAGCGCCCGCTTCCATCGTCAAAATCTTAGCCTTGATGTCGCCCACAATCTCGGCGCCGGCCTTCAGATCCACCCGATTGCTGGCTGTGATGTTGCCGTGGACTTTGCCGTGAACGATCACCGTGGCGGTGCGGATTTCGGCTTTGATACGGGCATTTTCACCGATTGTCAGGTTGCCATCTGAATGGATTTCTCCTTCGATGCGTCCGTCCACAATCAGATCGTTGGTGAACTTGAGAGTTCCTTTGACTTCTACATCTGTGGAAAGAACGTTGCGGGTGGCTGCCACAGCGGGGCGTGATGGTGCAACCGATTGCTGAAGTGTCGCTTCGTTGCTGATGGCAGGAGCGGGATTGATCGGTGCGGGGGCGGGTGGCAGAGGCTCGCCGGAATTTTTGCCAATGACTTTTTGAAACATAGTAAAAGAAGTTAGGTGTGAAAAAGTTTAGGGTTGGGATGCGGGAGGATTTTGAACGGGAGCAGGGGCAGGAGCCTCGTCCTTCTTTTCTTTCGATCCGTTGGAAAGTGCATCCAGCATAGGATTGGTGCTTCCGATGGAGGCCCCGGTGGGGGTTTCGGGGGTTGATGGCTTTTCTGGTGCGGGCGCAGGGGGTGGTTCAATCTCCGTGGGTGAGGCAAAACGGAGAAACTTCATGCGATCCGCTGCCATGCTGGCAAAGGGACTGTCCTTGAACTCGGCAGACACTTTCTTGTAGTGCTCTGATGCCTTCTCCAAGTTGCCTTCTTTTTTGGCGAGGTCACCCAACGCGATCATGGCCGAAGGCGCGAGATATCGTTCGCTTTCACGATCAATCACCGCCTGAAATGCAAGAGTTGCATCGCCATTTTTGCCCTGAGCCATCAGACGATACCCCAACGTGTTTTGCGCTACAACCGAAGCCGGATGTTGTGGGAATTTTTCGATGATTTCTTTCAGAGCGGTGATGGCCTCGTCTTGTTGACCATTGCCCCAGAGTTTGTCAGCGATGCCCATGGCAGCTGTGACTGCGGAGGGTGTGTCCGCGTAGTCCAATTTCACTTTTTCCATGGCTGCGATGTCCTTGGCTGCGGAGAGAGTGGCAGCCGCTTCAGCCGCATGATCTTGCTGAATGGTCCGATAGACCATCACGCCACCAATCGCCAGTGCCACAACAACAGCGGACAAGGCGATCAACTTTTGATTTTTTTCCAAAAATTGCTCAAACGCGCTGGGGCCTTGAACGATTTCGCCGATCGGCATGGGGTGGTTGGATGGTTCAGACATGTGACGGCGCATACACTGCGCAGATTCTCCCGATAAATCAATCGGAAATTTGATTTTTCGGTGGGTTTGGGAGTGGACGACTTGACCTGCTCTTGTTACTTTTCTGGCGCATGCCACATTCCTTGTTCGTGATCGCTGGAGAATTGAGTGGAGACGCGCATGGGGCCGGTTTGCTTCGCAGTTTGAGGACTTCGATGCCTGATCTGATGATCGCAGGGGCTGGTGGCCCGCAAATGCGGCAAATCGCTGGCGACGCCCTACGAGATTGGGTGGAAGATGCGGCCGTCATGGGCGTTTGGGAAGTCCTGAAGCATTACCGCTGGTTTCAGAAGCAATTCCGCGAGTTGTTGGATGAACTACTCTCCCTTAGACCGGATGTTCTGTTGTTGATCGATTATCCGGGCTTCAATCTGCGCTTCGCAAAGGCGGTCAAAAAACTACTGCCTGACGTGAAAATCGTTTACTACATCAGCCCTCAAGTCTGGGCTTGGAATCGGGGACGCATTCCTCACATGGCTCGTTTGCTCGATGAAATGATGTGCCTCTTTCCTTTCGAGCGAGAAATTTTTTCTCCAGCCGGATTGCGGACGAGCTTCGTCGGTCATCCACTCGTGGATGAACTGGAGGCAGAGCGAATTTCAGTGCCGCGTGATGAGTCGCTCGTGGGGCTATTTCCCGGGAGTCGCGAGCGTGAGGTCTCTCGCCTCTTTCCTCTGATGCTACGTTCGGCGGAAATGCTTCTGACCCAGTCACCGCAGTTGCGTTTTTCCGCCCCTGCAGCCTCGTCGAAGTTAGCTGTGATGATGCGCCAGCAGGTGGCGGAGCGGAATCTGGCTCGGTGTGTCACGGTGACGGATGGGGGCAGTCACGCCTTGATGCAGCATGCTGCTTGTGGCGTGATCGCCAGCGGTACCGCCACACTGGAAGCTGCGTATTTCGGTCTGCCTTACTTGCTGGTATACAAAGTGGCATGGCCCACCTATTGGCTGGGAAAACTTCTTGTTCGCATTCGTTTCATCGGCCTTGTGAACATTCTCGCCGGACGCGGTGTAGTGAAGGAATTGATCCAAAGCCAGGCAGATGCTCCCGCTGTTGTCGCTGAACTGAAGCGAATGCTCGATGATTCGCAAGCCAGAGAAGCGCTGATCACCGATCTTCATGCCACCGCCGATTTGCTTGGCGGCCATGGTGCTCATGAACGGGCTGCCAGTATCGTGGGAGAGTGGTTGCGCGGAGATCGAAAAAATTCCGCCTAAGCGGTTGCCATCGCCTTGGTTCTCGTCTAAAAGACGGGTGCGATGAAATTTGCTCTTGCCCTCTTGTCCCTTGCGTCATTCGGATTCATTTCTTGCGAGCGTCACGAATTCAAAGAAGTGAAAGTGCTCCACGAATCCCATGGTAGCGACCACGGACATGACGATGCTCATGCTCCTCAGGGTGACGATCATGCCCACGAAAAACCCGCTCATTGAGTGAGGTTCCCCGCTCGTCGATAGGACAAAAATACTTCCCCGTTCGCAGGACGTGGATCAAAGTGAGTCAGTTTGAAATGCCTGCTGACATCCAGAACCATTCCTGGGATGCCCGTGATGGTTGGGGCTTTTGCTCCGCCAAAAATGGTGTGCGCGGCCCAAGTGAGGTGAATTTCATCCAATACATCTCTCTCGATCAGTAAACGCAGCAATTCGCCACCGCCTTCGCAGTGAAGATGTTTCACACCGTGATGATCGTGAAGGGTCTGAAGAAATTCACATACATCGCCGTGATGAATGATCATATCGGGTCGGGCGATTGTAGGAGTTTCTTGACTCCATAGATGAATCTCTCCTCCAGCGGTATGAAACAACTTTTCCTGACCAGTAAACTTTCCCGAGGCACTTGCCACACAGCGCAGAGGATGTTTTACAGCGCCGGGCACAGTCAGGGTCATGTTGTCTGCGAGCAGGGTTCGGCGCCCGACCAAAATGGCATCGGCTCCACGCCGCAAATCGAGCAGACGCTGGTGATCTTCTCGCGAGGTCCAACCAGAAGGCCGACAGTCCGACGATGAAATTTTGCCATCGGCGGAAATGGCAAAGTTCGCGCTGATGGTGAGAGGTTGGAGTGATGCAGGTTTCATCGATGGAATGAATGTTTGGGTGCAACTGTACCAAATGAGTCTAGAATTTCCCTGTATCGTATTTTGATTCGGATCAGGCTTGGATCATTTCTCGAAGGTGAATGCTCTCAAAGGGATTCAAACATACGTGTTGTATGAATGGCCCATGAGGCGATGCCGCATCCTAGGATAAGCAGGTAGATAAGTGAGAATGCTCGCACGTTGTCTTTAAGGAATTCGTCGACTACGAGGTACAAGGGATCGAATTTCGGACTCATTCGTTAGCCATGCAATTGTTTCTGCCAGCGCGCGATTTGTTCGCGCACGATCCGCGGATTTGGACAACCTGGATTGGTGCGGGCATTCAGAGCGCGTGTGAGTTGGAAGATTTCCGCCGTGTCATTGCCGTAGTGCGGACTGATGCGGGAGAGGTTGAGTTCGTTCAGCGGCGTCTTGCTGGCGATCGCCTCAGCCACGGCCTTGCCGACCAGTTCGTGCGCCTGACGGAAGGGGACTCCTTTTTTCACGAGGTAATCCGCGAGGTCGGTGGCCAGCAACATCGGGTCCGCGGCGGCAGTCGCACATATCTCTTCTCGCAGGGTGAGTGCGAGGATCATCTCGGTGTTGACGGCGAGCGCGAGGTGCAGGGTATCGATGGAATCAAACAATGGCTCCTTGTCCTCCTGCAAATCGCGGTTGTAGGTAAGCGGCAGCCCTTTGATAGCGGTAAGAATGGCGACGAGGTTGCCCACGAGTCGGCCGGTCTTGCCGCGCGTGAGTTCACAGACATCGGGATTTTTTTTCTGCGGCATCAGCGATGAACCTGTGGTATGGGCATCGGCCAGGGCAGCAAAACCGAACTCCGCGCTGCACCAGAGGATCAGATCTTCACTCAGGCGCGAAAGATGCACGCCGCAGAGAGCAATCGCAAAAAGGATCTCGGCGATGTAATCGCGGTCGGCAATGGCATCCATCGAGTTGGTGGTGACTCCATCGAACCCCAATTCCGAGGCAATCGCATGGCGGTCGAGATTGATGGTGGAACCCGCCAAGGCTCCAGAACCCAGAGGTGAAATGTTCAGTCGCTTGCGGGCATCGAGAAGACGTGAAACATCGCGCTCCAGCATTTCTACGTAGGCGAGAAAATGGTGCCCCGCCGTGACCGGTTGACCGCGCTGCAAATGGGTGTAACCCGGCATAACGGAATCGGCATAGACTTCGGCACGATCCAGCAACGCGCGTTGCAGTCCACGCAGACCCTCCACCAAGGAATCGACCTGCGCGCGACAGTAGAGTCGGGTATCGGTCGCCACTTGGTCGTTGCGCGAGCGAGCCGTGTGCAACTTCGCGCCAGCGGCTCCGATGCGCTTGGTCAATTCTGACTCGATGTTCATGTGGATGTCCTCGAGCGAGGTTTTGAACTCGAATTGCCCAGCCTCGATGTCCGCACGGATGGCCAGCAGTCCAGCTTCGATCGCGGAAAATTCCTCTTCTGTAAGAAATCCTGCTTTGCACTGGGCGCGCGCGTGGGCGATGGAGCCCGCAATGTCATGAGGGAACAAACGCCAGTCATAGGAGACCGATTCCCCGAACTGTTGAACCAACGATGACGTATCCTGCGTAAAACGACCTTTCCACATAGCGCGCGGAGCATACGGCACAATCACCGCACGGAAAAGAAGATTGTGTCAGAATCCGCAACTCTAGAATCAATCCCCGGTCTTCAATACCTTGATGAAGGCGTCTTGGGGAATGTTTACCTTACCGATGGCTTTCATCTTTTTCTTACCTTCTTTCTGTTTCTCCAGTAGTTTGCGTTTGCGGGTAATATCGCCGCCGTAGCATTTGGCCGTGACGTTTTTACCCATGGAGGAAATGCTTTCCCTCGCCACAATCTTGCCGCCGACGGTCGCTTGAATCGCAACGACGAAAAGCTGGTTCGGGATCACTTCTTTCAGGCGCAGAGCTAGGGCTCGACCGAAGGGTTCAGCTTTATCGCGGTGAACGATGGTACTAAAAGCCTCCACGGGTTCGCCAGCGATGAGCATATCCATTTTTACCATCTTGGCGGGGCGATAACCACTGTGCTCGTAGTCCATCGATCCGTAGCCGCGCGTCATGGACTTGAGGCGGTCGTTGAAATCAACAAGAATTTCCGCTAGTGGTAGCAGGCTGGTGAGCATGACGCGCGATTCATCAATCGTCTCGGTATTCGTGACTTCACCCCGTTTTTCCATCACGAGTGACATCACATCACCAATGTATTCGCCAGGCACCATCACGAAGACTTTTACGATCGGTTCTCGCACTTCCTCGATCATTTGTTGCTCTGGGAACATGGCGGGATTGTCCACGATCAATTCCTCGCCATTGGTCAAGGAAACCTGATAGATCACCGATGGATACGTGGAGATCACGTCCATGTTGAACTCGCGCCGCAGACGCTCCTGAATGATTTCCATATGCAGCAAGCCGAGGAATCCGCAGCGGAAACCGAAACCCAGAGCGGTGGAGGATTCGTTCATGTAGGTGAACGCAGGGTCGTTGATTTGCAATTTGCCCATCGCGACTTTCAGGGCCTCGTAGTCGGAGGTGTCGATGGGGTAAATGCCCGCGAACACCATGGGCTGGATTTCCTTGTAGCCGGGCAAAGGTTCGGCACATCCTCGTTGGGCATCGGTAACGGTGTCGCCGATTTTTACTTCCGCCGCCGATTTCATGTTGGCGATGATGTAGCCTACATCGCCTGCCACCAATTGATCGACGGCCGTCATTTTCGGTGTGAAAATGCCCACTTCCTTGACCTCGTAGTTGTTGTCGGTAGCAAAGAGTTTGATCTTTTGTCCGCGTTTCACCGAGCCGGAAAAGACACGCACATAGGACACCACACCGCGGTAGGTGTCATATACGGAGTCGAACACCGAGCAACGCAGCAGTTTGTCCTCGTTTTCCGTGGGAGGCGGCACGCGCTCGACGATCGCCTCGAGAATGTCTTCGATGCCAATGCCGTTTTTCGCCGAAGCGGGGATGGCGTCTTCGGCAGGAATGGCGAGGATGTCTTCCAGTTGTTTGCGGCATTTCGGCACATCGGCAGCCGGTAGATCGATCTTGTTAAGTATCGGAATGATGGTGAGATTTTGTAGCAGCGCAAGGTGCAGGTTGGCGACAGTTTGCGCTTCTACGCCCTGAGCAGCGTCCACCATTAGCACCGCACCCTCGCATGCGGCCAAGGCTCGCGACACCTCGTAAGTGAAGTCCACGTGTCCTGGAGTATCAATCAGATTGAGTTTGTAGATCTGTCCGTTTTTCGCCTTGTAGGTCATAGTGACCGGGTGCGACTTGATCGTAATGCCCTTCTCCCGCTCCAGATCCATGGAATCGAGCAACTGGTCCTGCTTCTCACGTTGCGAAATCGTGGCCGTCATCTCCAACAAGCGGTCGGAAAGTGTGGTTTTGCCGTGATCGATGTGAGCGATGATCGAGAAATTGCGGGTGAATTCGATGGACATAGCGTGACGATGAACAGTTGGGCAGGAAAGAGACGCAGATAGAAAGCACGAAACAGCGCCTTGGTCTACCTTTCTATGCGGAAAATCAAAAAAATCCTTAATCATATGGAGGGATGCGAAGGAAGGATATTTGATTTTCTGAGAAGATTCATGACCGCTTCATGCCATCAGAATCGCGAATGCGATGGAGTCTCATCGAATCCGCAATCATTGCGGCAATCGTCACAGCATCCTGTCATCGCAATGTCCGATCATGGGCCATAGTGCGTGTTTGTCCTCGCATTTCGATTGTGCGTTTTCACCAATTCACGAATCGTCGGGTTAACAAAGTCACTATTTTCGATTCCAAGGGGATCCCATGAACCGAAATTCCAGAGAAACGCTTGTTTTACGGGATATCGAGATCGGGGTGTACTGAGAAACTCACAGAGAGCCTTATGGTAGCGAATTCTGAGTTCAGTCAATTCTTTTTGGCTCCATGGATTGATGCGATCTCCGATCGGGGTGCCGAGATACGGTGATCTTGCCGCATCAGCAGCTTGCTTTGCAGGAATGTAATTTTTCCAGTCGAGTGAAGACAAGCCTCCACCACCCAGTCCTACTTCCACAAAGTGCAGCGGTTTATCAGACGGCAGCGGACAACCACGCGCTTGAAATTCGCCCAGAAATAGTCCCAAAGCCAGATCAAAGTCACTAGCCTGAGGGATGACGCTCACGCCTTGATACATGGAGATGCCGATGAAGTCACAGGAGTTCCATAGGCTTTTCCACTCGTCTTTCATCTTGTCAGTCAGTGGCGCTGTTCCGGCTATCCCCTGATAATTGAAGCTCAATCCAAATTTTGCATTCTTCAGTTTTGTCTTACCACGTGCCGTTTCGATCAGGCTTTTCCAAGATTCGGGATGGAGAAATACGGTCTTGCCCATTTCACCTTGCACTGAGATTTCCACTTCGTGGTCAGCCTCGACGGATTCTTCCAACGCCTGCATGACAGTAGCAAAATATCCGTTTTGATAAGAAATTTTTTCCAAGGGTTCCAGTGGATCGAAGTCGAAATGATTCCTCCATTCATTGATCTCACCATGGGAATTCAGATGTAGCAGAACGGAAATCGCCATTTTTTTTTGTGATGCTGTAGCAAAGCATGTTTTGAGATAGGACAAAAGCTCAAGGCGGATTTCCTCGTCAAATGGATAGTAGGCATTGGGTTTTCCTGCGCTTCGATTGTCGCGATACATGCCAATCGAACGAACACGGAAGTCTTTGTCCAGGACGGCTTGTAGGGCGATGCAAAACTGAACACGCTTATGACCTAAGGCCTCCGCCTTTTCCACATAGGACGCAGCGTCACCCATCTGCCATTTGTGAAACATCGGGATCATCACATCGAGTTGTGTGGACGTCCGCTCGATCCGCTGAGCATGCAGGGGGAATATTGACAAGAAGATAAGGGGGAGCCATTTCATGGGGACTCTCGTGAAAGGGATGGGGGATGTCTCCGATGCAACTCTGAATCCAAGGATTTTTCTCGCATGCGATACAACAAAAAATTTGATGATCGAATAAGGTATCACCCCAACTACGATTGTTTTTGAAGCAGCAAGAAAAATTGAAATTAGGGATTTTTGACTACCTTCAGACGCATGAAGTTCTTGGAACTCGTGACGGGGAGTTGATAAGAAATGGTGGATGGGTTGTTCACATAGCTCTGACCGGTGGGAGCTTCCGTCCATGGAATGGAGTCACCCAAGTCGGACGAGGTCTCAATGGAGTAGATCAGATCCGTCGCGAGAGGCTGACGTTTTGTGAATGTCACCGTGGTGCCCGTCGATGCTCCCAGCGAGCCATTCACTACGGTAGGATCGAGCCCTTCGATCGCATACTCGACAAGGTTGCTGATGCCATCTTGGTCGGGATCATCCGCTGGGTCTTGATCTGTAGCTGCCAGTGTACCGTTGGCAAAGTTTCCTGTGATCCAACCCGCGAAACCAGGTGGGCCACTGGTGATGGTAAGGGTTCCTGTTCCCGTGAGGCTGGCATGGGTGTTAGGAGCTCCTGATCCGATGGATCCCCAGACGCCAGCTGCTTGTTGCACACCACCGATGAATAGTTTGTCCACTGTGTCCGTGTTGCTGGATGGAAAATTGAGTTCAAGGGTGGCACCCGCAGCCACGCTTATAGTGGAAGGATCGGCGAGAGAAGTGTTCAATGTGCCATTTCCTAGGCTTAGTGTGCCCGCTAGAACAGTCGTGTGACCGGTGTAGGTGTTCTCCCCGCGCAGTGCCTGAGTACCAGTGCCTGACTTCACAAGGTTCATACCGATCGCCCCATCAGCGATCACACCAGTATAAGTCCGGGACTGAACACCTTGGGGGTGAAGGGTCAGAGTCGTAATGTCGGAATAACCGATGTCGATCAAGGTTGCAAGATTGCCTGCGCCCGTGAGACCACCGAAGGTAGGGGCAGCAAAGCCTGTTGCAGTGAGTTTGCCAGCACTATCGGTATTGACTCCAGTGAACTGCAGGGCCTGCGCGTGTCCAATGACGATGCGACCACCGTTGATGGTAGTGGTGCCCGAATACGTGTTGGCCTTGCTCAAAATGAGCGTTCCATTACCGAATTTAAGCAACCCCGAAATGCCACCTGCCGAACCAGGGGTGATGGCGCCTCTGATTTCTGTTGAGTCAGTGCCAGTTCCGGCATTCACGGTGAAACTGCGTGTGCCTCCGTTATTGTTGATGCCGATATCATTCATTACGATGACCTTGCTATCGGCGGTGGGTGAACCAAATACGAAACTGTTTCCAAAAACATTGCCACCTGCATTCAGGTTGATCAGTCGTGCGTCCCCGTAGAAGTTGAGAGTGAGATCGCCGCCGCGCGCGGCAAATCCACCATTGCTGCAAACGATCTGATTTCCCGTGCCCACCGAGCCATTGATCAAACCATTGGCCTGTAGAATGGCTCCGCTGTTATTGATATTCAAAGTGGAACCGAAAGATCCGCTGAGAGTTCCGACGTCGACGAAACCCGCATTGATCGTAGTGACTCCGGTGTATTCGCTCGTAGAACCCGCGATGCTAAAAGTATTGGCGCCATTTTTGATCAGTCCACCGCTACCGGAGAGAGCACCGATGGTTCCTGAGGAAGAGGTGGTGAGTGTGCCGCCTCCGAGTAGCACATTGCCGCCGGTAATACCGCCTCCGCTCAGGTTGTTGATGGTCTGATTGAAACCATTGAGGTCAAGATTCACTCCCGTCACATCAGCGAGAGCGATTGCTGCGGTGGAATTGAACGCTGCCACTGCACCAGCGCGAAGAGTGCCAGCATTGACGCTGGTGCTGCCGCTGTAGCTTCCTGCACCGATGACGAGAGTTCCTGAGCCTTCTTTGGTGAGACCGTATCCGGATCCGGTAATGCCTCCCACGGTAAGTGTGCCGGCGTTGATAGTCGCGGTCGGAGAGGCTGTCAATGATACGGCACCACCGAGGCTGAGGTTATGGAAACCGGTGAAAGTGAAACTACCGTTCCAGACCGAAGCGACGTTGGGGGATGCTGTGATCGACGCGCCGCTGGTATTATTGATTACGATGCCATCGCTGATGGATAGCGTGCCGCTGCCCAGAGCAGATGCGTGATTGACGTTAAGGATACCTTCCGTGACTTGCACACCGCCGCTGAACGTGTTGGCAGTTGCGAGGGTGAGGGCAGAGCTTCCGCTTTTTGCAATCCCAGTAGTGCCAGCAATGGTGCCGGAACCGCTGATGCTATAGTCCGTTGCTCCATTCACGGTCATAGCCACTGGGGTTACGGTAGTGTTCAGCGTCACGGTGATGGGACTGGTGCTGCTCGCGGTGTCGTCAAAAATCACAGAGTCCGTTGCTCCCGCGCCGCCCTCAAAGTAATTCGTGGTGGTGGAGGTGAAGCTGGTTTTCCAGTTCGCTGAAGTGTTGATGTCCCAGAGTCCGTCACCCACGCGCCACTTAGGAGTTTCATCCTGAAGAGATTCGATTACAATGGCGGATCCCGTGTCAGAAAGTGTGCCGTTGATTCGGAAAGGCATGGATGCAGTCAGTCCAGCAAAACCAGAGGTGCCGCCCAATGTCGTGTAAGAAATGAGTGTTGTGCCAACGACAGGAATTCCTTTCACTCGGAGAGTCGTTGTTCCGTTAACGTTGAAATTTCCCACGGAAACAACAGCGGCATTGGAAGATGAGGCAGGTGTTAACTCCAAAGTGGATCCACCGGCGGATCCCATCGTAAGAGTTGAGGCATTGAAGGAGATACTGCCATTGACTTGCGTTACACTAAGGGTCGCAGAGTCGGATACGAGAAACTCGCCCGCACCAGTTTGGGCGGTAGTGACGGAAAGTATTCCGCCTTGTAAGCTGGTTAGACCGCTATATGTGTTGGCTCCTGTGAATGATAGTGTGCCGGTGCCTGTCTTGGTAAGAGCCATGCCGTTTGAGAGGTTTCCGTTCGAGATGACACCGCTGAAAGAGCCGGAACCGACGGAGATACTGGCTGGATTTGCTACGTGGGAATTGGTAATGCTACCTGCACCGCTTAGGGTGCCCAAGTTTGCAGAAACACCGTCGATTTGTAAGACATTGCCGGTCGAGATTGACCATGTTGCGGAGGCACTGCCGGCTGTTGTAGTGGTGAGGCGAAGATTCCGGTTACCCGAGGAGCCATCGAGATTGATGCGACCAGTGAACCCTGAATTGTTGCCTGTCAAATCAGTGCGATGAGTGGCTGAGGTGCCGCGATAGTTGAGGGTGCCATTTCCTGTCAATGGGCCGGAAATGATGGTGTTGGCCGTAGAACTGCCCGAGGAGGTCCAGGTCGTGGTTCCTGCAAGTGCGATTTCCCCCGAGAAATTGCTGAAGTAACCGAATTGGGCGGCGTTATTGACACTGGATGATCCACTAAAGCTGACTTTGCCCGTTTGCTCCATGCGATTCGTGCCGGAAGCACCAGATGAGTTGATCTGAAGTGTTCCACCATCGATGGTGATGCTAGCTGCGGAGCTTACCGCCAACCCGCTACCGGGCGCGCTATTGATGCCAAAGGTCAAGGTCTTGCCTGTAGAAAGATTCAGTGTGACATTGTTATTCAAAGTCATCGATCGGCTTGCGCCCGATTGAAATTCGCTGTTGGCATTATTGAGATTGAAAGTCCCGTTGCTGACGGTGTATCCCGAAGTAAATCGACTTGTTCCTGCTCCAGAGGTGGATACAGAAAAACCACTCATGTTGAAGGCCAATCCGCTGGTAGTCGAATCAAATACTAAGTCCTGAAGGGCGGTGCCGTTACCGATCTCAAACGACTGGTTCGCTCCTAGCGTTACGGCTGTCCGGACGCTCAAGCCTACATTCGAGGACCCAACTATAATACCGGCAGAGCCAAGAGTCAGCGTATTCCCGTTATTGATCGTCACCAAGCCAGTCGGGTTGTCGATCCTCATTCCCTGCCAAGATGTGTTGGCTCCCAAGAGAGTTGTGTTCGCTGTGGTAACCGTATTGTTCCAAACGGCGACATCGCTGCTACCTGGTGCGACACCACCCACCCAACTAGTGGTGAGATTGAGGTTGTTGGCATTGTTATCTTTGACGATGTCAATCGCACGAGCCGGGAAGAATAAAACGACAAGTGACGAGCCAAAGACGGAGGCGAAAAGCCGACTGTTTTTCATGGTAAGATTGGGTTAAGAAATTTTTATATGCAATCAGCCATCGCATCGTGAAATCCGTGTTTCACTTACTTGGTGAATTGAAAATACATTTACTCATTGATGTGTAACCTAACTCCTACTTGTGTCATCTTGGCATTTGGGCGATCTTTTTTCGCCCATTTGGGTGATGTTCAAACAAACAGCTTCTTTTACAGGCTACGAAACCATCGCCTAAAGCTATGATGCCTAATAGTCCACGATGCCGCGCTGCAGTGCAATACTTGCCACATGGGTGCGGTCTTTCGCGTGCAGCTTTTGCATGATATGCATGAGGTGAGCTTTTACGGTGTTCCCACTGATGTCGAGATTGCTCGCGATCTCTTTGTTGGAATTACCCAGCACAAGTTGTTCAATGATCTGGATCTCGCGCGCACTTAGCTCGGGCCTCTGAATGCGTGAAGCGAGCTTGTGTGCGATTTCTGGGGAGAAGGCACATTCACCCGCGCTAGCTTTGCGCACAGCATCAATGATTTCGCTTCGTCGTGATGATTTTGCGATAAAGCCCAAGGCTCCGCTTTGAATTGCTTGAAAAATCATCTCTTCGCCATCAAATGCGGAAATCATGAGGATTTTGGCATTCGCATGGAGTTGTTTGAGTTGGCGTATGGCATCCGATCCCGTGCCATCTGGCAATCTCCAGTCGAGCACCACGAGATCCGGTCGATGGGCATCATAAAGTGTCAGCAGTTGAGAAATGTTTTCCGCTTCCGCAACAATTTCCATATCGCTTTCTAATCCTAGCGATGATCCCAAGCCGATGCGAACCACGTGGTGATCGTCGACCAACATGATGCGTATCGCTTTTTTTGTTCCAGTTTTCATGGACCTGTGATTCATGGGATTCATCAGTTTGAAATGGAAGCAGAAAAATTGACATGAACAGAGATCATTGTGCCAGATATCGCACCCGGGGCAGGCGAAAAAGCTTCAAAAGTCCCGCCTATGAGAGCGACACGCTCTTTGATTCCCAAGATTCCGAAGTGACCTTTTGATGCAAACGAGGCCAGATTCTCAAGGTTCATGCCTATACCATCATCGGTAATGGAGAGAATTCCAGTCTCTCCCTCTGATTTCCATGAAACTCGAATGTTCTTCGCATGTGCATGCTTAAAGGCGTTGGTCACGGCTTCTTGAGCAATTCGAATGAGCGTAAGTGACACGCCTTCTGTCAGAACAATATCCGTTTCTTGGTATTCTACAGTGAGCATTCGGTCGTATTCATCCGGCCAGATTTTTCTCAATTCGTGCTGCAATTGTGTAATGAAAGATAACCCTGTGACATCATGGGAAATTCGCAGGTTCCAGATGGCATCACGAGCCACATTGCGGCTGTGATTGGAGATTTGAGCTGCGTTTTCGAGCATATGGCGCAAATTTGAGCCCTCTGGCACAAGGCATGCGGCAGCATCGAATTGCATGGTAAGTCCTGCGAAGTGTTGTTCGAAAGTATCATGCCATTGTCGTGCCAACCGAAGTCTTTCTGATTGAATGATATCGTTCGATAGATTCGATTTGATAATGGCTGCCTGTTTGTTGACTTTCGCGCGAAGCAGAGCCAGTCCAATGACTGCCAGAGTCCCCAGAACCACCAGACTGGATAAGAGAATGGTAAGTCTGCGCATGTTCCAAAACGATGGTTTCCGCAGCAATTGAATGTCATTTTGATCACGCAAAAAAATGTGCACCACATCGTTTGTGTAGCTGACATCCAAAAGAGGAGTCGACTGATTTACCACCACGCCGGTAATCAAAAGTTCTGAATTAGGAGAAAAATCCATGGTCTGCGCAGCAGGATTTTTGGGAATGTGGACAAAAATTAGATTTTTTGATGTCTTCATTATCCACAGCAACTCACTGGGACTGGGGTGTTTTTCGACCAGTGTCGCACTGATTTCACAAAGTCTGCCGTGATGAACGGGTGATTCCGTGTTCTCTGGGGAGATTCTTTCTGCTTTGATTCTAGAATTTGCCGCATCGATGGGCAACCACATGGCGCTAGAGAGAATGCCTGACCCATGATAAGGAATAGGCTTACCCACAGATCGAACCAATTGCCCCACACGCGGCTGTTCACCTTCCGCACAATCGACCCAAACGGCATCTTTTTCCGCTTGTAAGAAAAACCCTTTTTTCTGCTGCCGCCAGGAGACAATTCCTTCGATGCACACAAGGGTGTCAGGCCCATCTTTTTCTGGGATCCATTGCAGAGTGCTCAGTCCTCGCGGAGGAGCGGAAAATCTCGCGATTTTTTGCTGATTAAGAATGTGGATGTGGGCGATGTCTGGAACGAGAAAAATCCGTTTCATGCGGAGCGGGTTCTCTTGGATCGGGGTGTCCGCAAAGACTCCGGACATTTCCACTTGGAACCCACTCAAATGTGATGGCGGAGTGTCGTATCTTGAGGTGATGGGCATATAAACGGGAAGATCGGGAAAATTTTCCAAACTGATCAGATACCGGTCTCCGACAGTGGACAGGCTTGATACCTTCGCTTGGATTTTTGTCCAAACCGCCCCCGTTGCGGATGGTGCTTGGCTCAAGTCGGAGAATCTCACAGCTTCTGGGTAGGTTGCTGAATGGATTTTTCGTATTTCAGGACTGGTGTCGAAGTCTGCACCGCGGATGTTTCTGCCTCCATATCCGGGGTCAAGGATGCCTTTCACCTCGACCATGTCTCCCGCTTTTGCTTCGCTAGCGATTGGAGCGTGCAGGTAAATCGCACCAGTCGCATCTTGGAGAAAGGCCATCCGGTGCCCCGGTTCAAAGTAGGTCAGTACTCCTTTTACTGTTACGGGAGTTCCGTGGATAATGTTTTCTTTTGGCAAGGCCTGCAGGGCCTCGATTGTAGTGGCGTTTTCCGCATTTGGCATGTCTCGCTTCGATTCCGACCATCCCGGTAGCTGAAGGAGTATCAAGAAAAAAGGAATGAATCGAAGCCATTCGATGACGTGTTTTTTCATAAGGTTCTTGCGTCTGTATTCTGCCAATAAGTCAACATAAGCTAATTTATGTAATAATTTTTTCTTCTTATCAAATGAATCAATTCACCCGCAATCCTGTATCTTGTGGACAAAGAAAAACGAATTTTGCATGGTCTAGGAGAACATTTGAATTTTCATGGCACTTTGGCGAGCATGAGATACAAAAAAATCCGACGCGGACGAACCACGCCGGATAATGAAAGGGGAGCGGTTGCTGTTAGATCAGCGAAGCCACGAGTTTCTCCAGCTTGATGATGTCTGCGGAGAACTTGCGGATGCCATCGGCAGTTTTTTCGACGGCCATGGCGTCCTCGTTGTAAAGGAAGCGGAAGGCTTTTTCGTCGAGTGAAATTTTTTCGACTGCATCGTTGGCGGCAGCAGCGGGGTCGAGGCGGCGGGCGAGAGGCTCGGTGGATGCTTGCAGCTCCTTGAGCAGACTCGGGCTGATGGTCAGCAGATCGCAGCCAGCGAGAGCTTGGATTTCTCCGACGTTGCGGAAGGAAGCGCCCATGACTTCGGTCTTGTAGCCGAATTTTTTGTAGTAGTTGTAGATGGCTTTCACCGAGATCACGCCGGGATCTTCATCGCCTTGGTAGTCCTTACCCGTGTTTGCTTTATACCAATCGAGGATGCGGCCGACGAATGGTGAGATGAGCTGAACCTTGGCTTCAGCACAAGCCACGGCTTGCGCGAAGGAGAAGAGCAGCGTGAGGTTGCAGCGGATGCCATCTTTTTCGAGGATTTCCGCAGCCTTGATGCCTTCCCAAGTTGAGGCAATCTTGATGAGGATGCGCTCGCGACCGTGACCTTCTTTTTCGTAGGCGGCGATGAGCTCGCGGGCCTTGGCGACGGTGGCCTCGGTATCGAAGGAGAGACGAGCATCGACTTCCGTGGAAACGCGCCCCGGTACGATTTTGAGAATTTCCAGACCGAACAGGATAAGAATGCGGTCGAGGATGGCGGAGAGTTGCGCTTGACCGGTGAGACCAGAATTGCGGAATTCTTCAACGGCTTTTTTTACCAGAGGAAGATATTCCGGTTTTTCCGCGGCTTGCAGGATGAGAGAGGGATTGGTCGTGGCGTCCTGCGGTTGGTAGGATTTCATCGATTCGAAATCGCCGGTATCGGCCACCACCACGGTGAACTGCTTCAGTTGGTCTAGTTGCGTAAGGCTCATGTCGCGGTTTCTCTAGCGCGGGGAGGCTACGAGGGAAAGCTCAAACTGCGATTTTTGTGTGACAGCAAATCCCTTGATGGGGAAAAATGCACTCATGCTTTGACAAACGCAGCGATTTTCCCTAGTTTGCGCGCCCCGCACACAACCATGCGGCTATACAATCATGGGCAAAAGCCTTTTTCAGAAAGTTTGGGATTCACACACAGTAGGAACGCTGGCCGATGGCCGCACGCAATTGTTCATCGGCACCCACCTTATTCACGAGGTGACGTCGCCGCAGGCCTTCGGAATGCTGCGCGATCTCGGTCTCAAGGTGAAATTCCCCTCACGCACTTTTGCCACGGTCGATCACATCGTACCCACGATCAATCAAGACGCTCCGCAAGACCCGCTCGCTGCGGAAATGATGGAGGCATTGCAGAAAAACTGTGAGGACTTCGGAGTGACCTACTTTGACCTGCGATCGGGCAAGCAGGGGATCGTCCACGTGGTAGGGCCGGAGCAGGGGATTACGCAACCTGGCACGACCATTGCCTGTGGTGATTCGCATACCGCCACACACGGTGCATTCGGCGCGATCGCTTTCGGCATCGGCACTACGCAGGTGCGCGATGTTCTGGCCACCCAAACGATGGCCCTAGAGCCTCTGAAAGTTCGCCGCATCGAGGTGACTGGCCACTTGCGCCCTGGTGTTTACGCGAAGGATGTGATTCTCCACATCATCCGCCTCCTCGGGGCCAAGGGTGGCATCGGCTATGCCTATGAATACGCTGGCGATGTCTTCGATCGCATGTCGATGGAAGAACGTATGACCGTTTGCAATATGTCCATCGAGGGCGGTGCACGCTGCGGATACGTCAACCCCGACGCGAAAACCGTCTCCTATTTGCAAGGACGTCCCTATGTGGACATGAGTGACTTTGATGCTACTGCGGCTCGCTGGTTGAGCTTCGCTTCCGATGCCGATGCTCATTATGATGACATTGTGCGCATCGATGCGGCAGACATTGAGCCCACAGTGACGTGGGGCATTTCTCCCGATCATGGCGTTTCGATCAATCAAACGATTCCTGATCCCGCCAAAGCGGAGTCTGAAATGGAGAAACAATCGATTGAAGAGGCCCTCGCCTACATGAAACTTCAGCCGGGCTCCCCGATCAAGGGGGTGAAGATCGACGTAGCTTTCCTTGGTTCCTGCACGAACGGTCGCCTTTCTGATTTCCGTGAGGCAGCGAAGTTTCTCAAAGGTCACAAGGTCGCACAAGGAGTTCACGCCATCGCCGTGCCAGGCTCGCAGATCGTTGCGGTGCAGTGCGAAAAAGAAGGGCTCGATCAGATCTTTCGCGAGGCCGGATTCGAATGGCGCGCCGCTGGTTGCTCGATGTGTCTGGCAATGAACCCCGATAAACTGGTGGGGGATCAGCTCTGCGCTTCTTCTTCCAACCGCAACTTCAAAGGACGTCAGGGCAGCTCCACCGGTCGAACCGTGCTGATGTCTCCGGTGATGGTCGTGGCCGCTGCGATCAAAGGACACGTGGCAGACGCCCGTGAAGTATTCGACCTGCCCGCATAATCTCTAACAAAATCTATCATTATGGCTCTGGAAAAAGTAACTCAAGTGAGCGGACGTGGCGTGTTTGTGCCCGGTGCTGACATCGACACCGACCGCATCATCCCGGCTCGTTTTATGAAATGCGTCACCTTCGACGGTCTGGGCGAGTTCGCCTTTTACGATGTGCGTATCGACAGCGAAGGCAAACCGACGCAACATCCTCTCAATGATACGCGCTTCCAAGGTGCGAACATTCTGATCGCCGGCATCAACTTCGGTTGCGGTTCCTCGCGTGAGCATGCTCCGCAGTCCTTGCGCAAGTATGGCTTCGATGCGGTCATTGCCGAGTCCTTCGCGGAAATCTTCAATGGCAACTGCACCACACTCGCTATGCCATGTGTGGTCGCCAGTGCTGGGGATATCGCCACATTGCGTGGCGCTGTGGAATCGGACCCGCTACTGCAAATCACGATCGATCTCGGCCATCTTCGTGTTACGACATCGGCCGGACACAGCATTGCCATCACCATGCCAGAATCGGCCAGGGATGCGTTGATGGCCGGACGTTGGGATCCCATCCAAGAATTGCTCGACAACGAAAGCAACATCGATGAGCGTGCGCATGCTCTCGGCTACATCGCTTGAGCCATGATTCCTCGCACCCATCACGATCGAGTGATCGCTCCTTCGCTGCTCGCTGCGGATTTTGGGCGCATCCAGGAAGAAACCAGTCGCGCGATCCGTGCTGGTGCAGACTGGATGCACCTGGATGTGATGGATGGTCATTTTGTAGATAACATTTCCTTCGGGCCGGCCGTGGTGCAAGCGGTGCATGAGAGCAACGACATTTTTCTCGATGTCCACCTCATGATCTCACGGCCCGATCACTACCTGCCACGCTTCATTGCCGCGGGGGCTGATCTCATCACCGTGCATGTCGAGGCCGATCACGATGTTGCGGAAACCTTGCGCCGCATTCGTGAAGCGGGATGTCAGGCAGGTCTGGCGCTCAATCCGGCCACACCCCTGTCAGAAGTCTTGCCTTATTTGGAAAACATTGACTTGCTGCTCTGCATGACCGTGGTGCCCGGTTTCGGTGGTCAATCCTTCATGGATGAAGTCTTGCCGAAAATCCAGCAAGCCGCGACCTGGAGAGAGGAAAAAGGCCTCAACTACCACATCGAAGTTGATGGTGGCATCGGACTGACCACCGCGGCCAAAGCTGTCGCCGCAGGTGCCAATGTGCTTGTGGCTGGGTCCAGCACGTTTTCGGCACCCGACATGGCTGCTGCCATTCAAGGTTTGCGTGACTTTTGATTTTTGTCTCGTTTTTTTGGGGCATCCTGTCAGGTTCATTGTATGGTTCATGAACTTCCTCATCTGCCAGCTTCCTTCGCATTGGAGGCGTCCCTCATCGATCAATTGAGCAACCGCAACGGCTGCCAGCGCTGTGTTCACGGACAAAATGGGCAACTCCTGCTTGTGCTTCATGAGGTTCCTCAGCCGAGTGTTCCCGAGCGCATGGCACTGTTTTTCTGGTTCGATGGTGAGCAATGGCACAGCGCAGGCCCAAACGGATTGGGAGGATTGTTTGCATTGCTGGAGGAGTATTCTAAGGCAATCGACGAACAGGAAGCCATCATTGATGATGCTGATACCGCAAAGGAAATCTTCGATTTGATCCGCCACGCCGGTCCTCTTGCCCGCTCGTCACGCAACCTTTATCATGCACTTGTCGATGCCGCGGTTCTCTTGCCGAAAGATAAAGAACTGCGCTCCGCTCGTGACCGCGCTCACGAAAATGAACGTGCAGCCGATCTGCTGTATGCCGATGCCAGAGTCACCCTTGAATTCATTCGCGCCGAACGTGCGGAAGAGCAGGCGAGATCCAGCGATCGCCTCGCACGACTCGGTTTTCGCTTGAATCTCTTGGCAGGATTTTTCCTTCCTCTTGTCGCCTTGGGTGGCTTGATGGGAATGAATGTCAAACTACCTGACTTCGTGCAAAATGCCTTCTGGCTGATCTTTCTGGGCGGCTTGATTTTTGGTGTTCTCATCCTCGTGCTAGTCGGCTATAAAACCGGTGCATCTCGCAAAGAGGAGTGAGATCGGCCTGATGGACGTTGCCAGCCACACATTCAAGTGTTCCTTCCGCCGCCCTCACTCATCGGATGCTTTGCCGTTTTTCAAGCTAACAACCTTTTGATTGCGGCATCCGAATGACCTTGCTTTTTCTCCTTCGACTCGTTTTTCTCCTTCGCCCTATGAATGCAAGATCGTTGGCGAAAAGAGAAGGGGCGCATGATGTGCTCGAACCGATCCGGCTAACAAAGAAGATCGTTTCGCCTCTATGCTCCACGCGATGGCTGCGACTCGTTTTTTGCGGGTTCTTTTTCGGCGGAAATGTTACCCAAGCTGAGGATGTGTCAGCGAAATTGCCAGTGGGGGAGTGGAAGTTGGTCTTTCGGGATGAATTCGATGGTCCCGACAAAGTGTGGCAGAAGGCGTGGGCATTTCAAAACGGTCCCAGTGGTCACATCCTTTGCAGTCGCTGGCGTGAAAATGCGAAGGTAGAAAAAGGCATTCTCAAACTCACGGCAAAAAAAGAACGACGCGCGGGTCAGGATTGGACTGCGGCGAGTCTTTGGACGAAGCAGAAATTTCAGTATGGATATTTTCAATGCCGCTATCAATACGCCAAGGCCAAAGGCACCAACAATTCCTTCTGGTTGATGACTCAGGGCATCGCAAGAAATCAACCAGGGAGCTTTGAGATCGATATCAACGAGGGGCACTATCCCAATCGGATCAACATGAACATTCACAATTGGTCGGGTGAGCACTGGAGCAAGAGTAAGAGCCAAATGGTAGAAAAGGCCAATCTTGCCGATGAGTTCCATATCTACGGTCTCGAGTGGAATCAACGAGAACTGATCTGGTACTACGATGGCAAGGAAATCCGACGGGAGCCCAACACGATCTGCCACGGACCAGCTCCCGTTTGGCTCAGCCTTGCCATCGTCGACTGGGCTGGCCCAGTCACAGACGCCATCCATGGAAAATCCATGAATGTGGACTACGTGAGAGTCTATCAAAAAGACACGCCAGCAAGCCAGCGAGATGATCAATCGCAGACGAAGTGACACGATCACCACTTGTGATCCTTTCTGATCGAACCAGAAATTTTTTTCATCATTCCAGTGTTTGATCTGTCGTGAAAATCGCATCGTTTTTTTCGACTCTATTTCAAAGAGGTTTTCTGACTCTACCCCGTGCCGAATGGGAGTCAGAAAAGCTCGGGAAATTGGATGCCATTTCATCGCTTTTCAGACTTATCCCCATTTGCGATCAGACGCTTCAAACAATTGTTTACGAGTAGCCTGTTTTTTCTGTTAGAAATTCAGAAGCCATGCAATTTTCCTTCATTTTACAAGGCTTAGACGTGTTTTTGTGAAAACGTTTATGGGGAAATTTTAAGACATCTTAACATTGAATGTGAAATCTTTTTGAAATTTTTTTGTTGTGGAACACTCATGATTGCGAGCTTTGTTTGAGGAATGCAAAGCGCTGTATTTTTTTTGATTCTGAGTCATATTTTTTTGTAATAGCCTCCCCCTCGCCGGAAGTGCCACGATCGTCATTTCAACATCGTGCTTGGCGAAATTTTCAAAAAAAATCAAATAATGGAACCCAATCATTCTTCTCATGAAACAACACTCCCCCCACAGCATGGATCATGGCAGCAAGTTCAGGAGATTCTCACGAAACGTCTGAGTCCAGATGCATATCACCGTTGGTTCCGCCTGAGCCGCATCGTCAGCGTCGATGAGCAACAGATCACCATCGGTCTGCCCAATGAAATTCATCAGGTATGGATCGAGACCAATTACTGGCCTGAGCTTCTGGATGCCTGCACGCAAGTGTATGGTTTGCGTGAGATTATACTTGCGGTTATCGAAACCGAGGTGCAGCCAGCGCCAGTGCGGGTCAACTCCGAGTTGATACCTGACGATTCAACTTCCTTGGTGAGCGCTGAGGAACACCCTCTTGAGAAGCGATTGAAAGTCGCTGGATTGAACCCTCAGTTCCACTTCGGCCGATTCGTGGTAGGCAGTAACAGCCAATTTGCCCATGCAGCATGCAGCGCGGTCGCGAGTCACAAGGCTGTTGGCTACAATCCCTTGTTCATCCACGGTGGTCCTGGTCTCGGCAAAACCCACTTGATGCAAGCCATCGGTCAGGAGTGGTTGCGCACGCGTCCAAACGCCCGCGTGGTGTATCTGACCTGCGAAAAATTCACGAACGAGTTCATCGATGCTGTTCGCAAGGGCGACCTAGAAAAATTCCGCAAACGCTACCGCACCGCGGAACTGATGTTGATCGACGACGTGCAATTCATCGCAGGCAAGGAGCGTTCCCAAGAAGAATTTTTCCATACCTTCAATACCCTCATCGATGGACAGCGCCAAGTCGTTCTCACCTGCGATCGTCCTGCTTGCGAAATCAAATCCTTCGAACCTCGTCTCATCTCCCGGTTTGAATGCGGTCTCACGGTCGAACTGCAACCACCTCTCGAGGAAACGCGCACCGCGATCTTGCAACGCAAGATGGAAGAATGGAAAGTGAAGCTGGATGAATCCATCGTGCGCTATCTGGCCGAGCACATCCGCAGCAACGTGCGTCGACTCGAAGGTGCTTTGATGAGAGTGGCCACGTATGCATCTCTGGCAGGCGAGATGGTTCCGCTCGAAAAAGTCGAGTATCTCTTGCGTGATATCCTGCGTGAGGAGGCTACCAAGCAGGTAACCATTGATGCGATCCAAAAAGCCGTAGCCGAGCATTTCGACCTGCGTCTGGCTGATATGACGAGCCGTCGTCGTCCCACCAGCGTCGCTTATCCTCGCCAATTGGCGATGTATCTCAGCCGCCAGCTCACCAAGTCATCGCTGATGGACATCGGTGAGGCCTTCGGCGGGCGCGATCACGGCACGGTGATCCATGCCTGCAAAAAAGTCACCGACCAGATCGGCAAGGATCACTCCGTGAAAGAATTGGTGAGTCTGCTGGAGTCCACCCTGCGTCGTTGAGCGTGAAGCGAGGGAAGGGGGGGCATTCCTCTTTACCCCCCCTCCGCGCGTTGCATCTACGACAGGAGAAAATCATGGGTGGATGGCACGCAAGGCGCGATCTGAACGTGACGCAAGGTCGCACTCCGTGAAGACGAACCGAGGTGATCGTAGTCCCCAGCCGACGCGATTCCCCTTCATAACTGTTAGATCAACGCATCCGAAATATCAAGCGAACAAAACCATCCATGAATCTGAATCGATCGCACAAATGGTTGAAAATCAATCGTTTCAGAGTGAGGGGGAAATTTGTTTGTCAATTTTCCCGAGTTTCATATCATTCGCAACAGAACTAATTATGACTGTTCGGTAAGAAAAAAATATGCAGCGAATCGCCTCTATTCTCTTGATCGCCATCTGTCTCCTGGGATGCGGCAAATGCACTTCCGACTACGAACTTGGATCGGCGAATTTTGGTGCAGACACCCTGCTGATGGTAGAGAAAGACATGGGCATCAAGTTGCCTGCGGGAGCGAAGGGCATAAACTTCTATTACAAAGGACCCATGGATCCCGCATTCATCGCAAAGATAGAAATTCCATCTGCAGCGAAGGATGGTATTGAGAAGCAAATTTTGGCGATTCCAAACAAGCCAATGAACAGAACTGGAGGATTGCCTGATCGGATTCCGTGGTGGACACCCACCGATGGTCACATCATTCAGGATCACATCTTCTTCGATGACAGCAACGGCCATACCAGAAGAGCAATATTGACAGAGAAGGATGGCAGGTGGTTCCTCTATCTCGACTGGAGCACCTAAAAAGAATACCGAACAAGCCGCGCCACGTAACCACTACCAGCCGTTCTGTTGAGATGATTTCCCGTAACTACAACATCAAACCCGTAAGCGATGACCGCCGCCGCTGGTAGTGGCACGTGCGCTTTACGTTCGGCAGAACGGAAGATTCCATGAACAATCACTCTCAAGACAATAGTCACACTGGGTTAGAGGTAGTCACAGCTGAGCTCAGGACGATTCGAAGGTTACTGACGGCTTTACTGATCGGCGTCGGAGTTCTTATTGGAGCTCTAATCAATCCAGAGATATCGGTCTTGATCGCGATCATCGGAGTCTTCTTTTGGATACTCATTGTGATTGCGGGAGCCATTCTCAATCGTGCCCAACGGAGGAGATGCGAAGCCATGCGGTTTCGGGAACTGTCAGGGAGGGCAGCTACTGCCAACAGAACCCAAGCCGAACAAGCCGCGCCGTGACAACTACTACCAGCCGTTCAGTTTCGATGATTTATCCTAACCACAGCCTCAACCCCGCGATCGACGCGCGCCCTCGTTGATAGGGTTGCGTGCTCTTTGACGTCCGGCAAAAAATGTAATCCATTTTATCAAAGAACGATTAAACCTCGCATATCCTTAGGAACATCCCACCGAGAGACCGCATGAAATTTTGGGTTCGATTTACCTGCTCATTTCTATTCTTCGGGACAATCGCTGCCATCGGGATCATTTTATATGTACTCGATCCGTTGGGAATTCCAAAGAGTATAGCGATATGGGCCGTAGTTTCACTTGCGAATAGTTACTATGCAGCCAAGGTAGGAGACGAAGCATGGCGACGTATCCTGAGTTTTTTCCATTTCTTGCCATAATGTGAATTCGGGAAGCCGACTACTACCCAGCGCTGTGTTTTTAGATGTTTTGTAGTGCTCCCCTGAGATTTGGACAGCCTTTTTTGTTCATTAGGCTGCTTGGTTGCATAGGTGTTGGTGATATAGGTGAGGTGAGAGGTATTTGAGTGATTGGTGAGGTCTGTCGTTGTTGTAGTGATGGATCCAGGCACGGAGTTTG
>CAMCIC010000009.1 GCA_945874895.1 Akkermansia muciniphila | reverse complement strand
AGAAACGCCCCGGTGCGGAAGCTGCCTTTGACGCCTGTGGTGGGGATTTTGATCAAGCCTGCCCCCACGCTCTCGAGATCGTTGCGGCGGAAGACGACACCTGACACACCGGCATTGCCCTTGAGAATCCCGCTATTGCTGGCATCGAGAGCGATGGTCCCCTTGAACGTTCCCGCACTGGCACTGATCCCTCCTTGCCACAGGGCCATAACCCGACCCGGCAAGGCCACCGGTGCCAATTTGTACGAGGAATCCATGACGAATCGTTCCGGCATGGCCGCGGTTTGCTCGGCATTCGGGAGCCCACCGCCATCGAACGTCACGTTGCGGAACTGATTGTTGGCGAGTCCCAGATTCGTGGCGAGCGCGACCGCCGATGCCGGCTTAAGGTAGGGATTGATGCTGGCATCCGCGGCAAGTGGACCGAAACCACTGCCATACGACAACTCCGCACTATCCGCCACACGCTGCCATAGCAGGCCGTTTTGGATGGGCGCGTAGGATGTTTGCGGCACCACGCCCGTGTCGCGCAGCGAGATGATGCCGCCTATCGTCGAATTGAGGTTGCGATAGGGCTTCATCCACAGGATGGCTTGTCCTGTGGCTCCCAGATTGACTGTCTTGCGGAAAGTCTGAGCATCCCCCAGTTGACCACTCAGGGGCAGGCTGCCCGATGTGCTCAAGGTGCCTGTGGCCCAGCCCAAGCCCGCAGGGACTTGGTATCCGTCCTGTTCGCCCTGATCGATGACCATCGTGACTTGACGCGATGCCGTGGGCAGCTCTCCCGTTTTCGCCAAGCGGAAGCCGCGCATGGTCCCTTGCGCGTAGGTTCCACCGGCCAAGGCGGTCGAGGCATCGATCTGCCAACTAGTGGAAAAAGCAGGTGCAAGGGAAGCGACGGGGAAGGTGATAGTGAACGCAGCACGATCCACCGATGGCGTGAGATCAAAGACGCCTCTGGTGCTAAGAATCGTCTTGGTTCCGATCGCGTCATACCGCGCACTCCAAGCACCGGGAGAGCTGACGGTAGTGGTGATGAGTCCTTGTGGGTTGCCATTCGCATCTTCCAGCAAGACCTGCCACGTTCCGATAAGGCCCGAGGGGAACGGCGATACGCTGAAGGTAAAGGGTATGGTCCTCATTACGGTTCTGCCATTCAATACTTGGATTGATAAGTTGACCGCGCCGACTCTACCCGTGAGTTTACCTTCCAGCACTCCCGTAAGGGCGTTGAAGGTCAATCCCGTGGGCAAAGTTCCAGCCAATCGGAGTGTTCCCTGCGGAACGAGTTCGCGCAGCTCGAAGCGCAAGCGATCACCGATGCGCGGTTGGAATACGGCCACGCTTCCCTTGTAGACCAGTTCATAAGTGTCGCTTAGTCCATTGCTATCCGAGTCTACCCGAAGAGGATCAGTCGTGAGTTCGGTCACCTCACGCAGATTGGAAATCCCGTCATTATCCAAGTCTTCCAGAGCATCAGAGATCGCATCGCCATCCGTATCGGCGAGGAGCGGATTCGTCTTTGTGTGGATTATTTCCTCCCAATCACTCAAACCGTCGCCGTCGGTGTCTTTAGCAAGTAGGCTGGGATCTTCCCCTTCTACCAAAATAAATTCAGTAATGCGGGGTTCTTCACCGACCAGTCTTGAATTAGATGCTCCGAAAGTGACCCGAAAATTATTTGAGTAAATCACAGGTATCGAAATTTTATGAATCACTATTCCTGGAAATGGCACTCTTGTCGGAAATGATAAATTACAAGCGGTAATCCATCTACCTTTTCTATTCTTATATTCAAGTTTTATCGACCCCGTGCTCCTATCTCCATCGCTTCTGATATAACAACCCTTGACTGATATTTCTTTATTTAGGGAAAAATCAATTGAGTAAGGATGTGCAATAATTGACCCATTGTGCGACCTATCAAAGATTGATGTCACAGGACCATCGTAAGCATTATCTCCCGAATTGATTTTTAATTCATATTTACCTATATAATCTTCATTTTGAGAAAAATTGTGATAACTATTTTCCCATACTTCAGTATCGGGAAATTCTTTGGTGCTAATCCACTCCTCAAATGTTGCACGACTCGTATCAAAGCTTTCTGCAATACAGGGATTTTTGTCGAAATAAATTTCCAATGCGTCCGGGATCAGATCGTAGTCACTATCAGACAAAGTCGGATTGGTTCCAGTATTCGATGATGAAATATAAACCCCAGTATTTGTCTCAACACCATCATGGAGACCATCATTATCAGTATCAACGTTAAGAGGGTTGGTGGTGTTTTTTACTTCGTCACCGTCATTGACTCCATCTCCGTCGCTATCAGCAACATCTGATTTTGTTCCGTAGACGACGAACTCCTGATAATTGGTGAGGCCATCACCATCTGGATCGCTAGTGTCTTCCACAAAAGTCGCACCGACTGCTTTATTTGTATCCATTAGCACTGTTGTAGGATTCTCGCTACCCGATGTATCACCACTCCATGATCCAAAGAGATAGCCTGGTAATGCAGTTGCCGTGAGTGTTGCACTCGTATCACGAAGATAGGTTCCAGAACCAACAACAATGCCTTTATCACCAGTATCAACAACGATCGACCAGTTACGAGTATCAAGCGTTATATCACTAGATGCTAGTATAGAAGATACTGCGTCAATTGAACGAGCAATTCGGAAACCGATGCCGTAATACAGAAACGTCGGGTCGTTGTAGCCGCGGCTCGCGGCGCGGCAATCGAACGCATAGTAATCCCAACCGCCTCCCCGGAACACCCGATACGCGCCCGAAGCAGCACCCCGTGGATCCGTCGCTCCATCAATATACGTCGATCCTTCATACCAGTCCCAGCACCACTCCCTGACATTCCCTGCCATGTCATGCAAACCGTAGTCGTTTGCCGCGAACGCTCCCACTGGCGAGGTGAAGGGCTCTGAGCCCGTAGCATAGGTCGGGTGGCGACTATCCACCGTTCCGCTGAGATCAGAACTCCAATTCCAAGGCGCAGCATAGTAATTTGCCTGGCTGTGGCTGATTGTATCCGTGCCCCATGGGAAAATTTTATCTATCACTCCTCCGCGAGCAGATTTCTCCCACTCTGCCTCCGAGGGAAGACGGTAGCCATTCGCTCTCCAATTTACAGTCGGATCCGTGGTGCCGGTTTTCATCACCGCGCCACTCACCCTGTAACAAGGTGTCAGTCCTTCCTTTTCGCTCCGCGCATTGCACCACTTGATCACATCCCACCAACTCACCTCCTGCACAGGGTGGTTCGTCGCTTTGCCGCCTCCTATTGCTAGATCCGTGTAGCCATTCGCCACAGCCCATGTGCGAACATCATCCCAGAGCGCTTTCGTTACCTCATAACTGCCCATGTAAAATCGGCTTACATTCACGGTGACGGGTGGAGGAATATCGTCAAAAAGTCCCTGAGGTAAAATATCACCACTGGTGCGACCCATAGTAAACGCACCGCCTTGAATCAGATATAGCCCGTCGATGATCTGATTGTCAGCAATCAATCGAAAACGCATCTGGGCGCTAGACTTTTCATCCCAATCAATACCGGCATTCCAAACTATCGATTTCCCATTTCCAATAGCCACACCTGCGCCGATCGCACCAGTTGCTGATGTCACGGGAATTGTGTATGTTGCCCCACCATCGCTGGAAATCTCCAATGAGATGACGGTAGGAGTTGTCGACGCGAGGTCATAGGTAATATCAAAAAGCTTTGTGCCTGAGCGCTGTGCTGCTGCCAAATTCGTGATTACAGGCTCGGCTATTGAGGGACTTCTGCCCTGTTGCACTTCAGCGCCGTCGTTGATTCCGTCTCCGTCGGTATCGGCGAGGTCAGGATTGGTACCATAGGTCACCAATTCTTGGTAATTGGTCAATCCGTCATTGTCAGGATCACGCGAGTCTTCGACGAATGTGGCGCCCATTGTTTTGTCGGAGTCCATCAAGACAGTCGTGGGGTTGGCAGAACCAGATGCATCACCGGTCCATGATCCGAAGAGATAGCCTGGTTGAGGCGTGGCTGTGACAGTCGCGGACGAACCACTGAGATGAGAAGCAGTGCCTGAAATCGAACCATTTGTCGTAGTGGTTTTCGATAGATAAAAGTTCCGTATGTCGACTGTGGTGTTTTGAGCCGATGAAGAATTACTGACTCCAAGTGTCATGCTGTTGCTGCGGGCCAAACGGAAGCCGCCGTTGTAGTCCGAGTATGACGGGGGGTTGTAGCCGCGTTCCGCGGAGCGGCAGTAGATCGCGTAGTTGTTCCAGCCGGCGCCGCGGAGCACTCGGTTCGAGTCCGAAGCAGCACCACGAGGATCCGACGCGTTGTTCACATACGTCGATGCACCATACCAATCCCAGCACCATTCCCACACGTTTCCTGCCATGTCATGCAAACTGTAACCATTTGCCGCAAAACTCCCAACAGGTGAAGTGAAGGGCGTCGAGCCAGTCTCGTAGCTAGGATGATAACCAGTTGTTCCTGTTTGGTAGATTTCACCGTTAATATTGTTGAAATTGGCATTCGCATGACTGATCGTATCGGTTCCCCAGGGGAATCGTTTGCCACTAACTCCTCCACGCGCGGCCTTTTCCCACTCTGCTTCGTTAGGAAGACGATAACCATTCGCTGTCCAGTTGACTATAGGATCCACAGTGCCGGTCTTCATCACAGCTCCACTTACCTTATAACAGGGTGTCAACCCTTCCTTTTCACTCCGTGCATTGCACCATTTGATAGCATCCCACCAACTGATCGAATGTATCGGATGATTGTCGGCTTTCCCGTTGCCTAGTGCCAAGTCGGTGTAACCATTGTTGACGGCCCACGCCCTAACCTCATCCCATTCCGCTTTTGTGACCTCATATTTTCCCATGTAAAATTGACTCACGGTCACATTCACAGGCGGAGCATCGGGATCCGTATCGCCGCTCGTGCGTCCCATCGCAAAGTCACCAGCAGGAATCAAGGAAAACCCCGGAACCTGCAAATCATCAGCTATCAATCGGAAACGCATTTGGTTGCTGAAATTGCTGTCCCAATCAGCACCTGCGTTCCAGACGATGGTCTTGCCTACTCCTACTGTGATACCATTGCCAATAGCTCCCGTAGTTGAAGTGACAGGAACATTGTAATTGAGACCTCCATCGCTGGAAATTTCCAGAGTGACCTTCACCGTTGGCGTTAGGGACGCAAGATCATAGCTGATATCCACAAACTTCGTTTCCGAACGTTGGGTCGCTGTGATATTGGTGATGACAGGTTCAGCCACTTTAGGACTGCGCCCCTGGGTCACTTCCGCACCATCATTGATGCCATCTCCATCGGTGTCGGCGAGATCAGGATTGGAACCATAGGTCACCAATTCCTGGTAATTCGTCAGCCCGTCATTGTCAGGATCGCGGGTATCTTCAACAAAATTCGCTCCAACAGTTTTGTCGGAATCCATCAATATCACTGTGGGGTTGTCAGAACCAGATGCATCACCCATCCATGAATCGAAAAGATAGCCTGGTAGAGGAGTTGCTGTGAGCTCAGCATTTGCACCACTAGCCAACGTGCCGGTTTTTGTGATTATTCCTCTGGTGGTGTTGTCGTTATTTGTCAGATTAAGTTTGAACGCCGGAACTGAGGGAACCATGATTATTTCTCCCGGCCTTGGTTGAGCTCCTGTGAGCCGCGAGTTTGAGGTGCCGAATGTGATTCTGAATTCGTTGGCCGTTGTTTCTGGAAATGTCACTTTATATAATGCGAATTTGCTTGAATCCAATCTTGTTGGGAATGCGGTGACGTCAACTGTTAAAACCCAAGGTCCTGAGTCTGTTCTTGTTTCTATTTTTATTGATCGCGAGCTTCTGTCTCCATCTATAACGAAGTAAGCACCTTTAAAAGACTCTGTGATTGAATTTTTGAATGAAACAATGTAAGGACTTGCTAAAATCGGACCTGTTAGAGTTCCGTCAAAAAGTGATGATACCGGTGCTGGCTCAAAGATATTGGATCCTTGTGTCATTGTTATTTTTCGAGATTCGGCCCATTGCTTGTTTTTAGGGTATTTTGAAATCGAAATTGAAAAGGCCGTGCTCGTCGCTATGATTTCTTTTGCTGTGACCATTTCAGGGAATTCTTCGGTAATCAAAGGGCTCATTCCAAAGGATATTTCGGCGCCGTCATCCAAGTGGTCGTTGTCGGTATCTGAATTGTTAGGATCGGTTCCCGTGTCCGAAGGCGAAACATATACACCCGTGTTGGTTTCCACGGAATCATCCAAGCCGTCGAAGTCGGAGTCTGCGCCGTGTGCGACCACCATGAATGCCAATAGAAAAACGATTGGCATAAGAATTGATGATGCAAATATTGTTTTTTTCATAAGGTCTGTTGATTAAATCACAATTGGTTACGTAGATGACAAAAATTACTATTAGCGGTATTTGATTCAAAATTTGTGGCTATTACCTCATCTCCTACATCTACCATCTTCGTCCCCACACGTTGCACTGCGGAAAGATTCGAGACCACAGGATCTGCCGCGCCAAGGAAGCTGGTCAGAATCCCGAAGATGACCCAGGCATACAAAGCACGGGAGGCATGGGTAAACGAATCAATCGCATTCACTTAAGCATCGTGACTGAACCAGTTACGCGCTCAAGGAAAAAGACCCGAATTTTTTGACTCAACCGCATTTTTTACTGAACCAATAGGATTTTTTCTGCTCCCTCCTGAAATCTGCAGATTGCATTCAAATCGAACCATAATCGCGTCTCGTAAAAAAATTGCGTCCTAAAAGGACGCTTCATCAGCAAGCTCACCGCAATCAAGCGATTCGTTTTCATCAAACATCTTGCCATTTTCCTGAGATCGGATGTCGTTCGATGAGGCGTCCCTTCAGGACGCCAGAATACGTGGGACAATCATCACCCATGATTTCATCATGGGCTGAAATGAGCCGTCCCTCTGGGACGGGGAAACAAGGAGCCAGATTCCGTTGAGCAGGAGAATCCCTCTCGCCATTTCGGCATCGATTTTAGGCAACGAGGCTCATTGCGGAAACACCGGAAAAGACCCCCTATCGCACCCATCAGGATGCCATTTCAACCGCCCGTGAGATAACGCAGACGTTGGCAAAGCCGGTGGAGCTTGGATTTCCAGGGACGGGGCAGCCTCAGGACTTCCCAGCCCTTCTCCTCAGCCAAAGCGAGCAGGTGCGGCGCGGGATTCACCACCGTAGCCTGCTGGCACAGAGTGAGCATGGGCAGATCCGCGGCGCTGTCGGTGTAGCCGTGAGCCTGATGAAGTTGATCGCCATGAAATGCCGTGGCATCCAGTTCGCAGCGCAGACGTGTGACCTTGTTCCAGCCCTTGTTGTTGATCAGATCGGGAAACAGCGGCAGGCCTTGAGCGGGGAAATCGATGACGGTGCCGAAGCTGAGATCGAAGCCAAGAATGCGGCCGATTTCCTTGATGTAGGGCTCCGGACTGGCGGAAACCAACACCGTGAGATCCCCGTCACGCCGATGCCGCTCCAACCGCTCCACCATCTCCGGCCAGATGCGGGAAGGAACCCACTGGGCGGCAAAGCCCCGTGCCAGTTCCTCGACTTCCTCGCGTTTCATCTTCCACAAAAAACTCAGAAACACCCGCTTCATGCCCTCGGCACCGAGGAGGGGAGTGAAGGGAGTCATCAAAAGAAAAAGAGGAAAATACCAGCGTCGTGCCGGATGCTGCTGCAACACATAGTGGCAAAAAAGTTTCTGCGTATCCCAGGGCAGCAGGGTGCCATCGAAGTCGAATAGAGCGATCTTGCGGGACATGGGTGGGTCGGAAGGACGAAGGTCAGACAGGCAAAAGTTTCAGCTCCACTTTTCGCCCGAGAGCGGCGGCGGCCTTGCCAAGGCTGGCCACGGTCAACGATGGATTGGTGGGATCGAGGATGCGATCGAGGGCCGCCCGGCTCGTTTTCATACGGTGTGCCAGCTCGGTCTTCGTGAGTTTTTCCTGTTCCAGAGCTTTTTGAATCTGCAGCGCGACGACACGCTTCAAGGCGAGCACTTCTACCTCTGCCAAAATTCCTTCCTCCGCGAGAAAATCGCTGAACTCACCACCTCGGTGGACCTTGATTTTTGTATTGTTTTTCATTTTTTTCGTTCTCCTTTTGTGTAAAGGGACTCTCGTAAACAGGCTCATTCCCCGCTTCTGTCATAAAGAAGAAGGTGCGTAACGGACGCGGCGAAGGTGGACTCACTGCGAAAAACGTATCAAATCTGATACTTTTGTCAAGGAGAAATGTGTGGCGGCGCATTGCATCCGCCATGCCAATCACCACCCTTCATGGTCTTGGCCCTTGGAAAGCGCTGCCACGTCATGCAAATGCCATGATTTCACTTCATCGCCTCGCGGCACCATTTCAGGGCCATGAGGCAGTAGCCGGTGCCGTAGGGTTGGTGGTAATCGTAGAGCGGGTAGTCCCACCACGAGCCGTCCTTTTCCTGACGTGTGAGAATGATGCGCGCCAGACCCTTGGCGAGTTGGCGTTGTTTTTCCTTGGGCAAATGCTTGGCGCACTCGGTGTAGTAATACACGCCATAGAAGTAAAAGTAGCCGGATATTTTGAAGGTGGATTCATGCGGGCGCGGCTTCTTGCGACCGTGATCGAGCCATTTCTCGAACTCGAGGAAATTGTCGCACCAGGTGGAAAGCACCTCGTGGGTGATCTTGGGGTCATCGAAGGCGTGGAGGGCCGCATTGCAGGCCTGCGAGCGGGCGAGCGAGCCATTGCGGCGATTGATTTCCCCCTGGGGTGAGAGATAGTGACCGTGCGAGTAGGCGTAGGTGAAATCGGGAAACTGCTGGAGACGGATGGAGGCGAGCGTGCTGCTCACCACCTTGGGATCTAGGGTCAGGCCCATCGTCTCGCGGGCCTCGTGCATGGCGAGAAGCATCGTCGCCGAGGTGAAGGACGTGGTGATGCCGCTGGGCTTCTGCGTGTGCAGTCCATCGTAAATATCGAGGTATCCCCAGCCACCATTCAGATCCTCGTAACGGTTCGCCAACTCCACCTGCTGCTGTGCCAGATTTTTCAGTGCGGACTGTCGGGCCGCATCGTCCGGGCAGGACTGATGGAGCCGGGTGATGGCGCGCAGGCCGTAGGCATGTCCCCAGGCATTGTAGGTGGTGGTGCCATCGGCGCGGCGCAATTTCGGCAACTGCTCGAAGGACCATTTTTCGCCCAGTGCGATGGCCTTTTTCACCTCGGGTCTATCGTCATGAGAATCGACCAGCCCGGCCAGCGCAAGCGTGCTGGCGCCGGCGAGAAAGGCATCGTGAGCCCCGGGGAGTGGCGCGTAGATGTTCAAGCCCTTCGTGCGGGTCGCGCCGCCGAAAGAACCGTTCGCATTTTGTTTGGCGACCAGATAATCGACCCCGCGGCGGATCGATTGCTCCACGGCCTGCAGCGTCACCTGATCCTCGGGAATGAGCACGCGCGAATCCACGCCTGTTCTGATCGCGGCGGAGTCAGCCGTGGGTGTTTGCTCGGGCTCCGCGAGCAATGGCAGACTGGTCAGCAGCAAGCAGAAAGGAATGATGGATTTCATGCGCCGGGAACCATGATGGTTTGATCCTTGCTGAGACCGGAGAGGATTTCCACTTGATCGCCCCATGCCACGCCGCGTTTCACGGCGACGCGTTTGACCTTATTGTCCGCCTCCTGCACCTCCACCTCCCAGCCGCCTTCGCCATTGGAGCGCAAGGCCTTGAGAGGAATGGCGATGACGCCTTTGGCTTGGTAGGCGGTCACCTGCGCCGATGCGGTCATACCTGCCACGCGGGTGAGATCGGCGGGAAACTCGGCGGACAGGGATACGCGGTAGCGGCCATCGATCCCCGGCGCGGCGGCCAGTTCCTTGATCGTCACGGGGAAACTCTGATCGGCGCGACCAGACAGCGTGGCGAATCCTTTCACGCCATGCTTGAGCACGCGCATGGTCGCCTCATCCACCGAGGCTTCTAGGCGTTGTGTCGCATCGATCGGCACCACCACAGCAAAGGGGCGCTTGATGGCCACGGGGGAAAAGGGAGTGAGCGCCTTCACTGGTTCGCCCGTGGTCCAGCGGCCATCCTGCATGGTGCCGTAGTAGAAATAGCCCTCGGCGGGAGACTTGATGACAAACAGATCCTTCTCTGCTTGCAGGGCAGCGAGGGCATCAGCGCTGCGCTTCGCATTGACCTTCGCGTCTTCCAGAGCGATGCGTTTCAGTTCCAGATTGCGCGGCAGATTTTGTTCATTTTCCTTCAAAGCGATGGCCGCGCTCTGCTCATCCCGCTCGAGTGCAACGGCCTCGCGCGGCAGACTGACTTCCAATTTGCGCTTGTGGGACAATTTCGCCATCTCCAGGGAAATTTCCACTGCTTTCACGATTTCGCGCTGACGCTTCAGAATGATCTCCTCGGTGTTCTCTGTGAGATCATCGGCCTTATACATTTTTTCCAACTGCTTCAGCTCTTCCAGTTCGGACTCCAGGCGCAGTTCGCTCTGGCGCAGGCTGAGGTTCGCCTCGGTGACTTCCGAGTTGCGGCGGGTGTTGCGAAAGTAGGCAAGAGCTTCCGCGGCTTCATCGGCCTTGATGCGGGCGTGTTGCAACTGCATGGGCAGGTATTTTTCGGCGCTGGCAAAATCCGCCTCGGCATTGGCGAGCGAGAGCTTGCCGGCCTTCGCGGCGGACTCGGCATCGCGCAATTTTTTCTGATAGGATTCGTCTTCGAAGCGCACCAGCACCTGGCCCTTGCTCACGCGAGTGCCGTGGGCGGCGATCTCTAGGATGGTGAAGGTGCCCCACTCCTTGGCGGGAATGGCGATAGGAAGAGCCTGCTCGGGCATCAAGGTGGCGGACATCGTGGGCCGCACGAGGAAATCCGATGTTTTGACGACAAGAGGATCCGCCATCAACGCGGAGCAGAGGCACAGCAACAGGGACAAGGTAGCTTTCATAGGGAAGGGTCGAGACGGGAGAGAACGATCGTGATGGAAACCGTAGAACGATCCATCGATGCGGATTTATTCAATCATTTTTCCGAATTTCCTGCTGGCTTGCGTGCCAGCCAGATCGGAAAACGGCGGGGTTTTTTCGCGGCGGGGTGGATTTCCACGAAATGCTCCACCACATCGAATCCGGCGCGGCGCAGTCGAGAAAACATACTGGGAATGATGCGCGAGGCGGTGATGCCGAGCACACCACCGGATTGCAGGGCGTCCCGCATCGCTCCCAGCCAGCGTTTGTCATCGATCAACCATTTCCCCTGATCGAGAGGGCAGGCATCGGCTTGCAAGAGAATGGCGTGCAACGAGCCGTTTTCACGAGCCAGGGACGAAGGGGTGAGGTCGTGAATGCATTTCAGACGGCTGTCCTGAAAGCAGTTTTCCTCGGCGAAGAACTTCTTCTGCCACTGCGCCAATTCGCGCAACGGTTCGTAGACGGTGAACTCGGCTTTTTTCTGGGGAATGGCGGCGGCTACGGCGCGAGCTAGCGCGCCCAGTCCTAGGCCCAGGATCAGCATTTTCGGTTGTCGGGCCGGGCGGAACGGATGCGTGCCCAGCTTGGCCAGCTCCTCTTCCGCCACGTGATTGCCAGTGCCGGCCCATTGCTGACCGTGGGAATGCAGATAGAAACGTCCATCATGCTCATGGAGTTCGAGATTGCTGCCATCGGGCAGTGAGGCATGGGCGTGGATGATGCGTGGTTTCATGTGATTTTCAATTGCCGGAGCGGAAAAAGCTTAGTAAGAGAACAGCGTCGTGTCCATCGCACAATCTCAGGGCCTTTTCTTCGTCTGCAACCACGCGTGAAATCGAATCAGGAAAATCGCCTCATCGTGTTGACCAAGGACCGGAAGTTCATCGATCTGTGGATGCGCCGTACGCGCAAGGAATTAGCCATCAGCGGGCGGATCGCAGAAGTGAGCACCCTACTGCAAGCGCAGGAAGCCAACCATGGCCGCGATTGGCAACGCGATCTGATGTCCTTGTTGCACGGGGAGTGGGAGCCGACCATGGATGATCTGATCCGTCTCGATGGAGTGTTGGCCCGTCCGCGCAAGAATCCTCCCCCGGACCTGGGACCCTCGTTATGGTAGAATGATCGTTATTTTCGCATCATGCTCCCCATTGTTGCCGCCACTCCGCGGGTAGTCGACGCGGTTTCCCCTCCGGCATCTGCACCAGCGCAAGCGCCTGGCGAGCTTTGATGAGAACCTGACCATCGGACTCGCGCGTCATGACGAACTGACACCAGAAGCGCGCGCCCTCGATTTCCGCCAGCTCGCCTTCAATCCGCAACCAATCGCCCAGCTTGGCCGGAAAGCGGTAATCGGCCTCGGTGCGCACCACCACGGGGTAGAGCTGGGTTTTCGCCATGGTCGGCAAGTCCATCCCCATCAGCGCCGCCAATCGCGTGCGGCAGGTTTCGATCATGCGAAGGTAGGCGAGATTGTGCACCACGCCTCCGCAATCGGTATCGAAAAACATGACTTCCTCGCGAGTGACGATCGAAATTTTTTCCTGCATGGCGGCGAGAGATTGACAAACGGTGGAAACTTTTGCAACATCACGACGAATGGAATCGTAGTTCCAAGGTAAATCATCCTCCTCATGAAAGCTCACACGATCACCAACCGCTTGGCCTGCCTCGTCGTGGCGGGCACGCTCCTCACAGCGGATCATGCCGTAGGAGCTTTCATTGCGCCCACCGATCGCGCGCCTTTTCGGCGGGATCAATTGCCCATCGATGTGGACACCATGAAGCAGCTCTCGCAGCAGTTGAGTCTGCTCTGCGCCACGCTCCCCGGTGCAGATCCCGCGGCGCAGCGCACGGCGGCCCAGTTTCTCGCCCTGTCGCGGGCGCTCGATCCCGTCAATCGGCAGGCGGAAGACATGCTGGAAAGTTTCAAGAACGAGGAAAATCCTGCGGCTCCCTTGCCCGGAGATGTGCAACTCGCCAAATCCCGCGCATGGCGCATCCAACGATGGCTGGGCAGCGAACAAGCAGGCCATGACGGCAAAAACCTCGCGCTTTGTCTGGGGGATGTGCTGGCCCAAGTCGATCCGGAAAATCCCGCGGCGGTGGCTTTTCAATCCGAACAAGGCAAGTGGGCCGACTGGGTCGCACAAAAAGAGAGTTTTCTGAAAAAAGACGAACCGGCTCTCACTCCCCAGCAAGAAGGTCCATCCGAGGGCATGTTCGAAGAGAAAAAAACCGATGATGCCAACCTGATCAAAGAGCCATCGTTCCAACTCCTCACGGCAACCGTCTCCACGCCCTTAATGATCTATGAGGAAGCGACGAAGAGCTACGACCTGAAATTGACCCCCGTGAGCATGTCCCACTGGATCGACAAGGACCATGCGGAGTTTCGCTATCACCTGAATGATGCGGATGAAGAGCGCATGCGCCCTGCCCTTCTTTCCATCAATAAAAACACGGTGCCTTGCTTGGAGAAATCGATCGGTGAACTACCGAAAGGGGGCGTCGTCGTTTTATCCAACTTTTTCAAAGAAGGCTACTCCGTGAGACAGAATCACGACAACCTTTCCGCCGCAGCCGCGGTATTGGCCCATGCCGCCCTGAGCGGACAGGAGCCTACGGGTGTAGTCATCGGCATTGTGGAAAACGATGGCAAACTGAAATTGCCAAAAAACGGCTGGCAACTCATTCGCTCGCTATCCACTGCGCCCCCATCACGCGTGGTATTGCCCAAAAGTGCCGCAGAGCTCTTACCGGGGCTTCTGACGATGGATGAACTGAGCTATTTCATGAAGCACGACATTTTTCTGGCCGAAAATTTCGATGAATTGATCGCGTTCAGCAAGAAATCTCCGGACGCCAAGGTGGCCGCGGCACTTGCCAATTTTGCCGTTGTGCGAGAAAAATCCACGCCCAGCATCGGACCCTTTGTCGCCAACCCTGCGGTGCGAGCACGTCTTGAAGGCATCGCCACTGCCATGCCTTCATACGCCTCGGTACAATTTCTCCTGATGCAAGCCAAAGGCAAACGCTCCTCGCAGTTGTCCGATCTCGTGGTAGCGCATGAAATCCGCATGGCGCTCGCTCCGCTTCAACACATTGAGGATTTATCCAGAGAACCGAATGGCGACCGCACGATCACACCAACTGCCATCCAAGCCGGGCACGATGCCAGCAGGGCCATGCTCGACCCACTGGATCGCCTCGTTCCCAACACCAGTCGGGAATTGCATGCGGAAGCGCTCGATCTATCCAATACCGCCCGCACACTGGCGCGCGCCATGAAAAAAGTCTCTGATAAGTCGAACGATCAAGGATCCAAAAAGTTTCATGAAAAGTCACTTCAGGAATCCTCACGATCCCTCCGCGACAGATTGCCCCTGCTGATTCAACGGCTCAATCAGACGATCGGCGACGAATTGCCCACCAAAGATCCCAACAACAAATTCAAGTGACCTCATCAAACGGCACCCTGCTCCACTGGCCTGTTTTGTAAAATTGTTGTCTTGTCACTTGCATGCCCATCACTCATGGTTATTTTTCTCCATGTCCTCCAGCTGCACCCTTCTGCCCGAATATCTTGAGGAAGCGATCTTGCTTCACCCAGAGAAACGTCAATTCCCTTCATTCGACCTTCGTCGTCTTCTCGAGACCGTATTCACTCCCACGGCAGGTTGTAAGATTTGCGTGCTCGTGGATTTCGATGATCCGCAACCGATGATCCATGACTTCCGCTTTCTGCGGGAAGAGGGTTTCTCGATCCAAAAGCGGGCCTACCAGCATTTCCATGTCGGGCTTCTGCAGGGCGTCATGGAAGAACTGGAAATGCACGGCGGGGACATGTTCGCCTACCGCATGACCTATGGCTCCAACCTCGACCTAGCCGACGAGGTCTGGGACACCCGCGGCCAGAAGCTTTCCTTCGATCGCGACATCTATCCGAACTACGACCTGATCCTCTGCATCTCCACCTACTCCGCCACCGCTCCACTGACTGCGAAAGCCAAACAATTCGGCTTCCGCGGGGCCACACTCCATGGTGTGAATGACATCATCCTTTCCTCAGGACTGGCCGTCGATTATCACGAGGTATCGCGCGATGCCGAAAAAATCCGCCTTGCGATGACCCGCGCCGATTCGATCGAAATCGACTTTGCGCTCGAAGACGGACGCGTTCTCACCGCATGGCTGGGTCTCGATGGCCAGGAAGCACAGAAATCCCACGGTCTTTGCAACGGTCTCACGCCCGACATTGCGAATCTTCCCGCTGGTGAAGTCTATTTCGTTCCTGCTGATGCCCGCGGACAATTCCCCATGAAATACGAGGATGGCACCCTCGGTGTGCTCGATGTAGAAAACCGCTGCATCATCCGCTCCACTCTGATTGCTGGGAACCAAGCCACCATCGATGCCCACAACGCGCGTTTGCTCGATGATCCGATGACCGGAACGCTGGGCGAACTCGGCTTCGGCACACAGGTGTTGCCCGTTTCTGGTGCGGACATTCAGGACGAAAAAGTGCTGGGCACCTGCCACCTTGCGACGGGTCGCGATGACCATCTCGGCGGCGATATCATGCCATCGATGTTCAAAAAACATGAGAACTCGACGCACGACGACATCCTTTTCGCTCCACACAAGACTCCCAATTTCAACATCAGCCAAGTGCGCATGAAACGCGGAGATCAAGAGGAGATCATCATCGAAAACTTCCGACCCAGTCGTTACATCATGGACGCGCTGACGGCATTTTGAGCGCCGTGGCCGATTCCAACATCTACGAGTCCCCGCGTCTGTTAGACGAATACCTCCTGTTTCACTATGGCAGCTCAGAGCAGGTATTTGCGGATGCGGAAATTCCCTATCCTGCCGCCATGCGCGAGGCGCTGGGATTCACGCGGCGCACGGTGAGTTACTTCGGCGACTTCACAGTGGCACGTGGGCTGGATCTCGGCTGTGCCGTAGGAGGATCGACCTTTGCCATGGCAGAACATTGTGAATGTGTGATCGGCATCGACTACTCGCACGCTTTCATCGGTGCGGCGACGACATTGCAACAGAGCAAAACGATCGCCTTCCGTCGCCATGATGAGGGCGGCATGCATCAAGAATTGCAGGCCCAAGCCGCAGGCAGGATGGATCGTTGTTCCTTCGAGCAGGGCGATGCCATGAACCTGCGCGGCGATCTCGGCCGCTTTGACCGCGTTCACGCGGCGAACCTCATTTGCCGCCTCCCGCAACCGCTGGCCCTCATCGAGCGCCTATCTGATCTGGTCCGTTCTGGCGGAGAACTGATCCTCGCCACGCCCTGCACCTGGTTGGAGGAATTCACCCCGCCCAGCGCCTGGCCAGAGGGGGATACCTTTTCCTGGTTGCACCAGCAATTGGAGGCCCACTTCGAGCTCATGCATCGCTGCCATGAACCTTTTCTCATTCGCGAGACGGCTCGGAAATTCCAGTGGTCGCAGTCACTCGTCACTTGTTGGCAACGGAAATAAGCGTCGCGAGTGCGACAAAGAAAAAGACGAAGAGTTTGATCCCCCAACGCGGTAGCGGAACGCGTCTTGTGGTCATGGTGCAATTCGGCTTGCGCTGACTCCCCTGCATCGCACAGCATACGCAGTCCCTCGATCCAATGGGGGGAAACCCTTGTATGAAAAAAATCCTTACTCTTGGTTCTTGGTGGTTGATGGCATTGTTGTTATGGGGCGAGGAGCGTGTCGCGCTTTGGCCAGAGGGAAAAATTCCGCATTTTCAGACCCAGCAGATCGCAGCGACCAGCAGCCAAACCAAGGCCCCGGGATTCAAGCCAGAGGAGCACATCATGCCGCATCTGAATTGGTATGACGCCCCGGCCAAGAAAAACGGTGGCTGTCTGTTGCTGTTTTCTGGCGGTGGGTATGAGCGCTGCGTCGATGGCGTCACTGTGGATCGCGCGGCGAAACAACTCACAGAGCTCGGTTATGTCTGCGTGAATCTCACCTACCGCACACCGCGCCCGAAAAACCTGCCCATCTATCAGAGCGCATGGGAAGATGGGCAGCGTGCCATCCGCCACATCCGTCATGAGGCAGCAAAACGCGGGTATGATCCGGAAAAAATCGGCGTGCTTGGTTTTTCCGCGGGTGGGCATCTAAGCGTATTGCTTGGAACCAGCGCGCTCACACCAGCGTACGCGGCCCTTGATGAACTCGACAAGTTACCCTGCCACATCAACTGGGCGGTGCCAGTCTTCACCGCTTATGCGCTCACCGATGGCCTCACTGGGCCTAACACTCGCGAGGGCGATGCGCCGGATGTGAAGCTCTCGCAGGCATTCCCGTTCGATGCCAAGACCTGCCCCATGGCGCTCTTTCATGGCGGAACCGATGTGTATTCACCGCTCGGCTCCACGCAAATCTATCGCCAACTCCGCCGCATGAAAATTCCTGCCGAGCTCCATCTCTTCGCGGATCGCCCCCACGGGTTCATGGGCGATCCGGAAAAGGGCGAAAATGGCACCGCCTATGACCACTGGTTCGATCGCGTCACCGAGTTTCTGCGTCAGATGAATTACGATGGACGTCTCGGCACGGAGGTCCCGCTCATGCAACGCTACGCGAGTGACGATGCGCGCGGAGACTACCGCAAAGCACCGCTCTGGCCAGAAGGAAAAATGCCGGACGCACAAGCCAAACAAGGGCAGCCCTACCTAGAATGGCACATGCCGAAGGAACTCAAGACCAAGGCCGTGCAAATCATTTTCTCGGGAGGGTCCTATAACGGCAACAACCCCGATGAGTTCGAAGTCGCGCCCGCGCGGCGCTATCTCAATGAAAAGGGCATGGCGGTCGTGACGATGAAATACCGTACACCACGACCACAAGGAGGCTTGGCCAAACACACCACCGCGTGGCAGGACTTGCAGCGCTGCATTCGACTCGTCCGCAGCGAGGCGGCGGCAAAGGGGCTCGATCCCCAGCGCATCGGCATCATGGGCTCTTCTGCGGGCGGACACCTCGCGCTCATGGGAGCTACCACCTCAAGCTCCCGCTCCTATGCCGCGATTGATGCCATCGACAAAATTTCCTGCAGTGTGCAATGGGCCGTGGCGATTTATCCAGCCTATGCGCTCACGGACGGACTCGAGGCCGGCAATGCCCAAGGCGGCAATGAAGATAACGCGCGACTCGCTCCAGAATTTGCCTTCGATCTCGCGACTTGTCCCATGCTCTTCATCCACGGTGATGCCGATAGCTGGGCGGCGATGAATTCCGTCAAATGCTGGGAACAACTTCGCCGCATGGGCATTCAATCCGATCTCCACACTCTCGTGAAGCGCAATCATTGCTTCCAGAGAGCCGCGGCTCCCGAGACGGGCAGTTTCACCTGGATGGAACGCATCTGGGAGTTCATGAATCACAAGGGCTATAACAAGTGACGGAGTGCTATGGGGCCATGGCGATCTTACTCAACAGGATTTCCACCCTCATGCCATGATCTCGCGGATCGGATCGATCTCTTCCACCCCCACGAGCTTCTGGTCGAGGCCGTTGTAGAAGAAACTCAGTTTGTTCGGATCGATGCCCATTTGGTGGAGAATCGTCGCGTGCAGGTGCTTCACCTGGCAACGATTCACGACCGCTTGCGAGCCGAGTTCATCGGTTTCTCCGTAACTGACACCGCCCTTGATGCCGCCGCCAGCCATCCACATGGTGAAGCCGTAGGAGTTGTGATCGCGGCCCGTGCCAGCCGCATACTCGGCTGTCGGTTGTCGGCCAAACTCTCCACCCCACACGACCAAGGTCTCGTCTAACAGACCGCGTTGCTTGAGATCCTTGAGCAATCCGGCGATCGCCTTATCGGTATTCCCGGCATGGAAATTGTGGTTTCCCTCCAAATCGCCATGGGCATCCCAATTGTCATCGTTGTGCGCGCCACCGGAGTAGATCTGGATGAAACGCACGCCGCGTTCCACGAGTCGACGTGCCAGCAGACACTTGCGACCGAAGTCCTCGGTGCGCGGTTGATCCATGCCGTAGAGAGACTTGATGTGCTCGGGCTCACGGTCCACATCGATCGCCTCTGGCGCGGTCGTTTGCATGCGGAAGGCGAGTTCATAACTAGCGATGCGCGATGCCAAATCGCTATGATCTTCCCGCCCTTTCCAATGACCTTGGTTCACATCCCCAAGATAGTCTAACAGAGATCGCTGCTGCACGCGGTTCATGCCGTGTGTGTCGGCCAGATTCAGAATCGGATCGCCCTGTGAGCGAAAAACGACCCCCTGGTAGGAGGCGGGCATGTAGCCGGAGGACCAGTTTTTTGCACCGGAAATGGGGCCACCGGTTTTATCGAGCATGACCACATAGCCTGGTAGATTCTCGTTCACGGAACCGAGGCCGTAATTGAGCCAAGAACCTAACGAGGGCTTACCGCTGAGCAGCGAGCCGCTGTTCATCATCAGCATGGCGGATCCATGGATCGGAGAATCCGCTGTCATCGAGTGAATGAACGCGATGTCATCCACACACTGCGCCGTGTGAGGAAAGAGGTCGGACACATGCTTGCCGCACTGGCCGTATTGCTTGAACTTCCATTTAGGACCCACAACGCGACCGGCATTCTTTTTCCCGCCGCGGCCAAAGGTCTTGATCGGGATCGTCTTGCCATCGAGCGGATAGAGTTTCGGTTTGTAATCAAAAGTGTCCATGTGGCTCGGACCGCCATACATGAAAAGAAAAATCACCGACTTCGCCTTGGCGGGAAGTTGTGGATCGCGCGGAGCCAGCGGGTTTGCCATGATTTCGGCGCCCTGGGCCGGTGAGAAAAAACCGCTTTGCCCTAACAAGCCGGTGAGAGCGAGAGAAGTGAATCCACCGCCGAGTTGATGGATGAACTCGCGTCGGCGCACCTGACCGCAGAAATTGGGAATATGAATCATGGCTGAAATGGTTGAGGGTTAGTCGATGAAGATGAATTCGTTGAAACTGAAAACGGCGAGACAGAAACGTTGCAATGCCACATCGGGCGAGAGTTTTTCCTGTTGTTCGAGCATGGAGAGAAACTCGACGGCGCGCTGGACTTCAGCGGCGGATGGATCCCGTTGCACTGCGAGTTGGTAGGCGAATCGCACTTGGGCCGCCCTGTCTTCTCCCACCTCGCGCCGCAAGCGTTGCGACAGCGCCTGAGCTTTTTTGTGAATGAAGTCGCTATGAATCATACCCAGGGCCTGCGTGGGAACGATCGTGGAGAACCGCACGGGACAGGGGTTATCGGTATCGGCTTGATCATGTTCGGTCAGGAATGGCACGGAGAGCGAGCGCTTGCTGACCGCATAAACGGTGCGGCGGTTGACCTGATCGGGAGCGCTTTTGCCCCACTTGCCTCCTTTGGTGGAGGAGGTGGCCAACACCTCTTCTGGGATCGGGATGTAAATGCTGGGACCTCCCATTTGCAGATGGAGCTCCCCTGTGACGGCCAGGATGTTATCGCGCAGCTCCTCTGATGTGAGCCGCCGCGGCAGAAAGCGCCACCACCATTCATTGGCGGGATCTTTGGCCAGATTCGCGTCGTGACGGCGGTTCGACATCTGATAGGCAGCCGAAGTCATGATCAGACGGTGCATCGACTTGAGACTCCATCCTTTGGCGACAAATTCCGTAGCCAGCCAATCCAACAACTGCGGGTGGGTGGCAGGGGTTCCGAGGTATCCAAAATCATTGGGTGTGGTGGACAATCCACGACCAAAGTGATGTTGCCACAAACGGTTCATCATCACGCGAGCCGTACGCGGATTGTCGGGTCGGGTGATCCATTGGGCCAGAGCCAGACGACGACCCGAACTCTCCCCTGATGCAGGCGGCTGGATCTGAGCACTTTCTCCGCCGAAGATCGCAGGAAAGGCCGGTTGCACCTGAGCCCCCTCGGCATGAGCACTACCGCGCAGCAGAATGAAGGTGGGCGGTGATTGGGCTCCCATTTCCGCCACAGCGAGGGCCCGTTCCTGCGGCTGGTCCAGTTTGGCATCCAGCGCCGTGAGTTGATCCAACAAGGTCCGGAATTCTTCACGCTGCGCAGAAGTGATGTGCGGGTTGGCGTTGACCAACATTTCTCGACGGAGGGATCGACCTTTGATGGTCAGCCCCATATCAAAGTATTGCCCGCCACTGGTCTGTCTGACGTGCACAGAAATCACATTACGACCCGTTTGCAAGGCAGCAATGAATGCATCTGATACTTCGATTGTATCGTATTTTACGAGGTATTTTTCTTTACGGTAGACCAACTGGCCGTTGCAGAAGATTTCAATGTCCTCATCGTGATAGAGAGACATCACAAGCGAGGTGGGAATCGACTCTAACAAAAATGTTGTTTGCAGCCAGATGTCCTTGCCATTCCATTTTGTTTTGGCCTTGGCGCCCGGCACTTCGGTGCCGAACCCGGCCACACCCTCTTTCCAGCCCTGTAGTTCGGCGCGAAAACCCACGGCTTTCCAGTCCTCTGCGGGTTTTTGGAAGGTGTAATGCCATTTCCACGGCCGCGCGCGCGCATCGGAAACCAAGGACACGTCGGACGTCGGACCGGTGACACCTGCGGCATCGGTGCGGCTTCGATACTCGCGTTCCAAGAGGCTGATCTTCGACGCGACACGAGCTTTTTCCGCCTTCCAGCGTTGGATCTGCAACGGCCCCTGAGCATCGCGGGCGGGAACGGAACGTAAGTTCTCCTCGCCATTTCCCATAGGGCTGATGTTGCGAAAAAAGGCCGCCAGCTGGTAGTAATCTTTTTGCGGAATGGGATCGCCCTTGTGATCATGGCAGCGAGCGCATCCCACTGTCATGCCCAGCATGGTCTCGGTGGTGACGCGCACGTTGTCGTCGATGATGTCATACATGTGTTGAAGACGATCTGCGGGCTCGTCATCCCACTGCATCAGTCGATGATAACCTGTGGCGATCAGGGAATCACGCGTGGGCTCGGCGATCTCATCACCGGCCAACTGCTCTAACAGAAATCGGTCGTATGGTTTGTCCTGGTTGAACGCATCGATCACATAGTCGCGGTAGCGCCATACCAGCGATTTGTTGGTATCGCGCTCGAACCCTTGTGACTCCGAATATCGCACGAGATCGAGCCAGTGACGTCCCCATTTTTCGCCGTATTGTGGCGAGGCGAGCAAGCGCTCGATTTGTTTGTTCCATGCATCAGGATGAGTGTCATTTTCAAACTCTTTGACTTGAGCGATGCTGGGCGCGAGTCCCGTGAGATCCATGGCAGCGCGGCGCAACAATTCAGCCTTGCTCGCGGGGGGATTCGCCACGAGACCGTGCGCGGCGCGCTGCACCGCGAGGAAACGATCCACAGGATGAGCGAAGCCCTCCGCTTCTGGTAAGGGCGGTCGCACCATCGGCTTGTAAGACCAAAAAGCCTTGGTTCTCTCGTTCACCGTGGTGAGATCAGAAATCGGACTCTTCACCTCGCGCAGAAGATCCGCATCTTCCGGAGTCCAAGGAACTCCGCGTTTGACCCACTCGGTGATGATGGCGATCTGCTCATCCGTAAGCTTGTTTTTCGGCGGCATTTGCCATTCGTCATTGCGATAGGAAATCGCTTCCAACAACAAACTGCGAAGGGGATTTTTCTCGTCGTAAGCTGGCCCATGTTCACCGCCGAGCATGAGACCTTTGCGGCTGATCAATTGCAGTCCGCCTTTGATCTTGTAGCCACCTTTGCCATCGCTGCCGCCGTGACATGTGATGCAATGCTCGTCCAATAGGGGCTTAACCCGGTCGCGAAAGAACGCGATGTCATCGTTGGCTTGAGCATGCAAACGCATCGCGCCAAAACAAAGCATGATGGTGCACAGGGCACGCGAAAGGGAGAGAAATATCATGGATGGGACCTTCATGTGGTTGGGCTTGGAGGCACTGTCCTACCGTAACACAAGTCCTTCGTCACGCCATGCCGCCATCCGCCAATTTTCGGGACGATTCAGCCACGACGAGGTGGCGCGTAACGCCGCCGATACTCGAGCGGAGACAACCCGGTGCGCTGGCGGAATTGTCGCGAAAAGGCGCTCTGGTCACAGAAGCCAAACTCTTGGGCAATTTCCGAGATATTTTTCGAAGTACCCGTGAGCTCGTCACAGGAGCGCTGGATTCGCGTGTTGATCCAAAAATCTTGGGCCGACATGCCGAACACTTCATGAAATTTCCGATTCAGGTGTCGCTGCGACAATCCAGCTGCTCGGGTGAGATGCTTCAAATCGACCGGTTCACGGAAGTGGATCTGGATGTATTCCGCAGCCTTGCCCACACCGGAACCTTGGAACCAAGGGCGGAAATAATCACCATGCGATTGCAGCGTGCCCATGATGCCGATGACACGACCTTGGCCATCGAAAATGGGCATTTTGTTGGTGGTGATCCAATCGAATCCCCCGCACGCCGAGGGCAGCATCTCCACGATATTGAGCAAAGGCTCACCCGTTTTGAGGATGTGATGATCATCGATGGCAAATTTGTCGGCAATCAGCTTGGGGTAAAATTCGTAGTTCGTGTGGCCGATCATTTCACTGGCGCTTTGCAGGCCCAGTCGTTCGGCAAACTTCTGGCTGACGGCGATGTGACGGCAGAGGTGATCCTTGATAAAAAAATGAATGCCGTGCAAAGCGTCCACCAACTGCAACAACTGCCCTGCGTCACCCAAGCGGCAGAAAAACTCCCTCTGGATTTGTTCGCTCGACTCTTGCTGCGGGCATGACATGCATGTGCTACCACTCCAGGCCCTCCCGTTTTTCAAGAATTTGCTCTCTCCCTCTTGCGCCGATGCGAATCCATGGTTGATTGATGACATGAAGTTTCTTCCTGTCTTGCTCACGCTCACCGCTATGATCGCATCCTGTGCCTCCCATGGTCAGGCTCCCCAGCCTGGACAACCCACTTACGTGAGCGAAGCCCCCTTGCCAGAGGGATGGCCTACGCCGGGCCCTTACGATCAAGTGACGCGCAAAAGCCTGCCCGCCTATCGTGCCGCCTTTGCCAAGCCTGGTGGTCGCGGCTCATCGTTTTGGACGCTCTTTTTCCACATTCAAAAAAACAAGATACCGATGACTGCTCCAGTAGAAATGAGCATGGAGGAGAAAGAACAGAATCTCGAAGTGGCATCAATGGCATTTCTCTATCAGAACGACAAGGTGGGCACCATCGGTACGAACGGTGCCGTGGAAGTCAAGGACGTGCCGAAGGCCGACGTGCTGAGCTACACATGGCAAGGCTCCGACAGCAAAGAAAACCTCACCAAAGCGAAGACCGCCATCGATTCTGCTCTCAAAGCTCAAAAACTCACCGTCGAGCGATATCGTCTCTTAGGCTACAACGGCCCATCCACACCGCGCGAAAAAGCCACGCTGGAACTGCAGGCCTTGCTCAAACGTTGAAAAAAATTTGATCCTCCATGCGGCACGTGATGCGCAATGACAGACATGCTTCTTTGCCCGTCCGGGAAAAACAGCCATGATCTCGATCATGAAATCATGGCTCGCGATCGTTCTGTCCTTATCCTCTTCCGTAGCAGAGGAATTCAATTACCAGGAAGCGCAAGTACCGGCCTACCAGCTGCCAGCCCTGCTTCAGCAACAGGATGGCTCGTCCGCAGAGACATCCAAGCAATGGCAAGAAACCAGACGCGCGGAAATATTTCATCTCTTGGAACAGCGGATGTTTGGTGTGAGCCCGCCGCGGCCTACGTTGCGCTTCCGCGTCATGGAGCCAGCGACTCATGCACTGGACGGAACCGCCTTGCGTCAGCAAGTAAGGGTGTATTTTTCCTCACAAGACGAGACCGCATTGGACCTATTGATCTATCGTCCCCGCAACTCTGTGAAGCTGCCACCAGTGATTTTCGGTCTGAATTTCAAAGGAAACCAATCCGTACAATCCGATCCTGGCATTCTGATGTGCCGATCATGGGTCAACAATCAGGAACTCAAAAAACCCGATATTCATCATGCCCTGGAAGAATCGCGTGGCACGGATGCCGGCAAATGGCCGGTGGCATACGCCATCCAACGTGGCTACGCCGTGGTCACAGGATACTATGGCGATATCGACCCCGACTACGATGACGGCTGGAAAAACGGGGTGCACTCACTGCATCCAGAAATGGAAAAAAATCGTAGCTCAGAAACCTGGGGCAGTCTTGCCGCGTGGGCTTGGGGGATGAGCGTAGCCATGGACTGGATCGTGCAAGAGCCCTCGCTGGATGGCAAAAGAGTGGCCGTGCAAGGGTTCTCCCGCTTGGGGAAAGCCGCTCTCTGGTCCGCGGCCAGCGATCCTCGTTACGCGATCGTGATCTCACAAAACAGCGGAGCTGGAGGCGCAGCCTTAAACAAACGCATCTTCGGAGAAACGGTCGGCCGTCTCAACCGTTCATTCCCGCATTGGTTCTGCAAAAATTTCCATCGCTATTCGGAAAATGAATCCGCGATGGAATTTGATTCGCATTTTCTGCTGTCGCTCTGCGCGCCGCGGCCCCTGCTTATCACCAGCGCGACCGAAGACCGCTGGGCGGATCCTCACGGAGAATTTCTTGCCGCCCGCGCCACCAATCCCGCATATTCCCTTTTCGGACACGAAGGTCTCACAGCGACAACGATGCCCTCTCCCGGCCAGCTCGTGAATGATAGGATGGGTTATTTTCTGCGACATGGACGCCATGACGTCACCCAAGAAGACTGGAAGGCTTATTGCGATTTCTGCGATCGACATCTTCCACAGCAACCCTAACAAAAAGATTTCTTCCGCGTGCGCTACGAATCAATCCAATCGATCGCAGCCTTATTGTATTCGATTTGGCGGGGAGGTTTGCCGTGTTTCTTTTCATATCCCTCGATCCAATCATGCGATTTTCGCAGAAATTCGCGATGGAGATTCCAGACGGGCTGCTTTCTCCCCTGATCATCCATCAGCCAATACCCCCGATGCTTGCGGGTCTGCTCGTTGATCTCATTGCAATACAACTGCCAATACAACACAAAAGGACAGCCCCACTCGAGCCCCCAGCGCATCATCTGAGCCACCTGTTGGGCCTGTGCCTGGGCATCGCCCACCGACTCGAGGGTGACACCGTATTCGCCGATCATGACCCTTTTGCCCACGAGATCACTGGGTGGCAAATGTTTTTCGATGTAATCCATCGCTTCGAAAAGCTCCTTGCGGCCCGCATCACCGCCTGTTTTCAAAGCGCCCTTGGTCACATCATAACTTGAGTAGGAAACGAAGTCGGTTTTGATGTAAGGCAACACTTCATTCACGATCGCGGGTCGCCCTTCCCGCATGGCTTTTTTGACAAGATTGATCTCCACATAGAAAAATACCTTCACGTCTTTGTGGTCAGTGTTGCGACGCGCATCGCTGACGGCCTTTTCGCGCAACAGCAGCCATTCGCGCATGATGCGTAGACTCTCTGGCGTGGCATCAACCCTGAGATCACCGCCTTTCACCGTATGCCAGTCACCCTCCCAATTGCCGAGGTAAAAAGATTTCCCAGAACCCGAGTAGGTAGTGAGAAGATGGGCGGTGAAATCATAGAGTTCCCGATAGATCAAATCAGCCTCTTTTTGCGGAAGTTTCCCGTTATGGAATTGCTGAAGCGAGTCGCTGAAGGGATAGACCCACAGCATGATGTGGCGGAAGGGCATGTCGAAAACAGAGGGGAAAGACGACTCCTTGGTTACGAGATCACGCAGGCTCTTGATGTCCGGATTCGGCTTGAGATGATAGAGTTCCGGATACTTGGGAGATACACTCAGCTTGAGGATGTCCGATCCCATCTCGCGCAGTGCCTTCGCCATCTCGATCAGCGCGGGTTGGTTCGTCAGGCGATAGGGCGCACTGATGATTTGCGTGCCGATCACTTGACTCAGCTCATGAGAGCGTGGCGCGACCTTTTCCATGGCCGGGGTTTGAGCCAATAGCGGATGAAGGAAAAAGAAAGCCATGAGGCAGCAAAGCTTGCCCATCGAGTTGATCATGCATCCACGAACGAACGCCGAATCCACGCCACTCTTTTTACCTTGAAATTCCCAAACACAATCCCTCATCTGCAGATTCACATTTCTCCCATTGTTGCGCATCCACCCTCGTAAAAAATCCCATCGTTTTTTTACCATCCATACACAATCTTATCCTTACTTTGCATCCAAGTTCACTTTCATCGCATCATCATCGGGAGTGGACGATGGCACGCCACCGGCAGGCACCTCCAATCCGGCCATCCAAATGATCGCATTCAAGACCACGCGTCGGTGATCATCGTGCTGCCAGTTCTTATGGAAATGCCCGCCTGTGAAACCGAAGCCGCGACCGCCGCCGAGCGACTTGGGGCGATCGAACGCCCACATCACATGCTGCGCTTCCTTGCGATCCATCACAGCAGCACGCACATGAGGATTCCCCGAATGCGGACCATCGCGACGAGTGAGCGTTTCCTTCGGTGGCAGATCGCTCAGGATCGGCCGGATGCCTTCCATTTCCTTGCGAAAACGCATGTGATAGTACCATTCATCGCGGATGCTAAAGCTGCGGATCCCGCGACTGATCTCGTGTTCCGGAAGTGTGAACTTGGCCTCCCAATGAGGGTTGACCGACCAGTTCATTTCAAAATATCCGCCCATGCCATCGAGCATGGCATCGCCTGCCTCTCCTGCGGGAACTTCCACCGCGTAGTGGATGCAACCAATGCCCACTCCCTTGTTGATCATCGCGCGCATCACCTGCAACTGTCGCAACGCAGGATGGCCATTGCCGCCATCAGAATAAATGACCACCGCCGCGGCACCATCAAACACACTCGCGTCCTGAGGCCAACCGTTCTCGACCACCACGGCCTCCACGGGCAATCCGCTCTTGTTCAAGTGATCCGCCAACAACAAACAACCGGCTCGGTGTTCGTGTTCGCCTTTGGGATGACTGGGCTTCCCCGCGACAAAGACAATTTTTTTCTTACTTCCGGCTTTCTCCTCAGCCACCGCCCCTGTGGGCGACATCGTCAACCAAGCTCCCAGCATTCCAACCGCCAAAACCAAGGGGAACCACACACCGCGAGAGAGCACATTCATCCCGGAAAACTACCCATCGAACCCATGGATTCTATCAACGATGAAACCTGGCACCCACTACCGAGATCGCTACCCCGCTTCAGGTTGAGGTTTGTCGCTACCCTCCGACTTCGACTCAGGGCGGTTAGCAGGTTGGTCAGATCCGCCTTCCCGGGCCTCATATTTCGCGTAGGGTCGTCTGACCGCTGTGTCGCTGGTTTGCTGGTTTGATCGCCCTGCCTGCGAGAATTCCATGATACTTTTGCTTGACGACGGAGTCGCCCCTTCCTAGCATTTGTCATACAACTTATGAGCACACGCGTATTGCTGACCACTTGCAGTTTCCAAGACACCCCGGGACCTCACCATGAGCTTCTTGCCAGCCAAGGATATGAAGTCGTGCGCGAGCGCGGACCGCTCAGCGAGGCACGCATGTTGGAGCTGGCGGGCGACTTCGATGCCTTTCTCTGCGGCGATGACGCCATTACCCGCGCGGTGCTGGACAAGTGCGGACCTCGACTGAAAGTCATTTCCAAGTATGGCATCGGCCTCGACAAGATCGACTTCGCCGCCACCAAGGAAAAGAACATCCCCGTCATGTTCACGCCAGGTGTCAATCATACCACCGTGGCCGAACACACCTTCTGCCTGTTGCTGGCATTGGTGAAAAATCTCATCCCCAGCGTGGATGCCACGCGCAAGGGCGAATGGCTGCGTCTTACCGGCCACGAGCTGTGGGCGAAAAAAATCGGTGTCATTGGTCTCGGTCGCATCGGGCAGGAAGTGATCATCCGTGCTAAGGCCTTCGGCATGGAAGTGCACGGCTACGGGAATTTCTGGCCCGAGGAATTTTGTCAACAATACGGCGTGATTCGCCATGATTCGATCGACTCGATTTTCGCCACCTGCGACATCATCAGCCCTCACACGAAACTCGCTGCCGACACGAAACATCTCATCAATGCCGAGCGTCTCGCGCTGTTGCCCGAAGGAGCGGTGATCGTCAATACCGGCCGCGGTGAGCTCGCCGATGCCGCTGCCATCCTCGCGGCACTGGATTCCGGCAAACTCGCCGGCTATGCCACCGACGTGATGGAACAGGAGCCGCCTGCTGCCGATGATCCGATGCTGCGCCACCCGAAGGTTCTCGTCACCGCCCACGTTGGTTCCCGCACCTATGAAAGCGTGCCACGCCAAGCGATGAAGGCACTGAGCAACCTCGTGAATTTCCTCAACGGCAGCGGCCCAGTTTTCTGCGCCAATGGCATCGTTTCTTCCGCTGAATAACATTTTTTCCTAACAACTACTATGAGCCTCGTAATCAAATCCGCCGACTCCTGCGCCTACGATATCATTTCGCTGGGCGAAATCATGCTGCGTCTCGATCCCGGCGACGGCCGCGTCCGCACCACCCGCCAGTTCCAAGCCTGGGAAGGCGGTGGCGAATACAACGTCGCCCGTGGCATGCGTCGCTGCTTCGGCAAGCGTGCCGCCGTGGTCACCGCTTTTGCGGAAAATGATGTGGGTCGTTTGATCGAGGACTTCATCCTGCAAGGCGGCGTGGATACCCGTTTCATCCAGTGGCGGAAGTTCGACGGCATCGGTCGCGATGTCCGCAACGGCCTGAATTTCACCGAACGCGGTTTCGGCATTCGCGGTGCCAAGGGCACCAGCGATCGCGGCAACACCGCCGCCAGCCAACTCAAGCCCGGCGACATCGATTGGGATGAAGTCTTCGGCAAATATGGAGCCCGCTGGTTCCACACCGGTGGCATCTTCGCCGCTCTTTCCGAAACCACCGCCGCCGTGGTGCTGGAGGCATGCAAAAAAGCCAAAGAATACGGCACCATCGTTTCCTACGACCTGAACTATCGCCCCAGCCTATGGAAATCCATCGGTGGCCAGGCGAAAGCCCAGGAAGTCAATCGCGAGATCGCCCGCTACGTCGATGTGATGATCGGCAACGAAGAAGACTTCACTGCCTGTCTCGGCTTTGAGGTGGAGGGCGTGAGCGAGCACATCACCGGCATCAACGTGGAGCACTTCAAGAACATGATCGACCGCGTGGTGAAAGATTTCACCAACTTCCAGGTCGTCGCCACCACCCTGCGCGATGTGCACAGCGCCACCATCAATGACTGGGCGGCGGTGTGCTGGCACGATGGCCAATTCTTCGAGTCCATCCAGCGTCCGAAAATGGAAATCTACGACCGCGTCGGCGGCGGCGATTCCTTTGCCAGCGGCCTGGCCTATGGCTTCCTGGAATTCAATGACGCCGCACTGGCGGTCGATTACGGTGCCGCCCACGGTGCACTAGCGATGACCACCCCCGGCGATACCTCAATGGCCACACTCGACGAAGTGAAAAAACTCGTCGGCGGTGGGTCGGCGCGGGTGGATCGATAATGGGAGAGGTTTCTCATTGGAGCGTGGACTTTAGTCTGCTCTTGATAAGACGTGCGGACCGGGAGGTCCGCGCTCCATTGATCAACATGTTGAATTGATCCTTTGGGAGCGCTTCCTCAATAAGGTCCACGAGAAAAGCGCGACCAACGTGAGGCCGCTGAGCTCGATGGTCTTGCTGGTCGATGCCGCACTGAGGTTGAAACTTTTTTCTCGGGCCGCTGGTGAAAAATACACATCGCCAGCGGCTTTTTCGTAGGGCCATTGGTCATCGATTTTCGTAAGCCACCAACGCGATGGCCCGGTGGATGGTGGAAGTTGTAAAGCCGACAATAACTCGGTCCGATGTGAGGTGATATCGCCCGACCACAAGGCTTTACCGCTCCAGCGTTTTGTCCCGTCGATCTTCCCCTCATACTGGGTCTCAGCCATAAAGTAGATCCGCAGCAGCCGTTTTTTTGCCCCGAGCTGTTGACTGGACTCAGAGGACTCTGGTTCGCGATAGGGAAAAAGCGGTTGATCGGTGCGGAAGCTGATGCGTAGGGCCGCAGCCTTCACGGTGTTTTGTGTGGCGGTCGCTTGATCTTTCGCCACCTTGAGTGCGGTGAAATGCCAGGTGCCACCGAGATAAGGTTTCGCCCACTCGGCGACAGCGGGCGAATACGCATAGCCGTTTTTCTTGAGCCACTGCACCAGATCTTCGCCCGATCTAGCAGTGAGTATCGTGGCGTCGAAGCCCGCTACCCGTTTTTCCTCCACCACCCTCACGCCATACGCTAACGAGTTCGTCGGTGCTTGTGCGGCACAACCTAACGGAAACCCGCCACCGCTCTGGGGCGGTGGCATGGTGATGCGATCCAGCAAGGCGAATGCCGCATTTCCTGATTCCGACAATTCCGGCCGCGAAGGTGAAGGCACGAGAAATCCAATGTCGCTGGCATCCGTCTTGAAATCTGCCTTGCGGATGAAGTGCTGCGTCTGGCGTTCTTTATCCCAAAGTATGATCACGGTTTGATCCGCATTCACTACGGGATTTTCCGCACGAGAAACGGCGCAACAGCCGAGCGGACTCATCGGCTGAAATGCAGAGCTGGCACTTGGCAGGCCCAGTATCGCGGAGCAGACGATCGTCAGCACTCCACGCACGTTCAAAAGTCGTTGTTCACGCATCACAAAGAACATGAATTCTGCCAATCCATCGTCAATCATTTTGCGCTGTTTTTTCAGGCATTTCGTGAATCACCATGAAAAACCTTCAACGATCTCACGGACTATGTGCTTGTCAGAAACTACCGTGTTCGCATCATAGAAAGCGATGAATTCATCTCGCCCCCGCCTTGCCGGCGTGTTGCTTCCGGCCTTTTCTGCGCGTCGCGATGGCGATTTGGGTATTGGCGACACACGGGCGCTGATCGAGTGGATGGACTGGGCCGCAGAGACGGGTGTGGGATTTTTGCAACTGCTCCCCATCCATCATAACGGCTCGGACGAAAGCCCCTACAACGCGATTTCCTCGGTGGCACTGGAGCCCCTTTATCTGACGATGGAAGAAATTCCCGGGCTGGAGGAAAACGAATTTTCTCAAGCACGGAAATTGTTAGGCGCGGAAGTGATGGATGCTCAGATGGTCGATTACACCAAGGTGCGCGCTTGCAAAAACGATCTGCTACAGATCGGCTATGCGCGGTTTTTGAGCGGAGATTTTTCGCAGGAAAAGTGCGATTTTCAATTATTCCAAAAAAACGAGGCATCATGGCTAGGCAATTTCATTCTGTATCGCTGGCTCATGGATCAGGCTGGGGGCTCCGAGCAATGGGACCAATGGCCCGCTGCATTCTGCCATGCAGCACGGGCACGAGAGTATTTTGACCGACAACTGATCGAGCGTAGAGATGTGGTGCAAGAGGAGTTGGATTTTCACGCATGGGTGCAATGGCTCTGTTTTCGTCAATGGCGGCAGGTGCGCAAACACGCCGACCAGTGCGGTGTCAAACTCATGGGTGATGTCCCCATCGGTATCTCTTACTACTCTGCTGATGTGTTTTTTCAGCCAGAAATTTTCGATCTCTCCTGGTTCGGCGGCGCACCACCCGAGACCATGTTCAAGCATGATCGCTTCATCCAGCGCTGGGGGCAGAACTGGGGCGTGCCGCTGTATCGCTGGGACTTTCTGGAGCAAAGTGACTCCAGTTGGTGGAAACAACGCGTGCAAAAACTCACTGAAATTTTCCACATCTTTCGCATTGATCACATTCTCGGCTTTTATCGGATGTATGCCTTTCCATGGCACCCTAACAGAAATGCGGAATTCCTCGATCTCACGGCGGAGGAAGCATCCCGCCTCACGGGCGGTCATTTGCCGCAATGGGCGTGGCGTGATGATGAATCGGAAGAAAATCGAGCAGCCAACCGCGATGATGGCGACAAACGTCTGCGCGCCCTCATAGCGGCGGTCGGAGAGGCGCAAATCGTGGGCGAAGACCTCGGATGCGTGCCGGAATACGTGCGTCCACATCTGGAATCACTCGACATCGCCGGCTTCCGCATCCCGCATTGGGATTCGGATCAAGGTCAGGTTGTAAAAGGCTCGCGTTTCCCCGAATGCTCTTTTGCCACATTTGCCACCCACGATCACGATCCCATGGCTGCGTTATGGGAATCATACCGCCTGGACGCTGTAGGAGCCAGATCGGTGGAACCCGAAGAGCAACAGAAAGCAAGGGAGAGCATTCGTCTCATGGCAGAGTTCGGTGGTATCTTGATCGATCCCGAAAATCCCCCAGCGTATGATTTCCCCATCCGGTGGCAACTGCTCGACGCCCTGCTTGCTTCACGATCTCGCTACGTGACGCTGATGATTACCGATGTCTTCGGTCTCACGAACCGCTACAACAAGCCCGGCACCGTGAACGCGGAGAACTGGAGCTTCCGACTGCCTTTCACTTGCTCCCGAATGCGAAACGATCCGAGCTTCCAAGCGGACCTAGCACAACTCCGTTTATGCCTCGAAAAAAATCGTGGTCTGACTCCGCCACCGTGAGGACTGTGTCATAATCCGTCATTTGTCTTCCTGCCGAAACCGCATTTTTCTTGCCCGCCTCATAAGAATCTTCTTGTCTCGCCTTGATGAGCACCCGTATACGCCTCAAGGATGTCGCAGCCAGAGCAGGGGTTGCGGTGAATACCGCATCGACCATACTCAATCGACGCCCAAATTCGTGGGCCTCTAAGGAAACCGAGGAGCGTGTTTTTGCCGCCGCCGCGGAAATGGGTTACCGCCCTAACAAAACCGCACGAGCTCTGCGATCAGGTCGTTTTCACACGATAGGTCTTATCATTCAAGACGTGACCAATCCGTTTTTCTGCACAATCGCCGATGAGCTTGAGGCCGCAGTGGAAGCTAGGGGATACGACTTGCTCGTGGAAAGCTGCCGTTCCTCACCCGAACGGGAAAAACACCTGCTGCACGAGTTGGCCGATATGGAGGTGGACGGCACTGTCATGTGGTTGAGCAACAACGAAACCTACCGCAATGAGTTGGCAACGATGTTCGAGAAAAAGATGTCGGTTGTCGTATTGGGCAACGGCGTTCCTGAAATCGCACTGCCCACTGATGCGGTTTTGAGTGATTTCACCCAAGGGCTGCAGGACGCGGTGAAAGACCTGTTGGCGCGAGGTCACAAACGATTTGCCTTCCTAAGCGCGCAGGCTGCTGGCACCTATGATGGATCGCGCTCGGAGTTGTTTCAAAATCTTTTGGCCAAGGCCGGCATACCCCGCTCATCCGTTCATCTGTTGCAAACGGGGCATCGCATCGATCAGGCATACCAAACGTTTCAGGATTTCCTGGTAGCCACGGAGAAGAACCGCCCCACCGCCATGGTGGCCATGAATGACATCGCCGCCGTGGGCTGCATGCGCGCTGCGGTGGAGGCAGGCCTCTCTGTTCCGGGCGATCTCTCGATAGTCGGCGTGGATGACATCCCTCTTTGCGAATATCTGCCAACCACTCTCAGCTCGATTCGACAACGCTACAAAAAAATCACCCAAGAAGCGGCCGACCTTCTCATCCAACGAATCGAGCACCGCGATTCCACCGAACTTGCACAAGCGCGGCAGGTGATTTACCCTACCATCTACACCCCGCGAGAGAGTGTAGGGCCTGCATGAGCTGAGGAAATTCATCATTTTTCGATTGCAGGAAGACCAAAAGTCTGCCTTAAGTTTTCTCCGCATCTGCACGATGCCGCTGTAGCTCAGGGGTAGAGCAATTCATTCGTAATGAATAGGTCGTCGGTTCAAATCCGACCAGCGGCTCCATGATTCAGCGATCCATCGCACCGCGTTGCTTGCGTTCTAAAATCGACACTTGTCAAAAAATCGCGTTCGATTGAACCTTCCCGCATGTCATCGTTTGCCACTCTTCAGGAAATGCTCACGCTGGAGGAGTGGCGGGATCGATTCGATGAAGAGATACTGGCAGGAGGAAGAAGGCTGCTGAAAGAGCGGAGCCTGGAGGAAACGGAGGCGGATGTGATCGATGCCGACAATCTCACCGTGACCGCCTCGTTTACTACCCATCCCCCAGTGCGCGTCGAAATCAATTTCTGGCGTGTCAATGAAGGATGGGAGATTGACACCTCGTGTTCTTGTCATGTATCGTTTTTTTGCATTCATGCTTCTGCTGTATTGCAATCGTTGTCCATCCAACAAAATCTGCTCCGAACCGTGGATGGCAAACAGGCTGCCATGAAAAATCCGCTCGCTCTTGGCAAAGCGAGTGATCTTCTGCCACAGGATCATGCGAGTTTCCCCACACTGGTCACGATGCCGCGCTTCCGGCTCGATGTATGCCGCGAACCGGTGCGCGACAGAAGTGCAGCGATGATCTGCCAATATCTGGGCGAGAAAGAACCGACCGAATGGGTCTTTGCCCGTGCCGTGGCTGTTTACGATGAATTCGAGTTGCCGCTTTTTTCCTCACATCCGGAACTTGAGGTCCGAAGGCAAGATGCCAAAGGCCAGACGGTGATCATACGCCGCGAGCGTGCGAGTGAAGTCATCGCCGCGCTGACGATGCGTGAAATCGGTTTGAGCGCCTTTGATTCCTCACCCATGCTACGATTCCTGCACGGGGCTCAAAAACGCGAGATGCCCGTTGATAATCCGTGGCTTCCTGCCATGCCACCTTCCGCAGCGTCCTCGTATTGGCATCAATTCCGCGCCTATCACGTCGCCACCTTGCAGCAACGCGGTTGGCAAATTACATTTACCGACAACGTGGGTCATGAGGTCTATGACGCGCTGCCTGATGATTGGGAAACATCCCTCACCGCCATCGATGGCGACGGCGGATGGTTCTCGCTCTCGGTCGGCTTCCAGGTCAACGGTAAGCCCTACGACCTGCTGCCCATCCTCGCCAAGCTGATCGAGGAAGATTATCTAGCAGAAACCTTGGATCGACCCGATGGCGGATTCGTATTGGCGCCCTTGCCCGACGGATCAGCGCTGAAAATTCCTTTAGGCCGCGTGCGTGCCATCCTCAAGCACCTCGTGGCATTGATCGATCCGCAGAACCTAGGGCAAGTGCGAATTCATGCGCTCGATGCGGTGGCTCTGAGCGCAGTCGAGGAGCTGGGACTGGACACACCTCCCGCTCTGATCGAGCTGCGCGAAAAAATGCGCGACTTTTCCGGCATCGAGGAAACACCAGCACCTCAGGGACTGCAGGCTACCATGCGAGAATACCAGATCACCGGATTCCGCTGGATGCAGTTTCTCGCGCGTCACGGACTGCACGGCATCCTCGCCGATGACATGGGACTGGGCAAAACCATGCAGACGTTATCGCACTTGCTGGCGGAAAAGGAAAGCGGCCGGTCCGGCGGCTTGCCCTCGCTGGTCATAGCCCCCACATCGGTCGTATCAAACTGGCGCTCCGAAGCCATCAAATTTGCACCCTCATTGCGCTTGTTGGTGCTCAGCGGGACCGATCGTGGAAAATATTTCCGCAGCATGCCCTATGCCGATGTCGTACTCACTTCCTACGCATTGCTGCATCGCGACATCCTAAAACTCAAGGACCAGGCCTTTCACCTCGTCATTCTCGACGAAGCGCAATACATCAAAAACCCGCGCGCTCAGGTCGCACAGGCTGCCTGCAAATTGCAAGCTCGGCACCGGCTTTGTCTATCCGGCACTCCGGTGGAAAACCACCTCGGCGAGCTGTGGAGCCTGATGCGCTTCCTCATGCCTGGGTTCCTCGGCAACGAAAAATCCTTCAACTCGCGCTTCCGCAAAGCCATCGAAAAACAGGGCGATCAGGCGCGCTTTGAGGCCCTGAAGCGTCGCGTCGCCCCGCTAATCCTGCGCCGCACGAAAGACCAAGTCGCAAAAGAACTTCCGCCTAAAACGATTCTGGTCCACCTCATCGAACTCAGCACGCCCCAAAAAGACCTCTACGAAACCATCCGCGCCACCATGGACAAGCGGGTGCGCGATGCGATTGCTGCTCGCGGCATCGAAAAAAGTCAGATCCTTTTCCTCGATGCCTTGTTAAAACTGCGCCAACTCTGCTGCCACCCCACCCTGCTGCCTGCGGAGTTTTCACACAACATCACTGAATCTGCGAAGCTGCAGTTCCTCACTGAGCTGCTGAGCACCCTGTTGGAGGAAGGTCGCCGGATACTGCTGTTCTCGCAATTCACCAGTATGCTCGCAATCATCGAACGCCATTTGCAAGAACAAGGCATTCCCTATCTGATTCTCACAGGGAACAGCAAGCACCGCGGTGCATTGGTGGAGCAATTCCAGAGTGGCAAGGCGCCGCTGTTTTTGATTTCGCTCAAAGCCGGAGGCACGGGTTTGAACCTAACAGCGGCCGATACCGTCATCCACTACGATCCTTGGTGGAATCCAGCCGCCGAAGCGCAGGCCACCGACCGCGCCTATCGCATCGGCCAAGACAAGCCTGTCTTCGTGCACAAACTCCTGTGCGAAAACACCGTCGAACAACGCATCCACCTGCTGCAACAGGAAAAGGCAGAACTTGCCAACGCACTGCTCGCTCAGGCGGATCGCAGTGCTCGGCTGGATCCGTCAACTCTGCGCAATCTGCTTGCGCCGCTGGAATGATTTTCTAACGAAACAACAGCCACGCCAGCCCTAGCGTCCAAAGGATGTTGATGAACTGACCCGCGAGAAAAGCTAGGGCAGGACGGGCTCCGCCCAGCGTGGCGAGATCACTCAGTCGAGTTTCCAAACCGATGCACACAAAAGCTGCGGCGAACCACATTTCCCGCAGTCCCTTCAGAGTTTTGGTAGTGTCCTTCACAGTCTCCATCGGCAGCAAAAAAGAAAACGTCAGCGAGGCGAGCAGGAAGCCGATCACAAACTTCGGAAAGCGATCCCAGATCACACGCAGGCTGGGCCCCTTGGCCTCCTTTCCCTCGCTTCGATCTCGCATCGTCCACCAGATCGAAAGCACGAAAGCCGCGAGACCGATGAGCACGTTTTGCGAAAGCTTCACCACCGTGCCCGTTTTCGTGGCTGTCTCGCCCAACATTTCCGTGGCCGCCAGCACGGATCCACTGGTGTCCAGCGTGCCTCCCAGCCACGCGCCCCCCACCGCTTCGCTGAGACCCAGCCATTTCACACACCAGGGCATCAGAATCATCATAGGCAATGCACAGAGCAAAACGACCGATGTCACATACGACAACTTTTTCTTATCCCCCTGAATGGCTCCGCAAGCGGCGATGGCGGCGGAAACTCCACAGATCGAAACCGCTGAGGATAGCATGACACCGAACTCATCATCGACCTTGCACCAGCGCGCGATGCGAAAAGTCAGATGCCATACCACGGGAATCACCAGCAGCGCTTGGATCAGTCCAGGCAACCCGGCTTGCCAAAGATCGCCAAACAACATGCCCGCACCCAAGAGCACGATGCCTGTTTTGATGAAAAACTCGGTTCTCACCGCAGCCATCAGCCACAAAGGACGAGGCAATAGGTGGCTCCACAAGAGACCGAGCGCCAGTGCAAAAACGACATACTCGAAGCCCATCTGTTTCATCGTCGCCTGACCAGCAGCGACCTGAGCCAACCATGCGAGCGCAAAGACCACGATCGAGCCTAAGGCAAATTGGATCATTGATCTGCGCAATGTTGCGCTCAAAGCCAACGCGGCAAGAGCGATCATCGCGGATGATAGGATCGCGATACGCACGCCATTCATCAGCGAAAAAATACGACTGAGGTCTGCCGCCTGCTGCCACGAAACATCGGGCCATGCAGGCCGCCAACCAAATGCCACAACGAACAAAAGGCACACGGCGGCGAACACCGCCAACCAATCTTCGTTCTGCCACCAACGCTGCGGCACGGGGTGCTCTATCTCCGCCTGTTCTTGATTTTCATCGGTCATATTTTCTTGTGCGAACGAATTCATCGAGAAATCTGTCATTCAGCGATAGGGGTGAGTCCATGGACACGCACGATCTCACATCACGGAGGGGGGAAGGTGTTAGACCAGGAGTGCAAGGAATACTCCGGTGCCAGCCCGCCGATTTCCCCCAACAATTCCTCGCAGCGCTTTTTCCATTTTTCATAATCTGGCGCACTTCGTTCCTGATCATGACTGTCTGGAAACACGAGGTAAGTGACTTTCAACTCGGATTCGGGACGGCTGTAGGGCGTGGCGCGCGGGTTGATTTCCCGGGCCAAACGCAGCGATGCTTCGCCCACCTTGTAGGTTGGTCCGCCATCACCCACAATCGCAGGATAAAGTTTTTTGTTGTGAATCACCACGGCAAAGTCACCGATGCGCGGCGCATAGGGATCGTTGGCAGCAGTGAGGAGATTGACGGGAATCACGATGAATGGATCATGCTCGGCCACGAGAAAACTGCGGGACTTCATGTCCTGGATGCCGCGCGTGAGATAGGCGATTCTTTCCTTGAGCCAGGTCTTGCGGGAGGTGGCAGTGGCGGGCAAGGCAAGTTCTTCCTTCGCGACAGTGATGCGCTTCTCCCATCCTGCGATCATAGGATTCGGCGTGGCCCCAGTTTTCTTCCATCCGTAACTGGTGAATGGTTGATAATTGGTGGAATCCACAATTTCCTGCGGCATGCTGGCGAGGCGATCGCCATCCGATCCATCTGACACCACATCCATCTCCGATTGCATCAAAAACACACGGCGGTTGGTGGCGGGATCACGCAGGTGCAGCATGGTTTCCAAATCATAAAAATTGTGTTTGCTCACCAATTCCTGCAGTTGGTTCGCATCTTTTTTGATGCGTGCGATCTTGTTGTTATAGAGAACTTGGTAGTGAGGCGAGACCGTGCTTTTTTCTAACAACTGCGGAAGCTTGGGCAGGATTTTTTCGATCTCAGGACTGACTTTTTGCAATCCCGCCAGCGTTTTGGCAGCTTGTGGAACTTTCACAGATAGTTTGTATTCTGCTTTGTAGCTTTCCTTGTCCAAGCGCTCTTTGGAAGCCTGCTGGCCACCCGTCACAACAACCTCGGAAGTGAAGGGTATGCCGCTGCGCAGAGTTCGCACATCCACACCTGCGGGATTGCTCTCAGGTTCGGGAGCGGGAGCAACGACCGCATCGGCGGAGGCCGGCTCCTGCACTGGGGCGTTCTGACGGATCTCACGCATTTTGGCGGCGAGTTCCTGCTCAAACTCCGCGCGCAAACGATTCTCGATCTGTCGTTCGAGATCCGCCTCATCCCGCGCGCTGCGTCGTTCATCAGCCTTTAGGCTAAGCAAGGCCCGCTTGATTTTTCCAGCGAGTGGAGAACAAAGAACGATCATTCCGCTGACGATCACGAGGATGAAGGTAAGCCACAACCAAGGGATTCCGCCGCGCTGCCGACGCGACTTCACCCCAGCGAACACATTGGTTTCCTCTTTCATGGCGGAGGATTCTATCGTGGAACCCTAACAGTTCAATGGAAAAACGGCAATGAACATCGTATGCGCGGAGGGCGGCAGTCGCATTGGATCCGCATCGCTAACAGCTTGCAGCCTATCATCATCATGCGTTTCTCATTAAGGCATCGGCAGGATTTCCGCGATTTCGAAGTCGATGATGCAGAATCGACCGAGTTGCGGGGAGTAGGTGATATTGCGCGGTTCCGCATCGCCATGGCGCACACCAAAATCCCGTTCCAGTTCATCAAAGAGCTGCTGTGCTTTTTCTCTTGTGAGATTGGGCACGGGACTGCCGCAGTTGGTGCTCACGAAATACAATTCATCCGGATGCTCTTCCAGCAAACGCGGTGTGTATGGGCAACCACGTTGCTCCAGCACCTGAAGCACGGCGACTTCGTTCGCGTATCGCCGATCGGCATCGGTGCCGCGAAAACGCTTGTGAACCCTGCCGTTCCAGTCGATGCGGACATGGGCACGGATGCCATCTTTCAGATTGCGCATGATGGTTTCGTTAGAGAGAAAGTATGAATCGCGCGGCGGTAAAATAGATCAACATGCCTGTCACATCAACCGTGGAAGCCAACGAGGGAGAGGACACCACGGCGGGGTCGAGTCGGATGGCGCGCGCACCCAAGGGAAGCAGGGCGCCCAGTAACGTTGAGGAAAAGACCTGAAGGAGCAGCGCCCCGCTGACTGTGAAAGCCAGCCGCATGTAGGTCACCTCGTGTTGTTCCTGAATCAATGGGAGCAGAAAGTAAATGAACAAGCCCATGGCCAAACCTAGGGTCGCACCGAGGAGCACACCGGTTTGCATTTCTTTCCATGCGATTCGCAGCGCAGTGCCTGGGTTGACCTCACCCAGCGACATGGCGCGTATCACCATCGTCGCGGCCTGGCCACCGGAGTTTCCTCCCGCCGCCACTACCATGGGCAAAAACAAACTTAGCACGAAGGCCTGATCGAGCACGGAACTGAAGCGATACATGACGTATCCTGAACAAATCGACACGAAGGCGAGCACGACCAGCCAAATCACTCGGCGGCGGAAATGACTGCGCGCGGATGTGTTGAGATAACTCAACTCCGATTGCTCACCACCGATGGCGGCGAGTTTTTCGAGGTCCTCGGTAGACTCTTCCTGGAGAATCTCCATGGCATCATCGTAGGTGATCACACCTAACAGGTGGTCGAATTCATCCACCACTGGAAGCACGATCAGGTCATACTTGGAGAGCATGCGAGCCGCTGCTTCCTGATCGATCGTTGCCAATACGCGTTCATCGGCATCCTCCATGATGTCATGGATCATCGTCGCCCAAGGGTGAAATGCCAGATCACGAAGGCGGACTTTACCAACGAGGCGACCTTCCTCATCTACCACAAAAATGCGCGAGAGTGTTTCTGCGGAATCCTGATGTCGGCGCAAGACCGTAATGGCCTGCTTGACCGTCATGTCAGCGGTAATACGTCCAATGGCGGTGGTCATGCGCCCACCGGCAGTCTCCTCGTCATACTTGAGCAGATTGCGTGTCAACTGCTCGTCCGCAGGACCCAGAAGGGAAAAAAACCGACGTTGGTTTTCCGGTGAAACAATTTGGAAAATGTCCACGCGGTCGTCGTCAGAGAGATTGCCCAGAATGATGCGCAATTGCGCCGGTTTGAAATGCAGCAAGGCCTCTTCAATCAGAGTCCAGGGCAGCTCACCGATGACATCGGTAGCCACTTCTGGGCCTATCGTTTGGAGAAGAAAATCGCGATCTTCATCGGACAGGTTCTCGTATTCGTGCGCCAAGTCGGCATAGTGGATGTCGATGGCTACAGCCAGCAAAGCGGAGGGATCACGCGCCTCGATCGCGAGCCGCAGCTTGTCCAGATCCTCCAATTCCATTTCCTCCGACACAGCCCGGATCATGCGCTTCTGGCACGACTGCCGCAAGGGCAAATCCGCGATTTTCCGTGTCTCTCGTGATGTTTTTGCATTGCCGATGTCAGGCCCTCACGCCTAGTCTGCGCGCCACATGAACATCGTCGCATTATTTTCCGGACAAGGCGCTCAGAAAGTGGGCATGGGCAAGGACTTTTACGAAACATCCGCCACCGCTCGCAGGATGATGGACGAAGCTGATGAGGTCCTGGGGTTTTCGCTCACAAAAGTTATGTTCGAAGGACCAGATGAAGAACTCACCCGCACATCACGCTGCCAACCGGCACTCTACCTGCATGGCCTTGTTGCCATGGCTCTGCTGGCAGAACGCGTTTCCCACCTGAACATGGATGCCGCCGCGGGACTTTCGTTAGGTGAATTCACCGCTCATGCGGCCGCTGGCACTTTTTCCTTTGCAGATGGTCTGCGCATCGTCGCAAAAAGAGGATCCCTGATGGAAGAGGCCTGCCAGAATACTGAGGGCTCCATGGCCGCTCTGCTCGGTGGCGAGATCGATCAGATCCGCGCACTGGCCGCGGAATGCGATGTGGACGTAGCAAATCTCAACGCGCCCGGGCAAATCGTGCTGTCAGGTTCAGTCGCAGGCATTGCGATGGCCGTGGAAAAAGCCAAGGACTTCGGAGTTCGTCGTGCCATTCCTCTCCATGTGGCCGGTGCCTATCACTCGCGTTTGATGCAGTCCGCGCAAGATCAACTGGCGACGGAGTTGCGCGGTCTGCCTATGCAATCTCCGCGCATACCCGTGGTCTGCAATTTCGGCGCATCGGTAGTGAACGATGTGACAGAGATCCGCACGATGTTAGAAAAACAGGTGACAGGTTCGGTGCGTTGGACCGAATCGATCCAATCCCTGTGCGCTATGGGACATACACGCTTCATCGAATTCGGTCCAGGCAAGGTCATCGCAGGACTGGTGGGCAAGACAGCCAAAGAGGCGCAAGTGATCAGCATCGAAGACATCGCCAGCCTCGAGACAGCCGTGGAAATGTGGGGTTGAAACAGAGAAAAGAAAAAAAGTTCACTTTTTCTCATTTTCTTATTGCCAAACCATCGCCCTGACCCTAGTTTCCGCCCGCCCGAGTGAACGGGGAGCGGTAGCTCAGTTGGTTAGAGCGCCAGCCTGTCACGTTGGAGGCCGCGGGTTCAAGTCCCGTCCGCTCCGCCATTCGTTTGGGTGTTTCAACTGATTTGTTTTTGTTTTTCAATGTTTTTTGCAAACGGCTTCCTGACAACAGGAAGCCGTTTTCTTTGTGACGCTTTTCTTTGTCACGCAAGTGGCGGAACAAATTCTCAAAGGTCTGGCCAATCGTGCTTCGGATAACGCCCCGCCAAATCCTTTTTCATTTGCTTGTAACCTGAATTCCAGAAGCTGGATAGGTCCTTCGTCATTTGCCACGGTCGCTGGTTCGGCGCACAGATGTGCACCAGCAACGGAACTTTGCCTCCGCCAATGCGCGGCGTTTCCTTCGTCCCAAAAAGATGTTGTACCTTGACGGCGATGAATGGATCGCCTTCGGATGGATAGGTGATTTTCGCACGCCGTTCCGCACCGAGCTTGAGCCACTCAGGCGCATGTTGCTCTAACAATTGATGCTGAGGATCGCTCAGCCAATCGCGTAAGACCGGCCAGACCGGCGCTTCCTTGATGTCCTTGTAGGCTAAGGATCCATGGCAGATCTGCGCGATGGCAGCAACGCGATCCTCGTGCGTCCACGAGGGCAAACCGAGTTCAGGCATGACGCGCGAGAGCAAGTTCAATCGCGAGGTCCACTGCTCCACCGCATCATCCCAATTTTTCAATGTCAACTCACCACTGATCACCCGCTCGGCTAACATTTCAGCCGCTAACGATAAATTCACACCTTGATCTGACTCCTTGCTTTCCAATGTAAGATCTCGAAAACGGATTTCCTTTCGCGCTACGACCCGTTTGCGCATGTCATCCCACGCGACTCCATCACTGGCCTGCATGTCCCTAGGAAAGAGGTGCTTGAGCCAGTCCAGCTCGATGACCGTTGCGCGACGCAGATGCACGGTCACTTCACGACCCTCGACCTCGGTCATTTCCACAGCGATAAAAGCGGTCGCATTTTTGGCGATCGATTGATCATCCAGCTTGCCTCGGCGCTGCCCACTGACCCGACAAGCCAAGGTTCCGGCACTGAGACGCACGGCCAGTTGATCGCTGAACGCCGCCAGCATCGCATGACCGACCGCCGTGGCATGCTCCACGAAATCGATGCGCTCCACCGGCCATTGCTGTTTTTTCGCCAGAGCGAGCAATCGATCAAATCCTTGCACGAGCTCGCGCGCGGCTCTGCCGGAAATGCCCGCCGCACCACAGGCCTTAGGATCGAAATGCAAGTTCTGCGCGGATTGCATCGCCTGATATTCCGCAGCGAAATCACTGCCCGCACCGGGGAAATGGAAATCCTTGCGCGATACATTTCCTCTACCCGTGAAAATCAGCTCACCCTGCACCGCAGCTGCGATGAAACAGGCCTCTGCCACGCAGCCTTGTTCTAGACCAGCGATCATCAATCGAGAAAAACGCGGTGCTACCGGAATGGCAGCCATTGCTTTGCCGTGCTCGGTCAATCCGCCTAGCGCGTCGACGGCATCGAGTTGCTCTAACAAAACAGTGGCACGATGCAGAGATTTTTCCATGGGAGCATCGAGCCAACGGAATCCAGCCAAGTCCTCCACCCCTGCCGCTTTCAGCAATAGCATCGTCTCCGCGAGATCCACCCGATGGATCTCCGGTGCATCAAAAGCCGCGCGGTGGGCGTGACCACTCTCGCTCCACAATCGGAAACACTGCCCCGGTGCCGTGCGCCCGGCGCGGCCCGCACGCTGCTCCGCAGAGGCGCGTGAAATTTTATGAATGTGCAGCGTGTCAATGCCGCGACGAGCATCGAACGAGGAAATGCGAGCCAATCCCGTATCGATCACCGTGCGCACACCATCGATCGTGAGAGATGTCTCGGCAACATTGGTGGCAACGATGATTTTCGGCGAGCTAGAGGGCTCGATGGCCAACTCCTGAGCACGAGGCGAAAGAGCGCTGTAGAGCGGATAGACATTCCATCCTTTGGCAAACGAAGCATTTTCTAACAACTCACAGGTTTTGCGGATCTCATAGGTGCCGGGGCAGAAGACCAACAGATGTCCCGGTTCAGGTGTCGCAATGGCCTCCTTCACCACTGCCGCGATACGCTCCCAAAGTGGCGTCTCACGCGGTGGTCCGCCCGTGCGCTGCGTGGCGGCAGGGCGCTCGGGTCGGTAGTGGGTGCTGACGGGATAAGTGCGACCACCGGTTTCCAATGTTACCGTTTGTGATCCCAGATACTCCGCCAATCCCGCCGTTTGCAGCGTGGCGCTCATCACGACCACCCGCAGATCTTTGCGCGCGCCATCCTGCAAATTCAGGCATCGCGCCAGTGCCACATCGACCGCCAAACGCCGCTCATGGAACTCATCGAAAATCACCGTGCCCACGCCCCGCAGCTCTGGGTCTTCCTGAATCCAGCGCTGGAACACGCCATCGGTCATGTAAATGATCCGCGTCGACTTGCCGTAGCGGGTATCATAGCGCACGGCGTAACCCACCTCTTGACCGACCTCACCACCACGTTGTTTCGCCACCCACGTCGCTAATAGCCTCGCCGCCATGCGTCGCGGCTCGATGACCAGCGTGATTTCCGCCGCGCCCTTCGTCGTGAGAAATGGCGGCACGCTCGTGGATTTTCCCGAACCCGTAGGAGCCTTCAGCAGAATACGACAGCCCGGCACGGCAGCACGCACCAAAGCCTCGCGAATGTCATCGATGGGTAAAGCCACGGCAATCTGTTAGAACCGGAAATTTTCTCCCAAGTAGTTTTTGCGGGCGATCGGATCATTGACAATTTCCTGCGAGGTGCCTTGCAGGATGACGTGACCGTCATGAATGAGGAAAGCACGGTCAACAATCGTGAGAGTCTCACGCACGGAGTGATCGGTGATCAAAATCGCCAGTCCATCCTGGTCGCGCAGCTCCTTGACGATGCGCTGGATGTCTTCCACCGCTAAGGGATCCACGCCGGCGAAGGGTTCGTCGAGCATCAATACTTTGGGGTTCGAGCACAGCGAGCGGGCGATGGCGAGACGGCGCTTTTCTCCACCGGAGAGTGTAATCGCTAGCGAATGGCGGAGTTTTTCGATGCCGAATCGATGGAGCAAATGATCGGCTGTTTCTTGGCGCTGCTTGCGATTGAGATCACGGCGGGTTTCCAGAATGGCGAGCAGATTGTCCACCGAAGAAAGATTGCGGAAAATGGAATCCTCCTGCGGCAGGTAGCCGAGACCAAGGCGCGCGCGTCGATACATCGGCAAGCGCGTGACCTCTTGGCCATCGAGCACCACAGTGCCTTGGTCGGGATGGATCAGCCCGGCGATCATGTAAAAAGAGGTAGTTTTCCCCGCTCCGTTCGGACCTAACAAACCCACGATCTCTCCGGCATTGACCGTGAGTGAGACATCGTTCACGACCTTGCGTTTGTTGTAGGACTTGCTGAGATGCGTGGCGGTGAGAACAGACATGGACTATCGCGGATTTGAGTTAGCAGGCATGGTCAGTTTGGCATTCCAGCCCTCGGACATGGTGAAGTCCTTCGTTTTGAGATTGAAGCGCAACCATGCGTCCGGCGACGCCGACTCGAAGCGACTGTTCACTCCTTGCTGGAAAACCAGCTTGCGTCCCTTGAGGTGGATTTGCTCTTTGGCCATTTCATAGGCCACCTCATCCCCTGTGGCGAAATTTTTTACCCCATCCTGATCCACGACCTCAAGGGCAACACCACCTGTGCCGAACAAATGTTTGATGGCGCCCAGCGAATTGGAAGGAGAAGCATCCGTCTTCTTTTTGCCATCCGTTGTTTTTTTTGATGGGTCAGGTTTTTTTGCTGGAGTTTCTTCAAACAAGATTTTCACCTCACCCTTGACCGTCATGGCATATTGCGGATTGCGCACCGTGATGTCCTTTAGCAGGGTGAGAGAAGCTGTTTTGCTATCGTAAAAAACGCCGCCCTTGCAGGCGAAACCGAGAGCGTCTGCAGCAGGCAAAAACTGCGGGATCTGCTCAACGGGATTCACAGGCTTGACCACGGCATCGGTCGCCACCGGCATAGGCACCGGTGCGATCGTGACGCTGTGTTTTTTGGCGAATTCCTGCAACTGAGCGTCGATGGCCTGTGTGCGCGGCGTAACGGAATAAAATGCATCAGGAGTAGGCTCGGATGTCGCATCTTGGGACGCTGCTTGGGCCGTGAGAGCCGCGGCAAGCATCAAGGATTGTCGGGTTCGGTTCATGGAAATGGTATCATCGGATTTCGGGTTGATAAAACCATGCACGGGAGGCAATAGAAACACCGATTGTTCCGACTGGTTTTTTTCGATTTTAGTGATCAGCCCTTCGCTGTGAAGCAGAAAATTGGCGGAAAGCGCATCCACAGGGGAATCGCTCCGCAAGATGCTGGTGGAAAGATCATAACGGCATTGCCTCAATGAAAACCACGATCCGTGAAGAGCTTTATTGCTGCGCGAGGAGATCAGGTGGAGGGAGATATTTTCCGCCGTCATGCTTTTCAGCGATTCGACAACCATGAGGTCCGCACGCAGAACCATGGACGCCTTTTTATTCTCATCGTATCGGGGAATCAACAGGTCCTTGATGATGGATCCCGGCTCCATCCGCTCCAAAATGGCCTCCAAATCGCTGGCTTGCGCGATCGAACATGTCCATGCCACGATCGGCAGAATCATGCTCCCACGCAACAAGTGCAGGCTTTTGCGCGAAACCATTCGGAACTCATGCATGGGCGGCCAGATGCAATGCTTGAAGTTTGATCAGCAGCGCTTCCATATCGGACAGAGGAATTTGATTCGGTCCGTCGGATAAGGCGGCGGCCGGATTCGAGTGAGTTTCCATGAACAGTCCGTCGATGCCGGTGGCGATGGCCGCACGCGCCAACACGGGGGCTAGCTCGCCATCACCTCCTGTGGAACCTCCGTTGCCACCCGGGCGCTGCACCGAGTGGGTGGCATCGAAAATCACGGGGATGCCCTCCTTGCGCATCCAGTAGAGTGATCGCATGTCCGCCACAAGATTGTTGTAGCCGAAAGTGGTGCCGCGTTCAGTGAGGAAAAATTTCTCACAACCGAAACTGCGCATTTTGTCGGCGATGTTGACGGTGTCCCAAGGTGCAAGGAACTGCCCTTTTTTCACATTGACCACACGACCGGTTTTAGCCGCGGCTTCTAACAAATCGGTCTGGCGGCAAAGAAACGCAGGGATTTGCAGGATATCGATATGCTCCGCCGCAATTTCCGCCTGCTCAGCGGTATGGATGTCCGTGGTGACGGGCACTCCCAATTCTTTGGCGATTTCACCGAGAATGCGACAACCTTCCTGAGGGCCAGGACCGCGGAAAGAAGACACGGAAGTGCGATTGGCCTTGTCAAAAGAAGCTTTGAAAACAAAAGGCGCGCCAGTGCGATCGGTTATGGACTTGAGTGCTCTGGCCATTTCCCAGGCGAATGCCTCTGTTTCGAGAGCACAAGGCCCTAAAATGAAAAAAGGGATTCCGGCTCCGGCTTGAATGGAACCAAACGTGAAAGGATGAGGAACGGGTGCGAGTGACATCAGAGGTGTTTTTGGTAAAGGCTGCGGATGTTGGCGAGGGCAGCTTGGAGCAACTTGTCCTCGTGAGCGGTGAGATGGTCTTGCGTTTTCGCCTCCAGCATTTCGAGGCAGTCGAGAACAGACTTGGCGGCACGAAGGTTGACGCTTTTCTCTCCCGTGGCCGGATGGGGAATTTGCCCCAAAAACAGCCCCGCATTCTGCGCTTGCAGAAAGAGAAAATCATCGAAACGAGGATCGGGTTGTGGATCGTGCTGCATGGGCGTGAATGATAGCGCTAAGAACGCACACGGCAACGCCAGAATGCGGCAATTTCGGGTCCCCTGTCACGGGCTAATGGTGATTTCAACCCAGCTGTTTGACCAGCTCACGCACAAGGGGCGGACCTTGATAGATGAAGGATGTGTAAATTTGCAGGAGTGTCGCACCGGCATCGAGTTTTTCCTGCGCATCTTGCACCGAGGAAATGCCACCCACCCCGATGATGGGAATGCGTCCTTGCAAGCGGGTAGCGAAACGTCGGATCACATGCGTGCTGAGCGTTTTCACAGGAGGTCCCGACAAACCACCCGATTGCGCATGCAGAGGATGATGCTCCACTCCCGCTCGCGAGAGCGTGGTGTTGGTGGCGATGAGACCATCGAGCCCGCCCGCGAGAAACACCTCTGCCAGCGCATCGATGTGGTCATCAGCAAGATCCGGCGCGACCTTGAAGGCGATGGGCACATACTTTCCGTGCTGTTGTTGCAAAAGTTTTTGCTCTGCCTTGAGTGTGGCTAACAGTGTGGCGGTGCTCTCTGCATTCTGCAAATCGCGCAATCCGGGAGTGTTCGGCGAGGAAAGATTGACTGTCACATAATCGGCCACCGGATAGGCGGCGCGCAGGCATTGCAAGTAATCGTCATCCGCTTTTTCGTTCGGCGTGTCTTTGTTTTTGCCGATGTTGAAGCCGATGATGCCGCCGTAGTCGCGGGTGCCGCGCACATTGATCACGCCCTGCTCCATACCGGGGTTGTTGAATCCCATGCGGTTGATGATGGATTCCTCCTCGATCAGACGGAACAAGCGCGGCTTCGGATTCCCCGCTTGCGGACGCGGCGTGATGGTGCCGATTTCGATGAAGCCGAAGCCAAGTCGACCCAGGGCATCGATGGTATTTCCTTCCTTATCCAGTCCCGCGGCGAGACCAATGCGGTTCGGAAATGTCAGCCCCATGACCTCCACGGGCGATACGAATTCTGTTTCCGGAAACAGCAACGCCAGCATACCGGATTTTTCCATCAGGCGCAGGGAGGCAAGCGATAAATGGTGTGCGGTTTCCGCATTCAGTCGAAAGAGCAAATCTCGAAACAAAGGATACACGCGCACAGACTAGCGTAAGTTGGCGCTTGGTCGATAGCGGAGTGAGGAATTTTGCAACGATCTACCTATGTTCAATGAAAAACCCCGAGGCAAGCAGAGGACTTCGCGCCGGATCTTCATGATTCACTGCGCCAAAAAATTCCGCAGCAACTGAATGCCGCTGTCCTGACTTTTTTCCGGGTGGAACTGGACGGCCCAGAGATTGTCGCGGATCACGGCCGCGGCGAATGTTTCCTCATACTCGGTGGTAGCGGCGATGAGACCCTTGTCCTGAGGGTCCGGAAAATACGAGTGGACATAATAAAAATACGGATTTTTTTCCATACCATGCCAACAAGGATGCTCCGCGTGAGTCGGGCAAACCGCATTCCAACCCATGTGCGGAATTTTTTTCCCAGGCAGAAACCGTTTCACCTGACCCTTGAGAACGCCCAATCCGGCGATGCCTGGGCTTTCCTCGCTGCCCTCAAAAAGCAATTGGTAGCCCACGCAGATGCCCAAAAACGGCACGCCTGCGGCAATGGAGCGACGCACCGGATCAGCGAGCCCACGACGCGTGAGTTCTTCCATCGAATCCCCAAACGATCCCACCCCCGGCAGAATCACGCGGGCCGGGTTTGCTGAGAAATCCTCACCCTTGCTGACGATCAGCACCTCAGCCTCCAGACTGTGCAAAGCATTCGCCACACTGCGCAAATTCCCTGCACCGTAATCGATCAGAACGGTAGCGGACATGTTTTTGTTAGAGCGCTTCTTTGGTGGAGGGCACGCCTTTCACGCGTGGATCGATCGCGACCGCAACTCGCAGCGCGCGCGCGATACCTTTGAAAATCGCCTCGGCAATGTGGTGCCCATCGCGACCGTAGAGCAGTTCAACGTGCAGATTGCAGCGCAAATTGCTGGCCAGAGCGCGACAGAACTCCTCGGTCAGTGTGAGCGGGAAATTCGGTGCCGACGCTGCATTCGGCGGCGTGCGAAATTCCAGGTGCGGACGGTTCGAAAGATCGATCACCACGCGAGCGAGCGTCTCGTCCATCGGCAGATACGCATGACCATAGCGCGTGATGCCCTCCTTCGAGCCCAGCGCCTCGCGCAAGGCATCGCCCAGAACAATCGCGGTATCTTCCACCGTGTGGTGCGCATCGATGTGCAAGTCGCCGATCGTTTGCACGTTCAGATCGATCAAGCTGTGGCGAGAAAACAACGTAAGCATGTGATCGAAAAAGCCGATCCCCGTTTGAATCGTGGAATTGCCGGAGCCATCGAGATCGAGGGACAACACGATGTCCGTCTCCGCCGTCTTACGCTTTTGTGATGATGTGCGTGCCATAACTTTGTGCCCGCGCAACCGCACGTGCGTGCGCAGTATGACAGGATGCTGTGCGGAAGCAAGAGCAAGCTGAAAGGAGCATACGTCACGGCGAGCCATCAGACCTGCACGACTTTTTTCATCCGATAACGCCCCACCATTCTAACTGTCGACTAAAACGAAATCAGGTGCTGTGCCCTTCCATGCGAGAGTCGGAAAAAAACGCGAGAACCTCTTGGGAGAACTTTTCCGGTTGTTGCCAAGGCAAACGGTGCCCCGCTGCGGGCATCACGAGGGCGCGGGCATGGGGAATTCGCTCACAGGCGGATTGAGCCAAGGCGCTGAACTTGAGATCCAACTCGCCCGTCATCCAAAGCAGAGGCACCCGGATTTGCCCCAAATGGGGCCACAAATTTTCCTGAACTCCCAGCGACCACTCGAGAAAACTGCGGGAGATTTCCTTGCGCCGCAAATGCAAAGGCCCACGATCCAACCCTGCTTCTTGCGATCCTGCCAACAGCTGCAGAATCGGTTGCGACTGCCATTCTTTCAGAAAATCAGCCCAAGAATCGCGATGGCAACGCACCGACCAATCCGCATCCCTTTTCCTTCGCTCGATTTTTTCCTCTTCGCTCTCCAGTCCGGGATGTGCAGCCACGATCACTGCCCGATCCCACGGCGAACCAGCAGCCAAAAGAGCATGCAAAGCAATTCTCCCCCCCATGGAGTAACCAACCAGTAGGTTTTTACCATTCTGACACGCAACCTCGGCATTGAGGGCCCGCGCCGTTTCATGCAAGGAACGAGGACAGCAATCCAGAAATCGCCACAAGTCGACAGCGCGAAATGCGTAACCAGCATTTTCCCATGACTGACGAAAGCCATTCCAGTCGGTAGCCGCGCCCACGGCACCATGCAAACACCAGATGGTAGGTTTCGGCTCAGTCATCGATGGATTCGTTCCCACGCCTGCCAAAAGTCGTCGGTTTGTTGAGGATCTGGTCGCACTTCCAGCACGTACGTGCGATCACCAGGCTCGAAGGCATCTAGATCATCGGGCGAAGCGGCACAGAGGTAAGACATGCCCCACTGCGCGGCCCATCCTGAGAAATCGGTCGGATGGGCATTGATCATGAGCTCGCGCGCGGCCGACTGCATCTGCTGCAAGCGGGGCAATCGCTCGAAAATCCGTCCACCAGCATTGTTAAGAATCACCAAGACGCGTCCTTTTTGCTCGCACTGCTGTTGCAAAAATGGGGCAGCGAGATCGTAAAGTGCCGTGAGATCCCCCACCAGACACCAGGCATTTTCCTCGCGCGCGCTCGCGCCCCACCAAGTGCTCAATTGGCCGTCGATGCCATTCGCGCCACGGTTCGCCATGACTCGGTTGACGGGGCGCTGCCACTGTGCGAAAGCATTCCACTCGCGCACCGGCAAGCTGTTTCCCAAAAACAGGGAACTCGCTAAAGTGGCGTAGTGCGACAAAGTGCGGATCCAACCGGGCTCACTTTCCGGGTAAGCCTCCAAAAGCTCCTCGATTTGCGCCGCACGTCGCGCAGTGTCGTCGAAATAACCTAGGGGATCGCCTATGCGCTCCTGATGCCCCAGTGATTTCACCACGCGATGCACAGGACCTGTCACGACACGGTTTTCCCGCGCGAGGCCGGCAAAGCCAGTGCGCGTGATGGACCACACTTCACTGTGGGGCAAGGACTCCAAATCCCTCCAAAACCGACCAGTCGGAATATTTCCCAAACGCAGGATTTTTTGTGGTGGTTGCTGTCGCAACAATCGGTCCCCATCGGGGAGCCCGATGTGCGCTAAAGCTTCGCGAAGTCCGCTGGTCGCATCCGCCAGAACGGGAATGCGTAAGGCGTCAAGAAAGTGCCAGACTTCCTCTTGTTCTTCCAGCTCGAGACTGCCGACCAGCGCCACCAATCCACCGGAATTGTCCTCGCGCAGCCAACGGGCCAATGCTGCGACCGCCACAGGTTTCTGCATTTGGCTGAATTGCGGCATTTCCGCGGAGAAATCGCAATGGGTGACGGCAAACTCCTCTTCCAATTCGACATTGCACTGCCATGGGCCGAGCCGAGACCATTGATCCAGTGACCCGCACCCGGCATACACTCCATACAAGTTTTCCTGTTCGATGGCCTGGGGTGCACCCGTGCCGCGATAGACGGCGGGACGATCAGCCGTGATGGCGAGAAGTGGTCTTTGCTGGTAATGAGCTTCTATCATCGCTGGCAGAAGTTCTGCCGCAGCCGTGCCGCTGGTAGTCACCACAGCGCATGGGGCCTGCAATGCCATGCATCGACCAAGTGCAAAAAATCCTGCGCATCGCTCTTCGAAATGCCGCCACAAAGTCACTTGGCCTGCGAGTTGCGCTTGGGCGAGAACCTCGACCAGAGCCGCATTCCGGGCACCGGCACACACAACAAATTCGCGCACTCCCGACTGCAAGGCAGCACGAACTGTTTGTTCAGCCACGGAAAACGTATCCACGCCCCTGTGTATAACGGATTTTTCACTCTGGCAAGTGAGAGATGGCACAGCCCACCCGACCAACGATCCATGGCACTACTTGGCTGCATCTTGGTCGAAACGTTCCACGATGCCATAGGCCCGCTTGTTGATGGCTTTCATCGACTCCAGCAAGGGCGGATAGGGTTCGTAGCGGTTGTTGAGTATTCCTTTGTTAGAGTCGGTATTCGACGGATCCGCCTTTCGATCGGTAGGATCGTTATCGATGTATTTGAACCAATGCCAGCCTACGCAGTTTTTGGATGCCAGAAGTCCAAGAGTAAAATTTTCATAAAACAGGCCGCGGTCGCGCTGGGTCTTGACCAACCAACCAGCGCCGCTGGTATTGCCCATGCCTGAGTCCACTCCCTTCGCATACCATTCGGTGATAATCACAGGTTTTTTCGCTTCGCTGGCCCACATTTCCATGCGTTTCGGATCAGGTGTCCAAGCGTGATAGTAATTAACCGATACGACGTCCGCATGTCGACCCGCGGCACGGAAAACTTCCGGCAAACGTAACGCTCCGCCATGAAATCGACAACCCAAGTATAAATGATGGGGATCGTGTTTTTTGATGGATGTTCCGACGATAAGAAAATATCGCTCCACCATGAATTCTAGAAATGCCGATTGATCCGCGGTCTCGATGTCATCGATCGTGGCATGATTCCCGCGCCGCTTTCGCAGCCACTGCCAGGCCGCCTGATGCCCCCTTTCCCCCTCAGGCAGGGCTAGGAATTTTTTCAGCGCATCCTCTTTGATCGGCAGTTCATTATCCGAGAAATGCCCTAGCAACCATGGATCATCGCGATCCTTGGACAGTTGCTGGGCATACTCGTCACAAAATGCCTCGAATTCCGCGTCAAACACAAAAATGCAGTCGTTCGGATAACCAGTATGACCGGGTTTCTGATAGGTGCCACCGCGCTTTTTGCCGTAACTGGACATGAAGTTCCAGATTTTCGTATAGACCAGAGGTTGTTTCGCAGCGCGCATGGCATCGGTATCCGTCCACGCACCCAAGCCGTTGAATCCATGATCGCGCAGCAGGTCCGTAGTGCTCTCGGCCCAGCGCTGCGGCGTTTGAAATTTGCCGTCAAACGCCGCACGCGCGGCATCGGTATTCAGACGATTCACCGATGTCACCCCACGGTGCAAAAACAAACACCCCTCAGGATCGACCAGCCACCAGCGACCCTGGATGCGGGCCGTGTGAAAAAAACCCGTTGCTTTTTCTCGCCTCGACGTCACCCCTCCGAAACGACTCAAGTCCTTGTCCTCTCGAACGTTCACTCCATCGAACGCCTGGGCGAGACCGCGCGTCTCCTTCGCCACCCATTTGCTACCGGGTTTGGTAGCCACCTCTACAGACAGGGGTGATTCCTGCGCATATCCTGCGCTGACTTGCCATGCTAGTGCCATCAGCGCCAATCGTAACCATCGATATCTGGCATTTTCCCCCGCCGCTCTCATATTGTTGCTTTGCTCTTACCCTAACAAAAATGATCATCTTTCAGCGCAGAGATGCAAGATTTTACAGTTGCCAGTGGAGGTGGCACGGGTAGTGTGGATTTGATGATACGTCTCCTTCGCCGATGGCAACAATGGCCTCTCTATCTGCGTACACTCATCGGCATGATTCTCGGTGCCATCATCGGCTACTGGCAAGGCTCCCAGGCTGCAGGCTTGGCCAAACCCAGCGGTATCCTGATGAGCCTCGTGCAGATGCTAGCCGCTCCGGTGGCTTTTTTTGCGATTGTCCATGCACTGGCGGGGGCAAAGATCGAAAAAGGGAAAACCCCGCAACTCATTCGCTTGCTCTTTACCAATACCGTGGCGGCCATCGTGATCGGCATGACCGTGGCCAACGTGATCCAGCCCGGCAAACGAAATGCATTAGAGAGCGAGCGGGCCGAGGTAGCGCAGCGTGCCGTGGAGCTCAAAGATACCATCCGCTCGGTGGAAACCAAAGCAAAGGAAGGAAAACTCACTGATAGCATCTACCAGATCCTCGAGCGTCTCCCAAAAACAGTGCTGGGCCCTTTCACGGATGGCAACGTGCTGGGTGTGGTCGTGCTCGCCCTTTTGTTGGGCTTGGCCTTGCGCCAGGTATCGCCCGACATTCATGCCACCACCACAACGGTGAAAGTATTCATGGATGCCTTTATCACCATACTTCACTGGGTGGTACAATTGGTGCCGTTGATTGTGATGGGAGTGGTCGCGGCGGAAGTGGGCAACCATGGCCTCAGTTCTTTTGTCAATTTGCTATGGCTGATACTGGCGGTGTTGTTGGCTCTATCTCTGCAATTCATCTATTATATGGGGCGCATCTATCTGCAATCATGGGTCACCCCACGAATGCTACTGCACCACTGCCGCGACGCTCTGGTCATGGCGTTCTCTACAGCCAGCTCGACCGCCACCATGCCGGTGACCTACGAATGTCTGCGCGGCAATCTGAAGCTGCGCAAGCAATCCGCAAATCTCGGAGCTCTGGTGGGTGCGAATTTCAACAACGACGGCACCGCGCTTTACGAATCGATGGCGGCGCTTTTCATCGCCCAATTGATGGGCATGGAGATGAGTCTAGGCGAACAGTTGATCATTGTTCTTTGCTCGATGGTCGCATCCATGGGCGCAGCCGGTATCCCCTCCTCAGGAATGCTCACGATGACTCTCGTTCTCGCCGCGGTTGGACTGCCCTTGCACTACAGCATGTTGCTGATTCCCATCGACTGGTTTCTCGATCGCTTCCGCACCATGATCAACGTTTGCGGCGATCTTTGCGTCGCCTGCGTCTTGGACGGAAAAGAACCGGAATCAGGGCATGCGCCTTGATCAGAGTTCTCCCGCAAGCACGTCATCCAAGGTCTGGCGTTTGCGCACGAGAGTGGACTTCTCTCCGTCCACGAGGATTTCCGCAGGGAGAGGTCGCGTGTTGTAGTTGCTCGCCATCACAAAGCCATAGGCTCCAGCGGATAACAACGCAATGACATCGCCAGGCTGGAAGTCAGCCATCGCACGATCCTGACAGAAAAAGTCTCCGCTCTCGCAGATCGGGCCTACCACATCGGCTTTGACCAATTCACCGACCGTTTCTTGGAGCGGTGCGATTTCATGATGCCCTTCATAAAGTGCGGGACGAATCAGATCATTCATGCCCGCATCTACGATCTTGAAAGTTTTCGCGCTGCCTTTTTTCTCGTAGAGACAACGGGTGAGCAATACCCCAGCATTGCCAACGATGTAGCGCCCGGGCTCCAGCAGGATTTTTAGGCCCAGATCCTGCAACAATGGAACCACCGCGGCGCCGTATTCCTCGATGGTAAGTGGCTTCTCCTCTTTTTGCTGCCACCATTCGAGTTGGCCAGAAGCGAGGGAGTCGTGATAAACAATGCCGATGCCGCCACCGATGGACCAGAATTCGATCCCGTGTTTGTCTTTGAGCGTCTGCGCGAGCGGCTTGACCTTTTTCACTGCTTCCACAAACGGCTGCACGGAGGTGAGTTGCGAACCGATGTGCATTTGCAAACCGCGCATGCGCACGTTTTTCCAATCCACAGCGGCCTTGTCATAGAGCGCCTCGATGGCATCAAAATCGATACCGAATTTGTTCTCCGACTTACCCGTGGAAATGTATTTGTGTGTCTTAGCATCCACGTTCGGATTCACGCGAACAGCCGCGGGAGCGACCACGCCCAATTCACCGGCGACTTCATTCAGATAGGCCAACTCGGCGGCCGACTCGACATTGAAGCAGTAAATGCCCTGTTGGAGCGCATAGATGATTTCATCGCGAGTTTTGCCCACACCCGCAAAGGTGCAATGTGCCGGATCGCCGCCGGCCTTGATCACGCGATACAGCTCGCCACCGGACACGATGTCGAATCCGGCACCTGCTTGAGCAAGAAGGCGCAGCACGGAAAGGTTCGAGTTCGCTTTTACGGCATAGGCCACCTCGTGATCCAGACCTTGTAGGGCGAGATCGAGACGCTGGTAATGGTCGAGGATCGTGTTGCCGGAATACACGTAAAGAGGAGTGCCGTATTGTTCCGCAAGAGATTGCAGCGGGACATTTTCGCAGTGAAGCTGACCGTCGATGTAGGAAAAAGCGTGCATGGCGCGCGCAAACTAAACGCAAATCCCGCGCCCGCCAAGTGGGAAATCGTTGCTGATCTTATCGCTCGGCGACTTACTTGACGAGTCACTCTGTGGCCTACGCTTTGCCCTCCTTGGCCGCTAGGTCCAGCCAGACTTTGGAAAGACCCTTTTGCCCACACCGATTTTGGCTTTCTTCATACATGGTCCGTATGATCATTTTCCTCCGTCGATTTCCCTCTTCCAAACAAGAGGGGCCGCCCGAGTCGCCATGACGACTGCAGCAGCGGAGATCGCCAGCCATGAGGAAAATTTCATGCTGCGGCAGGATCCTCGAAGTGGAACCTTACGTCTTAGGCCTCGTCGATCGACAAGCCGACCCATTCCGCGGTCGGATGCGAGGCTTGAGCCGTGAGGGAAATACCACCACGGGGTGAAAAATCGCCGCGCACTACCAGACGCTTCGGCTCAAGAACGCGCACCATGTCGGCGAGGATGCGATTGACGATTTCCTCGTTAAAGGCCTGGGAATTGCGGAAGGAGGTGAGATAAAATTTCAGTGACTTCGTTTCCACGCAGACTTTGTCTGGGATGTAGCGGATCTGGATCCTAGCGGTATCGGGCTGACCGGTCACTGGGCACAATGAGGAAAATTCTGGGAAGTCAAGATGCACCCAGTAGGCGTGCTGAGGACTGCGATTGGGGAATGTTTCCAGCTTCGCCTCGTCCGGTGATGGTGGCCATTGGGTTTGTGAGTTGCCAAGGAGAGTCAGGGAATCGTTCACCGCGTCATCAAAACACGCGGAGCTGATTCCTTCAATGGAAAACCGTCAGGCAAAACGGGAGCCACTCGTAAAGTCACTCCACGGTTGATTTTTTCATTTTCCGCGGACCACGGGTGCGGAGCCGTCTAGCGCATAGGTGCGGATCGTTTTTTTCCCTTCGATGATGAATGGTCCCTTCGGATCGGTTTGCCGAGTCCACGGGCTGGAGGAAATGGGCCATCGCGCGTAATCGATTTTTTGACCATCGATCCAATCCTCCCCATCGAAGGTGCAGCTCAGGGTCGTGTTATGGCGCGTGCGATAGGTTGCCGATGTGTGTGCTTCGATGCGGAGAGAAGGATGGGGGTGCTCAAGAATTCGATCGCGGAAGCGTTGCAAAACGGCAGTGTCATTCGCAGCAGAAAATTCCGCCGGTGATGCCGTTTCGATGACCAAAGCGCATCGCTTTTCCCGCAAGCGAAACTCCGAGTCACCCGTGCGAGCGGGCGATGCGGGCGCGCGAATGCCCTGATCCGGATGCCATTCGATCGGATGACTGGCGCGCACGGCGATCAATACGCTGCCATAGTGAAAAAATAGGGAATGATGCTTGCGTCCTTCATCCATGCTCACTCGGTAACCGCCGGGTATGTATCCGAGAGCATAAGGAAAGGGATTATCGTCCTGGATCTGAAATACATACAATAAGGCATCGCGTGCCAGGAGCTCCTGCTCAAAAGGGCGCACACCGTGCGTATGCAAGCCCATCTTGCCCGCTTCATCAGCCGCGGGATTGGTGATCCAGAGATGACTGCCGCATTCGTGGCGTGGTTCCTGCCACATCACACCGCAGGGATAACTTTGACCACCCCATGGCTTACCACCGACCTTAGCGGAACGGGAAAACAAGGCGTAGGACCCTTGCATGTGATGATTCAGTGCCCAACCGTTGATGAGGGCGCGATACTCATAGGCTCGGACGCGGTCGACGGCCGCTTCGACGATTTCCTCAGGCACTTGGTAGCGACTCACCGCTGCGGCTGCTGCCGCTTTCGCGCCGCGCAGTTCGGGAGCCAATCCGCCGAAATAAAACCACGGCAGCGTCGCAAAGCCCCACGGGCGCTGGCACTCCGTATCCGGATAGGATCGCGGGGCAAATGTCGCCAGATGTCCGGCCATCCAAGCGGGGGCGATTTGTGTCAGAGAGATTTCATACGCCACCCGCGCTTGTGCCGCAAGCTGAGCATCCTTCGCGCAGTCGGCAATCGTCAATAAGGGAAGGACGTTTTGCGCGCCATACGGGCGAGAAGCGTATTCCCCTGGCCCCACGCGACAGCTGGAAGCGATGATTTCTCGCAAGTATTTTTCCCCTGTTTCATCTTCGTGGCCGAACCTTGAGCCCCAAACCCAGCCTTTGTGACGGGACTTGGCCGTCATCTCCTGAATGTAAGGATCATTCTGCATGAACCACGGATCGGCCTGAAACGCATCTGCGCCCCAGCACTGTGTGGCAAGATAGCGGCTTACGGCCGCCATGATCTTGTGATTGCTGGTGGAGAGTTTCGCATAAAACACGCCGCCGGTGTAGATTTTCCGATAACGATCACGCGTGGATTGATCCATTTGTTGTTGGAAGCGCACGTAGCACTCGATCCCCGGCCAAGCGATGAATCCCGTGTTGCCACCGTGCATCCACCGATTGATCTTATTGCCTGGAACCAGAGCATCCAGTCCCTGATTGACCACCCGGATGCCGTCCTGATTCCGACCCAGAGCAAACAGACACTGAGCCTGGATGAACTTTTCATTTCCCTCGCGAGCAAATTGCTCGAGCACCAGCTGCCGGCGTTGAGGGAAATCCGCCATAATCTGCGCGGGCGTTTGCGCCGACATCGGGATCACCACCCACCCAGCGACCAGCAAACCAGAGAAACAGCGAAGCAACCCATTCATACGAGAATTGCATGCTGACCCATCAGAGCAAAAACGCAAGGATTTACCGTGCCGCCACCAGATCGTAGCCGCGCCAATCCTTGATGGTGACCTCGGTAAAGGTGCCTACTGGAATGTCCTCGGGCACGTGAACGGAGCCATCGATTTCTGGAGCATCCCACTCGGTGCGAGCAACCCCAGGTTGTTCAACAAGGACTTTGACGGTTTTGCCGACTTGCTCTTGATTGACCTCGCTGGCGATGCGCTGGAGCGCTTTCATCGCGCGGCTCCAACGAGATTTTTTCGTTGCATGATGGATATGCCCGTCCATCTTGTTGGCGCGTGTTCCTTCTTCTTTGGAATAGGAAAAAACGCCGGCGCGCTCGAAGCGGAACTCCTCGATGAATTCCAAGAGCTCTTGGAAATCTTCTTCCGTTTCCCCAGGAAAACCTACGATGAACGTAGTACGAATGCCAATTCCAGGAATCCCCGCACGCATGCGGCGCAGCAGATCGCGAATGTAGTCGCCGGACGTCACGCGTTTCATCGCTGTCAGCATACGATCAGAGATGTGCTGCAGCGGGATGTCCACATACTTCGCAACCTTGTCACACTGGGCAATCGTTTGAATCAATTCGTCGCTCCAGTGGGCGGGGTGAGTATAAAGCAAACGAATCCAGAAATCGCCGGGGATCTCATTCAGTTCACGCAACAAGGTCGCCAGTGAGTGACCTTTGGAAGAATCGACAGGAGAATTGGGCTTCGGGCGAGCTTCGTCCCACAAGTCCATGCCGAAATACGTGGTATCCTGGGAAATGAGATTGATTTCCTTCACGCCGGAAGCCACCAGTGCTTTCACTTCATTTACCACCGACTCCTGCGTGCGTGAGCGATGGCGACCGCGGATTTGTGGGATGATGCAAAACGTGCAGGTGTGATTGCAGCCCTCGGCGATTTTCACGTAGGCGAAGTGATCCGGTGTCAATCGCATGCGGGGCGTCGAGTAATCCGGAATGTATTGCGGCTTGAGGGTGACGAAATCCCGCGGATCCTCCGTCGCTGCCGGGCCTTCGGTTTTTTGGACCTCATCGGCATTTTCTTTTCCTAGCAGGTTTTCAATGATGGGCGCTACCTTGGTGATTTGGTCCAGGCCGATGAAGGCGTCTACCTCCGGCATGATGCCCGGTAGGTCTTTGGCAAAGCGCTGGGAAAGACAACCGGCCACGATGATCTTCTGGCGCGCGCGCTCCTCGTTTTCAGCACGCTCCTTGACCGCTTCGAAAATCGCGTTGACCGACTCGGTCTTGGCCATGTCGATGAACGAGCAGGTATTGATGATCAGCACGTCTGCGAGGTCGGCATCGGGCGTCAACGCCATGCCTGCTTGGGCGAGGTGGCCGATCATGACTTCCGAGTCGATGAGATTTTTGGCGCAGCCGAGAGAGATGAGACCTACAGTGGTTTGCATGGTGGTGCAGATCGATAACGCAAAAGCGCGCGTTTGAGAATCAGAAAATCACGAAACGTGCCTCCGGCAAGCGGGGTAGACCATCGAGGCTCGGGCAACCCGATCTCCCTCAGGAAGGATTCGATGAGCGGGTAAGTTTGTATTTGAGAAATTCGATCACCATGGGCAATAGGGAAAAACCGATGATGCCAAACACTACCAGCTCAAAGTTTTCCTCCACCACGGGTATGCGGCCGAAAAAACGCCCCGCGGGAATGAGCAGCCCCACCCATAGGACGGCGCCTGTGACATTGAAGGACATGAATTTTCGCGCCTCCATGTGACCCATGCCCGCAACAAAGGGAGCGAAGGTGCGGACAATGGGAACGAACCTTGCGATGATGATGGTCTTGCCACCATATTGCTCGAAAAACTTGTGAGTTTTATCAATGTATTCTTTTTTTACGATGCGCGGAAATGTATTCATCATCCAGCGCCCGGCCGTACGACCGATCCCATAGTTCACAATGTCCCCCATGATGGCGGCAACCAACATGAGACCACCGCAGTACCAGAGATTCAGTGAGGTCTTTTGCGAGACGGCGCCCACCGCAAACAACAGAGAATCACCTGGCAAGAACGGAGTCACCACCAGCCCAGTCTCGCAAAAAATGATGGCAAACAAAATCCCGTAGATCCACAGAGGATAGGTTTTCACTAAATCGACCAGTCTCGCGTCGAGGTGCAAAAAGTAATCAAGTATGTCCTTCACCCGCTCATCATTCCGTTTGCACCGAAAATCGCAAGAGCGGATGCGTGAAAATTTCGTGAACCGCTGCGTGTGCTCCTTACATCTGTCCTTTGTGGTTTTGACGGAGACCCCATCCCTCTTTGTTCCATCTTGATGAATGCACGCATCGCTTGCGATCAAGCTTCCTCGTGTCGCGCAAGCAATTCAGCGGACATCTGACGCAGATCGCTCCCACAAGATAGAATATCGAACTCCGTTGGCAGACTCTTTTCGTTAGGCGGCCAAAAATGACGCCGGTCAATGAGATCGAGTAGCCATTGCGCGCAGTCCACCGCAGCATCCGCGATGCTCTGATCAAATCCCTCCCAAAGTGAATACGAGACATTGTCGCGGGCATCGCCTATCGTGATGAACCCGACCATCGGCGGCTTAGGCGTCAATCCGGCAACGGCATACAGCGGGAGTTGCAGGTTGGTCCACCTGTGGCGTTTTCCTTTTTCATCAGTCCAAAAAAGTCTTTCATCCTCCGCAAGATGGGCGGGAATCACTGACTTCGCCGAGACGCCGACAAGGTGCGATTGTCCGACTTGTTTTTTTACTGATCCGGTTTTGTAGTCCCACATAATGTATTCTTCACGACCGGCATGGAAATCGATGCGGTCGACTTTTCCGCTGACCTGAATGTTTGGCCATGGCAAAAGAAACGGTGTCTCCACTGCTAGCACCTGCCACCCCGCGGCGCGATGCTGAGCCTGCTGCTCAGCCAGCCACTCGAGTCGTTGCCGCAAGGCCGCGGCCTGAATTTGGATCGCGAGGTTGGGAGAGTCCCCGTATCGTTTCAGGAGCAAATGATCGAATTGTGCTTGCCAGACATTTTTCAATTCGACCGCATCCGATAGATCGCGTGCCGACTCATCTCGACCCCAGTTTTCCAGCACCTCATGAAAAAGGTTGCCGAAATCGCGATGATTCCACTCGCCTCGGTCGCCATCTCGTTGGTTCATTCGCAAACCGTGCCGAAGATAAAAACGATAGGGGCAGCTGAGATAGTCGCGGAGTGCCGTAACCGACAACTTGCGGACCCCTTCCTTTTCCTGAGGCAATTCTACGAAACGCGGTTGCCACTGCCCATCACACTGCCAAGTCAACTGAGAGTCCGCCGTGGGCAGTTCGGCGAATAGATGGGCCACGCGCGCAGCCAATTCCTGTCCTTTGGCACGCAGCAACAGACGGGATGGCAACGTCATGGCGCCTTGGTCATGAGATTTGCTGAGAAGGATGTCGATGCTACCACGCGCACGATGCGCTTCGATCATCGCGCGATACAGATAGGCATCGCGCGCTTCGCGGCGGTCATCAGCGTTGAGGCCCAACATGGCACGATTCGCGTGGTTGAGCCATGGCTCGCCTCCACACGCAGCTGGGATGAACTGATCGCTCATGCCGCAAATCAACAAGTGTTCCGCCCGGTGAAAAGCGATTTCCAACCAGCCTTCCACATCCAAGGCGCGAGCCTCCGGTAGCTCCATCGGAGGCGGCGGCAAGCGGTCACAAAACAATTGCAACCAAAGCGCGGCATCATAGCCGAGGTGCTTTTCCCATAACGACCATTGTTCCAATAGTGGCATCATCTCCATCGCGTCCGCCCCGCACTGCGGATCCGATTGCCAGCGCTCGATCAATCGAATCAGGGTCACGCAGCAACCATTCTGGTAAAACTCCGCGCGCCAACGCTGCAATGGATCCAATGCAGCAAGCAAAGCGCGCGCCTGTGCCTCACTCACCAGTCGCGGCAGCGAATGGGAGTCGATGAACCGATGAATGTCATCAATGGTATCCACCACGCATTGGTCGCGAAGAATCCCCAGAGTACGAAGCCATGGGAGCGTGCTGCCACCCGTGAGGTTTTCTGTTTCGTGAAAGCCAGCCATTTCCGCCACGACCCCCAAGCTGGGCGCACTAAGCCAGCGTTGCCAATGCCTCAACCACGTGCGCCAGCTCAGGCCTGAGGATGTGGAAGCAGGATCGAACACCGGCCAACCCGCGCGCTCCATGGCGCCAGCCAAGGGTCCGCCAAAAGAAGGATCGCAGGTCGCAAGCATCACCTGATCGGATGAATGCCCGCGCACGGCCACGCACTCCACTGCTTTTTCCGCGAGCTGACGAATGTCCGCCACGACGTGGACTTGTCCCTCGATGCCGTTTCTTCCCGGAAACTCCTGCCCGCTCTGACACCATGACAAATCAGGAAATCCCGTAGCATCAAACCTTTGGGCCTCTTCTGGCGGCGCGGCGATCAAAGCGATCGCCGTCGGCATCCGTTGCCACAGACGCGCCACCATTGGCGTCGTCTCGGTCACACCAACCAGGATCAATTGCGAGCAATCGTTTGGCAGCGCGGGAGCGGTCTCCTGCGCCAAACGTCCTTGCAAACAGGCCGTGCGACTGCGCAGCGACCACCGGCGCAAGAGTGCTTCCACCTCTTTTTCGAGCATCGCCAGTGCCTGCCAACGAGGGGCATCGGCATGCGATTGCATCCGCTGCGACGCATCGAGAATCGTGCTGCCCGCTTCCTGCAAATGATAGCGCAATTCCATGAGCGACTGCGCCAACCCACGCGACCATCCCTTTCCTTCATCGGTATCCCATTCGTGAGGAAATGCCGCGACGTAAGGCGACCAATCATCGATCGACTCAAGCACTTCCATCCAAGCGAGCAACTCGACGGTGTCATCGGCCATGTCCGGTTCGTGTCCCTTGATGAAAAAAGCCGGCGTCACGGTGCGCAATCCTAGCACCGCTTTACCCTCGCGCGCGGCACAATCCGCCACCGCTTCCTGCAACCTTCGTCCCGCTTGAGCGGTAGGCGTCACCACGCACATCGTGCCGAGTTGATCACGCCGAGCCCACAGCCATTCCGCTGCTGTCTCGACCACAGGACGATCCCAACCAACAAAAATACGATGCATACAAAAACAATACGTTGACTTATATCACTAATCAAGAAAAAACGATGGATCACTGCGGCGTGTATTCGATTTCATCGCCCGTTTCTTCCGCGTTTTCATCGACGGGAATCGCGCGGCGGATTTCGCCTTCCGGTTTCTCATCCTCAGCGGGAACATTCTCTTCGTTTTCAGCCGGTCCATCGCCCCCCTCTACCACCATCGCGGCCGGAGGAGGATCAGCAGCAGGAACATTTTCCAGAGGAACAGGGACCGCCTTGGGAACTCCTAGGCTTTCGTCATCGGGATTCACGGGAATCGCGCGGATCGAACCGCCTTGCCATAGTGCTGGTGAGCTCACATCTTCGACCACTAGGGCTTTTTTCGGAGGCGTGATGATTTCCTCGATTTCCTTGCGAAGGGGATTGAAAAACGCCTGAACCATGGGTGCTGCCATGCGACCGCCGCTCACGGTCTGATTCGGGCGGCCTTCATACACGACCGCATAGGCGAAGCGCGGGTGATCGAATGGAAAAAATCCAGCAAACCACGCCAGACGTTGGTTTTTGGAGGGAGGACCCCACTGAGCCGTGCCGGTTTTGCCACACATCGTGGTCCACTCCATCGCCGCAGCACGCCCCGTGCCGTAGCCGGAATTCACCACATCGCACATGCCCTTATGAACGGCGAGAACGGCCTCTTCGCCGACACCAAGTGTGGTCCGCACTTCAGGCATTGATTGCGAAACGACCCGCCCCTTGCCGTCCTGCACTTGGCGGATCAATTGCAATTTCGGCAAGGCCTGCCCGTTCGCCATGCCCGCCATGCCCTGCGCCACCTGCAACGGGGTGGCGAGCAACACGCCTTGTCCGATGGACATGTTGGCCGTGTCTCCATTCATGAATCGGCGTTTGTGATGGGACAGCATCCATTCGTTCGTAGGGATAAGGCCGGGCGCTTCGCCGACGAGTGGCAGCCCCGTTTTTTCGCCGTAGCCTAGCTTGCGAGCCATGGCGAGAAACGTGTTAGGTCCGGTGTCGATCCCGACTTGCGCGAACCATGTGTTGCAAGAGCGCGCCATGGCATATTTGATGGCAATGCTGCCCTCTTCGCGGCCTGAGGCATTGCGCACTTTGTGGCCGGGAAATTCCAAGTAGGCGGGAGCGTAGATGGCCGTCTCTTCGCTTATCGTTCCTGCCTGCATCGCCGCGAGGCCGACCACCGCCTTGAAAGTCGATGCGGGTGGATATTGAGCGGCAAAGGCACGAGCAAATAACGGCGCGGAAGGATCCTCGTTCAATTCCTTGAATCGTGTCGTGCTGATGCCACCCACAAATTCCATCAGGTCAAAACCCGGCCGCGAAGCCATGACAAGCACCTCGCCGGTAGTAACATCCAGCACGACCATGGCACCGCGCTGACAACCCTCCTTAAGCACGGATTCCGCCCGGGTCTGCCAACGTTTGTTGATCGTGGTAACCAAATTGCCTCCCGCGATGGGCCGGCGCACCGTCTCCTCTAACAACTTCACACCATCGTTGTTGTATAGCATGCGCTTCATGCCTGGAGTTCCCGCAAGCTGCTTTTCGTAAAGCAACTCCAGTCCCGCCTTGCCCTCGGTAGGCTCCCACAGTGGATCGTTGAAATTGATCGGACCCGTCGGAAGTTTACCCGAACTGCCCGTGTAACCGATCACGTGTGACGCCAAGGACCCGCCGGGATAGTATCGCGAATACACCGGCACGAGGACCAGATCATCTCGCTTGCCCATTTTCTTCGATATTTCTGCCGCTGCGTTGCTGGTCAGGAAGCCGCTCAGATAAAGCGGCAACCATCGCCGATCCTTGTAATGCGCCCACAATTCTGCATCGGACTTCTCCGCATGCTTGGGCCATACAATTTTCAACTCGCTGAAACGTTTGCGCGCCCAAGAAACGACGTATTCCTGCGTTGCATTCTCGAATTGAGGAAACTGCAGCGCCAACTGATACGTGACTCGGTTTTGCGCCAGCGGTTCCCCCTCGCGATCGAGAATTTGCCCCCTGGGAGCAGGAATCGCCAAACTGATGACGCGAGCATTTTTCAGTCCTTTGATCGATGCGTCATTCGTCGCACCATCTGGAACAGGAGTTGTTTCCTGCGAAGCCGACAACTCCGCACTCATCGCAGCGAGATGACAGATCAGAAGCAAAGCGAGGATGATGCGGGGCGCACTCATGCGAAGTAACTTCACCTTACGCATCGCAGCACACCGGGTCAATCATTCAATCCCACTGAACAGGACGCGCCACAAAAAGCGCGATGCCAAAAAATGAGATTGACGCGCCAGTCCCCGCACATAGACTTACCAAACTATGAAACGCTTAACCCTCGTTTTCGCATTGCTTCCATTTCTCGTGACGGCTGCCGAAACCCCTGCGCCACAAGAGGAACAAGCTGCACTCAAAAAAGCAGCGCTGAAAATCGACCAAGCCGTGGCGAATTTCTACCGCCTCAAAAAACTTCCCGTGCCCAAGGTTACCGATGACGCCACGTTCCTGCGTCGGGCCTTTCTTGTAAGCGTTGGCAGAATTCCCACCATTGAGGAAGCGCGCGCTTTCCTGGAGATCGAAGATCCCACCAAGCGCGAGGCCTTGGTGAACTATCTTCTCGGCTCCAAAGGTTACTCCAGTCATATGACCAACTGGGCTTTCGATCTCTTGCGTCTGGCAGACGGACGGATGGGCACATCAGCCAACAATGAACCCTACCGTCACTGGGTGCGCACAGCGATCACCAGCAACATGCCATGGGACCAGTTCGTTTACCAGTTGCTTTCCGCCGAAGGGGATGGCTGGGATCAAAAGACAGCAGCAGTGGGATACTACACTCGTGATCGCGGCATGCCACTCGACAATCTCGCGAATTCGATGCGGATCTTTCTGGGCTCACGCATGGAATGCGCTCAGTGCCACGATGACCCATTCGGAAAAACCGAGCGCCACGATTTTTACGAACTCGCTGCTTTCACCCACGGTCAGGACACCCTGAACCAGCGATACATGACTTCGCTATGGAACGAATTGCGCGATGACCGCCGCGCGATGGGTCAAGAATACAACATCGCTCAAATCATGTGGGATAAGGTCTACGGCATGAGTTTGTCCGGTGGCGGCACTGGGCGCATTAGCCTGCCATCCGACTACCAATACCGTGATGCCCAACCAGGCGAGATGGTGGGAGCCAAAACTCCCTTCGGCAAAGGTGTCAGAATGTCCGAGAAAAAGGATGAAAACGATGGACGCAAACAAATGGCGGAATGGGTCACGACCAAAAACGGCGAGCAGTTCCCCTCCGTGATCGCCAACCGCATGTGGAAGCGCGTCATGGGCAAAGGATTCTACGAACCTGTCGATGAGTTCATCGCGGCTAAAGAAACCCAATCGCCCGAGCTGATGATGCATTTGGTCCAGACCATGATGGATCTCAAATACAACCTGCGTGATTTCCAACACGTCCTCATGCTGACAAAAACTTTCCAATTCGCCACCAACCCGAATCCTTCCACCGTTGAAACCGGCGATGACTTCCACGGTCGCAAGATCGAGCGCCTTACCGCCGAGCAGATTTGGGATTCGCTGATCACACTAGCAGGTGGAGACCCGGATCAAAAGCCGATCCGCAGCCTCGACGATCGCATCTATCTCAATGGCCGCCCCGTGCTGGTGGGCTCAAAAACCATGCCTCAGCTTTCCAAAGAAGTCTTGGCACTGAAATCGGAAAAGGAAGTGCGTGATTACTTCTCCCACTTCATGTCTGAGATCAAAAGTGGTGGCGGTGGCAGCAGTAGCAGCGATTCCATGATGGGGATGAACGCTGTGCAACGCTACAACAATGATGCTCAGGTGCGCGCCTCGGAACTTCCTTCCCCCGCTCCGCGCTCGCATTTCCTCTACCTCTTCGGCCAATCCGAACGCGATGTGGTCGAAGGCGCCAGCCGCGATCCCAACGTGGGACAGGTGCTTTCTCTGATGAACGGATTTGTGCAAAGACAACTCGTCAACAATCCCGATTCTCACCTTTACAAAGGATTGAAAGGCGCGAAGACCGATGAAGAAAAAATCCGCCGCATCTATGTGGCAGTGCTCAACCGTCCCCCCAGCGCGGAGGAAATGGGCTGGATGAAAGAAGAAATCACCGCATCCGGCGAAAACGGCATCCGCAATATTGTATCAGCTCTGGTGATGTCCTCGGAATTTTTGTTCCTGCAGTAATAAGAAGAAAAGAAATTCACAGACATAAGACATAACATTTGAATTTGAACGAACATGAACCCTTTCCAAAAACCCGATGAATTCACCCGCCGGCAGTTTCTTTCCAATGCCGCCCGCACCTACCTTGGTGTGCATTTGTTCCCCATGATGGGAGCCAGCATCGCCGAAGCAGCTCCCGCCTCTGCGGCGGATATTGCCAAGGCAAAACACGTCATCTACCTTTTCATGTCAGGTGGCATGAGTCACGTCGATACCTTCGACCCCAAACCGAAGAAAAAAGAGGTAATGGGCCCCACCAACGCGATTGCCAGCGCAGCAGATGGCATCATGGTCGGTCATTACTTGCCAGAAACCGCAAAGGTCATGGACAAGGTCGCCGTGATCAATTCCATGACATCCATCCAAGGCGCTCACGAACAAGGTGCCTACGTGATGCATACCAGCTACAACCTGCGCGGCACCATCAAGCATCCTTCTCTGGGCTCGTGGGTGATGAAACTCGGTGGCCGCATCAATCAGGAAATCCCCGGATTTGTCTCCATCGATACCCCAGCTGATCATTCGGGTGGCGGATTTTTCGGCGCCAAGTATGCGGCCGCTCCCATCGGCAGCCCTCAAGAAGGACTGCAGGATTCCCGCCGCGTGACCGATGTGACCAAAGAGAATTTCGATCGTCGCCTCAGCCTCGCTGATAAACTCAACAAGCAATTCCACGGCCGCTACGCCAATGCCGATGTCCAGGCCTATCAGGATCTCTATCAAGAAGCGATCCGCCTCATGAACTCGAAGGATCTCAAGGCCTTCAACCTCAACGAGGAATCCGAGGCTACGAAAAAACTCTACGGGACCAGCCGTTTCGCCCAAGGATGCCTGCTCGCACGACGCCTAGTGGAACACGGCGTGCGTTTTGTGGAGGTGCAGCTCGGCGGTTGGGATACCCACTACGATAACTTCACCGCCGTGGAAGGTCGATGCAAGGAGTTCGACCAAGCCTATGCTGCGCTCATCACCGACCTCGACAAGCGCGGAAAACTCAAGGACACACTCGTTGTGGTGGCCACGGAGTTCGGTCGCACGCCAGAAATCAAGGCCGAGCATAAGGACGGTCGCGATCACCATCCCAGCGCCTACAGCTGCCTGCTGGCAGGCGGTGGCATCAAGGGCGGCTACAAGCACGGTGAGACCGATGCCAGCGGCGGAAAAGTCAAAGCCAACCCCGTCACCGTGCAGGATTTCAACGCCACCATCGCCAAGGCCCTCGGCCTACCCCACGATCTGGTCATCATGTCCCCGTCCAAGCGCCCCTTCAAGATCGCCGACAAAGGCGTGCCAGTGGATCAAGTCTTCGCCTAATCTATCGGATTGTCTTGCGCAAAAAAATCGCGGCGCCCGAGGTGAAACACACCTCAACGCCGCGATTTTTGTTTCGTGCCTTATAGGATTGGAAATGGTTGATTTCGTCAACTCTCAAGCTCGATAACTGGAAGAGTCGGTGTTCTTCCGCATCCTCCGCGGCATCGGGATTTGGTTCGCAGGAACGATCACTTCAAATCCTCCGCGCGATACGGGCTTCCCGTATGGGTGGCGGTGTCTTTGCGCACTTTGCTAACCGTTTCTGAGGGAACCATGGATGCTTTGTTCGACCACTCGTGGCGGATGTAGGTGGCGATGTCAGCGATGTCCGCATCTTTCATCAGCGGGTTCTGCATCAAGCCTGGCATGTCGGCAGTGGGTTTGTATTCGATGCCCGCGACCGTGATGGGACCTGTGAGGCCGTGGAGCAGGATTTTCACCAATCGCTCCGAATCGCCCGTCACGTATTCGGACTCATCCAGCGGTGGGCCGAGGTTCGGCACACCTTCACCCGAGGCACCATGGCATCCGAAACAAGCGGCAGCGCCCGAGTAGTGCGCCTTACCGCGTTCGAACGAAGCGAGATGTTCACCTTTCAATCCAGACCCGGAGACCGCGGCTTTACCGGCACTGGCTGCGCCTTGGTCGAGCCAAGCAAGCAACGTCTTGTCCTTGTACTTGCCCTCGATCTGCGATTTGAAGGCGATCTCATGGTGATCCAGTCCGGCAAAAGCAGCAGCTTTGATCAAAGGATTTTTCGCGTTGTCCTCGAGCAACTTGTGCAAGCGCGCGAAAGCTTCCGGGGTGCCAACGGGACCGAGGACACGAGCGAGGTAAATGGCCTGCTCGTCATTTTTCGGAGCGAATGCCAATAGCGCGGGAGACAACTTCTTCATCTCTGCTTCGGGGAGTTTGCTCGCCGCCCATAAGGCAGATACGACTACTTTGGCATCGGATGCCTTCAAGGCCTGCGCCACTGCAGCCGCGTCGAGTTTGCCCATACCTTCCAAGGTCCATAAAGCATGGATTTGCGCGAGCGGACGCTCGTTGATGCCGATCAATTTTACCAACAGGGGCAAGACGGAAAAATCTTTGCGATTGACCAACTCGCGCTGGGCGATGTCGCGATGCCAACCGTTCGGATGCGCGAGTTGTTTGACCAAATCCTCCGCCTTCATCGTCTCGGCGTTCGCGATTTTTTCCAACTTGCCCGCTTTCGATGTGACACGCCAGATGCGTCCCTGACCCGTGGCTGGGCCGTCAAGCTTGCGCGAGGCGTATTGCTGGCGCAAGTAGGAGGTCATGAAAAAGCGATCCTGGATGATGCCGTGATACATGTCCAACACCAGCAAGGAACCATCGGGCGCGTTATACATGTTCACCGGACGGAAACGCTCGTCAGTGGATGTCAAAAACTCACTCTTCCCCAGCGGATGCGAGCCAGTCAGTTTGCTGTCGCTTTCCTCGATCGCGATGGCTTTGACCAATTGCACCACCGACTCCGGTGTGAAACCGCGACCCTGCCATTCCTTCGGGAAATTGGTGCCGCGATAGATCGTAGGACCAGCGGATGCGGAGGTGAGCAGCAATTTGAAAGTCTTGGGATCAAGGGTGTCAGAGGTGTATCCATTCGACTTCTGAATGTAAGCGCGATTCACACCCGGCGTCACGCGGGCAGGATAGGTGTTGTTCGGTCCGAGCTGCGACACATCGGAAACTTTCATGTTTACTCCGGGATTGCCTGCGAGCAAATTGGGCGCGAGAAAATCACCAAACAAAAAGGTCGAGTTGTTGTTATGATAGAGGCGGCCGTAGTTGTCTTGGGCGATGCCCCACTGGCCGCGGAAAGGCGTGGCCTCCACCAGCCACTTATCGCCATCGCGGCGCACGCGCTTGCCGGACTTGGCATTGTAGTGCCAGTTATCGAGATTGCGCACCAAGCCGTTGACCTTGTGTTCGACGTTGCCGGCCTCGATGAACTTCGGCGCCGCCACGATGGATTCGCCCACGGGCTTGAGACCATCACGCTTGATCCAGCGCAGGTCTTGGTCGTCAAGGTAAAGAATGCCATCGGGATACACCGCCACCGCGCGAGGCAGCAGGATTTTTTCCAAAAATATCGTGCGTTTGTCGGCCTTGCCGTCTTGATTCGTATCTTCCAGCACGACGATGCGACCCTGCGGCACTTTTTCATCCTTGCCATCCAGGTCCATCATGTAGCCGATCATTTCCACCACCCAAGCGCGACCCGCGGGATCGAAATCCAGCGCGATGGGTTTTTCTACCAATGGTTCGGTGGCAAAGGGCTCGATCGCGAATCCAGGCGCAAGTTGAAAGGTTTTCAGCTCTTGCTCCGGGCTCAACACAGGAGCGGGTGGAATCAAATTCGCAGGCACCACAGGCTCCATCGAGTGATGCTCCTTACGATTGCCGTTTTGGCCCATGGCGAGAGTTAGCGAGGCCAGAAAAAGAGAAGTGATGCGGGTTTTCATGTTGTCAGTCAGCAAAAATACCAGAGTTTTGTCTTCACGCAAGCGGAGTTGCAGCGCGGAACAGGGAAACTACGCCATGCGCGGGGCAAATGTTTCATCAACGCGGAGTTGGCTCACCACCAACCGCACACATCGCATAAAATCGATCACGAAGGATTTTCCTATGTGCTGACTCGGATGACTTGCGGGAGTGGCAGCGGGTCATCGCCTTGCGGGAGGCAGATCCACCGCTCCTGACTCCCCGATGCCGCATCCTGATAGACGAACGTTTCCTCAGGAAATTCATTGTTGCAGAAACAAAAACCTGATTTTCTATCAAGCGAAGTCCGCGTTTGCTTCCAACGATCGAGCGGGATGTGAATTCATGATATTCTCCTTTAGAATCGCACCATGAAGAAGACCATAGCTCGATCTGCAATCCTATTGTTCGGAATGCTTTGCCTGGGAATTGCCGTATTGTTTGTTTTCAGCACAGGAGAAAACAATCCGTATGAGGAGCTTGATTCACTATCCGCCCGTATCGATGTCCATCCTACACCCGAACACTTGAGAGACCTTCTGAACTATCCTGCGGACGGAGCCATATCCTATTATCAGATCGCTCTTACCGGAGCCGCGTTTGCAAAGCATCCAGAAGTATTCCGTGCGGTATCAGAAGACTTGCAGACCGATAGGGAAAGAGGTCGGGTTGCCCTGCTGGCAACTCTGGGAGCCAGAGTGTTCGAATACCATCCAGAGCTGAAGCCCAGTGACTTCGAGCAACGGATGAGTGAACAGAAGTGGCTTACACACACACACAGTAAGGGAAGAGACATTATCACCAGCGAATGATCGATGAGGAGTGCCGCATCGCGCAGGCAAGGAAGCACATTCACTCCCCCTGTTCCGCCACGGTTTCGTCGCGCTGGTAGATAGGCAGCTGGCGATAGGGCACGGTGAAGGCGAGAGTCATGATGGCGGTGCCGTAGACGCGCCCAGCTTCGTTGCTATTCCAGGAGCCGTCCTCGTTTTGTTTTTTCAGATACGTATCATACATCCACTCGGCATACTCGCTCCAGTAGCGCCCGCCGGTTTGAAAGGTGCCCTGGGCATTGTAATAGTTGCCATAAAATTCGAATTGGTTGCCGGGCAGATCGCGGAAGGTTTTCATAATGTAGTCCGCTGCGGCTACGGTTTCCGGTTTGCCGTGCTGTCCACAGAGTTCGAGACACAAGAGACCCATTCCGGTGAGAGAGCGCGCGTGGCCCTCGTAGTCGGTGTAGCCGAAACAGCCCTTGGTGGCGTGTTGATGGCGCTTCAGATATTGCAGGGCCTTATCGATAGCCTCATCCGGCACGGCCGCTCCGTTGAGTTTGGCAGAACGCAAGGCCATCAAAGCCCAACCACTGCATGAGGTATCACTGTCGTTGGAGCCGGGATGATAGCGCCAGCCGCCGCGATTGCGGTCATCCTTTTTCACCGCCTGAGCGCGTAGAATGAGATGCAGCGCCTTGGGCAGGGCGACGCTGATTTTTTTCTGTCGGCCCGGTTCCACCATGCCGCTGACTTCCGAGAGAAAGAGCGTGGCAATGTTGTGCGCATACATCGGCCCGCTGCCGGCGTGGCCTTTTTCAAAAAGCCCGTCGTCGCGCTGGTTGGACAAAAGAAAATCGATGCACTTGTTGATCGTTTGTGTGTAAGGTCCCTCGGTGGGCAAGTGACCTTTGGAAAGGAAAGTCATACCAACCAAGGCAGGAATGCCAGTGGATTCGCCGAAATTTTCTGGAAACGAGCCATCGGTTTTTTGCACACGGGAGAGATAGGTCAGAGCTTTTTCCACCGATGGGTCCACACGATCGCGCCACTTCGCGAATACTGGGTCTAAGCCCTCTTCCGCCGCATGGCAGATGGTCCCCATTACGATGGCAAAGATTATGCTAAAAAAACGATTCATTGGATTATTTTTTCTGAGGAGAAGTGGACATACTTTGAAAGTAACCTTTCACCAGTTCGCGGTATTCCTCGGGGATACCGGCGGCACCGCCACCACCCACATCGGCGCGCAGGTTGTTCTGGATTTTTTCCCAGTCGGCGGCACTAATGCCTAGCTTCGCGAGTTCCGGTGGCACACCAGGATCGGCCTCGGCGGGGCGTTCGGCTTCGTTCGCCATCTCACCAGCTTGTTCGCTAGGATTGCTAGGCTGCGCACTGCCCGGTGCTTGCGGCGATGAAGGCTTCGTGCGGGGCTGGCTTTGCCCTTGCATGCGAGCCTTGGCCGATTGGGCTGCTTGTTGCAAGGCCTGAGCCGCACGTTGAGACTGCTGGGCCGCTTGCTGAGGCGATGCATTTTCACTCGCCTGAGACGCTTGTTGAAAAGCCTCGGCGAGAGCTTCGGGCGATGCCGGAGCCTGTTGTGGGGAAGCTGGTTGTTGAGCGGCCTGGGCAGCAGCTTGGGACATTTCCTTCGCGGCTTGAGCGAGCGCTTGTGCGCTTTGCGCGAAACTTTGTTGCGACTGGGAATGTTGCTGCGTTGCTTGTTGCTGTTGACCTTGCTGCGCTTGTTGGGCGGCTTTCTGCGCTTGCTGGCTGCCTTTTTGACTACTCTGTTCCGCCTGCTGCATGGGAGCGGATGGCTGGGCTTGCGGTGCGGCGGCAATCGCTTGGGCCAACTCCTCCGCACTCTGTGCCTGAGCTTGCTGCAATTGCTCCAATGCCTCTGCAGTGTTGCCCTCAGCCAGGTCTCGTGCCGCTTCCGCCACCATTGCCTGCCGTTCTGTTAGATGTTCCAGAGCCTCGGCAGCGGCGGCCATTTCCGCCTGTTGGGCAGCCTCGGCGGGAGCGCTCGCCTCAGCGGAAGCGGCCTCCTCACCTTGGGTTTGGTTTTGCTCGTTCGATTCCTTGGCGGCATCGGCTTGTGCCTGACCCTGTTGAACTTCTTTCGCCGCCTCATCCGCTTGTGCGCTGGCTTTTTCCAACGCTTCCTGTGCGGCCTGGGCAGCCCTCGCCGCTGCCTTGGGAGATTCCTTTGCGAGTTGCTCCTTGGCGTTTTCTGTCGCGGCCTGAGCAGCGGGGAGTTCATCGGCAAGAGCGCTGCGCTGCTCGCGTGCCTGCTCCAATTGCTGCGCGGTTTCCTCGGCGATTTTGGCTTGTTCTTGCGCCAGTGCCTGTTGAATCGCCTGTTGGCTTTGTCTCTCGATTTGCTCCTGTTGCGCGGGATCAGAGGATTTTTCCGCCGTTGCTGCTTTTTCCGACTGCTGCTGGAGTTGCTCCTGTGACTGGGAAATTTCCTCGGCTTGTTGGGAGAGTTCTTCGGCCTGACGTGCTTGTTCTTTCAGCACCTCTGCGAGGGCCTGCGGTTGTTGTTTCAATTCCTCACGCAATTGTTGCGCGACCTGCTGCTGTTGCTGCTGCCATTCTTTCGCTGATTTTTCGTTAGAATTTTCCTGCTGTTGTTCCGTCTGTTGTTGAGCCTGACGGGCGACTTCCTGCTGCTTTTGCGCGAGTTCTTGCAATTTGGCAAGGTCCTGAATCTTTTCGTTTTGCTTTTGCATCTCCTGCTTCACCTGCTCCAGTTTGCGGATTGATTCCTCGGCTTGATCGCGGGCCTGTTGCATCTTGTCCTCGCGCTGCGCCTCCTCGTCTTGCAAGGGAGCGTTTTCCATGCTCTCGCGGCTTTGCTCCATTTTCTCCGCCGCCTGTTTCACATCGTTGGCCAAAAGAGCATGAACACCTTCTTCCATTTTCTGTCCGAGTCGATGGGTTTTTTCCTGAGCCTCTGCTAGTTTTTCCGCGGCTTCTTGCAGTGCCTTTTCCACCTTGGGCGTGAGATCGCCTTTTTTCACCTGCTCTTTGTGTTGATCGATTTGCTGACGAGCCTCACGCACCTGACGGATCGTTTCATCGATCTCTTTCATCGCGCCCTCGTGCTGTTCCCGCAACTCTTGGCGCACCAACGATTCAGCTTCTTCATCGATGCGAATGCTCAACCAATTCGAATAGCCGATGCCAGGACCCGCGCGGTCCGCCGGCTTGCCATCCTCGGCACGAAGGCGAATGAGAAATTCACGTTTTCCTCCCATGCGCATTTTGAGATCTCCGATCGAAAGCATCGCTGATCCTCGAAAACGTTGCGGCTTGCTGCCCTCAACGCGCAGTGGCAAATTCTGCCCCAGCGCCATGGGTTTGTCACCTTTTTCGCTGAGCTCTACCGCCACTCGCGCCAGAGCATAGTCCTCTAATACCTCGTAGCTCAATTCCAACTGCTCATCCGGGCGCAGACGCAATTTCTGCTGCATGGGGCTAAGGAGAACGACTTGGGGAATCTGGTCCTCGATCATTTCCGTGGCAAAAGCATGCGCTTCGATTTCATGACCGAGTCGATGCCGCAAGACCACCTTGGCCTCGACCAGACCCGGTGCATCGAGGGTCCAATCGAGCGTGAACTGGCTCGTGCCGGACACCGTGCTGACACGAGCTTCCGCGATGGTTTCCCCAGCAACTACTAGGCGCGCGGACTCGATCGCCGTGTTCGTCTTACTCGTCAAATGAAATGCCGTGCCACACACTGCCGTCACCTGATCATCAAGAGCCTCCGTTCTGGGCTCCAGCGCCAGATATTCCGGTGCTGCCACCCGCAAACGCGCATCCACCAGTGCCGGACGCGGCCATACCGTAACCGAATACGAATCACTTTCGTCGCGGCCCGCTCTGACGAAGTAGCGGAAACTGCGCGTCACCGGCTGTAATTCATAGACAAACGCCTCGGCTGTTTTCGTCAGAATTTCCCGCGCTGTGATTCCGTTTTCCCATTTGCTGTGCAAAGCCAGTTCTGTCGCGCCACCCCGATAAGCGATCTCCACGCGAAGCGCATCACCCTCCAACAATTCGATATCGCCGGGACTCACAGCAAAACACGCTGCACCAGCATTGCCATAATCGGAAAAAGGAGCCACGGCCCGCACCAGAAGTCGCAGTGATGATTCGGGCCAACAGACCAACAACAAAATGAAACAACCGGTCAAGAATGCGGCAGGACGGGTCCAACGACGGTAACGGCTGACCGATCGCACCTCACCCCTCGGATCGATGGCAGAAGCATCACATGCTGCAGCGCGCCGCAGTTCCTCCATCAAGCCGATCGAAACGCCGTTCTCCTGCCCTTGCAATTCCAGCGCCGTGCTGATGCGTTCTTGCATTTCCGGGTGCCGAACCTCCAACCAACGAGCAAGTGCCACTGGCGATATGACACGGAATACGGGAGCCCATGCCCAACGGAAAGATCCCACCAAACTTACGACCCACATGAAAAACAAGAGCCATCTTGTCCATTCAGCCAGTGGAGCGAAAAGCCAGTCTGCTGCCATGGAGATGAGCGCACCGAGCACGGCGACCGTGATGATCATAGAACAGGCACGCCAGACCTGGGTGCGACGGATTTGCCGCAGCAAGCGGGCGAGCGATTGATCGATGGCGGAAGGCGATGATTTTTCTAACATACACGACATGAGGTTAAGGCAACCCAGCTCCGCGGCGGATCACCCATTCAACTGACAAAACGATCACCAAAGCTAGCAATAAGATCCCATGATCCCATAATGAAATTTCCCGCACTTCTTCTTTTTCCGATGAATCGCGCATCAACATGGGCAGCAAATCTGCCGCTTGTTCGGGGCGGACGACCTTGCCGCCCGATAAGCTCGCGATGGTTTCCAACAGCGGAAGGTTGAGCGTAGTGTCAGACAACTCGACGGGTCCACGCGAACCAACCACACGGATGCTCGTCTGCAAGGAAGTGGCGCCCTCGGCCCGCAGGGCTTGTGCGACCTTTTCCCCTTGCAGACGGATTTCATATCGCCCAGACTCCTCAAGCGCTGGGAGAGTCGCCTCGTAGAGTCCATTCGCATCCGCCAACTCTCGCAAGGGGACCGTGCGCAGCACCACGCCATCGCGCAAGACCTCCGCTTGCAACTGGGCTTTTTCCACCGGCGCTAGGTTCTCATCGCGCAAGCGAGTCGTGACATGGATCGGATCATCCGGCGTGTAAGTCAACTGATCGGTGCCGAGCCGAGCTCGCTTGAGTCCCGCACGCAAGGTCGGCCCCGCTCCCCAACGCACCAAATTTCCCCAGAAACGGTGATGATAGACATCACCCGCTCCCTCACGCAAACGCCAGGTGCGATCAGTCAAAAGCAACGCCACCTTGCCTTTTCCTGTGCGGCGTGTGACAAGCAGAGCGGACTCTACTTCCTGCTGCCGCCGCTGAGACAAATCTGCAAGGGCTCGATGGAGATCAGCCGAGCCCGCGACGGGAGCGTCGCTCTGAGGGGCGGCCTGAGTGAGCAAAATCTCTGCCCCCGCTTTCACATCGCGGATCGGATGCCTCCAAGATAATCCGGCGAAGCCCGACCACAGGGCGGCATTGTCCTCACGTCCCGTGGCCTGTTGTGTAATGGGATGCTGTTGCCCTTCCGCCGTCAGCTTCCATCGCAAACCGATTTTTTGATCGCTGAAATACTCGCGTGTGCCCCAGTCGATCTCCGCTGGCACGAGCGCACGCGCTTCATCCGCCACCAGTGCATGAGGCATGGCTCGCGGACCAGCGATCAGCACCAATAAGGCCGCTCGCTCGTTGACACACCGAGAAATGATTTGCCAAGTGGCCGCATCGATCGCGTTCGCCTCGAGATCACCGAGGATGATCACATCAAACTTACGCCATTCCTCCTCACTGCGTGGCAACTGAGTGGCCTGCGCGTCGCCGAACGGTCTTGCTGCCGATGCCACTACGGGTTGAATCTCCTGACCGGCAATCTGATCGGGATGAAACAAAACGTATTGCAGATGCACCGACTTATCCCGGCCATAGAACAAATTGCGCAGGTAGCGGAACTCCCAGCGCGGATGGCTGTCGACGAGCAAAACATTCGTGCGGGCATCCGTGATGGATGTTTCAAACTCCCATCGGTTGTTATCCGCAAAGCGCTCTTCGCCGAGATCCTCGATCTCGATGCGATATTCTCCCACACCCCCCTCCTCAGGAAGATGTGCAAAGCGCAATTCCTCGCGATGATGGTCCTGGGGAATGGCAATTTCCCGCTCCTCGAGAGTCTTCTCGCCCCGACACAAAAGGACCTTCGCCTTTTTGCCCTTGTAACCGTCGAACTTCACCTTCGCGTTCACACGCATGCGGTCCCCGAGGTGGATCGCCTCAGGGGCATCGACCGCGACAATCGCGGCATCGCGCGGCGGAGTGGCAGAACCCACCGCAAGGATGCCAATGGGTGCGTCGAGAATGCCGAAGCGACGCGCGATGTCCTCCACGCGGTCAGGCCGATTGTGGCGACCATCGCTGAGCAGAACCGCGCCGGACAATTCATCGGGAGGAATTTGTTCAAGCGCATAACTCATCGCGGCACTCAGATCGGTGGCATCCGCCCAGCCATCGGGCATGCGCGTCTCGCCTTCGCGAATGCTGCGGGCGAATCGCACCGTGCGCACCTTGGCATTTTGCTCCAGAGATTCGACCAACTTCGCTTCTGCGAGCGCCTGTTGCGCTCGATCGCGGCGTGAGGTCATACTGCCCTCATCCTGCAATTGCATCGATCCAGAATCATCCACCAATACCATGACCTGCCGTTGCCGTGGTTGAGTCACCTTGCGTATCCATGTCGGCTCGATCAAGATCCAGGTCAATAATACAAGTGCTGTGGCGCGCAAGGCCAGCATCCAACGGGCCCGCAGAACCGTCACAGCACGGCGCTCGTAACGACTCAGGCGAATCAACGTCTCCATTGCCAGAGTCAAACCCAGAGCCACCGCCCACCATGGCCATGCGGACGTGAACCGAATGATTTGTGAGAGCCCAAACAACACTCCTGCGCTAATCGCCGCGATTCCTAACAAACGCAGCCAAGCTTTCATCGAAAACCTCCTTTCCATACCTTATCCTCACCAAACTCGACGCGCACGTCCTCTCCCGTCCGGCGCACGCGCGATACCCAGCGCGTGAGCATGCTTTCCAGCAGGAAAAACACCACGGCGGCGCAGGCCAGCCAGCGCGCGATCTCACGACCGAAACCCTTGCCCTGCAGCACCGCCATCACATCACCGAGGGATGAGGGTAACAGCAAATCCACATGCGAACGGATCAGTGCCAAATCCGCTTCGTTCATCGCGGTAAACTGGCTTTCTGCCGCCTCTCGCTTCACAGCCAAGGGCAATAAGGTAGCGGCTTTGACCCCGAACATCTCCGCCAAGGGCTCATTCGCCGCTACCTGATAAATGCCTGGAACAGCCGGTCCGAGCACTTGCAATTCCTGACCTCGACGCCCCGCACGCAGATGAGCTTCGCGTGGTAAACCCTGCGGATCGATCACCCGCATCGGATCCGTGGCGGGCATCGCGGGAATCCACACCGAGCTAGGTATCAGCTGACGCTTGCCACCGGGAACAGTCCAATACAATCGCACAAACGCCGCCCCCCACCTTTGTTCATAGCGGATCTCTAACGGATTTCCCTCACCTGCAGTGAGCATCCGTTTTGCTAGAGGAACCGTGCCATCTTCCCAACTCCATGCCGTGCCGTCCTGCCAGATCATTGTCAGATCATCGTCGACTTCGGCTTCAAACAAATACTCGCCCGTCACAGGCGGCAGCAAGGTAGCTTTCCAAGTCACGCGGAATTGATCTCGCGGCACACCCTGCGCGGGAGATGACGATGTCCAGTCGAAGTGGATCGCTGCATCGATGCGCTGCAATAACTCCTGTGATTCGCGATATTTACTACGGGCATAGTAGCCCATGAGACCACCACCACTCTGCGGCAAGGTAATACTGGGGCTCCAGAGCGAATCTACATTCCACTCTGTGCCTGTGCCCGCCACCCATGTGATCCATTCGTGCATGAAGGGCACAAATGCCTGACGCGCGGGAAGATTGCCGACGCGAGCATCGAAGGCGCAGGTGCCTAACAACACTCGGCCGCTGCCCAGTGTTTTGGTGGCGAGAAAGGCATCGCCATTGCTAAAAGCCGCAGCCTGCACACCATGGCCAGGCGCCGCCCCCGTTTTACGCCAGCGTTTGATCAACGCATCGGAAAGATCACTGCGCTTGGCGAAGAGAGCCATCGTCTCATGCACAAAGGTCGCAGACGCAGGGGAAACACCCTTTTCGTCCGTAGATTCTTCGCCCAGCGTCATCGGCAATACGCTGCCATCGAGACTGCTCCAGGCATTGTAAAATGATGGCTCAGTCCGTGGCCCGGCGATGATGACCAGCCCTGTGCCAGCATTCACTTTCGCAGCCAAAACGGATGCCAGTTTTTCTGGCAAACGCGGGACATCAGCGAGTATGACCACGCGCATATCATCGAAATCCTCCGATTTCAATTGTGACGCCGAAACCACACGCGGATCCATCAAGAATTTTGACTCACCTTGTTGTCCTGCCATTGTCGCACCAGACGGCGCCAAGGCCAAGGCCATGTAACCCGCTGCTCGATCAAAAAACGAGCCAGACGGATTGCCATCGACCAAAAGCACTGGCAGACGTTGTTGGACCCATTGCACCATTTCGATGCGGTTGTCCGCGGGGAGATCATCCTGCACCTCGATACTGGCCTTCACAATGTGCGAACCGGATTGTAAAAAGTGATGACGGAATTCGATGATCTGCCGCTGTCCCGGCAATAGCAGCCCCACAGGGTTCTGCCCGATTTTTTTCTGATCCACTTCCAGCGTTACCACACCGGGCGTGATGGCGCTGCGACCGGTATTCATCACCTCGACGCGAAGCGCAACATCTCGATCCGTGCCGACCACAGCGCGCGAGGTCGAGCAGGAGATGAGTGCCACATTGGCCAGATCTTGCGGCTCGCCGAAACTGCGAACCAGCAACTTCGGCGCGGTGGGGAGCCCTTGCCATGACTGCCGCAGGGTTTTCCATGCTCCTGGATCATCCAACCTCCAGCCACTGCGTTGCGCATCGGTAAAGACGATGATTTCCTTCGAGGCATTGCTGCCTTGTGCCAAGCCAAGTGTCGCCACTCCCAAAGCCTCGTGCGCTCGGAACGTGCCACCTAACGGACGCAGCGAATCAAGCACACCTAACACATCGGCGCGATGAGTGAGCGGCGTGGCCGTTTTCGCCTCAGGCGATGGTCCCCCGAGCACGACGAGAAAAGCGGTGCCGCGCGGCGCGTCGTTGACCAGTTTCTTGGCTTCATCGATGGCCGACTGGAATACCGATTTCCCTGAACGGTTGAGCTCCATCGACGCGGAGGCATCGATGATCAGCGCCACATCGCGACGACCGCTGGCCTCGAAGCGCCGCAGGTTCCATTCCTTTTCCCAATATCCTAATGCACTTGCACCCATCAGCAACAACACCGAAACCGCGCGCAGACCCCAGCGCCAGGCACGGTTGCTGAGGACAAATGATGAACCGAAGCAAGCCACTGCGAGCAGACCCGCGGGCAAGACAAACAACCACGGCACTTGGGAATCCGGCGTGAGAAAAGGCCGCGCCACAGCCAGCGCGAGCAAGGCTAAGAGCAAACAGCGCGCGGCCATGATCACCAGATCCTCCCATTCCATTTTGCGACGTCGCACGGAAATGGTGTCGAACAAAAACCGCATGGCCCCCCAGTCGATGGGCTTGGCGGCCTGACGCCGCACGAGATGGATCAGGATGGGCAACACCACTCCCGCCAAACCGATCAACAACCATGGATGCAGAAACAGCATTTATTTCCTCCCTCCCAGATAGCGCAACAAGGTATCGCGCAAGGGTGTGCGCGTGTTCACCGGCACGTAGTCCGCACGCATTTTCCCGCAGGCGGCATCGATGCGTTTGATGAAGGCGCGCAATTGTTCCAGATACGCCGCGCGCACAGCCTGCGGATCGATGCGCAACATTTCCTGCACACCTTCCAGATCACGAAAACGCTGGAAGTTCTGGAAAGGAAATGTCAACTCCTCGTCGGCCAGCAAATGAAAGATCACCAGCTCGTGCTGGCGGTAATCGAAGTGATGCAGCGCCTCGATGATGGCATCGGGCGAATCGAACAGGTCGCTGATCAACACCACCAGCCCGCGTTGGGGAATGCGCTCGGCAATTTCATGCAGCACCGGTCCGATGGCAGTATCCTTGCCCGCACCGGTATCGTGCAGCTCCTGCAACACACGCCGCACTTGGCTGGGTCGACTCCCCGCGCGCACATAACCACGCCATTTCTGGTCAAAGGTCGCCAAGCCCACCGCATCGCCCTGTTTGATGTAGAGATACGAAAGCGCGGCTGCGAGATGCTTGGCATAACTGAGTTTCGAGAGACGCACGCCATCGATCATCGCCGCCGCATCGCCCGTGTAGTCCATGGATCCAGAAACATCCACCACCATCGTGGCGCGCAGATTGGTCTCCTCGATGTATTGCTTGATCACGTGGCGATCGCTTTTCGCCATTACCTTCCAGTCAAGATTTTTCGGATCATCACCAGGCGCATATTCGCGGTGCTCCGCGAACTCTACCGAAAACCCCTTGTCAGGCGAACTGTGGCGACCGCTTAAAGTGCCGAGCATGCGTTTGCGCGCATACCATTCGAGACGTTTCATGACCCCCATGGTCTCCTGGGGCAGCAATTTCATGCAGTCGGGCAGTTGCAGCGAGGAGGACATCAGCTTCAGACGACCAGTTCCTCGCGCGGCACGAGTTTTTCTAACAATTTTTTGATCACGTCATCGCTGTTCACACCGGCGGCCTCGGCATTGAAGGTGGTGATCACCCGATGCCTCATCACCGGCGCGGCCACGGCGGCGACGTCACCCGTGGTGGCATGAAACCTCCCGCGCAACACGGCGTGAGCTTTCGCTGCAGTGATCAGGCTGATACCCGCTCGCGGCCCTGCACCCCAGCCAACCATTTCTTTCACAAAATCCGGTGCCGAGGCATCCTTTGGTCGCGTGGCGCGCACGAGTTTGGAAGCAAAGTCAATCACGTGATCGCCCACCGGCACGCGCTTGACGATGTCCTGCAAATGCAAAATTTCCGCCGCATTCATCATCGGCGTGACCGTGGCGGCGCTGGGACTGGTCACGCGGCGGATGATCTCGCGCTCTTCCGCCTCAGTGGGATATTCGACAATGATGTTGAATAAAAAGCGGTCGAGCTGTGCCTCGGGCAGCGGATACGTACCCTCCTGCTCGATGGGGTTCTGCGTGGCGAGCACGAAAAACGGTTTCGGCAACGCGAGCGTATGTTCGCCCACGGTGACGTGCTGCTCTTGCATCGCCTCCAACAGAGCGGCTTGCGTCTTGGGCGGCGTGCGGTTGATTTCATCGGCCAGCACCAGATTCGCAAAAATCGGCCCGTTGACAAAACGAAATCCGCGGCGACCGGTTTCAGGATCCACCTCTAACACATCGGTGCCGGTAATGTCGGTAGGCATCAGGTCGGGCGTGAATTGGATGCGCTTGTAACTCAGATCCAGCGCGCGCGACAAGGTCGAGACCAGCAAAGTCTTCGCCAACCCAGGCACGCCGACGAGCAAGGCGTGACCACGACAGAAAATCGCCATCAAGACCTGCTCCACCACCAGATCCTGGCCTACGATCACCTGCGCTAATTCCTGCTTCATCCGACCATAGACCTCGTGCAATCGATCCACCGCCGCTTTGTCTTCATTGCCCATATTCTCAGCACTACGGCGGGACCGAATCATTCTTTCAAAGAAGTCAATCGATCGAACGAGCGAAGGCGTCGTGCCGTCGTGCTTTACGCATGCCTGCGGCATACTGCCGTGCTGCCTTTCCCAAGGCGGGGACCTTTCATCGAAACTTCAGGCGGAGAAAACACTCGAACTTCACCGTGTCAACACAGCATCTCATCAAAACCTGAACACCACATCCACTGCCCCCAAAATGGAATTTTCCGCATAAAAATGTTACGACGCGAGGACTGACCCCTAAGATGGCAGCTTCTTATCTCCGCGCAGGGCCAGTTCGATGGCGCCTGTGATTCCAGCTTGCTGACCGAGGGCGGGAGCGACGACCCGTGCGCCGAGCGATTCAAAATATCCCTGACTGAAACGATCCATCCACATCGACACTTTGTCCAATAATCCGGTAGCTTGGGAGACTCCGCCGCCCAAGATCAACCGCTGCGGCGACACCATGGCGCAAGCCGTATACAAGCCCTGCGCCAGATAAAACGCCTCCATGTCCCAGGCGGGATGATCCATGGGCAGCGTATGCGCCGCTGCTCCCCAGCGTTGCCACATGGCCGGACCACTGGCCAGCCCTTCCCAGCAATCGCGATGAAACGGACAAAGACCCACGAAGGAATCATCGGCATGACGACGCACCAGCCAATGCCCCATTTCCGGATGCAGGGTGCCGTGCACCAAGCGACCGCCACAGGCAAGACCCGCGCCGATTCCCGTGCCCACCGTCAGATACAACACATCGCTCAAACCGCGTGCCGCGCCATACGTCATTTCCGCCAACAAGGCCGCCTGCACATCCGTATCAAGAAACCAAGGCACACCGGGAAGATGATTGTGAAAATACGATGCAAAGGAAAAGCCCTGCCAGGATTCTTTGGGTGTGCGCAAAAAAGTACCGAAGTCCGCCGCCTGAGGATCTACCCGCAGAGGACCGAAGCTGGCAATGCCCAAGCGCGCCACCTCCCCGCGCGCGCGCCACCACGAAACGGCGATGTTCATGGTCTCCTTTGGAGTAGTGGTGGGGAAGCGGTATTCCTCACAAAGAACCCCATCGGCATCAGCCACTGCGACCACGGTTTTCGTGCCGCCCAATTCCATCGCCGCAATCCTTCCACTCATGCCCCACCTCCTGCCATGCTTCGACGTTTCCCACGCAGACCGGAAACTTTTTTCCACAGCCAACGCGTCAGCATCAGGCAGAAAATGACCAGAACCACGAACACCACGAGGGCGACGAGCGGGGCAGCGGAAATCAGAGCGATGCCGCCCACCACCAAGCTGTCCTCTGTGAGGCTGGCAACCGTGTTCGAAACCGGCTCGGGCGAGGCATTCATCACCAATCGTGCGCTGGCCTTCGTGCCATGGGTCGTGAGAGCCGCTGTCCCCGCACACAGAGCGGCGATCACTGTCATCACCGGATGGAGATCTCCCATCGCAGTCAACGCCAACAAAATCGCACCCGCCGGACGGATAAGGGTATGCACCGCATCCCAAGTGCTATCGACCCAAGGCACCTTATCAGCGATAAATTCGATCGCAAATAAGGCGCCGGCCACGCCGAGAATCCACGGATTTCCCAACACTGCGAGGTGTTCATAGGCGCCCGATAACGAAATCCAGTGCCATCGAATGGCCAAGCCCACCAGGGCGACGGTGAGATACAAATTCAAACCTGCCAGTGTCGCCAAACCAAAGGCCACCCCCAACTGATCCATAAGTTCCATGACAGGAACATGCCGTTTTCCCGCATCGGCGTCGATTCGAAACGAAGGGAAAATTTCTCACTCCTCTGACTTCGATCGATCCCAGAACGCTGAAAAGAAAAGGATCGCGATCGCTCCCGCCAACAGGGCGGGAAACAGCCAGTAGGATTGCCATAAGCCTGCGGCTTTTGTCCAGATGGCGTGATCCACATGCGGCATTTCCGCGGCAAACATCTGAGCCAGTTTTTGCGCGTAGGTCATTTTTTCCACCGGATTTTCGGCAGCAATGGCGGCACCCAACGCATCGGAAGCGGGCTGCACCACGGCAAATTTTTTCGCCGCCCAATCATACCCGATGAACATGCCCACGCCCTGCGTGAAAAACACCAGCATGCTTTGCGTTTGGCCACGAATGGCTTCTGGGGCTACGCGGTCGGCATACATGAAGCCCGTGACAAAAAAGAAATCGTAGCAGATGCCATGCAGGGCGATCGCCGCAAAAATCATCAAGACCGATTGCTGCGTTGCGCCGTAAGCGAACAACGCATAGCGCATGACCCAGCAGAGCATCGCTACGATGATCATCCATTTCACTCCTAGCTTACGGAAAAAGAAAGGGACCAGCAGCATGAAGAAAATCTCCGACATCTGGCCAATGGTCATCGCGGAAGCAGGTTGCTGGAAGCCCATGTTGGAGAGAAAACCTGAAGTACTATTAAAATAGTAGGCCAAGGGGATGCAGATCAGCATCGAGCAAAGCATAAAGACGAAAAACGCAGGCTTAGCAAGTAGGCGGAAGGCGTCCACCATGAACAGCGCGCGCAAGTCCACCGGCTTGTCTTGAGATGGTGGCGGCGTGTGCGGTAGCATGAAGCAAAACAAACCTAACAGCAGCGCCGAGATGCCCGCCATGCGAAATAGATGAAGGCTATCTGACCAACCCAAAAAACCAGCCACCAATCCGGCAGTGATCCAACCAATCGTTCCCCACACGCGGGTTTTCGGAAAAATGTCACGCGGCAAATGGGAAAACGCGATGGTATTGCCCAGCCCCAGCGTGGGCATGTAGCAAAGCATGTGCCCCGTAAACAAGGTCACCACCAACGAGGCATTCCCTGCGGCGATGGCACTGGGCACCATTTGCATCAGCAATCCACCGATGAGAAACATCACTCCCATAAGACGCTCCGAGGAAAAAAACCGGTCCGCAATCAAACCGAGAAATAAGGGCGCCACCATCGCCGCAATCGGAGCCGTACCGTAGGATTTTCCAATAATCGATGCGAGATCATGTTTCCCCAAGATCATGAAAAGAGTCGAGAACCACGAGCCCCATGTGAAAAACTGTAGGAACATCATCAGCGAAATACGCACATAGCGGGAACGAACATCGGTTTCGGTCATGGGTGGACTTCTAAAACAAGGGACTGGCAGGCGCAATCACGGAATTCACAAAGTCCAGAAATTGATTTGCCAAGCGCGCATCTCTCTTCTTTGTTACGCCCATGAGTTTGCGCACCGTTGATTTCGACTATCACCTGCCGGAGGAACGAATCGCCTCCCGCCCGCTCGCCGACCGCTCCGCATCACGCATGATGGTGGTGCATCGCCAGAGCGGTTTGATCGAACACCGCATGTTTCGGAATTTCCCTGAATACATTCGACCCGATGACCTCATCATTCTCAACGATACCAAGGTCATTCCTGCGAGGTTGTATTCGAACGATCACAAGACTGAGTTGCTCTGCCTCGACCGCAGCAGTCCCACGCTGTGGCGTTGTTTGGTAAAGCCCGGCAAAAAAATGCGAGTCGGAGCTACCGTGCAGGTGGCAGATGCGATCGGCACCGTAGTGGAAGTTTTTGATAATGGCGACCGCTTGATCGAATGGGATCGCGAGCTGGATCTACACAAACACGGCCACCTGGCCCTGCCCCACTACATGAACCGCGAGGACGAGGTGGAGGACCGCGAGCGCTATCAGACGGTTTACGCCAAGAACGAGGGCGCCATCGCCGCTCCCACCGCCGGTCTGCATTTCACCCCGGAACTGTTAGAGACGCTACCCCATACCTTCCTCACCCTGCACGTTGGAGTCGGCACCTTCCGCCCCGTAAAAGCCGATCGACCCGAAGAGCACGACATGCATTCGGAGAACTACCACGTCCATGCCGAAACCACCGCTGCCATCAATGCCGCAAGTCGCGTGGTAGCGATCGGCACCACCGTCACTCGCGTGCTCGAGCACCTCGCAAAAACAGCGGTAGCAGGAGAGCGCATCGCGGCGGGAAATCAGAGCGGCAGCACCGATATTTTTCTCTACCCGCCTTATCAATTCCGTGCGGTCGATGCCCTACTCACCAATTTCCATCTCCCCCAGAGCACCTTACTCATGCTGGTGAGTGCGATGGCGTCCCGCGAGCTCATTCTTGAAGCCTATCGCCAAGCCGTAGAGCAGGAATACCGCTTCTACAGCTACGGCGACTGCATGTTGATTTTGTAGACCATGCCAGATGACCGAGGGCATAGGCCTTTTCGGGTCCGGCGTGCCTCATGGTCTGGGCTTTTCAGGTTCCACGGGGGGAACGTCGAAAAACCTGCAGATGCGGATCGGCTTGTAGTCCTGTGGACCGTCGAACAAGAAAATGTAGTTGCGTCTGCCCGGACGATTGCCCCATTGCGCGGAATAGACTGCTTTCATTTCATTCTCCTTCATGATCGCCATGGCGATGTCGAGCTCACTGACTTCCTTCTTCCATGAGACATCGGAGATCAAGGATTCCTGTCCTGGCTTGATGGCAAACTTGCGCTCGCCCAAGATCACGGATACCGTGGAATGTGAGAAATTGAAAAATCGATAGTCCCCGGCATCGATGCGTGCTTTGCCGATATCGTAAGCGACCAGCTTCACCGGGGCGTCGCCTGATTTGAGACAAGCGAGCAAAACGCGCTCGCAGTTCATCGGCAGATCCACCGCGGCCACGGGCGCAGGCAGCGGAGGTTTCGCAGCAAACTCTTCCTTGGATTTGCGCAGAATGAAACGTTGCGGACCCCGATAGCGCAGTGGTTCCCCCAGTCCCGTGGGGTTGGCCTGAAGGAGCGAAAAATCATTGCCATTGTAAAAATACAACTCATTGACGGATTCGTCCAATGCTATCGTGACAATCTCAGTTTGAACCGTCGCCTCCTGAGACCAGGCCTGTGGCGTCAGCAGAGCGAGAAAAAGAAAAAAAATGAATTTCATGAACGAAGTCGTCAGATTTCGGATTGATGGAGCCAGCGGAAAGAGACCATTTCATAGCGACGCCCAAAGACGCGGTTTGCGGGGACCGTGAGCTCGGTAGGGATACGGAAACTGGAGTCACGCGAGTCGATGTAGCCCGCCATGCGTTGCACCATGCCCTCGCACCAGGCGCGGGCGATGACCTTGCCGCTCGCGTCCAAGGCCTCCCCACAGGCACGGATTTTGAAATAATCCGAGCGTGCTTGCAGGATCGGAGCGAGTGATTGCAGAACATCTCCCTGTAAGACATAGGACGCGCTGCCCGCAGCGGTGTTTTCATTGCTGGTCGCGTTAGAGAACTGACTTCCTTGAGGTTGCACGGCCGGTTTGCCCACAGAGTTCGGCAAATTGGCATTCACTGTGCGATCGAGAGCGGCTTGCAAGGCGCCTTTTTGTTGATGCGCCACATTGCTGCTCTGTGGATGACGATTGACAAATTCAGCCAGTGATCGAAACGGTCCACGCGCTTTCACCTCGGTCACGATCTCCTGAGCCAGCCGATCGATTTCCGTATCGGATAGTCCGCGCCAACCTTGCCAAAAGGCGTCGCTATCTCCGGATGCCCCCTGTTGGTAAGGCAAGTTGGTGAGGGAGTGCCCGAAGCGATTGAAGCGTGCACTGGCGGGATTTTGCCACGTCACAACGCCCGTCTGGGGCTGAAGGACGGGGAGTTGTGAGGCGCCCATCGATGCGAGCAAAGTCTTCCATGCATTTTTCGAAGTCGAATTGATGTTAAACGCACCTTTGACCATGATGCGTGCGGCAATGGCTTCGGGTGCTCGATCGCCGGCATCGGTGAGAATTTTATCAATCGTGGTATCGCTCAGGTCAGGCGAAAAAACCATACGTGGATTCGGCAACGTGGCAGCTCCCGATTGCAGTTTTTTGCTGTCAAAAACCCGATCCCATGAGCTACCGGATCCGTTGACATAATCGAGAGCCATGGTCGAAAAAAAGTAGCCGTCCCAGAGTTTTCGATTCACGTCAAACGATACGTCGGTCACATTGAATCCGCTGATGCCGTTGAAATTCGGATTGCTGGTGGAGCGCAGCGGGATGCGGGGATTGGCGTAGGAATTTCCTACCACAAAGCCTGGCTCGAAATTGTAGCGCGCGAGTTGGGCGTGCTGGAATTGTCCGATCGATACCAAGGGTGAGCGTGGCACATCATAGATCACCACATTGGTTTTTCCGCCTGCTAAGGTGTTCGAAGAACCACCGAATCCTTGATAGCGCCCACCCGCACGATTGACCTCCGGTTCCGTAATATTGCTGCCTCCTTCCGCGAGCAGTCCGCGATTGCCGCCTATGCCATCGCCCACCACACGCGGGCGTCCCGGCGCGTTCCATGCACCGATGAAAGGTGAGGTCGTATGCCATCCACTGCGTTCTCCCGCATTGCTCACTCTCGAACCGTCCCAGAGGGAATTCGTAACGAGTGCACGTGGATTGGCATCCACCCAACCGCGCAGGCGTTGGTTCACATCGGGTGCTTCGATCTGATTGGTGGTGCGACTGAAAAAAGACCATGTCGCGATATTAGGAGTGACTCTATCACCGGCGAGGTCCTCGATCAGATAAGTCGTTTTTGTCGTATTCAGGCCGCCGTCTGATCCAGAAATGACAGGCTCCGGCACGAGAAAGGCCGTGTTAATGGAGGGATCGTTGCCTCCATTCCAGAGTTCGTTAGAGCGCAACAGCACGCTATTGCCTGACTTGAGAGTGAACCATGTGGAAGCCGATGTTGTGAGATTGAGCGTGGGGAACTTGCTTTTTACTTCCGTGCTCTGAGTGTCCTGCAAAACGATGGCACCAAACCAGGCCCGGTAGCCTTTGGGAACGATTCGGGTATTTCCGGCATCATCCTTTAGATCGACGATGAATGCTCCTTTCTCGCTCCACCCCGGCTTGAGTGTGTAGGTTTCGCCCGCCCGGACGCGAATGCGATCCACCACGGAAAAGAGCCGGAACTCTCCTGGTTGGAGGTCGATGGCAGGTGTTTCGAGTTGAAGCCAGCGACCACCCGCACTGTCTGTAGGTGTCGGAATCACGCTGCTCCCGCTGGTCCATTCCTCGCGCAGCCAGAGCCTCGTGAGGCGTCCATCGGTGAAGGTGCCATTCCCCGTGGGGCGTGCGTAATTGAAACGAAGATACGGATAGAGTGCCCAGTCAAACCGGTAAGAAGACGATCGAATCGTAATATTGTAAGGATTCCACAAACCTACCACGGGTTGAATGCCAACTTGTGCTCGATAAAATTCTGCGGTTGATGAGGGATTGGTGGGGGGAACCAGTTCGGAGTTCAAGCGGAATCCGATTTGAAACATCGACAATACCGGAGCCACAGGGCTATTGGTTTGCTGAACATCCCGCATGAAACTTCCCTGATTGTGATTGGTATAGGGGAGCCAGTTTTTGAAGCGAAGATCTGACTCGACCAGCGGGTGGCCACCAATGAGGGGGATTTGTTGACCCGTGACATTTTGCCATAGCGTGGCGTAGTTCCAGAGATTGCCCCAGTTTGGCCCCGTGGCTAAGCTTCCATTGCGACTGATGCCATCGCTCAGATAGAACTTTGCAGGAGCGGAAGTCGTGAAACTGTAAATGGGCGCTCCATTCCATGTCAGAGCCGAGGGAGTAGCACCGAAATAACGATCGCCATACCTTTTGTTGACTTGCGAGCGATCGAAGATCAGCGAGAGGTCGGCCTTCATGCCACCATTGACCACATTGACGGGTAGTCCCATCCCGCCTGTGGTAATATCGTGAAAATACTCACGCTCTAGACCAGGCTTGGCGGCGACCAGCGAGACGGTGGGCAAGGAAATCAGAGTCGTTTTGTCCAGAGCCCCTTGTGGCGCAAATGGAAGCCAGTTGTTGCCCAGGCTGGTCCACCCTGCCTCGAGGGGTGATTGTGACTGCGCCAGTCGCTCCCGCTCACTCGCAGCACTCGTTTTTGGTCGCGCCACGTCGACGCGAGCTTTCGTTCCCTCATCGGCAATCCACCAAGCATATCGCCCAGTATTGCTTCCCTGGGCAATGGTCATGACAGGCGCGAGGAGATCGCGTGAAGTATTGGGAGCACTAAGAAAAGAGCCTAACTTGAGCGCGTTGCCTTGTGTGGAGGAAGGTGAAAAGGTGAGATTGATGGCGGGCTTGGGGTTGGTTCCACTGACCAGCCATTGCATCGGAGTATTTTTCGGTTCCGCGTTGAGAGTCGTGGGATTGACTTGGGCCACTCCCGTCCAATGCGGTTGAGCGGGCTCGGTGGTGCCGGATGCAGCAGATGAGAACGTCACGCGTTGGTCCGCACCTGTGGCTTTTTGCAATTCGCCTAAGGCCAGCATCAGCGCCATTCGGGCGTTGGACCGCGCGATCGATTGCGCGCTCTGGGCGCTAGTCTGGCGCAAGGTCACGCTGCTCAATCCAAGCATGCCGAGCGCAATCAAGGTCAGCAAGACCAACAACGACAGAGTGATCACGAGAGTAAACCCGCTGGGTTCTTTCTCCCGTGACCAAGGTCCCATCAAGGCAATCTCACCTGGGCTGATATCGGTTTGGTTCATTATGGTTCTTTCACTGCCATCCTGCTCTTCACAGCATCAACCATCAATCAAAAAAATCATTCGATGCGAAAGGAAATCGTGGGAAAAAGACGAAGCGCCGAAGAGGATGTAACTCATTTTTCCCTGATGCCCAGTAAGAGCGGAATGCCTTTGTTTGCTCTATGGAGACCTTTCATCCTGAACAAAGGCACCGCGCCCATTCCCTCGATAAAACACAGCTGCGTGTTGCCATTCACCATCCCGTGAGGTCCTTGAACAAATGCTCGCGTTCGCGAATTTCTTCGTGACTCAGGGATTGCAGTTTGCGTGTGGAAAACTCCTCACAGGTGAAGGAGGCAAGGATGGAGCCTTTGATCACGGCCTGGCGGATATCGGCAAAACTGAATGAGGTTTTCCCGAGCGATGCCAGATAGCCCGCCAAGGCGCCGAGGAAGGTATCACCTGCGCCAGTGGGATCGGCCACTTCGTGCAAGGGGAAGGCCGCGGAACGAAAGAAGGTCTCCGGCCCGACCTGCCAGCCTGCCGCCTGACCGGTGAACAGCATCGCCCCAAACTCACCAAGCTTGATGATGACGTTGCGCGGACCTTTTGCCAACAAGCGCTGACCGGCGAGAATCAGGTTCGAGGTGCCGGCGAATTCGCGCGCCTCACCCTCATTGATGACAAACAGGTCCAGCTCACGGAGCACGTCATGCAAGCGCTCGTTGGCGATGTTGATCCACAGGTCCATCGTATCGGCAATGACAAAACGCGGCGATGCGGTGCAACCGGCGAGCATTTGCAATTGGTTGTCCGGCGACATGTTGGCGAGAACTACGATGGACGTAGTAGCAATTTCCGCTGGAACCTTGACCTGCCAGTTTTCCAACACATTCAGACCCACGCGGTGCGTGGTGCGGTCGTTCATGTTGGCATGATATTCGCCCGTCCAGGTGAAAGATTCGCCTTCGGAGCGCTCGACACCGTGCAGGGTCACGCCGTGGTCTTCCAGCATTTCCAAATGACGCTGCGGGTAATCGTGACCGATGATGCCGACGAGATGCACGGGGCTGGTGAAATACGCGGCGGCCAAGGCGGCGTAGGAAGCCGATCCACCAAGGAGCTCCTTGGCTTCGGCTTGCGGGGTGATGACATTGTCAATGGCAATGGTGCCTCCGATGATGACGGGAAGTTTGGACATGGTGCAAAATGATGTTAGAGAATTTCCTCGATGGGAATCAAGCCGTTGGTGGCGACGATGGAATAGGAATCGGAATTCTGTGGCGAGGGAGCCAGGCTCACTTTGCCGCCCGCGGTTTCCACTAGCAGTTGTCCTGCTGCGATGTCCCAGAGAGAAATTTTCGACTCCACATAGGCATCGAGCCGGCCAGAGGCGATGTAGGCCATGCCGAGCGCGGCGGAGCCCATCATGCGCATCTTGCGGGCGCGCACGGAAGCCTTCGCAAAGCGGTCCATGCCGGTGCGCAAGGCATCGCCATCTTTGCCGCAGCCGACAAACAGAATGGACTCCTCGAGAAGCGTCCGCGATGAAACGGAAACCGGCACGCCATTGTGCAGGGCGGGGCCGCCTTTTTCCACCGTCCAGGTCTCTTGCACCATCGGGTCATGAATCACTCCCACCACGATTTCTCCCTTCACACGCAAGGCGATCGACACGCAAAAATGCGGGATGCCGTAGAAAAAATTCACCGTGCCGTCGATAGGATCGACGATCCATTGGCGCTCGGATGCCTGGTTTCCCGCAATGCCTTCCTCGCCGTAAAGAGCGTCGTCGGGACAGGCATCGAGCAGAATGCCCGTGATGAGATCCTGCGAGGTTTTGTCGAGCTGCAACTTGATGTCGTGATGAGTCGCCTCATCGACCACAGCGAGCTGGCCGAATTTTTCGCGCAAAAGTTTTCCCGCTTCCAGTGCGGCGTGTGTGGCAAGAGAAAGATCGGACATGAGTGAGCGGCGAAAGCCTGCTTGCTGACATGGCGGGACGCAAGCGCAAAGCAAGAATTTCCCGCCACGATGCGGAGGCGGGAAAGCGATGCCAGCTTCAGGGCTGCCACCAGGTGTTCAGCAATGCTTTCATGCTCTTGATGCGTTCTGCTTCTTGTGCCGCCAGATTGTTTTCTTCGCGCGGGTCTTTGGCCAGATGGTAAAGTTCTGGCTGCGCGTCTTTTTCCAACGCGGCGGGGATGATCAGCTTCCAATCGTTTTGAATGACCCAACGCCAGCGCAAGGAAGACGCGGGCACCTGCAGATCGACGGCATTGTGGGTGAAACACGCGCCGTAGATGCTGTCACGTTTGCTGCGTTTGTCCTTATCGGTCAGATTGAGACCCGGCAGGTCGGCGGGGGCGGCGATGCCCGCCAAATGCAAAACGGTGGGCATGATATCCACGGAGCTGGCCAGGTCCGGTGCATCCAGCGCGGGGATTTTTTTCGGACAACGGAAAAAAATCGGTGTGCGCAGGCCGCCATCGTAGGGCGATTGTTTGGACTTGGGCGCGTATTTCGGGTTGTCCGGATTCTGGATCCAGCCATTGTCCGCCACATAGACGATCAGCGTGTTTTCTAACAAATTCCGTTGTTCCAAACTGGCGCGCAGTTGGCCGATGGTTTCATCAAACCACTCGATCATCGCCCAGTAGCGGGCCTGATGGATGGAGGGTGTGAGCTTTTTGTATTTTTCCAACAAACGCTCGGGCGGAGTGTGCGGGTCATGGGGCAGCAGCGGCGCATACCAGACAAAAAACGGTTTCTTCTCCTTTACGGAAAGATCGAGAAACTCATCGATGGGTTTCATGGTTTTGCGGCCGATGTCCAGTCCCTCATCGCCGTGGCGCCCGCCCTTGGTCATGCCGTGAGTGAAGCCGCCGTGGGTGTAGGGACCTTGCCACCACTTGCCGGTTTGCAGGGTGAGATAGCCTTTTTCGGTGAGAAGGCGCGGCAGAGTTTTCTGCTGATCCATGAAGCCGTTCATCACGTCGCGGCCTTGTTGGAACAAGTTGCCCTTGCGGGATTGCTGCGGTGTCATGCCCTTGGGCATGGGCGGGTCGTTGGAGGTGATCTTGTGTTGGTGCGGGAATTTTCCAGTGAGAATGGTGGCCAGGCTGGGGCAGCAAAGGCTGGAGGGAACGTAGCCGCGCTGGAACAACAGCGACTCCTTCGCCAGTTGATCGAGGTGCGGCGTTTTCACCTGCGCATGACCCATGAAGCCGTAGTCGGTCCAGCAATGGTCATCGGAGATGATGTAGACGATGTTCAGCGGCGCTTCTTCCGCCTTTGCCAGGCACAACGTGGCCAGCAGCGCGATGATGAAATGTTTCATAGGGTTCAGGAGTTCACCTGGTCGAGCCAGTCTTGGAGATTGTAATACATCGTGACGCGTTGGATTTTTCCATGCGAGATCGAAAAAAACGCCCCCGCAGGGAGATCATAGGTCTGCCCCTGCGCTGCGGGCAGCCCCTCATCGGTGGAGAGATAGGTGCCGTGCACCAGAAATTCCGCCGCCGCACGCGTGCCGTCATCACTCACAAAAATCTGCAAATCACGGACGTTCTCGCGATAGCAGCGGTTCATGCGCACAAAAAATTCACGGAACGCGGCAAGACCCGTTTCGCTCCCGCCCTGGTTGATGTCATGCACAATGTCATCCGCCATCAAGGCTAGCATGCCATCGGTATTCCCCGCATTGAAGCAGGCGTAGTAAGTCGCAAGCAATTCCTGCGTTATTTCTTTTGCTTTCATAGCGCAATGCTAGAGAAAAGAATGCTGATTTCCAGTCTCTTTTTCCCAAGGGATTTTTTTCGACTTGGTGAAGTGTGCCTGATGGTGCACAATTAAGCCATGCCCACTGTCGCTATCGTTGGTCGCCCAAATGTGGGGAAGTCCGCTCTGTTCAATCGCCTTGTCGGGCGCAAAATCGCCATCGTGCACGATCAGGCCGGCATCACCCGTGACCGCCTGGCCGCTCCTGCGAAACTGACGAAGTTTCCCTGCGAAATCGTCGATACCGGCGGCATCGGTGCCACGCTCGATGACGGCTTTGCCGAGCAAGTCGCGCTGGAGGCGGACATCGCTATCGCCACGGCGGACGTGATTTTGTTTGTGGTGGATGCTCACGATGGCATCACCGCGATCGATTCCGCACTCGGGCAAAAGCTTCGCAAGGCCAAAGCTCCCGTGCTGTTGGTGATGAACAAAGTGGATCACGACAAACACGAATCCGCCTGGAGTGATTTCGCCAAACTCGGGTTGGGGCAGGGAATTCCCGTCTCCGCCGAACATAGTCGCAATTTCGGCGAACTGGTGGATGCCATCGATGCCGCGCTGGAACCCATTTCCCCTGCTGAAGGAGAAACACCCGAGATGCGCCAGCCGGAAGGCATCCGCATCGCCATCGTTGGCAAGCCGAATGCCGGCAAGTCCTCGCTGGCCAATGCCATTTTGCAAGACCAGCGCACCATCGTCTCGGACATCGCTGGCACGACGCGCGATGCCATTGATCTGCCCTGCAAGTTCAAGAACGAATACTTCACCCTCATCGACACCGCGGGACTGCGTCCACGCTCCAAGCGCGACACCTCCGTGGAGGTTTTCTCGGCCATGCGAACGGAGAAAGCCATTCGCCGCGCCGATCTCTGCCTGTTGGTCATCGACCTCGCCTCCGGCATCACCGCTCAGGATCGCAAGATCGCCCAGCTCATTCTATCGGAAAACAAGCCGTGTCTGATCGTGCTCAACAAGTTCGATCTCTACCACCCTGGCGCCAAGAAAAAAGCCCGCATGGATGAGGCTACCGATCACGTCAAACGCGAGCTGTTTTTCCTCGATTACGCACCGTTTGTCGTGGTCTCGGCCAAAGAAAACGATTCGGTGGAACTGGTGCTGAAAGAGGCCATCAAGATCCGCAACCAGGCGCAGAAGTATCCCACCACGGGCATTCTCAATCGCATCCTGCAAAAAGCCATCGAGAAAAACCCGCCGCCCATCGACTCGAAGCTCAAGCGCCGCATGAAGCTCTACTACGGCACGGTGGCCACCGACAAAACCAGCGAGCTGATCCCCGTGCCCACCTACATTCTGTTCGTGAACGACAAAAAGCTACTGAGCCAAAGCTACAGTCAATACCTCACCCACCAGATGCGCGAAAGCCATCCCGCACCCGGCATTCCCACCGTGTTTTCCCCGAGATCCCGCGAGCGTCGCGATCTTTCGCCCAGTACGTTTTCGCAAAAGAGCCATTGATGGGTCGGTAAGATCCACGGCGATCAAGACGGGGAAATGATGTGATGCGTGACGAATCCATCGGTCTCATCTTAGATCCATGGAGATCGGAACAGTGGAAACGATTCCTTCATGGATCCGATGGGGATGATTCCGCGCAAGAGTGGCGCGCGAAGTCTAGACGATGCATTGTTTTACGACGGATTTCACGGATTGTACGGATTTTATGAATGAAACGGTGGAAGCGGGCACGAAGGACAAGGAAGATATTTTACGAGATGGGGATTCAGATGAGAAATAGGATTGGAGAATGATGCAACCGTCCGTGCCATCCGTCGTATCCCAATCCGCCTCCCTGGACTTCGCCGCCAAATCCACAAACCCATGAAACTTGCTATTGCATAAAAATTGCATTTATTTCTTGCGCATGCAATTCTTTTGCATGACATTCGTCGCGCCATGAAAGCCAAACGCATTTTTTCCTTCTTGCCCTTACTGCCCCTATCACTCTGCTATGCGCAAACACCGCAACCGGAGTCGGCCGAAAAAGAAAAGGAATCAGCGAACGTTCTCGATGAAGTGGTGGTCACCGCGAACCGTGGAGAACAAACCATTTTCGAGCAAATCCAGCCTTCCTACAAACTTTCCGAAGAGCGCTTGATGCTACGCGTGGAACCGACCTTGGGCGAAACGCTGAATCGTTTGCCGGGAGTCAGTTCCACCGGCTTTTCTCCTGCCTCGAGCCGACCCGTGTTGCGCGGTTTGGGAGATGATCGTGTGCGGATGCTGCAAAACGGCACTTCAATTTTGGATGCGGCGAATCTCAGCCCTGACCACGCCGTTTCCGCCGATCCCTTGTCCGCACAATCCATCGAAATCGTTCGCGGGCCTTCCACTCTGCTCTACGGGCCCAACGCCGTGGGCGGCGTGGTGAATGTCATCGACCGCCGCATTGCCGAAGAACGTTTCACGGGTAGCGCTCCCTCGGGCAGTTTTGGACTGATGGCGGGCACACCCGACGATTCCTTTTCGCAGAGCGTGGACCTCAACTGGGGCTCGGGGCCCTGGGTCTTGCATTTCGATTATTTTCACCGCGAGATGGGCAACCTCGAAATTCCCGGCTTTGCACGCTCCGCAGCCCAGCGCGCCATCGATGAACCGGATCAAGAACAAGCCCGTGGTTTTGTGCCGAACAGCGCGGCTGATACCGAAGGTTTCGGATTCGGTGCCTCGCATGTGTTTGAAAACGGCTTCCTCGGCTTCTCCGTTTCCGGCATGGATTCTGACTACGGTGTGGTGGCCAAAGACGATGTCACCATCGGCATGCAACAACAGCGTTACGATGTGCGTGGAGCCATCTATGAGCCGCTGTCGTTCCTGCGAGAGATCCGTTTCAACCTAGGCTATTCCGATTACCATCACACAGAGTTTGAAGGAGCAGAAATCGGAACACGCTTCGACATCGAAGGCTTCAACGGTCGTCTCGAATGCATGCACAAGGAAGTCGCGGGCTTCGAGGGGACATTCGGTTATGAGATCCAAGTCTCCGACTTTTCGGCGGTAGGAGAAGAAGCCTTCGTGCCTCCCGTCGATACCCAGAAGCACTCGGTGTTTTTCCTGGAAGAAAAAGAGTTCGGGAAACTGCGCTACCAATTCGGCATGCGTCTCGACCATCACAGCAATGAGCGCCTGGCCACGGACGATCTTGGTCCCACGCTCGACGTCGACAACATGGGATTCAGCGCCTCCACGGGTATGATTTACCACATCACCGAAGAGTATGCGGCATCCGCCTCCACGGCTTACACCCAGCGTCCGCCGACCAACATGGAATTGTTTGCGAACGGACCGCACTATGCCACGGGCAGCTTTGAGCAAGGGGATTCTGATCTCAGCAATGAAGAATCCCTTTCTCTCGATCTGAGCATCCGCAAAAAGACAGGCGGGGTAACGGGTTTTGCGAACGCCTACTACTATCGCTTCCACGACTTTATCAACCTGCGTAATACGGGTGCATTTCATGAAGAGGAGCATGGCGATGGAGGGGCTCACGAGCACGAGGAATTGCCGATTTTCCAATTCGAAGCCGTGAATGCCGATTTCTGCGGCTTCGAACTCGAGACCGTTTTCCACCTTCACGCTCCGATTACCGCGGAACAAGCGGAGGGCAAGGCAGCGGCGCACGAGCGTCGACTCGATGTGATTCTGCGCTCAGATTATGTCCATACGGAAAATCGTGACACGAACCAAGCCCTGCCACGCATCGCGCCTTTCCGTGCCGGTGCCACCGTGGAATACAGCACTGGTCCTTTCACCTCCTATCTCGAAGGACAATACTCCGCCGATCAAAATCGTGTGCCGGAAAACGAATTACCCACGGACAGCTTCTTCCTTATCAACGCGGGCATCAGTTATAAGACCACGATCGCCGGAGTAGAGTCCACCTGTTTCCTGCGCGGTGTCAATTTGACCGATGAGGAGGCACGCCTCAGCACATCATTCGTGCGCGATATCGCCCCGCTCGCTGGCCGCGGCATCGTCGCCGGCATCCGCACGCAGTTCTGACCTATTCCTGGCTCACGCACCAGTGGCTCTCACACCTCATTCCACATGGCTATAAAAAAACGATTGAGAAAATTTATTGAACTTATATCTCAACTGTTTTCTGAGGATAAAAAAGCGATTCGATTCGATGATTTTCGTAAAATCCGTACATTCGTCGTATCCCGACTCGGCTTCCTAGGCCTCATGCTTCGCGTAGGGTCATCTGCCCGCTGTTGCCCTGGCTTGCTCGCGATTCTTCAACCACGGCACTTTCCGTTTGCGGGAAAAGCGCGGGAATGCTTCAATGGCGCGTCATGATCCTCGATGTTCGCCATCTGAGCACCCGCTTCCACACGCGCAATGGCGTGGTGCATGCGGTGGAGGACGTTTCGTTTTCTCTCGAGAAAGGCAAAACCCTTGGAATCGTGGGCGAATCCGGCTCAGGGAAGTCCGTGACCTGCTATTCCCTGCTCGGTCTCATTCCTCAACCTCCGGGGCGCATTCACTCAGGCACGGCGGTGTTTGACGGGATCGACTTGCTCAAGGCCACACCCCAACAAATGGCGGGCATTCGAGGCAAGCGCATCAGCATGATTTTTCAGGATCCGATGACCTCGCTGAATCCTTATCTCAAGGTTGCTACGCAGCTGATGGAGCCGCTCCAGCAACATTTGGGCATGGGCAAGAAGGAAGCGCTGCAACGCGCCATTGAGTCCCTATCCGAAGTCGGGATTCACCATCCAGAACAAAGGGTTCACAGTTATCCGCACGAATTCTCCGGCGGGATGAGACAGCGCGTGATGATTGCCATGGCGCTCATCACGCGCCCCGAGCTATTGATTTGCGATGAGCCCACTACAGCGCTCGACGTCACAGTGCAGAAGCAGGTGCTGGATCTCATCCGCAACCGCCAACGCGATTTGGGAACATCGGTGATTTTTATTACCCACGATTTGGCAGTGGTATCGGAAATGTGCGATCACATCCACGTGATGTATGCGGGACGCGTTGTCGAATCCGCGCCGCGGGATCTTCTTTTCGCGAACCCACGTCATGCCTATACTCGTGCCTTGTTGGCCAGCATTCCCTCGATCAAGCCGAAACATGAATTACTGCACACCATCCCAGGTCTGCCGCCGAATCTCGCGAATCCACCGCAAGGCTGTGCCTTTCGTGAGCGCAACACCATGGGACGCCGCGAGCTGTGCCTCACCGATCGGGTGCCACCACTCCGAGAGATCGCTCCTGGCCACTGGGCTCAAGATTGCCCCGGATGTCTGAGCGCAGGCCTCAAGCAGAATGAACCAGCTGACTAACCGTTAGAAAATCCGATGTCCCACGGCGAAACATTTTCCGTAGTGAAAGGAAGGATTCCCTGCGCGGAGGAAAAGCGTGATCTCTATCGGAACGCGATTGACGCCCTGACAGCCATGCTATCTGGGGAAACAGATGCCACCCTCATCATGTCCAGTGTGGTAGCGGTGCTGCATCAGACCATGCCGCATTATTTCTGGACCGGATTCTATCGAGTCTGTGACGACGAATTGCGGGTCGGCCCGTATCAGGGAACGCCGGCCTGCCTACGCATTGGCCATGGCAAGGGCGTATGCGGCACGTCATGGGCAGAAAACCGGACCATCGTTGTGGCCGATGTCCACGCCTTCCCCGGCCACATCGCTTGCGATGCGCGTTCTGCTAGCGAAATCGTGATACCCTGGCATGATTGCCGGGGAGTCGTTGTCGCCGTGCTAGATGTGGATTCCACAAAAGCAGCTGCATTCGATGAATGCGATCGAACCATGCTCGAGGACATGGCGCGCCAGTTCGCGATCGGCTGATATTTCTCAGCGATTCATCAAATCCTCGATCTCATCCGCTTCGAGTGGAATGTTTCTCATCAGATCGAAGTTGCCGTTTTCGCCGATGATCACATCGTTTTCCAGACGAATGCCCATGTTCTCCTCGCGGATGTATATGCCTGGCTCGATGGTAAATACCATGCCCACGCCGAACGGTTGATGCGGCGGAAAGACGTCATGCACATCCAGTCCGAGGTGATGCGAAGTGCCGTGCATAAAATATTTTTTCACCAACGATTTGTCGGGCCCCTGATTCTTCGCAGCTTGGGCGTCGATGAGTTTGAGATCGACAAGCTCCTTTTCCATCAACTCGATGACTTGCTGTTGGTATTCGTTGGGCGTATTGCCGGGACGAAGCAGGGCATTGGCGCCGCGCATCACGCGGAGCACGGCATTATAGACCTCACGTTGACGCGGGGTGAACCGTCCGTTCACGGGAATGGTGCGAGTCAGATCAGAATTCCATCCAGCGTATTCTGCCGCCACATCCAAAAGCAGCATATCGCCATCATGGCACACAGCATCATTGCTGATGTAATGCAACACACAGGCATTTTTCCCCGAACCAATGATGGGTTGATACGCGAATCCACGCGAACCACGACGAACGAATTCATGCAAGAGCTCGGCCTCCACTTCCCATTCTCCCACGCCGGGTTTGACGAACGATAGCAGTCGCCGAAAGCCCGCCTCGGTGATGTCACAGGCCTGTTGCATGATGGCGATTTCCTGCGGCTCTTTGTTGATCCGCAGCTGATGCATCAGCGGGGCCAGACGCTCAAAGCGATGCAACGGGAACCGCTGGCGGCAGGTTTTGATCAATCGATCATTCGCCGTCTCTACCACGGGATGCGCGCGGAGATATTCGTTGGTGGTGAAAAAAATGTTGCTCGCCTGAGGAATCATTTGCTGGAGCATCCCCTCGAAAGAGGCAATCCACTCGATGCGATCCATACCGGTGGCGGCGCGAGCTTCCTCCTTCGTTAATTTGGCACCTTCCCAGATCGCAATGTGCTCGCTGGTTTCCTTGACAAAAAGAATTTCCCGCTGCTTCGGATCTTTGGCATCGGGAAATAACATCAATGCGGTGTCCTCCTGATCCACGCCACAGAGATAAAACAAATCGGCATTCTGTTTGAAGGGCATGGTGCCATCCGCATTGGTCGGATAGACATCGTTTGATACCACGATGACCATGCTATCGGGTGGCAGCAGGGCGCGCAATTTTTCACGATTGCGAATGAAAAGCTGTGGGTCGATGGCCTTGTAACGCATGCGTATGATCCAAGCAAAGAGCGGATCAAACTCCAAACGAAATGTGAGGGCAGGATGAAATTACCCGCGCCAGCCGAGCTTCTGGCGCAGCGCCTCGTAGAAGGAGCGGTTCTTGAGCCGCAAGAGATGAAATGATCGTGCCAACTTGCTTACTCGAATGCGACTGCCCATGGAAATTTGCACGATATCGCGCCCGTCCACGGTGAAAAACATCGGCTCCTCGGCCGAACCTTCCGGAATGATTTCCACTTGCGAATCATCATTCACCACGAGCGAACGATAGCTGAGGGAATGGGGGCAAATGGGAGTGATGACAAACACCCGAGCGTCTGGGCTAATGAGTGGACCGCCTGCCGAGAGATTGTAGGCCGTGGAGCCAGTGGGGGTGCTGACGATCAAACCATCCGCACGATAGTGATTTAGCATCTCGCCATTGATGCGGGCGCAGAGATTCACCAGCTTACCCGTTTGTCCACGCGCCAGCACCACTTCGTTGAGGGCGAGAAATTCCTGCTGTGTGCCATCCGCATGGCAGATCACCGAGTGCAACAAGGTTCGCTCGCTCGTGCGGTAATCGCCACTCACCAGCGCATCGGCAAACAATTCCAGTTCGTTTTCCGTGCAACTCGTGAGAAACCCTAGCGTGCCGATGTTGATGCCCGCCACGGGTTTTTCCGTATTGCCCAGCTTCTCCATCGCCGCGAGCATTGTGCCATCACCGCCGAGCACGGCGATCACATCGGATTCCGTTGCCAGTTCGTGGGCATCGTAGGATGCGGATTCCTCGACCAAAGCCGCCGCCTGATGATGAAGCAAAACCTCGATCCCGCGCGATTGCAGCACATCGCGCAAACCGCGCACTGCCTCACGTGCATCCGCTTTTCGCTCGTTGACCAAGATACCGACTTTCACGAGGTCACTATGCGACAGATCAACAAACAACGCAACAGAGGAGGCGGGAAAATTTCGCGTTGGTTGGAGGGGGTGTTTGTTTGCGTTATGAAAATTCGGAAATTCTGTCAAACAACACGATGACTCGCCTTGATGCGACTTAGCGGATTGAATTCCGCGCTCCGATCCACCACTCAGGAAATCATCGCAGCATAAGCAGCAGCATCCATCAATTTCTCGACGGCGGCCACGTCCTTGACGCGCATTTTGAAAATCCAGCCTTTGCCGTAGGGATCGGTGTTGACCAATGAGGGGTCAGCTTCCACATCGGGATTGCCTTCCACGACTTCACCAGAAATGGGAGCGTAAATGTCACTGGCGGCCTTCACGGATTCCACCACGGCGGTGGGATCACCCAGGTCCACTTGACGGCCCACTGCAGGAAGCTCCACAAACACCACGTCGGTGAGTTCGGCTTGGGCGTGATCGGTGATGCCCACGGTGGCGATGTCGCCTTCCAAGCGCACCCATTCGTGAGAGGAATTGTAGCGGAGATCGTTCGGAGTGTTCATGTGTGAAATGGTTATGATGTCGGAGCAGCAGGTTTGTAAAATGGTTTTTTGACGACCTTGGCGGAAAATTTCCGACCGCGCACATCGATGTTCACGATGGTGCCGAGTTTGGTCCATGCGATGGGCAGATAAGCCATGCCGATTCCCGTCATCAGGCTGGGAGAGAGCACTCCGCTGGAGAGTTCGCCAATCGATTGGCCCTCGGTCGTTTCTACGGTGTAGTGGGCACGAGGTGGAGCACCTTTCTCCAGATACTGCAAACCGACGAGCTTGCGTGTGAGGCCTCCGGCTTTTTGGGTAGCCAAGACCTCACGGCCCATAAAATCTCCCTTTTCCAAATCTACAAAAATTCCCAACCCTGCTTCGAGCGGGGTATGTTCTTCGGAGAGATCACTGCCATTCAGCGGGTAGCCCATTTCCAAGCGCAGGCTATCGCGCGCACCGAGGCCACAAGGTTTGGCACCTGCGGCAACAAATGCCTTCATCCATGAAGCCCCTGTAGAGGCAGAGCTAAAAAACTCATACCCATCCTCGCCGGTGTATCCTGTACGACACACCACAAAATCCTCCCCCTTATGAGTAAAACGGAGGATGCCGTTGCGCGGCGGCAAACTGACACCGTCAAACAATCGCGCGAACACAGCCGCGGACAGCGGACCTTGCACCGCCAACCCAGCCCACAATTCACTCTCGTTTGCCAAAGTCACATCCTCCGGTTGATGTTGCGCCAGCCAGAAGAAATCCTGCTCGATGCGTGAAGCATTCACCACCGCAAAAAAACGATCTGCGGCTTCCCGATAGATGATCAAATCATCGATCACGCCACCACGCTCGTTAAGAATGAAACCGTATTGCCCTTGCCCCGGCGCAAGTGCGGCCACATTGTTCGGAAGCATACGGTTGAGCCAGGCTTCCGCACCCACTCCCGCAACTACGATTTGACCCATGTGAGAAATGTCAAAAACACCTACTTGCTGCCGCACGGCCGCATGTTCATCAAGAATGGAACTGTATTGCACCGGCATGTACCATCCACCAAATGGCACCATCTTGGCACCCAGCTCGACGTGTACAGATTCCAGCGGGGTGTGGAGCAAATTGTCTGACATTTCGACGCAGAAAATGGCACGCGCTACCGGCTTGTCAACTCCCATCGCTTCGGATAAAACGGCGAAGCATCAAATTCCATGAACCCATTTCACCGATCGTCACGTTCCCCACGCCGCCCATGGCAGGATGCCCTGCGCTATGGCTATGTCACCTTGGTATTGATGGCAGTGAGTATCGTAGTGGCAGGAATCAGTCATTTTGGTAAGGACGGATCAAAAGTCGATGGGCTTTTCTTCGCATCGCAGCTGGAATTTGAGCAGGTGATGTTTACTGAGGAGGAAATCGAAACGTTGGATGAAATCCCCGAGGAGGAAATCATACAACGCCATCAAATGATCGAACAAATGCGGAAAAATCCCCAGCGCGATATCGCCCAAGGTCAGGTATGGCGGTCTTTCACTCCGATATTCCTGCACTTTGGCGTGCTCCACGTCGTCTTCAACATGATGTGGCTGTGGCAGTTCGGCCTACTCATCGAGAGTCGCTTCCGCTCCTGGCCTTTCTTGGCACTTGTGCTGTTCACGGCCCTTTTGTCAAACGTCGCGCAAGCATTCGTCAGCGGCCCAAATTTCGGTGGGATGTCAGGAGTGAACTACGGATTATTTGGCTTTTTGCTCGCACGTTCCAAGCTCCACCCGAACCCAGGGTTCGTCATCCATCCCCAAACGGCCGCCATGTTGCTAATCTGGTTGGTGGTTTGTTTCACCGGCATGATGGGCCCCGTGGCGAATACGGCGCACCTTGTCGGCTTTGCCAGCGGAGGACTGGTGGGCATGGTCAATGCCCTGATGGGCGGTGCTTGGGCAAACATCCAGCGCAAACAACAATTCCGCAACGCGCTGCGCAAGAGCGCCGATCATTTGCATCATTGCAAAGTATGCCAGCGCACCGAGCACGATGACCCAGATCTCGAATTCTACGTCCACATGTCAGACGGCGAGGAATACTGCAAAGAACATCTCCCCGACTAGCATCGGCAAAATGAATCGCAATCAGCGCATCGCCGTCGAAGCCGTCAGGCCGCGCATGCGCTGAATGTTCGCGAACATCTGACGGCAGTGAGGATACTTGGTGCGCTTTGAAAGGACATCGGCACTCAACTCGAACGAGCCCCACTTCATGACGACGATCTCGACGTTGCGACGCCCCCAGGCATTCATCCATTCCTGTGTGGGTTGGTAAATGTCAATGGTTCCCGCGCCGGTCAGAGCCGAGCCATAGTCATCCACCACATACAATTGCGATTGTCCCTTGATTTTGAACACTGTGCCCAAGGGGTAGAACGACCAATCCGCTGCCGCCGAACGCACGCGATTGGTATACTTGAGAGTCGTGCCCATCGCGTTCGATGAACCATACTGCAAGTGGTCGGATTCCGAGCAAGTGTAGGCGGTCGTGCGAACCACGCGGTTGCGCTCACCGAAGGTGTAGACCGGCATATTGTGGCGATCTTTCGGCTTACTCTGCGCTGCGGCAAGAAGATGGGGTGAGGGCGCGGCCGTGACAATAGGCTCCACCTTGACGAAGTTGAAAACGCGCGACGATGTCACGTCTACGATTTTCAAACCGCTGGAACAGCTGCTCAGGGCAAAGGCCACCATCAAGGCTGAACCGGTGAAGAAAAGAAATTTTCGCATGCGTATCGATTGTTGGGAGAGAAAGCGCTGATGTGACCACACAAAAACGACCTCGAGCGAATAGCGGTCGATCTTTCACGCGGCAAGCACAAATTTCCCGAAATGCGCAAAAAACCCGACATTCAGAGGAAAAATCAACAAAAACCCCTTAGTGGAGGGACTTCAATGCCTCATCGAGGGCAGAAATCACTTTTTGGGCCAAGCGGGCACTGCCAGCCGCATGAAAATGCACATCATTGGGTGCCACTCCGTGTTGAGCAAGAGTAGGCACAATATGAGCATAGAGATCGTTGATGGTCACGCCGTGTTTTTCCATGATCACCCGTGCCGCATCGGCATACTTCCGCTGCTGTTCGGGCGAAACGATGACTGTTTTATGAAAACGTTTGCTCATGGTCTTTTCAGGTTCTCGACACACTGGGGTGGTGGTAGCCCAGATCAACTTGGCGCCGGTTTGCTTCATTCGAGTCACCAGAGTGTCGAGTCGTTTCGCATAGGCTTCTGGCGCGCGATCTTCCGCGTCATACTCCCATCCGTAGATGTCCCACAAGCCCCAGTTGAAATGAATGATGTCCCACTTCGTATCGCCCAAGTAGCTATCGATTTTTTTCACGCCCGTTCCTGACCACTCGGCATTGCCCTGGTTTTTCACAACCACAGCCCGACCCTCGAATGCCTTTTTCACCTGAGCTTGGTAACCTTCGGAAATCGAATCCCCAATCAGCAGAATCCTCGGCAGTTCCGAGGACAATGCCTGCTGAGCCTCAACCGACGCATCTCCCGTGACCCAGAAGGCCACTGCCAGCAAAAGCATGTGTTTCATCATGGCGCCATCCTGTGCAAGTGCTGGCATCTGTCAATGACGAAGCCCACTCCGCCACGCCTGCCGGAACAAGCATCATCCAAGATCACGGGCGTTTCGGATACGTGGCCTGATCAAAGACCTTGCCCTCCGCTGTTTTCGCTTCGCAGTGGAAATCATTTTCACGCAAAGTAACGCGGAACAGGTGATTGATGGCAGCTTGCTCTGCGATCCACGGGCGTTTTGCTGGATCGCCCTCCTCCGGTTTACGCACCGCCACTCCCCAAGCACCGTCGCCCAGGTAAGGAATGCCATTCTCATCATCGCGCCGCCCGCTCCTGATCGGCCAGGTCCGTTTGTAGCAATGGTGATCATGCTCGAAAACAGCTTCCACACCCAACGACTCGAACAAGGGACACCATTTCTGCTGGATATCCACGGCATCCTCTTTCACACCCGTGCCCCACGCAGGTCGGTGATAGGCGGCGAAAACAAATGGCACGTCGCGTCGCTGGTCGAGCGATGCGCGCAAAAATGCCACCTGCTCGGAAATGCGCTGCGTGTGCCCAGAATCCAATAGCACCAGACTCAGGTAGTTGCCGAAATCGAGATGGTAGTAGGAAACAGGACGCCCCTCCTCGCGCCCCATGCGAAAAAGGCTGTAAAATTGAGTCGACTTTTCCGGACCAGGCGTTTTTTTCTCAGGATAAAATCCATTGCCCAGCACTTCATGATTGCCCATGCCAACCACCATCGGGATCAACCGACCATCGGGAGCTTTGGCATGAGCGACCCATGAATCAATCCAATCATACCAACGTCCCGTGTGCTCGTCATTGGCATAGGCGAGATCGCCAATCAAGGCTGCAAACAGAGGGTCCTCGGCTCCAGCGCGACGATTCATCGCATCCAAAAGAACGCGAGAATGATACATGTCGCCGCCAATGACAAAATGCATCCTCCGAAATGTGTCTGGCGCGGTAACCATAAAATAAGGACCTTGCAAGCTCCGATCGGAATCGTTGCGAATGACAAATTCGTAACGAGTGTCCGCCTTGAGACCGCTGAGGGAAACCGCATGAACCCGACTCGTGCTGCGAGCGAACGGATGCGAATCAGAACGAATCCACTGCCACTCGCTTTGATCTGCGACGCGATAACCCAAGGAATAGGTTTTACCACCCGCTGCAGGAGCCGGTTTTAGATCCATCCATTCCGTCTTCCACGAACCCGTGGCGGCCTTGTCCGCCAGATATTGCCATGTGTCATGGCGCCGGATCAGTGGCGTCGTTTCTTTTCCTTGTCGAGTCAAGCTCATGTGAAACGACAAGTCGCTGCTGCTGGGTTTGTCATTCACGACCTGGACCGCCACGATGCTGCCTTCCTTGATCAACTCGGCGGCTTTTCCCAGTGTGAAGCGTTCCCATTGCTCCGCCTCGTGAGAGCCCGCCCCCTTGATCGTTTCATCACGACCCACGGCATTTTTCCGCATCACTTCCTTGCCATCGATGAACAAAACAAAGCCGTCGTCGTAAAGGATCTCTGCAACCAATTCATCGTCTGCCGATCCTCGCGAAAAAGCGATTTTTTTGCGCAATGCGATGCTGGTGTAGCGATCTTTCATTCCATGAAGCACGGTCTTGTCGTCATTATCGCCATAACCGAAGCCCGCCACGCCCAGAGTCCAGACGGCGGGAGACGAGGAAGACTGCGCGCGATCGATCCAACGAATCTCCGCTTCGTGACATGGGTCATGATACCACTGAACGAATGGTCCATGATCCACTGCACTGACGCGTGTGCAGAACAGTAGGCAAAAGCAAAGACGGAGCATGATTCACATTCACGCCACCCTTCAGAAAAACAAGCAGAAAAAATCACGCGCGCGGCTTCAAAGCTTAGCTCCAAACGCATCGATGACTGCGCGAATAGCGATCAAACACGGCTCCCCATTCGCTATTCCAACGAACGCGACTCAGCAAACTGTCGATGAGTCGCGCAAAGCATCCGCCCACTCCGCAGCGGATTCAGTACAAAACGTGAATTAGAAGCTGAGTTTGGCTCCGGTCTGCCACATCAGGCTGGTTGTATCGACTTCGCTATCGAGGTCGTCACGGAACAAGGTATATTCCAGACCGTTGCTGATGATCATGCGGTTTTCATACACATGAAAATTCGCGCCGAGGTAGAACGAGTGATATTCGTCACCACTCACGATGGGCGAGTCACCTTGGTAAAACGGATCAGCGCCAGGACCATAGCCGCCATACAGCGCATCCTTCTTGTCGGAGTCTGCATAATGATAGCGGCTCACCAATTGAATCGCGCCAGGCATGATCCAGTAGGTAGGCATCAAGGTCATACCCCATGCGCTCTTGTCGCCACGGGCAATGGTAAAATCAGCCTGGAATCCGAAACGATCCTCTTGGGTGCTGAAACCAGTCGAATACAATTTCTCGAATGGCGTAGCTCCGGCGTAGCGGTGGCGAGGCATCACCTCACCATTGGCATGGTTCAGATTGTGCACATAGTTGAAATACCAGCGACTGCGCAAGGGCGCACCCGATTCCGCTTTGCCCACTTTCTCATAGACAATCCCGGCATTCAACAATCCATCGTTATTCACGCTGGGGATGTTGTCACTGAAATCACCAGAGAACCAACCAAGCAAATAGGTCCACTCTTTGTGAGTTGTATCAACCATCACACCCAAACTATCGGCAGGCGCGATCATATTGGAAAAGAAGGAACGCTCGCTGAGGAGCAGGTTGGCATCAGGCGTATTGTTTTCCTGAGTGCTGAGTGGACGAAATTTACCAAAGGTTACGCCCGAATGATCCGACAATTCCGTGCGTGCTTTCAGTGTCTGGATTCCATTCATCGGGGAGGGGCCAGCCATTTCCACCACGCCAGTCACTTCTGTGCGGTAAAAGGCCTTCATGCGTGCGCCAAGTTGAGCACGCCGCATCTGCACGTCGTTGACAGACTGTTTCAACGGTGATGCTGCCGCATCGTTGTCGATCGTCCCCCACGCTGCCGCGCCTTCAAACAATCCGATCAATGATAATTCCTGCACGAAGGGATGGCTTTCATTCTTTTCCAGTTGCGCGCGCGACCAAATCGGATCGAAAATCTGGTGCATTTCTTGGGAAAATTCGGATGGCTGACTGGGCTTGTAGGGCTTGACGGTTTTGCCATCAGCATTCGTGGCACCGATGGCCCCACTGAGCACTGGAGCGTCCGCCGCAGGAGCGGGAGCACTCACACTGGCAGCATCTTTTTTGCCTTCTAACAAATCAAGAGCCTCGTTGCCCAGGACCGGCAGAGACAAGAGAAACAGAATAAGGGAAGAGTGAAGTTTCATGACTGAGGAAGAAAAGGAAGGGGTGATCATTTCTGAGGTTGGGCATTCGCACGATCGGCTTGCTCACGCTCGACGCGAGCTTTTTCACGATCGGCTGCACGACGCACACGACTGACGAATTGTTCGAGGGAATCAGACTTTTTGAGTGACAGAGCTTTTTCAATAAAGGGAAGAGCCTCAAGCGCACGGTTGTCACGAATCAGCAACTGACCGTATCCCAAATTCGCGGGATAAGCCGTGGCATCGTATTGCATCGCCAACATGTAGTTGGTTTTTGCCTCGCCGATGTGTTTGCGGATTTTTTCCTGATCCGTCTCGTTTTTCGCGCACTGGTCGTAATGTTTGGCCAGCTCTAACAGAATTTCGGGGTTCGTGGGATTTTCTTGCAGCAATCTTGTGAGAATGGAACCCACGACGTCCGGTTGGTTGCTGTTGCGGGCGATTTTGACCTCGGTGAGATCAAGGGCCAGACGATCCGCTGGTGTAAGGCTCTCACCTGCCGCGGTACGGATCTTTTGCACCATCTCTCCCGCTTCCTTGGGATTCCCGTTGTCATTGAGGATTTTTGCCGACTTCAGAGCCTGCGCCACATCGAGCTTGGGTGCGCGGCTCATCGCCTCGGAAAAGGCATCGAGCGCCAGACGTGGTTGCGTCTGATCGATGTAGATATTTCCTAACAAAACTAGGCTCTTTTCGTCAGCCAATCCGAGCAAGCGCATCATTTCGAGATTGATGATGGCTTCCTCAAATTTTTCCAAAGCCAGATACGCACTGGTCTGACGCATCCACAACTGGCGATCCTGCGTGTTTTCCCTGATGAGATTGCCAAACATGCTGGCCGCATCCTCATGCTTGTCCTGCATCAGAAGTGCTTGTGCCAGCCCCAGTTTCCAGTCGCGGGCGTTCGGGTCAATCAAGTAAGCCTGGCGATATGCATTTTCTGCCGCCACCGCATTTTGTTTGAACATGTAGCAATACCCCAGCATGCCCATCACACGAGCGGATTTCTCCCCGAGTTCTACCGATTTCTGAAAAGCGGCCAGGGCCTCATCCATTTTGTTCTGGGAGGTATAAAGAAAGCCCAGATTGGTGAATGCCCGACGGAATTTCGGGAAACGGCGGATGGCTTCCTTGAAAGCTCGTTCGGCTTCGTCAAGACGTTCCGACTGGAAATAAAGATTGCCCAGCACGAAAACGAGCGCTGGACTGATCTCTCCCGGTTGCAAGTTAGGATCCGTCGGCGCGGTGGTCTCTTTGATGTAAAGGATCAATTGGTTTTCCGCGTCCTTGAATTTCGATTCCGCAAACAATGTCTGCAAGCGACCAAGCAATTTTTGCTCGGTATCGGTCACGTCCGGTTCCACGTCCGAAAGAATACCGTAGCTACCGACAAATTCCTTGGCGAAACCCGTTTGCTGGAACAAGGGAGTGGGAGCAATCAGCGACTCCTCGGCACGTGCCGAATGAAGACCCCAAATGGTCAGAAGTGGAAGAATGATGCGTTTCGTCATAATCAGCTGTTTTTTACTTCGAATGTGTAAGGAATGAGGCAGGTGCTCTGCACGGGCTTGCCATCGCGCGAGCCGGGTTTGAACTTCCATTTTTGCACGGCGGTCACAACGGCTTTGTCCAATTCCGCGTGCCCCGAGCTTTGTTTGATGGTGACCTTGGTCACAGATCCTGATGTGTCCACTGTGGCAGTGACCACCACTTTGCCACCAATTTTTTTGCGCAGAAGTGCGCTAGGATAAGTAGGCTGGACTTTGAAGGTAGGCACGGGAGCATCTGCCGCCCCATTGGAACCCATCAGATCGTCATCCTCCGAATCACCCGCACGTCCGCGTCGACCGAAACGTGGAATGTCCATTACGAACCCGCCTCCGGCACCTTCGCCCATCGCCATATCTCCCAGATCCATGCCCAAGTCATTCACCGGTTCGTTGGGAGAAACTTCAGCATCCTCGGGAATTTCCACGGGCTCAAGTGGCTCGTCATACTCCTCTGGCTCCGGTTTGGGCTCTTCCGGCGCGGGGGGCGGCGGGGGCGGCGGGGGCGGGGGGGCAAACTCGACGAATTGGAATTCCTCTTCCTTCGCCTGATCGTCTCCTCCTGAGCCATTGAGGACAAGGGACACCACACCGCCGACGATTACCAAACCCAAGAGGACAAGGATCACCTTGACCTTCTTGGACTTGTCATCGGATATGGGATTGATCTGCCTCATCGCTTTTATCGATCATTTGTTTGGTTGCGTAGCCAAACCAATCTTGGTGATTCCGTTTTTCCCAAGCATGGTCACCACTGCCATGATCTTTTGGTATTGTGTAGAACTGTCACCACGCACCACGACGGGTAGGTCGGGAGTCACTGCCACCATGCCAGAAATCTTGCTTTCCAGTTCTTCCAGTGACATCGGTGTGAGGTTCAGGGTAATCTTTCCTTCCGAGTCGATCGTAATCGCCTGGATTTTGGGAGCGCCAATGTCCGCGGCAGCCTTGCCACCGGCTTTCGGCAGATCCACTTTCACACCCTTGACACCCGCTGCCGTCATCACGATGAAAATCAGCAGCAGCACCAGATACAAGTCCACCATCGGTGTAACATTGATATCGTCAAAACTTTTGTCGTCAGCAGAGGCCATGATGGGTGGGAGTGGAGAATATTAGTCTTCTTCGCCATCGCTGAACTTAGGCGCGGCGGCTTCGTTGACCTGCGGGTAATACTCCGCCATTTTCGATACGAATTCATCGATGAACACCTTCACTTCCGAAGTGATATTCTTGATCCGGTTGTTCAGATAAGAGTATGCAAAGAGCGCGGGAATCGCCACGATCAGACCTGCCACGGTCGCCAAGAGCGCAGAGGCAATACCTGGCGCGATGGCGTTGACGTTCACCTCGCCCTCTTTGGAAATGATGGCGAAGGTGATCATCACACCCACCACCGTTCCGAGCAGACCCACATAGGGGCCACCGGCGATGCTGATGGTAAGATACACCAGACCGTTCGTGAGCTTGTGCTGCAGATTGACCAAACCAGCATCAAGAGCGGCGCGCACGGCTTGAATGGAGCGGCCAGACAGACCTTTATGACCAGATCTTACCGAGCTCACACGAGCTGTGATTTCCTCGGCTCCGATGTGGTAGATCTCATAAAACGGCGAACGCTTCATGGCGGGAGTTTCCGTCAATTTTTGAGCATCGGCATTCCGATCCAAGGTGGTCAGATCGTTCGCCATCTTGCGCCATTCGCGCATGAAGTCGTGATTCCCTTTTTCTATCTTGTTCAAATAAAGGATCTTGCGCGCAGCCACGGTCCAGCCCACACCGATCATTGCGATACAAATCGCAATCGCGATCCATCCGTCGAACATCATGTTCTTCGCGATGTCGCCGAACAGCATCACGTGCTCGAGGGCTTTGTTTTGTCCACCCGGATGTTTCATTTCCGCGGTGATCGCTTTACCCATGGTGCCGTCTACAGGCAACACGCCCGTGCCGCTGCTGATCACTTTGGCAATCGCGCCACCCGATTGATTGATGGAAACAAAGGCTGGGTAGCCGGATCCCGTGTCGGACATAGGGCAAATCCCTTCCGAGATTTTGTCCTGAGCGGCGAAATAGACCGATGAACCCATGATCAGGAAATTGCCCTCGATCGATTTACCAGCAAAGCCGAACGCTTTGCCCGCAAATGTGTATCCTCCCGCCAATTCGGCCAAGCGCTTGATACCGATGGATAGAACCTGCACCCGCTCATTGATTTCCTTGACTGGTTCATTCACTGCATTGAGTGCGCTTTGATCGATGTTAGCGACCTTCTGCTTGTATTGCTGATATTCAGCCGGATGGATGCGAGAGATAAAGGCTTTTGAGTACTGGTTGAGAAGACCCGATGCATAGGTGAACTGCGCTTTCCGCTGATCCACTTCCTTATCCAAGGTTTTGGTCTTGATCGTGCGCATCTCCTCATCGCGCTCGAGAGCCCTCAGCTCTTTGGTCAGAGCGATGACTTCGTCATCGAGCTTGTTGATTTCGTTGTAGGTAAAACGTCGCAAGTCGCTATTTTGCGCCACCGTTTTGCTGAGCTCCTGTGCAGCCTTTTCGATGCGGTTTTTGGACTCCGTAAGAGTGTCAGACTCCGCGGCGATTGCCAATGGCACCAGAATGCTGGAAAGAATCGTGTGAGTGATCAAATGTTTCATGATGAGTGGAAATGAAGGTTTCAAGGAGTGGGAACAGGAAGCGGAGTGAATGAGATGTCTTTTTCCGTGGTAGCGGTGACGATCAGCTTTTTGATGTCCGCGGCAATTTCGTTGCGTTCTGTGAATTTCCAACCGCCCGATTGTGGACTACCGATGAGCGCGAAGCTCGCGTCCTCATTGACCGCGTATGCGGCTGCCATGCCGAGGTAGACGACCTGCATGTTGAATTCCTGACCCGCAGCGTTCTTGTGCAACTCGTTGCTCACCGTGACGTTCTGCTGGAACTTCTCTACCTCCGCGATCATCTCGGTGAGGTTGGCCGAGCGTTTGCCCACGTCATCCGTCTGTTGATCGGCGGGCAATGCTAAATTCTTTTTGAGTGTTTCGATTCCCACTGCCATCTTGGACATTTTGATCAAGGGAGCGGGCAATGCGGGAACTTGTTTGACGAACTCTTCTTCCAGTCCGCGCAAATGGGATGCCAGTGCTTTTTCGGCAGCGATCAATTGGTCGCGTTGGCTGATTTTGTCAGTCGATTGCTGATCTGCAGCCTGGGCGCGTTGTTTCGCTTCTTCGATTTGTTTCAAATAGGCTGCTTTTTCGGCAAGCAGGCCTTCTTTGTAATTTGTGAGGATTTCCTGATCGTTCTTCCAAGCGTTTTCCTCGGCTTGACGCTTCTGCGATGTCTCCAGCCATAGGCGCATGTTCTCTTTTGACTGATCCAAAGGATCCTTCGACTGGCCCATGCTGAATGGCGCATGAGTGCAAAGCAACGTTATCGTCAAAGTAAAGATTGGGATGCGTGTCGTAACTGTCATAGAGTGGAATGAGTGAAGGGTCGCCGGCATGGGCCGACGACCCTTTGATTTGTTTTGGTTTCTCGGGGGGAACTTATTGGTTCGGCGTGCCGTTGGTCAAGTCAACACGGAAGAACTGCTTGCCTGCAGGTGCTGCCACAGTGGCGGTAGCATTGCCGGCTGAGGTCCAGTTGGTCAGATCGTCCGACTTGAACAGTGGCAGCGTGATGGTAGCATTGCCGCCAGGAGTGACGGGGCCGATCACCATGCCATTACCACGAAGGTTCTGGATGCTGCTGCTGGTGTAGAGGCTGCTGAACAGGCTCGTACCTTGCACGCCACCGTGGTTGGAGACGTTGTTCACACTTGCGCTGAAGCCCAGTGCGGTCATCGCTGGAGTAGCTTCGAGGGTATCATCGATACCGTCGCCATCGGCGTCAACCACCGAGCTGGTCGCAGGGGAAACACCTTGCAACAAGCCTGCCTGGCTCATCTTGGTCCAACCAGCTGCCCAGTTTTCCGATCCGAATGCACCGCGGAAAGTGGTAGAAACGGGGGCGCCAGTGCTCAGTTTATTGGTCCACAGAGGGGAGCCAGTTGCTGGGCGTGGGTCGATGGCGAGCAGTTCGAGTGAGGTTGCGTCACGCTCATAGGTGGTCAGCATGGGATCAACGCCGCCGTTGGTGTTGCCGTTGATGGGCGAACCGTTGGCGTCGAAGAACGTATTAGCAGCACCAGAGCCATTGAGGTAGGTCAAGTTCGATGTATTGGAACCTGTGAAACTACCGCCACCAAATGCACCGATCGTGTTGTTAGCAAAGGTCAAGCCTGTGCCAGGACCATCACTCGATGATTCAATCAAATCCTCGCGGAAATCATGGAAGAGCGAGTTATAGACTTTGCCCTTGAAGCGGTCGTCGATGTAAATCGCATTGTTGCCTTTGTCGTTTCCAAGGTCAGCAGTGACACCGGAACCGATGAAGGTAGCGTTATAGATCACAGGTGCTGAGTTCGTTGCGTTGTCAGCAATCGTGCCGGTAACGCCGTCCCACTCGCCACCGTTGTCGTGACCAGATGTGCCGCCTTCTGTCTTGGGAGCCTGAATGCCAAACCAGAACTGGTTAGTGCCTTTGTAGCCCTCGTCGATGTCGAAGCCGTCGTCTTGGTTGAAGGCAAGAACAATGTGGCTGGTGTTGACCGTGCCACCGAAGAACTCGATGCCGTCGTCAGCGTT
>CAMCIC010000008.1 GCA_945874895.1 Akkermansia muciniphila | reverse complement strand
CATCGTTCTTGTGCGCGGTGGTCGTGTAAAAGACCTTCCCGGTGTCCGTTACCACATCGTCCGCGGTGCTCTCGATACTCTCGGCGTTGATAAGCGTCGTCAAAGCCGTTCGAAGTATGGTGCGAAGCGTCCGAAGCCCGGTGCCGCGGCCGCTCCTGCCAAAGGCAAGAAGTAATCTCATCCTGATCCCACACTAACTATTTCCGATTATGTCACGTCGTAAGCGAGTATTCCACAAGCCCGAGAAACGCGATCCCCGTTATGATAGCGCTCTCGTAGGTAATTTGATTTCCAAAGTCATGGTCGATGGCAAGCGCGCTCTCGCCGAGCGTATTGTCTATGCGGCCATCGATCGCGCCAGCGAAGGCACTGAGACCATCGATCCTCTTGAGGTCGTTACTCGCGCCATTGAGAACGCCAAACCACGCGTGGAAGTGAAATCACGTCGTGTCGGTGGCGCCACCTATCAGGTTCCTCTCGAAGTTCCTACCGCACGCTCCGAGGCTCTCGCCATGCGCTGGATCATCAACTACGCCCGCAACCGCAAAGGCACTCCCATGCACGTGGCACTTGCCAACGAGCTGAAAGACGCCGCCAACAATCAAGGCAACGCGGTTCGCAAGCGCGACGACGTGCACAAAATGGCACAGGCCAACCGCGCCTTTGCTCACTTCCGCTTCTGATTTCTGCTACTAATCGAAAAGATTCCGTTCATTCATGTCATCTGACCCCAACAGCCCTGATCGCCAATATCCGCTGCAACGCACGCGGAATATCGGCATCTGTGCGCACATTGATGCGGGTAAGACGACATTGACGGAGCGAATCCTTTTCTACACTGGCATGATTCACAAGATCGGCGAGGTGCACGATGGTGCGGCTACGACCGACTGGATGGAGCAGGAGAAAGAGCGCGGTATTACGATCACTTCCGCTGCCGTGACCACCGAGTGGTGGCAGCGTAAGGAAGAGGGTGTGACCAAGCTGTTCACAGAACAAAAAATGCGCGTTAACATCATCGACACTCCTGGTCACGTCGACTTCACGGCTGAGGTGGAGCGTTCGTTGCGGGTGCTCGACGGCGCGATTGTTGTCTTCTGCGGCGTGGCTGGTGTGCAACCACAAACCGAAACGGTTTGGCGCCAGGCGACGAAATACAACGTGCCTCGTTTGGTTTTTGTCAACAAGATGGATCGCACCGGCGCCAACTTCCAAAATGTTTTTGAGGAAGTGAAAGAGAAACTCGGCGCAAATGCCGTGCGGATCCTGATTCCGATCGGTGCGGAAGACCAACTCAAGGGACAAATCGATGTCGTTAATCAGAAGGCGGTCTACTACAACGACGACGACAAGTTTGGATCCACCTACACGGTCAAAGAACTCGATGATGAGCAAAAGCTGATCGCCGAGGAAGCCTACGCAGAACTCTTGGATGCTGTCGCTAGTGTGGACGAGCAAGTCGGTGAAAAATTCCTGATGGAAGAGCCGATCAGCAAAGAAGATCTGAAACAAGGCATCCGCCGCGCTACCATCGCCAACCTCCTCGTGCCTGTGGCAGGTGGTTCGGCCTTCAAAAACAAAGGCGTGCAGTATCTGCTGGATGCCGTGGCCGACTACTTGCCGAATCCGCTTGACATTCCCGCTGCCATCGGCATGGACCCTGACAACGAAGAGCGCAAGATTGAGGTCGTTACTGATGACAAGCAAAAATTCGTTTCTCTGGCTTTCAAACTATGGGCTGACAAATTCGTCGGCAAGTTGGTGTTCTTCCGCGTCTATTCCGGTAGCGTGAAAAAAGGCGATACCGTATACAACCCCCGCACCCGCCGCTCCGAGCGCGTGGGCCGTTTGATCCGCATCCAGTCGAATCAACATACCGATGTCGATGCGTGTTACTCAGGTGATATCGCGGCGATGGTCGGCATCAAAAACGTGACCACGGGTGATACTCTCGCTGCGGAAAACCACGATGTGGTGCTTGAGCCACCCACTTTCCCCGAGCCCGTGATTTCCATGGCTGTTGAGCCGAAAACCAAAGCCGACCAGGAAAAGCTCGCACTTGCGCTGGGTCGCTTGTCCGAAGAGGATCCGACCTTTATGGTCAAGACCGATGAGGAAACGGGCCAGACCATCATTTCTGGTATGGGTGAACTGCACCTTGAGATCATCGTCGATCGCCTCAAGCGTGAGTTCAAAGTGGAAGCCAACACGGGTGCACCGCAAATTGCTTACCGTGAAACCATCACCTCTCCAGCCAATGCGGAAGGCAAGTTGGTCAAACAATCCGGTGGCCGTGGACAATACGGTCACGTTCGTCTCACTGTCGCTCCGAATGACAAAGGCAAAGGCCTGACCATTGAAAACAAAGTGGTGGGTGGTGAGATTCCTAAGGAATACATCAATGCTGTCTACAAGGGTGTGACAGAATCCATGTCCAATGGAATCATCGCTGGTTATCCGGTCATTGATGTGCATGTTGACATTCTCGGTGGTTCCTACCATGACGTCGACTCGAACGAAAACGCCTTCACCATGGCGGCGATTTTCGGTATGAAAGAAGCTTTCAAAAAGGCCAAGCCCATTTTGCTTGAGCCCATCATGGCGGTGGAAGTGTCCACTCCTGATGACTACCAAGGTGATGTCATGGGCGACCTCAATCGCCGTCGTGGGCAAATCACCAGCATCGATACCAAAGGCAATCTGGCCGTGGTTCGTTGCGCTGTTCCTCTCAAGGAAATGTTCGGTTACTCGACCGCCGTTCGTACTTTGTCATCTGGTCGAGCCTCTTACTCGATGACGCCTTCCCACTTCGAACAAGTTCCCCAGAACATCGTTGAGGAGATCGTCAGCGAACGCGGCGGCACCTCTCGTTTTTAATCTCACTTCACAACCACCAATCCTCACCTTCTCCCGTTATGGAAAATCAGAAAATACGCATCCGACTCCGCGCTTTTGACCATCGCGCCGTGGACAAATCCGCCGCCGAAATCGTTGAAACCGCCAAACGCACTGGCGCAAAGGTCTCCGGTCCGATTCCACTTCCGACCCGCATCGAAAAGTTCAGCGTCAACCGTTCGGTGCACGTGAACAAAAAATCTGCGGAGCAATTCGAAATCCGCACGCACAAGCGTTTGCTCGACATCGTTGATCCCACCGCCCGCACGGTTGATGAGCTGAAAAAGCTCAACCTGCCCGCCGGCGTGGACATTTCCATCCGCATCTAACACCTGTTCTACCTCTAACTTATTTACTTTTATGCCACTAGGACTTATCGGCAAGAAACTCGGAATGACCCGTCTGTTTGACGAGGCCACGCAAGCCATGATCCCCGTTACCGTCGTGGACGTGCAGGGCAATACTTTTCTCCAACACAAGACGGTGGAGAAGGAGGGCTATAAGGCCGTGCAAGTTGGTTTCGACGACCAGAAAAAAGCTCAGCGTGTGAACAAAGCGGCCATGGGTCACTTTACCAAAGCTGGTTCCACACCAAAGCGCAAGATTCAGGAATTCCGCATCTGCGGTAGCGACACTCTTCCAGAAACTCACCCTGGTGCAGAGTTGTTTTCCGCTGGTCAATTCGTGGACGTGATCGGCACCTCCAAGGGTCACGGCTTCACTGGTGTTGTCAAACGCTATCGTTTCGGCGGTCTGCGCATGACTCACGGTTCGATGATGCACCGCAGAACGGGCGCCATCGGTTGCCGCTCCACACCGGGTCGCGTTTGGAAAAACCAAAAGATGCCTGGTCAGGACGGTAACAAGCAGCGCACCGTGCAGAACCTCAAAGTTGTCGCCGTGCGCGCCGAAGACGGCGTGTTGCTGATCTCCGGAGCCATCCCAGGTGCCAAAGGCAGCTACGTCACCGTGCGCCCCGCCAAGAAAAAATCGGCATAAGTAGCCGGAATCGAAACTCGAACCTACCATTTACGTCATGTCTTCCCAAACTCTCACCGTAGAAGCCGCCGAGGCTGCTCACATGCTGCTCGCCCCAGCTGACAAAGGCTCCCAGGCCGTTCACGATCTGATCACTGCTTATCGTGCCAACCGCCGCACCGGCTCCGCCCACACCAAGACCCGTGGCGAAGTTTCCGGTAACAACAAGAAAATCTACAAGCAAAAAGGCACCGGTGGCGCCCGTCACGGCGACAAACGCGCTCCGATCTTCGTCGGAGGCGGCGTGGTTTTCGGTCCTCGCGCTTGCGATTACAGCAAGAAAGTCAGCAAGACCACCCGCAAGCTCGCACTGCGCCGAGTGTTGGGTGACAATGTTCGCGCCGGTTCCATCAAAACGATCGAGTCCTTCGAGATTGCTGATGGCAAAACGAAATCCTTCGTGGCGGGTGTCGCTGCTCTTTCCACGGCTCGTCGCATCCTGATCATTGCCGATTCCTTTACCGACTCCACCTACCTCGCGGGCCGCAACGTGCAAAACGTATTGTTGATGACCGCCGCGGAAGTGAACGTCGAACACATCATGCTCCACAACGACATCTTCGTTGTCGGCAGCGCACTCACCACCCTCGCCAAACGCACCGCTTAATTGTTATGAAAGATCTTTTCCACGTCATCAAAAACGTCCGCATGAGCGAGAAGGCCACCTACCTCAACGAGATCAACAACGAGATCGTTCTGGATGTGGACACCAACGCGAACAAACTCGAAATCAAACAAGCGGTGGAAACACTTCTTGGCAAGAAGGTGGCGGATGTGCGCACCCTCATCACCCGCGGCAAGGCCAAGCGCCGCCGTCGTGCCGATGAAGGTCGCACCAATCACGTCAAAAAAGCGATCGTGCGCCTGGCAGAGGGCGAGAAACTCGACCTCGTGTAATTGAACCCAACTTCCTGTAGATTTTTGCCTACTTTCACACTCAACCATTTTCTGAGTCATGGCCCTTAAAGTTTTCAAACCACACACACCTTCCGCTCGCTACAAGCAGCACCCTACTTTTGATGAGATCACCAAGAAGACCCCTGAAAAGTCTTTGTTGACTCCTGTCAAACGCAGCGGTGGCCGTAACAACACCGGTCGCATCACCATGCGTCACGTCGGTGGCGGTGCTAAGCGTCACTACCGTCTTGTCGATTTCAAGCGCAACAAAACGGATATGCCTGCCACCGTGCTCGGCATCGAATACGATCCGAACCGCACTTGCCGCATCGCCCTCATTCAATACACCGATGGCACCAAGAGCTACATCTTGGCTCCTGTGGGTCTGGAAGTCGGTGCGACCGTGATTTCCACCATCAAGGCCGATCCCAAACCCGGCAACGCGATGCCGCTGAAGAGCGTTCCTCTTGGAACCGTGATTCACAACATCGAATTGCTTCCCGGTTCGGGTGGCAAAGTAGCTCGTGCTGCGGGCCAGCAGGCCATCCTTTCCAACCGTGAATCCGGTTTTGGTCTTGTGAAAATGCCTTCCGGTGAGATTCGTCGCTTCCACGAAGACTGCCTCTGCACCATCGGTCAGGTCGGTAACCGCGAGCACATGAACGAAGTCTCCGGTAAGGCCGGTCGCACTCGCTGGATGGGCGTTCGTCCTACCGTCCGCGGTATGACCATGAACCCTGTCGACCACCCGAACGGTGGTGGTGAGGGTCGCTCGAAGTCCGGTGGTGGTCGCAAGCACCTCCTCAGCCCTTGGGGTCATGCCAAAGGTCAGAAGACCCGCAACAAGAAGAAAGCCAGCTCGGTCTTCATCGTATCGCCTCGTCCCAAGAAGTAATCTCTTTTCACTTTAACACACAGACTCTATGCCTCGCTCATTGAAAAAAGGTCCTTTCGTTGACCAAAAGCTCCTCGCTAAAATTGATGCCGTCGCCGCTACCGGTGAATACAAGGCGATCAAAACCTGGAGCCGCAAGTCCATGATCACCCCTGATTTCGTCGGTCACAACTTTGCCGTGCACAATGGCAAGACTTTCGTGCCCGTCTACGTAACGGAAAACATGGTGGGTCACAAACTCGGTGAGTTTGCCCCAACTCGCATCTTCAAGGCACACGGCGGTATCGGTAAGAAGTAATCGATTTTTTCACGCACGATCATGCAGCTCAGTCACACCATGCGTCTCCTCGCACTCGCCACCTTCGGGTTGGGCGCGGGGATTGCTGTGGCTTCAGCACAAGATGTGCGCGAAGGCGTTACGCTCTCCGAAACCGATACCTTGCGCTTGGAAATGGCCAAGCTCCGCAAACAAAACGAAGTGCTCGCCGGCACGGTCATCGAGGCCAAACGCGGCGAACAGGATGCAGCCCAGCAGCTCTCGCAGATCAAACAACGTCTCGAGGCCCTCGGCAAAAACCTGCTCGACGGCGGTGATGATCGTCTGGTCCAAGCTGCTGCGGAAATTCAATTGCTCCAGGAGCGCATTGAAGCGACCGAAAAAGCGGCCATGGCACTCGCTGGACATACTCAGGACTTCGTGCGCCAAGCAGTGGTTGCCGATCCCGATGCTCGTCTTCGCTTGGAAACTTCCATTCGCGAGCTTGACGCCGCGCTAGGTCTGCGCCATAAACCCCGCCCCGATGTCAAAACCGGCTCGCTTCATCGCGCGCAGGTGGTGAGCATCGATGCGGAAAGCGGTCTGCTGGTCGTCAATATCGGCCAAAACCAAAATTGCCGCATTGGTATGACCTACACAATTCTGCGCGGCGAACGCCCTTACGGCAAAGCGATCATTGCTGATGTTCGCAAGAATGTCGCTGGCGCTTTTGTCGAACAACTTGATCCCTCTAACGAAACAGTTCGCCTCGGCGACACCATCCTTCTCGAAACACAACCACAACGATAAGCCTCACGGCCCATCCCAAGATCCTACGACCATGGAAGTCAAAAGCACATCAAAATACGTTCGTCTCTCGCCGAAGAAAGCGCGCGACGTCGCCCGCGCCATTCAAGGCCTGCCAGCAAGCAGCGCCATGGATATCCTCAACTTCACGCCGAAAAAAGCGGCACAGTTGATTGGCAAAACCCTCAAGACAGCCATGGCTGACGCTGAGCACAATTTCAAATTGGATGCAGATTCATTGACGATCAAGGAAGCTACCATCGGCATCGGTCCTGCTCTCAAGCGTTTCAAGCCCCGCGCTAAAGGTTCCGCAGGCGCCATTCGCCGCCCTACCAGTCACATTTTCATCACCCTGACCGACGCCGCAGCACCTGCGAAAAAGGCCAAGGTCGCCAAAGCCGGCGAATAAGCTCACACACTCTAACTTCATTCAATTATGGGACAAAAAGTCAATCCGATCGCCTTCCGCCTCGCCGTCAATAAAGACTGGCGCTCCAAGTGGTTTGCCACTGGCAAAGATTATGCCAACAAGCTTCATGAAGACCTCGCTGTGCGCGAGTATGTCAAGAAGAACCTCCAATTCGCAGCGATTGCCAAGGTGATCATCGAGCGCGCGTGGAACTCCGTTCGCGTGACCCTGCAATCTGCGCGTCCCGGTCTGATCATCGGTCGCAAAGGCACGGAGATCGAGCGCATGACCAATGAGATTTCTAAAATCTGTGGTGGTGCCCAGGTGAAAATCGACATCGTCGAGATCCGCAAGCCCGAGCTGGAACCACAATTGGTGGCGGAAAACATCGCCCAGCAGCTGGAGCGACGTGTTTCTTTCCGCCGTGCGATGAAGCGCTGCATTCAGACTGCCATGGAATTCGGTGCCGAGGGCATCCGCGTCCGTTGTGCCGGTCGACTCGGCGGCGCTGACATTGCCCGTGCCGAGTGGTATCGTGAAGGCAAAGTGCCTCTTCAAACTCTGCGCGTGCCTATCGAATACGGCTTTGCCGAGGCGCGCACTCTTTACGGCATCATTGGTGTCAAGTGCTGGATCAACCGCAAGGAAGACGATGGTCGTTCCGGCGCTGGTGGTCCCCCACGCGAACGCCGCGAGCGCCGCGATAATAACCGTGGCGGTGATCGCCGCGACAACAATCGTGGTGGCGAGCGCCGCTAATCGATTCTTACTTACTACTTTATCAATTACACACCAATTTTAGGAGGACACTGTTATGCCTTTGATGCCCAAAAGAACCAAGTTCCGCAAATCCTTCCGCGGATCTCGCGCAGGAAATGCCACTTCCGGAACCACCGTAGCCTTCGGCGATTTCGGTCTGCAAGCTCTCGACCGCGGCTGGATGACCAACCGCCAGATTGAAGCCTGTCGTATCGCGATCAACCGTTTCCTGAAACGGAAAGGAAAAGTCTGGATCCGCGTATTCCCTCACAAATCGATCACCGCACGTCCCCCCGAAACACGGATGGGTAAAGGTAAAGGCTCCGTCGAGGCATGGGTCGCCGTGCTCCGTCCCGGCAACATGTTGTTCGAGATCGCTGGTGTGCCAGAATCGCAAGCACGCGAAGCCATGCGCCTCGCTTCTTACAAGCTCGGCATACCTACTCGTTTCGTTGTCCGCAACCCCCACGCATAATTCATTTACTTTACGCACTTATGGCTACCACCAAATCCAAAGATCTCCGCGAATTGTCGGTTGACGAAATCAATCGCCGCATCCGCGACCTCAAAGTCGAGGGCATCAACCTCAAGTTGCAAAAAGCAACGGGTGCCCTGGAAAATCCAGCACGCGTCCGCGCCATCCGCCGCGAGAATGCCAAGCTGCTCACCATCCTCGCCGAACGCAAAGCCAAGGCGTAATTTCTATCACTTCTGACTCTTCGATTTTATGAGCGACTCCGCCACCACACCTTCCACCAGCAAACGCAAAACCCGCGTCGGTCTCGTTGTATCCGACAAGATGGACAAAACCATCGTCGTCGAATACGTAGCCCGCGTGCCGCATCCACGTTTCAACAAGATCATCAAGCAAACGAAGAAATTCTATGTGCACGATGAAAAAGGCGAAGCCAAGGTCGGCGACAAAGTTCGCATCGTGGAATCCCGCCCGACTTCAAAACTGAAGCGCTGGGCACTCGACTCCATCCTCTCCCACTAATCCCAATCTCACGGTTACTCACCTCCAACACTTTTATTGACTCATGCTCCAGATGGAATCTTCCGTAGTCGTAGCCGACAACACCGGCGCGAAAACCGCCAAAATGATCGGCGTCATTGGCAAGCGCACCCGCTTCGCTCACGTGGGCGATGTGATCACAGCACACATCCGCGATTCGATCCCAACCGCTTCGGTGAAAAAAGGATCCGTGGTGAAGGCTGTGGTGGTTCGCACCAGCGCTCCGATCCGCCGCGCCGATGGCTCGGTTCTCCGCTTCGATACCAACGCCATTGTCATCATTGACAAAGACAACAATCCTCGCGGAACCCGCATCTTTGGCCCTGTGGCCCGTGAGCTTCGCGAAAAATCCTTCATGAAGATTGTTTCGCTTGCACCCGAAGTCGTCTAACCCTACACACCTCTCCCGTCCATGAGCAAAATCAAAACACACGTCAAAAAAGGCGACCAAGTGCAGATCATCACCGGCAGCGTGGCCATCAAAGGCAAAACCGGAACAGTTCTCGCCGTCAATGCGAAAAAGGGCACCGTTATCGTTGGTGATACCCGTACGGTGGTGAAAGCCACCCGCAAATCGGAAGCCAATCCTGATGGCGGCCTGTTGAATCAGGACGCACCCATCCACATTTCTAACGTAAAGAAACTGGGCTAAATGGATCCGGTTGTTCTCCAGGAACGACCAAGCCATTCGCCCGCGCTTAAGCGCAAGCATCACAAAATGCGCTGACCCGCTAAAACCAAACATATGAGCACACCAAGACTACTACAACACTACCGCGAGAAAGCCATACCGGCTCTCAAGGAGAAATTGGGTTACACCAACCCGAATGCTGTTCCTCGCCTCGAAAAAATCGTGGTGACATCCTGCATGGGCAAAGCCCCTGACCGCAAACTGGCGGTAGAGGATGCCGTGAACGAAATCGCCAAAATCACTGGCCAGAAGCCATCGATCACGTTTTCCCGCAAAGCTGTGGCGAACTTTAAATTGCGCGCTGATGAGCCCCTCGGTGCTCGCGTTACTCTGCGCGGAACCCGCATGTGGGAGTTCCTCGATCGCTTCATCAACATCACCGCTCCGAACATCCGCGACTTCCGTGGTATTCCCTACAAGTCTTTCGATGGACGTGGCAACTACGCGATGGGAGTGCCCGATCAATCGATTTTCCCAGAAATTGAAATCGATCAAATCAAACGCAACATTGGTTTTGACCTGATTTTCGTCACTTCTGCCCCGACTGATAAAGAAGGCTTCGAATTGCTCAAAGCTTTGGGCATGCCATTCCGCGAAAATAAGCGTGAATCCGATAGCGAAACCCCTGAAGCAGCCCAAGCCTAACATTTTACCAGAAACTTTTTATGGCCGTTCTTTCCGATCCCATTTCCGACTTCTTGACACGCTTCAGCAATGCAAGCCGTGCCGGCAACGAAGTCTTCACCGCGCCTTACTCGCGCATCAAAGCAGATATCGCCAAAATCCTCCAGGAGGAGGGCTACGTCTGGAGCTATGAAGTCGTCACTACCGACGGATTCCCCACCCTGAAAGTCAAAGGCAAGTTTGTTGATGGCCGCCCTGTCCTCACCGGACTCAAGCGCGTCTCCAAGCCTGGCCGCCGCAACTATGTTGGTTCCGACGAAATTCCACGCGTCATGTCCGGCCTGGGTATCTCCATCCTTTCGACTTCGAAAGGTGTGATGACCGGAGCTCGCGCCAAGCGTGAAAAACTCGGCGGAGAACTACTCGCCATCGTCTGGTAATCCTCTAACCCACTAACTACATACATTTATGTCACGCGTAGGAGTTAAACCTATCACATTGCCAGAAAAAGTCACCGTGAAGAACGAAGGTGGCGTTGTTACCGTCGAGGGTCCGAAAGGCAAACTCGCTTTCACCTTGCCAGCTGGTATTGAGCTGAGCAACGAGGACAACAAGTTGACCGTAACCCGGACCTCGGAGACCTCGCGCCAGTTGCGCGCCCTCCACGGCACCGCTCGTGCGATCGTTAACAACATGATCAACGGAGTCTCCAAAGGTTTCGTCAAGGACTTGGAAATTCAAGGCGTGGGTTTCCGTGCTGCGGTCAAAGGGAAGGACCTCGATCTTTCGCTCGGTCGCTCTCACCCACTGCTTCATCCCATCCCCGATGGTCTCACCGTTACTGTTACGGATAACACCAAGATCAAGGTGGAAGGGATCGACAAACAGATGGTCGGTCAATTTGCTGCTGAGGTTCGCGGATACTATCCGCCTGAGCCCTACAAAGGCAAAGGCGTCCGTTACGTGGGCGAACATGTTCGTCGCAAGGAAGGTAAATCCGTCGGCAAATAACCATTCGTCATTCACTCTAACACATTTTTCATTACATGAGTACGATCAATCGCAAAGAAATCCGGCAGCGCGTTCACAAGCGCATTCGCCGCAAGGTAACTGGCACCGCCAGTCGCCCACGCCTCGCTGTGTATTTCTCCAACCAGCACGTTTACGCTCAAATCATCGACGATGTTGCCCGCCGCACTTTGGTTTCCGCGTCCACTTTGGACAAGGCATCCGAGAAGGCCCAGGCCAACGTCGAATGCGCCCGCAACATCGGCGCCTTGATCGCCGAGCGCGCTAAGGCTGCCAACATCGGTGCCGTGGTCTTCGACCGTGGCGGTCACATCTATCATGGCAAAGTGAAAGCTCTTGCCGAAGCCGCCCGGGAAGCCGGTCTCCAATTCTAATTCGCACATTTTTTATGGTAACAGACTCTGACACTCCCGTTTCTCCCGAAACTCCCGCTGCCGATAACGCTCTCGGTCCCGTGGCCAACTCTGGTGGTTTTGATCAACGCCGCGGCCAAGGCGGTTTCCAGCGTGGTGGCCAAGGTGGCAACAACCGTGGTCCACGACGCGATGATCGCCGTCCCGATGTGGATGACGGTCTATCGGAAAAAGTGGTGTTCATCAACCGCTGCGCTAAAGTGGTGAAAGGTGGTCGTCGCTTCAGTTTCTCCGCACTCGTCGTGTGCGGCGATAAGGAAGGCAAAGTAGGCCTCGGTTTTGGTAAAGCGAAGGAGGTATCCGATGCCATCAAAAAAGGCGGACTCGCCGCTCGTAAGAACATGACGACCGTTACGATTGTCAATGGCACCGTGCCTCACGAGGTCTATGCCGAGTTCGGTGGTGGCAAAGTGCTCCTCAAGCCAGCTTCTCCCGGAACGGGTATCATCGCAGGTGGCGGTGTCCGCGCCGTCTGCGAAGCAGCAGGCGTCAAGGACATCCTTGCGAAGTCGATGGGTTCCTCCAATCATGCCAACGTGGTCAAAGCCACCATCAAGGCTCTCTCCGGTCTTCGCACCCGCGAAACCATCCTCAGCTCACGCGGCAAAAAAGTCGCCGCGAAAGCGATCTAACTTCACACCATCCAGTAGGACATGAAACTTCACACATTATCTCCCAATGCCGGATCCAAGCATCGCGTTAAGCGTCTTGGTTGCGGTGAAAGCTCCGGTCACGGCAAAACCTCCGGCAAAGGCAACAAAGGTCAGAAAGCCCGCTCCGGCGGCACGGTCCGCGTAGGCTTCGAAGGTGGACAGATGCCATTGCACCGTCGTCTGCCCAAGCGCGGCTTCAACAACTTCGATTACAAAACCAAGGTGTTCGGCGTCAACGTCGCCACTCTCGAGGAAAACTTCGACAATGGTGCTGTGATCAACGAGGAAGTTCTTCGCAGCTGCGGCATCGTCAATGGTCGTTACGATCACGTAAAAATCCTCGGTCACGGGGATCTGACCAAGAGCCTGACTTTGCAGTTTGCTCATGTCAGTGCAACGGCTCGTGAGAAGATCGAAAAAGCCGGCGGCACCATCCAGCCAGCTTAATCGCATTCTCCTCGCATCCGGAAAACAATTACGTTCCTGTGGGGAAGTGCTTGAGCACTTCCTCGCTGTGTTTCCAGTCACACGGTAACTTTTTCTTACATTCAGTCTATGATCTCTGCATTTGTTAACACATGGCGTGTCCCAGAACTGCGGGACCGCATTCTCTTCACCCTGGCGATGATCGTCATTGTGCGTCTTGGAGCCCACATTACTCTTCCTGGGGTGGATGCGGGTCTTCTCGATGAGTGGACGAAGCACATGGCGAAGAGCGATGGTGGCACGGGGAATCCTTTGACCGCCATGCTTACGGTGTTCTCGGGCGGTGCGCTCCAGCAGGCGGGTATTTTCGCACTTGGCATCATGCCATACATTTCTGCATCCATCATGGTGCAGTTGATGACCGCTGTGGTTCCCAAGTTGTCCAAGCTATCGCGCGAGGAGGGCGGCCGTCAGAAAATCACCCAATACACGCGTTATCTTGCTTTGCTGATTGCGTTGGTGCAGGGGTATTTCCTAACCGCCACGTTGACTCATCCGGAGCAGCTTCGTGGATTGATGAGTGGCATCGAGCAGGTGATGAACGGTCGACAGCTCGTTCCCAATCCGAGCTTTGCTTGGCATGCTCTCTCGTTGATGACCATCGTATCGGGAACGATGTTGTTGATGTGGATCGGTGATCAGATGACGGAGCGGGGGATTGGCAACGGCACGTCCATCATCATCATGGTCAATATCATTTCCGCTCTGCCCGGCGCTCTGGTTTTGGCTTGGAAAATGTTCACCACGGGTGTGGATGCTAATCCTTTCATTGCATTGAAGCTGGTCTTCATGCTGGCGTTCCTTGTCTTTGTGATTGCGGCGGTAATTTCGATTACCCAGGCCCAGCGCAAGATCACGGTTCAATACGCCAAGCGTGTCGTGGGCAAGAAGCAGTTCGGCGGACAAACGCAGTATCTTCCTTTGAAGGTGAATTACTCTGGTGTGATGCCCATCATTTTCGTATCGGCCGTGATTACGCTTCCGGGCATCGTCTTGCAATGGATCAGCCGTGAACCATGGTCGATCAAGCTTCAGCAAGCGGTGGGTCAGGGATGGTTGTTTTACACGTTGGGTGGTGTGGGGATTTTCTTTTTCTCCTACTTCTGGGTGGCTACCATGTTCCAGCCTTCTCAAATCGCAGAGGATCTCAAACGCAATGGCGGCTACATCCCTGGAGTGCGTCCAGGCAAGCCCACAGGGGAGTTTCTTGACTTCACCATGACGCGTCTGACTTTCGCTGGTGCGATTTTCCTCACAGCAATTTTTGTGCTGCCCTCGGGTGTGGCACTCCTGATGAACATCGACAAGAACTCGCCTATCGTTCAGTTCTTCGGTGGTACCTCGCTCCTCATTCTTGTGGGTGTGGTCCTTGATGTGATGCGCCAAGTGGAAACGCAATTGCTCCAACGTCACTACGATGGTTTCCTTCGCAAGGGTAAACTCAAAGGACGCTATGATCGCCTGCAGCAAAGCGGTTCTGCGGCATCCAGTTCGGTATTGATTTTCCTCTGGGTGGTGATTGCCATCTTCACCATCGTGGGTGCGGCCGCTTGGATCATCAAAGGTTGATCGAACATGTGACGCATGTTGTTTTGGCAAGCTGCGCTTCCGAGCGTGGCTTGTCTTTTTGAGACAAGTGATTGTTATGGCAAAACGCAACAAGATCCGCATCAAAGTGGGCCGCGAAATCGATTTGATGCGCACGGCGTGTCAAACGGCATCGGCCATCTTGCAAGAAGTAGCGGCATTCATCGAGCCTGGAAAGACGACACGAGAGGTCGACCAATTTGCAGGCGAGTTGATGAAGTTGCGAGGATGCCGAAGCGCTTTTCTCGGTTATCGTGGTTTTCCTGCCTACACATGCATTTCTCTCAACGAGGAGGTGGTGCACGGGATCGGCAGCGCTCGCATCATTCAGCCCGGCGATATCGTCAGTCTCGATGTGGGCATTGTGCAGAACGGTTGGATCGGTGACAATGCTCTTACAGTGGCTGTGGGTGAGATCTCCGAGGAAACCAAGCGGCTTCTGGTTGCCACCGAGCAGTCCTTGTATGAAGCCATCGCCCATGCCCGCGCTGGCACTCGTCTTGCTGACCTATGCGGTGCGGTGGAGGAGTATGTGAAACCTCGCGGGTTTTCTGTCGTACGCGAGTTTGTAGGCCATGGCGTAGGTCGTGATCTTCATGAGGAGCCGCAGGTGCCGAATTATCGTCCACAGGGCAAAACGCCCATCCTTGAGTCCGGAATGACCTTGGCCATCGAGCCTATGGTCAATGCAGGAGTTCCGTATGTGAAAATCCTTTCAGATGGTTGGACGGTGATCACCGAAGATCGCAGACCTTCGGCTCACTTTGAACACACAGTGCTCATCACGGATGGTGATCCAGAAATTCTGACGGACAGGCCTCGCACCGCGTTGCCTGAGCAATGGGGACTGTAGAGTCAGTCGGATCTGCCGCATGGGACAGATCCGACCGGTGCTCATCTCAAGACTGCTTCTGACGAGCGGAAGCTTTCAAGCGTAAGCCATTGAGGGCAATGAAGCCGGTGGCGTCGTCTTGGTTGTAGGCTTCTTCTTGACCACCTTCCATGGTTGCCACGGCCTCGGAGTATAGTGAGAAGGGCGAACGACGTCCGGCATTCATGATATTGCCTTTGTACAGCTTCACGCGCACTTCGCCGCTAACGGTTTGTTGTGTGTTGGTGACGAGCGCTTGGATGGCTTCGCGCTCTGGTGCAAACCAAAAGCCGTTGTAAACGAGTTGCGCGTATTTGGGGATCAACGAATCGCGCATGAACATTGCCTCGCGGTCCATGGTAAGAGCCTCCAGATCGCGATGGGCGGCGAGCAGGATCGCGCCGCCGGGTGTTTCATAGACACCGCGCGACTTCATGCCGACGAAACGATTTTCCACAATGTCTACTCGACCCACGCCGTGCTTGCCACCAAGGAAATTCAGCACTCGCATGATGCCATACGGTGTGAATCGAGTGTAGCCATCGCACTCGCCGGTGGGCGTGGCGTCTTTCAGTTCGGTGACGATACCGGCAAGTCCCTCGCAACGCAGGCCGATGGCATCGCCTTTTTCGAAAAGAATTTCGACATACTCTGCCTTGTCGGGAGCATCCTCAGGGGAAGTGGAAAGCACATACATCTCACGATCTGCGGGAGTGGTGGCGTCATACCAAGGGTCCTCTAGCATCCCTGCCTCGAAGGAGATGTGTAGTAAATTACGATCCATCGAGTAGGGCTTTTTCATCGATGCCTTGATGGGAATGTTGTTCGCCTCGGCATAGGCGATCATTTCTGCACGACCTGGAAAGTCCTTGCGGAAGGTGGCATCGCGCCATGGTGCGATGCACTTGATGTGTGGAGCGAGCGATGCCATCGACAGCTCGAAACGCACTTGGTCATTGCCCTTGCCGGTAGCGCCGTGAGCAATCGCGTCCGCGCCTTCGGCTATGGCGCAGTCGATCATGCCCTTGGCGATGCAAGGACGGGCGATCGAAGTGCCCAGCATATAGCGACCTTCATAAATGGCGCCAGCTTGGATCATGGGGAAAATGTAGTCGCGGGCAAATTCCTCCTTGAGGTCGCCGATGAAGCACTTGCTGGCACCGGTGGTGAGGGCCTTTTGCTCAAGTCCGTCGAGTTCCTCGGCCTGGCCGACATCCGCACAGTAGGCAATAATTTCCGCGTTGTACTTGGCCTTGAGCCATTTGAGAAGAACCGAGGTATCAAGACCTCCTGAGTATGCGACGACGATTTTCATGGTGATAGTTGGGTGACGCGCGAGGCAATCAGTTCTTTACGCTTGTGGCAAGGGTGAAAGCAGACAAAGCGGAAAGTCACGGCGCAAAACGGAGTGTTCGCATGTGACGAAAAATCAAGCTTTTTGCTCTCGACAAGCCTCATTGAATGCCTAGCTTGCTGGAGCAACCATCTAACCACTGAAATGAAGTCATTCCCTATCACCGGCGCGCTGATGCTCGCTACTTCCATGCTGCTCAATGCTCAAGATGCACCCGCAGCACCCGCAACGGCTCCTGCCGCACCAGCTGCTCCTGCTATGGCACCTGACCAAGTGAAAAAAAATACCTCCTACGGTTTCGGTTTTCAAAACGGTCGTCAGTTCGCTCAACAAGTCGGTCGTTTCGGGATCAACTCGGCGGACATTGACAGTGCCGAGTTTGTCAAAGGATTCATGAGTGCGATGGCGGGCAAAGAACCTGAAGTTGCTGAGAAAGACATCCAGACTGCGATGATGGCATTGCAGTCCTTGATGGAATCCCGTGAAAAGGAGTTGTCCACTAAGAATCTCGCTGCGGGTAAGGCTTTTCTGGCCGAGAACGGCAAACGCAAGGAAGTCACCACTACCAAGAGTGGACTCCAGTATGAAGTACTGACCAAGGGTGGCGATAAAAAATACGAACCCGCGAAAGAAGGTGCGGAAGACAACAAGCAGTTTCTTGTGAACTATCGCGGCACTCTCATCGATGGCACCGAGTTCGATAAATCACCCGAAGGCAAGCCCGTGCCGATGACTCTTCAGGTCATCCCCGGATTCAAAGAAGCCATCACCACCATGCCGATTGGCGCTAAATGGAAACTGTTCATCCCCGCCGAGCTCGCTTACGGTGAACAACGTGGTAGCGCAGATCTGGGACCCAATAGCGCGTTGATTTTTGAATTGGAATTGGTGGGCATCGAAGATGCTCCCGCGCCTGCCCCTGGCGGATTCCCCATGCCTGTGCCGCAAGGCGAGTAATCGAAGGCTCTATTTGCAAAGCCTCCGCATGGTTTCATGCGGGGGCTTTTTTGTTGGTTGCTGCCCTCGCCATTTGCTGTATGTTTCGCCGTTGCTTCACGAATTTATGAAAGCCATTCCCTTGTTTCTGTCTCTTGGTTTCTGTTTTTTGTCATCGCCCTTGTTCGCTAAGTCAGAGGAAATTTTGCAGCCACCCAGTCGTGAGAAACGCATGGGCATGATCGACCCCGCGGCCTTTGGTTTCGGGCAACCGGGCTTCGTGGCAGACCTGTCGGTCGTGGATCATCAAGAATTTCAAAGTCAGCCGGGCGGCCTTGATTTCATGGAGTTGCGCACGATCGCTCCTATCGTGGCGAAGAAGTGGGGCGATTTTCTGGTCGCGGGATCCATCGGCTACGCGCTCACGGATGTGGATTTTCATGAATTTGGCGGCTTGCAAGATGAGACGCTGCATACCTTAGAGGCTCAGATCACGGTGGCATGGAGGCCGGAAAACAATCCTTGGTCGGCGCTGGGATTTGTCACACCAGGGCTGGGCACGGATTTTCGTGGTATCTCATGGGATGATGTTGAGTTCACGGGGCTCGGGCTGATCAACTATCGTGTCCAAGAGAATCTCAGCCTGGCTGGTGGGGTGTTTGGTCGTTATGCGGCGGATGACAACATGATCGTACCGGCCTTGGGTTTCATCTGGAAGTGTGAGCCTTTCATCGTGCAAATGACACCGCCATTCGCAGTCATCGGATGGCATGCTACGGAGCGACTGACTCTCAGCCTCAGCGCCTACCCGAGTGGCGGGGCTTGGGATCTTGACGATTCGGCGGTCAATCGCGTCAACATCAATGGCTGGCAGACAGCGGCATCGGTCATCTATCAACTTACCGATCATCTGACTCTCTCGTTAAGAGGTGGCGTCAACCTGTCGGGAGAAGTGGAATTGCAGGACGCGAATCATCGCGTGATCAAAGATGAGGATTTGGAAACTGCGCCCTTCAGCGCGATCAATCTGCGTTATTCGTTTTGACGAGGGCTGCCCCGCTCAGGAGCAACTTTCCCCATACGAACACAATTTCTGCTTTCATGCCGCGCAACTTTGCGGTGAACTCTCCTCCCGCCCATGAGCAATCCGTTTCGAGAAGATTTGGTATCACGCACCCGCCCCGAGCCATGCACGGTGGTGATTTTCGGTGCGACCGGAGATTTGACCCACCGCAAATTGGTGCCCGCACTGTACAATCTAGCACTCGATGGAGAACTTCCGCCCGGAGTCAAAATCATCGGCTTTGCCCGCCGTGAAAAATCCGATGATGTTTTTCGTCAAGGTCTTGAGGAATTGAACCGTAAGGTCTCGCGCAATGGGCACGACGATGAAGTCTGGGCTTCGTTCGCCCCCAACATCCATTATCATCAGAGCGAGTTCACCGACGCGGATGGCTATCGCCGTCTTGCTGACACCCTTGATGAGATTGATCGGGATCGCGGTGGCAAGGGCAATCGATTGTTTTATATCGCCAGCGCTCCAGAATTTTTTGACGATATTCTCTCTCATTTGAAGCAGTCAGGCCTCAATCAGGCAAAAGAAGGTTGCTGGTCTCGCGTGATTGTAGAAAAACCTTTTGGCACGGACCTCAGCACCGCGCAGCATCTGAATCAAGTGGTCAATCAGACCTTTCATGAGCGAGATACCTATCGCATCGATCATTATCTTGGGAAAGAAACCGCGCAAAACCTGATGGTGCTGCGTTTCGCCAATGCCATTTTCGAGCCTCTCTGGAACAGCCGATACATTGAACAAGTGCAGATCACCTGTTCAGAAAATCTTGGCATGGAGGGCGGACGTGGCGGCTATTACGACAAGTCCGGCGCGCTGCGCGACATGGTGCAAAACCATTTGCTACAGTTGCTCAGCCTCGTCGCTATGGAGCCGCCTACGGATCTCAGTGCCGATGGTGTGCGCGATGAAAAAGTCAAAGTCATCCGTTCGCTGCGCAAGTGGGACACACCAGAAAAAGTCGCTGCGAATGTGGTGCGTGCGCAATACACCAAGGGCAGTGTCAGCGGGAAGGTGGTGCCGGGTTATCGCGAGGAAGACCGCGTCGATCCCGAATCGATGACGGAATCCTATGTCGCCCTGCGCCTGATGATCGATACCTGGCGCTGGAGTGGTGTGCCCTTCTACATCCGCGTGGGCAAACAATTGCCGAAAAAGGCGACGGAAATTTCCGTGCATTTTAAGTCGCCGCCGGGCGTGCTGTTCAACACAGCTTCGATGAATGCCACAGGCGGCAATGTGCTTGCGATCCGCATTCAGCCTGATGAGGGGATTTCTCTGCGGATGATTTCCAAGATTCCTGGCACGAGCCTGCGCCTTGAGCCGGTAAAGATGGACTTTCAATACAGTACCAGCTTTGGCAAACCCAGCCCTGAAGCCTACGAACGACTCTTGTTGGACGCCATTGCCGGTGATGCCACCTTGTTCGCGCGACGCGATGAAGTGGAGGAGGCATGGAAATTCATCGATTGCATCGAGCAGGCCTGGCACCAGAGTGGAGTTGCCATTCCGATGGCGGAATACGTTGCGGGCGCATGGGGACCGAAAGAGGCAGACGATCTTCTTCACGAAGATGGCAACCACTGGCGTAGAATCTAACGAAGGTTCGTATGAGTCATTTCACAATGGATCCGGAGTTAGGGCAGGAAGTGGCCGTGGACAACATTCACAAGGCCTTGCGGCAATTGTGGGCGCAGGATGAGGCGCGCACCAATGCCTGCCTGATCAATCTCTGCGTGTATTCGGAAAAACAGGGATCGCTTGACAGGAACTCGGCCATCGTGCGCGAACTCACACGAGAGCATGCCTGCCGGGCGCTGCTGGTGGAAATGAACCGCGAGGTGAAAGATGCTTCCATCCGTGCGTGGATCACTGCCCATTGCCATCTCAGCGGTGGTAAAAAATCTGTGTGCTGCGAGCAGATTTCTTTTTCTCTCACCGGTGTGTCAAAGGGTCGCTTGCGCAATACCGTTTTCGCCCATCTTACGAGTGACCTTCCCCTGATCCTCTGGTGGCAGGGTGAGCTTTCTTCTATTTTCGAGGAACGGCTCTATTCGGTCATCGATCGGTTTGTTTTCGATAGCAGTGATTGGGAAAATCCGTTGGTGTCGTTCCGTGTGATCGAAGATGCGATTTCCTCCGGTCGCGTGCTGGTGGTGCAGGACCTCGCGTGGACCCGCACCTACCACTTCCGTTTGGCGGTGGCATCGATGTTCGATGATCCGCTTGCGCAAAAGGCTTTGCCGCATGTGGATGAAGTGAAAATCACGTATCACCCGCAGTATCGCAATTCCGCGTTGCAACTTCTTGCTTGGTTGGCCACACAGGCTGGCTGGCGACAAGGCATGGAGTTGCAATTGGTGCTGGCGAGGCAGAATGGCAACAAGCAGGGGATTTCTTTGGAGCGAAAAACAGGTGAGCCAGTTAAGGTCACATTGGTGGCCGATGAAACATCGGCGCCGCTGGGGGCTCTTGTCATTGCCGGAGGTGGATTGGAAATCGTGATCGCGCGCGCCGCGGCAGCTTCCCATCTTCACATGCGTCTGAGCATCGGGGATCATGTCACGGATTCACTCGCTCCTGCGGGTAGTGATGACTGCGGCACGCTGATCGGCGATCAGCTCGCTCGTGGGGGAAAAAATTCTCTTTTCCTCAAAATCCTACCGATGTTCCTTCATTTGTTGGATGCGTGAATGCTTGGATGAGCCCATAGCAAACTTCATGTTTGCTTGCTTGCTCGGCTCATTTTGCTACAGTCACGGAACGATGTGGGACATGCTCGATCATGCATTTTTTCAAAGGGCGCTGGCAGCAGCGGCCCTAGTCGGCTTTACCAACGGTTTTTTTAGCGGTTTCGTGATCCTTCGCCGCACGGCTCTGTCGGTCAGCGCACTTTCTCATACGATGTTGCCTGGCATTGCGGTGGCGATCATGATCACTGGAGCGCTTACGCAGCTGAATGCGTTTCTTGGTGCTCTGATCGCGGCCTTGATCGTGGGCTTGGGATCCGTGGCGATCTCGCGTGGCAACCGCGTTGCGCAGGGGACGGCTCTCGCGGTACTTTACACCTCCGCCTTTGCAGGTGGTGTGGCCTTGCTGCCGCGACTCGGCGTTCGCCAGGAGCTCGAGCATTGGCTGTTCGGTGACATCAACGCGGTATCCAACGCGGATCTCTGGACCGTGTTCGGCATAGGCGTCCTGACCCTCGTGCTGGCCAATCTTTTCATGCGTCCCATTCTGGTGGCCTTGTTTGAACCGAACGTCGCCGCGGCGCAGGGAGTGCCGGTGCGTTTCGTGCAGTATCTGCTGTTTGCCTTGATGGTCATGTCTTTGGTGGCATCGCTGCAGGCTGTGGGATGCGTCTTATCGGTGGGTCTTTTGGTGACGCCTGCGGCGACAATTTCACTCTTTACCGATCGTACTTCGGCATTGTTCTGGGGCGGTGGTGTTCTGGGGGCGGTGGGGGCTGTGATGGCAGTGATCATTTCCGTGCCCTTGCATCTCACATCGGGGCCTGCCATTGTGATGGTGCTCGGTCTATTGTTTTTGTTAAGTTGGTTGTTCAGTCCCAAGTATGGGGTATTATTGCGCCGTCGAACGCTCACAGCCTAGCGAATCAGGAGTCTTCGCTCCTTTCGATGAGGGCACAGTTGCGCAGCGACATTGCCAATTCACGCAGCACGCCTTGTTTTTTTTCTAGTAGCAGGCGTTGCCGAATTTCTTCGGATTTTTCCTCAAGTCCGAGCTGAACAGCTGGTCGGATTTCGAGAGGGTAGACGAGGTGCAACGCGTTATCGTGACTGATGATAGGACTGATTTCCTTTTCTCTCAAAGAAAACAAAATTGCTTCAAACGGATGCAGAATCCGCTCCATGGTGATCCAGTCGAGATCGATTTCCTTGTTGTGTTTTTCGGTATGTTCACGCGCGAGCGTGGCGAAGTCCGCACCTTCCATCACTTGCTGTCGCAGCACCAGCAATTCGCGATACACATGCCACGGATGAGCGTGATCGGGAAAACGCAACAGGTGCAGAGCGTGCACCGCCGGTGGCTGGAAAAATTCTTGCTGGTGCTCTTGGTAATAGTGTTCTAGCTCCCGATCCGTGGGTTCACCTATGTCCGCAAAGAGATCCTGCGTAAAGCGCTCCATCCGCAAGGCGGCTGTCGTCTCTTGGTGGATTTGCGCGTGATGTTTTTCGATGAGTTCCCACGATGCGCCGTTCTCACGCCACTGGCGAAGGGCGGCTTCCATGGCGGTTTTTACTTCTGCCTCGTCGAGCTTGGGATGGCGTTTTTCTGCTTCCTGGGCGAGAAGGATTCCATCGATGACTTCCTTTTCTGCTTGGGCGAAAAACTCCTCATCACGTTCGCAACAGGAAACATCAGTGAGCATTTCCGCTGTGGTCTTGATGCGTTGAAAGGCATCTTCGATTAGCGATGGATCGACAGGTTCCTGATTGATGATGAGCATGGGGCGTTTTTTTTCGATCAATGAGAAAAGGTCTGGACCATACCAATGACAGGCATCAGAGCGGTGCGATTCATGAGAGATCAGGGGATCGTTTGATATCAAAACGCTGAGGAGCAGCGCTAGGGGAAATCTGCCTCACAGAGGGAAGTCCGCGCATCATGCTCAGGCAACGGGAAGTGGAGATCATGTCATTGCGCGCCCTGTGCTTCTCCGGAAGCATTGCCGAGCGCGGCAAGTTCGGGCGGGAGGAATTTCTTGAAGCGGTTTTTGTCGATGGCCTTCATGTATGCCTCTTGCGGAGAAATCATGCCTTCGCGCAGTTTGGACCAGATGGATTCGTCCATGAACTGCATTCCCTCGCTCTTGCCGCCCGTGATGACGTCGTTGAGTTTTTGTGTGGCACCCTCACGAATGATGGCGGAAACTGCAGGCGTGGCGAACATGATTTCGTGCACTGCGGTCCGTCCAGGCTTGTCGCAACGACGGCATAGCAACTGCGCTAGCACGCCCCGCAATGAGGCTGCGAGCATGGTGCGAACTTGTGATTGCTGATCTGCGGGGAATACGTCGATGATCCGGTCCACGGTTTTACGGGCGTTGTTCGTGTGCAAAGTGCCGAACACCAGAAGGCCGGTTTCCGCGGCAGTGAGAGCGAGCGAAATGGTTTCCAAGTCACGCATCTCGCCTACGAGAACGATGTCGGCATCTTCCCGAAGTGCGGCGCGCAGACCATCAGCAAAGGATGGCGTCTGGATCGGCACCTCACGCTGTGTCAGGATCGAGCGCTTGTTGCGATGCACGAACTCGATCGGTTCCTCAATCGTGATAATGTGGCGGGCGAAATTGGTATTGATGTAGTCAAGTAGGGCCGCAAGTGTGGTCGATTTGCCGGAACCTGTGGGGCCGGTGACCAACACCAAGCCGGAGCGCATGTGTCCGAACTCTTTGACCACTTGGGGAACGCCCAGTGACTCGAGAGACATGATTTCCGTAGGGATCAGACGGAACACAGCGGCGAGACCGTTCTTTTGTTTGAGATAGTTGCAGCGGAATCGTGATGCCTCGTCCATCGCGTAAGCGAAGTCGAGGTCGCCGCTCTTGAGGTATTTTTCAAACGCTTTCGGATCACAAATTTCGGCCAACAGCGCGCGAAAATCTTCACCCGTGAGTATGGGCTGATCGGGGACGGCGTGAATGCCCCCGTGAACGCGGATTTTCGGCGGTTGTCCCTCGGAAAGGTGAAGGTCGGAGCCTTTGGATTCGACCAGATATTGGAATAAGGCATCGATACGGGCCATGAGTCAAAAAAGTAAAGAAATAAGAAAAAGTTGATTCAATCGTGAAACATTAGGATTGGAAAAAAGCGCGCATTTGGATCTTGTCCTCGGCTCGATAGAGGCATTCGTCAGGAGTAATGACGCCTTGCACGTAGAGTCTGCGCAGCGATTCATCCATGGTGATCATGCCGACGTTTTTGCCGGTCTGCATCACGCCGGGCAGCATGAAGGTCTTACCCTCGCGAATGCAGTTTGCCACGGCCGGCGTATTGACGAGCAGCTCGAGCGCCAGCACTCGCCCCGATCCATCGGCCTTGGGAACCAATTGTTGGGAGAGGATACCACGAAGGGATTCGGACACCATGATACGAATCTGGTCGCGCTGATCTGTGGGGAATACGTCCAGAATCCGGTCCAGTGTGCGTGGAGCGTTGCCGGTGTGCAAGGTGCCGAGAACCAAGTGACCTGTTTCCGCAGCGGTAAGAGCCAACTGGATGGTTTCTAGGTCGCGCATCTCACCCACCATGATGACATCAGGATCTTCCCGCAGAGCTCCACGCAGCGCCTTGGCAAACGACTCGGTGTGAGAGTGGACTTCGCGTTGGTTGACGTGGCAGCTTTGTGAGTCGAAGACATACTCAATCGGATCCTCTAGGGTGAGAATGTGGTCCTCGCGATCGCGATTGATGAAGTCGATCAAAGCGGCAAGAGTGGTGGATTTTCCCGAACCGACTGAACCGGTCACGAGCACCAAGCCATTGTGGTAACGGGTGAGGGGCACGATGTGATCGATCGGCAGGCCGATGTCTTGAATGCTACGGATATTCGTGCTGATGATACGGAAGACCATGTCGAGCCCGAGTCGCTGACGCACGACGGAAGCGCGGAAGCGGCCCTCACCATTGTCGTAGGCGAAATCCACATCGCCTCTTTCATCGAGCCGTTTCCATTCTGCTTCCCCGAGGAATGATTTTGCCAGTTGCATGGCTTGCTCTTCGGTGAGTGGCGGGTGATCTTCCCAGATCGGCTGGAGTTGGCCATTTCGCCTCCAAGCAGGTGGATATGCCGTGGCGAGGTGCACATCGGAGCAACCATATTCCTGGCCGAGGCGGAGATATTGGTCAACGTGATCGAGAACGGTGTGTGACATGGAATGTTTGTAGAGTTCGATGGGGAAAAATCAATCTTGGAAATGGCGTATGCCGCCTGTGCGGGGGGAGAGGGGCTGTCGAGACAGATAGCGTTTTTGAAATTCGCTCCACAGCCAAGATTTGATCGCGGGTTTGGCGAGAGTGAAGGCGCTTGTGAGAACCAAGCCGATCAGGCTTTTGCGAGGAGGAGTGACACTCGGGTGGGATGGAGCTTTTTTGCGGAACCATGAACTGGCCACGAGGCCGAGAGCGGCCGAACCGGCAAACCATAGACCGCGGTTGCCGCGGATGTGATCGCTGAGGCGTGTGGGCAGATCGATTCGACGCCGCACGTCCTGCCACTCATCGGCGAGTGCCCGTCGTGCAAGATCATTGCGGCGGATCAGCTCTTCGAGTTCGGCGTTTTGAGGCTTTGCATCCATAGACGATCTTTGTGAAATTCTTCGCAGGTATGAGGGAAAACGGGTGGTTGCGGGCGTTTGAGCAGAGCCGCCATGCGCCAAGCAAGCAAGGCGTGCAGAAGGCCGAAGCCCATGGCATAGGCCCACCAGGGCGCGCGCGTCAATTGATGCAGGCATCCGATCAGGCCGACCAAAAAGAAAAACCAACCGAACGCAGAGAAGGTGATGAACATCGCCGTGTGGCGCGTTTTTTCTGCCAACAAGCGCACCACATCCTTGGATTCAAAGCGGATCAATTCGATGCGGGAAGAGACAAATTCCGCTAAGGCGGATTGCCAACCGCTCCCAGCGGCTGTGGGTTTCGCAGCTGGGTCTGGGGATTTTTCGCTCATGCTATGCAGCTCAGCGGCGAGTGATGAGTCCGATCAGAAAACCAACGCCCAAAGCGCCGAGGACGCACTTGGTGGGGTTTTGGCGAACATATTCCTCCGCACTGCTGTGAACCTCGCGGGCACGAGCGCGTGTGTCCGTCCACTGCTCTTGAGCAATCTCGCGGAAATGCGCGGCTTTCTCCGTGGTGATGTCGCGGAATTGTGAGGCGCTCTCCCGCGCTTTTTCTGTCAGCATACCCGCTTGGCTCGCGAGATCTTTGATCTTTCCTTCCGCCGCTACACGCAGATCGTGGGCGGCCTGAGAGACCGATGGAGTGGGAGTGAAGCCAGCCTGAGGATCGAGGCTGCCGGCATTGGTAGAATAAGATTCGCTCATGATGGGAAAGGATAAGGGTTACTAATCGTTCTCAGGGAGAACCTTGACATGAATGGGAGTCGATGGCAAGGCACACTTTTGCTCGAAAAATGCGATTTTTCTCGACCTAAGACGAGTCCTTCGATTGGCTTTCACTCCTAATGAAACCAATTTTTATCATCATTCTCGCTCTCGGCGCATATGCCTCGGCAGCGATTCATCCTTGTTACGTAGGCACTCGCACGGATCGCAACAGCAAGGGGATTTATTTGGTGGATTTTGATGATGCCACTGGCTCGATTGGCAACCTGCGTCTGGCTGCGACCTACAAGGATCCAGGTTTTCTTTGCCTCAACCCTCACAAAAAGCTGTTGTATTCGATCGGCGCCCGTCCCGATGGCACAGGATCACTCGCGACTTTCGCGATCGGTGAAAATTCCATGCTCACGTTTCTCGGCGATGTTCCCTCGGGCGGCAAAGGTCCTTGTCATTTGGCCATCGAACCGCAAGGTCATGTTATGGCGGTGGCAAATTACGGCGCTGGCAGCACGGCATCATTTTTGCTCGATGCCAAGGGGCTTCCCTCTGAACCGGTAACCGTCGTGAAGCATCAGGGAAAAAGCGTCCATCCCCAGCGTCAAACGGCACCGCATGCCCATGGCGTCTACTTTGTCGGCGATGCGCTCTTAGTCCCAGATCTGGGATTGGATCAAACGCTGGCTTACGGCTATGACAAAGACTCCGCGAAAATTTTCGCTGCGGAACCTCCTTTTTCTCCATCCACGGCGGGAGACGGACCGCGACATCTCGCCATCCATCCGAGTCAGCCATGGGTGTATGTTGTCAATGAACTCAGCAATTCAGTCACGCATTTTACGCGTAGCGGTGGTGCTCTCACAGCCCAGAAATCCGCTCCCACGCTGCCTGCCTCGTTTCAGGGTATCAACACCACAGCAGAAATCGAGATCCATCCGAACGGTCGCTTCCTCTATGCTTCCAACCGTGGCCATCAATCGATCGCAGCTTTTGCCATCGATCCTAAGACCGGAGCCTTGACCGAACTGGGACAGACTGTGACGGATGTCAAAACTCCGCGGCATTTTGCCGTGGCTCCTGGTGGAGCCTACCTGATTGTGGCCGGTCAGGATTCCGATAGCCTGCAGGTTCTGTCCATCGACCCCCAATCGGGCAAACTGACTGTCACTGGTGCAACGTTTTCAGTTCCTTCACCAATTTGTTTGCTTTTTGCCAAACCCTCACAACGCTGAGAATTTTTTTTCTCGGAAAATCCGTGATTTGACAAGGAATCTGCGATCAAACATTCGTTCCACTGCAATTCCTCTTTGATTTTTTTTCCGCATCTCTGCATAATTTCCCTCCACTATGGCTACCAAAGCAGCACTCGGCAAAGGTCTCGGCGCCTTGATCAAAAAACAAGCTACCGCTACTTCGATACCGGAGGCCACGATCTCTCCGGATGAGCGCAAGCTTGTGCGCGATGTGCCGTTGACTCAGGTGGTGCCTAGCCCACTGCAACCCAGAAAGCATTTCGTAGAGGCTCCACTGGATGAGTTGATGGAGTCCATTCGTCAACACGGCATCATCCAGCCTCTCATCGTACGTCGTGTGGGGGATTCTCTCGAGTTGATTGCGGGCGAGCGCCGCTGGAGGGCCTCTACGAAGCTCGGTCTTGCTACGGTTCCGGTCATCGAGCGCCAGGCATCGGATCGTGATGTGCTGGAGATGGCATTGATTGAAAACCTGCAACGTCAGGATCTGAACCCGATGGAAGAGGCTGCAGGCTATGTGCGCCTCGCCAAGGAATACGCTCTTAAGCAGGAGGAAATTGCCACTCGTGTCGGCAAGTCACGGGCCAGCGTGGCGAATGCCATGCGTCTATTGGATTTGCATGATGATGTGCAATTGCAGGTCGCGCAAGGACGCATCAGTGTTGGTCATGCCAAGGCACTCCTGTCGCTCAAGGATCAGTCCACGCAATTGCTCGCGTCGGACCAAGTGCTGCGAAAGTCTCTCACGGTTCGAGCCACGGAAAAACTGGTGCAGGATTTCCTCCATCCTCCTGTCATCAAAAAAAAGAATGGCACGACAACTGCCACCACTCATGCTGAGTTGGAATCCCACGTGCGCGATCTGGAAGACCGTCTGCGCACTCTCTTCGCCACTCAGGTGCAGATCATACATACGCCGAAAAAAGGCCGCATCGAAATTGAATACTACGGCAACGACGACTTGCAACGCATTCTGGAATTGTTAGGCGTGGATGAGTGAGATGGGATCATGAGCACGCTGATGAAAGCTATAATTTGTGTGCTGTTGGTGGCGTGCCTCTCTTGCCAAAAAAAATCCGAGGCGGTGCCGCCCGCTCCTGTGTCCGTTATTCCTCGCGCTGTGCCTGACTGGCAGCGTTACAACGATTTGTCATACGAGGTCATCAGGCAATATCCCCATGATGCCGGAGCCTACACTCAGGGCTTGATCTGGTCTCAAGGCCATTGGATCGAAGGCACGGGAGGGAACGGTCAAACCAGCATCCGCCGCGTGGAAAAACAGACAGGCCGCGTGGTTCTACGAAAAGAACTCGCTGCCGAATACTTTGGCGAGGGAGTCACCGAACTGAATGGGAAAATCTATCAACTCACATGGAAAAATCAGACTGGATTCGTCTATGACGCCAAGACATTCCAGTGGCAGAAAAATTTCGGGTATTCTGGTGAAGGGTGGGGTTTGACCACTGACGGACAACTGCTCATCATGAGCAATGGCAGCGAGCGTCTGCGGTTTCTCGATCCTACCACCTTTCGAGTGGTCAAAGAAATCTCCGTTCTGCGCGATGGCAAACCAGTCACCCAGTTGAACGAATTGGAATTCATTGAAGGCGAAATTTTCGCCAATATCTGGTTTCGCGATGAAATCGTGCGCATCCATCCAGCCGATGGCAAAGTAATTGGAACCATCGATCTGAGTGGGATCGATGCCAAGGAAACTCGCAAGGAACCCGATTTTGTACTCAATGGCATTGCCTATGACAGCAGCACGGGAGACCTCTTTGTCACCGGCAAATGCTGGCCGAAAATCTATCAGATTCGCCTGAAAGCGAAAAAATAAGGCTCTTTTGACGGGAGAGCTTTGCGGTGACTACCACTGGATTGCGGCAGCTGCCCACGTGAGACCGGCGCCAAATACCACCAACACGATGTTTTCGCCGCGCTTGAAGGCGCCACTGCGGTGTGCTTCATCAAGTGCAATGGCTACCGCAGCTGCGGAGGTGTTGCCGTAGTGGTGGAGGTTGACGAAAACTTTTTCGTTAGGAACCGAGAGTCGATCTGCAATGGCATCGATGATCCGCAGGTTCGCTTGGTGGGGGATCACGCAGGCGATGTCGGACGGTTGTAGACCCGCGCGGGTGATGACTGTTTCAGCGGCGTTCTTCATGCGTGTCACTGCGTGCTTGAAGACTTCTTTGCCCAACATGGCGAGTGTGGCAAGATGCTCATCGGCATTCTCAGGAGTGATGGGCTGCGCCGATCCGCCGCCAGGAATGTTGAGAAGGTGCGTCAGTGAGCCATCGGTGCCGAGATCCATGGCAAGAATGCGCCCTTCGCCAGGATGAGCTTTGCGCAACACGGCAGCACCGGCACCGTCGCCAAACAGGATGCAAGTCCCACGGTCGTTCCAGTTGACGAAGGCCGAAAGTTTTTCTGCTCCGATGATGAGCGCGTTCTGCACAGCCCCACCCGCAATCATTTTGCGAGCGATTTCCATGGCGTAGAGAAATCCTGAGCATGCTGCGGAGACATCGAACGCCATCGCTCCGCGGGCTCCGATGTTCTCCTGCACGTAACAGGCCGTGGCGGGTGTGAGGGTATCGGGAGTGATCGTGGCCACGATGATCAGCTCGATCTCCTCAGCTGCGAGACCGGCCTGTTCTAGAGCCTTAAGAGCCGCTTTTGTGGCCATGTGCGATGTGAATTCGCCATCGGCAGCGATGCGGCGTTCTTTGATTCCCGTGCGAGTGGTGATCCATTCGTCCGAGGTATCGATGCGCTTCTCCAGCTCGGCATTGGTTAGGATTTTTTCGGGCACATAACTTCCCGTGCCGGCAATGGTCACAGCGGTATCGCTCATGGGCGAAAGTCTGGCGCGAAATCGTGCCAATGGGAAGTCTGAAATTGTATGACCAGATCAAGCATGAGGACCGCCGCAGACTGCAGTGCAGATGTGGACGATCGGTTGGAAAAAGGATTCGCCATCGTCGTTGTGAATCGGCATAACCACTGCGTGACGAAGGCTTTTTTACTGGGCGCGGGTTTGGGGACGAGGCTGCAACCTTTGACCCATCGGTTGCCCAAACCATTGGTGCCACTGGTGAATCAACCTTTGATTCATTACGCTTGGCAGAGTTGCCGTGATGTGGGGTGCACGGACTTCGCCGTGAATACCCATCATTTGCCTCAAATGTGGAAGGATCCATGGTGGGGTTGGAATTGTGAGGACTGGCAGAAGCTGGCAGAAACCGGCGAAAACGGTGAGTCGGTGGAATTCGGCCATTGGCGTGATTCTACAATTCGCTTGTTTCACGAGCCGATTTTGCTCGAGACGGGAGGTGGTCTGCGCAACTTGCGGAACTGGATGGGCCAAGAAGAGGTGCTGGTGCACAATGGAGATATTTTTTCGACGATGCCTCTACAGAAGTTGGTAGAGGTTCATCAGGCATCTGGTTTGCCTGTGACTCTCGCCTTGCGCTCGCAAGGAGATGCCCGCCATATTGCTTGGCAGGACGGCAAGGTCACTGATATTCGTAACAGGCTTGGTCGCGCCGAGGGCACGCATGTTTTCAGCGGAATCTACTGCATGAATTCTGAGTTGTTAGAGTTTCTGCCCGATGAAAACATCGCATCTGTTATTCCAGCATTTCTTCGATTGGCGAAGGATCAACGCCTTGGATGCGTGGTCATCGATGAGGGAGACTGGTGGGACTTGGGCGAGCGCGAAAGCTACCTGAACGCCCATCAACACCTGATGCGAGGAAACGTGATTCATCCCACGGCGCAAATTGCCGACCGAGCAAACATCGAGAGAAGTTGCATTGGTGCCAATGCCGTCATCGCTGCGGGCGCGGTGATTCACGATTCCGTCATCTGGCGAGACTCACACATTCAGGAAGAGACCCGACTCGAGCGCTGCATCGTTTGTTCAGGTCAAGATGTGGCGGGAAATCATCGGAATGCAGATCTCTGATTCCCTCAAGCCATGGATTTTCAGGGAAGTGGGCGGCGTGGCAGCAGCAAAGAAAAAAGATCCACATCCACCATCTGCGGTTGTCCCAGAAATTCTAACAGAACTCTCACGCGTTCGATGCCTGGCATCACTTCGATGATCGATCCCTTCAAGCCTTGAAGCGGCCCGTGCGCCAATTCTACCTCATCACCTTGTTGGAATTGGGGGCTGATCGTAAGCACATCGTTCGTGGCCTCCTCCTGCCATGATTTTCTCATCTCGTCTACGACTTTTGAGGGTATGGGAGGAATGATGCTGCCAAACTTGACAAAGCCTCTCACCCCTTGGCAAAAGCCCACCGCGCGTTGCATTTCTGTGAGACGAAAACGGGCCATCACGTAACTGGGAAACAGCGCCTCTTCCCACCACACTTTTCCGCGTCGCGTCGCCTTGCGATAGCGCAGCATGGGGCAGAAGACCTCCACGCCGTCCAGTTCCCGCAGGTGTTGCGCCGCCAAGCGTTCCCGCTTGGTCTGCGTTCTCACCACATACCATTCCCGTTGTTCCTCCATGTCACTCGCCTAACACGCGCTGAATGATGGGCAGGACCACGCGGCCTCGACTGACCCAGGAGTCCAGTTTTTTCAGACGACGCTTGTAAAATTTTTGCAACTCCGCGTCTTCCTCATGATCCGCGTGTTTGATCAATTTGACCACCTTGCCCTTGCCACTCTCCAAATGTGGTCGCACCTGCTCGCGGATGAATCCACCCACCAAACGTTTGAGATCGACGTCGGGCACATACAGCGTTCTGCGACTGCCTTGACCCTCCGCTTCCTTCACGGCACCCAGTTCGCGTAACATTCGTAGTCCTTGGCTGGCGGATCCTTTGCTTAGCTTGAGCTTACGCACCACGTCATCCAGCGATAATGCGTTCGGAGAAAAAAACAAAAGTCCGTAGATTTCACCCAGCGATTTCGGCAGACCTATGACCTTGACCGCATCCACAAAAACATCGATCACTTGACGCTCGAGCGAGCTCAGCGGTGCCTGTTCTAGATCAGCATGCGGTGTCGCATCCATGTGCGGAAACTAGCGGGTCGCATGATTTGTTCAATTCTTTTTGAACGAAATTCTGCCAATCCGATAAGGCCCACTGGATTCCCCGTGCCTTGTGAAGAGTTTCTTCATATTCCATCGCCGCTTGGGAATCGGCTACGATCCCCGCGCCGACGTGATAGTGCAGCATTCCTTTTTCGCGCACCAGAGTGCGGATGGCGATGTTGAACTGAGACTCTCCGTTATATCCGAGGTATCCGATGGCACCACAGTAGAGTCCCCGTGGCACGGGTTCCAAGGCGGCAATGATTTCACATGCGCGCTTTTTGGGTGCTCCGGTGATGCTTCCGCCTGGGAAGCAGGCTGCCAATACGTCAATGTCATCAAGATCGCGGCGCATTTCACCGCGCACAGTGGAGACGAGATGAAAAACCTGCTCGTAGGTCTCCAGTTGCAACATTTCATCCACCCGCACGCTGCCAAATTCACAAACCTGCCCCAAATCGTTGCGCAGCAAGTCCGTGATCATGACCAATTCAGCAATCTCCTTCGATGATGTTTGCAGCTCATAGGCGGAGCGTCGGTCATCATCCACGTTAGCAAAACGCGGCCGGGTACCTTTGATGGGCCGGGTTTCCATCTGTCTGCCACTGATGCGCAGAAAGGTCTCAGGGGAGGAGCTTAAAATCTCCCTACCTGCCATTTTCATCCAGACCGCCATGGGAGCGGGAGATCGTTGGCGAAGCAGGGCATACAGCTCCGCAAGCGAACCTTCGGAATCGCACGGCGCCGCAAACTGCTGGGTCAGGTTCACTTGGTAAATGTCACCAGCGGCGATCCATTCGCGGATGCGCTCGACCGCAGTCATGAACTCCTCCCGCTCCATGGTGGCGCAGAAATCACCGACCTTACAGGGATCCAGGCGTCCTTGATCATGGAGCATGGTCGACAATTTTCCGATCTCATCCCATTCTTGCCGCTCGTGCTGATAGATCAGCATCTGCGGGTAATGACCGAATGTGAACGATCCGTCATAATCAATCCATCCGCAAAGCCCCCCCATGGGATAGCCGCAATCGAATGATTCTTTTCGATGCAACTGCCAAGCGTCCCGTAATCGCTGTTGATCATGGGGTGAGTCGATTTGCCCGCGAATGAGGGATTCCGGTTCTGCTGCAATGAGAGAAATGGCTGGTCTCGATTGGTTCGACGTATTTCCCGATGAATCAAAAAAAACGATCCCTGGCAGATGCGACAAACGTTGGGCAACTTCCCATGGCGTGTATTTCTGCCATGCTTTCGGCTGTTGCGGATCTAAATTCACCACACCGCAAGATGCATCATGTTGATTCGGGAGTCAATGCTTCCTGCCAGATGCACCGCTGTTGATTTACTCGCCCGGAGGCGATCCTCAAATCGATCGGTTGCGCCGAGAAAATTTCTGACCCGCGCGATCAGCAGTGACGCGCCGTCCAGCGTTTGGTCTCCGGTCCTCTTCAAACACCCAGCGATCTCAGTTGCTTGCGAATGCCCATTTTCGCCGCGGGCGAGAGCCGATCGAGGAAAAGAACACCATCGAGATGATCGATCTCGTGTTGAAAAGCGCGAGCCAGCAATCCGTCCGTCTCTATGACAACTTCGGATCCGTCAAGTTGTTGGAAACGCGCTTTGACGACCGATGGACGTCCCACAGGTGCACGCACTCCGCGAATGCTCAGGCAGCCTTCGGTCTCGATGGCACGCGGACCATCGAGTTCAAGAACGGGGTTGATGATGATCAGGGGCATTTGATCGACCATTTTGACATCTTCGTCGTTGAGGGTCATGAAACTGACACATTGAGGATCATGTGAGACATCGATCACTGCCATCCGCAGCGCGCGCCCGATCTGGGGGGCAGCCAGACCCACACCATGGGCGTGATACATGGTTTCCAGCATGTTTTCGGCGAGTGCGACGATTTCTTCATTGATCTCTTCGACTTCCGAGCACTTTTCCCGCAGCACGGGGTCTCCAATTTGCACGATTTCTAACAACATAAATTGAGCGAGTATTACGGGTTGGGTGCCACAGGTGATGTTTTGGCGCGCGTGGGCATGACCTTGATGCCGAGCTTGTTCAATGCGCCCCAGATTTCTACCATTTTTCCGAAAGGAGCTTTTTCGTCAGCTTCGATTTCAAGCGTGCGACTGGGATTGAGTTTTCGCCATGCTCCGAGGTAGGAGTCGAGCAGTCCTTCAGGCACCGCCGCACCCTCCAGCGCTATTTGTCCTTGAGCGTTGATAGCGAGCACGGACAATTCCTTCATCATCGTTTGCGTTGGGAGATCCTTTGCGGTCGGCAAGGTGATTTGCATGTGATGGCGCGGACGTTTGAAGTTGGTGGAGACGATGAAAAAGATCAGAAGGATGAAAAGGATATCGATCATCGGCACGATCGGTACTCCTGAGTTCTTTTTGGCGGGACGAACGAATTTCATGGGAATCTGTCAGTGTATCGGATTGCGGGGCTTCTGGCAGGCATGAGCGAGTTTGGTTAAAACCAACTCGAGTTCGGTAGTGATACTTTCAATTTTACGATTGAAAAAACTTTGTGCAATGACGCAGGGTATGGTGATCGCAAGTCCGAAAATGGTGGTATTGAGTGCGATGGCGATACCGAGAGCGATGCGCTGCGCGTCACTGATATCGCCTGATTGGGCCATTTCTTGAAACAGGAAAGCCAGACCGCTGGCTGTGCCTAGCAGACCGAGGAGTGGAGAAACGACGATGACCACATCGAGCTGCGTCATGCCTTTCCCAAGTTGGAGGATTTCATAACGTGCTGCAGTTTGCACGGCGTCGCTGATTTCTGACTGGGATGTGCCGCGATTTCTGACGGCCACTGCGGCGAGTCGGGCCAGTGCCGATTTGCCGCGTTCGAATTCCGCCAACAGTGGCTCAACGATGCCGGCTTTTTCGCTTTCCTCAAAGCGATCCACGCGTTCTACCAGCTCTGCAGGTATGATGAGACCCCGGCGCAAGGATAGAAGTTTGAACACGATGATCGTGAAACCTGCAATCAGGCAGAGCAAAAGCGGATACATGAAATGTCCACCGTCTTGAAAATACTTCCAAGCGATTTGAAGTGCGCTTTGAGCATCGGTCACTTCCTGTGCGAGAATGAATGAGAATGTCATATCAGAAATAGAAATTGTAGGTTAGTTCGATCGGTTCGTCTTCGATTTCGGCCCTGAGATCGGCAGGGATCGGCGGGATTTTCGCCTGTCGTATCGCATTGAGTGTGAAGCCTTTCTGCACTTCTCCCGCATCGATCATTTCCACAACGGAAATGGTGCGCACGCTGCTGTCTTGAGCAATCACGAAGCGAACCGTGAGAATGCCTGGTGTGATGAAGTCGCGATACTTCGTGCAGCTCTTATGCCATTCGGCCTCCACGGCGCGACTCAGTGCGCTGTGATAACGCCCCATGGGAGTGTTGGCGACATTGAGTGCGGAGCGTCCTTGACGGGTGATGGAACCACTGAGTTTTGTTTTGGTCTGGTTGCCGCGAAATCCTGGATCATCGCTCTTCGCGGGCGGTGTCGGTTTGGGCAGCTCCGCTTTCTCAGTCACAGTCTTCTCCGCCATGTCGCGTGAAGATGAATCGGCGGCTTGGGGCTTGGGATCGATTTGCGGAGTCGACGTCCGTTCGACCAGTTGGTTGCCGGGAACCGTTGCTGAGTCCTTGCGCTCCATGGTCTTGGGAGCTTCATCGGCGGTCGCTGCGGTCGGTTGCGCCGAATCGGTGGTCATGGTTTTTCCGGCCTCCGTTTTTCCGGCCGGTGGGTCCGTAGCAGGTGTGTGGGAGGGGGGTGGTGGCGCTGTCGGTAAAGATGTTTCGTTTTGTGCGAGTTTGTTATGATCGAGAGAACCTTGCTGCGCGCGGCTCTCGGTCGTTTCAATTTCTCCGGGTCGTCTGGGCTCGCGCCCCGCCTGACTCGGTAGCTCGGGAGCACCCGCTACGGGCAGCGAATCACTGGTCGCGATGGTGTCACGTTCGCCGATGAAATCCGCTCGTTCCGGAGGATTCGAGCTTTGATCGGGGGACGTTCTTGCAAATCCTGGTCGGGTGATGGGCGGAGTGGCTGGTTCGATGGCAGGTATCGGAGTCGTGAGTTCGGGCGGGGCCACGATCACCACGACCCGTTCAAGGGCAGCGCGGATCAGAGAGGGACTGTGCGAGGATGATTCTGTTTGAAGCACCATGAAACCAATGCCTAGCATCATGCCAAACGTCATCAATATCGCGATCACAAAAGACAGCAACCATAGGGATTGGTCGTTTTGCGATGGGCGTATGGTCGATGCTGCTGGCATAGCCGAGCACTAGGTTGCCGTAATTTTGGCTGAATCACAAGGCATTAGGCCACGATTTTGTGATTTCTTTCTTTTCAAACAGGAGGATGTCCTTCTGACTTTCGGTCATGCGAACGTGCGTGACGATGGTAGGGATTCTGACATGCCTGGTGGCGTCATGCGCCCGCAAGGCGGTGGAGGAGCCTGTCCATGCTGGCGTCGTTCCTCACGACACAGCGGGCGAAGCGACTTCTGAGCAGGGAACAGAGACCAAGGTGGCGGACGATTCGAGCGATCTCGCGAATCAGTTGCGCGATCCCGATTTGCTGAACCGACTGGATGATCCTTCTTTGCAAGATGCGGGAAATGCTCCTGGCAAACCCGCTGGAAGTACATCGGTGATCATCAAAGGCTCTGACGCGCCTCCTGAGCCCATCGAGCCACCCAAAACCGCACCATCGCCGCCCATCGGTAAACCAGAATGGCCCGCGGGCGCCGAGGATCGCTCCCGCCCATCTTCGGGACTAGGCAACTGAAAAAAATGATGATTTCTCGCCTTCTTTGCGATTTCTCTAGCCCCAAGCCGACACTCATATGGATTTTCATCGCTGGACTATGAACCACTCTCGATATTTGATTTTTTTGTTCAGTTTGTGCTCGGTCTTGGGATGTCTCGCGAAAGATCCCACACCCTTTGCACGAGCAATCCAGGAGGAGGTTGATCGGCAGGAGATTGTCGGTGGTATCGCGGCAGTGGGTGATGCCAATGGCGTGATCGAAATGGTCATGGCCGGTCATGCGGATCGGGAACACAATCGTTGGATGGCTGAGGATGATTTGTTCTGGATCGCGTCGATGACCAAACCGGTGACCGCTTGCGCGATCATGAAATTGCAGGAGCAGGGCAAACTGCAGGTCAACGATTCAGTCGCAAAATACTTGCCAGAATTCGCCATGCTCAAGGATGCAGCAGGAAAGCCTTCCTCCATTACCATTGGTCAATGCCTCAGCCATTGCTCAGGATTGAGCGAGGTCCCGCGCGATCAAGAGATCACCATGAATTCGCTGGAGCAGTTGACGAAATGCGTGGCTGGCTTGCCTCTGATCTATGCTCCCGGCAGCCAGTGGCGCTATTGCCAGAGTGGGATCAATACGGCCGCGCGTGTGGTCGAAGCGGTTTCTGGCACATCGTTTGAAAATTTTTTACAGCAGCATTTTTTTGATCCGCTGGAGATGAAAAACACCAGCTTCTATCCTACAGCGGATCAGGTGAGACGCCTGGCGACTTCCTATGGTCGACAGCAAGACAAATGGCAGGTGGCTCCGTTGCGGTTTCTTGCGGGAAAATCGCTGATGGATCGGAACCGATATCCGCGGGGCAATGGCGGACTTTTTTCCACGGCCAAGGACTACGGGAATTTCGCGCAAATGCTATTAGGTAAAGGTGAATGGCATGGCAAGCGAGTAATCAGCGAGGATTCGGTAAAGCAAATGACGCAGGTGCAAACGGGTGATCTCAAAACCGGTTTTACCCCTGGAAATGGCTGGGGATGGGGCGTGTGTGTGGTTCGTGAACCCCAGGGCGTGAGCGCCAGTCTATCGGCAGGATCCTACGGTCATGGTGGTGTCTATGGAACGCAGTGCTGGATCGACCCCGTGCGCGGAAAATACTTTTTATTCATGGTGCAACGAGCTGATTTTTCGAACTCTGATGGCTCCGGTTCCCGCCAACGATTGCAGGAAAAAGCTTTGGCCGCCCCCAATCCATAAGGGGCGCGTGCGTGAAGACATTGTGGCTTGCGACACAAACGCCTGCATCGGCCAGGCGTTCACATGGCGCCATGGTTGACGAACTCTAGCGATCTGCCACAAATTGCAACTTGGGCCCAGCATCCGTGGGGTAGATGATGCCCACCCATGCCGTGGGTTCCTCGACTTTCACGCTCTGTTTTTTCTGACCGTTCAAGCTCACGCTTAGGTTCAGTGAGTCAAACACTCCCGCATCGTGATCTTTTCCCGCTGCGAGTTCTATGGTCTTATCCTTCATGCTTAAGCTGACGTCCTGCGTTGTCAGATTGATCAATCGCAGCGAAGTCTTGTTTTTTTCCGCTTTGCTGGTGACGGTATGCCAAAGCAATTTGTCAGACTTGCGATAGATCATGATGAGGCGGCCCGCTCGATCCGCTGCGACTTTGCAGGGTTCGATGCTCTGATCCCTGATCCGGAATTCGGCCTTTTTCTCGGGTAGCGTGAAGGTGCCGCTATCGCCTCCCGGTTGCAGGGTGATCGCCTGATTGCGTTGATCACAAAGAATCTCGATGACAAGATCCTGTTTTTCGGCAAGGTGTACCACGTTGAAATTTCCTGCTGCAGAGGGCAGGACGAGTGAGAGCATCAGAACAAATGTGGGGCGCATGGTTTATCGTTTGTCTTTCATCCAAGGCGGCAACTGTTGCTTCTCGCTGCGCACCAGAAGTGCCGCGCAGGTGCGTTTGTGATTGCTGCCGATCAGAAGAATGTAAGCGCCTTTTTCCTGCGCGTCAGGACAGCCGCCAATGACTTTGTTTTTTTGCATGATGTCGAACGCACCACCGTTCCATGTGGTCATGTCTTGGGTGCCAAAGAGCTCCAAATTGATCTGCTGCGAACCAATTTGAAAAGTCTCAGGCTCGGGACAAAATGACATGACTTGGAGCTTGTGTCCCTTTTCGTAGGGCTGCGGCGCGCAGCGCTTGATCCGAATCTCTGGCGGACGTTCCTTCCCATTGGCATCCTTTTTTTCTCCGATCTGTTGGAGGAAAATCACATACAAGACCGTTTCGTCGGGATCGATGTTAACGCTGCCTTTGGCTGACTTGTAGCCCTCGATTTCCAAACTGAGTTGGTGCAAGCCTTTGGGCACGATGAACCATCCGGTCGATTGGATGGACTTGAGACCTCCTGGCATCAGGTCTTTGCCATCGATCGTGACCTTGCAGGCTGCGGCATTCGGCACCATGTTGGCGAGGTTCAGAAATCCATGCTCCAGCTCTTCTGACCAGACGTTCATGGTCATAACGCTGAGCAGCAAGACGACGATGGCTTTGGGAAGAAATTTCATAAGCAATGATGGGAGGGATCAGCAGCTTCCGTGCCGAGGAAAAAGGTTCATTCGAGGTAACACTCCGATCATCTTCCATGCGTCCCTCACCCGCAAGCGGAAATGCAAAAGGAAGCAGGCCACACGGTGACAAATTTGTTCCATGCTGCGGAGCCCCATGATTTTCGCTTGAAGGGAGGATTGTCCTTGCCCGCATCGGGATCATGCGCCATGGGTAGAAACATGACTCTTGAATTAGAAGATTTGTTTCGATTCCTCCGTTTTCCCAGTGTTTCTACGGATTCACGCCATAGCTCCGATGTCAGGGATTGTGCCGAGTGGCTGGTGGAAAAACTCCGCGGGATGGGTTTGCGCACCGAGTTGCATGAGACCGCACGACATCCGATCGTGGTGGCAAGGAATGAGCATCGCCCTGATCGCAAGACGGTTTTGATCTACGGGCATTACGATGTGCAGCCGGTGGATCCTGTGAATTTGTGGCACAGCGCCCCGTTCGAACCAGAAATTCGCGACGGGAAAATCTGGTGCCGTGGTGCCACTGACAACAAGGGACAGATGCTCGCACATGTGCTGGGAGTAGAAAAAACATTGCGCGAAGAAGGTGAACTGCCAGTAAATTTGATTTTTCTCTTCGAGGGCGAAGAAGAAATCGGCAGCCCGAATCTCACGCCATTTTTGCAGGCCCACCGCGAGGAGTTGCGTTGCGATGTGATCGCGGTGTCAGACACGGGAATGGTGGCGCCTGGGGTGCCGACGATGGGCTATGGCCTTCGCGGCATCGCCTGCGCGGAAGTCACCTTGCGCGGACCCAAGGGCGATCTCCATTCCGGCATTTATGGCGGCGCGGTGGCCAATCCGGCCACGGCGATGGCACGGTTGGTCGCGAGTCTTCATGACGCCGAAGGGAAAATTCTGGTCGATGGTTTCTACGACGATGTGCGTCCGCTTCAAGATTGGGAGCGCACGATGTGGCAGTCGATCCCGGGAGTTTCGGATGCAGATTATCTCGCTGTGACTGGCTCTCCTACGGTGTTTGGGGAACCCGGCTACAGTTCGGCAGAGCGCGTGTGGGCGCGACCCACGGCGGAAGTGAATGGCATCGGTGGCGGCTATCAAGGAGAAGGTTCCAAGACCGTATTGCCCGCCGAGGCTTTTGCGAAATTTTCCTTCCGTCTGGTGCCCGATCAGGATCCGAAGGATATTTTGCAAAAGGTGAAGCGGCATTTCGAAGCGCATTGCCCAGCGGGCGTGAGCATTGAGGTGGAGATCGGTCACGATGGCAAACCCTACCACGCTGATCCGCATTCTCCTTTCGGTAAAGCGGCCCAGAGAGCCTTACAAGCGGCCTTCGGACGCGAACCGGTGCTGATCCGTGAAGGCGGTAGTATACCCATCATTCAGGCATTCCGCGAAATCCTCGGCGCAGACACGCTTCTGTTAGGCCTTGCTCTGCCCGATTGCCAGATCCACGCGCCTAACGAAAATTTCCCCGTCGCTAATTTCGAAGCAGGCATCGCATTGAACCAACACTTGCTCCGTGAACTCGCAAAATGACGCGTAAAGCGCGGCAACCTGCCGATCCTCGCAGGTAAGATCAATGCAGGTGTAGCTCGAAGCGTTCCACGACAGTCTTGGCATCGGTGGAGACTTTGATGCTGAGAATGACGGGCACGTGGGCTCCCGCCGGCAAGGGCTTGTCTGCGATGAGAACGTTGGCATCGGAGTCCGCACCCTTGGCGAATGTGATTTTTGTTGGAGCCGAGCGTTCACCTGCTATTCCTGTGATGCTCTGATCCGCCAATGCGGCGATTTTGTTTTCTTTGTCGAGAAATACGATGCGTGCCTTGCGGTCCTTGTCTACGGTGACTTCGAAGGAAAAGCCGCCTTTGGATTCGATGACGTGACCGCCATGAGGGCCTTTCGTGACGTTTTCTGCGTGGACGTGTTTTTCTTCCTGTGCATGATCATGGTCTTTTTCTTCGGCGCAATAGGCGGGAAGTTGTGTGAACAGAGCGAATAGGACGGCGGTCAGAATTGTGGATGTTTTCATATGGGAATGGTGGAGAGATAGGTTCGATGCATGGATATGCTTGTTAGTGCGTGGCGGGAGCGTTGAGTGCAATCGCCTTGGCTGCGGCCTTTTTGCCAAAGAGGCGAAACACCGCGGGTGTGACGGCGAAGTCGAGCAGGGTCGAGTTCACCAGACCGCCGACGATGCAGATGGCGACAGGACTAAGAATTTCTTTGCCGGGTTCTCCCATCGCGATGACGAAAGGAATCAGCGCAATGCCCGCCGAGAGAGCGGTCATGGTCACGGGCACGAAGCGCTCCAAGGTGCCTCGTTCGATCATCGAGTCGGTGAAGCCTTCGCCCTCGTGTTTCATCAGATGGAGATAGTGCGAGATCATCATGATGCCGTTGCGTGCGGCGACTCCGCCCACTGCGATGAATCCCACCAGCGTGGCGATGCTAATGTTGCCTACAAGATGCCAGGTCAGGGCCAGGCTTCCCATTAAGGCGAGCGGCAGGTTGATCAGCACCTGCATGGCCAATACGAGACTTCGGAAATACGACCAGAGCAGCATCACAATCACTAGGAGAATCGCCGCGAAAAGCAGAGCGATTCGTTTCGCGGCGGCTTGTTCCGCGCGGAAATCGCCTTCATAGCTGATGACATAGCCTTCGGGAAATTTCATCTGATTGCGGACCTTTTGTTCCAACTGGACCACAAGAGCACCAGCATCACGCTCGCTCGGTTTGATGGATACCACATAGCGGCGTTGGGTGTTTTCTCGATACACGGCGCTGGGTCCCGATGCCTCGCGCACATCAGCCACCAGATGAAGAGGGATGTGGGCACCTGTAACGGTATGGATGGGGAGGTTGCGGATGGTGTCGGCATCGCCTCGTAGCTTTTCCGGTAGGCGGATGGCGAGGTCGATGACGCGCTGGTTCTCGCGCAACTGAGCTACCTGTGCCCCACCGAGTAGCGTGGAAAGTTCCGAGTTCAATTCGCCCGGAGAAACGCCGTGGGCGAGTGCGCGATCACGATCCAACTCAATGCGCAGTTGGGGGATTTGTGCCTGAGTATCTAGCTTTGCATCGGAGAGACCGGGGATCGTTTTGGCGATCCTCTGCACTTGTTCGCCGAGATGGGTGATGGTCGCCAGATCGGGACCGAAGATTTTGACCGCTACGGGTGAGGTGACACCGCTGAGTAAATGACTGATACGGTGCGATAGAGGTCCAGAGATGATGCTAAAGGTGCCAGGCACGGTTTTGATGCGGCTACGCATGTCATCCAGCACCACGGCGAGAGGGCGACCTTTGCCGTCCTTTTTAAAGTCGATGTCGAACTCGACATTGTTCACGGGCACGACGTGGTCGCTGCGCTCAGCGCGTCCGATGCGGCGTCCGATGTGTAGGATTTCGGGAATCTGGCGGATTTGTTTTTCCACGGCTTCAGAGATGATTTCCATTTCCGCCAGAGAGGTTCCCGGCGCGGCGCCGGTTGTGACGACGGCCGTTTCCTCGTGGAAAGCCGGTAGAAAGTCGCGGCTCATCTGCGGGTAGAGCATCAGGGCGAGTGCCAACAGCATCGAGACGAGGGCGATGATCAACACGGGCTGGTGCAGGCTGAGACGCAGGACGGTAGATTTCAGCAGCCATTTGAGAAGGCGAACCAGTCGGCCGTCGTTGTGGGGATTATCGGGGATCACATCTCCCCCCTTGTGTTCTGCTCGCGCATCATCGGTAGGATCTTTCAAGGAGCAGCTCGTATCGGATTCGGTTTTCCGTGAAGCGTTGGAAAAAGGCACGCGAGGACGCGTGCGGTCCGCGGGCGCTCTCAGCAAAAACGAACATAACACGGGAATCGCGGTGAGAGAGACCACAAAGGACGCGAGCATGCTGATGATCGTGGCGATGGCGATGGGGGCGAAAAGTTTTCCTTCCACTCCAGACAGACCGAGCAGCGGTACGAATACCAACACGATGAGGATGGTGGCATATAAGATCGAATTGCGCACCTCGCCCGATGCTAGGGCAATGAGCTCGAGTTTCGGCAAGGGTTCCTTTTGTTGCGCGTTCTCGCGCAGACGACGGAAGACGTTTTCCACATCGACGATGGCATCGTCCACTACCATGCCAATGGCTACGGCCAGCCCGCCGAGCGTCATACTGTTCACGCTGAGTCCCAGCCATTGGAAGGTGAGTAAGGTAATGCAAAAACTCAGAGGCATTGCCATCAGGGTGATGAAGGTGGTGCGGAAGCTGAGAAGAAAAAGCAATAGGACGAGGGTCACCATCACGGCACCTTCGACGATGGCTTTTTTTAGATTGCCGATCGCGCTGTCGATGAAATCACGTTGGCGAAATAATACCGTGGCCTCGACTCCCGCGGGGAGCGTGGGTTTCAGACCAGCGATGGCGGCTTCGATTTTTTCGGTCAGTGCGATGGTATCGAAGCCAGGTGCCTTGATCACGCTCATGATCACGCCGGGGCTGCCATTGACGGCAGCCTCACCGCGTTTGGGTTCTGTGCCCCATGCGACGGTAGCGACATCAGAAATGGCGATGGGACGTCCTCCCGGTTTTTTGATGATGGTGCGGGAAATGTCCGCGAGCTCTACCGTCATGGCGAGATTGCGCACCATGATTTCTTGCGCTCCATTGTCGATGAATCCGCCTGTGGTATTGGATGCGGCCTTTTTCACGGCTTCTTCCAGTTCCTCGATCGTTACTCCATTGGCCTGCATGCGCCATGGGTCAGGTTGGACATGCGCTTGTTTCACCCCGCCACCCATGTTGAGCACTTCTGCCACGCCAGGTATGGCCTGGAGCCGTATGCGGATGTTCCAATCCGCGACCGTGCGCACATCCATAGGTGCGGTTTTGCTGTCATGGCTCTTTACTCCGATGAGCAGGATTTCCCCCATCAGTGAGGCGACGGGTGTGAGATACGGTTGTGCGCCATAGGGCAATTGTTCCCGCGCGACCTGTAGGCGTTCCTGCACCAATTGACGGGCGCGGTAGATGTCCGTGCCCCACTCGAACTCAGCAAATACCAGAGAGAGGGCGATGTCTGATGTGGAGCGCATGCGGGAGAGTCCCGCCACGCCCATCATCGAGTTTTCGATGGGTTGAGTGACAAGAGCCTCGACTTCTTCGGGCGAAAGTCCGGGCGATTCTGTGAGAATCGTTACGGTAGGTTTGGTGAGATCGGGCAATACTTCCACTGGCAGATCGCGACCCGTCTTGAAGCCGGCCGCCAAGATCAAAAGCGAAAAACACAGAATGATTGCACGATTCCGCAACGACCAGCGAATGAGAGAGTTAAGCATGGGTTAGGAGAGATCAGAGCTGGTAGTATTGGAGGAACGGCGACGCTTCGAAACGATGACGAGCAGCAAGGCGAGAATGCTGGTGGAGGTCATGAAAAACATTTCGCGCATGCCGAGGCTTTGGTGTTCGTGAGAGTGTTCTTCATGAGGATCCGCTGTGGGATGATCCGTGGATTTTTCCGAACCATCTTCATTGTGTTCGTGTCCGTGTGCGGCATCCATCGCTTCCTTCAACGAAGGACCACTGCTGCTGCTTGAAAAACCGAGCGAGTAGGATCCTCGTGTCACGACCTCGTCGCCCGGCACCAGTCCATCGATGATTTCCACCCGACCGTTGCTTGATAGACCGGTTTGCACGTTTACTCGGTCGAATGCATGTGGGATGGTCAGGTGTTTGACATAGACGTGCCGATTGGATGGGCTTCCTTGCAGGGCCTCTCGGGGCACACTGAGAACTCCCTGGCGTTTTTCCATGATGATCGAGCACTCCGCATTCATCCCAGGACGAAGTTGATTGTCGGGGTTGTCGATGGTAAATATGACACCTGCACTATTCAGGTCAGCGGCCTCGGCTTGTTGCGAGCGGGTAGACATATCCTGCCCCAGAGCACAGGCGGGGTCTGGACAAGGGCAAGCAGCAAACTTCAGCAGAGTGGCTTCGTATTCCCGATCTGGGCGGATGGGGAAACGCACTTTCGCCTGCGTTCCTTGCTTGATTTTCCCAGCAGTCGCCTGAGGAAGAGTGACGATCAGATAGATTGTTTTCAAGTCGGCGATTTCGGCAAGACTGTCTGTCGGTTCCAAAGGCGCACCCATCTTCGTGTTGACTGATATGATGGTGCCGGATGTCGGCGCCTTGAGCCATAGGCTCGGTGGTGGATCGCCCGGTTGCCGACTCTCTATGAAAACGAGTGAATCGTTTTTTTCTACGTATGATCCGATCTTCAATTTGTGCTCGAGCACACGTCCGGAAGTCCGGCTGCTCAAGATGGCGCGGTTTTCGGGGATGGCCTCGGTTCGACCGAGGGCGAAGGTGGTGGTCTCAAAGTTGGACTCCTCGACGCTGACGGTCGCGAGACCAAGGTTTTTCACGCCTTGCTCGGTGAGCAGGACGGGAGGAACAGCCATCTCTGCGAGGATGAGGGGCGTTAGCAGGAGGGCTGCCAGAGATACGCGGAAAGAGGGATTCATGTGTGGAGAGTTTCAGTTTTATGGTTGACCGTGAGCCGCTTGTAGACGGATGCGTGCAAGGTGATAGGAGCTGCGCGCGTCCACGCGTGAGAGTAGAAGTTGACGTTTTTGTGTGCGCGCACGAAAAATCGATGAGAGGTCTCCTTGTCCTTGTGTGTAGGCTTGCATGGCGAGCTTCAGTTGTTCTTCGGCCAGTGGCAGAAGTTCGTCGGTGATCTGGGCGTCGAGTTTTTTCCACTCCAGCATTTCTGCGCTGGCGCCCTGTGATTCGTGTTTCGCTTTGGTGAGAATGGACTTGGCTTCCTCATGAAAGCGTTCCACTTGAGCCTTAGCAGTCGCGATATTTCCTGAATTGTCATCGCCGAAAGGAAGCGGAATGCTCAGTTGAAATCCCAACATCACATCATTGTTGTATCCACTGGGTAGATCTTGCTGGCGCATGCCGCTGAGAAAAATCCCTGCATCCAGATTGTCATAGCGGTTTGAGAGTTCGCGTTGCACGCGGTTTTTTGCGGTATCGATTTGCTTGAGTGTCTGTTGGTAGTCAGCTCGTTGCGTTAGGCTTCCTCCGGCAGCGGGCATCAAGGCGGGAAGTTCGTTGCTCGCATGGATGCTTGCACCGATGGGCATGCCTAACAGGTTTCTCAATTCGGCTAGCAATGCCACTTCGCGGGCATCGAGTTGCTTCTGCTCGATGAGTAGACTGGAGGCATCGATTTTCGCCTGAGTCGCTTCCAGCGCGGAGCCTTCTGCACGTTGTTGATTTTTTTGTAACTGTGCTGCGAACTCGCGTGCTTCTTTCTCCTCGAGCGTCATCCATTGACGACGGTTTTTGAGGGCGATCACTTGGATCAGAATCAACCGAGCATCGGTGACGAGTTGTTGTTCCACGCGGCGGATTTCCATTTCCGCTGCTTCCAACTGGGCCTTGCTGATTGCCTTTTCCCACTGCAATCGATCGGTGACGGGAAACGATCGCGTCACTCCGATTTTTACTTCGCCTTCTCGCAAGCGGGAATCATGTGACCACTGGACGTCGAGACTGGGTCTGGCCGGCCGCCCCGACTGCTGATACTGTCCCAGCGCTTCTTGGATTTTCCAGCGCGCTGCTTTGAGATCGGGATTTTGGATGTGGATGCGGTCGGCGATATTCGCTTCGGTTAGAATCAATTCGGGCTCGGCACTAATGGGGAAAATCAACAGGCAAAGAAATAGGGATATTCGGCTCACAAGCAACATGGGTGAAGGATGATCATACAAGGTCCAGACCGTGGCATTCACGGTGGCGATGACATGAGTACGCAAGAATGCGTTAGGTCCTTCAGTTGATGATGGGCGGAACTACCCGATCATAGACTGGGTCGTCAGGGAGCTCCCACTGCGTGCGTTCTGGCTTCGCGGAGCTCACGGAGAGGATGGAAGCGTTGGTACGCAGGGGAAATTCAGGGAGGCAGAACAGCGGTGGCAAGTTCTGGCAATGGCAGTGGTGATGGCTTTCCTGACAAGGGGTATCATCCTCATGATCGTGCTCGTGAGGATGCTCGCAGACTTCCTGATGGCTTTCATGGATTCTTGAGGGAAGATCTGCGGCGCGCGCACTCAGCCCCACCCATGTGAGAAGCAGAATCAGAATGCGTATTACGCGGAACACATTACCAAGCTAGACGCCGCGGGCTCGTTGTCAAGTTTTGATCAAGAAGAGGTATCAAGGTAAATGACGCGAACACGCCCAAATCGACGTGGCGTGTTCGAAGTCGTCTCATGGTCGATGGCTTGCCATTCCTGCCAGTTTCCTGTTTCGGAAATCATCGTAGGCTCGTTGGACGACGCCTCCCATGTGCTGAGATTTTCGCTGAACTCTGGAAAATAACTGAGGCCGCTGTCAGGTGTGGCATTCCGCCTGTAATGGATCGTCAGTTGGGCTGGTGAATCCTGGGTTAGGGTTGCGGTGGGAGTTGATCCTGCAAGGGGGGAGCTGAGGGGATTGATGCCAAAGGCGTAACAAAGGAGATTGTTGATCCCATCGCCGTTCGCATCATCCGTAAGGTGGACCAATGTGCTGCTGGGTTTGATGTGCCGGTAGGCCCACTGCCAGTAGGCTCCGCCACCATGGATAGTGAAAAATACATCGCCACCGGGTGTTTGGAGATTGCTATAGGCTCCGTAAACGGCTTGGTTCAAGGCCTTGTCACTCACCATGATGTTAACGGAATAAATTTCGCTGGGATACTCTCGGGGAATGGTCGCTTGCCCCGACCAAGTGCCATTGACAGAGTTGCCAGCTGTGAGAGCAACAGGCAGCATGAGATGGAGAGCGGGATCCGTGGGGTGATAGAGCCATATGGCTGCTTGAAGCACGCCACTCACATCATCGGAAATGACAGCGCTCAGCGAGATCGTCGCAGGACCTTGATTCACATCGGCCTCGGTGGTGCTGATATTGAAACTCTGAAGCACAGGCGCGAGAACGTCACTGGTGCCGGAATTGGCCACACTCAAGCTGGGCAAGATCGAACTATTGAGCAAATAAGGACGTCCGGAATTGCCGTTGCCGAACCGCAAGGCACTGCCCGTTTCTGGTTGCAAAGTGACCAAGGGATTCCAATCTCCCGCGGCTGAATAGCGCGGTATCGTGCATGAGACAGACGCGGGCAGCGTCCCGCTGCTGTAGGCGAGTGATCCTGATAGAGTGGGTGACACGACTGTTTCATTCGGCCGCAAAAATTGGAGATCCACGCTGCCCGTGATGCCTAAGGTTCCGGTGATTGCGATTTCCGTCGTGACGACTGCGTCGCCCGTGGATGTCGTGACCGATGTCGGTGAGAAACTCACAGCGCTGGGCCAGTGACTGGGTGTCGCTCCAGCGCCTGTGGTGATGTTGAGTTGAATGTTTCCTTCTTCACCCTGATAACCACCGATCTGAAGATAGTATGTCGTGCCTGCCGTTGCGATGAAACTCAGGCTGCTCGTGATCTGGTCGCTAGCTTCGTCGTCGTTGTAGCCTAGCATCGCGCTGCTCGCGTTGCTCCCGGTGTTGATCTTCAGCACAGTGTCAATGTCACTGCCTCGGGTATCGATCCGGCACCAGCCCGCTGAGGGACAAGTCCACTGCCACCAGAGGGTTGCGCCTAACAAGCCGTTTACGGTGTTCTCTTGGTTCTGTGTACTCGCACCCAAGTTGCTGGTGCTCGTCGTGAAAGAAGCAACCGAGCCCAGATTGATACGGCTATTGATGTTGTCGTTGACCGGGCTCGTTTGACCGATGGCGGGCAAAGCCAATGCCATCAGAATCAGCCATGAAAAATTTCGTATCACCTTATGACTCCCTATCGTGATTGTATCGCATGTCAAGAACATCCGGATTCTTCTGGCTTGCTCGCTTCTTGCCGATCTCTGGCCTGATAAAGCAAGATCGCGGAACTTCCGTAATGCCTGCGGTCGATCAAATGCCAATGCTCATGTTCAGGAGATTTTGTATTTTTCGAAACCTCGGCATAAAACAAACCATCGGCCTTGAGCCTCGGTAAAAGCCAGCCCGAGTCCAACAGCTTGCTGATGTGTTCCGTATCCAATGGGTGCTTGGCATACGGAGGATCGGCAAAAATCAAGTCATAGCGCAAGGAGTCTCGCTTGAGGAAGGAAAGTGCGTCGCATTGCATCACCCTCGCACCTTCCAGTCGTGTGGTGTTTAGATTGTGGTGAATTGTTTTGATAGCCTGATGACTCTCATCGACAAACACGCAACTGCTGGCTCCGCGACTCAGAGATTCCAAACCCAGAGCGCCAGAGCCAGCGAAAAGATCGGCGATGTGCGCGTCTATGACACGCTCACCCAAGATGGAAAACATGGCTTGCCGGACGAAGTCCGTAGTCGGTCGTGCGACCTCGTGCGGTACTTTGATGGCCATGCGTCCGGCGGATCCTGCAATGATTCTCATGGATGGGTGGTCGCTGGGATCATGAAGCCATGTGAGTTATCGTTTGGTGGGCTTGGCGGGATTTTTTGCTTTGGCAGGCCCTTCACTGGAGGGCGCGGCCGCAACACTTGCCGGAATGCGGATCACGATGTTTTTGTCCAGTAAACGGGTGCCCGTCGTTGTTAGTTCCTGAGCTCGATAGACGATCAAGTGGTGTTTTTTGTCGCTCGTCAAACCGATCGCGAAATTTTCTTTGATCTTGGATAAGCTGGTCTCTTCTTCGAAACGCCATTCCTTTCCTGTCCAAGCGCCCAAGATGCTATTGGCATCGGCCTTGATGTCGTCGAGGCGACTCATGATGCCGTTGGTGGATTTCCAGTTGTCGTCCTGCGCAGAGTAGCGAAGACTCGACACAACAGCTGCAGCTCCGGATCCTATGATGTTCCAGCGACCGTCCGAGCTTTTGCGAAGCAGCAAGGATATTTCCTGCGCTGGTTTGAGTTCACGTTTGGCCCACAGGGCGAGATACTCGTCGTATTCCTGTTTGGTGATGCCCAGTTTTTCGTGAAAAGGCAAGGGCACGCCAGGGTTGGTATTTTTGGAATATTCGGTGAACCAGTCAGGATCCTTCTGCGCGGCTTGTTCCACCTTGCTGATGTATTTTTCAATGTCGGGCGGTGGCATGACTACGACGATTTCCGCACGCACGGGTTGATCGACCTTGAGCAAAGCTGTGAGCATCTCCGGAGCATCCTGTGCGTGGACAAAGGTTCCGGTGAGGACGAGTGCGCAGATTCGTAAAAAGGGATGGTTCATGCAGGGCAATCGATGGAGTCCCATCACCATGCGAAACGGACGTAGCAAACTCAAGAGCAAATCTCGGCTGCCTCTCGGTCTGATCCATGATCATCGCATTTTCTGCCGTGTTTCGCAGTATTGCATTGAAATTTCGAGAGTTTTCGCCTTACTGGCGCGGTAATGAAAACAACCTTGGCAGTTACCGCAATGATCGTTGTTCCCACGACGGGGTGGGTTTGGGCAGATGGCTTCGGCGTGAAGTCAGGGAATCCTGTGCTTCCGGGCGTGTCGTATGAAGTCCATGATGGAACTCGTCCGCAACCACACATGGTCGCCAATTCCGGCGCTGTATCCGTGAAAGCTCCCGCTGACGCGGTGGTGCTGTTCGATGGCACGAACCTCGACGCTTGGCAGTCACCCACTTGGGAAATCAAAGATGGCGTGATGGTTGCCGCGAAAAAAGATCTCGTGAGCAAGCAATCCTTCGGTGCGATCCAGTTGCACGCCGAATGGCGATGCCCGGCCGACCGTAAGGTCAATGGCCAGAGTGGAGGCAACAGCGGAATTTTCCTCATGGGTCTTTACGAAATCCAAGTTCTCCAAAGCCATAACAATAAAACCTATCCCGATGGTCAGGCGGCCTCTCTCTACGGGCAGATGCCTCCCTTGGTGAACGCCACCACCGCGCAAGGCGAGTGGCAGAGTTACGATATCATCTTCACTCCTCCCGTGTATGAGGGTGAGGTAGTCAAAACGCCTGCGCACGTGACCGTTCTTCACAACGGAGTCGTGGTCCAAAATCACAGCACTTTCATCGGCCTCAGCACGCATAAGAAAATGCCAGTCTATCCTCCCAAGCATCCCGAGACCGCTCCCATTCGCCTGCAATTCCATGGCGATCCGATGGAATACCGGAATTTCTGGGTTCGCCCGCTCGGCAAGGTTGACCAGCCTTGATGAGTCCATCCCGCAGGACTTCCTTTCCGTCCAAGCATCTGTTTCTTCACTTGACCATCCACCTTATGAAATCTTCTTCTCTTTTCCTCACTCTTCCTCTAGCTGCTTCGTTAGCGGTAGTTTCTTGCAAAAAAGAACCATCCGTAACGCCTGTCACCACTCTGCCATCGGCCGAACCTACCGCTCCCGATGCTGCAACAGAATCTCCCGTTGTGCCGACGCCCCATGTCGCGCCCTCGGACCGCGCATCGAAGCTGGGCTTTGCGCAAATGCTACCCAAGGATACCGAAACTCTTCTGTTGGTGCAAAATGGTGCCGAGCTCGTGAAGCGTTTCAAGGGGAGCAAATTTTACGGGTTCCTATCTTCTCAGAACCCAGGCATCGATGCGATGGTGGAGGGGAAGGGGGCGGAAGGAGTTGCCCCCATGGATTTCCTCGGCCAAGAGTTTTTCCTCGCCACGGGCAAGAATACGGGCGAGCAGTCGGCCCATCTTGTATGTTTTTCCAACCGTCAAAATTATTTCCAATTCCGCAATCTCTTGACCATGGTGATTTCTTCTTTGAAGGACGAGGAGACAGACCTGGAGATGTTGGGCGAAGAAGGGCCACTGTTTGATATGGTGAAGGATCCTCAGAGCGGACTCGGGTTGTTGAAAAAATCGGAAAGCCCACCGATATGGCTCGGTTGCAAAACCACGACGGCCAATCGTGAAAAAGTTTTGCAGGCTTTCAAGGACATGACTGCCAATCTTGCTGTGGCCGGCGCCTCCGCGGAGGAAATGAAATTCGAAGTCGAGGGGCGCAACTTTGAGGGCCATCAGATCGTGGGCAAGAAACTCGTCGAGGACTTGAAGGCGGATCAGGCATTGATGGAGCGCATGGATGAAAAATTGGAAAAAGATGTTCAGGCGGAGCTATGGAAAATTCTAGCGGAGAAAAACATCATCGCGGTCACCGGAGTGGTGAATGATTACGTGGTGTTGTTCCTCGGGAGTCGCAAGGAGGACTTGAGATTTGCGACTACTCCGTCCGAATCTTTCGCAGCTTCCCAAGCGCTCGCCTTCGTCGACCCTTATCTTGAGAAAAATCCCGTCGCCGTGGCATACAGTGACAAGTCAGTGCTCGAGGGGCTGAGCAGCGGCAATGGCATTTCCGTCATCGCTCAAGCCATGCGCGATGCGATCGCTGGCAATGGTAAGGTCGATACTCGTGAGATCGAGGCATTGCTCGATGTGATCGGCGAGCGGGAAAAAGAACTGACGAGCATGATCAAGTTCAGCAACTTCGGAGCTGTGGCCATGCTCGATGAGGGTTTCAAAATCGAAACTTTCGGCGGCAGCAATTCTCCTAATATTCAGACGGAAGCGAAAAATCAGATGGGTTCTCTCGAGTCCCACAAAGACACCGCGATTTTCGCGAACTGGACGGGAAATGCCGCTTACGGCGTGAAGGCTAACGCGTATCTTGAGTCGTTGGTGGAAACCACCTACGCCGTTACCAAAAACGTCAGCACATGGGAGGTGAAAGACAATCCCAGTTTTGATTCCTTCAAACAATACTTCAACATGTTCGAGGAAAATTTCAGCGATGACACGGTGAAACTCTGGCAAGCCATGAGCGTGGATATGAGCGGTGGCTTGGGCAATGAGTCTGCCGTCGTGGTCGATCTGAGTGGCGAAATGCCACCGCTGCCCAATGTTCCGCAGGAGTTAGTGAAGTCCGGAAAATTCCCACGCGTGTCCTGGGTCAAGCCCGTCAAGGATCGCGCGAAACTTGCCGCCGCTTGGGACCAGATGAACGCTTCCGGTGAGAGCATCATGAAACAGGTTAGCGCGATGATGGAATCGGAGCAAGCCATGCCTAAGCCCATGAGCTCAAAGGAAAATGGCCTCGTCACCTGGTTCTTCGCCGGGCCTTTGTTCACCGATGACTTTGCGCCTTCCGTAACTCTGGATGACAATTGGTTCGTGCTATCGAGTTCTAAGAAGCATGCGGTCGGACTCGCCCAAGAAGCCGCATTGTCCAAAACCGGAAAAACCGGCGCATACTTGAGCGTGAAGTTCGATGCCCTTCGCGCCTGTGCCGAGCACTGGCTCAAGGCGGTCGATGAAAACAAAGAGACCATCTTCGAGGACAACAAGTCAGCCGCTGGGGACTTCACCGCCAATCAAAAAATGATCAAGGACAGCCTCAATGCCCTGAGCGAGTTGGACAACATGACCCTTCACACCCGTAAGGAATCGGGCACCGACCGCACATCCTTCCACCTAAAGACGCGCTAATCGGATTCCGCTTTTTTTGGAAAAGATCACACGGGGGAGTTCCGGCTCCCTCGTGTTTTTTTATGCAAAAAATACGATGTATTTTTCCGAGCAATTCTACCATCCCGCACCAAAGGTGTGTAGGAAGACAGCCTAGAGACCAGAAGCAACAGTTCTGGGCCTCAAGCGGTAGAATGCAAGAGATCGATGAACGTGAAAAATTTTCGACCTGTTGATGCGGTCCGTTTTTACGGAAAAAATCCGGTAGACTATGCCGCAATGGATCAAAATTTTGACTCAGAAAACGAATTGATTTCGCTCCATCAAATTTGTTCGATGCGGAACACCACGGGCTCGGAGTTGACGCAGTTGAGAGCGGCAATTTCGCGCAGCGCCTGTTGCAGCAGGCCAAAGGGGCAACTGTGAAGCAGGAAGACCATGTCTACGAATTCGGCATCGGGGTTTTCCGGATTAACGGGGGAATGAGTGCCGCTGATGCCAATGCGGTGCTGCGCCAATACGGTCGCAATTTCCGCCACAACTCCGGGTCGATCGGTAACATCGAAGCGCACGTAATACGCGGTGCGCGTTTCTTCGATCGGGAGCAAGCGACCCTCCTTGCCCCAGGGCAGGAATCCACGGTGCGGCAGTTTATGAGCCAGGGAGCGCGCGGCCTCGACGAGGTCGGCCACTACTGCGGAGGCAGTGGGATCCTCACCGGCACCACGACCGTAAAATAGTGATTCTCCCACGCCGTCACCATGCACGGCCACGGCGTTGAATACACCGTTCACCGAGGCGAGGATATGATGCTTGCTGACAAAGGAAGGCTGCAGACGCAATTCGATCGATTCATCGTCGTGCTGGCGGATCACAGCCAGAAGTTTCACCACGTAGCCCAGTTGTTGGGCGAAATCGATGTCGATGGGTTTGACCTGCTCGATACCCGCCACATGAACCAGCGCGGGTGAAATCGGGAAACCATAGGCGAGGGTGGCTAACAGAATCGCCTTGTGCGCGGCATCCCAACCGTTCACATCGAGGGTGGGGTCAGACTCGGCATAGCCTAAATCCTGTGCTTCCCGCAAGGCGGTGGCGAAGTCGAGCTTAGCCTCTGACATCCGCTGCAAGATGTAATTGCTGGTGCCATTGATGATGCCGCACATCGCCTTGATGCGGTTGCCGATGAAGGCTTCCTGCACGGTCTTGATGATGGGAATGCCCCCAGCTACCGCGGCCTCGAAATGAATGGGCGTGTTGTGCTGTTTCGACAGAGCGAAAAGCTCCGCACCACGCTCCGCCAGCAGCGCCTTGTTGCCGGTGACCACCGGTTTGCGTAAGCTGAGGGCGCGCGCGACGATGTCGAACGCCAGTCCGGTGCCACCGATGAGTTCCACCACGATGTGGACTGTAGGATCATCCACCAGCGTTTGCCAATCCGTCGTGATTAACGATGCATCCACTGTCTCGTGTCGAGGTTTGTCGCGGTCGCGCACCAGGATGCGCTTGACGCTCATTTCGATGGAGCCGCCGCAGCGCTGCCGGATGAGTTCGCCGTTTCGTTGCAGGGCGCGGATCACGCCTGTGCCGACAGTGCCGCAGCCTGCTAGTCCGATGCCATAAGGGGTCGATGTCACGCAGCGACTGTAGGGTGGCAGTCATGTTGCGGCAAGCCCGAAACCGGATGATGTCACGCGCAGTGTGAGGCAGCAGAAATCAAGACTGCCGGACTTGTTAGGGAGCCTGTATCAGCGATTCGCCGCTGGCAGGTGCTTGCAGGGTGGATTTGCCGGTCAGGAGTCCGTGTTTCACGAGAAACTCGTCAGCGGCGATGAGTGTGACCGTGCGCCATGGATCTTTATTAAAAAAGCTGTGTTTTTGTCCCTTGGCCATGTGGAGTTGCAAATCCTTCACCCCGAGTTTTTTCCATTTGTCATGGGCGATGTCCCAGCCTTTTTTCCATTCATCTTGATCGCCGAAAAAAACGATACTGGGTACGAGTCCAGCGTTCATGTGGGTGAGAATGTCGATTTCTGGGTCCTTGGTGTCATCGGTCGCGAACGCGGGGTTGAACCACAGATATGCCACGACTTTGGTGTCAATGTCTTGCGGATCCTTTGGATCGTTGAGCGCAGGATTCATGGTAGCCAGAGCGCTGATGTGACCGCCCGCACTGCCGCCACCAGTGATCACGCGCGCGGGGTCCATGCCAAGCATGGCGGCGTTGCTCTTGAACCAACGGATCGCGGATGTAGCATCGGTCACGCAGACTCGTTTGAACGATGTGCCAGCGGGCAAAGCGGCTTTGCCTTGCTTGTCGAGCATTTGGTATTCGGCGGTGGCGCATACCAGACCGCGCTTGGCGAAGTAGGCGCAGGCGGCGCGGAATTGTGAGAGATGGCCGCCTTGCCAGCCGCCGCCGTGAAACAGAATCATGCCGGGCACCCGAGCGGATTTTGGGTCGTGGTTCGGCGGGAAAAAGAGTTCCATTTTCCGTTCCTTTCCCGCGGATGTCTTGTAGACGTATGGTTTGCCAGTTGGACCATCGAACTGGTTTTGCGCCTGGGCACAGGGGAGCCAGAGAAGGGCAAGAAGCGTGGCGAGGGCGCGGGTCATGTCATGATCATACGCAGCGATCGCATCATGCTTTCCGAAAACATCGAGGCGCGCGATTGATTCGGGCTTGTCAGTGCGCAGTGGCAAACGCAACGTGGCGCTGGATGTCCGAACTCGCCTACGCGTTGTTATTCGTTGCCGGATTTGCTGGCGGCCTGATCGATGCCATCGCCGGCGGCGGTGGTTTGATCACTGTGCCGTCATTGCTCGCGGTTGGGGTGCCCGCGCATTTGGCCTTGGGCACGAACAAGCTGCAATCCGCCTGCGGCACCACCTTGACCGTATGGCGCTATCACCGTGCCGGATTGATGAAAACGCCGGCTTTGCCATGGGGGGTAGTGGCGTCATTTCTGGCCAGTGCGATGGGAGCTTGGGCGGTGACCCTGGTGTCGAAAGACTCGCTGCGTCTGCTTATCCCTTGGTTGCTCGCGGCAGTGGCGTTGTATACCGCGATGAATCGGCGCTTCGGGCTTGCGGTTGAAACTCGTCGGATGGGTCATTTGGCATTCGCTCTGACCTTCGGCGTGATCCTAGGGGCTTACGATGGCTTTTTCGGTCCCGGCTGCGGCTCATTCTGGCTGCTCGCCCTCGTCGCAGTTCAAGGCATGGAGCTGCGCGACGCAACGGGCTACACTAAGGCTATGAATCTCGCCAGCAACCTCGGCGCATTGGTGTTTTTCCTCCATGCTGGGCATGTCGATTTCCGCGCCGCCCTTGCGATGATCGCCGGTCAGTTGTTAGGCGCACGCATCGGATCCGGCCTCGTGATCCATCGCGGTTCAGCTTTCATTCGCCCAGTTTTTCTCGTCGTCGTTTTCAGCATGACCTTCAAACTCCTCTGGGATGTTTGGAAATAAAAACGTGGGAAACCCGATCCAAGTGAAGTTGCGGACCCAAATCGGCGCCTTACCTCTCGCAAATTTCTTTGATATGCCGAAACTAGGGGTTGCGCGAGGGCGGCATTTCTCCTATGCCAAGCGCGATTCAAACTTCCATCACCATGAGCAAAAGCGACTTCGGACTTATCGGACTGGCCGTCATGGGCCAAAATCTCGTTCTCAATGTGGAATCGCGCGGCTTTCAAGTCAGCGTCTACAACCGCACCACCGCCACTACCGATGAATTCATCGCGGCTCACCCCGACAAAAAACTTGTCGGCTCGAAGACTCTTGAAGAGTTCGTGCAATCTCTCGCCACACCGCGCAAAATCCAGATCATGGTGAAAGCCGGTGGCCCCGTGGACGCAGTGATCGAACAACTGATCCCGCTGCTCGATCAAGGCGATATCATCATCGATGGCGGCAACTCGCTTTACACTGACACCGAGCGTCGCGATGCCTATCTCTCGGCAAAAGGCCTGCGTTTCATCGGAGCTGGTGTTTCCGGTGGCGAAGAAGGTGCCCGCAAAGGCCCCTCCATCATGCCCGGCGGTCCGCTTTCTACCTGGGATGTGATGAAGCCCATTTTCGAATCCATTTCCGCCAAAGTCGATGGCGAGCCCTGCGTGACCCACATCGGTCCCGGCGGTGCAGGTCACTACGTAAAAATGATCCACAATGGCATCGAATACGGTGATATGCAGCTGATCTGCGAGGCCTATAACATCTTCAAAGCCGCTGGGTTCTCTGCGGCTGAGCTCGGACAGGTCTTTACAGACTGGAACAATGGCGACCTCGAAAGCTACTTGATCCAGATCACAGCGGAAATTTTCAAACAAAACGACCCCGAGACCGGCAAGGCTCTCGTCGATGTCATCCTCGACACCGCCGGTCAAAAAGGCACTGGCAAGTGGACCATCATGAATGCCGTCGAAAATGCGGTCGTGATCTCCACGATCAATGCCGCCGTGGAAGCACGCATCCTTTCCTCGATGAAGGAAAAACGCGTGGCCGCCAGCGCCGAGCTGCAAGGGCCTAAGGCAAACATCACCGGCGACAAAGCCGAGTTGGTGAAAAGAGTGCACGATGCGCTTTTCGCTTCGAAAATCATTTCCTACGCTCAGGGTCTCGACCTCATCAAGTCCATGGGTGCCGAGAAGCAGTGGAACCTCGACCTCGGGAAAATCGCCGCCATCTGGCGCGGTGGTTGCATCATCCGCGCGCGTTTCCTCAACGACATCACGGACGCCTACCGCAGCAATCCTGAGCTGAGCAACCTCATGCTTGCGCCGTTCTTCAAGAATCTCCTCAACGAGTTCCAGCAAAACTGGCGCGAGATCGTGGCCCTCGCCACCATCAACGGCATCCCCGTTCCAGCCTTCAGTGCTTCACTCGGCTACTACGACAGCTACCGCAGTGCCGTCCTGCCCGCGAACCTACTGCAAGCCCAGCGCGACTTCTTCGGCGCCCACACCTACGAGCGCACGGACAAGCCACGTGGCGAATTCTTCCACACCAGCTGGCCGGATGTGATTGGTTGATTCCCTATTTTGGATCCATCGTATTTTTCCCCTTGAGAGCAAAAGTGTTCTCAAGGGGATTTTTTTTCAACGACGCGCGAAAAAAATCCGAACAAAACCATGTGTCATGAAGCGAAGAAAAAAATGACGATGGTGATCGACAGGATTTTCTGCATTCTTCATGATCGCGATCAGCAAGACTCATGTCATTCTGTCTCTTGCTCCGCATCACTTGATCATTCATAAAAAAACACGATAGATATGACCCGATCGTTCTTTTTTTCACCACTCATTGCACGAAAAATCATAGCTGCTACGATGGTTTTAGGCATCACAAGTCTACGGGTTCCTGCCCAGAGCCGGGTTGACGCAGCACTTGATTTCAAGGCACATCCACAAGTCTTTAGCCTGGTTTTATGCTGGGATGCCGATAGGGAAAATCCGGTGGTTACGGAAATCAATCTCGATGCCGTTGAGAAGAACCGCAATCAGTTCGCGAATGACGAAGTCAAGCATCAAGACGGTTGGACCGTATTTCGCGCAACCGACGCGAGCGGCTTCAAACGATATCGATTGATGGAGGCGAACAACAACCATTTCAAAGTGGAGTATCAGGAGAACGGTGGTGGCACGCTGACCACTTCTGCGATCATCGAGTTCTCTGTGCTGAAAAGGGACATCAAAAAAAATGAAAAGTCGACCACCATTCGGGTGCTGCGGGTTGATTCCTGCACGGTGAAATGAAACGATCATGCAACATTGCCTTCACCCGAAAGTGCTTGTCATGATGGTCTGCAGCGCCTAAAACTCCGTCGTCATGCCTATCGCTACTCCCGCTCAATACCGTGCCATGCTCGATGCCGCTCAGAAGGGCGGTTATGCTTATCCCGCGATCAACGTCACCAGCATCACCACCATCAATGGGGCGCTGCGTGCCTTCGCTGAATCGAAGTCCGACGGCATCATCCAGGTTTCCACGGGCGGCGGCAAGTTCGCTTCCGGCACCAGCGTGGGCAATGAGGCATTCGGCGCCATCGTATTGGCCGAGGCCGCTCACCGTCTTGCGGAGAAATACAATGTGCTGGTGGCTCTTCATACCGACCACTGCCACCCCTCCGCTGTGGATTCCTTCCTGAAGCCGCTGCTGCAAGCCTCCCGCGAACGCATTGCCGAGGGCAAGGGGCCTTTGTTCCAAAGTCACATGTTTGATGGCTCGGTGGTGCCCTTGGAAGAAAACCTCGCGATTTCCAAAGAGCTGCTCAAGGAGTGCGCGGAGCTGGGCATCATTCTTGAAGTTGAAGCCGGTTGCGTCGGTGGAGAAGAAGACGGCCACGATACTTCCGGCCTGCCTGCCGAAAAACTCTACACCACGCCCGAGGACATGGTGGATGTCTATGAGGCTCTCAGCCCCATCGGCCGATTCCTCTTCGCCGCGACCTTCGGCAACGTGCATGGTTCCTACAAGCCCGGCGCGGTGAAACTCAAGCCCACGATTCTGCGCGATGGCCAGAAAGCTGTGACCGACAAATACGGCGCCGCTGCCGAAATGGACCTCGTATTCCACGGCGGTTCCGGCACCGAGCTGGAGGAAATCCGCGAAACCCTCGGCTATGGTGTGGTGAAAATGAACATCGATACCGATACCCAATACGCCTTCACGCGTCCCATCGTCACCCACATCTGCCAGAACATCGAGGGCGTGCTCAAGATCGATGGTGAGGTGGGCGATAAGAAGCTCTACGATCCCCGTTCTTATCTGAAAAAAGCCGAAATCGGTCTGGCGAACCGTCTCAAGGAGGCTTGCGATGACCTGCTTTCCACCGGTAAGACGATCTTTGGTACGGTCTAACGAATTCTCAATCTCGGGCGGGCCGCGGTCCGCCCATTTTCTTTTATGGCCAAAAACCCAGAGCAAGAAAACCCGCTGCACAACATTCTGATCAATGTGCTGATCCCAGTGTTCGCGCTCAGCTCCATGAGCAAGGAAGGCGGAAAGATGTGGCACATCGGTCCTACCTACGCGATGCTTGTCGCACTGCTGCCGCCACTGGCGTATGGCATCTGGTTTTTCTACAAAACGAAGAAGGCGAATTTTTTCTCCTTTCTCGGTTTGGTTTCCGTGGCATTGACCGGCGGTCTCACAATTTATCTGTGGAATCAGGACGGCACGGTCAAACCGAATGCCGCCTTGCTCTTCGGCATCAAGGAGGCTTGCATTCCATTTGTGCTCGGATTCGCAGTTCTTTTTTCCCACCGCACCAAGTCACCATTGATGCAGGCGTTTCTCTATAACGATTCGGTCTTCAACATTCCTCTCATCGAGCAGACGGTGACCGAGAAGGGAACGCAGGCGGAATATGCCAGGTTGCTATGGCACTGCACATTGTTGTTCGCCTGTTCCTTTCTCATCAGCACCGTGCTGAATCTCGGGCTGGCCCTGCATTTCCTCGGTGGACTCGATCACAACGCCGCCAATGCACGCGAACTCTACAACGAGAAGGTGGGCAAAATCACCTTCTGGGGCTTTGTGGTGATCGGCTTGCCTTTGCTAGTTTTTCTCGGCGGCACGCTCTGGCGTATGCTCACCGGACTCAAGCGCATCACCGGTCTCGATCAGGAGAAAATTCTGCTGCCGCGCTGACGTATCATGCGCATGAAATCTTGGGTGACCTTGCTGTTGTTGCTGGCGGGAATGACGCAGGCTCGCGAGGCGATGGATCGCCCGAACGTGATTTTGATCTACCTTGACGATAGTGGTTATGGCGATTACTCGCATCACGGCAATCCGGTGATCGAGACACCGAACATCGCCCGTATGGCGGAGCAGGGAGTGAATTTTACCCAGTTTTACGTGACCTCGCCGGCTTGCAGTGCTTCGCGTTACTCGCTGCTCACCGGGCGATATCCCCAGCGCTCGGGATTGGGCTCTTGGGTGATCAATCCAGACAGCAAATCGCATTTGCGGGCCGAGGAAGTAACGATTGCGGAGGCTTTGCAACAGCGCGGCTATGCCACAGGCATGTTCGGCAAATGGCATTTGGGAAATCCGAATGCCAAGAATCAAATGTCCGCCGCTACCTTGCCGCTGGCACACGGATTTCAAGAATGGCTGGGTACGAATGTCTCTCACGATTACGCCGATGCCCAATTGCTCCAATCCGATCCCACAGGAACGGAACCGATTGCGGGATACAAGGTCATCGCGAAACATCTGCCGTCGCAAAAGGATCGGTCGGATTCACTGACCAAACGCTACACCGATGCCGCTATCGATTTTATCACACGTCAGAAGGATAAGCCGTTTTTTACCTACCTCGCCTACAACCAGCCGCATCTCGGATTGCATGTCGATGCCGCTTACCGCGGAAAATCGCGTCGCGGGTTGTTGGGTGATGTGATGGCGGAGATCGACGACTCGGTCGCACGCATTCTCACCACGATCGAACAAGCGGGTCTGCGGGAAAACACGTTGGTGATTTTTTCTTCTGACAACGGTCCGTGGATTCGGTTTCAAAAAACGGCAAACGATCCGAAGTATGGCGAGGCCCGCATGCACATCGGCTACGCCCAGCCGTTTCGCGACGGCAAAGGCTCGAATTGGGAAGGGGGGCATCGGGTGCCAGGGATTTTTTATTGGCCTGGTGTGATTCAGGCGAAGCGTCAGTTGGAGCCCGCCAGCACTCTCGATGTGATGCCCACCGTTCTTGCAGTATGCGGAGCATCGCTAGAGAGCAAGATGGATGGCCGGGACATCCGGCCCCTGCTCATGCCAGATCGATTTCGCCACCCCCTCGCGCCCTTTGCCCTACTTTATTCGGGCGCGACAAACGAAGCGAACGCCTATCGTGAAGGTCCGTGGAAATTGCACGTGCGCCTGATCAGCCAGACGGGCGATTACGATGGTTTCAGTGCCAGTCCTGAAAAACCTCTACTGTTTCAGGTAGAACACGATTTGGGTGAACGCTACGATCGCGCCGCAGAGCAACCCGAGCGTGTGAAGGGAATGTGGCAACGCATGCAAGCGTTGGAGAAATCGTTGCGATAAAAAAACGGAGTCCACCGCGATGGCGAACTCCGTTGGGTAAAAGAACGGGATGTGCCTCAGTCGATGAGGTTGTCGATGCGTTGCGCCAGTTCGATATCCGCATCAGTCACGCCGCCGGCATCGTGGGTGGTGAGTTTCAGCAACACGCGGGTGTGGCGGATGTTGATCTCAGGGTGATGCTGGGCTTCCTCGACGATTTCCGCCACGCCGTTGACGAAATCAATTGCGTCATTGAATTCCTCGAACTCCACCACACGAGTGATGGCTTTCTTCTCGTATTCCCACTCAGGGCATTTCTTCAGGGCGGATTTCAATTCGTCTTCTTCTAACAGGTCTGACATGGGTGAAAGGTAATTGGCTTCGCAGCGAGATTGCGTTTGATGCGAGAAGGAATGCAAGCGGGAATCGCAAAATCACACTGATTTTTTTCTCGGTTTTTCGCTTGCTTTAGGTGCCCATCGTGTTGCCGTAAAGATCGATGTGCAGACGCGGTGTGTAGCGAAAGCCGAACTGCTTGCACCATTCGGCGACTTGTCGCGCGCTATGCTGTAGGACGGTGGCATCGGTGCCCTCGGGCATGAGCAGAATTTTATGCGCGGGCACGGAAATCTTTTCTCGATCCAGCAGCGCAATGATTTCCTCCACGTCGCTCAGTGTGCGCACGACAAACTTGAGTTGGTAATCGCAATGATCGATCCACGCGCGGATGACATCGGGCTGCCAGCGGTCGCGCTCGTGTCGTGCCGACCATGCCCCGGCATTTTCGACACGGGGTGTGGAGTGCGCGAGCTTCGGGCTCAGTGAGGCGAGATCACAGGCGATACCGCCGGGCATGATGGTCCCCGCCGTCTCGATGGTGATGTGCTTGCCCAAATCGCGCAGCTGCGGAGCAAGTTCATGCATGCCTTTGGCGATCATTGGTTCTCCGCCGGTGAGCACCACGTGCTGTGCGGGGTGGGGGAGGATTTCGGCGATGATCTGATCCATCGTCATTTCCTGACCAGTCGGATTCCACGATGCATACGGCGTGTCGCACCAGACACAGCGCAGATTGCAACCGGAGCTGCGCACGAAAACGCTGGGCACTCCGACCAGTGAGCCCTCGCCTTGCAGGGAGTAGAAAATTTCCGAGATCAGCATGGCGCTTGCGGCAACGGTGGGGTTTCGAGGTATGCGGTGGGGTCGGTCATTCCGGCTAACAGAAATGCTTCGCGTCTTTCGACACAGGTGCCGCAGGTGCCGCAGTGAATGTCACCCCCCTTGTAGCAAGACCACGTTTGGTGGAAGTCGATGCCCAGTTCTTGGCCGCGCTTGGCGATGGCGGCTTTGTCCATAGCAATGAAAGGTCGGTCGATCTCGACCTGCGCGTAGGTTCCCTCACGCACGGCCGCGGCCATGCCTAGCATGAATGACTCCCGGCAATCTGGATAGATCGCGTGATCCCCGGCATGGGCGGCGATCACCAAACGCCCAGCGCCTGCATTTTCGGCGATGCCTGCGGCAATCGCCAGCATGATGCCATTGCGGAACGGCACCACGGTTTGTTTCATCGTTTCCTCGGCGTAGTGTCCATCAGGAATGTCCGCCCCGCCTCGCAGCAAATGGCTTTGAAACAGTGTGGTGAAAAAATCGAGGTTCACGATTTCATGCCGCAAGCCGAGCCGTTCACAATGCCATGTTGCCATGGGCAATTCCTTTGCATTGTGCTTGGAACCGTAGTCGAAACTGACTGCCACACTCACCGATCCGCACTCATATGCATGGTAGAGCGCCGTGACAGAATCCATGCCGCCGCTCAAGAGGACGATGGAGGGTGCCGTTGTCATGCGAATGATGTGTTAGAGAATCGCTCCCGGGGCGTAGGTCAACGCGTTGGGGAATTCCGTTTCGAGCGTCTGAACGGCTTCGGAAAACCAATCGACCTGAGGATCCGCGGCACCGGTTTCCGTTTCGCCCTTTTTCAGAATATGGTCGAGGATTTCACGCGTCAGACCGAGACGCACGTCATGGGCCAGACGTTCGATGAGGTTGTTGCGGTCGATTTTTCCGCGGCGCAGGTCCTGCACGGTGGCAACGGCGTGTTCTTTGATGACCTTGTGAGCCGTCTCACGGCCGACGCCGTTTTTCACCGCCTCCATCATCACCGTGGTAGTCATTAGGAATGGCAGGTAGTGCTGCGTTTCCGAGGCGATCATTTCCGGATAGGTTTCCATTTGATCGAGAATCGTGAGGAATGTCTCCAGCAATCCATCGAGCGCGAAAAAGGCATCTGGTAGCATCACGCGGCGCACTACGGAGCAGGAAACGTCGCCTTCATTCCACTGATCACCCGCTAGTCCTGCGGCCATGGCGAGGTAGCCCTTGAGGATGACATGGAAGCCGTTGACGCGTTCGCAAGAGCGCGAATTCATCTTATGTGGCATCGCGCTGGAGCCGGTTTGTCCTGGTGCGAAGCCCTCGCTGGCGGTCTCGTGACCCGCCATGAGACGTAGGGTTTTGCAGAAGGATGACGGTGCCGAAGCCAAGTCGGTGAGGCAGGAAACCACGCGGAAATCGAGCGACCGTGGATAGACCTGGCCGACGTTGATCCACACGCCTTTCATGCCCAGATGGTTGACGATGCGTTGTTCCAAGGCGGAGACTTTGGAGGCATCGCCATCGAAGAGGGAGAGCTGGTCCATCTGCGTTCCTACGGCGCCCTTCAGTCCGCGCACGTGGTATTGCTCGATCGTGGATTGCAGATTCCGCAAGCTGTGGAGGAATTCCTCACCAAACATCGCGATGCGTTTGCCCATGGTTGTCGGCTGCGCGGCCACGTTGTGGGTTCGGGCCGTCAGCACAAGATGGCGGGTGCTTTCCGCATGCTTGCGGAAACGGTGCAACACGGCGACGCATTTGTCCCGCAACACGAAGAGTGATTTGTAGACCTGCAGTTGCTCCACATTTTCCGTAAGATCGCGCGAGGTCATGCCCTTGTGCACGTGCTCGTGACCGGCGAGGTCGTTGTATTCCTCGATGCGCGCTTTCACATCATGGCGGGTGGTGCGTTCACGGTGCATGATGGAGGCGACGTCGATTTGGTTTTTCACCTTTTCGTAAGCAGCGATGGCTTCGTCAGGAATGTCGAGTCCTAGATCTTTTTGTGCTTTCATCACCGCAATCCAGAACTCTCGTTCGAGTTGGATGCGACCTTCGGCGGACCAGATCGCCTGCATGTTTTCGGAGGCGTAGCGTTCGGCTAATACGTTTGCAATCACGCGGTTTGTTATCGTATCGGGGGAACTTCGGCAATGCCTTTTCCCAAGTAGTTGTTGGTGAAAATGAAAATCCGTCAAAAAAAGGATTGCCATGCGGGGGGCGGCGGGTGTAATTTCCCGCCCGCTGCAACAGTAGCGCGGTTAGCTCAGTGGTAGAGCACCACCTCGACACGGTGGGGGTCGTAGGTTCGAAACCTACACCGCGCACCATCTTTCGATGCGATTTTTCCTGCAATTCCTATTTGCCTGCAATAGCCAAACTGCGGAACAGGCACGAACCACATGGGTCAAGATTCAGATCCGCCCAAGGCCTGCCTCCACAATTCCGATTCACCGGGATGGCCGTTTTTTTCTAACAGAAAGTGGATGTCTTGGTGGGAGAATTCGGGGCAGGTGGGATCACCCGGGAGTTGGGGGCGGATGGCTCGGACGATGGCCCATACGGCCCAAGCGCGCGCGGAGCGTAGTTCCCAGCGTTCACCGCGCAGACGCGTCGCCTGATGCTGGTAACTGAGTCGCGGATTGCCGGGGAAATCATCGCTATGGTGAAAACGAATCATCCACGCCATCGCGGCATATGGTAGCGGCCACGACTGCAAGATCGCATCCTCCGCAGCTACGTCGGCATAGAGCGCACGCGTGAGAGCCAAAAGCGCGCGCCCCGCGTGTCCTTGATGCCAAAGCGCGTGACCGTATCGCAGCGCATCGAAGTAGAACGCTGCATCGCGCGCCTCGCCGTGGCGCCCGAGCAGGTGGTGGTCGAATGTTTCCCCCCCTGCCAGTGAGGGAAGATAGGGGCATGTTTGTATGCAGCTCACGATTCTCTTCTCTGGGGAAAGTCCAGCATGCGTGTGTGATGGAGTCAATGCCGTGCTTGTCGTGCAGGGCTTGAGCGTTCGCTTGCTAGGATCGATCATCTGTGAGAATGTGCGTCTATGGAAACTGCCGTGCGAAATGGCTCGGGGACGACTGTGCGATTCCCTCGCATGTTGTTAGGGGCGGCGTTGATTTTCTGGGGCTGGATGGCGGAGCTGCCGGTCGTGGGATTGGGCTTGGCGTTTCTCTTCGAGGGGCCGCATTGGCTCCCTATGCGCTGGGATTTTGGGGAAAAAGCCTACGTCCGCGCTTGGTCGCTTTCCGTCATGGCGATGCTAGTTACGGCTTTTGTGCTGTGGATGAACGGAGTGGAGCCGGAGACCGTGCGTGAGTTTGTGTCCTGGATGCCGATCTTCCTGATGTCAGTCCAGTTCACTCAGGCGTATGGTTTTGCGGACACCATTCCGCTCAATACCTTTTCGTATTTTTCGCGCAAAAAATTGGCCTTAGACCGTGAGTTGGGAATGAACCCCGTGACCCAACGCATTCCATTCACGTCGGTGTATTTTGTCATGACCTTGTTGTTTTCTGCAGCCGGTCGAAATGCTTACGATCCGTTTTTTTTCATCGGTTTGCTGCTGCTCACCGGTTGGAGTTTGTGGGCATCCTCACGTGTGCGCCGTCGGCAAAAACGTGCTCTTGTGGTGGGGTTGTTGCTCATGGCAAGTTTGGCGGCGACTACCCAGTGGGGATTGCGTCGCGCGCATGAACTTCTGATGGGTGGGGGAGGAGGAAGCGGTGGTTCCACGCAAAGCACACAGTGGCATCGCAGCAACACCAACATCGGCCACGTTGGGAAAATCAAGCAGTCATCGGAAATTTTCTGGCGTCTTCGCCATGAGAATGGTCTTGTGCCGGATTTGCTGATGACGGCCAGTTACAATCGATATTACCCCAGTGGTCACTGGCGTTATGAGCCACTCGATGGCACCAATCAGGAAATGGACTTCAAGGGTCTCGCTGCAGTGGGGCGCGCGGACCGTGGTGAAAATGCGGCGGACGATGAGAAGCTCTATCGTACGACCGGTGAGCTCACGGTGGGTGAAGAGGATCGCTGGGATCTGCCGCGTTTCCGCATCGTGGGTGCGGTGAAGACCGATTCACTCCTCCCCCTACCGGGGTCGTTGCATTCGTTGTATGTCAATGCGCAGGAACTGGAATTCAATTCGATTGGCTCTGTGCGCATCACGCCGCGCCATGCCGTAGTGGAGGCGGTGGCGCGTTGGGATGGAGCCTTCGATCGAGACGGACCACCATTCGCGGCAGAGAACAACAAAGTAGAGTCCGTAGATCGTAGCATTCCGCCGCAGGAGCGTGTGGTATTGCGTGGACTTGTGGATCAACTGGGCCTGCGCACCATGTCGCTTGAGGAAAAAATTGGGACCTTACGATCCTATTTCTCTGAGTCTTTTCAGTATTCCACCTACCTGCGCATCCAGGACAAGCTGGAGGCCAAGTGGAAAGACGAGCAAAAGGGCAACCGATATCGCACCATGACCGGGCGTGACAGTTTGCTGGCACAATTTTTGTTAGAAGAAAAAAGCGGTCACTGTGAATATTTTGCGACAGCCACGACCTTGTTGTTGCGTGAGGCGGGAGTGAATGCGCGCTATTGTGTAGGGTTTTCCGTGCAAGAGCGCCATCCGAAAACCGGTGAGTATGTGCTGCGCGGCACGCACGCGCACGCTTGGTGCCGAGCTTGGAATGAGAGGACGGAGCGTTGGGTCAATGTCGACACCACACCTCCCGCGTGGCTGCAGGTCGAGATTGGCATGACGGGATGGCGGCGCGATTGGATCGATGCTTGGCAACGCATGCGGGAGAATTTTACCGTTTGGCGGACGCAACCGGAAAACAAGGCGATGGTGATCACGGTGCTGTCCGTGCTCGCATCGGGTATAGCCGTGTGGGTGATCTACCGGTTATGGCAGACCCGCTCTCACACCAAGCGTGAATCTGCGGGAAGGATTTCATTCCTTCGCAAGACGCCGATCTCCGAATTAGAGCGATGGTTGGTGAAAAAAATTGGTCCTCGCCCCGCAGCGATGCCCTACAGCCGGTGGTTGCAAAAACTGGAATCGCAGATGGATGCAGAGGTGCTGGCCGAAGCCATCGCATTGCACAATCAGCTGCGTTATGATCCGGCTGAGCCCGAGGAAGATGCGATGCAACGTTTGCGTAAGATTTGTGGGATCATCCAAGCGCTGCGGTGATCCCGCATGGAGGTTGTGCTTCGCATTCATTCCTCTTGGCGACGCGGGACGATTGCTGTAAGCAGGGTGTGTGAACAATAGCGCCTTGGGCATTTTTGATTCGGGGGTAGGTGGGCTCACGGTGGTGAGGGCCGTGCAGGAACTACTGCCTGGAGAAGACATCGTTTATCTGGGAGATACCGCCCGCGTACCCTACGGCTCGAAGTCACCCGAAACCATACGCCGTTTTTCCGATGAAGACGTGCGCTACTTGCTCCAGCAGGAGGTCAAAGCGATCGTAGTGGCCTGCAATACCGCTACGGCGCATGCCCTGCCGATGTTGCAGGAACGTTACCAAGTCCCGATTGTCGGCGTCATCGAGGCAGGTGTGGAAGCCGTATTGGCCGACCCGCGGGCCCAACGCGTGGGCATCATCGCCACCCGCGGAACGATTGCTTCCCATGCCTACCAACAGGCACTTAGCTTGCGTCGCCCAGACATGGTCATCATCGAGCAAGCCACGCCTCTGCTCGTGCCCTTGATTGAGGAAAACTGGATCGATCACCCCGCGACGCGACAGGTTTTGGAAACCTATTTGCAGCCTCTCCTCGATCAGCGTATCGACACTCTCATGCTAGCCTGCACGCACTACCCCTTACTGGTGCCAGTGTTGCAGGAAATGATCGGCGACCGCGTGCGGATTGTCGATTCCGCCACTACCTGCGCGCTTCATTTGCAACAGGAACTCCGACAACGCGATATGCTGGCGGAGCCCACGCGGCAGGGCAACCTCTCGATCGCCCTTACCGACCTTTCCGAACAATTTGAAAATCTTGCCAAGCGTTTCCTCCACAAGTGTCCGCCCAACATTTCGCGGGTGGAGCTATAGTCTGATACAAACACCCCGTGGCTGAGTCCGCGGATGGATGTCCGCAACCAAGCATGTCTCAAGGCCCTGATTTTTCTGCCTAGCAGCATATCTTAGAGCATTTTCCATAATAAGTCGTAATTTACGATGGATATGATTTCTGTATGAATGGAAATGGTGCCTAGGTCAGCGCCCGCGCTGTAGGGGATGCCCCGCTTTGGCTTGGGTGATATGCGGTGGCTTGAGATACACGGGCTGCACGATTTGAGCCGACCAGTAGGCTTGTTGCTCAGTGGTCAATGATTGCCAGGCTTGCCAAAGGAGTCCTGCCGTGGGTGTTTCCTGTGCGATTGTTTGAATGAGAGCGTCAGCAGGAATCGGATCCAGTGAAAAGGCAGGAACCGTATCGCCAAGGATCTGGTTGAGCTCCTCTTTGTTTCCCATTGCTGGTGATGCAGCACACGAACTTTGGTGGATATCATACCACCACCAGTCGCCGCGCCGCGCATCGCCGATGGCACGACAGCGTGGTGATGCATGTGCGATCGGTGTGGCAAGAACCGAGGGCAGCCCAATCAGTTCGGCCGAGTGGGCGATGGCTAGCCCCTGTGCCACGGCAATGCCGACACGAGTGCCGCTATAGCTGCCGGGTCCAGTGCCGACGAGGATACGCTCGATTCGGGAACCTTTCAGTGCATCCAGCAGTTGTTGCAAGGGGGCGAACACTGCGCAGTTATGGCTGCGTTCGCTGAAAAAAGCGATTTCCTGCCATGTCCCGTTCCACAACCCTACACTGCCCTGTGGGGTGGATGTTTCCAAAACGACGGTAACCGTGGCTTGCATGCAAGAGCAATGTTGCAGAAACGCGGAAAAATGGCAACTGATCGCTTTTTTGCCATTTTTGTCGTTTCTCCCTTGCGCAGAAGCGCCCCACAGGCTTTCTTGACTGCGTTCAAATTCATACCATGACAACATACGCAAAAGGCCTAGAGGGAGTAATCGCTAATGAATCCGCGCTATCGAATGTAGAGGGAGCGGAGGGTCGTTTGAGTTATCTGGGCTACAGCATTGATGAACTGGTGGCGCATTGCACGTTTGAAGAAGTCACCTATCTTCTCCACCACGGTCGTTTGCCGAACCGCGCGGAGCTTGCTTCCATGGAGCAGGAGTTGCGCAGTCAGCGATCATTGCCTCAGGAATTGATCGATTTCCTCAAAGCCCTGCCTAAGGATAGCAATCCCATGGATGTGGTGCGCACTGGTGTTTCCATTCTTGGCATCTTTGATAAGCGTGCGAAAATCGGCGAACCCGATGCGGTCGCGAATGCCTCGATCGCAATCTCACTTGTGGCAAAAACTCCCATCATCGTGGCCGCATTCCATCGTTTCCGCCAAGGTCTCGAACTTCCACCGATCCGCACGGACCTCTCGGAAGCTGCTCATTTCCTCTATCTGATCAACGGCGAAGCACCTACCGAACGTGCCACGAAAATCCTCGATGTTGCTTATACACTGCATGCGGACCATGGTATGAATGCCTCTACCTTCTCGGCGCGGGTAACGGTGGCGACTCTATCGGATTTTTACTCGGCCATGACCTCCGCCATCGGCACGCTCAAGGGACCGCTGCATGGTGGTGCCAATGAGGGCGTGATCCATATGTTGGAAAAAATCGGCAGCTTGGAAAACGTCGATGCCTTCGTAGAAGGAAAACTGGAGCGCAAGGAAAAGATCATGGGCATTGGCCATCGCGTCTACAAAGTGCTTGATCCCCGCGCTCCGCACCTGCGTCGTTTGGCGATCGAATTGACCCAAGAGCTGGGTGAGCCGAAGTGGATTCAAATGTCCGAGCGTATTGCCGAGATCATGCGTGATCGCAAGGGGCTCAATGCCAATGTGGATTTCTATTCCGCGACGGTCTATCATTCTCTCAACATCCCCACCGATTTGTTCACGCCGATTTTCGCCATCGCCCGCATGTCAGGATGGACGGCACAGGTGCTCGAGCAGTTGCGTGATAACCGTCTCTATCGTCCGCTGACACTTTACACGGGACCACAGGAATTGAGTGCAGTGCCGCCGATTGATGAGCGCTGATGGTGATTGATTGCTCAAACAAGGCATTCGATCGATCACTCATTGCAAGGCGCGATGAGCTTAGCCCATTGACCTCAAGCCCGCCATCTCATTAGGTCTTCTTGCACGCGGTTGGGGCGGAGGGCATGCACTCGCCCGGGGAGTGAAGATTTCGGTGTTTCGATCGCTAGGGAAATGCTATTCAGTCCTAAGGTGTCGAGCGAACGGAGAAATGCGGCACGTGCATCCGACCATCCCGTAAACACACAGATGCAGGCGCTTAGATCGCCACTGTGTCTTGCGATCAGGCGGCTCAGTCCCTCAAAATTTTCTGTTGCAGCAGCATTCACGCCAGAGAGTGCTTCCAAAAGCTTCATGGAACCCGCTAGGTCGCGACCTGCGGTGATGACTTGTTCGTTGTCACCGAGAAACATCAGATCCAGCATCACCTCTTCGGTATCGATCTCTGCGACAAATGATGCGGCGACGGACACGGCTTCCTCGAATTCCTGTTCGTGACCGATGGCGAAAGTATCCAGCACGAGCGCGTAGCGAGGGAAAACGACGTCTTCTACCTCTTTGACGATGGGCTTTCCTTGCTTGGCCCACGATTTCCAGTGGATCATGCGTGGCGGATCGCCTGTGCGGTATTCGCGCAGGGACGTGAATTCGCCACTGTTGCCTTTTTCCCGAGATGCTGCGTCATCACCCGCATGGTAATGAGAAGAACCAGGTAGGCGAAAGGGCGGGAGACGATATCGTCGCGGCAGGACGATGAGATGATCCGTCGATGTCTTGACCCGCCGCGCGCGCTGAAAAAAAGAAAAGGGATCAGGCAAGAGCACTCGCATGTCTTGCATGACAATGCATCCGCGTTTTTGTGGTGTGATGGAGAGGGTAGTGCGGCACTGACATGCCGTTTCACAAAACAACGGTGTGTTGCTGCGCCCGCCACAGAATCGTGTACCTTTTTCGATGAGCCACTGCCAACGGTTGAAGGCAAAAAAACGGTCGAATCCGTTTCGCAGATCCTCTCCAGGTTCGCGACTTGCGAGGAATACCGGCAACGTTGGCCTCGGATCGGGCGCTGTTTCCAAGAGACTCGCGTGCGTTAGAGTGCCGCCCTGATGGAATACGGTCACCGTGTAGCGCAACTCTTGACCGACTGCGGCGTGCGATGGCAATTCACGCTGTGCCGACAAACTTGCTCGCCGCGCCCATGTCCAAATCAAAGCAATGGAAGACAGGCCGAACAAGAGCGCAAACATTTGATAGAGGGGCATCAGCGGACTGCCCATAAGCATGGTCGCGGATATCACCCCAGAAATCAACACCCCCCAGCCTGCGGGTAATATGCGGCGGAACAGCCAGAATTTAGCGGCCGTGGTCCATCGATAAAAATGAAAGAAGATGCTCTGCATGGCAAACCGGGTTGAGTTGCGCGGCGACCTCTCGATTCTCAGCGTTTGGTTTTGGATTGCTGATCCACCAGAGCACAATGTTTGTCGTAGAGTGTTTTGAGTTCATTCACTGCCCCATCGGGCAGGTATTTTTGCAATTCCGTGAACGCTAGGTTGTTGAGGTAGTTTTTGCTGCGATTGCCACTGATTCCAAGTTTCAACTCGACTTGCGCCAACATGCGTGGACCTTGATCCGTGGCAACAAAAACGTAGAGAGGAAATTGCGCGGAGGATTTTGGTTGGTCCGAAAGATACTTCGCGCTGACCGTAGCCCAGCGGCCATGAACCGCCACGTCTAGCAGTTCGTAGCGGCCCGATCCATACATGAGTTCACCAGCCAGGGCCCGCATCATGGCTTGGATGGAGCGGTCGTCCTGAAAGGCGGCGCAGAAGGGAATTACTTTTTTAAGGCTGCGTTCCTGCACGGCCTTCAACCAGGATTGGAAGACCTCACGCACTTTGACCGGATCGGGTTGTGCCTGTGCCAGTCCTCCGATGCGTGCAGCATCCATGACGAGCGAGTCGGCGAGCTTGTTGGACCAGGTTTTTTTCAGTTCCTCATACCAAGTGATGCATGAATTTGCAGGTTGTTCCGGTTCGTTGGCTAGCAGTCTCCACTGTCCATCCCGCTGCTCCAGCCACAGCTTTTGCAACTGAATGGCTTCGGTATTGCGTGGAACATAGGATTGCAGCACCAGCAGCGCGTGATTCTTTTCCTCCAAAAGACCTACGCGCCCAAAAAGGCTGGAACCGACCGCAGGACCTTGCAGTTTCTGCCAGAGGGCGACCATCTGCGGCATTTCCGCCAGAAGCGACTTTTTCGCGGGTGCCGCGCCCGCGCCCCAGAAGGTTGCGAAGTTGTTGTTTTGCAGACAATTTTCAATCTGTCCAGCGAGTGTCTCAGAGCGGCTTAGATCGATGCCTTGCAGCCCCTGGCGAGCCTGTTGCACAATGTTTTCATAGAGCGCGAGTTGTTCCTCGTCATCGTAATCCATGACCTGGCCCATTTCTTCTTCGGAAACTTCGTTTCGCCAGAAGATCTCGGGCATGATCACGCGGGCACGGCCTTCTGTATCAAGTTGTATGGAAAATGTGAGAAAATCCGGCTCCTCTTTGGGTGAGTCGGGTTGGAGTGCGAGCATGTCGACGGTTTTTTCGTCACCTAGGTCCAGCGGGGAACCCAGTGCCTGCAGGGATTGGGGGTGGGCGAGAAGACTCCACGGCCAATTCTGCGTGCCGCCATTGGCAAAAATGGAAGAAAGATGTCGCACCATCGTTTCCCACTTTGGCACCGATTCACTGGAGTAGCCGCCCAGCCGCGCCAAGACTCCGGCTTGATCACGATCGCGGATCGCGGTGATCAAACCACGCAGCAATTCTACCGCATCGATGCTCTTGAGCTGCTCAGCAGGAATTTTTTTCTGCATGGCTTCGAGTAGTCTTTGTGCGGATTGGCGCTGCAAATCTTCACGCAAAAGGATTTCGCGACCGAGCATCCAGTATTCCAGTTCCTGCCGTTCGCGCAGAATCGTCGGATCGTAACTCACGACACTGTTCTGAAATGATGAAAGCACGGGCGCTGCCAACCATTCATTGCCGCGTTGGACGACTGCGAGCGAAAGGACGTGAGCAGAACTCGCTTCATCCCGATCTCGCTGGGTGAGAATCACCGCGGCATTTGATCCTTGGATTTTTTGCTCGGAGATTTCAAAGGGCGCGGACAACATTTTGCCTGCTGTGGACTTCCATGCACCCATGATCTGGTTTTTTTTGCGCTCGCCTGTCTCAGGATTGAGTGCGCACATTTTCTGTAGTTTTTCGTCGATCTCACCATCACGCAAGCCTTCCGCAAAAGCTACAGCCGCCTTAGCGGGTGTCTCCGCCGCTGGGCAGATCGCAGCGATGGCTGCCACGAGCAACTGACAGACGATTGCGCGCATCAGAGGCTTTGGTGAAAGACGTCCTTGGATTTGAGAGAAAGCACGAATCCGGAGAGAAGTTCGATGGTGGCGGCGATGTCATCGAGATGCGCGGTTTCCACTACCGAGTGCATGCATCGAAGCGGCAGAGACACAAGTGCGCTAGGAACACCATCGCGCGTGTGAAAAATCTTATCGGTGTCCGTTCCGGTGAAGCGCGAGCTGGCCTCGTGCTGGATCTCGATCTGATTTGTTTTGGCCACTTTCATCAAACGCTCGACCACCAAGGGATGGTTCGCCGTGCCGTGGCTGACGGTGGGCCCGCCGCCGAGTTTGACGCTGCCGAATTTATTGGGATCGATGCCGGGTGTGTCGGTAGCGTGCGTGACGTCCAGACAGGCGCAAACGTCAGGCATCAATCGGTGCGTGGCCATCATGGCACCATTGCCTCCGATTTCCTCTTGCACGGCATTCAGGCATATCAACGTGAAATCCGGACGTTTTTTCTGGGCTGCGATTTTTTTCATCACCTGCGCGATGATGTAGCCGCCGATCCGGTTGTCCAGAGCACGGCCGACAAGGCGTTTGTGCGAGAGCTCAAAAGGTCCATCGTAATACACCGCTACATGCCCTACGCGCAGTCCCATGGCGGCTACTTCTTCCGCATTGGAGGCTCCCACATCGACCCACAGGTCGTGCACAGCGGGAGCTTTTTCTCCGCTCAGTTCGTCTCGGCGCAAGTGAATGGCCGTGTTGCCAATGATGCCTGTGACCTCGCCCTTATTGCCTAAGATGCGCAATCGTCGGCCACGTCCTGTGGCAGCATCACTCCCGCCTACTCGATCGATGCGCAGAAAGCCATTTGCATCGATGTGCTTGATCATGTATCCGATCTCATCGGCATGAGCCTCCAGCATCACCGTGCGTTCGGTCTGGCCTTTGAGTGTGGCCCATGTGGAGCCATAGCTGTCACAGGTCACATCATCGGCAAATTGCCGCGCATACTTGGCCCAGATCCGCTGTCCCGGCATTTCAAAACCGGTAGGGCTGGGGGTGTGCAGCAGTTCTAACAAAAAACTCTTTTCATCGGCTTTCATGAGGCATTCGTGTGTGTTGAAGATCATTAGCACATGGGCGTGGGAATGCACGCACAAAGTCAGATACTTCAAGCTCGAAACAATGATTTAGCACAGTGCGGGAAACATCACATGATAGGACGTTCGACCCCATCAAGTTGCAGCTAGGGTCTGAGACACAGCCATCGTGTAAAATCTGAGAGATACAGGTGAAACACGGATTCGGTCGATAAAGATAAAAAAGATGTAACTCAGTCATTGATCTCAGATCGGCAACCCATCGCAACTGCGGGCTGTCGTCGCATCGAGGGTGGCAGCATTTTCTCGATTCTTGACAATACCATCGCCGAATGAAGAGAATCTCCCTACGCGCTGCGTAAGCGGATGCGCTCCTTCTTTGGAATCAAAACACAGAGCTAGAAACCTCATGAGAAAAATCCTCACGGCCATCACTCCAGTATTGTTGCTGACCACTCAGGTCTGTCTGGCAGAAATCAAGATGATCACCATCGGCCTGATCGGCGATTCCACAGTGGCGGAGCAATCGGGTTGGGGACCCGCCTTGGCCGATCGACTTCAGCAAAAAGCCAAAGTCGTGAATCATGCGGTCAACGGAGCCACTCTCGAATCACTTTCGAAACGTCTCGATGATCTCATCGCCCAGAAACCTGACTACGTGATGATTCAATTTGGTCATAACGATCAGAAGCGTTATGGAACCGATGTCTACCGCGAGCATTTGCAGTCGTATATCGAGCGCATCCAACGGGCGGGAGCGAAGCCGATCATTGTGAGCTCGGTTACGCGTCGGAACTTTGATGCAACAGGAAAGATCGATGAAAAACACGGTTCATCTAAAAAATCGAACCTAAAGGGCACATTGGCCGACTATGCGAAGAGTGCGCAAGGCTGTGCGGCGGAAAAGAGATTGCCGTTCATCGATTTATACCGCATTAGCATTGAACATCACAATCGACTGGGACGCGAAGCAAGCATGAGTTACAACTGGAAAGACGGTGATACCACGCATTTTAACAAAAAGGGCACCGAGGCAATTGCAGATCTGATTGTTCCTGAATTGAACAAAATCATCCCACAACTTGTCGCCGCTCCGTGATGGTGGTTGATTTTCCGCTCGACCCTGCCATGAGAAAAAAATCGATAGGGTCGGCTTGATCGATGGGAATTGGAATCGATCCAGCCTACTACATTCATAGTAAAGAAGGTAGAGCGGGAGGAGTTGCTTTACTTTGCATTTTTGGATGAGTGCAGTCGTGCTTTCAGTGCGTTGCAAGAAGATGTGCGATCATTTGGCTGTCCTTTTATTAGCACGGCCCTTTATTCGACTTCGATTTTTCATTGGCGGACCTCTCTCACCGTTCGCACTTCGGTCGCTGCAGCCAGTCGGTGATTTGATCTAACGAAAATGTATTGATCACATCTTCGCGGCGGAGCCAGCCTTTGCGGGCCAGTCTTACGCCGAAGTGGAGGAACTGGAGCTGCTCAGTTTTGTGGGCGTCTGGGTTGATGGAGCAGAGCACACCTTTGTCGCGCGCGCGGTGCCACCAGCGCCAGTCCATGTCGAGGCGCATGGGATTGCAGTTGAGTTCGATGACGGTGCGGGTTTCCGCGGCGCAGTCGATGATTTTGCTGATGTTTACCGCATAGGCATCACGCTTGAGCAAGAGCCGTCCGGTGAGGTGACCGAGCATGGTGACGTTGGGATTCTCCATGGCGCGAATGATGCGCTGGGTCATGTCATCCTCACTCAGGGTGAAGGCGTTATGCACGGAGGCGACACAGTAGTCGAGTTGCGCGAGAATCTCATCCGAAAAATCAAGGGTTCCATCTTTGAGAATATCCACTTCTGAGCCGGCGAAAATGCGGAAACCTTGGGTGGCGGCATTGCACTCGCGGATCGCGGTGACCTGTGCGAGCAGTCGCTCTTCGTTCAGGCCATTGGCTTGAAACGATGATTTCGAGTGATCGGCGATTCCTAGATATTGCAGACCCAGTTCTTGGGCGGCGGAGGCCATTTCCTCCAACGAGTTTTTGCCATCGGACTCGGTGGTGTGGTTGTGAAAGGTGCCGCGCAGGTTATCGATCTCGATCAATCGCGGCAGCGCACCGTTTTGTGCGGCCTCGATCTCGCCGAGATTTTCACGCAATTCCGGTTCGATGAATGAGAGACCGAGCGCTTGATAGATGTCCTTTTCCTCGTGAATCTCAGGCAGGGGATCGGCGTTGTCTTGAACGCGGGTGAAATCGTATTCATTCAGCGACCAACCACGGCGCAAGGCCAGTTGGCGCAGGGCGACGTTGTGCTCCTTCGAACCGGAGAAATACTGCAGGGCGAAGGGGAACTGCGCGTTCGATACTGCACGTAGATCGCATTGAAGGCCGTTTTCGAGTATGACCGAGGCCTTGGTGTCGCCGTGGGCGAGGATTTTCTGAATGCCAAGAAGAGTCGTGAAATACGAGGTGAGTTCGGCGGGATGAGAAGTAGCTACCAGCAGGTCGATGTCGCGCACCGTTTCCTTGGATCGGCGGTAGGAACCGCAGGCCGCGACGCGTAGGGCATCTGGATGATTGCGGAGTTTTTCTAACAAATCCTCGACGATGTGTGCTACGCTGCCGAGGCGGAAAATCCCGGCGAAGCTCTCGCGGTGGGCGATGGCTTCGAGGATGTTCGCCTGCGTCTTCGCGCCGAAGCCCGGTGTGCCCGCGATGCGGTTTTCCTCGCAGGCAAGTTTGAGATCGTCGATGGAGTTGATGCCGAGTTCGCGGTGGAGGGTTTTGATTTTTTTGGGACCTAGGCCTTGCAGGTCGAAGAGCGAAAACAACCCGTTGGGGAATTCTGCCCTCAGGTTTTCATGGAAAATCATTCGGCCGGTGGTGGCCATTTCGTGGAGTTTGTCGCGCAGTGCCTCGCCTATGCCCTTGATGCCCTTGAGTTCGTTTGCTGCCGCTAGAGCGACGATGTCATCGGGATAGGTACGCACCGTTTCTGCACCGGCGCGGTAGGCTTTGATCTTGAACGGATTCTCGTCCTTTAGTTCTAACAAAAGAGCAATTTCCTCCAGCACTCTGACCATTTCATCGCGTGACATGCCCGCATCATAGGACAGTCCGAGCAAAAAGAAAATGGGGAATCAAGACAACAGTTCTGCGCGAAAGGCACGGTGGAGATCGTCGCTAGAGAGTGGTATTTTTGTTGAAGGGCATGGCTGAATGTTAGCGGATGGTAGTAGCCAGATTGAATAGGGCCTACGAGGTTGGTTCTCGTTTTTTTTGTTGCGTGACTTGGACTGTTCCCAAAAAGGATCGTGCGATGGTGTGTGTGAAGATGGTTTCATAGCGCGGATCTGCATCAAAGCCTCTGCGCGTGAAGGAATGATGAAGTCACGGTGAAAAAATCGTGGTTGCATGTTTCCGAGAATCGATGAACCGCTCTGATGCGAGAGGTTTCGACCAAAGATGCCTCGAGGGGCCAAGGAGGATGCCGAGTTTGATGGGTTGTAAGCGGGTGCTATCGCGCGGATCAGGGAAATGCCACAAGCGTGATGCGTTTTTCCTGGCATAGGGTGGCGATGCGCTCTTTCTCTAACAGCAATGTCTTACCTGCTTCTACGGCAATCACTCCCACGCCCGCTTCGGCGCAGGTGAGGATGGTCTGGGCGCCGATGACGGGAATATCGAAACGGAAATCCTGGTTCGGCTTGGAAACCTTCACCATGGTTACGGCCTTGCCGCGACCCAGTTCGCCGCCTCGTTTGATGCAGGCATTGGTGCCCTCGAAGGCTTCTACGGCGAGCACTGTGCCGTGGCGCACGACAACGGTTTGGCCAATGTCGAGACGCGAGCTTTCTTTGGCGATGCGTTGGCCGAAATGCACATCCTCCCAGGCGCGTGGTTTGAGCGTGGGCCCGCAGATGTGTCCGGCGGGAGCGAGCAGATCCTCCATGAAGGTGGTTGCGGGTAAAAGCGTGATGCCGTCCTTTTCCAATTCATCAGCGATTGCGCCGAAAAGGCTCTCCGCATTGCGCTCCTTGACCTTGGCGAGCATGAAAAGGAGCCGCAGATCCGGGCGCAAATCGAAGAGGTTTTTTGGTGCGATTTGACCGACCATGATCGCCTCGGTCACACCGTGAGATTTAAAAAATTTGATCATTTTCCCGAGTTGGCCGACGCGCAGCCATTCTATGGAATCGACCAAGGGGCTCAGAAGTGCGGCATCAGTTTCGCCTTCAAAAGCCGCTACACGTAGCCGCACGGGCGTGGTCTGAGCGCGGGCCGCGCGGGCGAAAGTCGAGGGATAAACGCCGTTGCCCGCGATGATGCCGATGTTACGCGTGGTGCTCATGTGCCGTGAATCATTCCTTCGATAGCGCTCTATGGTCAAGCACGCAGTCCTGTCCTAACGAGCGATAATCTCTCGGATCGCTTTGCCGAGTCGATGATAGCCTTCTTCGTTCGGGTGCAAGCCATCGCTGAATAATTTGCTGTTGAGTTTGCCATTATCATCGAGAAATACGGTGGACAAGTCGTGAAAATGAATGCGCGGGGCTCCGGCGAGATGCTGGTGCAGTTCGTTGTTTACTTCAGCAGGTCGCGTGATGAGCTTGGGCGGAATGGTGCGCGGCAGGATGCCCAGCACGTGAATCGAAGTCTCTGGCAATTGCTTATGAATGGCTCCGCACAGCGTCTGGATGCCCATGCGGATTTCCACTGCGCTGTTCAATTCAAGATTGTTCGTGCCGATCAGCATCAACACGGTCGAAGGCTTGAGTTCTCTCAGTTCTTGGTTCTGCACGCGCCATAGCACGTTTTCCACCCGATCCCAGCCAAAGCCGAGATTGGCTACTTTTTTCCCCTGAAACAGCTCGCTCCAAGAGGCTTCTCCGCGAACGATCGGCGCCTTCGGCGAGCCAGCCCAGAAGTGGAGGATCGAGTCGCCAAGCAGAACCACGTCGACGGGACCTTGTTTGCCGAGGTTCAATACGTCCTGATGTCGTGTCGCCCAATCATACACGGCCTTGTCCCGATTCTGGGTTACTGGAACCAAGGTGCTCGGTTTGCCAGAGGTAGGTGCGGATGGTTGCGCCCATCCGGGCCACAAAGAAATCGTAAAAATGATCAAAAGACGAATCATAGGTGACAGCTCATGCATATGGATTTTGAGACGCATTGACCATGATATTTCTTCAAAAAAGAAATCTCCCAGTGGTATCCTAAAAAGGCGATTTGATGCAGATGAAGCGATCGTTTGAGGGTTTTTCACGAGTTATTCACAATCGTGATGAATCCAGCGCATGCCGATAGCGACTCTGAATCGGTCGTAGATCATTTTTTCGCACCTTTGTATGGGGTTTGTTTCTGCGATGCATGAAGCATGCTTGCGCAAATGAAAAAATCAAGGGTTTGCAAGGAAAATGGCCGAAGATTTGGATTTGCGAATCATACAGCTATCCAAAAAACATCGACGAAAAGCCTTCATCTTGCGTTTTCTTCCATCCGATTCCTTCGAGATCATCCCAGACTCGATGAGAAGAGATGGAGGGAATCGGGATTTTTTTCGCAAGTTATTCACAATGCATCCACTATCTCGAAAAACGGGACGACAGAAGTGGAAAAGAATTTGTCTTGGGCATTGTTCCTGCTTGCGTCAGAGCGGTAAAGTTGCTCCATTACGCGCGCACTAACAAACAAGATTATGGCCTACCAACACATCACTCCACCCGCCGGCGAAAAAATCACCATTGCGAATGGCGTACTTTCGGTACCGAACAATCCGATCATCCCTTTCATCGAGGGCGATGGCACCGGACGCGATATCTGGCGCGCCTCGGTTCGGGTGATGGATGCCGCCGTGGAAAAAGCTTACCATGGTCAGCGCAAGATTTCTTGGTTCGAGGTCTTCGCGGGTGAAAAATCTTTCAACATGTATAAGGATCAAGTGAGTGATCTGGGACAAGCTTGGTTGCCAGAAGACACTCTTACGGCTTTCCGCGAATTTTTGGTGGGCATCAAAGGACCCTTGACCACACCCGTGGGGGGAGGCATCCGCTCCCTTAATGTGGCATTGCGTCAAATCCTCGACCTGTATGTTTGCCTGCGTCCTGTCATGTATTTCAATGGTGTTCCTAGCCCGGTCAAGCATCCTGAACTCGTGGATATGGTGATTTTCCGCGAAAACACCGAGGACATTTACGCCGGTATCGACTTTGAAGCCGGTGGCGAAAAAGCCATGAAGTCGCTGGAGTTTCTGAAAGAACATTTCCCTGCTGACTTCAAAAAAATCCGATTCGGCGCCGAGGCTCCAGAAACTGTGGGTGTTGGTTTCAAACCTGTTTCCAAGCTCGGCACTCAACGTTTGGTGCGCGCCGCGATCCAGTATGCGATCGACCAAAACCGCAAGTCAGTGACCATCGTTCACAAGGGCAATATCATGAAATACACCGAGGGCGCTTTCCGCGACTGGGGATATGAGTGTGCGAAAAACGAATTTGGCGCTGTAGAACTCGACGGCGGACCATGGTGCGTGATTCCAGAGGGTAAACCTGGAGCTGGCATCGTCATCAAAGACGCGATTGCCGATATCACTTTGCAGCAAGTGCTCACCCGCCCCACGGACTTCGACGTGATCGCCACCCTCAATCTGAATGGTGACTACCTTTCGGATGCGTTGGCGGCACAGGTAGGGGGAATTGGCATTGCTCCCGGAGGAAATGCAAACTACATCACCGGACATGCGATCTTTGAAGCCACTCACGGCACGGCGCCGAAGTATGCCGATAAGGATCAAGTCAATCCTGGTTCCGTAGTGCTCTCGGGTGAAATGATGTTCCGCTACATGGGTTGGAATGAAGCCGCGGATCTCATCGTCAAAGGCCTCAACGGTGCCATTGGATCGAAGAAGGTCACCTACGACTTCGCCCGCCTCATGGAAGGTGCCACCCAGATCAAGTGCTCCGAGTTTGGCGACAACATCATCGCTCACATGTGATCGTGGCGGCGTCATTTTGACGCCATGCCCTGCATGCCATCATGGAAGAACCGCTCATTGACATCCACAGCGACGAGCATTTCATGCGCCTTGCTCTCCGCGAGGCGCGCAAAGCTCTCGTTGCCACGGAGGTGCCCATCGGTGCGGTAATCGTTCATGAAGGCAAGGTGATCGCCCGTGCCTGGAATCAGGTGGAGACTCTCAAGGATGCGACCGCTCACGCGGAAATGCTTTGCCTCACGGCAGCGCAATCTGCTCTCGGTGATTGGCGACTGGAACATTGCACGCTTTACGTTACAAAGGAACCCTGTCCGATGTGTGCGGGTGCCATTGTTCATTGCAGACCTTCGAGAGTGGTGTTTGGTTGTCCCGATCCGAAGTCTGGAGCTGCGGGCGGATGGATCAATCTCCTGCAGTCCAATCCGCCCCTCAATCATGCCTGCGAGGTGAGCTCCGGTGTGCTCGGTGAAGAGTGCCTCCATCTGATCCAGTCTTTTTTTCGCGAGGCTCGAGCCAAAAAGAAAGAAATTCCTCGCCGCGAGTATCGCTTTGATCGTGACGACGAATTATGAAATGTCTCCCTCTGCTCATTCTGTTTTGCGTTCTCCATGCTTTCCCTGCCCACTCTGCGGAAATCACGATCACCGTTAAGGGCATCCGCAATGACAAAGGCAACATCGCGGCACTAGCTTTTGTCAATGGCAAGGGTTTTCCCGATCGTGTGGAGCTTGCGAAAACACAGAACGTAGTGCCCGCCCGACAAGGTGCTGTTACTCTGGTGTTGAAAAATGTGCCCGCTGGCTTGGTCGCTCTGACCATTCTCCATGACGAGGATGGCGATGGCAAATTGAAGCGCAACATTTTCGGCATTCCGGTGGAAGGCGTGGGGATGACGGGCAAGCCATTGGGCAATCGTGCGCCTCGGTTCGAGGACGCCATAGTCGCGATCAAGGCTGACGAGAAGCGCGAGATTACGCTGAAATACTGGTGAGCGAAGGCCCTTCCGCTATGTGAGATGCTTCCAAAATCCTGAGCTCCATGGCGTTCGTCACTTATTCGGAAATGCCATCGGAACTCGCTTGAATCGGTTGATGGGATAACCAGTTCGATGATTCGATATTTTTCAAAAAAGCAGATTCGTCTCGACAAAACGGTGATGGTTTGCCATAAACTTAGCATGAAGACTTTTTTGTGTGCTGTTGTCGGCAGTTGGATGTTGGTTGGTTTTCTTTTTGCCGAATCCCAAGGGGAGGTTCCCGCGAATCCTGAGGTGGGTTCCGTGGAAAACGCTGATTGGATCAAAGCGCACATGGATCAGGAGGTGACAATCACCGGCGTGCCGAATGCCAAATCGGCGACCTCGGCAGCGGGACATTGCTTTTACAACTTTGATCACAGCGAGATGATCCTATTTTGTTTCAAGGCCGTAGCGGAAACCCTGCCTGCAGATAAAAAGCCCGCGGCCCTCATGGGAAAAACCATTCGGGTCAAAGGCAAGCTGACCTTGTATAAGGGCAAACCACAAATGGTCATTCGCAATGCCGAACAGATAGAAATCCTTCCTTCTTCGGCAACAGGCAATCCTGCTCCTGCAGTTCAGAAAAAAGAAGTGGAGTAATGGTCCGTAGATCATTATGGTGATCGCCGATGCCTATTCATTCCATGACCGGTTTCGGTCGTAGCTCCCATAGTTCAGAGAGTCTTATGGCCGTGGTGGAAATTTCCTCGGTCAATCGCAAGCAGTTGGAATTGGCCTTCTCTACGGCAAGAGAATTGAGTGTCTTAGAGCCGCGCATACGCTCTATCATGCTGCCACAAGTCAGCCGCGGTAGGGTGCAGATATCGCTCCACGTGGGATGGGTGGATCATGCCATCCGCCCGATGGAGTTGGACGTGAGTCTGGCGCGAGGACTGGAGCGAGTCTACCATCAGCTTTCGTTGGAACTGGGACGAACCATAGTCCCTCAATCATCGGACTTCTTGCAAGTTCCTGGGATCATTCGCATGCAGGAATCGGTCATGGATGCGGAAAAGGCATGGGAGGCTCTGGAACCGGCCCTACACCAAGCGTTAGAGGCATTCCAAGTATCGCGGAGTCATGAGGGCAAAGCGCTCTTGAAGGACTTCTTGCAGCGATTGGAGAACCTCCAGCGATTGCTCCAGAGTGTGGAGGAAGCAGCTTGTGGACGCAGCTCTCGCCAGGCCGAGCTTTTGCGACGTCGCCTTGCCGAACTTGAAAGCCCCGTGAGTCTTGATGATGAGCGGCTTTGCAAAGAAATCGCCTTGTTTGCGGATCGTTGTGACATCAGCGAAGAAATTACGCGATTGCGCAGTCATGTGGCCCAATTTCATCAATATCTGAACGATCACCCAGCGCCGGGTCGGGCACTGGATTTTCTTTGTCAAGAAATCCACCGCGAGTGGAATACGGTGGGATCAAAGGCCCTCGATGCGGGAATCGGTCAGATCGTGGTAGAAGCCAAAACGGAATTGGAAAAAATCCGCGAGCAAGTTCAGAACATCGAGTGATCTCGTTTAGCGGCGCTGCAACATTCCGCCAAACTGGGAGTTGCCTTCGCCCGGCATGGGGCGATTCCATGGCATGCTGCCAGCCGATGAAGTCGGCGGCACGGGTTTGCGCGCAGGTTCCTGATCCACGCAGGAAGCAAAAAATGGTGCGAGGCAGACGACGGCAAGCAGGATCAACGGTTTCATGTTGGGTTCAATCTATCAAAAAACCCCGCAGCTTGCAAGCGTGCGGGGTGGGGAAAATGGAATGATTTTTTCGCTTACTGTGTGGCGGGAACTGAGATTATCACGCGGTCACCGACTTGCAAGCTGGCACCCAAAGCCATGCTGCCGGGATCGACTTCAGCGATGGTCTGTGATGGTTCGATGGAAGTAGGGTTCAAACGACCCACCAACACACCATCACGTTTGACAAGCAATTTGGTCTGTGGCGTGAATCCCGTGTTGGATCCTGCACCGATCACTACGAAGCCCCATGCGGATTCCACTGCGGTGATCATGGCTTCTTTCGCATTGCGAGAGATATTCTCATCACGTTTCGCTTTGCGAGAGGAGAGATCTGCGATGGTTGCCTTGTTTTTGGCGACGTCGTTGGTGGCACCATCAGCAAGGGTAGTCAACTCATCCAATTTTTTCGTTTGATCTTTCTTGTTGTTTTCGATTTCAACAATCTTGGTTTCGATGTTGTCCAAAGTCACACCAGGTCCGAGAATTTTCGTGGCTTCATCCAACAGTTTTTTCTGCTCGGCAATTTGTCCTTCTTGTTGTTCCAGAGTGGCTTCGGTTTCTGCCAACTGGCGACGCATCGCTTTTTCTGATGCAACAGCGGCTTCCAAGATGGCGACTTGCTCATCGAAATCCGATTTGGCGGCGGCTAGACCAGCTTGCTCGTCCGACAATTCTTTTTCCGCTTTGCGGATATCAACATCCAATTTTTTGTTGTCTTGGATGGCCGCGAGGTAAATGGATTTTTGCTCCTGGTGTTTGACATTGCTCTGCCAAGAGAAAAAGATGCCAGCACCGCCGAGGACGATGACGAAGACGTGGAGAATTGGTTTCATGAAGGTGAATTCAGGTGGTTTTTATCGAAAGAAAAAGTCTTATTGAAAAGGATCGGCATCGGCTGGATCTGCAGCAGGAGCAGCGGGTTGGGTGGCAGGTGCAGCAGCTTCCACAGGCGCAACCGGTGTCGGCGCTGGTGGAGGAGTGGTGGGCTTGCTCGCAGCAGACGCGCGAATCTTATCACCCACCATCAACACAGTATCGGCTCGCAGCGAACCAGGAATGAGCTCAGCAGCAGCGGTGCTTGCTTCCACGGTTTTGACCAGCAGTTTGGCGATCACTTCACCATCGCGCACGACATCCAGGGATGAACCACCCACCACACCCGAAGTGTTTCCTGCGGGCAGTGTGACAAAACCGTAGGTATCGTAAATCGATGAAATGCGGGTATCCAGTTTGGGATTCGAGAGATTGGCATTCCGCCAAGCATTTTCTTCCTCGTAGCCAGCAATGACAGCAGCGGTGCGATTCTTTTCCGCGATCAGGTTGTTCAACTTGGTCGTGGTTTGGTCGATGTCCGATTGGAGTTGAACCAGCTCTTGGTTCATGCGACGCAGCTTGGTAGCGAGTTCTGTTACATCGCCCAGTTCTTTGAGTTTCTCGGTGAGAGCATCGATGCTAGCTTTTTGCTCACGCACCTTGTCCTCTTTGGCCGCGATGTCTCTTTTCAGTTCATCGAGCTTTTTCTGTTGGGCAACGACCTCATCCGCTTTGCCGGAAGCTGCTTTTTGTTGCTCTTCTTTGGCGATTCTCGTCTGATCGCGCTCTTCAAGCGTCAATTTCAGCCTAGGACGCAGCACTTTGTCGCGCTTGTATTCTTCCGCTTGGCGGACTTGGATTTGCGCCTTGTATTGCTCCATATTTTTGTATCCGAGGAAAGCGGACACGGCAAGTGCGAGAGCTGTTAAAATTCCGAGAGTCGTCTGCATAGGGTGTTTTTGAGCGTAGGTGGCTTTTTTCGAAATCGGGAGATGTGTGCTGGCGAAACTCTAAGGGAAAATTGAGGCGGTATGCAACAGGAAAAATAGAAATTTCTCGGGTGTCTTTACAAAAGCCTCACAACAGGCGATGTATTCCGCCGATGAAGTCAATCCTGCGCGTTTTTTCCTATCTCAAACACTATCCATTGCATGCAGCCGGTCAGCTGTTTTGCGCCGTGGGCATGACTCTTGCGGTTTTTGTCTTCCCAAACGCCACTCGTCACGTGATTGATCACATCATTCCCCATCCCGAACGGCACAGCGAATTTGGTTTTTGGGTTGGTGTTTCGTTATTGGGCTATTTGCTCAATACGGGCCTTAACAGCCTGCGCATCATGGTCAACAATACCTTCGAGCAGAAAGTCATCTACGACATCCGTTCGGATTTGTATGAAAAAATCCAGCGATTGCCGCTGCGATGGTTTGATACCCGGCGGACGGGGGACGTCATGACTCGTGTGGTGGAAGATGTCACGAACATGGAGCGCGTGTTGATCGATGGCATCGAGCAAGGTTTGGTTTCCGTATTGCAGGTCGTAGGTGTGGGCGTATTTTTGTTTTGGCTCAATCCCACCGTCGCCTTGTGGGCGACATTGCCAGTCCCACTGCTGGCAATCGGAGCGTGGATCTACTCGACCAAGGGCCGAGATCGCTACCGCAACCAGCGTGAAGCATCATCGGATCTGAATGCTCTCTTGCACGACAACATCTCAGGCATTCGCCAAATCAAGGCCTACGCGGCGGAAAAAGAGGAGCTGGATCGATTCAATCAATTCTCGGATCTGCTGCGTCGAGCGAATTTGCGCATGATGAAATGGTGGGCCATCTATTCTCCTAGCATGTCCTTGCTGCGCATGTGCGGTTCTGTGCTGGTATTGGCGTTTGGCGGCATGGCGGTGATGCGTGGAGAGCTGAGTCATGGCGAATTCATCAGCTTCTTGTTGTTTCTCTCGCTCTTTTACGAGCCCATCGATCGTCTCAATTCCCTGAACCAGATGATTCTCTCCGGACGTGCCGCGGCCGACCGGGTGTTTGAAATCATGGATACCGATGACGAAATCCACGCTCGGACTGGGATGGAGTTGCCGCAGGACGTGAAGGGGCATGTGCGTTTTGAGAACGTGGGTTTTGCCTATCAGGAGCAATCGACCTTGCAGCAGGTGTCGCTGGAGGCATTGCCGGGTCAGACCGTAGCTTTGGTGGGGCCGACTGGCGCGGGCAAAACGACGATACTCTCGTTGTTGGCGCGGTTTTACGAAGTCTCTTCAGGAAGAATCTTACTGGACGATCATGATCTTTCCACCTTATCGAAAGCTTCGTTGCGCGACCGCATGGCCTATGTCACGCAGGAGGCCTTTCTTTTCAACGGCACGGTTCGCGAAAATTTGCAACTGGCGCACCGGCAAGCGTCGGACACCACGATGTGGTCCGCTCTCGAAGCGGCGCACGCGGCTTCTTTCGTGCGTGATCTGCCGCACGGGCTTGATACCAATGTAGGAGAGCGCGGGGTGAAACTTTCTGGAGGGGAAAAGCAGCGACTGTCGATCGCCCGTGCATTGCTGAAAAACGCACCGATCCTGCTTTTGGATGAAGCCACAGCGTCCGTGGACTCGGAGACCGAGCGTCTGATTCAGCAGGCTCTGGATCACCTAATGGAAAACCGCACATCTTTTGTCATCGCTCACCGGTTGTCGACCATCCAGAATGCCGATCGCATTTACGTCTTGGATGGGGGTCAAGTGGTGGAGCAGGGGACTCACGCTGATCTTCTGGCCCGTGATGGGAAATACGCGGAATTGTGCCGCAAGTCATTCCTGCCAGAGCGGGACGAGGAAACCTCACATTTCGCATCAACTTCCCCTTGAACATTTTCACATGGCCCAGACTGGATACGGCTCGGGTGGTCATTGATCCAAGGAGAAAAAGAGAGTCCATTCGGCCGATGGATCGAATATCTCCTTGGGGTGCTTCGTCTCGTGACTTTCTCGTTTGTGTGCGGGATCCATGACCGAAGACAAGGATTATCAGGATCAGGCAGCGCTGGTTCCCGTATCAGCAGAGGATGCTTCCGGTGCTGCTTGTGGCTCGGACGTTTCCCCGTGTGCTTGCAGCAGTGCACTTACGGATGACCATTCTTCGATGACCCGGTAGGCCACTGCAAGCAATGTCGGTCCGAGAAATACTCCCACCAGACCAAAAGCCATAGCCCCGCCAATCACTCCCAAGAAAACGATGACGAAGGGGATCTTGGAGCCATGACTGATGAGGTAAGGTTTGATGATGTTGTCGATTCCGCTTACGACAAACATGCCCCAAATCAATAGAAACAAGCCCCAGCCGTTTTTTCCCTGTGAGAAGAGCCAAATGGTGGCGGGGATCCATACCATGGGTGGACCAACGGGAACGGCCGAGAGGAAAAAGGTCAATACGCCTAACAAAGCGGCCGCAGGCACTCCCGCAAGCCCGAACCCCAGCCCAGCGAGAATACCCTGTGCAACGGCAGTGCCGATGATGCCGTAAACTACGCCGCGCACGGTATTTCCGGCCACGTTGATCAGACGTTGCCCTCGAGCGCCAGCGATCCGAGACGCCGCTACCGCCAATCGCTCACCGAGTTCCTGACCATCTCGCAAGATGAAAAAAGTGAGAACGATGCTGAGTGCGATTTGGAAAACACCCATGCCCACGGCGACGGTGGCTCCCACGAGCCAGGTGCGAGCCCAAGCAAAAAAACGTCCTACCAGCTCGAAAATTTTACCGTCATCGACCAAGCTATCGGACGGCGATGCCGCAGTTGCTGCCAGATTTTCCAGAGGATGAGTCTGCAGGGTGGCGTCCTCGATGATTTCGCCATCGGGACCTACGATTTTTGCTTTGGGAGGCATTTCCATCATGCCCTTGTCGATGCGCTCCAACCATCCTTTGCGGGCAAGAGTGAACTCTGTCCAGTATCCCTCTACCTGATCTCCTACAAGCGGGATTTTCTTGGTCCACTCGGGTGGTTTTTCCGATGCCGATTCCACCCATTTTTTGGTCGCTTGTCCCAGTGATGAAGCGTCCTCCGCCAGTCCCACACCTAACAGCACGATGGGTCCCACGAGGAGTAGCGATACCGTGACGGCAACGACAACGGCAGCTAGCGTTCTGCGACCTCCAAACCATCGTGACAACAAGCGTTGTGCCGGCCATAGGGAAAATCCTAAAATCACCGACCACATGATGGCTGTCATGAACGGCTTGAGGATGTAAAACCCGCCAATCAGCAATAATAACAATGCCGCCATGCCGAGCATCTGCTCAAGGCGTTGGTTGGTGATCTTGCTGGTGGTTGCCATGAGTTTGCAATCGAATGTATCAGGATCGTAGGTTTGTCATAATCAATTGGCAACTGACAAATTGGGAAAGTCGACGCGCGGGATCACGTGCCTTGCAAAATCTTCAGTCCGCCCCATTATTTTCTCGCCATACGCATTGAAAACGAATAGAAACGGAATGCTCGAATCGCGAGAAACACGTTCGTTTGTCCTGATTCGATCGCACCAACCCTCAAAAACCAAGGTATGAAGTCACCATCCCCAAACCATCGAAAAAAACGTTGGATCACGGCACTAGGTATCTTGACAGCGATGAGCCTGACGTTGTGGTTCGGCCATCATCTTGATTTGTCGAACGATGCTGCTGTGCCTGTGGGTATGGTGATGCCCACTGATGATGCGCGGGAGTTGGCGCCCTCGCTTGAGCGGGCGAGTGCGGATTCCCTCGCCATGGAACCTGCTCCCCCAGCAGATTTCGGGGCATGGGCCAGTGCGCCCGTGGTGGCGCCGGACTTTCAAAAGATCGATGCCTTTCAAAACTGGCTTCTGCGTTGGAAAGAAGCCGCGCCTTCGATGCGCGATGTCTTGATTGAGGAAGGTGTCAAGCTGGCGGAGGCGCGGAGAAGGGAGTTCAAACGCCTGATCGCTACCGATCCTAAACTCGCGCTCGAGTTGTCGGTGGCGCGCGTGATTCGTCAGGATCTGCCCGCGTCCATTGTGGACGAATTGGAAAAACCTGTCTCCGCCACGGGTCAGTATGATGTGCTGATGGCGCGTCCGGCACCCGGAGAAACCAAACCTCCCGAACTTGTGTTGCGTTACTTCGAAGTGGAGGGGATCAGTTACATCGCACGGGTTTTTGGTGAGATGACACCTGTCATGTCCCGCAAGAATATCCCGCTGCGCGGCGTTGCGATTGATCGTGAGTTTGCTGTTGCGGAGAGCCCAGTGCGTGCCCTCGAATTAGGCGAGCGCATTGCTGCCGGGACGGTGGTGGAAAAGGTGTGCCCCGTATCGGGCGAGGAAACCAAGTCCATGGCGAGCGGTGAACCCGTGAGAGCCGATACGCCTGTGATCGAAGTGGGCGAGCGTGTGATCGCGCTTTGCAATGGCAGTCACGTTGAGGTCATGGATGAGAAATACAAGACTCTTGTTCAAGCGGCAGGCCCCGGTGGTGCGGCATTTTTCATGGATACTTATCCGGGCACGTCGTCGCGGGCCATAGGCAATTTGCGTTGCCTTTACATCCGCGGCACTTATCCCGATCGTCTGGAACAGCTGAATACTGAAGACCAAGCGGCGGCGGACATGGCGAATACGGCACGTTTCTTTTCTGAAACCTCCTTCGGCAAATGCTCGCTCACGACAACCATCACTCCGATGGTTGTTTTGCCGCATGCTTTCTCCTGGTATACCACCAAGGACGCGGAAGTGAATGGACTGGGTTTGTTGCAAACGCATGCTCGGATTGAGGCGAGACGTCTTGGCTACGACTCCACCCAATACGACTGCATCATTCTGCGCATCAATGGCCTGCGCAGCGGAGCGTCCTGGGGCGGCGGTGACAGTGTCTGGTTGGGCTGGGGGGGGATGGATGTGATCAACCACGAGGTGGGGCATTCGCTGGGCTTGAACCATGCAAATTTCTGGCAATCCAGTGATGGCACGGCATACGGAAACGGCGCCAATCAAGAGTATGGAAATTCCTTCGATGTGATGGGCGGTGGCGGTGGTTTCGGCGCTCACTACAATACGGTTTCGAAACGCCAGGTGGGCTGGTTGCCCAGCAATTGCGTTCATTTTCCCAAGGAAAATGGGGTCTATCGCATTCACGCCTATGACCAACCACGCTTGGAGGAGGGCAAAAGATACGGGCTGTCCGTAGCCAAGGATAGCATCCGTTCCTACAACATCGAGTATCACCCCCAGGGAGGAAGCTCCTGGCAGGACAATGCGCTAGTCATCTACAGTGGTATGGGCAGCAACGCCGGTCATCTACTCGATACCACACCTGGCTCCAGCGGTGGCAAAAACGATGGCGGTATCCAAGTAGGAAGAACGTTTTCCGATGAGGAAGCTGACATGCATTTCACGGTCTTGTCGAAACAGGACACTTCTCCGCCCTCTCTCGATGTCGCTTTCATGCGCGGTCCCTTTCCAGGCAATGTGGCGCCTGCCTGCACGCTCACCGCCAGCGCCACGACTCTGGCCTTGGGGCAGACAGTGACACTGACCGCAAATGCCACGGATGACAATGGCGACGAGTTGGCGTACTACTGGCAATTTGACGACGGCACCTCAGGGGCGAACAGTGCGGTGATCACTCGTTCTTTCACTGCTGCCGCACAAGTGACGGTCATGGTCACGGTTTCTGATCGCAAAGGAGGCACCATACGGCGTCACTTGGTTCTCAACGTGGGCAGTCACGGACGTCAGACGGTCAACGGAGTCGTTACCTTGAACGGTCAACCATTGCCGAACGTGCGTGTCGCCACTGGGAGCAAATTCTGCTTCACCGCCCAGGATGGAACCTACGCCCTAGCAGGGTTAGCCACGGGTTCTCAGACATTCACCGCCACGCTCAATGGTTATACTTTAACGCCTAATTTTACGAACCCGCTTACGGTGGTGACGGGAGGCAATACGGCTCACTGGACGGCAGCGACAAATATTCCGTTTGTGACCCTCGTGAAAAACGCCGATGCCACGGAAAACGGTTCCGCCTGCTCCTTCACTCTCACTCGGACAGGAGATCCTGCGGCGGATTTGGTGGTGCGTGTGTCACCTCAAGGGGGCACTGCGACGAAGGGAACGGATTACAATTTTTCACCGGATTTCTTGACCGACGGATCTTACCGCACGTTCACGATTCCCGCGGGGCAAAGTTCTCTGACGGTCTCGGTCGCCACTGTCAATGATGCGACGGCCGAAGGGCCCGAAACGATCGCGTTGCAGTTGGCATCGAATGGCAACTACCTCTCTGGCGCAGCCAATGCGATGCTGATGACCGTGTCTGATGACGATACAACATTGCCGAAGGTGGCGCTGCGCCAGATCGATCCATATGCGTTAGAATCGCCGGCGGAGACGGGATCCATCGTTCTGACTCGCACGGGCTCCACAAGCACTTCACTGAGCGTCTCCATGACGTGGACCGGCACAGCCAGCAATGGCTCTGACTACAGTCTTTTGCCTACCACCGTCGTGATTCCGGCAGGACAAAACTCCGTGGCCTTGTCGGTATCGCCACTCAATGATTCTTTGATCGAGGGACCAGAAGATGTGATTGCCACCATCACGACGCAAGCTTCCTATCTTCGTGACAGCTCTGCTACGACAGCGACGGTGACTCTAACGGATGATGATAGCCCCGTGGTCAGTCTGTCCGTTCTCGATGGCACGGCTCGAGAAAGTGGTCCTGACAATGCGGTGTTTTTGGTCACGCGCACGGGATCCACTGCAGCACCGTTAAAGGTCTATTACGGGATGTCAGGAACGGCTTATCAGGGAACCGACTATGCGGCGCTGAGCGGTGAGATTACCATTCCTGCCGGTCAGGCATCGGCACCGATTGTCGTCACTCCCTATGCAGATGATCTTGGTGAGTCAGCCGAGAGTGTGACGATCTCCCTCACCACTTTCAACAATGCTTACAGTGTGGCCGAGAGTCATCGTTTGAGCGTGACGATCGATGACGCCAATGACGTGCCCGTTATTTCATTACGTACAGGCACGGTAGGGGTCGAGGGCGGTGCCAATGCTACAGTGGTTTTCCGCTCGGTGGGATCTGCGACGGGTTCGGTGACGGTGAATTACACGATTTCTGGCAATGCGACGTCAGGATCTGATTTCACTCCGCTATCAGGAACCATCACCTTGCCTGCATCCGGACCGAGTGATGTGGCCCTCACGATTCCCGTGATCAATGATGTTTTAGCCGAGCCCACGGAAAATGTTGTCATACGGATTACCCCAGGCGCAGGATACCGCGTTTTTAACGATGGATTTGCCACTGCCTTCATTCGTGACAATGACAGCGGAGATCGTGTGATGGTATCCACGTATAATGACAGTCCCTCGGAGTCTGGTGTGATCGGGCGTTTTTACCTCCACCGCGCTGGCGCGACTACCAGTGACCTTGTGGTGAACTTCACCGTGTCAGGTACGGCAATCGATGGTGTGGACCACACGGGACTCAATGGATCAGCTACAATTCTGGCGGGAGAAGTCGGGGTGAATGTTCCGTTTATAGTGATTGACGATGCGTTGGCCGAGGGCACGGAAACACTGACGCTTCAGGTGCAGGAAGGCGTCGGATACGGTTTGGATCTCCCCTCGTCGGCGACTTTTGAAATCGCGGATAACGACACCTCGCCGATCACTGTGGGCTTCCAAAGCGCGGTTTCTACCGCAACCGAGCAACCCACTGCATCTGGGGAATATCGGGATATTGCCGTGGTATTATCGGCTGCTTCGACATCGCCTGTGACCGTGCGCTACGCATCGGGAGGTGGATCGGCCACGGGGGATGATGTGGATTGGGCTTTTGCCGATGCATCATCCGCGAATGCGATCATTCCACAGGGAGTATTGACTTTCGCGCCAGGAGTGACTTCTCAGAACATCCGCATTCGATTGAAAAATGACGGCGTTGCCGAGCCGATCGAGTCTCTGATCCTCGAGTTGCGTTCGCCGCAAGGTGCCGGCCTGAACAGCAACCTGAGTCGTCACACCTTGATGGTGGGTGATCACAGTGTTTCCAGTCTCGTGCTTGAGGAGCGCTGGACGGGTAGTTCGGTCTATACCAATCAATCATGGAGTGCATCGACACCGAGCATCTCGAACTATCTGACTTCGTTCACGACGCCGCAGAACGTGGCTGACAATTATTCTCGTCGTCTCAGGGGGCAAATTGTGGCACCCGTGACGGGAGCCTATCGTTTTTGGATTGCTTCGGATGACGATAGCCGTCTCTTTTTGAGTTCGAACTCCAGCGCCGCGAACAAAGTGCAAATCGCGAGTCAGGCAGGGTGGACGAATTACCAGAGTTGGGATGTCAATGCGAGCCAGCGCTCTGCATTCATCAACCTCGTGGCAGGTCAGTCGTATTTCATGGAGGTCCAGCATCTCGAAGGAGGTGGTGGTGACCATGTTTCGGTGGCGTGGGAAGGACCTGGTATAGCTCGTCAGGCGATTCCATCCATGGCGGCGGAAAGCCAAGCAACGCGCTATGTGCGATTGGCTCAATCAGCCAGCACCCGCCGTGAGTCGGATGGTAGCGAACCTATGCTGATAGCCATTCTCGATCGTCCCGCAGGCACGACACCGGTTTCGATCAATGTGACAGTCAGAGGTACGGCCAAGTCAGGTGTGGATTATCTCTTAGCCAGCGATTCTTTGGTGTTTGCTGCAGGCGAGCAGATGAAGCCGATACCGCTGACTCTGATCACGGACCAAGTGGCGGAGTCACCGGAATCGATTGTGGTGTCTGTCTCATCATCGGCTACAGCGGTGGCCTTGAGTCCCGCTACTCATCAGATTACCTTGATGGATGATGAAGCTCCCGTGGTCCATTCGCAGATTCTGACGGCTACGTCGCAGATGACAGTGGGGACGGTTATTGGCACTGCTACGGCCAGTTTCTCTCCCGGGCGAAGTGTTGCGTCTTGGTCCATTGTGGGTGGCAACGCGGGTGGCATTTTTGCGATCCAATCTACAGGCGCCATTACCCTGCAAGTTCCTGGAGCTTTGCCAAGCCCAGGTTCACTCGGATTGTTGGTGCGTGCCACAGATCAAATGGGTGCTTCGGGCGACGGCTTGATTTCGATCGACGCCAATCCCCCTTCCTTCAGTGGTGTGCGAGAGCAGCGATGGAGTGGCGCCACTCCTTATAATAATCAAGCTTGGACTGGAACGACGAATTATAGCGGGGTGTTGACGAATTTTACGACCGCTCAGAGTGTGGCCGATAGTTACTCGCGGCGGTTGACAGGTTACCTTCGTCCCGCTGTCTCGGGCAATTATACTTTCTGGATCGCTTCGGATGACGCCAGTCGGTTGTTCCTGAGCACGAATTCGTTAGAGGCAAATAAAGTGCAAATCGCTGGTGTCAGCGGCTACACGAATTACCAGAGTTGGGATACGAACGCTTCGCAAAAATCGGTGTCCATTCCCCTCGCAGCCGGTCAGATTTATTGGATGGAAGTTCATCACCAAGAAGGTGGTGGCGGCGATCACGCATCGGTCGCATGGTCGGGTCCGGGGATCAGTCGTGAAGCGATTCCCGCGAGTGCGATCTACACACCTGGCGGTTCGGCGTTGGCTCCCACAGCTCCGACGGTTGCACTCACTTCTCCTTCATCGGGCGCATCATACTTGCTCGGTGAGACGATCGTTCTCTCTGCGGAAGTGGTAGTCGGTTCGGAGCCAGTCCAGTCAGTGGACTTCTTCCGCGGTTCCACTCTCATCGCCTCCGATGCTACGGCACCCTATGAGATAAACTGGAGCAATGCTGCGGTAGGTTCCTATGCGATCACTGCACGAGTTGTAAGCAGCGGTGGGGTTGTCAGTTCTGCGACAGTGCCGATCTCGGTTGCCTCCAACAATCAATCGCCGGTGTTTGTGAGCAATCCAATCCTAGGAAATTCTGTATCGGCAGGCGTTGCCTACACAGGTTCTCTGGCTGGTACTGCGACGGATGTGAATCTGGCTGATGTGTTGATTTTTTCGAAGGTGTCCGGTGCTTCCTGGCTGAGTGTTGCGGCCGATGGTGCCTTGTCGGGAACTCCTGCATCAGCGGATCTGGGCGTGAACGAGTTCACGGTTCGAGTGCAGGACCAACTCGGTGCCTATGCCACAGCGACCTTGACGATCGAAGTGACATCGCAGCAGGCAATTTGGATTCAAGCCGCAGGGGGCTCATGGAATCAAGCGCTTCATTGGTTGAACGGAAATATCGCAGATGGCATAGGGTCAACGGCGTATTTTGACGCATCAAACCTCTCCGCGGATCTGATGGTGACTGTCGATGGAAACAGAACTGTGGGGCACTTGCGATTTGGCGATACATCACCTTCACACTCGACGGCATTGACTGCGGGCACAGGCGGATCTTTGCAATTGGATGTAACAAGCGGGCAACCTACGATCGCAGTGGCGAATCAAACCGCAACGATCGGGGTGTCTTTGTCTGGCAACAAGGGAGTGGTGAAGACTGGAGCCGGACACTTGCTCTTGTCGGGAGACAATACCCTGCAGGAAATCATTCGATTGTCTGCAGGATCACTCATTCTCGGTCATGCGAATGCCGCGGGCACAGCCGCTATCTCATTGGAAGCTGACAATCCATCGCAAGGTGCCCTGCAATTCAATGGAAGTTATGCGCTCACGAATGCCCTGCAGCTCAATGGTGGCAGCACGCTGGCCGTGGTTTCTGGGCAGACGGTCACTTTGGCGGGCTCCATCACTGGGTCTGCGGGGCTTGCGAAGATTGGCGCCGGCGAACTGGTTCTTTCGGCCGCGAATTCATACAGTGGAATGACCAGTGTTCAGCAAGGAACTCTCGCCATACGGAACTCCTCTGGTTCGGCCACAGGCACTAGCACAGTGACGGTGGCAAGTGGCGCGACACTCTCAGGCACTGGTTTGATTTCCGGAGCCGTATCGATCGAGGGATCTCTGGTTGCGGGCGGTGATACGGTAGGTTCGATCGCCACAGGTGCGCTGAGTTTGAAGTCAACGCCTAACATCAGGTGGCAAGTGACCAACTGGACGGGCGCGCCTGGCGCGGGAGCAGATCTCATTCAAGCATCGAGCTTGCAACTGGATTCCCTCACCCAGGCGACGATTGTTCTTCAAGCGGTGGACATCATCCAATACACGAACCAAAGCAGAATATTTCCTCTCATTCGAACAGGAACTCCCGTGATGGGCTTTGCGCCGGAGAAATTCATCATCGATGCGAGCGCGCTGCCTCAGGCGACAGGATCGTGGGCGGTCGCTGCGCTAGGGAATGATCTTGTTCTGGTTTACACGCGCTCGAATACCGCGCCCGTTTTCGCAAGCAATCCCGTAGAGGCAGCGGCTGCTGCCGAAGATGCAGTCTATGGTTCGACGCTGGCGAGTGCCGTCGTGGATCCAGATCTGGAAGAAAATCTGATCTATGAAAAAATCAGTGGTCCTTCATGGCTTGCCATCGCGGCGAACGGCGTCATGTCTGGCATTCCCGGCAATGCCAACGTAGGGTGGAATGAATGGACCGTGAGAGTCACCGATTCGTTTCTTTTCTCTGCCACCGCGACATTGCGAATTTGGGTAACGAATGTGAATGATGCGCCCACTTTTACGATGAATCCAGTGGATGGCGGATCGGTAGAGCAGGGGCAATCGATCACAGCCAGCCTTGCGGGTGTGGCGCAAGATCAGGACACGGGTGATTCTCTCACATTCAGCAAAGTCTCGGGTCCGTCGTGGTTGAGTGTTGCCACCAATGGTTCTCTCTCGGGTATTCCCAGCAATTCTCATGTGGGGCAGAACTCGGTGATCGTTCGTGTTACCGATGCGGCGGGTGCTTGGGCGGAAACCTCGTTGGTTGTCCAGGTCATCAATGTGAATGATGCACCAGCTTTTCTGGTCAATCCCATCGCAGGAGGAACGGTGAAGGCCTTGACTGCTTTTACGGGGTCGTTGGCAGGAACGGCGTCGGATGTGGACTCTGGAGATACGATTTCTTACTCGAAAATTTCTGGGCCTACATGGCTTAACGTGGCATCTGATGGAGGCCTGAGCGGTTCTCCAGCGGCAACTCATGTAGGCACTAACGGATTTGTCGTCAGAGCCACCGATGCCGCAGGCGCTTTCAGTGACGCGGCTCTAAGCATCACCGTGACACCAGCGAATGTGGCACCGAATTTCCTTGCCAACCCCATTGCCGGCGCATCCGCCATCAGCGGCAATGCATACGTGGCCAGCCTAGCGGGAACAGCCGTGGATGCGAATCCCGGAGATGCCATCAGTTACGCGAAAGTCAGCGGTCCGGCATGGTTGACGGTAGCAGCCAATGGCGCACTGAGTGGAACGCCCGCCGTGCTTCACTTAGGAGCGAATTCGTTTATCATCCGAGCAACGGATGGCGATGGTGCGAGCGCCCAGGCTACGCTCAACATCCGGGTCCTGAGTTTGCCACTGCCATGGCTGACAGCCCATATAGGAACTGGTAACCTTGCCGGCAGTTCATCTTTCTTGAACAACGCCTATACGGTTGCTGGTTCTGGATTGCTCGCGGGAAATGTGGATAGCGGACATTTTGTTTACCAAACCCTTTTTGGTGACGGAGAGATCATCGCTCGGGTGGATCAATTGCAGAATACTGGCACGAGCTCACGTGTGGGAGTGATGATTCGAAATACTCTAGCAAGCAACGCGCAGTATGCTGCGATGACAGCCACGGGCACCGGTGCCTACCGTTGGTCACGTCGCACCGTTGCTGGAGCCAAAAGCACGGTGACGAATCACGGCAACGGAACCTTGCCGAATGTTTGGGTCCGCTTAACACGAGTGGGCAATACTTTCACTTCCTTTACCAGCACGAACGGGACGACATGGACCAACGTGGGAGCGGTGACAATGACCCTGCCAAGCAACTGTTTGATCGGGCTCTATGTGGCCAGTGGTTCGAACACCACCCTAAATACTTCACGCTTTGTCAATGTGACTGTTGCTCCATGATACGATGGCACAGCATGTTGTGGATGACTTGGCCCTTGTGGTTCGCTTGCGAAAAACAGGGGCCACGTGATCCATTCAGCAGGAAGTCAGAGGCATCGATTCCAGACAGTCGCCGTCATTTCACCACAGTGTCTGAAGCGCGCCGAACCTATGACACAGAGCAGTCTCACACGGAAATGTCTGATCCACTTGGCGATGCAGTGGGGGAGGAGGGGATTTGGAGCATGATCGAGGAAGATCCATGCGGTGCATGGCGGCATGTGGAATCGCAAAAGATAGCCGATCAACAAAGGCAAGCCATCCTCAGTCGATGTGCGATGACATTGACGAATCGTGATCGGGATTCGGCTCTGCACTGGGTTGCGAACCTTGCCTCCCCGATTGATCGGCGCTATGCGCAGTCGAGATTGGCTGTGGCTTGGGCCGCCCACGACCCCGCGGAAGCAGCGGGATTTTTTCTTAAGCAGGGGATTCATGGGCATGATGACGAGGTGGCGGCCATACAGATTTTGCAGTTGTGGGGTCAGCGTTCGGGCGCTGATGCCATCGCATGGGCATTGACCTTGCCGACTTCTTCGCTCCGAAAATCCGGATTGGAGGCTGTGAGTGAACAATGGTTTTTGGTCGATTCAGCTGGATACGGACAATGGCTCGTCAAACAGAAGCAAAGTGACTCGTATGAGGACTTGCTTGCGGCTTCGAGCGAAGTGCTAGGGAGGCAGGTTCCGGAAAAACGGCGGGAGCTTCTCCAGGCATGGCCTGAGATCCTTCAGCAGCGGGTTCTATCTGACGCTGCGCCTTCTGGGCGATGAAAATTTCCTGCGAATCCGCAGTGCATTTTTTTTGCATGACGAAGAATTGGTGGTAGCTTCGTGTGGCAATTCTCAGCCGCTCTAGTCACGATCTTTTCACACCTATGGAATCCTCATCTGCTTCTACTTCCGGTCAATGCCCGTTCACGGGATCCAACAATCGCGCCGTCGCCGGCCGCGGCACGCGCAATCAAGATTGGTGGCCTCACGCCTTGCGCCTCAACATTCTGCGCCAGCACTCGTCGTTGTCCGATCCGATGGACGAAGACTTTGATTACGCCCGTGAGTTTCTGTCGCTCGATCTCGCCGCCGTGAAGAAGGATATCTATGAATTGATGACCACTTCTCAAGCCTGGTGGCCTGCTGATTACGGTCACTATGGTCCGTTTTTCATCCGCATGGCATGGCATAGCGCGGGAACGTATCGCACGGCTGATGGCCGTGGTGGCGCTGGCACCGGAACCCTGCGCTTCGCTCCGCTCAACAGCTGGCCGGACAATGCTAACCTCGATAAGGCTCGCCTGCTGCTTTGGCCTATCAAACAAAAATACGGACGCAAGTTGTCTTGGGCTGACCTGATGATTCTCACCGGCAACTGCGCGCTTGAGTCAATGGGCTTTCAAACTTTCGGCTTCGGTGGCGGACGCAAAGACATCTGGGAACCCGAGGAGGACATTTACTGGGGCTCCGAGGGCGAGTGGTTGGCGGACAAGCGCTATTCCGGTGATCGACAATTGGAAAACCCTCTTGCTGCCGTGCAAATGGGCCTCATTTATGTCAACCCAGAAGGACCGAATGGAAATCCTGATCCCATCGCTTCCGCTCGCGATATCCGTGAGACCTTCGGTCGCATGGCGATGAACGATGAGGAAACAGTTGCTCTGATCGCTGGCGGTCACACGTTCGGAAAAGCCCATGGTGCTGCGGATCCTAGCCAATATGTCGGCCCAGAGCCTGCTGGAGCTCCGATTGAGGAGCAAAGCCTTGGTTGGAAAAACACTTACGGCAAGGGTCATGCGGGCGACACCATCACCAGTGGCCTAGAGGGTGCGTGGTCGAATACACCGACGCAATGGAGCAATAGCTATTTTGACAACCTTTTTAGTTATGAGTGGGAACTGACCACTAGCCCTGCAGGCGCGAAGCAGTGGATTCCCAAAGGCGGCGCAGGTGCCGGAACCGTGCCCGATGCCCATGATCCTCACAAGCGCCACGCTCCTATGATGTTCACCAGTGACATCGCGCTGCGCGTGGATCCGATCTATGAGGCGATTTCTCGACGTTTCCACCAAAATCCCGATCAATTCGCTGATGCTTTTGCTCGTGCATGGTTCAAGCTCACTCACCGTGACATGGGACCGAAGTGCCTGTATCTAGGTGCCGAAGTGCCCGAAGAAGATCTCGTCTGGCAAGACCCCATCTCGCCCGTGACCCACACTCTCATCGATCAGGCGGACATCGTCGCCCTTAAGGCGAGAATTCTTGCTTCGGGAGTTTCCGTTGCGGATCTCGTTTCATGTGCCTGGGCCTCCGCTTCCTCATTCCGCGGCTCGGACAAGCGTGGCGGTGCCAATGGTGCGCGCATTCGGCTTGCCCCACAAAAATTCTGGCAAGTCAACAACCCCTCCGTTCTCGCAAAAACGCTTGATGCGTTGGAAAAAGTCCAGCAAGAATTCAATCATAGCGCTACGAATGGCAAGCAGGTTTCGCTCGCGGATCTGATCGTGCTTGGTGGCAACGCTGCCATCGAACACGCGGCGCTACAAGCAGGCGAAAGCATCACCGTTCCGTTCGCACCGGGTCGGACAGATGCCGCGCAGGAGCAAACGGACGTGGCATCTTTCTCCGTGATGGAACCTCAAGCTGACGGTTTCCGCAATTACATGAAAACCCTCTACACCAGCAGCGCTGAGGAAATGCTTGTGGATAAGGCACAACTTCTCACGCTTACGCCACCCGAAATGACCGTTTTGGTCGGCGGTCTGCGCGTATTGAATGCCAACTTTGATCGCTCCAACACCGGCGTCTTTACGCATCGCCCCGAGACGCTCACCAACGATTTCTTCGTGAACCTTCTCGATATGAGCACCACCTGGAAATCCGTGTCGCCTCATGATGACCGCTTCGAAGGACGTGACCGCGTCACCGGTGAGTTGAAATGGACTGCCTCCCGCGTGGATCTGATCTTCGGTTCGAATTCTGAGCTTCGCGCCTTGTCGGAGGTTTATGCCTGCAGTGATTCCTTGGCGAAATTCCTCAAGGATTTCCTTGCCGCTTGGACCAAGGTGATGAATCTCGACCGATTCGATTTGAAGTAATTCTATCAGCGGTTGCATCGCAACCGCTTTTTCTTCCTCATCGATTTCGCATCGAAAACCTGCGATCATTCGCAGCGATTCTAGGCTGTAGATCCCTTAAAAAAAGCAATCTGGCGGCTGAAAAGCCGCCAGATCTCAGAAGATGCGACAGTATGCCGCATCTTCCTGCTAGGTTCATGCACCTTATTTCTTCGGCTCGTTGAGTTTCTCCAGCACTGCAGCTTCGAGTTCGGCGTAGAGAGCCGGATCGTTTTTGAGCATGTCTTTTGCCGCATCGCGTCCCTGAGCCAACTGCGTGCCGTTGTAGCTGAACCAACTGCCGCGCTTCTGCACGATTTCCATTTCGAGCGCGAGATCGAGCAAAGAGCCGGTGGAGGAAATGCCCTCGTTGAACATGATGTCAAACTCGGCCTCGGCGAATGGGGGTGCGACCTTATTTTTCACACATTTGATCTTCGTGCGGTTGCCCATGACGGTGCCATCGGACGCCTTGATTTGGCTGATGCGGCGGATGTCCACACGCACAGAGGAGAAGAACTTCAGAGCCCGTCCGCCCGGAGTTGTTTCTGGATTGCCGAACATGACGCCGATTTTTTCACGAATCTGGTTGGTGAAAACACAGACCGTGCGGGCCTTGGAAATAAAGCCGGTGAGTTTGCGCATGGCAGCACTCATCAGACGCGCTTGCGCGCCGACGGTGGAATCACCAATTTCGCCATCCAGCTCTTGTTTCGTTACCAAAGCGGCCACGGAGTCCAGCACCACCACATCGATGGCATTCGATCGCACCAATGCCTCGCAAATTTGCAGAGCTTCTTCGCCGGAAGATGGTTGGGACACCAGCAAGTCATCGAGATTCACGCCGAGGCGACGTGCATATTGGGGATCGAGAGCGTGTTCGACGTCGATGAACGCCGCCAATCCCCCGCGTTTTTGTGCCTGTGCGATGAGGGTCAGTGTGAGAGTCGTTTTACCCGAAGATTCTGGACCAAAAATCTCCACAATTCGACCGCGGGGGAAACCTCCTACGCCAAGTGCACGGTCGATGAGCAGGTTGCCCGTGGGGATGACCTCCACGTCCATGCGGCTATCGTCGCCCATGCGCATGATGGCGGCTTCACCGAATTCTTTTTGGATGTGGGAGATGGCCGCATCGAGGTTGCGCTTGCGGGCTTCGGCCAATTTCTCGGCCCCGGTATCGTTTGAGGTAGTTTTCGCTGCCATGGGATCTATGTGGTTGACGCGAATGATTTCTCACAAAAAAACAGAGAAGTCAACAAAAAAGATGTTCGATTGAACAAAAATATGACCAATCATGGCTGGTCCATGCAAATTATCGTGACGGATGTCTCGCATACCGCGTCGGTTCTGGTAGTATTTTTCTGTCATTATGGATTCGCTTATTCATCAACTTGAAGCTCGTCAGAACCTATCGCCGAGCGAAATTGAGAACGCCGCTGAGTTTTTGTTGGATGGTTCCGCATCCTCGGAAAAAAAAGCGCGATTGCTGGAATCCTTGTCGATCAAGGGTGAGACTCCCGCTGAAATCGCTGGATTCGTGGAGGTTTTTCTGGAGCGCGCGGTCAATCCCCACATGGAACTGCTCGAGCTCCATGGACCCACTCTGGATCTTTGCGGTACGGGTGGCGATCAGTTGCATTTGTTCAACGTATCGACCACTACGATGTTCATTGCCGCCGCGGCGGGGGCGATTGTGGTCAAGCATGGGAACCGTGGTATCACTTCCAAGTCGGGCGGCGCGGACGTGCTCGAGGCGCTGGGCATTCGACTGGATCTCAGCACCGATGAGTTCCGTCATGGTTTGGACAAGGCAGGCGTCGGTTTTCTTTTTGCACCCAGTTATCATCCTGCCTTCAAGGCTGTGGTAGAAGCACGAAAAATGTTAGGTGCGCGGAAGGTGCGGACGATCTTCAATCTCATCGGCCCCTTGCTCAATCCCGCTCGTCCGGCATGCCAGTTGGTGGGCGTGTATGAACGATCACTTTGTCCGGTGTTTGCGGAAATCCTGCAACGGCTTGGTCGTGAGAGTGCTTGGGCAGTGCATGGCAGCACGCAGACTGGGGCCGCGGTGGATGAAGTGAGTCTGATGGGACCGACGTGGATTTGCCAAACGGGAGCCCATCGGGATTGGCAAGAAGAGGAAATTTCACCTGAGGATTTCGGATTGAGCGTGGCCGAGGTGTCTGAATTGCAGGGGGGGGATGCGCACGAAAACGCCATCATTTTGGAATCCATTCTCAGCGGGAAAGAAACAGGTCCGAAGCGCGATATGGTGTTGCTGAATGCCGCCGCTGCTCTTACTTGCGCCGGAATAGCAAATCATATCAGAGGTGGCTTGGAAATGGCACGTGAAACCATCAATGACGGCTCAGCGGTAGAGAAACTCCGTTTGATGCAGCGCTACAGCAGATTGTGATGCATTTCACCATGGATTCGTCACCACTCATTTTCCCGCTTGCTTGCTCCACGAGTCCTTGAGACCCACGGTGCGATTGAATACGGGCTTCGTTCCGGGTTGGTGATCTTTCGCATCGGCTACGAAATATCCGGTGCGTTCGAACTGGCAGCTTTCCCCCGGTTGCATGTGAGCCGCTGCGGCCTCCACCTTGGCTGTAACCAGTCGCAGGGATTCGGGATGAAGCGCACTTAAAAAACCTTCTTCCTCCGCATCGGGATCTTCGACTCGGAACAAACGGTCGTATAGCCGCACTTCAGCATCCACGCCGCTGGTATCATCCACCCAATGGATCGCTGCCCTGCATTCGACTCCCTCGGGAGCGTTGGCGCCCGCAGTGCCTTTGAGCAATTCACAGCGCAGCTCGGTAATTTCACCTCCCTCGTTTTTTTGGAAGGAAAGGCATTTTATGATATCGCCTCCCCGCAGGCGAACATGACGTCCTGGGCCGAGGCGATAGAATTTTTTCGGTGGATCTTCGAGGAAATCGCTTTGCTCGATCCATATCTCGCGTCCGTGGGTGAGGTTGCGCTCGCCGCGTTCTGGGTATTCCGGATGCTCGAGTACGCTGGCAGGGATGCGTTCGTCGTGCTCGACATTTTCCAGTATGACTTTCAGTGGTTCTAGAACCGCCATGCGGCGCGGAGCCTCGCGATTGAGGTGGGCTCGCACTTCAAACTCTAACAGATCCACGCTGGTGGTGCCATTGAATTTGGTGATGCCGATGTGTTGGCAGAAATGACGTATGGCCGCCGCAGGGTATCCGCGCCGCCGTAATCCGGAGATGGTGGGGATGCGCGGGTCGTCCCAGCCACTTACATGCCCTTCTTTTACCAGCATGAGCAGTTTGCGTTTGCTCATCACCGTGTAGGTCAGATTGAGCCTCGCAAATTCGATCTGCCGCGGTTTGGCGGGTACGGGGCAGTTCTCGATCACCCATTCGTATAGGGGTCTATGATTCTCAAACTCCAGTGTGCAGAGCGAGTGGGTGATGTGCTCCAGGGCATCTTCCAGAGGATGCGCGTAGTCATACATCGGGTAAATGCACCACGAATCGCCGGTATTGTGATGATGCGCGCGCATGATGCGGTAGAGCACCGGGTCGCGCATGTTCATGTTGGGCGAGGACATGTCGATCTTCGCGCGCAGCACCAAACTGCCGTCAGGGAAATCGCCATTTCGCATGCGAGCGAAAAGATCGAGGTTTTCTTGCACGCTGCGGTCGCGCCACGGTGAGTGAGTGCCCGGGACGTTGATATTGCCTCGTGTCTCCTTCATTTGCTCTTGCGTCTGCTCATCCACATACGCGAGGCCCTTTTGAATCAAGGCCACGGCGCAATCATAGTAGAAGCCAAAGTAATCGCTGGCGAAGTGCAGAGCATCCCACTCAAAGCCGAGCCAGCGCACGTCCTCGCGGATGCTTTCGACATATTCTTGTTCCTCTTTTGAGGGATTGGTATCATCAAAGCGCAGGTGGCACTTGGCGCCTTGTGCGCGCCATTCTTGGGCAATGCCGAAGTTCAGGCAAATGGACTTTGCATGGCCAATGTGGAGGTATCCATTGGGCTCAGGGGGGAAACGAGTGATGATGCTGGAGTGTTTGCCGCTGGCGAGATCATTGGCAATGATTTCCCGGATGAAGTCTCTGTTTTTCTCCTCAGCATCAGACATAACGTGTGGGCCAGCCATGTGGCGGTGGAGAGGATAAACTTCACAAACCCGCTTGCAAAGTACAAACCCGCACTGCACGCCATGAATCGTGACTCGCTCACTCAATCCATGGAGGATCGTGGGGCGGGAGTGCATCAAAAAGACGAGACGTGAGGCAGAAAACGCATGAGCGGACAAAAAAGATCACGGCGATTGGGCTCGTGCGCTCGCAAAAAAACAACCCATGTTGATTCAACGTGTGACCTTGATTCTCGCAAATTGCTTAGCTCCCGTGGCGGGCAGTGTCAGCGTGATGGTGTCTTTTCCGGCGCTAGGAGAATTTTTTTGGACGCTCACCCCCGCGGGATTGCTCGTAGCTCCGGGCGGAACCATGTATCGTTGGCTCCAATCCGTTAGATCGGAGCTTACCTCGATTTCCACTATGGTGGATCCGTCGATCGACACTTGGTCGCGCGTGAAACGGAACACCATGTTTCCGTTGGATAGGAAGGCTTGGGGAAGTTTGGGAGTATCGTTGACGGAACTGGTTCCGCCTAACAAAAATTCGATGACGTTGGCGACTCCATCCCCATCTTCATCATCCGCCGGCTCATTTCCCGTGATCGGGGCGTTTGCTGTGACCCACATGGCATAGGCCTCAGGGGAATCCGTGACGGTGAGCGTGCCAGTGCCGCTTGCAAAATAAGCATCCATGGCGCCGACCCCGAAGCCTCCATTGTTCGCACCGGAAGCGGTGTGGCCATAGATTCCGGCTGGTTTTTGAGAGGTTCCGATCAGTAGTTTTGCGACCGTATCGGTGCCGCTGTAATTGAGGCGCAACGAAGCCCCCGTGGCGATCGTAACGCTGGAGGCATCGTTGCCGGTGTTATTGACACCCAAGCTCAGCATGCCACCGCTGACGGTCGTGTTTCCTGAATAGGTGTTGGATCCTGTTAGGGTTAAAGTGCCTGCGCCGGATTTGGTGATTCCGAAGTTATTGCCATGAGTCGAGCCGGACATGACCGATGGGGAGACGGAACCAGTGGCAGCGGCGCCAAGCGTGCCCGAAAAGGTGAAATGATTGGCGTTGTTGATCGTCAGCACGGCGGGGGCGGATACGTTGCTATTGACCACGCGTTGTGATCGGAGGGACCGAGTGATGTTTGTGAGACCTGAGAGCTGCTGATGGAAGCCATTCAGATTGAGTTCGGCAAATCGGCCGGTGCCAACGCCGTCTTTGCCATCTATCGTTAGCACGGTGGTGGTAGGTAGGGCGTTCTGTGTTCCGAGTTTGAGAATGACTTGAGTGGCAGTGGTGCCATTCGTATCCAGCAAGGTGTTTCCGGTGTAGGTGCTTTTTGAGCCGAGAAACACGGTCGACAATGCATTCTGATCCACACTACTGGTGAAGGTAATATGGCCGTTGCCGGAAATGACGTTGCGGAGAGTGAGCGTCGAGACATTCCCTATGCCTGGTGCTTCGGTAGGCGCACTGATGATGCCCGTAGCACCACTGCCAGACAGTGTGATGGGAGCGGTGATGATGATGCCATCGATGCTCGGTTGCAAGATCGCACCGTTCGCTAGGCTGATTCCAGCAGTGCTAAAAAGGGAGAGAGGGTGACCGATGCTAAGTGTGCCTGCGTTGACTGTGGTGGCACCCGTAAAAGAATTTTTTCCTGACAAAGCTAGTGTGCCGGAGCTGTTTTTTGTGAGCGCTCCCGTGCCGGTGATGGCCCCGCGTAGTCCCAGCGTCTGTGTCGTGCTGATCGCTGCGTTCGAGTTCAGCACCACGTCATTATCGAGAGTCGCACTCACGGTATTTGCTAAATTTCCTCCGTTCATTTGGAGAATGCCGTTGCTAAGTGAGGAACTGTCGTTTGCGCGCAATGTGCCATTGAGGACGGTTGTATCTCCTGCATAGTTGTTTGCAGCTGCTAGTTGCACAGTGCCTCCGCCATCGATCGTCAGACCTGGATAGCCGCTGATCGTGTCATTGAATGAGGCCGTCCGTCCTGTGCCCACACTCCATGTGCTAGGAACGGGCATTTGCACCGGACAATTGACCGAGAGGTTTTGTGTGGCTGTGCTCATGTCTAGGCCGGCCTCATCGAGCGCTAGCGTGGAAGTTCCGTTGATCGTTACAGCTCCGCCCGGGTTGGTGATTTTGAGTCCATTCCACAGTTGATCACTGGCCAGTGTGGTGGTGTTTGCGGTGGTCACTGCGTTCGTCCACGCGGCTTGGTGGTAGATTCCGGGTGCCACGCTGCCTACCCAGCTTCCACCAACGTTCAAATTCGTCGCGTTATTCGCTTTGTTGATCGTCGTGATCTCTTTGGCCAAGGTACCAGCCCACGAGCGAATCTGGACTCCGCTGATCAAAATGATGTTGAAGTCCGCCGGAGCATTGAGCTTGTTGGCACCGAAATACATGCCCCAGCGGAAAGTGGTTACTCCCGTGGGACGGCTGTAACTGCCTGATGCATACAACACCCCGTCGATCCAGAGTTTGTATAACTTTCCGTCGTCCAGCACCCGCACATCGAAGCCCTGACCCGTGAAATTTTTCGCTGTGCCATCGGGATGGGTGACGAGCACGTCAGTACCAATCCGGTTGTTGACGGTAAGCGATCCGTTCGTGCCCACACTGAGTCCGACCGCCCAATCATTGTCGGTATTTTTCAATTGAAAGCAGGTGTAGCCTTGTTTGAGCTGGGCGAGAGTGTAGCGGGCAGTAAATTCGTAGGTTTCGAAATCGGTGGAGTTCCAACCACCCGCCATAAAAGCTTCTGTATGCGATGATGTGCCCGCCCGCGAGGTTGCGGTATTTTCATCATTGACGAAAACTCGCAAGATGTGGGTGTTGCCATCTTGCTGAAACCAGCGGGTGAAATCCGCGACATTCGATGTGGATGTGTTGCAAGCCACGTGCAACCGCAACGAGCTGACCTGAATCGGGCGGTTGCCATAAAGCCCGACCTCGACTGCGGCGTTGTTGACATTGATGGCAGAACCATACACCGGTCCTGGGTCATTCGAACCGTCATTCAGCGTCGGTAAAATCGTGCTCCACAGTGGGTTGGCAGGATTTCCAGAATCCGTAAACAAAGTTGTCGTGGGTGCAACGGTGAATCTCCATCTCGTATTGGCGGTGATCCCTGCAAAGTCATTGCCCGAGGTGTCTTGCAGTGCCCCGGCAGGAATCAATACGTAATAACTTTGTCCCGCGAGAAGGGCGCTGGTAGGATCAATCGTTAATTCTGCAGCCTTAAAGGCAAGTCGCGTGGATGAGGCAACGTTGAACGATTCCACCAAGGCACCATTGCTGCTGCGACGCAATTCGATATTTCCTGTGCCTGCAACGATTGTCTCGCGGAAGGTGGCGACCAGATGGGTACTAGTGGACACCATGGTAGCGTTGTTGGCAGGTGAAGCCTCGCTCAGAATGGGAGAGTTGGTATCTCCTAAGCCGCTGATCACGTAATCCAAAAACTTTCCATTGATCTGCAAAGTACCGACTTGATTCCACGCGAGTGTGGGCACGGTCCCGAGCGAGAAACCGCTTGCATTCGCAGGTCCGCTGCCGAATTCCATCAGATGATATCTGCCATTGAATCCGTGGGTGGTGGGAAGGTTGATTTTTACCGCTCCCGTTGTGTTACCCGCGTTTAAGGCATTAGTGACTTTGATGGCAGAACTACTCGTGAAAATCGAATGATCTGCAATGTTGATGGTGGCAGATCCGGTGAATGACAGTTGAGAAAACGTGAGATTTTCAGCAGCGGGATTGATTTTTCCTCCTGATGCGATTGTGACGCTTGCATTCACCGCTCCGCTTCCGGTGAGAGTAGCTCCGTTTTGGATCGTGGTCGGGCTGGTGCTGCTGCCGTCCATTTGCAAAATGCCTGCCTGGACCGTGGTGGTTCCCGTGAAGGTATTCGCTGCTGTCAGAGTGAGCGTTCCACTGCCGCTTTTGATCAGTGAGCCGCTCCCGCTGAGAATTCCCGCATAGACGGTGCTGCTGTTGTTTGCTCCCACCGTCAAAGCGATGGGCGCCGATGCGCTGTTGCGCAGGGCGAGATTCAAGCCCGTGCCCGCACTGCTGGCGGAAAGTCCACCGAAGGTAAAAGCATTCGCAGTAACGGCGCTGTCAAAAATCAGGTTGGCATCCGAGCTCAGAATCACGGTGCTGTTTTGCAAAGCGAGCTGATTTTTCAAAGTCACGGCGATGCCACCCGTAGCTCCGGCGCTGAAACTAGTGGTGCCAGAAAAGGTGTTCGCACGCCCCAAGGTGATGGAGCCGATGCCAGAAGTGGTGGGGCCAGCGAGCACAAGATTTTTTCCAGCAACTCCAGCAATGGCGGCATTGATGATGAGAACTCGACCCGTAGTAGCATTGGCTGCCGCAAGAAAAGTATTAGATCCGGTAACTCCCAAAGTCAGTGTATACGGACCAACGCCCTGTTCGATGGAGTTGGAGGTGGGCGTGCCACCAGCTTTCTGAGTGAATCCGCCGAGAGTGATGTTGGCACCCAAAGTGATGTTAGCCGTGGCAGAGCTGTTTTCTGCGATATCATTGTTCGCATTCACCCATCCGAGATTCCAAGGTCCAGCCGAGGCAGCCGCCCATCGGTTCAAACGAGTCGTATCCCAAGTGCCATCCCCTCCTGCTGTGTTGCCATTGCCACTCCAATAACGGATGGCGGCTTCCGCTGGGCAAATCATGGCAAGAGCCGACATCAGGGGATAAAAGACACTTTTTCGCAGGATGATGAACAGGCGATGCCCCGCGACGCGCATCGATCGGGAATGCTTGCTGTCGGTCTGCTTGTAGGTTTTGGGCATGATGGCGAACAAAATGTTCGAATCTCTGAAAAGACTTTCCGACGGATGCTTGTCAATGTCAAGAACTTGTCCAGCCGACGCAGAGCTTTGGATCACGATTTCTATGGGCATTTTCTTGACGAAACCTCGATCTGCCTCAGTGTCAACCCATGTTCACCATCAACCTAATATCAGGATTTGTTCAAATGAAATCACATTTCATTTGCTCGATTTTCAGCGTCTTAGCACTTGGTCTATGGACGCCAGCGCAGGCTGATACGCTTTACGACATTGTGGTTTATGGAGACTCATCGGGTGCTGTCACGGCATCGATCGATGCGCAACGTCGCGGTCTGAAAGTTGTTTTGGTCAGCCCCGTGGCTTTCCCCGGCGGCATGAGTGCCAGTGGCCTGGGAGCCACAGACTTTCTCGGTCGGCAAAATACATTCGGGGGCATCGCGGCCGAGTTCTATCAAGGCGTGGCGCGTGCCTACGGCAAAAGTTTCGTTCGCAGTTTCGAGCCCAGCGTGGGACACAAGGTGTTCCGTCAGTTGCTTTCCGATTCTAAGGTGGAAGTGGTATACAACGAGTTGTTGGACCGTGAAAAGGGCGTGAGGATGAACGGTAAGCGCATCGAGTCCATCACCACGCTGAGTGGGAAAACCTTTCGTGCGAAAATGTTCATTGATGCCACTTATGTGGGTGATCTTATGGCGGCGACTGGAGTGACCTACACCGTGGGTCGTGAGCCAGAGAGCCAATATGGCGAAGACATGGCTGGGGTGAGACGCGGTGACACCACACCGCGAGTGCACTACGGCCAAAAGGATAAGGATCACTTCGTCAAAGAGGTGGACCCTTTTCTGAAACCAGGACACCCCGAGAGTGGATTGTTGCCCTATATCGTAAAAAACGATGGACTTGCCAATGGACAGGGGGATAAAAAAATCCAGGCTTTCAATTACCGTGTCTGCCTCACCAGCGACCCCGCTTTGCGCATTCCCATCGAAAAACCCGAGGGCTACAGGGAGATCGATCATGAATTGCTGTTGCGCAATTTCGAGGCAGGTGACAAGCGCATGCCTGCCCTCATCGAACCTCTTGAAGGCACGGGGTCCAAGGTCGATTGGAACAACATGCACGCTGTGGGTTCCGATCACCCGGGGGCCAATTATGAATACCCCGAGGCTTCTTATGAACGCCGTCGCGAGATCGAAAAACACCATCAAACCTACATTCGTGGGTTTCTCTGGACCATGGCGCACAGCCCTCGTGTGCCGGAGTCGATTCGCAAAAGATCTGCTGCCTATGGCCTGCCTAAGGACGAGTTCACCGATAACGGCGGCTGGCCATGGATGATCTACATCCGCGAGGCGCGGCGCATGGTCGGTGACTACGTCATGACCCAGCATGATTGCGAAGGCAAAAAATCCGCGCCCGATCCGGTGGCGCTGGGCTCATTCGGCATGGATTCTCATTGTGTGCAGCATTTCGTTACCGACAAGGGCACCGTGCAGAACGAGGGTGTGATCTGGCGTGTTCCACCCAAGCCTTACGGCATCTCGTATCGCTCGATCGTGCCCAAGGAGGGACAGTGCGAGAATTTGTTTGCGCCCATTACTCTATCGACCTCCCATGTCGCGCATGGTTCCATCCGCATGGAACCGGTGTTCATGGCTCTTTCCCAGAGCGCCGCGATCGCGGCAAGTCTAGCCATCGAAAAAAACGTTTCAGTGCAAAAAGTCGACTATTCCGCGCTGAAGCAAAGCCTGCTGAAGGCGAAGCAGGTTGTCGAATACGTTCCGTCACCAAAAGCCAAGCGCTGAGATTGTGCAGTCTCTCAGCACAGGTATGGGATTGATGCCACTGCCACGTTAACCCAACTGCCTCGCAGCTTGCAGGGTGTTTTTCATTAGCATGGCGATGGTCATGGGGCCCACGCCGCCGGGAACGGGGGTGATGGCGCGGCATTTGGGCGCGACTTCCTCGAAGGCGACATCGCCGGTCAGACGGAAGCCGGATTTTTTGCTGGCATCGGGCACGCGGTTGATACCTACGTCGATCACCACAGCGCCCTCCTTGACCCAATCGGCCTTGACCATTTCTGGGCGTCCCACGGCCGCCACGAGAATATCGGCGCTTCGGCAGAGAGCGGGGAGATCACGTGAGCGCGAATGGGCGACCGTTACGGTGGCGTTGGCATTTTTTGCCATCAGCAGCAGAGCCATCGGTTTGCCAACGATCATGCTGCGACCGAGCACCACGACGTTTGCGCCCTGGGTGTCGATGCCGGCAGCTTGCAGCAAACGCATCGATCCAGCGGGGGTGCAGGGGACGAAACCGGTGGGGTCCTCTAACACCAGTTTGGCGACGTTTTCCGGATGAAATCCATCGACGTCCTTGCGGGGGTCAATGGCGCGGATGATTTCCTCTTCGTCGATGTGGGGTGGGGGAGGACTTTGCACAAGGATGCCGTGGATTTTTGGATCGGCATTGAGGCGGTGAACGACTTCTAACAATTCCTCTTGGTTGGTGCTGGCGGGCAATTGGATTTTTTCCGAGTGCATGCCCAGTTCCGCACAGGTTTTCACCTTGGATGCGACGTAAACGTGGGAGGCTGGGTCATCGCCCACGATCACCACGGCAAGACCGGGTTGGATGCCTTGTTGTTGGAGCTTGGCGATTTCGAGTTGGCACTCTGCGAGAACAGCGGCGGCTACGGATTTTCCATCAATGAGTTGCATGACTTGAGTTTACGGGGTGAATGCGGGTTGGGACAAATCTTTTTCGATCTGCAGGCGAATGTTTTCAAATTCCTGCGCATCGATTTTGCGGGGAATGGCCACGGCTTCATCGACGGCCAGATAAATGCAGGAAAATGGTTTGGGGATTTCAAAGCTGTCCCAGGTTTTGAGTTTCCATGATGCGGAGCAAGTCACGCGAATCTTCAGGAGTTGGCTGCCAGTGAGCTGGCTGAGTTTCAGTGGTCCAGCTTGTAGGGTGCGGTTGGGCCCGCGCGGACCATCGGGTGTGATGCAAATGTCAGTATCCGATTCTAACGTTTTTTTCAGCTCTAGCAGGGCGGATGTAGCACGCCGCGAAGAAGATCCGCGAACTGCTCTCACCCCGTAGGTGCGGAGCGTATGCTCGATGATGGCGCCATCCTTGCTTGCACTGGTGAGTGCGGTAAGACCGCGGGTCCTGGGGTTTTTGCGGAACCACGCGATGATGGCTGGCATGATCTGCCCGTGCCAGAAAATCAGAATCAAAGGCTCGTCGCGGTTCTCGAAAGAAGCCGCATGCAGCCACTTGACGCGCAATGTGCAACCGAGAGCGTGAATCAACCACCCCGCGAGCGTGCCGAGGATTTTCTCCTTGGTTCCGCCCCTGATGGCGTTGCTTTGCGGGATAGGGCTGCAGCTATTCATTCAGTAAATCGGGCGCGGAAAAGAGTAGCGATAAATCGGGTTCTTGCGAGAACATTTATGGACTCAGGTCGGATTCTATTCACGTTTGCCGATCTCAGCACTCATAGCGGATGCCGCGTGCTCGATGTAGGTGACAGGAGACCGCATGACGATTCATGCACCATATCTCCTAGTCGGGTTCCCATGAATTTTTTTACGGCGATTTCTTGGCGAAATGATCCCATCCGCCGCTAAAATGCATGGTCTTTTCTTTTTCCACCATGCGTCCTATGCAGGTCAAGGCGGTGTCAGGAAATGCAAGCGACCATCGTTTCACCATGGATTTCACGCGTTGGGGCGAGACGGTGAAAAGCAACTCGTAGTCCTCTCCATCCTGTAAAGCTTGCTGAGGTTCGCATCCGGGTTGGCAGGGGAGCGCTGCGAGATCGAGCTGAAACCCCTCACCGGACGATTGTGCCAACCGCGGTAGATCTTTGGCCAAGCCATCGGATAGGTCCATCATCGCAGTGGCATAACCGTTTTTGGTGAGCCATTGGGCTTCGTTCACGCGCGGGGTGATGTCGAGATGACGACCGGCCAGAGATCCACCCAAAAGGCCTGAAACAAAAATTGCGTCGCCGCATCGCGCCGTGGATCGCAAGGTTAGTTGAGATTTTTTCACGAGACCTGTGGCCGCGATGGAGATCACACATCCAGCGGAGTCACTTACGCGAGTCGTCTCTCCTCCGACGATGGGGGCGTGGTAATGCTGAGCGCAGCGCGACATGCCTCGGTAAAGAGTTTCGAGATGGCAGATGTCTGTCTCGGAGGGGATCCCCAGTGTGACCAGAAACCACTGTGGGGTGCCCCCCATGGCGGCGAAATCGCTGACCACTCTTGCGATTGCTTTCCAACCTACGCGCTCGAAATTCTCGTTCGGCAGAAAGTGAATCCCCTCCACGATGGCGTCGGTCTTCAAAAGTTGCCAGTGCGTTGAGGAAAACGGCACCACAGCGCAATCATCCCCCGGGCCTACGATCAGGTGGGCAGGCGCAGGCGGGAGATGTGCGATCAGTCGTTCCACGATCGCATCTTCTCCCATATGGCGGACGGATTTCATGGTGGGGGCAAATCAGGAATGAGTCCAGCTCGCATGGCCAATTGGATGGCTACGGTAGCCGAATTGAAAAAGAAATGAATGCTAATCGCCGCCCAGATCGAACCTGTCCACTCGTAGACCAGAGCCAGTAGAATCCCTAACAGAAAAAGCGGAAGCATCAGCGGAACATTGCCGTGACAAGCGGCGAATAGCAACGCACTGAAAAGTATGCCCGCTGTGATGCCGCCGAACGACTTGGCAACCGGGTAGAGATAGCCACGGAAGATGATTTCCTCGGCGAAAGGAGCCACTACGGCTGCCGAAAAAGCCATCAGTCCCACGCTCAAGGAATCCTTGCTGTTGCGCATCAGCGCCACAGCGTCTTGCATGCTGCTGCTGCCGACGAGACGCTCCATCCATGCGATATAGCCGGTGGCGTTAAGGATTCCTAAAACCACCCACATGATGATAACAGCGGCAGGACCGATCCAGAAAAAGTGCGGCCACTGCGCCCACCGCAGGCCCAGCCAGATAGATGGTTTGACGCGCCAACGGACCATCGCAATCACTGTTCCGACGAGGATCGCAAACGTCATCACATTGCCCAGGAGCAGCGAAGGGGTGAGCGCTTCCGTTTTTTTTCCCTCAGCCGCTGCCGCGGCAAGTCCGAAGCTGATAAAAACACCGCTCATCAAGAGCAGTCCCAGTGCGTCGATGGGCGTGCACCACCAAGTTGCCACTTTTGCTCGAGACGGCAGCGCAGGTGGCTCAGTAAGAAGCTTAGACCGGCGGAAAAACTGAAAAGATATCCCAGTCAACAACAGCAAAAAAGCCAGACTGTAGGCTCCCATGAGCAAACAGGTGGCGGTATCAAGACCTGGGAGCGCATTGTGATTCACGTCCCTATCTAGCAAGCACTCACCGTCATGCCAACTGATTTTCTATGACATCAATTTTTTCGCGATTCTTCTGATTTTACTCGATTGAGGCAAGATTTGTGCTAATACATCTGCGGACTATACACACGACACTGTGGACTCTACTCAATTCACGCCGCCGTCGATTGAGGCGCTTAACAAGCTCCTCCCGACCTATCACTTCATTGATTTCATCGCGCAGGGCGGCATGGGAGCCGTTTATCTGGCGAAACAGATTTCTTTGGACCGCGAGGTAGCGGTGAAGATCTTACCGCGGGAGTTGAGTTCTGACCCCGAATTCCGCGCTTCTTTTCAGACCGAGGCGCGTGCGATGGCCAAACTGAATCATCCCAATCTCATCAGCATTTATGATTCAGGAGATGTCGATGGCATGTTGTATATATCGATGGAATATGTTTCCGGCAAATCGTTGTATCACTCTGCATGGAACAAGAAAGTCGATCTGGAGGAATCCAGTCGCATCATCATCGCGATTTGCGAAGGCCTGAGCCATGCGCATGAAAACGGCATCATTCACCGCGATATCAAGCCTGCCAACATTCTGCTCACGCCAAAGATCGAACCCAAGATCGGCGATTTCGGCTTAGCTCAAGCCGTGGGTGTGAAGCACGAGGGCATCGTTATGGGCACCCCCGGATACGCCGCTCCCGAAGTGATCTCTCATCCGGAACTCGCGGATCGTCGGTCGGATATTTTCGCCGTTGGCGTGATGTTCCATGAATTGCTCACGGCCGAAAAACCTCAACCCAATGTGTTGACTTCCAGTCTTTGCCGCTGCGGCCACGAGTTTGATCTCATCATCCAGCGCGCGACCCATCCGAATCCGGTCATGCGCTATTCCGATGCCATGTCGATGGCTTCTGCGATCCGTGATGCGATCAAGTCGGTCTCATCGACGGCAGGTGCTGCCCGCGCGAGTGTGGCATCATCGCGCGCTCCCTTGCCCGTTCGCGCGGGAGTCAGACCAGCGGGGACCGGTAAAACTGCCGCCGCACGTGTATCCCCCGTTCCCGGAAAAATGCCAACCCATTCTGCCGGGAAGTCTCATCCGACAGATAGCCATGGCGCTACGGATCTACGTCCCTCTGTCAAGTCGGCGGGCAAAGCAGGTCAGAATTCTACGCGCAATTTTTTGATCGCCGCTGCTCTAGCCGTTCTGGCTGTTTTGGCTTACTTCAAGATCCAAAGCAATGGAAAGTCAGTCGACACGCCTGAACAAGTCGAGATCCTCAAGAAAAAAGTGGATGCGATCAGCCGAAGTTTCGAGAATGGAAAAGGATTGGAGGATTTGAAAAACAGGACCATTGGGAGTTCTCAATCGAGCAACCCTTCTGCCGACAGCAGAGCCCAAGATGCGAGAAACTTGGAAAAAGAAATGGCCATGCAGTCGCTCGAAAGGCTGAAGTTCGATCTCGCCAAAGGTTCACGCCAGCCTATGCCTAAAGGCACGACGCGTCGGGGTGAATTGGATTTTTTCCTTGTCACGCAACCCATGTCTTGGGATGCCGCACTTTTATTTGCCGAAGAACACGGCGGATGCATGGCATTTCCTGGTAGCGATGAGGAGCTAGGCTTTCTCGCCTCCCTGCTGAAGAACCATGAGACAATCTGGATCGGTGCCGGAAGAAATGATCGTGAGAAGTGGACTCTGCTCGATGGATCTTCATGGGCGATCAGTAAAACACCTTCTGGCATCGGGAACTACGCCACTTTGTCACAATTCGGTAGCATCGTTGCCGCCGAGGCTTCACTCGAATTGCCTTTTGTCATTGTCTGGCAGCGAGATGGATCGAATCCTTCGACACTGGAAAAATCTTTGCAAAGGACTCGCCAATCCCTGAATGCAGGTTCTCCCGTTTTCCCTCCGGGAACCATGTCGCTGGGAACACGTCGGTTTCTCCCGATTATGCGATCCATGACCCGACAACAGGCCACGGAATTCGCTCAGCAAGCCGGTGCTCATGTAGCAGCGCTTAGTCATCCCGAAGAGGGGGCTTGGGCCAAAGAACGTCTGAATTCGTTCAAAGCCCAAGAGGGTATTTGGCTCGCGGGTGAAAAAGTCGCTGGTGTTTGGCAGTGGTCGACCAAGGAACCATGGACATACGCACAATGGTCACCCGCGTCGCCCGATAGTGAGGAATCGGCCACACTCTTGATCTACCTCCCAGAGCGCGGTTGGCACAATATCGGTCGGGACAAAAAGGCGGACGGAGTGCTGCTCGAATGGAGCAAGGATGCAGGTGCTGCGAAAAACGCGAATGGGAATGTTTCTGATACCGCTTCGGCGATCGGTCCACTGTTGAATAAATGCCGCGAGTTGCTCGTGGCATCGCTCAAAGAGCGCGATGATAAACATGCCGCCAATGTGAAATCATTCAGCTGGGATCTCGACATGTGGATGCGCGGGCCAAAGTCCCAGGATAGAAGTCAGTGGCAAGAGACGATCGAGGTCATGAAGAAACTGACCCTCTCGGGACGAGTGCCTTCCGAGGAAGAAGTACAGAAAGAATGCGACACGAGCCTGTCCAGCATGCATGAGAGCATTGTGAAGATTCACTCCTCCTCGCTGATCAAGCAAAAGGATATTGATTCGAGCTATGAATCCCGCAATCGGAAGATCCGCGATTCCTTCGTCTTAAAGCTAAAGGAAATAGGTTCCGCCGCCCACAAATCCGGTCAACAGGATCTCGTGAAACAGTTGAAAGACTATCTCGAAAAGACCGACGACCTTGACGGTTGGGTGGAGTCGATGCTAGAGCAATCCTAGTCGTAAAGTCATGGTCAATCCCTCATCCGTTTCCGAACCGAATCAAAGCCCAGCATGGCGTGAGAAAAAACCACGATCCAAGGCGCCTTTGATCGTTTTTCTACTCATGGTCCTCTTGGCTATGAGCACCACGTTGATCCTGTTGGAAAAAAACAAGCGTGCGAAACGTGCGGCACTGACAAGCACGCCTGCAAAGCCAGAATCGGCGGAGGTGAAAAAACAGGCGGCAGACGGACCATCGAAAAACACGATGGATGAGAACCAAGGGGACAATCGTGCTACGGGTTCTCCGGATGTGGTTTTGCGCCGCACCGACCCCATGGCATTGATCAACTCCATCGGCCAGGCTCTCGCACATCAGGATTACGCCACCGCAGAAAAGCTGATAGGCCAGCGTGCGATGAATGAGGAAACGCGCCTAGGGCTGAAGGACATGCTGTCCCGACAGCCGATCAAATTGAAGGAGCCCCATCCGGTGCGCGAGGTCGGTGAACTCGAGCTGAATCGGCGCGCACGATATGCTCTTGAGCTGACTGATCGCGAGCCTGGCAGAGATCGCATTTACTTTGATCTCGCGAAAAATAACGGCCTATGGGAAGTGGACCGTGTCACCCTTCCCCCACTTGACGGTGAGCAGATTCCTCGCGCCATGATGGTGGATGCGCTCGGAGTGACCGATGCTTTTTTGCTCGCGGTCTTGCGTCAGAATTTCACCCTTGCTCGGGAATTTGTGAATCGGGAAAAAGTCTCGGATACCACCCTGGCGGGTTTGTGCATTTTGTTTGAGGAAGGAAATTATCGACTTCGTTCAGAAAAGCCATTGCGTGCGATGTTGCAAAAAGAGGAGATCACATCCTATCTGGCCAATGTTCAGGCTGCGGATGGAACCCACGCTGCACAGTTCGCCATCATTCTCAAAAAAACTCCCGCGCAGGCGAATTGGGTCATCGATGAATTAAACCTCGATCAGTTGCTCAGTGATTACGCTCAACGCTTCGCTGGTGGTGATGTTTACTACACCCCTCTGATCAGGAACCCCGCGGGAGGTGACACCTTGGTGCTGTATTTCGAATTTGATGAGGAACGCCTCACGGGCCGCACCGAGCGTCAACTCGCCATCGTAGCCATGATTTTGAAAACCGATCGGAAAAAGAAAATCCACCTCTCCGGTCACACTGATGCCCTTGGCAGCGCAGGCTACAACCAGGGTTTGTCACAGAACCGCGCAAATGCCGTGAGGGATTATCTCATTTCCGCAGGCGTGGTCGCAGAACAGATCCTCACCTCAGCCAAAGGTTTCAGCGAACCTCGCCGACCCAATGTGAAGTCCACTGGCGAAGATGATCCAGAAGGACGTCGCGCCAATCGCCGCACTGAAATTTACTTGAATTTCTGAGGTTGGAGTAGGGGGATGGTTGCCCAGAAGCTGCGCATCGGAGAAAGCAGAGACAGAACCGCTGGAATGGATGGCATTCTCGGCCCAGTGATGAGGCAAGCTCTCACTTGCGAGTATCTCATTCAATAACGCCTTGCCAGTATTCCAGAGTGCCGATAACGTAGAACCTCATGTCTCACTCGCCTACTGAACAGTTGAAAATTCTCACTTCAGGAACTGCCAAGGTTCTATCGGAAAAGGAGCTCGCTGAAAAACTCGCTTCCGGTAGACCGCTGCGCGTGAAGCTGGGTGTCGACCCAACCGCTCCTGATATCCACTTCGGACATACGGTGGCCTTGGAGAAGCTGCGCCAATTTCAGTTGCTAGGCCACCAAGCTGTGCTGATCATCGGCGACTTCACTGCCACCATCGGTGATCCGACAGGCCGCTCCGCTACTCGACCTCCGCTCACCCGTGATGAGGTGTTGGCGAATGCGGAAACTTACACGGCTCAAGCGTTTAAGATTCTGGATCGTGCGAAGACGGAGGTCGTATACAATGGCGATTGGTTCCGTAAGATGACCTACGAGGAAGTCCTCAAGCTCAATGGTCGTGTGACCTTGCAGCAGATGCTCCAGCGCGAGGATTTTCGCACCCGTCTCCATGACGCTCAGGAAGTGCGTCTCCACGAATTGCAATACCCCATCATGCAAGGCTGGGATTCGGTGGTGGTTCGCAGCGATGTGGAGATCGGTGGCACGGATCAGTTGTTTAACATTCTCGTCGGTCGTGACTTGCAGAAAGAGGAGGGTCAACCGCAGCAGGTCGTCATGCTCATGCCCTTGCTGGAAGGCTTGGACGGCGTGAAAAAGATGTCGAAGTCCTATGGCAATTACGTGGGTGTCAACGACAGTCCACAGGAAATGTATGGTAAGTTGATGAGCGTTTCGGATGAATTGATGGATCGTTATTACCAACTTCTGTTAGGCGAGGCACGCGATCCATCCGGGCATCCGATGGATGCGAAAAAAGCCCTCGCGCAGAAACTGACGGCCCGCTACCACGATGATGCCGCCGCCCTGGTCGCGCGTGAGGACTGGGATCTGCGTTTCTCCAAGCGCAACCTTGCTGATGCGGATCTACCCGAAATTTCCCTCACCTCCTTACCCTCCGAACGGAACGTCCTGACCGTGAGTGCCTTCGCCTTCAGCAAGGCCTTCGGCTTGGAAAAATCCAACGGCGAATTGCGTAAACAATTCATCACCAGCGGATCCGTGCAGCTCAATGGTGAGAAACTTACCGATCCCAATGGCTCCGTTTCACTCAAGGCCGGCGATGTCTTGAAGTTGTCAAAAAAACACGCGGTGCGGTTGGTCGATTGATGAGGGTATGAACGATTGGTGGATGCCGGTTTTGCTGATCGCAGCTCTGCTGTGGTTCACACGCCACAGGTGGATGACGTGGTTTTCTTCGATCAATTTCGGTGAGCCACCTCACCAACCCGGTGAACGCTTTCAGGATTACGATGCCGCTCGCAAGCGCCGCCAGGAGCGCGATGAGGTCGATCGCATCTTGGAAAAGATCGCCGCATCGGGCATGAGCAGCCTGAGCGCCAAAGAAAAATCCCTGCTCGAACAAGCATCCAAACGCGAAAAAAGAAATTCCTGAATCATGTCCTTACCCATCCTCTATATCAAAGTCGGTTGTCCTTGGTGCGATGAAGTCATCGCTTATCTCGATCGCCATCGCATCGATTACGAAACCATCGTGGTCAGTGGCAATCGTGAGGCGATGGCGGAAATGGTCGCGCTTTCTGGCCAAAGCAAAGCTCCCACCCTCGATTGGCACGGTCAGGTGCTGGCGGATTTTGGCGTGGAAGAATTGGTGCCTTTTCTGCGTAAGGTGAAAGGCTGATTGCCCTTCACCTATGAAAATCCTCAGTTTTTTTGTGTCCTGCCTTGCCACGATGCTCCTCTGCCTCGCCGAGGCTCCTCGCGTGGCCATCCTCGGCGATAGCATCACCTACGGCGGACGTTGGGCGACTCTGGTGGAATCTGCCTTGCGCGAGACTCCCGCCTTTTCCGAAGCGGTGATCGTGAATTTCGGTCTGGGCAGCGAGACCGTGTCCGGTCTATCGGAAAATGGCCACGCTGGCGGGAAATTTCCCCGCCCTTGTCTTCACGAGAGACTCACCCGCATCCTGGAAGCCTATCGCCCCACGCATGTGTTGGCCTGTTATGGCATGAATGATGGCATTTACCAACCGCTTGATGACACGCGCCAAAAGGCGTTTCAAGATGGCATGTTGCGTTTGAAAGATGCCGTGGAAAAACAGGGGGGCAGGTTTGTGGTCATCACCGCGCCTTTGCATGATGCCGATCACCCGTCGCAAGATCCGCAGCGCTATGATGCCGTGCTCGATGCGCAAGCTGCGTGGTTGCTCTCACAAAAAGGCTGGTCAGTCATCGACATCCGTCCCGACCTGTGCACTGCGATCGCGGAGGCGAAACAGAAAAATCCCGGATTCGTATACGCCGGTGACAAAGTGCACCCCGGTCCGCAAGGGCATGATTTCATCGCCGCATCCATCGTGAAACAATTGTGGCCCTTGTGGAAACTCCCCGGTGTTCCCACCGTGGCCCAGGGCGAGGCCCTGAACATTCTGATCCAACGCAACGATTTGTTGAAACACGCCTGGTTGACGGAAACCAAACATCAGCGTCCGGGCGTCCCCGCCGGTTTGCCTTTGCCTAATGCCGAAAAACAGGCGGCGGCACTGTGGGACAGCTACCAAAGAGCCCGCATCCCGCAGAAGTGATCGCAGAGGTTCATCTGTAGGAGCGCGGACTTCAGTCCAATGCCTTTAAGGATTGGCTATGGCTTTTTCGTCCTAAAAGGACGACTCATGTCAGCCCACGGTGAAGCCGTGGGTAACTTCACCTCATAAGATTTTTGCGTCCCAACGGGACGCCTCATCGGGGAACGCGTCGACTCAGAGGATTCAACGACAATATCGAGGACCATACCGATTGATCAAACGGCAGCGTGTCGTTCCATGAATCGTCCCGATGGGACGAAATACGAATGCATTCATCATCATTCCGAAGCTTTAATGGCATTGGGACTTCAGTCCGTATCAAAATCTCACCCGCGGCGTGATCAATGTGTGCGGATTGGCAGAAGTTGAAAGATCAAACGGCATCATCTCGGTAATGAAGTGCATGGCCGATTCATCCCTTTCGACACGGCGTGATTTTTTCCGTGACACCTTGTTGGCAGCGGCGGGGCTTACCCTGAATATGCCGGCGCTGGCTCGCAATCCCCGCAAGGGAAAGATGCGCATCGGCATGATCAGCGACGTGCATCAGGACATCATGCACGATGCCATGGACCGCCTGCGTACTTTTCTCGATGCCATGCAGGTGGAGAAGCCTGACCTGATTTTTCAACTCGGGGATTTCTGCCAACCCATCGAAAAAAACAAGCCCTTCATGGATTTGTGGAATTCTTATCAGGGGCCACGCTATCATGTGCTGGGCAATCACGATATGGATGGAGGGTTCAAACGCGAACAAACCGTCGCGTGGTATGGCATGCCTGCGCGCTATTACGCGTTCGAGCAGGGCGGCGTGAAATTCATTGTGCTCGATGGCAATGATCCCGAAGCCGGAAAAAGCGGCTACCAGCGATTCATCGCGGAGGAGCAGAAGAACTGGCTGGAAGCACAATTGGACGGCACGACCCTGCCTGTGATCGTCATGGTGCATCAGCCCTTGGATCTTCCGGGTGGCATCACCAATCAAAACGAAATCCGCGCACTGTTGGAAAAAAATCGCGGCAAGGATCACGCGGGTGTGATCGCCGTGTTTGCCGGGCATTTGCACCAGGATTCGGTGAATCGCATCAAGGACATCCCCTACGTGCAAGTCAACAGTGCTTCTTACGTATGGCTGCCCGCCACGGCACGACGCGAGGTTTATGAGAAAAGCATCCACTCGGCTCATCCGAATCTCGCACAAGTCGCGCCCTATCGTGAAGCGTTGTGGGCTCTGGTGACTCTGGATTTTGATGCCGGCCAAATGACCATCGCCGGTCGCAAAACCGAATGGGTAGGTCCCGATCCATGGCAGCGGGGATTGGAGGAAAAGCAGTATCCATCCGCGGTCACCAAACCGCAAATCAGCGATTGGTCGGGATCGATGTTGCAAGACGGATAAATCGTTGCCAGCGGGGTGAATCTGTAGATGCTGGTGCCTGTTCCCCGATTCATGGCAGCTCCCACATCCATCGCCTCTCCGGAAAAGGAAGTGCGTTTCACACGTGCCGCCCAGGGGCGCATGTGGCTGGTCTTGGCCGCTTTGCATGGGGCGATGGCGTTGGGCGTGATCGTGCTTGCGACACAAGGCACGGAGTTCGAGGCTCCTCGCCTCCAAGGCTACGCATGGACGGCGGCATTTCCCTTGCTTGCCGCGTGGGCGATGTTCCGCCTTGGGGTTCGTTGCGTCCGCCATGCCTATCTGATTTTTACGCCGCTGGGTTTAGAGATTTTTCCGCTATTTCGCCCAGAAAAATCGATGCAGTTGCTGCTGTGGTCGGAAATCCATTCGCTGGAGTATGACGGTCCTAACACCCGCTTGCTGATCCACTACACGGCGGAAAAATCGGCTGGTGTGATTGTTTCGCTTTCACCTATAGTGCCCGCCCAACGAGAATTATTGCGCGTGCTGGTGGATTCTATCACTCAGCTTCGCAAAGAACCTGTATCTACTTCTTCCTGATTATGCGCCCACCCTCCCTGCAAATTCTATCGGTCGAAACCGCCTTTGGTAACAATGGCTGGCATTGCGAGCTGATCGAAGGTCGCGATGTGATCCGCGCCTCCTTTTCCGCTCATCACACGCGCATCCAACTGCACGCCCAGTCCTACACACCCATCAATGCACTGGCGGTCGTGGGCGAATCACCTCTGCCCGTGAGCGAGGAGCATATTCCCTATCTGCTGGAATTGCTTTGTCGGGCGAACAAGTTCCTCAATCTCGGATCGTTCGAATACGATCTCGATCGTCAGTTTCTCGTGTTCCGTATCACTAACATTTTTGAAAAAGAACGCTACGACGCGGACATCGTGACCTCGATGGTGCATTGCACGATCGCCGAATTGGACCGAATCATGCCCTACGCCATCACCGTGCAACGAACCCCAGAAGACCTGCTCGATGATCTTGATCTTGTTCGCTTGCTGCAACGCGAGGATCTGATCCCGCCCGTGCCAGGCGATGAAGATGATCTGCCCTGATTGGTAAAAGTGCCCAAACAGATGGAGGGCTGAGAAGGTGGGATTGCCGTTGGCCATGTCAGTTTGCGCTGCGCGATTTTTTCAAATTTCGCCACAAGCGAAGCTCGCGTTCAATCCCATGGTCGCATTGGTTTCGTGGAAACATTGCCTCCTGCATTGTGAACCGAGAATCGGGCCTTTAGATCTGAAGTTCTACTTTAGTAGAGCTTGTCAGGATCGGACAAAGAACGAAGAATGTATGCGTAGTGCATGAGCGAGATGAGCGAGAGGGTTACTTGTTACACTAAGAACCAGCCCTACTTCGCTCTGCGAGCTACGAAGGGCATTCTTCGCATCCTTCTCCAGCTAGCAATGGCATGCCATTCGTAGCTGCCGCAGGTAGCGAAGAATGGCGGATGGGCAGGAAGCCCACGTTGGGTCGGTCGTTTATTGACTTCATAGTATATGTTGGTTCAGTGGATTCTCCGGGTTTCAAATAGCGACAATTGACGACACGATCTTTGTCAGAAATCCGTCGGGAAAACCGTCATTCTGTCCTGGATGAATAAATGGATTTGAAACCCAGACCTCTGCAACGCGGAGATGTCGGCTCCAAGGGTGACGGTGAGTGCGCTCATGCCCAATGCATGGAGTCAACTGAGAGAAATCTCGTCCCGCTTCGCGGGGAGCATGCCACTCCGCTTCTTACACTGCGTTGCTTGCGCTCGTCCCTCGCTTGGCTACTCCGTTCCGCTCGCTCCGCTTCCTGCTTTCCTAGGGGACTGAACTGCGGGCCACACGAAAGCCGTTGTTGCCGTACGCGGTTGACATGATGAGGCTGTAGTCGCGGTTTGCGGCGCGGCAGTCGTACGCGTTGTCGTTCCAGCCGCCGCCCCGGTACACCCGGTGCGTGCCCGAAGTAATAACTCGTGGATCAACTCCACCTAGCAACTGATCATTATAACAATCCTGACACCATTCCCAAACATTCCCATGCATGTCATGCAGACCCCATGCATTCGGCTTCTTAGTTCCAACTGGGTGCGTGTTAGATCCACTGTTGTCAGAATACCAGGCCACCTCATCGATTGTTCCTCCTGAAAAAGGTCCCGCCTCCCCAGCACGGCATGCGTATTCCCATTGCGATTCAGTTGGCAGAACCATCTTCCCTCCGCCGTCACTTCCTATCAATGCATTTAACTTTTCCAGAAACTCTTGAGCATCGTTCCAACTCACTTTCACAACGGGCAAATTATCACCTTTAAATAGACTCGGATTTGATCTCATTACAGCCTCCCACTGCGCCTGAGTCACCTCCGTTTTTGCCATCCAAAATCCTTTGGTTAGCGTCACCTTGACTTGTTTTTCGTCAGATGATCTAGCTCCCTCTAATTCTGGACTTCCCATGGTAAAGTCACCAGCAGGACACCAACAAAATGTCATCTTGACTCTTGGCGCGATTTCTAGAGTTTTTTCCTCGCCTGCTCGATTCCCGTTGAATTTTTTCTTTGCTTCTGCGATTTGTTTTTCAATGCTCGCTTTTATTTCAGAAACTTTCTGACTATTTTTTTCGACAATCGTCTTCATCTTCTCAGATACTTCCACTTTTTTTGACTGATTGAGATCACTCTGTGAACCGATCGAATGATTTAATAAGTTGTATAATGAGTTATCTTCATCAATATCAGCATCATTGGAAATTGTCATGGTAGCACTCACCATATTTTCGGGAACCTCATAACTTTTAACCCAGAGATACCGCTCTGTCTGATCGCCCACAGAACGTTCTCCAGTTGAAACAAACCAGGTCTTTTCCGTAATCGGGACAACAAATCGTCCATCGGCATCGGTTGTGACCGTAACCTTGGATGCGCTGCCTTCGATCAATTTTGCAATGGCACGTTTTTTTAGTTCTGGAGTTAATGCTGACTGAATGATTTCTTCCGCGATTCCAGACTCCTTCGCAATGCCCATTCTGATTGGCTCAAATTTTGATTGGTGTTCTGGAAAATTCTTCTCCAAGACCATGACCTCCTTGATGAAGGATGTCATGTAATCAGAATCGGCACGAGATTGAGCCTCTTTCTTCACTTGGTCCTGCATCCATGGAAGGACGAATTTTGCGCTAGCCTGAAATGCAGAGTCAGGAATAACATAGACGTCCAGTCCGCCCATCTTAATGTTATCTCTGGATTTCGTGACAACAAAAATCTGTCCTGAGACTTGGACTGGCTTTTTTGAGCAAGAAGGAATCGTGGCTATCAGCACGAGTAGCAGTAAGTGGTATAGTATGGTTTTCATTTTTGATTGCTAAATGTTCAGATTTTCTTGAGTGCGTCTGCTGTGATTAACTGCACAGGAGGACGGCTTTTTGAGATAAGACTTTTCCTGATTTTGTCGCAGTCGATAGCCATGCTGAGCGTTCGATTGTCGGGGAGAATCACCACTTGAAGTTCTCGGCCAAGCTCAGGACGATACCAAAGCCAGTCTGCGGAACAGTGCACCCAACGACGTCTCTGAGATGGATTATGCACCAATCGCCATTCGCGCTCGGCAAGAAAACGGATGCGTTTTTCCATTGGATACGCCATTGAATCAATTTCTTGTCTTTGTTCGCGGTTACGCTCTCGCTTCTCGTTTGAACTCGGTTTTTGGGCTACATCATCACTTTCAGGCATTCGAGAAACCTTTACGTATCGGGCGAATACCTCTAGAGCATCTGTGACATCTGTGCCAGCGTTCGAGATCGAAAGATGCTTACGAAGGATATCGATTGATTTTTCTAGTATGGCATTTTTGCCTCCGGTATAGATGACTGGACTGCCACCCTGATTGAAAATCGCTCTTTTTGAAAAGCCGAAACCCATACGACCATAACGGCGAAAATGACCCTCCGCATCTCCCGCTGCCTGCTCCGTGAAAAATAGACAGTGTCGAGGATCCGTCGCAACATTCTGCTTTCCCACCTTATCCTGGCAATCGAATCGCGATACTCTCAATCCTTTGTCTGGATCGAAAGCATCGCGCAATCGGTTAAGGTAGATCTCGCGCTGGTCATCAGTCAATTCTGCTTTGAGCGGAATCAATGGACGTTTCGGTGCCGGTAATTTTGCATACTCATCGCCCATTTCGATGTCGTATCCAACCCAGCGGAATAACATGTTTTCGTGAATTTTCATTTAGATTTTTTGAATCTTTTTAAGACTAAAATTTATTCTCAATAATAACCTCTAAAAGTGCAATAAGCCATAAATACGGCTACTAGAAGTATAGAAATAAAAATAAATATTCTTTTTTTTAATAAAGATTTTTTTCGAATTTTTTCTTGAATTATAATCGCATTTTCTATTTTTTTGCTCATCAGAGCAATTTCTTTTTCAAGCTCCGAACCTTTTTTGACTTCCTTTGCTTTTAGCATTTTCAGATTTTCTTGAGCATCTTTGTAAGAGCATAAGTTGACGCGAGATTCAAGATTAGCAAATTTTTTCCACACAGTAAGTTGTCTTTGAAGAAGAGAATCAACCTTGTTGTAGTCGATGTCAGCGAATTTCTGCTTGTCATAGATTTTAATCACTCTCTCCGCGCTACGGAAATTTTCATTGGCTAGATGAGCCTCAGCCTCGACCAGTAACGCATGATGTTTCTCGTGCAAGCATATGAGCTCATCGATGCGTTTATCGACCTTGCCAAGGTGGGCAATCACTTGGTCGTTTGCTACGCCTTTAGAGTGTGCGAACTCATATTTTTCAGCGCATGCTCGAGACTGTGGTAGATATGAACGATAAGACTTTTTGCTCCCAGGAAGAATAATTCCTCCCGCTGAAACATCACTGCCTTTAATCTCCTCACGCGGCATGAGTTCTGCGCAAATTCGCAGTTCTTGATGTAGGTCAGGAGATCCACCACTGATGCACCAATCCAATGGATTGAGCATGCTACGCAGACGTTCCTGAATGCTAGGCAGGTGGCTTTTGAGTTCCGCTAATTCCGTTTTGACTTGGTGCATTTCCGCCAGACTAACTTTAGGGAATTGATTCAACCAATCGGCTTTCCAGCCAAGAAGTTGATTCAACTCATTATCAGATTGGGCGAAAAATGTCTTAAGGGATTCCAAACGATCTGTGATTATGGCCAAGGGCTTATCGGGCAAATTGTCATTTGCAGATTGTTCGGCGATAAATTCAGAAAGGTTTGAGCGCAAGACTCGAAGCTCTTTCATGTCAGACATTTCAGTAAGAATGTCCGACTGGCTTTCCAAAATTTTCAACTGAGCTTGAAGTGCGGCTGTCTTCCTAAGAGCACTTTGTTTTAATGCGTCATCAATAGACTGAACTGCCAGCGATATTTTTACTGAATCAAGTGTCTCCATGCTATCGACCATGAGGTTGCGTAATTGCCTGACTTGTTCAGCTTGCTGGCGACGCATTTCCCGCTCTGCCTCGTCTGCTAGTAATCGCTGCTTCTCAATGTTAAGGCGTTGCTTTTCGACTTCAGCTCGATCGGCTTCAATTCGATTCGACGCTTCCAATACTTCCGTCTGTTTACGGATCGCTTCCGCTTGTTCTTTTTGCTGGGCAATTTGTCGATTGCGCTGGCTGATGGCTGCCATATGCCCCATCGCGTTCAACATGCCATCGCTTTCATTGAAAGAATCTTCTATGTCGCTCATAATTCGCGAATACGCGTAATATCTCCACATTTATCCGTAAAGGAAATTTTAATGATTCGGTAAATGTCTCTGGGGCAGTCCTCGCATGGTAACATTTTTTCGAGCTCTTTGCATTGTTTCTTGATGATTTCATTAGCTTTCCCCGCTCCCTTAATCGTCCTACGGATGGATCATGCTCCTTTTCCAACTGCTCGGAAATCTGCAAATGCTTCACACAAGGGTTTTTCCTTAATGTCATTCACTTTTTGCGAAGGGAGAATTCGTTGTTCCACTCCAGCAACACGCTCGTGCATTGTTACTTTTGTGTAAGCTACCTTGAACGGAAATGGCGGACAGAGAGGGATTGCCTTTGGCTATGCCAGTTTGCGCTGCGCGATTTTTTCGCATTTCGCTCGAAGCGAAGTCTGTATTCAAACCCATGGCCCTGGGTGCAAGGATGGAATTATCAGAAAGGCGAGGGAATCAGTCGTTTTTTGGCGAATGCTTTGCCGGATGCAGTTTTGAGATATTTTTCAAAATCGACAGCCGTTTGCTTGTTAGCAAATCCACCATACCACGCAAGTTCCCGTGGTCGAAAAGGCTTTGTGGAAACATTGCCTCCTGCATTGTGAACCGAAAATCGGGCCTTTAAATCAGCAGTGCTTCCGTAGTAGAATTTGTCTGGATCGGACAAAGAACGAAGAATTTATGCGTAGTGCATGTTGCGGAGGACGGTTCTGGATTGGAGCTTGGAGAGTCGTATTGGCAGCCCTACTTCGCTCTGCGAGCTACGAAGGGCATTCTTCGCATCCTTCTCCAGCTACCAATGGCTTGCCATTCGTAGCTTCCGCAGGAAGCGAAGAATGGCGGACAGAGAGGGATTCGAACCCTCGTTACCTTTAACAGTAAACACGCTTTCCAAGCGTGCGCGATCGACCACTCTGCCATCTGTCCTGATACCGTTGTGGGGCGCGCAGTAAGGAGAATTTTTCGGGCTTTGGCAATGCATTTTTACGATTTTTTCGCGTTGCGTGTTGCCTCATTGAAGCGGACACCGAAAATATTACTGAGAGCGAATGGGAGAGTGCCGTTGCCTCATAAAAGGAGACACCATGGTGACAGCCATGAGTATGAGTGAAAAAAGCACCGACGAATACACAAAGAAGATGCGCGCAAGGTATGCGCGGCTGACGGGACGCAAGGCGCGTGGCAAGCTGCTTGACGAGTTCATCGAGATCACCGGATGGGAGCGCAAGCATGCCAACAAG
>CAMCIC010000007.1 GCA_945874895.1 Akkermansia muciniphila | reverse complement strand
ACCTTGCGCGCATCTTCTTTGTGTATTCGTCGGTGCTTTTTTCACTCATACTCATGGCTGGCGCCATGGTGTCTCCTTTTATGAGGCAACGGCACTCTCCCATTCGCTCTCAGTAATATTTTCGGTGTCCGCTTCAATGAGGCAACACGAATCAATTTCGAGCGAGTGATTTTGCTTGAAAGATCATTCATCACTGGCAAGCTAGAGGCTGATATGAATCATTCAGCGATCCCTGGTATTTTAGGCATGCTTTGTCTGCTAAGTTCGTCACATGCCTTCGCCCATGAAACAGAAGTGTTGGAGGGAGTGGTGGTCACAGGAAAAGCCCAAAAATTGTTAGATCAAGCCGCTACCTCATCCGAGGGACACGCCGATGCCAAGGAAATTTCCGAGCGTCCGCTGATGAGGCGCAGCGAGATTCTCGAAATCGTGCCCGGCATGATCACCACTCAACACGCGGGAGGTGGCAAGGCGACACAGTATTTTATGCGTGGATTCAATCTAGATCACGGTACGGACTTCGCGGTCAGCGTCGATCACATGCCGATGAACATGAAAAGTCATGCTCACGGTCAGGGCTATGCTGATCTCAATGGCTTGGTGCCAGAATTGGTAAAATCGATCGACTACACCAAAGGCACCTATTCGGCGCGTCAAGGCGACCTCTCCTCAGCGGGCAGTGCGGATTTTGTTTTGTGGGATCGACTGCCGCGTGGCATCGCGACGGTGGAGGTGGGGGAATACGATTACTACCGCACCCTGATTGCCGACAGTTTTGACGTGGGCAAGGGCGTGCTGACACTAGGTGGCGAGTGGAACACGTATGACGGGCCCTGGCAACGCGAGGAAAATTTCCAGCGGTGGAATGGCTTTGCACGCTATTTTCTCGGCGATGACGACAATCATCTCTCCGTTACCGCCATGGGCTACGGGGGAGAATGGGATTCTTCGGATCAAATTGCCAAACGTGCCGTGCAGTCCGGACTGATCGATCGTTTTGGCAATCTCGATGACACCACCGGCGGCGAAAGTCATCGTTCTAGTTTGCAGTTGGATTGGAAAAATACGAATGGTTCTGAAGTGACGACGGCCAATGCCTACGCCGTGGCCTATGACCTCGATTTGTTCTCCAACTTTACCTATTTTCTTGATGATGCTGGGCGCGGCGATCAGTTCCAGCAACAGGAACAGCGCATGATCTATGGTGGCGAACTGGTGCGTGAGTGGCAGGACCGCCATTTCATGGGGCGTGAGGCGGAATTCTCGTTAGGCTTTCAAACGAGACATGATGTGATCGATGATATCGGACTTTACAAAACCCAACGCCGCCAGCGGCTCGATACCGTGCGCGTAGATGACATATACGAATCGAGTTACGGTGTGTTCGCGGAAAATACCGTGCGCTGGTCATCTTGGTTTCGTTCGGTGGCCGGCATCCGCGCCGATGCTTATCACTTCGATGTAGACAGTGACATCCCGGCGAACAGCGGGAGCGAGTGGGATGGTATCGTGAGTCCCAAGATCAGCGCCATTTTTGGCCCATGGCAAGAAACCGAACTTTACCTGAACCTCGGCACTGGCTTTCACAGCAATGACGCACGCGGTGTGAACAATACGATCGATCCCGTCTCAGGCGATCCACTTCCTGCCGTAGACCCACTCGTACGCACCATCGGCGGAGAACTGGGACTGCGCTCGCAAATCGTGCCGGAATTGACTTCCACCCTGAGCTTCTGGTGGTTGGATAGCGACAGTGAACTGGTCTATGTGGGCGATGCGGGAACCAACGAAGCCGGTCCAGCATCGCGTCGCCTCGGTCTGGAGTGGTCGAATTACTGGCGGCCCAGCGACTGGTTCGCGCTGGATGGCGAAATGGCGCTGACTCACGCGCGTTTCCGCGACCAAGGTGACTCCGATAGAATCCCCAACAGCATCCCCGTGATGTTCAGTGGCGGGATCTCTCTGGGCCGGCAAGAAGGATACTTCGGTAGCTTGCGGATCCGGAGTTTTCTGGGACGTGCTCTGGAGGAAACCGGGGAAATCGAAGGTCGCGATGTTTTCACCGTTAATGCCCAAGTCGGCTACCGCACGAAGGATTGGGAAGTCGCCCTGCAATGCATGAACCTGCTCGACCGCGACGACAACGACATCGAATACTACTACACCTCACAACTATCCGGCGAAGTTTCGGCTGTGGATGACATCCACTACCATCCCGCTGAACCACGCATGATCCGCATGCGCTTGACGTATTTTTTCTGATCAGGTGTTGGGATAACGCACGCTCCACAATGTGAGCCCATGTGCTGGGGCGACGAAGCCACCGGGTTGTGGAGTGGGGGATTGCAGCCATTCCTCGACCTGTGACACAGTCAATTTTCCTTCGCCCACTTGTATGAGAGTACCCACGATGCGACGGCACATTTTGTAGAGAAATCCATCGCCTACGATTCGAATGGTGATGCGCGCGCCCTTCTTGATGACCCGGCAGTCGATAAGGGTGCGATGTGAGTCGAGCAGTTCGCCTTTGCGCCTCACCGTGAAATGCTGGAAGTCATAGCGGCCGGTCAATGCTTGCGCAGCCTTTTGCATTGCCACGATGTCCAGATCATGAGCGATGTGCCAGCACTCTTGACGGAGCTGCGGCGGCATCACGTCGCCCTGATGAATGTGGTAGCGGTATTCCTTGGCGACGGCATCAAATCGAGCATGGAAGGTCGATGGCACAACCCTAGCCCGCATCACGCGGATGTCCTCGGGGAGTTGCGCGTTGAGGGCGGCTCGCAATTGTCTCGCTGGCAAACAGGACGTTTTTACGGGCACGACCACGTGCAAACTCTGCCCCATCGCATGCACCCCAGCATCCGTCCGGCTGGAACTCTCGATCTCTAGGCAGATGCCGAACAATGCCACAACAGCTTTCTCAATTTCATGCCTGACGCCGCGTCCATCGCGTCGACTCTGCCAACCCTCGAAATGAGTGCCATCGTAGGCGAGGACAAGTTGATACTTCTGCTGCGTCACAAAAAGACCATAAAAGATCATGCGTGCCATGCCTATGCAAATTCCTATCGAGTTGACGCTGGTCATTAGACCAATGCCTGTAAGGATTGGCTATGGCTTTTTCGTCCTAAAAGGACGACTCATGTCAGCCCACGGTGAAGCCGTGGGTAACTTCACCTCATCAGATTTTTTGCGTCCCAACGGGACGCCTCATCGGGGAACGCGTCGACTCAGAGGACTCAACGACAATATAGAGGACCATACCGATTGATCAAACGGCCGCGTGTCGTTCCATGAATCGTCCCTTTGGGACGTGAAGGTTTTTTGTGAATGAACCCACGGTTGCACCGTGGGCTTTGATGAAGCGTCCCGATGGGACGAAATACGAATGCATTCATCATCATTCCGAAGCCTTAAAGGCATTGGTCTTTAGACCCTTTGCCAAAAATCGATGACGAAATGGCGAGAAGAATTCTCCTGCTCAACGGGATCTGGCTCCTCGTCTCCCCGTCCCAAAGGGACGGCTCATCTCAGCCCATGATGAAATCATGGGTGATGATGTTCCAACGTTTCCCAGCGCCCTGAAGGGACGCCTTATCGAACGACATCCGATCTCAGGAAAATGGCAAGATGTTTGATGAAAGCGAATCGCTTGATTGCGGTGAGCTTGCCGATGAAGCGTCCCTTTAGGACAAGAGACAAAAAGACAGAGACAGGGATTCTAATCGCTCATGCTTTTGAAAAGTCGAAGTTCCGGCAAAAACTTTTGGCAAACAGGATATGATGTGCCTAGCACCTCGGCAAAAAAGCTTTGCACATCGGCCATCATGCGCTTGATTGTGCCTACCATCATGTCCGCCACAGCACTGCAGTTCAGCCCGATTCAGGAAATCATCGCCGAAATTGCGGCCGGGCGCTTGGTGATCGTGGCAGATGACCCATCACGCGAAAATGAAGCGGACCTGGTGGGCTCTGCTTCCTTATGCACTCCGGAAATGATCACGTTCATGGCGGTGCATGGTCGCGGCTTGATTTGCGCTCCCATTCTCCGCGAGAGGGCAGAGGCGCTGGATCTTCCGCCCATGACCCGCCGCAATCGCGAGGTGCAACGCACGGCATTTACGGTATCGGTCGATGCTGCCGAGGGCATCACCACGGGCATCAGTTCGGCGGATCGCGCGCGCACGGTTCAGCTCTTGGCGGATGAATCGGCAGGCGCCGAGGCCTTTGTGCAACCGGGCCACGTGTTTCCCCTCAGCGCGATGCCGGGAGGAACGCTGCGCCGTGCTGGGCATACCGAGGCAGCCATCGATCTCGCGAAACTCGCCGGTCTTCCAACCGCAGGCGTCATTTGCGAAATCGTGAACGACGATGGCACCATGGCGCGCGTCGGCGAACTCGGTGAGTATCAGCAAAAGCACGGTCTCAAGGCATGCACCATCGCGCAATTGATCGAGCACCGCCGCCGTTTCGAAAAACTCGTGCGTCGTGATGAGGTGGTGAACATGCCCACCGACTATGGAGATTTCCGCTGTCATCTCTATCAGATTGATACGGATGGCAGTCATCATCTCGCCATGGTCATGGGGGACATCGATCCAGAAAAACCCACCCTCGTCCGCGTGCACAGCGAGTGCCTCACGGGTGATGTTTTTCTATCCAAGCGCTGTGATTGCGGGGAACAACTCAACGCCGCGATGGAGCGCATCGCCAAGGAAGGCGGAGTCCTGCTGTATCTACGCCAGGAAGGGCGCGGCATCGGCCTGCCTGCGAAAATTCACGCCTACAAACTCCAAGAAGCAGGACTGGACACCATTCAGGCTAACGAAAAACTTGGTTTTCCAGCGGACCTTCGCGATTATGGCATGGGGGCCCAAATCCTTTCCGACCTAGGTTTGAAAAAGATCCGCCTGCTGACTAACAACCCGAAAAAAGTCATCGGTCTTGATGGCTATGGCTTGAGCATCGTTGAGCAACTCCCCATCCGTGTGGACGCCAATCCGCACAACCAGAAATACATGGACACCAAGCGCGACCACATGGGTCACATGATTTGATTGCCTGCTCCGCGGCTAACGGGTCTCAGTGGATGAGGACTCTCCGCTACGGAAATGATAGCGTTGGTTTGCAACCTCGGCTTCCGGTGGAACACCTTGGGTTTCGAACCATTGGTATCCTTCCCGCAGGTTTTGCCAGAAGGCATGATGCGGGCTAGCTGATTCTCTCTCCATTCGCTCCGATGTCATGCGAAAAGGAAATAGATGAATCTGAAAAAACGATGGGTCATTTTTTAACGAAGCATCACACAGGCTGTAGATTTCCTCGATTTTTTCGTCAGTCATCGCAAGGCAGCCGACCGAAACATCGCTGCCATGGATCATGATGAAAGATCCCGTTCGTTGGTGGGCGCGATCATACGCGTTCGGATACCCGATGTTGAAGGCCAGATGAAAACGGCTGTCGGGCTTGAGTGATGTTTTTCCGGCGGCATAGAAGCCCTCGGGCACCTGGCCATCGCCCTCGCGGCATTTGGGTCCGAGATCCCCCGACAGCGCCGCAATCGGATAGGTCCGAAACAAGATGAAGAGTTTTGTTTCGCGATGACGGACATAGAGTTCCAGTTGCTTTTCCTCCTTGAACGCCCTGAGAAAGACCGGGTCACCCCAGTGCAGACCCTTGGCTGCGAGATCGGGCAGTAGCTGCGGCTTCACCCGCTCCGCTGCTGCCTTGGATCGCTCCACTCCGGCTGCGCTCGTGCGGCCACCCTGTGAGGTGATGAGGGGATGAAGAGATTCGACGAACATGTTACGAATGGATTTGTGGTATCGGATGGCGAGATAGCCCAAGGCGATGGCAGGCACGATCATCCAACGGTGCAATTTCATGCAGAAACCATAGGACTGAATCCGATCCTCGGCAATCTGATCCGCGAACGAAAAAAAATCACAAATATTCTTGACCCCCATGCCGAATTCCGACAGTCTGCGCCCCCGCGCAAGTCGCGGACGGTTTAGCACCCGTAGCTCAATTGGATAGAGCGTCTGACTACGGATCAGAAGGTTTGGGGTTCAAATCCCTACGGGTGCGCCAGTCATAACTCCTTCACTATCAACGGTTTAGAGAGTTTGATGGGCGGAAAAATTGACGCCTCCACCACCATACATATGCAGGGTGGTGACAAATGGGTGACAAATCAGAAAAATAACGCGAATTTCCCTGTAAAATCAAGGGTTCCAGCGCGCAAGAAAAAACGCGGTCCGCACATGTTGGTCAAATTCGGCTCGGCCACGGTCCCGGTCTATCGCAGCGATTCGGGCGGCAGGATCCGCTTTGTGATCAGCCACTACCGCCACGGCAAACGCCTGCGCAAATCCTTCCCCACGCTGGAGGCCGCGAAGAAAGAGGCTTTGCTCGTGGCGCAGCAGATTCAATCCGGCATGCAACACGTCACGGATCTCAAGCCGCATGAGCGTGAGGCATTTCTCACGGCGCGGCAATTGTCCGATTCCGCGGGAGTCCCTCTGATTTCCGCTCTGGAGGATTACCTCCACGCCCGCCAACTCGCTGGGGCGGAATCTCTCGCCGCAATGGCAGCAGAGTACAGGAAACACTTCGGCGGGATCATTCGCCGCGCTACTGTGCCGGAGGTTGTGGCTCATATGCTGGAGTCTCGCAAACAAGACGGCGTTGGTGCGCGTCACTTGTCGCAAATGCGCTCGGTGCTGAGTCGTTTCGCCGCCGCTCATCCGGGTCAAATTCTCGACGTGACATCCTCGGACATCGATACCTAGCTGCGTGGTCATCCTGTGTCACCCAGCTCACGCAATGCCATGCTGCTTCACGTCGGCTTGTTGTTCTCCTTTGCCTTGGAGCAAAACTATCTTCCCGAGGGCAAGCCCACGGCATCGAGCCAGTTGCGCAAGGTGAAGGTGGCCGATACCGAGATCGAGGTGTTCTCGCCCGATGAGTTCCGCAAGATCATTCATGCCGCGCCCATGCACCTCATACCACTGCTGGCCATCAGTGCCTTTGCGGGCATTCGCTCCGCGGAACTGGGGCGACTGGATTGGAATGCCGTGGATCTTGATCGTGGCTTCATCGAGATCCGTGCCGGTCAGGCGAAGACGGCTTCTCGGCGCTTGGCTCCCATTCCTGCCAACCTCGTAGCATGGCTGCGACCGCTGCCGAGAAGTGGACGTGTGATCAAGTCGTGCGAGTTGATCAAAGAAGCCACCGCCCTGGCACGAGCTGTGGGAATTGAGTGGCCACGTAACGTGCTGAGACACTCGTTCATCACCTACCGCATTGCTACGGTGAAAAGCGCGGATCAAGTGGCGCTGGAGGCTGGGAACTCGCCCGACATCATCTTCAAGCACTACCGCGAATTGGCCACGGAGGAGGTCGCGGACCAGTGGTTTGGCATTCTGCCGAAGGATGGTCAGTGGGAAAACGCCTACGCCTTCGATCGCAAGAAGCGCGAGGTCACACTTGGCTGACGGTTTGTCCCACTAACCCCGTTCCATCCGCGCGCCAACTTGTCTAACACACGCGGAATGGTTTTGAGAGGGCGGGGGATATTCCCATTCTACATGAGCATATCGTTTGTTCCTACGCGGCACCAAACGCAAAATCCAAGGCTGAACATGAAGTCTTCAACCTTGGATTTACGGGGATGGGAAATGGTGATTCGATCAGCTTTTGAAACTCTGGTTCGGTTTACCGTCGTCGAGTAGATCCCCGATGCGGTTCACCGAGTCTTTGAGAATCGAAGCAGCGGCAAATACGATCACTCCAACTGCCGGATCAACAAAGGGAATGACGTTGAGAGCTGATACGAAGCCGGCGATCTTTCCAGCGAGGCTGAGGTATTTGAGTGATTTCATGACAACTTGGGGATTTGTCAACGAGGGGGATGAAATCTAACTCTGAGTAAGAGACTATAGGCTTATCTTCAAATGGTTGAACCGCCGCAGTCAGAGACGTTCGATGACAAAGAAAAGCTACAGTGAACGCTGGAAAACGTGGAACCTTCCCACGGCACGCATCGTCGAAGAATACCCGAAGAAAGCATTGACGCCATCACACACGCCTGTTTGATTATGTCTTGTAAACCAATGAATCCGCGCGCTCTGTTCTGCGCGTCTTTCCGAGGAGCCTAGTGCGGTAGTTCCGCACGCTGGGATCTGCGAGGGGGGCGTCGAGCAATCGGCGTCCCTACCTCAATCTGCAATATAATTCCATGACATCTCAACGGCACTTCGCAGTGAAGATCGGTCTCGGACTTCTAGTGATCGCGTCGTCTCTTGCGTGCATTGTGCTTCCTTCTATTGGTGCTCACGGCTTCTTCGCTGCGTTCAACCAGCCATATTCAGGGGAGGCGCATATTCGACTCTTGGCAGGGCAGATTGTTGGTCCAAGTTACACACTCCTTCTCTCGTCATGGTTCACCATCATGGTGTTCCTTGATAAGCGGGTTTCATGGTGGGTGTGGCTCACAGCCTTAGTTGGGCCGATCTACACGGCACTCGCAGTCGGTGGGTTAAGTCACGATTTCAGCCATTCGGTTTTCAAAGAATGCAGCGGGATCTATGGCACTTGGATTGCCGGACTCTGCATTCTTGGCACCGTTTCACTGGTGTTACTGGCGGTCTTGACTCGCTATTCTGGACGCAGCGTTCAGCGGATCGAAAACCTAGCAGAACAATAAAGGGTGCTGCGAATGGGTGAGCGACAGCGAACCCATTCGACTGCGCCCATAGTTGAAACAAGCCGGCACATCCAACGGCGGGTAACGTTCTTCTTTGAATTCAGGCTTCCATCCCCGCCGTGGATGGCCTATACGTTCGGCAAAATAAGATGCACATTGAATTACACGATATTTTGCGATGCCTGATTGTCATTTGCATATTCTTCCTGCAAGTCGGCATTAATATTTTGATTGGATACCTGATTGCATTTGTAGTTTTTGCAGCAGTAATACCCAGACAATTTCACCGTCGGACTTCGGTTCTGAATGTCATTCGCGAAGCATATTCAATCAGAGCATTGAAGAGTTTGTTTGCCGAAGTCAGACGAAATCGGAGTTGGAAGAATGAAGTCGGAACCTGGACTTTTTTTACGATTGGAGCACGTCAACTACTCTCCTTCTCTGAGTTCGACTCAGGACCATTTTTTTGCTCGCTCGGTCTTACTGTTTTTGCATCACTGTTTCTCGTTTTACAATGGCAGCGAGATTTTAGAGGAAAAGTAGCGTTCGATCCAATCGACAATCTAAAGAAAAATACCGAACAATAAAGGGTGCTGCGAATGGGTGAGCGACAGCGAACCCATTCGACTGCGCCCATAGTTGAAACAAGCCGGCTCATCCAACGGCGAGTAACCTCCTTCTATGAATTCGGTCTTTCCTCCCCGCCGTTGATGGCCTATACGCTCTCCAGAACTAGATCACTTCCCCCGCATCTTCTTCACCATGCTCACCAGCGACATGATGCCGACGATCAGGCCTACTATGAGCGAAGCCACACGCAGCGTCCACTCGACCTGCTCTTGCAGGGAGGTAATCACGCCAATCACTGGAGAGGCTACGCCGACGATGGCCTTGAGAATGTAGTCGATGTCGAGGTGGTCACGCCCGATGAGTTCCGCAAGATCATTCATGCCGCGCCCATGCACCTCATACCTCTGCTGGCCATCAGTGCCTTTGCGGGCATTCGCTCCGCGGAACTGGGGCGACTGGATTGGAATGCCGTGGATCGTGCGTCTTCATCTGTGTGAAAAATCTTGATAAAGAGCCTTGGACGGCTATTTTCGCGGCGCACTGCGTGTGCAGTGCGATCTCTTTATCACGCTACTGCCTCTGCTACGGCCAACTTATTTCTAACGCAAAACTTTTCAGCCCTATCATGAAACTTTGGATGATTTCGATCATGTGGATTTTGTCGCTTTCCATGGCGCCCGCGATGCAGGTTTTCGTAAAAACGCTGACGGGAAAAACCATTACTCTCGACGTTGAACCCAGTGACACGATTGAAAATGTGAAGGCAAAAATCCAAGATAAGGAAGCGATTCCGCCGAATCAACAGAGATTGATCTTTGCTGGGAAGCAACTGGAGGATGCTCGCGCTTTATCCGATTACAATATCCAGAAGGAGTCCACATTGCATTTGGTGCTGCGCGTTCTGCTGGACGAATCGAGTGTGGCAGAACAAGCGCAACTTACTCGCACAGCGATGCGCTCGGCGGGGATGGTGTTGCATGGCTTACACGGGCATCCCATGGATTTTCGGATCATGCCCGGAAAGGACCATACGGTTTGGATGGGTGGAGATTGGGGCATGGATCAGCACGACCTCAGCGATGGTGACATTGGTATTGCCGAGTTCGGCGCGGCCAGGTCTCTCGGTTCATCCGGCATGCAATTGGGGGGCGCAATTGGTCAATCATGGAGTGATCACGATACCTACCTCGGAGGCAATCAAGACCTGCGCGGTCCATATCTTCTTAGCGAACTCATCTTGCCCATCGAAATAGCTGGCCCCACCGCTTGGATGACTCTCACGGCATATTATCATCAGACTGATGCTGATATTCTTCGTGCCTATACCAATGGGCCGAACATCGATACATCCTATGGCGAGACAGATATCGACACATGGGCTTTTCGGGCACGCATTGATTGGGAGAATGTGACCAAGTTTGCAGGCGTTGCGTTTTCACCTTTTTGGGATTTAGCTTTCATCAATGCTGACGTCGACGGATACAGCGAAGTGGGTGGCGCAGCTCCGGCGGTTTTTTCATCGCGCACGGATCATGCCATGGAAGCGCGTGCAGGAGTGAACATGAGCTACGAAATCAACAAATCGCTCGCCCTCACCGCAGAAACGAGTCTCGCTCACCGATTGAGTGAAAAAAATTCCGCCGTTACAGGTCAAGCATCAGGAACCGGATTTCGTCTGATCATGCCCGATGATCATGACACTTGGGCAATAGGGTCGTTCGGTATCAGAGCCGATACAGATGCAGGAGTCGTAAATCTTCGCGTGAACGGAACCACCCAAGGAAGTGGAGCTGCTGCTTGGGTTTCGCTCATGTGGAGCCTTCCGCTTTGAGCAGTGAAAAGAAAGGGCTAGCAAGTGCTTTGTGGTTTTTTCCATCTCGCCTGAATGCCTTGCCGTATGCAGTTGATGAAAGTCGGCAAGGATGTCTGATTCGAGGGGCATGACATGGAGTGCATGTCTATGCGACGATTACTTCACTTCCTTCGGGCATCGATCCCATTTCGCAAAGGAATCCAAGCTCATTGAGTTCACGTTGGATCGCTAGTAACTCGGATGAAATCTCCGCCAACGCAGCGTCTCTCTCTGATTGATGATCGATATAGACGAGATCTAGATCAACCGATAACCGTGGCATGTCCTGCACAAAGAGGTTGATGGCTGTTCCTCCTTTGAGAGCAAAAGTCGGTCTCCGAAAAATGACCGGAGCCACGGCAAGTAGCAGTCTTACTGCATCCAAATATGCTTGGTTCATCATGGATTGAGAATGAGAGTCCGTCCGGTTTTGAAGCGGGCAACCCAGCGACCGGTCCCCATGTTGTTGGCGGCAGCATCCCGGGCTTGTGCGGCCCACGGGAGGTTATGCTCCGTCGCCCAGCCCACGCAGAGTCGAACCGCTTTCACCATGCGACAGTGGGTCAACAGCTCTTGCAGATGGCGGCTACGGAGTTGTCTCACGCCCTCCATGATCGCACGGGCTTCTTCCAGTTCTTGGTATACGTCGATTTCGCTCAGCATCTCCAGCAATGCTCTCTCGGGAGATGAAACCATGGGTCCGTCTGGAGATCCAGGCATTGGAGCCAGCCCATATCCTGATGGTAGTCCCTCGTCAAACAACGGCGAATTGCTATAGCGTGAAGGAAAACGCACCTGAAACCATTCCGGCAGGATGGCTCTCTGATGGCCCCATACTATGGTAGTTTCCTGAAATGCGACGTTTTGCCGGAACCCATGCAAGGCTAGTGCCGACTTGGCGGCTACATGCAAGCCGGGGATCTTGCTTTCGAGAAATTTCAGACAGGCGTCCCGGGATAGTTGATCACCCGCGAACATGAACACTCCACGTCCGAGTTTTTCCAACCAACCGGCCTTCACGTATTCGTGTGCCAAGGCACGAGAAATCCCCAGGCTCTCCAGTTTGCGAGAATCCAATGGAGTTCCGCGTGGAGCGGTTACATGAAGTTTTTTGATATGATTCCTGTTAGCCATCCGGCGGGATATTTGCAAAAACTGCAGTTATGCTCAAGGCAAATGTTTGAGATTTACTCCATTGGTCAAATATGAATTTAACTGTTACTCAGATTTCAAACAAATTATCCCCTCCCAGTTTCCCGAGAGAGGGTGAGCGCAGATTTCTGCAATTTCCGAAAGGCTTACGGTTTGACGATTCGCTTGAGGGCGTCTGTCTTGGCTGGGGTAAAGCCGTAGAGGCATTCCAGTGTTACGAAGATTTTGTTCGCGCGGGCGTTGGTGAAGCGCAGGTAGCCGAAGGTCATGCCGGTGACCGGATCGGTGACTGCACCGGACTCTTGGTAGTCGGCCACGGGTTGCAGGTAGCGCATGGCCACGGCAACGGCGCTTGAGTGGGCGGCGAAGCCGACGAGCTTTTCCGCATGATCCGAGGGGATCAAGGTCGTCTCATGGAGATTAAAACCAGCAATGCGTTTGACCATGCCCTCAGTGACTGCTGGGGCGTTGCGGTTGAGATTGAAGCTCTTGGCCACCACGTCGTCTGCTAGTATTCTGGTGTAATATCCGGCATCGAGTACGATCATCGTCGTCTCGGGCGAACAAGATAGAGAAACAGGGGGGGGGGGGACTCAAATCTCGGTGAATTTTGATTGTCATTTTCGCTGATTCTCGACTTTTCTTGTGTCGATGCTTTGCGATGCTAACAGTTTGAACCATGCCAAGGGAATATGCTTGGCTGGCACGGAGTGGGTGGCATTGTTGCAGGCGCATCGCGAACAAGCGAGGAGTTGGACGGTACCGACGATTGATCGACGTTCACGCGGTGTGGTGCATCCGGTGGAGGATTTTTTGTTTACGTATTATCCGTTCAAATTGGGGAAATTGGAGCAGTGGCATCCTGGATACGGTATTGCGCTGGCATGTGCGGAATCCGAGCGCCCAGAGTGGATGGGTCGGCATTACGAATGGTGCTGTGGCGAGTTGCGCTTAGTTGTCGATCACCTGGAGGAGAAGGAAAAAGCTCGACTGCATTGGGTCCTAGATCTCTTGCGCCATACTGCGGCTCAGGCGGGGAATTTCGGTTGTTTCGGTCTGCATGAATGGGCCATGGTCTATCGAAGCGACGAGGTGCGTCATGCCAAGTCAGCGCCCTTGCGTTTGTCGACTGAGGAAATTGCAACTCTGGTGGAGTCGCGTCCGATCCGTTGTTCGCATTACGATGCCTTCCGATTCTTCACTCCTGCAGCGCGCCCCTTGAATCAGTTGCAACCGACTCTCGAAGGCCGTCCGCAGCAAGAACAACCAGGCTGCATCCATGCCAACATGGATCTCTACAAATGGGCCTTTAAATGCCAGACATGGATTCCCGGCGAATTGTTGTTAGATACTTTCTTGTTGGCGATGGAACTGCGCAAACTCGACATGCGCGCCAGCCCCTACGATCTCACGGAATATGGTTATGAACCCGTTCCCATCGAGACGGTGGAGGGGCGGCGTCAGTATGAAGCCGAACAACGTGCGCTCGCCGAGCGAGCTTCGTTGCTGCGGCAACGTTTGATTGAGGCCTTGGAGAAAGTCGTGGCAGCGTTCTCCTAGTATCATATCTGCGAGAGAAAAGAGAGCCATGGACTCCCATCGGAACCCCTATGGGCAACAGGCGCGGATCTCAGCGAGATGTCACAGCAAATTCAATAGCTCTGCACGGAAATATTACCGAACTTTGTAACCTTGCCACAACCACTCCAAGGCGGAAGGCAGGGTTTCTCGCAAGACACGCCCATCTGTGTGTCCAGCTTTTTTGGCAAAGACATACCGATACTCATAGCCCTTGTCTTTGAGTGCAGCAGCCATGCGTTCGTTGGCCATGACCCAGTTGTGATAGCTTGCTTCATCGCGATCCCAGCCATTGTCTTTTTCGCTGACATGCAACCAAATGCGGATGGGTTTCTTTGGGCTGCGTGGGATCAAATTTTCATGGTATTCCCACGCACCGTGCGGTGTTTTTTGGCTCACGGGAAATTGTTGATTCACGTAGGTGCCTGAGTAACTGAGCACACGACGATACAATTCTGGATGTGACCACGCCATGGTAAAAGCGGCAGCGGCCCCAGAGCTGCCTCCCATGGTGGCCCGTCCCTCCGGATCGCTGGTGAAGCGAATGTGATATTTATCGCGGATGAGCGGCAACACTTCACTCTCGATGAACTTGCAATAGACATCGTCCAAGGTGTCATATTCTAAGCCGCGTTGGCTGCCCAACGAATCTCCACCGCCTGAGTTGATCATGACAGCTACCATCGTGGGCAAACGCTTGGCGGCGATCATGTTATCGAGCACGGTGGGCAAGACATTGCGGTAGCCGAGTCCGTCTTGTGCCACGATGAAAGCCACGTCCTTGCCCGCTTTGTATTGAGCTGGCACATACACAGCCACCTTGCGTTGATAGGGCACAGTGCCCTTTTGATGTTTCGCAATCCCATGGTAGATTTTGCTATCTTTGGAATCCATTGTGAACTCGTGTACCGTGCCCTTGGGGACATCAGCTTGGGCCTTGGTTTCTGGCGCATCCTTATAATCAGGGCCGATCACGAACTCACTTTCTTCCGCAAAAGCCGAGGCGCTCAAAAGAGGAAAAACGGTGGCGCTCAAAAGCCAATGGGAAAAATGTCTCATGCCTGCATTACCGCTGTTTAGGCGGAAATCTTTCGTCATCGATTTCCTGCATTTTGTCATGCAGAAAACGATCGACGTGATGGACAAATTGCATCGACAGTGATTCCCGAGCTTCATATAAGGGGGAGTCAGTTTTTGATAGCATTGCCTGTACGCTATGAACCCTTTTCTGCTGAAAACCATTCCGTCATCGCGACGTTTTTCCTCTGCCGTCGCGTCCTGCGTTCTGATGTCTTGGTTACGTTTCTTGCTGACGTCCTGTTTCTTCCTCATCGGCTTTTCTCATCTCCATGGTGCAGAAACATGGCGCACTTTCACGGACATCCGCGATCGCAAGATCGTCGCGAAAATCATCAATGTCGGAGATGACTTTGCGGTGCTGCAGCTCAAAACCAATGGCAAGCAGCATGAGATCAAGTTCGAATTGCTTTGTGAAGAAGATGTTGAGTTTCTCAGAAACTACGGTTCTGAGGCAGCAACTGGGGCCGCCAAGATCGTGGCGGAACAAGCTGAAATCGAAGTGAGCAAGCGTCTTTATCCGCGCACCAAAGAAGAAATTCGCGCGGGCATCCGCGCCATTCGAAGCTCTGATCCCGGCGAGGGAATTTCCTCGAAAAATCACGATGCCATTGTGGCGCTGAACATGTATCGTTTTCTTAGTGGTGTATCATACGATGTGCTGGGCGATGCAAAATTCTCAGAAAATGCAACCGATGCCGCCCTGGCATGTAAAAAAAATGGCGGGCTGTCTCATGATCTCAGCCATTCCACGGATCGTTGCAATCTTTTCAGTGGCGGTAGCATGGTGGATTCCGTGCGTGCCTACATGGACGACAGTGGCGAAAACAATCGCGAGCGCCGTGGCCACCGGGCTTGGTGTCTCAATCCACCGATGGGTAAAGCGGGCTTCGGCACCGCGGGTGACAACTACTCCGCGATGTGGTGCATGGATGGCAGCGGTAAAGGAAAAACCCCCGAATTCTGGGCCTATCCCGGACAGGGATTTTATCCGCAGGAATACGTGCACGGCACCGCGTGGTCGGTTTACTTCCAAGAAAAAATCGATGATCTTGACAAGGTAGAAGTCGAGGTGTTTCGGCTGACCAAACGACCCGAAAAAGCCTTGCCGATGCATGGCGAGATCGAGGGGCATGTAGTGCCGATTCTCTACAAGTCAAAGTCCATGCTGAACGGCATCAATTTCGAGCCTGAGGAACCCAATCGCAAAGGCATTTACTGGGTTCGCGTCACGGGTGGCGGTGTCCGTTTGGGCTATGTGGTTGAGTTGTTTTGAAAATTTTTCACCGCACTGAAAAAAACGTCCCATCATGCCTCATATGCATGATCCCAGATCCAGGATTGCAACCAGGTCTCGCGGCGGAACCAGGTTTCCTGGCGTTTGGCGTATTGACGGGTAGCTTCGGTGATCAGTCGGAGGCATGTGTCGTAATCGATTGTTTCGTCTAACATATCGAGGATTTGTGGCACGCCGATGGCTTTGCGGCATGTTTCGGATAGATGATGGCGGTTGGTAGCGATTTCCTCGATGGCACCGTTTTCTAACATATCGGAGCAGCGGGCCGCGATGCGTTCGTGCAGGATCGATCGGGGGATCTGCAGGAAGATGCCGCGCAGTTCGTTTTCTTTTTCTTTACTGACGTGTTCCCAGTTGCGTCTTTGCTCTGATGCGGGAATACCGCTAAGGCGAAAAATTTCTACTGCGCGGCTGACGTAACGGCGATTGAGCAAGTTGATCTGTGTGGCTTCCACCGGATCGATTTTTTGCAGTTCGGCAACGAGTTCTTCTAACGTAAGAGCATCCAGATCGGCGCGCAGAGCGAAATTTCCTCGGGGCAGGGGAGAAGGTCCATGGGTGAGAAATTTCAGATAGAGCCCGGAGCCGCCTGTGACAATAGGAATTTTTCCGCGTGCGATGATGTCATCGATGACCGGTTGAGCGAGGTTGCGATAGCGCTCGGCATCGCAGGTTTCACTTGGGTCAAGAACGCTGTAGAGGTGATGCGGGACAATGGCTTGATCCTCGGGTGTAGGCGCTGCGGTGATGGTTTCCAGGCCACGGTAGAGCTGAAAAGCATCGGCATTGACGATCTCGCCGTCCCACGCTTGGGCAAGGGTAAGGGCTTGTCCGGACTTTCCGCTCGCGGTGGGTCCGCAGATGTAGAAGGGCCGTGGAGTCATCAATTTTGTTAGATATCGCCGTGATTGAGGAGTTGGTTGTAGCGGGAAAATTTCACCGCATGGCCCGTGGCGCAGTCGACCTCGACAATGGCTCCGCACAGGCGCACGGGTCCCTTGGCGATGGGAAATCGCGTAGGCAATCCTGAACGGAAACGCCAGATTACGGATTCGCAGGCGCGGCCGAGCACCGAGTCATCAGGACCGCACATGCCGGCATCGGTGAGGTAGGCGGTGCCGTGCGGGAGGATGGTGTCATCGGCGGTCTGAACGTGCGTGTGAGTTCCCACTACGGCGGAGACTTTGCCATCAAGCATACGCCCCATGGCGATTTTTTCGCTGGTGGTTTCCGCGTGGAAATCCATGAAGACGATCTTGACGCCGAGTTCGTGCAGTCGCAGTGCCTCGTCGTCCGCCCAGATAAAAGGATTCTCGAGAGGAGGCTGCATGAACGAGCGGCCTTGGGCCTGCATGACCGCGACTTTGCCTTTTTCGGTCTCAAGAATTACCGTCCCTGCGCCCGGCGTGCCTTTGGGGTAGTTGCCAGGACGAAGCAGGCGTGGTTCGGTGGGGAAGTAATGCACGATTTCCGCCTGATCCCAGACATGGTCGCCGGTGGTGATGACCGTGGCTCCAGCGCGGAGAAGGTCGATGGCAATCTTCGGGGTGATGCCGCGTCCTGCCGCCGAGTTTTCGCCGTTGACGATGGTGAAGTCGATGTTCTCCTTGCGTTTGATCTCTGGCAAGAGTTGTTGCACGGCCTTGCGACCGGGTTCGCCAACGATGTCGCCAAGAAAAAGGATGCGTAGGGTAGTGGACATGAAAGTGCTGCTGTTACGGCGAGCGTAGAGATAAAGCTGTGAATTGACGACAGAAAACGAAGAATGTTTTTGGCATCCGTTTGATCCTACCTCCCATTTGTCGTAAAAAATGATCCACTTGCCTCTAATGGACCAAGGCTGATCCGATCAAGTATCACCATCGATCGGACCCATGTTGATACGGATCTTCTAGGGAGCTAAATGGGGAAGATCATCACACGACGGACACCGTTTCTCCTGCTCCATCGGGGGCAGCAGCAAGGATGCCTGGCGTGCTCCGGCGCAATCAAAGCACGTTTACAAAAAGAGCGGCTTGATGTGGCGGTCGAGCAGATTGGTTGTGACGTTTTTCGCGATGATGGCGCGGTGCTGTTTCAGAGCGTCGGTATAGCGACTGCCGAGTTGAGCGGCGATCTTGAAGCCGACATGCAGCAACTGGCGGAAATGCGGGTTGTATTCCGGGCAAGTGGGAATGTGGCGTAGGGCGTTGACGTATTGTTCGCTACTCCAGCCGTTGACGGTCTCGGTGCTGGGGAGTTTGCTGTCATCGATGTCAATTACGGTCGCGTAGGGCTGGCACAGGGCGTCTTTGTAGTCTAGGGCCTTGGCGTAAATCTCTTTGGCTAAAGCGAGGGCATCGCCTCCGGCTTCGGCTAGACCGATGAGTTCTTCGAGCCAATTGGTGCCAGCAGTTTTGATGTGCAGACCGGCACCCGTGCGCTGAATGGCGCGACGGATGGCAGGGTAAATCGAGAATTTATCCGAACCCGAGTGGACGCTGAGCTTCAATCCGTCGGGCAGCGAGTAAGCTTTGATGGCATGGGCGATCACAGCGAGATCGTCGTTGAATTCCTTTTCAAATTGCACGACGTCTCCCACGTAATCGACACCTTTGTTGAAACGCCCCGTGAACTTAGGAGCGATGGTTTGCACGGGCACTCCGGCATCACTGAGGGCGGCGAGGATGACTAACAACTCGGCGGGTGTTTGTGGGCTGTCGGTTTCATCCATCGATACCTCGGTCACGAAGTCTTCGCTCTTGCCTGTGAGGATGCTTTGGTAGATCGCACCGGCCTTTTGCGCAGCGAGCAGGAATTTGTTGGCGATTCGGGTGGCTTCCTCGCGCGAGATTTCGAAGGGGGCGTCGATGCCCTCGATGGTGATGGTTCCAATGAGCTCGGGGTGGCGGGTTAAAAACGCGCTGACATCTTCGGCACTGGCGGGTTGACCAATGTCATCGGCAACGTCGAGAGTGAAGAAATCACAAGGTGCGAGGAAACGGTCGACAGTGCTTAGGTTGATGTGATCGGCATCGAGAAGATATTCGTTTTTCCATCCGAGCGCAGCAACGGCCTGATCGGCTGCTTCCCGTGTGCCGCTGGGTTCCGAGCCGATGATGGTGTGCTCGCGATTCGATTTGTTCCAGACGGGCACAAGATTTGCTCCGAGCTTGGCTGCCTCGATGAAGGCAGCGAGCTGGGATTCTGCTTGATGGGCGAAGCGATCTCCGACGCCGAAGGTGAATTTGGGGCAAGTTTTCATGAAGAGTGAAGAGTGAATTATTTTTTGCGCGAGTTCTTGGTGATGGTGGTGAGAATGGCAACCAACTGATTGGATTGGTCAATGATCGATGCAAGTTTTTTCGGATCCATCAATCCACTTTCAGCGAGAAGGCGAAGCCGGTAATGGGTCTCGCGTGCTTCCTTGCAGGAGATATGCATTTTTGCAGTGAAATCGGCTTTGCTTTGGCTGCCGGTTGCTTCTTCGATGTTGGCCCCAACGGAGGTTCCTGATCGAAAAAGTTGGTTAGAGAGACGGCGTGAACATCCAGCTGTTTTGTCCAATTGCTGGCACAATTTGATGATGCGGAGCAAAAATTCAAAACTTCTTTCTTTGAGATCTCTGGTTGGCAGATTCATCGTGGGTGTTTTGTTCGTGCTTCACTACTCACTCTTCACCATTCACCATGATGATCGCTTTGATCGCGCCGAGATTGGGGTCGGTGAATTGGGCGAATTTTTCAGGAACCTCATCGAAGGAGATACGGTGGGTGATCCACAGGTCTGTATTGATTTTGCCTTGGCGGATGAGATGGATGATTTCGGGAAAATCGGAGGGCAGTGCATTGCGCGAGGCGAGCAAGGTGAGCTCGCGGCGATGGAAGACAGGAGCATGGGGGAATTGAAGATCGGACGTGGTGATGCCCACATAGACGACGCGTCCGGTAAAAGCGGCAAACTCGAAGCAGGTGGACATCGAACGCGGCGATCCGGTGGCATCGATGATGACATCGGCTAGCTGACCGTGGGTCATGGTTTCAAGATCGGCGAGGTGGGAGCCATCTGCCTTGGCTAGAATCCCGTGTTGGATGCCCAGGTTCTGCGCGCAGAAATCGAGTCGGCCTTGAACCATGTCCATGACGATCACTTTCACGCCTTCCATCAATTTGAGAAATTCAAGGCATGCGAGGCCGATGGGACCGGCGCCGATGACGAGAACGGTTTCACCGGGTTGTGGGTTGCCGCGTTGCACGGCGTGGTAACCGATCGCAAGAGTCTCGACGAGTGCCAACTGATCGTAGGTCAGGTCGTTGCCGGGATGGAGCTTGCGGGCGGGCACGATGAAGGTTCCTTGGCGCAGGCCACCGTTGTTGTGGACGCCGATCACCTGCACGCCGGGGCAGCAGTTCGAATGGCCTTTTTGTGAAGTCGCGGAATCTGGGTCATTAACGTAAGGTTCCAGTGAGCATTTGTCGCCAGGTTTCACGTTCGTCACGCCTTCGCCGACGGCCACAACCTCAAGTCCGAGTTCATGACCCGGCGTGCGAGGGTAAGCGAAGAACGGGAACTTACCGAGGTAGCATGAGAGGTCTGTGCCGCAAATGCCCATGCGGTGTGTTCGCACGACTGCTTCGCCGGGGGCGGGTGTAAGTTCGTCTGGGCGGTCGATGACTGTAATGACTTTTGGTTCGGTGAATTCGATGGCGCGCATGGAAAGAGGAGAGATGGAAGGTTGAAACGAACGAGGAATCAATTGTTCTCGGGAAGGCCTTCTTTGTGGCCAATGTTTTTCACCGGAGCGAAAATGGCCAAGACTTGATCTAACAAGTTTTGATCGATCGGTTCAGCGATCCATTGTGCCCACTTGGCGATGTTTTTCGGATTTGCGGAGCCGGCGACCGTGGAAGTGATGGCGGGGTTGGCGCAGGAAAATTGCAGGGCGAGTTGGGCGATGTCCACGCCGTTGTCAGCGCAGAGTTTCGCGGCCGTGCGCGCGGCGGCTTTGACTTCCTCGGGCTCCTTGAGCCAAGCGGGGAGCTCGGCATTGGTGAGGAGACGAGCGGAGAATGGGCCAGCATTGATCGCACCGATGCCCTTGGCCTGCAAGCGCGGCATCAGATGATCAGCAAAGCGGGTATTTTGCAGGGTGTATTGATTGTAGGAAAGAACGCAGTCGATGTCGTTTTCGACGTGATCGAGCACGGTGTCGAATGTTTTCATCGGATAGCAGGAAAAGCCGATGGCCTTCACGATGCCTTTTTCCTTCAGCTTCAGCACTGCGGGAATGGTTTCCTCCCAGATTTGCGGAAGACGAACAAACTCGATATCGTGGAGCAGCAGCACATCGAGATGATCAGTGCCGAGACGATGCAGAGAGACGTGCACGGACTCCTCCACTCGCTTGGCGGAGAAATCGAAATGCTCCAGCGAATAACGCCCAAGCTTGGTGCCCAACAGATAGTTTTCTCGCTTATGTTGTTTCAATGCGATGCCTAACAAGACTTCCGACATGCCACGACCGTAGAACGGTGAGGTGTCGATGAAATTCATGCCGTGCTCCAGCGCAGTGTGCACGGATTGCAGTGCTTCGTTGACATCGACCGAACGGAATTCCGCGCCCAACGATGAGGCGCCGAAGGAGAGAATGGGAAGGTGAAGGCCGGTATTGCCTAAAGGACGTGTTTCCATGATGTGTTAGAGTTGGGTGGATCGTATGAATTGTGCTGCGGCTTCATCGGCATCAGGCAGTGGCAGTATTTCTGCGGAAAGATAGCCTTGATAACCGAGCTGGTGGAGCAGTCGCAGAAGCGCTCTGGATTCTGTGTGTCCGAAGCCCATCGCACGGCGGTTGCTATCGGCAAAATGGATGTGCCCGATGCTGCTGAAGTTTTGTGTGATCGCTTGTTCGATCGATGGTTCCTCGATGTTCATATGGAACAAATCGGCGAGCAGGGTGACATTGCTGAGCTGATGCTGTTGCAGAAACGCCGCTGCATCGCCGATGCGGTTGAAAAGGTTGGTCTCGTAGCGGTTGAGTGGTTCATAGATGAACTTCACGCCATGCGTCGCAGCGCGCGCCGAAATGATTTGTAGGGCATGGGCGAGATAACCAATCGCCACATCATGAGGAACGGTGGCGGAACTGCGTCCTTGCATCGATCCCAAAATCGCAGGAGCGCCGAGTTGTCCGCCAAAATCGACCAAAGTGAGGATGAATTCCATGGCTTTGTCGCGGATAGCGGGATCGGCATCCGTGAGAGTAAGACCATGTTTGACCATGCCAGCCCCCGTGCCCACAGCTGCCACGGCAAGACCGTATTGCTGCTGCAGTCGCTGAATTTCCTCTACACCCACGGTATCGGCCGATGGGAGGAAAAGCTCCACGGCATGGAATCCATGAGAGGAGGCTTTGGCAAAGCCCTCAGGCAATGGGTCGTGAAATACGAAGGGTCCTGCGGCCGCTTCGGCCACCCGGCAGAGCGTGACGGCGGTTTTCATTACTCTGATTCGAGAATGATGTTGCCGTAGGCAGTGGGATCACCGGTGCGGATCAGACCTATGGCGTGTGGCACGCGCTTTTTAAAATCTAGGTGAGGCTCACGAGTGAGCGGGATATTGCCAAAGGATGTGGCGAAACGATCGATGGTATCCTGTGGGTTTGTCGTCAGGAATTCCTCGGCTTGCCAGATCCGGCCGATCTTGAAATTCGGCTTCAGAAGATCGAGCACATCGAGAACCATGGGGAGGCCCTTCGTCAGGGAGATATCCACCGTTTCGATTTCCGGCCAATAGGGGAAAGCCCAATCAGCGATCACGAGGGTGTTGGTATGGCGGATGCGGGCAATGAGATCCAGCATGTGGGGATTCAGAATTCCAGTTTGCAGCATAGGCGTAAGTGGCGATGCATTGGTGATACAATTGATTCCAAGCTTGTCACTGCAAAAATGTGACTTATAAGAGAATGATGCAACGCAGCGCCAAAATCATTCGCTTGATTGAAAGCGAAATCCTCAATGGCAAAATGCCCGTCGGCCAGCGCTTGGAGTCGGAGGAGAAATTGTGCGAGCGTTTCGGGGTCAGCCGTACCGTCATCCGAGAAGCGATTCAACAACTCCGCGGTCGTGGGCTTCTGCGTAGTATCAAGGGCTCTGGCACCTTCATCGCGCAGTCAAATCTCGATACTCTGGCCAATGCGATGGAGGCCTATTCCGTGCTCGCCGAGGACATGGACTTCCTTGAGTTGATTGACTTTCGGATTTTGATCGAAACCGAGTGCGCTCGCCTAGCTGCGATGCGTGCGGGCGAGGGAGTGATCCGGGAATTGCGCCTTGTGATGGACGCGATGCGGCAATCGAAATCCGATCGCGATGAGTTTTCACGCCTCGACATCGCCTTTCACTTGGCCATTGCCCGTGGTTCTGGCAACCGCATTTATGCCACGGTGCTGCGAGCGCTGGAGAAAAAATGCATCGATTACGCTAGAAAAAATCGCGGAGACAGCGACTGGTATCCATCCATCACCAACGCCCACCAGATGATTCTTGATGCCATTGAAAATGGCAAGGCCGACCAAGCCGCAGAGGCGATGCATCGGCATTTGTTGTATTCCCGCAGACTCTTTGTCGATCTGACCGACGGTTTCAGCAGGGAGCGCCATCGTTATCGGTGACAACTCGTGCTTGCTCAGCGTTTTCGCTTTTTGCATTTTCCCCAGTAGGGTATAGAATGAACTATGCTTTTGGGGAAAGAGAATCCGCCGCTCGCTCGCATGGGTGAGTTTTTTCAGAAAATGTCTGAAGAGTCCGTCAAAAATGTGGCAGAACTCTATGCTCCAGATGCCACCTTCCGTGATCCCATCAACACTGCCAGAGGTCCCCAGTCCATCGAGGCTGTGATGGCGGATCTTTTCCATCAGTTGAAAAACATCCGCATCGTCGTGAGAGAGCAACATGGCAACGATCATGCGGGCTGTCTGATCTGGACTATGCATTACGATTTCAGGGGCAAATCGCGCTCACTGCCGGGCGTGAGTCACTTTAGTTTCGATCAAGCAGGTCTCGTCGTAGCACAGGAAGATTATTGGGATGCATCCTTTGTGCTCTATGGCGAGTTTCCGGTCCTGGGATTCCTCATGCGCGCCATCAGACGTATGGTGCAGGTAAAGTCATCGTGATCCGATGGATGGCCTTTTGGCTCACATTCGTTCGATCAATCGCGATCTTTCACACACACCGCATTTGCGACGCAGGTTCCACCGATCATGCGGATGCCGAACTCTTTTATGTCCAATCCTTTTCTGGTTACATATCCCATCGCATGCGGCTGCGATACGCTAGTGATAACGCCCACATCTTCACCTTGCTCATTCACGAGCGAGCAGCCCCGTTCGATGCCCTCTCGCTTCACGTGAAAGCGATGCAGCTTTCGATTGATTTTGCCGGCCGATTTCATGCGCGAAATGATCTCTTGCCCGATGTAGCAGCCTTTTTGATAGGAAATCGCGTGGCTTTCCAAGCCTGCCTCGGGAGGTAGCAGGCCCTCGCTCAGCTCATACCCCCAGCGGGGCACACCATGCTCGATACGCAGAGCCTCCATATCCTCGATGCTGAGCATGCCACGCTCTATCGGCGCTGCTATCGCGGGCACCCAATGGTCCCAGCCCGGAACACCGAAACGCGCATGGAAAAATTCTTTCTCCTTGGTCTCGCTATCGATCCGATGCACGAGTCGGAATTCCTCTGAGCGATCGAGAATCTCGGCATCGTCAGCAATCAGATAGCGCGAGAGCCTCACAAAAAGTGACTCCCGCAGCTCCCATGGTGCCTCGACCCACAAGGTAGGCGGAGAGGTTTCGACGAGGTAGAGTGTCACATAGGCCTGCAATCGACCTTTGGCGTCCGTGACGCAAGAGGCTAATGCGGTGTTGGGATGCTGGACGAGCAAACGCACATCTTGGGTTACTTGGCCGTTCAAGTAGCGTATCGCATCCGCTCCTTGAATTTCCAATAGACAACGCGTTCCCAGATCGATGCATGACATGACCACACACTAGGAGAGGGAAGGGAACTTGACAATCATCACAGGGATTTTTTTCAAAAGCCCCACATTTTTGTATTGCCAAAACCACGATCGAAGCCATAATTCGCGCCCCCACCGCGAGTGGGACACCAAGATGCAGCAATGCATGGCTCGATAGCTCAGTTGGTAGAGCAGCGGATTGAAAATCCGCGTGTCGCTGGTTCGATCCCGGCTCGAGCCACCTTCTTTCCATTCTTATTGGAAAAACACGGCTCTCGTCGATCGGTCAATCCAGGGTGAGAATGCAACGAGTCGTAGAAATGGATGATTTTCCTTCAACGGTTCGCTCCCCTCAAAAAAACGACTGGTCCGATAAAAACACCGTAACAATCATACCATGATAAAATGCGTTCTTATCGCATGCAGTGCGATGATATCGGGGATCGGAAAATCACGACTGCTTGCGCGACAATGGGGGATCATCCCATGCGTCAGGCACCAAACAATTTTGTTGGATCCTACACCGATCACGCCGCAAGAATCGCTTTCGGCACTCTGGTGCGGAGCTTCGGATGTGTGACTCAGGCGTGATAGAGCAGAATCGAATTGGCCGTGAAGTGATCGGAAAGCATGTCTGACACGATCACGATCGGTGTCCCTGGCTGTGCCAGGTTGTTTTGGCGTAGGATTTCGGCCGCACGTTGGATGGTTTCGTCAATGGTTGGTGAAAACGGCAGAACAAAGGGGGTGACGCCGCGAGAGAGCGCCAGTTGACGACAGACTTTTTCTTTGGGAGAAAAGGCATAGAGCGGTGTGCGCGGACGCAACAGTGCTGTCTGGTTTGCGACGATGCCGCGACGTGTGAGTACGATCAGGCACGCGCCCGGCAGGGAGTCGGCGAGGATCACGGCGGCGCGGCAGGTTTTTTGGCGCTCATCGCGCAGGATTGCGTGATCGGCATACCCTAGTCCACCGCTGCGTTCGATGCGCGAGGTTATCCGAACAAAGGCCTCCATGCATCGCAAAGGATAGGCTCCCACGGACGTTTCCCCAGAAAGCATAAGCGCATCAGCTTCCTCGAAGGTTGCGTTTGATACATCTGTCACCTCAGCGCGGGTGGGTGTGGGATGCGTGATCATCGACTCTAACAATTGAGTAGCCACGATGACGCGACGTCCGAGTTCGAGGCAGCGTTTGACAATGCGGCGCTGCAGGATGGGGAGTTCTTCGAATTCCACTTCCACGCCCAAATCGCCGCGCGCGATCATGATGACATCGGTGGCCTGAATGATGGAGTCGATGTTGCGAATGGCTTCCTGATCCTCGATTTTGGCGACGATCTGCGCATTGCCTTCCAGTTTTTCCATGGCACCGCGCAATTCCCGCACATGGGCGGCATCACGCACGAAAGAGCCTGCAACGAAGTCTGCATCACATTCCACGGCCAATGCCAGATCGTGGTGGTCTTTTTCCGTAAGTGCGGGCAAATTCAGTCGAACGCCCGGGAGATTGATGTGCCGTCGCGATCCTAGCTTTCCAGGCGTTTTCACCTCGCAGGTGATGGCATCAGGGCGCACACTTTTGATCAACATCAGCATTGCTCCGTTGTCCACTACGAGAGTGTTTCCTTCGCTCACGTCATCCATCAAACCATCGTAATTCACCGTGGTGGATAGGGGCATGCTGGCAGCTGAGTCGGCTTTGCGGAATTCTACGAGGTCGCCCTCTTTGAGTTCGAATGCTTTCTCTAGATCGCCAGTGCGGATGGAAGGGCCTGTAAGATCGAACAGAACGGCGATATGAGCGTTGCGATCTTTCGCTTGTTTGCGGACGCGGCGAGTCATTTCGCGAGCCCAATCGTGTTTGGCGTGCGACATGTTGAGGCGGAAAACGTCAGCTCCGGTATCGATCAATGAGCCGATGATTTCTTCCGACTCAGTAGCTGGACCGAGGGTGCAAATGAACTTGGTGCGTGGCTGTGTGGGCATACTTACCGCTAACTAATGAGACAATTCTCGATTTTGCAAGTCATAGATTGGCCAATTCGGCAACATGACGAACATGATTAGCACGAGAGGGGGGCGCAAAGCTTGACCAAATCGCTATCGATCTTGTAGCGTGCTCCTGCCACCTGATCGATGGGGATGGTGCCGAAACTACCGTCCTTGTAGGTCATGATGGCATTGGTTTGACCAGAACGTAGGGCATCGACGGCGGCAACAGAAAACTTGTAGGCCATGATGCGATCGTGAACGGTAGGCGATCCGCCTCGTTGCACGTGCCCTAGAACTGTCAAGCGGGCATCCATGTTCAGTGAGTCGGAGAGCCAGCGGGTCAGATGTTCAGACATTCTTGTACCCTCGGCGACGATGGCGAGAACGTAGCTGCGTCCATTCTTGCGCTCTTCCGTGAGTCGGTTGCCGATTGCATCCAGATCGTATGGAAGTTCTGGAATCAAGCAAATCTCTGCTCCGCTGGAGAGGGCTGAAACCATGGCGAGGTAACCGCAATGACGTCCCATCACCTCGATGACGAAGGCGCGCGAGAACGAAGTGGCGGTATCTCGGATCGAGTCCACCGACTGGCGAATCATGTTGAGCGCAGTGTCCACACCGAGGCAGTAATCGGTGCCGGGGATGTCGTTGTCGATGGTGGCAGGGATGCCGGCAAAGGGAACGCCGAAGTCGGCATAAAACTGATTGAGGGCACTGAAGGAACCATCACCACCGATCACGATCATTTGACCGATGCCACGACGTTGCAGGTTGTCGTAGGCCTGTTGACGATACTGCAATTCAAAAAATCGTTTGGAGCGCGAGGAACGGAGAAAGGTGCCACCGCGGTGGAGGATGCCCGAGCAGCGTTGACGATCGGCTTCGACAATCTGATCATCGATCAAGCCACGCAGTCCGTCATACACCAGATAAGGAGTATAACCCTGATTTCTCGCGTATTCGACGCAGCATTTGATGGCTGGATTCATTCCGGCGCTGTCGCCGCCGGATGTCATGATGGCTAGTCCTTTTGACATGTCGCGAAGAGCAAACAATTTCACTAGAAAATTGCAAGCAATACGTGGGCCAGTGATGAGAAAACAAGGGAATTGTTTTTGCTGCTTGGAATCTTTTTGCCGATTCGGCATGGTTTGCGGGCATGACAGAACGTGAAATCCGCCAAGTGCTCCATCTCACTGGAGTGATGCCGAGCCGACAACTCGGGCAGAATTTTCTGACTGATGCTGCAACAGCGAGGAGCATCGTCGATCATTTGGATCTGAGCGAGCAGGACACCGTGGTGGAAGTTGGACCGGGCACTGGGGCGCTCACTCAGCATGTGGTGGGGCGTGTGAAACATGTGATTTTGGTGGAATTTGATTCGCGTCTTGCCGCCGCACTGAAAGAAAAATTTTCTACCCGCAGTGATGTGGAAGTCATTCATCAGGATGCGGTCGAATTTGATGTGCGCAGGCTTTTCGCTCACCGCCCGGTAAAGTTTCTAGGCAATCTTCCTTATGCGAGTGGTGGGGCGATCATGAAAAACTTCCTTTCGGTGCCGCACCCTTTTGAGCGGGCGGTGATCATGTTGCAAAAAGAGGTCATTGATCGTCTCGGTGCGCAACCTGGGCATGCGGATTATGGCTTGCTGTCGCTGCGAGTGCAAAGTGCTTGGCATGCGAGCATCGTGATGCAGGTTCCGCCCGATGTCTTTTACCCGATGCCCCAGGTGGATTCGAGTGTGGCGCTATTGATCCCTCGTGTCGATTTGCCGGCCTTTGACCGGCGTCTGTTCGACGAGCTTCTGCGTCGAGGATTTGGCCAGCGGCGCAAGCAATTGCATAAACTCCTGCCGCCCTGTGAGGATTGGAAGGAGTTGACAGGAAAAATGGGTGTGCCGACCACGGTTCGAGCTGAGGAGCTAGACCTCGCCCAGTGGCTTACGTTGACTCATCATTTTGATGATCATCCACTCAAAGAAATCCCGCAAAAAGGATCGGAAATTTTTGATGTTGTGGACGAGGAAGACCGGGTCATCGGTCAAGCCACTCGCGCTGAAATCCATGCGCAGAAAAAACGACATCGCGCGGTTCACATTTTGGTATTCAACAAACGCAAGGACCTGCTGTTGCAGTTGCGATCGCGTTGGAAAGATGTTCATCCCAGCACGTGGGACTCAAGTGCGGCGGGGCATTTGGACAGTGGGGAAGACTATCATGCGTGCGCGGTTCGCGAACTGCAGGAAGAGTTGGGTATCGAGAAGGAAAACCTAGTGGAGATCGCTAAATTGGAACCATGCGAGGCCACTGGGTGGGAGTTTGTGATGCTGTATGCCGTGCAATACCAAGGCACTCTGCGATATCCGTGTTCCGAGATTGATTCGGTTCAGTGGTTCCCTCTGGAAATATTGGAGAAATGGATCCAAAACTCTCCTACTGACTTTGCTACTGGCTTTTTGTTGTGTTGGGATCGCTTCCGCCAAACAATATCAGAGACATGAGTCATTTGATCTACCTATAAGTATAAAAAATGCTTTGTATCGTAAAATACAAAGCATTTTTTTGGTTGCTTAGGTTAGAGGATTTCAGTCGATGGCAGCGCGAATTTCCTTGCGGAGTTCTTTGGCCTCGCGATTGAGTTTTGCCAGAAGTTTTTCTGCTTTGGCAATCTCAGTCTTCACTGCGCCAAGACGCTCCCACAGTTTGCTAGGATTGCGGGTTTTCTTGGCTGTTTTGGCTGTTTTTTTGGTTTTCTTGCCCGATTTTTTACCCCAGGCCGAAAGTGTGGCGGCGGTTACTCCGAATTTCTTAATCGCCACAGTTTGTCCACCGCGGCCTTTTTCGGAATTGTGTTTTTCAATAAAAGCGAGAATTTCGTTTTTCTGCTCTTCGGTATATCGTTTGATTGCTTTTTTAGCTGGCATAGCAAAGGACTTATAGTTCTGGTGTATGTGTAAAGCAAACATTATTTTACAAGAAGTTTAATGTAACAATTCTGCTTCTTTCATCGGCTTCTGAAAGCATGACAGACCAACACGTGAAATCATGGCTTTTCGGCATTGCAAGAGGTGCGCAAAGCTGTCATACCTCCCGCGCATTGATGCATCCTTGTTATGATTGATTACACCAGTATCGTTGAAATTCGTGGTCGCGAAGTGATTGACTCGCGCGGCAATCCCACCGTGGAGGTGGATGTGACTCTAGAAGGCGGTGCCGTGGGCCGTGCATCGGTTCCCTCCGGTGCCTCCACAGGCGAACACGAAGCTTGCGAGCTTCGTGATGGAGACAAAGCTCGTTACTGCGGCAAAGGCGTTCAGAATGCCGTGGCCAACGTGAATGAAAAAATCGCGCCCGCGCTGTTCGGCACGGATGCCACCCAGCAGGCGGCGATCGATAAGATCATGCGTGAGCTTGATGGCAGCGCGAACAAAAAAGTTCTCGGCGCGAATGCCATTCTCGGCGTCTCCATGGCGGTGGCCAAAGCCGCTGCTTCGCAGTTGGGTGTGCCTCTTTACAAATATCTCGGCGGACCTAACGCGAAGGTTTTGCCCGTTCCCATGATGAACGTGATCAACGGTGGTGCGCACTCGGATGCCCCCATCGACTTCCAGGAGTTCATGATCATGCCCGTGGGAGCTCCTACCTTCCGCGAGTCTCTGCGCTATGGTGCCGAAGTTTTCCATGCATTGAAAAAAGTGCTGCACGATCGCGGTCTCTCCACTGCGGTGGGTGACGAGGGCGGCTTCGCTCCGAAACTTGATAGCGCGGAGGACGCCCTAGGTGTCATCGCTAAAGCCATCGAGTCGGCGGGATATGAGCTGGGCAAGGACATCTGCATCGCACTCGATGTGGCTTCTTCCGAATTCTACGACGCATCGAAAAATGCCTACGTCTTCAAGAAGTCTGACAAGTCAGTGCGCAGCGCTGCTGAGCTGGTGGATTTCTACGCCGATCTGAAGAAGCGTTTCCCCATCATTTCCATTGAAGACGGTTGCGCCGAAAACGATTGGGATGGTTGGAAGCTTCTCACTGATAAGCTCGCGTCCAGCACGCAGCTTGTGGGAGACGATCTTTTTGTCACCAATGTCGATTTCCTTGCGAAGGGCATCAAACTCGGTGTGGCTAATTCCATTCTCGTCAAGGTCAATCAGATCGGTTCACTTACCGAGACCTTCGATGCCGTGGAATTGGCAAAAGAAAATAGCTACACGTCCGTCATCTCTCATCGTTCCGGCGAAACGGAAGATGCCACCATCGCGGACATCGCGGTGGCTACGAACGCTGGACAGATCAAGACCGGTTCCATGAGCCGCTCGGACAGGATTGCCAAATACAATCAATTGCTGCGCATCGAAGAGGAGCTCGGAGACGAGGCCGTTTTTGGTGGCAAGCTGAAAGTGAAGTTCTAAGGTTTTCCTATTTCACCGACGGAAAAGGCCACACGCTTGCGTGTGGCCTTTTTGATTGACGGTTCCTACCAGTCCTTCATTGGTAGAAATCTCGCGCTTGCCTCTCGAGATGCATGAAGGGACGAGTCTGCACGACCGTCGTTCAAGGAATGGAACATTTCGCTTCGTGCGATCCGTTCACGTTTGATGATCGATCACTTGCCGTCGATCGATTTCGGTTTTTTCTCTTTGATGGAATTCTCCAGAAACTGAATGATGGCGTCAGCACAATTTTTGTTTGTCGCGTTTTCGATGCCTTCCAGTCCCGGTGAAGAGTTCACCTCGATGACTAGCGGACCTCGCGCGGAGCGCAGGAGATCGACGCCGGCCAGGTTCAGTCCCATGATTTTGGCGGCCTTGATCGCAGTTTTGCGCTCCTCGGCGGTGATGGAGATTTTTTTTGCCTTGCCACCGCGATGGAGGTTCGAGCGAAATTCACCGTCCATGCCCTGACGTTCCATGGCAGCGATCACTTTTTTCCCTAGCACAATGCAGCGGATGTCGGCGCCTTTGGATTCAGCGATGTATTCTTGCACTAGGATATCGGCGCGCACCTCTTTGAATGCCTCGATCACTGACTCAGCCGCTTTTTTGGTCTCTGCCAGCACCACGCCCATGCCCTGGGTTCCTTGGAGGAGTTTCACCACCAATGGAGCGCCGCCGCACATGGAGATCAGCTCGTTGGTGGCATCGATGGAGTGCGCGAAACCAGTCACGGGCAGTCCGACTCCCTTTTTTGCCAGCAACTGCAGACTGCGAAGTTTGTCGCGTGAGCGGGAAATCGCGACACTGTCATTGAGTGTCTGAACGCCCATCATTTCGAATTGTCTTACCACGGCATTGCCGTAGGCCGTGTGTTGCACGGCGATGCGTGGGATGATCGCATCCGCCTTGAGTTCTTCGCCTTCCAGATAGATGCGTGGCTTGCTGGAGGTGATATTCATGTAGCAGCGAAGATAATCCACCACGCGGACGGAGTGACCACGTGCGATGGCGGCTTGGACGAGGGCATCGGTGCTGTAGAGTGCAGGATTGCGCGAGAGAATGATGAGGTTCATGATCATGATGTGGGGGTTAGGGGACAGTGGGGAAATCGTCGAGATGGCCGAGCAGATAGTCGGATTGGGGATCAACCAGAAAATAGCCGGATATGGCTCTTCTTCCAAGAAGCATAGGGCATTTCATGTGGCTACGATCGGCCAATGTGAGCTCGATCGGAAATGTCAATCCTCCCGCGAAAGTCGCGGTGGTGCGAATGATCACCCGGTTTTGGGTGCCGCCTGTGGAATTGCGGATGATTTTAAAGCGAGACAAGGGAGCCGTGCAGGAAATCACGGCACCTGTGTGGTCCTGGGTTTCGAACGATACCAAGCTGGATCGTTCGTCGATTTTGATGTTTGTGGCGTGCAAGGTAGAAGTGCGCGCTCCTGTATCGGTCTTGGCCATCCATGGCAGCGGGCCCAGATCGGGCAAGCTGACCCACTCATGGCGTCCTACGAGCAACCTCGTGCTGGCGCGCTGGGTGCTAGGCAGGTCATACTGGCGCGCCAGTTCACCAGTGGTGTTTTTGGCAAACACGCGTTTCGCTTTCCAGACTCCCTGCCGTCGCTGCTTCATGTGAGATGAACCGACCCTACCATGAAACCTGCGGAAGAAAACTGCAAACGTTGTGACGAGATGGTTGCCATGATCGTGGATTTTGCGTAAGGAATGCGCACGTTGCACAAAAACCATTCAGCCGCGGGAAGGATAGTCATAGTGGTCTTCACACTCCTGATGGGGTGGATGCTTTGCTGGTGGCGCTTTCCTATGGAGCAGGAACAGGTGCAGGATCATTTGCGCGGCTTTCCCGATTCGGATCGATTTCTTCATGGGTTGCGACCTTATGTGTTAGCGGGAATCTTTTTTTTGCCGTTCATAGGCGCGGTGACCTATGCCTTTTCCAGTGTCTTGTCGCGCTGGTTGATGAGAGAATTCCTCAGCGCCATGCTGGTATGCTACGGTGGGATTCTTTTGATCTATGTGCTCATCGATTTTTCTGGCAACGCCGCTCGTCTTGGGGAGACGGGGGAATTGCTTCGCAGCACGTGGTTGTTTTACTCGAGGTTCGCTCCCGCGATTGTCAGTGCCATGCTACCATTCGGCATTTTGTTTTCCGTGATGTTTTGTGTTGCGAGGATTTCCCGTTCGCGAGAAATCGTGGCGGCACTGCAGAGTGGGCGGAGCATGATTCGAGTGATGGCACCTCTCTATCTGTGTGGACTTTGGGCCACGTTGTTCTATCTGGGTTGCAATTTCCATTGGGCTCCCATGGCAGCAGGAATGAAAAATGCCTACATGGACGAAGCAAGAGGCAAAACGGGCATGCTCATGAATCACGCTGTTTATTATTCTGCAAAGGGGCAGCGCATGTGGATGGTCACGGAAATTCCTCGTGGATTCGATCGAGGGGTGCCGATGAAAGGAGTAGAAGTCACCTCGCTCAATGCCGACGGCTCACTCGCTTCACGCCTCTATGCCAAAGAGGCTGTGTGGAGTGCGGATGACAAGACCTGGGCGTTTTATGATGTGGAGCTTTCCGACCATCACAAAAACCAAGCTCCGGTTTTTGTGAGCCCGGCTGATCCGTATGTGAAAAATACCTGGCAAGAGACTCCCTCGCAAATCGTGCAGCTAGGGTTGAATATCCGCCACTTGGGCATGCCTGACCTGAGTGGTGCCATGAATGCGGACATGCAAGCCAAGTGGTTGCAGCGCGATTTCGTGCGCTACCAGACACAGTGGCACTACCGCCTCGCATTGCCCGTGAGTTGTTTCGTGTATGTCATGTTTGCCTTGCCGCTCTCGCTGTATGTGACGCGTCGTGCTCACGGTGCTGCCATAGCCATCACCATCATTCTTGCGATCCATTTGGTTTTGTTGACATCCGTCGCACTGGCTTTGGGAGAGTCGGGTAACATTTCTCCGGCAGTGGCGGCATGGTCACCCATCGTGCTCTTTGCGGCATTGGGCGGTTGGTTGATGCGGCGCCGATCCTCAGGGCGAGCGTTGTGGCCTTTGCTGGGCTGATGGACGGGTGACACTCTGCGTGATATTTTCTGACCCGCCGGTGTCGCTTTTGGACCGTGGTGCATCTCATCCGTTTGTGTCATCAAAGACGGAGCCAACTTTGCTGCTACGCTTGTTCTGGGAACATAAGCTCCTCACTGAGATTGGCGCGTGATGGCTTGCCCAGCGCTGATGTTGCATGATGACGCAGAACCTGTGATCGGGAGACGTCTTAGGATTTTATCTCGTTGATGATGGTGAGTCCATTGCCACTGCTTACGAGACCTTGTTTTCTGTTAGATGAGAAGCGGGGGAGTCGCACTGGTGATGTTGCAACAGCTTCAATCAATTCCGTTGCTTGGAATCCATAGACAATTGTCAAGAATATGTTTGATTTTATCGAAAAAATATTTTGTGCGTTTCTTGAATTTATCTTGCGCTATCAGGGGGATTTTCGGCAAAAGCGTTGCCGCCATGAATAAAGCTGAACTAATCGAAGCAGTCCAAAAAGCAATGGGCAAGGAAGCGACCAAACGTGCCGCTGAAGATGCCGTGAACACCGTTCTCGACGCAATCGCCGCAGGAATCAAGAAGACCAAAAAAGTGCAACTTATTGGGTTCGGAACCTTCTCTGTGAAGAAGCGTGCCGCTCGCATGGGTCGCAACCCGAAAACTGGTGAGTCGATGAAAATCGCCGCTTCCAAGTCGGTGGGCTTCAAAGCTTCCAGCAGCCTGAAAACAGGTCTGTAATTGTTTGATCGCAATCCTAACAAAACCCAACCTTTTCAGCCCTGGTTCGCCAGGGCTGTTTTATTTTGAAAGCGACCGCGAGCTATGTCGCATGGCTCGATTCAACAACCAAAGAAGCGGCGCAGGTTGTCTCTGGATTCTTGCGCAATCACAAGAGGCGAGGGGCTGTAGTCAAAAACCTCCACACTGATCCATCCCGAATAGGCCGTTTCACGCAAGGCATCCACGATTGGACCGTATTCCACGCTTCCCATACCAGGACCTCGAAGATTCGGGTCGTTGGCATGGAAATGAACCGTGTGATCTTTGGACGAGCGAATGACATCCGCAATGGCTATGGTTTCATAGCTCATGGCCTTGACGTCGAGGTGCAGACGACAGTGGGGATGTCCGATCTCCTCGATGAGCTCGATGGTTTCAGAGGCGCTTGTGAGAAAATTGGTTTCTACGGTTCCGAGGGGCTCCAGCGCCAAGGTCACTCCCATCGTCTCACCGTGTTCCGCCACCTTGTGGAATAATTCCGCGGCGCGCTTTACAGCATCGGACCGAACCCACTCCGCTTCGATGAACCGTTGTTTCGGTGAGCCCCAGACCATGATGCTACCGCCAAGTGCATGGCAGAGATCGACCAAGTGACGACTGAAGTCTAAGGTTTTTTGTCGGATTCCAGCGTCAGGTGTGGTAACATGCATTCCTGGCGGTTGAAGTAGCAACCAGTGGAGGCCTACGACCTCGATTCCTTCACTGCGCACTTCATGACCCCACTGGCGGGCGTCTTGGATGGTTACGGATCGAGGGTCCGGCGCTAGTGTGAAGGGCGCGATTTCGAGACCTGTGTAGCCACAGGAGCGGGCGAGTTTTGCCGCTTCTGCCAAGGGGATGGAGCCGAATGTTTCGTTGCAAATGGCAAATTTCATAAACCGATTGTGGAAAAAATGAGCAGAAACGCACGCCAATTTTTCGCATGATTTGTCAGCAAAGTCTTTTTCGTAGAATTTCTTTGCGGTCGAAAGCCCCATTTTGCTGCGATTTTCATTGTTGTGAATCGGATACATGGTTTGCCATGGCAGGCTGTGAGTTGCGTGCCAGAGGAATGACAGCCATCTTTCCAAGTGCCCAACGGTCATAGGGACTGCGGGCTTGATTGCCGCAACTTGATGGGTAGATGAGCTAATGTTTCCGAGGAGTCGCAAAAAAAACGATCTTTCGTGATATTTTTTTTGACAGATCCGGCTAAACTGTTAATTTCCCGCCCGCTTTTCCCGGGCGGCTGACAGTTTTCTGGCACCTCTGGGGAACAGCAGGCAACGAAAGTTGCTCGTGTAGCTCAGGGGTAGAGCGCGTCCTTGGTAAGGACGAGGTCGGGGGTTCAATTCCCCCCACGAGCTCCATCGCTGTTTTGCCGTTCAGCAGCCCACAACAAACTAATCAACAAAAGCCTCAAGCGAAACTAACAACTATTATGGCAAAAGAAGCATTCCAACGCAATAAGCCCCACGTAAACATCGGTACCATCGGGCACGTCGACCACGGCAAAACCACCCTTACCGCCGCGATCACCAACACTCTCGCAGAGAAAGGTTTCGCTCAGGCAAAAGGATACGCTGACATCGACGCCGCTCCCGAGGAGCGCGAGCGCGGTATCACCATCAACACCGCTCACGTGGAATATGAAACTGAAAACCGTCACTACGCTCACGTGGACTGCCCAGGTCACGCTGACTACGTGAAGAACATGATCACCGGTGCTGCTCAGATGGACGGCGCGATTCTCGTGGTTTCCGCTGCAGACGGTCCAATGCCACAAACTCGTGAGCACATCCTGCTCGCTCGTCAGGTGGGCGTTCCCGCACTGGTTGTTTTCATGAACAAGTGCGACATGGTGGACGACGAAGAACTTCTCGACCTCGTGGAAATGGAAGTGCGCGACCTGCTCTCCACTTACGAATTCCCCGGTGACGACATTCCTGTCGTTCGCGGATCTGCTCTGCGCGCCCTTGAAGGCGACGCTACCTACAAAGAGGCGATCAACAAGCTGATGGCCGCTGTGGATAGCTACATCCCACTGCCAGAGCGCCCCATCGACAAAACCTTCCTCATGCCCGTGGAAGACGTGTTCTCGATCGAAGGTCGTGGAACCGTTTGCACCGGTCGTGTGGAGCGTGGCATCATCAAGAAGATGGAGGAAGTCGAAATCGTTGGTATCCGCGACACGCAGAAAACCACCGTTACCGACATCGAAATGTTCCGCAAACTCCTCGACGAAGGTCGTGCCGGTGACAACGTTGGTCTGCTGGTTCGCGGTCTGAAGAAAAACGACGTGGAGCGCGGTCAGGTGATCGCCAAGCCAGGCACCGTCAAAGGTCACAAAAACTTCAAAGGTGAGATCTACGTTCTCTCCAAAGAAGAAGGCGGCCGTCACACCCCGTTCTTCTCGAACTATCGTCCACAATTCTACTTCCGTACCACCGACGTTACCGGCAGCATCAAGCTCCCCGACGGTGTGGAAATGGTGATGCCTGGCGACAACGTCGAGTTGACCATCGAGCTGATCATGCCGATCGCCCTTGAGAAGACCATGCGTTTCGCGATCCGCGAAGGTGGTCGTACCGTGGGTGCTGGTCGTGTGGCCGACATCTTGGATTGATCTGAAAGTTTCGCTTTACTTGGTCGATCAGATCGATCAAGTTCAGCTTGTCAGGAGGCACTCGGGCGGATTTTCCCGGGTGCCTCCGATTCAGCTCAACATAGTGCAGTCATTTTTACGGCGGTAGTTCAATTGGTAGAGCATCGGTCTCCAAAACCGAGTGTTGGGGGTTCGAGTCCCTCCCGCCGTGCCACTGCGTTTTTTTCCTTTCTACGTTTTTACAGCAATCGTGAACATCTCCAAATTCATCAGCGAAGTCGCCGGCGAGCTTAAGAAAGCTACTTGGCCTTGGGAGTCAGATCCTAAAGTCAAAGGCTTGAAAAAATACAAAGAGCTGGTGGATTCCACCGTCGTAGTTTTGATCGCGATGGTCCTTTTGGCAGGTTTTGTCAACTTTTGGGATTTATTTTTGACCAAAGCCGTTTCTTTCTTGACAAATCTGCTCGCGTCATAACAATTTTCGCCCCGCGAATTGCTCGATCTCTTTCCCTCTCTGCTCGATTTTTCCCAAGCCCATGTCCGCTACCGCCCAAAACAAAAACCAATGGTATGTCGTCCACGTCCTCTCCGGTCAGGAGTCGAAAGTGCGTGAACGGATTTTGCGCGATTCTAAGGAGCAGGAACTCGGCGACTACGTTTTTGACGCCCTAGTCCCGATGGAAACGGTCTCGGAAGTGAGAAAAGGCAAAAAAACCGAATCACGACGCAAGTTTTTTCCGGGTTACATCATCGTCAACATGAATTTGTTTGATGAAGCCAACCAGTTGATTGAAAAGACCTGGTATTTCCTCAAGGAAATGGACGGAGTGATCGGCTTTGCTGGCACCAAAGATCGCCCCGTTCCGATGCGTGAACGCGAGGTGGAGGCTCTTCTCTCGCAAATGCGTGAACGCCAAGACAGCGTCCGCCCTTCTATTGTTTTTGAAGTTGGTGACACCGTGCGTGTTGCCGATGGTCCCTTTGAAAGCCAAAACGGCATAGTCGAAGAAATCGATCCAGAGCGCGGTAAACTTCGTGTGGCGGTCTCGATCTTCGGTCGCTCCACTCCGGTGGATTTGGAATTCTGGCAGGTCGAGCGTGCCTAATGAAACGCCACCGGTTCCGTTCCGGCGCTTCGGCAAATCAACGGCCCCAATCACTCACAATCACAACCACTCCTAGTCATGGCTAAAGAAATTACCGGATTCATCAAGTTGCAAATTCCCGCAGGCTCCGCCAACCCATCACCACCCGTCGGACCAGCCCTCGGTCAGCGTGGTGTGAACATCATGGCATTCTGCAAAGAATTCAACGCAGCTACCCAGTCGCAAGCAGGGGACGTGTTGCCCGTGGTGATCACGGTCTACAAAGACAAATCATTCAGCTTTGTCACCAAACAACCTCCCGCCGGCAACCTGCTGAAAAAAGCAGCCGGTATTGCCTCAGGCTCGAAAGAACCACACAAAATCAAAGTGGCCAAGCTCACGAAGGAGAAACTCATGGAAGTGGTCAATCGCAAGATGCCTGACCTGAACACCAAGAATCCTGAAGCTGCCGCTCGCATCCTCGCCGGCACCGCCCGTCAAATGGGCATCGAAGTCGAAGGAATGTAATCACTCTCGCCGGGGTTTCGCGACACCGGCACGCAGGAGGGTTTTGTTCATTCAAAATCCGCCATCACTGCCAACCAACAGACAACATGTCCAAACAACGTAGCAAACGATACAAAAAAGCTGTGGCTTTGATCGATAAATCAAAGCCGTATGGCCTCAGTGCCGCCGTGGAAACCATCAAAGGTTTTCCCGCTCCCAAATTTGACCCTGCAGTGACCATCTCCATTCATTTGGGGGTTGATCCTCGTAAAAGCGATCAGATGGTCCGCGGTTCCGTCGCATTGCCGCACGGGACAGGTCGCAACGTTCGCGTTGCCGTTTTCGCCCAAGGTGATGCCGCCAAAGCGGCACTTGAAGCCGGTGCCGACCACGTCGGATACGAAGATCTGATTGCCAAAGTGCAAGGTGGATTTACCGACTTCGACGTTGCCATCGCCACTCCTGATGCCATGACCGAAGTGCGTAAAATCGCTCGTGTTCTGGGTCCCCGCGGTTTGATGCCCAATCCAAAAACTGGCACGGTGACGGATGATACGGCGAAGGCCATCAAGGAAGTCAAAGCAGGTCGTATCGACTACAAACTCGACAAAAACGGCAACATCGCTGCTTCGATTGGCAAACTTTCCTTCTCGAACGAAGCGATCGCAGAAAATGCCAGCGCCTTCATCGACAGCGTGGTCCGCGCTAAGCCCGCCACGGCAAAAGGCAACTACATGCGCAGCGTTACAATCGCCGCGACCATGTTGCCAGGTCTCGAATTGGAATCCTCCGTTTACACCAAAGCTCTCGCCTAATCCCAGCCCAGCAATATCATTATGAATCCCGATAAGAAAATCATCATCGACGCATTGCAGGAGCAGGTGAACAACTCACCTTACGTGATCGTGATCGATTACACCGGCATGACCGTGCCGCAGTTCTCCGAATTGCGCAACCGCCTCAGCGCAGCTGGCGCCGAGTGCCATGTCGCTAAGAACACCTACTTGCGCAAGGCCATGGCGGACGCTGGTTTGCCTGACGTGAGCGACAGCCTCGTGGGTCAAACCGCTTTCATTAGCGGACAGAACGAAATTTTTGCTGCGGCCAAAGCCATCAGCAACTTCGAGAAAGAGTTCAAGAAGCCCGCGATGAAAGTCGGCGTGCTCGGTGGACAGGTCCTCGACCAAGACAAGCTGAAAGCGATCTCCAGTATCATTTCCCGCGAATCCGTGCTGTCGCAACTCCTTGGCACGATCAACGAGCCCGGCGCACGCATCGCGCGCGTGATCAAGAAAAAATTCAACCCCGAAGATTAATCACCCTCGGATATCCCTTTGAACAGATGGATCCCGAGCTACGGCAACGGTTCCTGAACACGAAAATGGTTCCTCGTCGGACTGGTGGCTGCCAGTCTGAAATGCCCGGAGGCTTTCGGGTGCGACGATACCGCACAAACACAATACCATGGCTGACCTAGACAAAATCGTAGAAGAACTCAGCAAGCTCACCGTTCTGGAAGCTGCTGACCTCGTTAAAAAATTGGAAGAATCTTGGGGCGTTTCTGCCGCTGCACCCACCGCAGTTGCTGCGGCTGGTCCAGTAGCTGAAGCTGCTGAAGAGAAAACAGAATTCGACGTCGTGATCACCGACGGTGGCGCCAACAAGATCGCTGTCATTAAGGCAGTGCGCGAAGTGGCTCCCGGACTCGGCCTCGCTGATGCCAAGAAATTGGTGGAAAGCGCTCCCGCCAAAGTCGTTGAAGGTGTCGCCAAAGACGCCGCTGAAGCTGCCAAGAAAAAGCTTGAAGAAGCTGGCGCAAAAGTCGAACTCAAGTAATTCCTACCCTCGGATTTCTCCTCGTGGTCGATTTGTCGGCCACGAGGAATTTCCTCTCCGAAATCGGCGCGAGTTGTCACTCTCTGAAGATTTTCCCTCTCCTGCATGCGACCATTCCCGCCGATCTCGACTCGAAAAAACATCTCCTGATCCTGTCCTCGCCCGAACCGTTTACCGGATCGGGCTCAACTTGCTAGCACCACCCAACTGAATACCACCATGTCTGAACGTCTCTATTTTGGAAAATTTGAGGAAGTCATCGAGCCACCCAACCTCATCGAGGTGCAAAGCCGCTCCTACGAGGAGTTTATGCAAAAAGAGATCACTCCTTCGGAGCGCACGAACACGGGCTTGCAAGCCGTGTTTCACGAGGTCTTTCCGATCAAATCTTACGACGAATCCATCACCCTGGACTTCCTCACCTATGACATCGAAGACCCGAAGGTGACCTCACTCGATTCCCTGCGTCACGGCGAAACATTTTCCGCCGCTCTCTACGTGACTTTCCGCCTCAAGGACGAGTCTGGTAGCAAAAAAGAGCGCGTCTACATGGGCGAGCTTCCCATGATGACACGCCGCGGAACCTTCATCATCAATGGTGCAGAGCGTGTGATCGTATCCCAGCTTCATCGTTCCCCAGGCATTTGCTTCGAAACGTCACAACACCTGAACGGCAAGACCCTGCACTCGTTCCGCATCATTCCCGATCGCGGTTCTTGGTTGGAAGTGCAGTTCGACACGAACGACCTCCTCTACGTGTATCTTGATCGCCGCCGTCGCCGTCGCAAGTTCCTTGCGACCACATTCCTGCGTGCTCTCGGTTATTCAACGGATCGTGAAATCATCAACGAGTTCTACTCTCCAGAAACCCTGAAACTCAACGATAACCTCGATGAGAATGAGCTGGGTCACAAGGTTCCCTTCGAAGACATCATGGATGGCGAGCTGGTAGTGGCAAAAGCCTATGAGCCACTCACCATTGGCATCGTGCGTCAGTTGATCGCCTTGGGTCACAAGTCCGTGGAGGTGATCGATGCTCGCGAAGACGAAATTCTGATCAAATCCTTGCGCAAGGATCCTGCGCACGACGAAGACAGTGCTCTGAAGGACATTTATCGCAAGCTCCGCCCTGGTGATCCACCGACAGCTTCCAATTCAAAAGCTCTGCTCAAGCGCTTGTTCTTTGATCCCAAGAAATATGATCTGACCCGCGTGGGCCGCTACAAGATCAATCAGAAGTTGGATCTGAATGTGTCTTCTGACACCCGCATCATGGCTCCCGAGGATTTCCTCGGCGCGGTGAAATACATTCTCAAATTGAAAAAAGGCGATGGCGTCATTGACGATATCGATCACCTTGGTTCTCGTCGTGTGCGTGCCGTGGGTGAATTGCTCGCCAATCAGTGCCGCATTGGCCTCGCCCGTACGGAGCGTCTGGTCAAGGAGCGCATGACTTTGTTCGATGTGAACATCGAAGGCATGATGCCCTCGAAGCTCATCAATCCCAAGGCGCTCAGCGCTGTAGTTCGCGATTTCTTCGGTCGCAGCCAGTTGTCCCAGTTCATGGACCAGACCAACCCGCTCGCTGAGTTGACGCACAAGCGCCGTCTCTCCGCCCTCGGACCTGGTGGTCTGAACCGTGATCGCGCCGGCTTTGAAGTCCGCGACGTGCATCCTTCGCACTACGGTCGTATGTGCCCGATTGAGACCCCAGAAGGTCCAAACATCGGTCTGATCAACTCGATGTGCACCTACGCCCGCATCAACGAGTTCGGTTTCATTGAAACTCCCTACCGCAAGGTCAAAAATGGCAAAGTTACCAACGAGATCGAATACCTCTCCGCTGACCAAGAGGAGAAGTTCCACATCGCTCAGGCAAACAACCCGATCGACAAGACCGGTAAGTTCCTCAACGAGCGCATCACCGCCCGTGAAAAGGGCGGCGAATTCATCGAAGTGGGACCAAACGATGTTGAATACATGGACGTTTCGCCGAAGCAGCTCGTTTCGGTCGCCGCTGGTTTGATTCCTTTCCTAGAGCACGATGACGCCAACCGCGCCTTGATGGGTTCGAACATGCAACGTCAAGGCGTGCCGCTCCTCGTATCCGAAGCTCCACTGGTGGGCACCGGTCTGGAGGCGAAGGCTGCCCGCGACTCACGCGCTGTGGTCGTTGCGGAAATGGATGGCATTGTGGCTGCTGCCACTGCGGAAATCATCGTCACCACTCTCGATGGCAAACTTCCCGTGGCTGATGAAAAATTCCTTTCCGATGCTGAGTGTGTAAAAACGAATGTGGATAAAGGCATCATGGCCTATCCTCTGCGCAAGTTCATGCGTTCGAACGCCAGCACCTGCATCAATCAGAAGCCCATCGTTCGCTGTGGTCAGAAGATCAAAAAAGGTGACGTTCTTGCAGACGGTCCCAACACCGAGAATGGCGAGCTTGCCATCGGTCGCAACGTCCTCGTGGCGTTCATGCCATGGAACGGCTACAACTTCGAGGACGCCATCGTCATTTCAGAAAAAGTGGCTAAGGAGGACATTTATACCTCGATTCACATTTCCGAGTTCGATGTGGCCGCCCGCGATACCAAACTCGGTCCCGAAGAAATCACCCGCGATATCCCGAACGTCGGCGAAGAGGCATTGAAAAACCTTGACCATGACGGTATCATCCGCATCGGTGCCGAGGTGAAACCTGGCGACATTCTTGTCGGTAAGATCACGCCGAAATCCGAGACGGAACTGGCACCTGAAGAGCGCCTGCTACGCGCCATCTTCGGTGAAAAAGCGGCTGACGTGAAAGATACCTCGCTGCGTGTTCCATCCGGCGTGACGGGGATCGTGCAGGACGTTCGCGTGTCCAGCCACGGCAGCGCTGCTCGTCGTGATAGCAAAATCGATCCGAATGAGATCAAGAAACAGCTCAAGAAAGTCAACGACGAGCACAAGAAGAAAAAAGATCAGCTTTATGATCAATTGACGGAAAAACTTTCCGACATCTTGCTCGGCGAGAAAATCCCGCTCGATGTGGTGAATGCTCAGTCCGGCGAAATCATCATTCCTTCGAACCGTAAGATCACGAAGACTCTTCTGCGTAAGCTGGCGTCGGTATACGATCACATCGAAATCGACCCGAGCCCGATTCGTAACAAGATCATCGAGATCATCACTTCGTTCGAGCCACGCTTTGCTGAAGTCGATAGCGAGCGCGAGCGTCGACTCGACCAAATGGAAGCCGGTGACGAAGTCGAGTCTGGCTTGATCAAGGAAGTGAAAGTTTTCATTGCTGCGAAACGCAAACTTTCCATCGGGGACAAGATGGCAGGTCGTCACGGTAACAAAGGCGTGGTCGCTACGATCGTGCCGGAGGAAGACATGCCATTCCTTCACGACGGAACTCCGGTCGAAATCGTTCTCAACCCGCTCGGCGTGCCTTCGCGGATGAACGTCGGTCAGGTGCTGGAAACCCACCTTGGTGTGGCTGCCAAAGCACTGGGCTTCAAGGTCGCAACTCCGATTTTCGACGGTATCAAAGAAGAGCGCATCTGGGAATTCATGTCGGAAGCGAAAAAAGTCGACGGTGTGAACTTCATTGGCGAAAAAGCCAAAGCGCGCGAGCGTAAGAAAGGCGAGCCCGAAGGTCGCGGCTTCACCTGGATCGGCGATGGCAAGGACGGCACCATGGGTGGCAAATCCACTCTCTATGATGGCCGCACTGGCGATGCCTTCCACAACCCTGTGGTGGTTGGTTATATTTACATGCTGAAACTCGGTCACTTGGTAGCCGATAAGATTCACGCCCGTGCCGTTGGTCCCTACAGCCTTGTCACGCAGCAACCGCTGGGTGGTAAAGCCCAATACGGTGGTCAACGTTTCGGAGAGATGGAGGTTTGGGCGCTGGAAGCTTACGGCGCCGCCTACACCTTGCAGGAGCTTCTCACGGTCAAGTCCGACGACGTCATGGGACGCACTCGCATTTACGAGGCGATCGTCAAAGGCGACAACAACCTGGAAGCCGGAACACCGGAGTCCTTCAACGTTCTCATCAAGGAGATGCAATCCCTCGGTCTCGACGTTCGCCCCGGCAAGCGTGGAAGCAATCAGGGATCCGGCGTCACTGGTGGCGTGGATGACTTCTCCCTCGATGATCTTACTCTCTAATCCTAACATCCAATTAAACTACTAACACTATTTTTTCTATGAGCGTTGAAACTAACTTGCGTGAACTTTTTGGAGTGGAGGAGAAGGCCGAACAATTCGATCAGATCGCCATCACCGTGGCGGCACCGGACACCATCCGGTCGTGGTCGAAAGGGGAGGTGAAAAACCCAGAAACCATCAACTACCGCACGTTCAAACCGGAAAAAGGCGGTTTGTTCTGTGAGCGGATTTTCGGTCCCACTCGTGACTGGGAATGTGCCTGCGGTAAATACAAGCGCATCAAGCACAAGGGCGTGGTTTGCGACCGTTGCGGCGTGGAGGTAACTTTGTCCCGCGTCCGTCGCGAACGCATGGGCCACATTGAGTTGGCCGTGCCTGTGTCCCACATTTGGTTCTACAAATGCATGCCTTCGCGCATCGGCCTGATGCTCGACATCACCGCCCGTCAGCTGGAGCGCATCATTTATTATGAAGATTTCGTTGTTACCAACGTTGGTACCACCAACCTGACTCTGGGTCAGTTGTTGACAGAAACGGAACTTCGCGAGGCAGAAGATGCCTACGGAGAGTCCGCTTTCCGTGCCCGCATGGGCGCCGAAGCGATTCAGGACTTGCTCTCGCAGATCGATCTGCCTTCGCTGATCGAGGATCTCACCCAGCAACTCGCTGCCACGCGCTCGAAGCAAAACCGCAAGAAACTGGCCAAGCGTCTTAAAATCGCCCAAGGTTTCAACGGTTCACGCTCCCGTCCCGAGTGGATGGTGCTCAACGTGCTGCCTGTGATTCCTCCTGACCTGCGTCCGTTGGTGCCCCTGGAAGGTGGTCGTTTCGCCACCTCCGACCTGAACGATCTCTATCGCCGCGTCATCAACCGCAACAACCGTCTGAAGAATCTTCTGCAATTGAAGACTCCTGATGTCATCATCCGCAACGAAAAGCGCATGTTGCAGGAAGCTGTGGATGCTTTGTTCGACAACGGTCGTCACGGTCGTGCGGTGACAGGTGCTGGCAACCGTCCGCTGAAGTCGCTGTCCGACATGCTCAAGGGCAAAGGTGGTCGTTTTCGTCAGAACCTGCTCGGTAAGCGCGTGGACTACTCCGGTCGTTCGGTCATCGTGATCGGTCCTGACTTGAAACTCAACCAGTGCGGTCTGCCGAAAAAAATGGCACTTGCTTTGTTCGAGCCATTCATCATCCGCCGCCTGAAAGAACTCGGCTATTGCCACACGGTTCGTTCGGCCAAGAAGATGATCGATCGCAAGACCAAAGAAGTGTGGGACATTCTGGCCGACGTCACCAAAGGTCACCCGATCCTGCTCAACCGTGCTCCGACGCTGCACCGCCTCTCGATCCAAGGCTTCGAACCGAAGCTGATCGAGGGTGAGGCCATCCGCGTCCATCCGCTGGTTTGTACCGCATTCAACGCTGACTTCGACGGTGACCAAATGGCCGTTCACGTTCCGCTTTCGGTGGAAGCGCAGATGGAGTGCCGTCAATTGATGCTGGCACCCAACAACATCTTCTCGCCCGCCAGTGGTCGCCCGATTACCGTGCCATCGCAGGACATCATTCTCGGTTCCTACTACCTCACCTGGGCACCGATCCGCACCGAGAAGGATCGCGAGAAAAAAGAGCACTTGCCTTTGTTCGAAAGCACGGACGAAGTGGAGTTCGCCATCGCGTCTCGCAAGCTCGGCTACCACTCCTGGATCCGCATTCGCAACAAGGACTTCGGCAAGGATAGCCACTACGGTAACAAAGAGGCGAAAATCATCGAGACCACCCCAGGTCGCGTGCGCTTCAACGAAATTTGGCCGGACGGCATGGGCTTCATCAACTACACCGTTGGCAAGAAGCAGATGTCCGACATCATCTGGCGCTGCTACCAAGTCGCGGGACAACGCGGCACGGTGGAAACACTCGACGCACTGAAAAACCTCGGCTTCCGCGAAGCATCGCGCTCGGGATGTTCCGTGGGTATCGTCGATATGGTGATCCCTGAGGAAAAACCCGCAATCATCGGCAAAGCTTACGAAGAGGTCGAGAAAGTCACCAAGCAATACCGCAATGGTATCATTACTGATGGCGAACGCTACCAGAAGGTCATCGACATCTGGACCCAAGCCACCGATCAGATCGCCAACCACCTCTATCGCAAGATCGAGCACAACGAAGGCAAAGCTGGCATTTCTCCACTGTTCATGATGGTGGACTCCGGTGCTCGGGGCAACAAGAGCCAGATCAAACAGCTGGGCGGTATGCGCGGTCTGATGGCTAAGCCCTCGGGTGAGATTATCGAACGACCCATCACCGCGAACTTCCGCGAAGGTCTGTCCGTGCTGGAATACTTCATCTCGACACACGGCGCTCGTAAAGGTCTCTCCGATACCGCTCTGAAAACGGCGGACTCGGGTTACATGACCCGTAAGCTTGTCGACGTCGCCCAAGACGTGATCGTCACCGAAGAGGATTGCGGCACAGTGAGCGGCATCAGCGTGGCTCCGATTTATGATGGTGATGAGGAAGTGGCCACACTTGCGATGCGCATTTACGGTCGCGTTTCTCTCCAGAAAGTCGTGGATCCAGTATCGGGTCAGACCATCGTGGACATCGACGACATCATTTCCGAAAAAGCAGCCAAAGCCATCGAAAGTCTCAATTACGATAAGTTCAAGATTCGTTCGGTGTTGACCTGTGAGTCGAAACGCGGTTGCTGCGTAAAATGCTACGGTCTGAACCTTGCCACGATGAAGCCGGCGAAAATCGGTGAATCGGTGGGGATCATTGCAGCGCAGTCGATTGGTGAGCCCGGAACGCAGTTGACGATGCGTACATTCCACGTGGGTGGTGTGGCCTCCTCTGCTTTCAAGCAGCCTATCATCAATGCCAAGAACAGCGGGCGTCTGGTTTACAAAGACCTCCGTGTGGTTCACTCACCCGAAGGTTGGGTGGCACTGAACAAAAACGGTAGCATTTCCGTCCGCGATAAGGATGGATTGGAACTGGAAAGTCATCCGATCGTCATCGGTTCGTTCATCCCTGTTCAAGACGGCGAAAGCGTCAAGAAAGGTGATGTTCTGGCCAAGTGGGATCCCTACAACGTGCCCATTCTCACGGAAAAAACCGGTAAAGTGGAATTCCGTGATATGATCAAAGGCATCACCGTGCAAACCGAGACGGACAAAGAGACCGGCAAAAAAGGGATGTTGGTGACCGAGCACAAAGAAGACCTTCACCCGCAGGTGGTCATCCGTGATGCGAAAACCGATGAAATTCTTGCCAGCTATTCGATTCCTGTTGGCGCTCGTCTCTCTGTGAAGGAAGGCGAAAGCGTAAACGGAGGCACCATGCTTGCCAAGACGCCGCGGAAAGTGGCACGAACCAAGGACATTACCGGTGGTCTTCCCCGCGTTGCCGAGTTGTTCGAAGCCCGCAAACCCAAAGATGCCTGCGTGATTGCTAAGATCGATGGCATTGTCTCCTTTGGAAACAACATCCGCGCCAAGAAGCGTGTGATCGTGACCGACGCCCAAACTGGCGAGGAAATGGAGCACTTGGTGCCGATGGGCAAACACATCATCGTCACCGAAGGCGACCGCGTTTCTCGCGGCGACCATCTCACGGAAGGTTCGGTTTCTCCCGAAGACCTGCTGGAAGCTTGCGGTGCCCGCGAGTTGCAAGAGCACTTGGTCAACGAGGTGCAGTCGGTCTATCGTGTGCAAGGTGTGGAAATCAACGACAAGCACATCGAGGTCATCGTTCGTCAAATGCTGCGCAAGGTGAAGATTACCGATCCTGGCGACGCTGATGATTTCCTCTGGGGCGATCAAGTCGAGAAGACCACCTTCCAACGCATCAACGAGCAAATCATTGCCAACGGCGGTAAACCTGCCGAAGGCGAGCCGGTGCTGCTGGGTATTACCAAGGCATCATTGGAAACGGAGTCCTTCATTTCGGCCGCTTCGTTCCAGGATACCACTCGCGTGCTGACCGAGGCATCGACCCTGGGCAAAGTGGACTACCTCAATGGCTTCAAGGAAAACGTGATCATGGGTCACCTGATCCCAGCAGGCACAGGATTCGTGCGTCACCGCGAGGTGGATGTCGAGTTCACCGTCGAGGAGCCCGAGCCGATCTTTGTTTCCGATCAGGATGAAACTGCTACGGAGGATGACGAGTCCGCCATCACAGCGTAATTCTTCCCTGTCCTTTTTGACAAACGCCTGCCTCCTCTGGGGCAGGCGTTTTTCTTTTGGCTGAAGTTATGGTCTCGTGCATGGATCATCCATGAAAAATACGCCTGATCCGTTCGGAGCAGGCGTATGATCATAGGCGTCCATGCTGTGGGTCGAGATGGCGCACGGCATCGGCAATCACATCAGAATTGTGCGCGTAAGCCGATGTAGCAGTTTCGATCATTGGCGGGATCGATGCCATTGGATCGAACACGACTGTAGTAGTTTTCATCGAGTAGATTGTTGATGCCACAGAGCATCCACCATTCCGATTCGATGCCACCTACTTGCCCAGACCCTAGCTTGATCTCTGAGGTCAGATCCATCACCACATAGGAAGGAATGTGCCAGTTCACGCTGGGACTTACGGTGTTGGCGTCATCGCCCCAGTGAGAAGAAAGGTGGGTCAGCATCGCGGCGACTTTCCACTGTTGTTCCTGTTGGAGGATCAATCCCGTTCGCAGCATGTGATCAGGAGCATACTGCGGCGTTTTTCCATCGAGCGGACCTTCAGCAAATGCAGCGTCGAGAAGCTGATAGGAGGTATACCAGATAACGGAAAATGGCGATTCACCATGGAGCATGTCGTAAAAATCGATTTGCCCGCTGAGACTGAATCCTTGGTTCACGGAGCGTCCGACATTTTGGAAGTTCGATCCAACGCGTCCGAATCGTCCGTCGTAGTCGATGTAAAACAAACTCGCATCAAAGTTCGCCCATGATACGGGTTCACCACGGTATCCGACTTCGTAATTGCGGACTTCTCCCGCATCGAGGTTCTCACTGATCGTATCACCGCCACTGAGGGGGAAGGCATCGTTGTAGGTGGGCGGTTTGTAGGAGGTGGAAATGTTTCCATAAAATTCCGTTTCGTGACCGAGTTCAAAGGTCATGCCAAGTCCTCCGAGGGGAACGAGTTGCGAGCGATTGTCGTCGATCAGGCTACCTGGTGCCTTGGCTACGTTGATGCGCTCCTCCATGCTCTGCTGGTTGTATTCGAGGCGAATCGCTGGCGTGATGGTGAAGCGATCATAGCGAAAAAGATTTTCCGCAAATAGCGCACCATACTGAGACTCGCGTATGGCATCAAAACGATGCGCGACTCCATGATCCGATCTGAGGTCACCCGCAGCCGTACGGTCGGTGAAAATGGGTGAATGGATGTCCATGAAGGTGGTTCCCACGCTGATCGACTGCGTTTGATCCCCCAAGTCGTAATCATAACGCAGGCGGCTATCGAGCCCCAGCGTCTGATAGGTGTGTTGATTGATGTCGAGCTGGTTGCCAGTCACTGTGCCAAATCCTTGCCCTGTTTGACGTTTGCTGTAGCGCTCTACTTCCGAGGTCCAGATCCGAGTGATCCAGCGGGCTGTATCATCGCCCACTTCGTAACCGATGGATCCAAACATGCGCTCCAAGCGAAGCCTATCGTGATCTAACAGATTTTGATCACGTTGGTTGGCGTAGTCGATCATCGATCGCCCTCCCGGTTCACCGTGGTCAGAATCATAGCTGTCAAAGTTGGCCGTGAATCGATGTTTTTCATCGATATCGTAACAGAGCTTCAGTTCCACGCCGGTGAGCTCAAAATCGCTGTTTTGCGTTCGGAAAGAATCGCCCTGGCGATGATCGAGATTGAGCAGGTAGCCGAATGTTTTATTTCCGCCCTCGATGGTGCTGAAGGTCGAGTAGAGATTGTTGCTGCCAAAGATCTGCTGGGTAGACGCTTGGAACGGCTTGCTGCGATCGGGTTGATGTGTGATGTAGTTCAGCGCGCCCGAGGGCTGGGAACCGTAGAGGAGTGCAGCTCCGCCGGATACGAATTCCAGCCGATCCATGCTTTCGAAAGGGGGGGCAAAATACACCGTGGAATACCCCAGCGGATCCAACACGAAAGGAATGCCGTCTTTGAGCACCATAATGTTTTGCGTTTCATGAGGATCGCCGATGCCGCGGTAGCTGAGGGATAACAAGGAGGAATTGCTCAGTTCGCTGGTCAGCAGCCCCGGAGTGTTGGCAAATGCCTGGCGGTAGTTGTCCGTTTGGATTTGAGGCATGGCATCGAAATCGATGACGGAGGTTTTTTTCCCCGCATAAATTGTGGTCCCCACCACATCCGGCAGAAAAGGTCCCTGAATCACTCGATCATTGGAGGATTCTGCAGTGACCACCACGGCATCGATTTCTTGTGCGGCATGGGCTTCGGCAACAGCGGACGCTTGAGACCTTGGATTTGTCGATGGGGATTCCACAGCTTGAGCAGACAGTGAGATGGTCCAATGGGAAGCCAAACTGATAGGAAGCAGGAAGTGCAGGGGAAAGGGCAGCTGTTTTCTTTTCATGCGCGGCTATCGTTATTGAGACTCAGTCTCAAAACAAGAAAAAATTGCACTTTTTTGTGATCATCTGCCGCTTAGTGAGGGGACTGCGGCTGCACCATGAGAGCACTTTTGCCTAGACATAGGAGGAATTACGTTTTAGGTGTCCTTTGCAACGACCGTAACCATCTTACCATTTTTGACGTATGAAAGCTTTTTTCCGTTTCCGATCACTAGGTTCAATTGTGGGTATTTTGGGGCTTTTTGTTGCTTCCAGCTTGATTTCTTCCTGCACCTCGGGTGGAGGAGATACTGCGGATACGGGCTATGGTCCTTTTGATAGCCGTGGCAACTACGTCGAGGCATGGGCCGACAATCCTTCCAAATGGACCCGTCGCACCTTCTCAAAAGACGCATCTCCCGATGCTGACGATGCGACATTGCTCGCGGCAAACGACAGTCCGCCTGCCAATATGACTCCCATCACAAACTCGACTTCCACGCGCACGGCGGAATCGTCACGTGTGAGTCCTGACAGGACATCGAGCAATTCCTCTAAGCCACGCACGGGTGCGACTGGATCGTCCACTAGCACGAAACCGAAGAGTTCTGCGACAGTGGCATCCGGCAGCACCAAGCCCAAAACGACGGCCTCCAAGTCACGAACGACTCGTGTGTTGGTAAAAAAAGGAGATACTCTCTCGGCTCTTGCCATGCGCCACGGGTCGAGCGTCGGTGCCATTCAGCGTGCCAACGGAATGCGCGATACCAAACTTTCCATTGGCCGTTCACTCGTCATTCCGCGCCTCTAATCATGGGTTCTTGTGTTCGTGTGATCGCTTAGCGATAACCGAAACGGCGATCCAATTCGCGCAACGAGAATTCTGTCAATGTGGGCCGGCCATCTGCCGCGCAGTAGGGAAGGTCGCAAGTGAACAATTCTTCGAGCCATTTTTGAGCGGAAGCATCCGTGATGATCTCTTGCAACCCGGCACGTTTTGCGAGCAATCGAGCCAGCTTGTCATAGGCGAGAGCAGAACCCGCCGTGCCACCAGCGATGAGATCATCGATGACATCGTGGACAAATTCTCGTGGATCTGTGAGGTGAAGAAAGGCTGGCAGGCTACGAATTTGTAAGGTTCCCCCACCGAAGTCTCCGAGTTCGAGTCCAGCCGTGGTGAAGCGATCTTGGTTTCTCATCACGGCATCTACTTCGCGCGGGTCGAGTTCGATCAGAAGTGGCACCAGCAGTCCCTGGCTTGCGATACCGCGTTGAGGCGCCTGCAGGAGCTGTTCATAAACGATTCGCTCGCGTGCCGCGCGTGGATCGAACAAAACGAGACCGTCGTGGCTTTCGAGTATCGCAAAACGCTGGTGCAGGAGACCGATCCAACGGAAAGCAGCGGCGCCTTGGGTGGCCTTGGGTTTTGATTCCAGAGGTTCAGGGGCAAGTGGCATTTGTTCCTGGACTTCGTGAGATGTCCAGTGAGGGATCGGTAGATCATGAGCCATTGCGATGTTCGGAGAAGATGGGGCTTCGATAGGGCGTGGAACCATCGAACGGACTTCTCCTGTCGCGGCGCTGATGGATTGCTGCGACTGCGGCACGGCACGTCGTTGTTGCTTCAGCAACGCAAGGGCGACAGCAGAGGAAATCCCTTCGCGGAGTTCGTGACTCCGGTGAAACCTCACTTCGCGTTTGGCGGGATGAACATTTACGTCCACCAAATTGGCCTCCATATCGATCCACAACCATGCGGCTGGATGCAAGCCCTCCATCAGTCCTCCGCGAAACCCCTCATTCAATCCGCGCGCTATGGCTATGTCCTCGATCGGTCGACCATTGAGAAACACGCATTGGTGTTTCCGTCCCTTGCGCGCGTGGCTCGCGGGCAGCAGAAAGCCTTCTACGGAAAAGCCATTGCCGTGATGTTGCGGAATCTCGATGAGTTCGCCTGCGCTCTCGACACCTAACAGGTGGCGTAGGCGATCATTCTTGCGCGACACAGCAGGTAGTTCTAACACCTCACTGCCATCGCGGCGGTAGCGAAATCGCACGGTGGGAGCTGCCAGTGCGTGCAGTCGTATTTCGTGCTCCACATGCGAGGCCTCGGTGCTGTCTGCTTTGAGAAATTTCCTTCTCGCCGGTATGTTGTAAAAGAGTTGTTTGATCTCGATCATCGTGCCAGGTGCACAACCAGCGGCGCGCACATCCATGATTTTCCCTCCACTTACTTGGATTTCTGTGCCATCCAGCGATTCGCGTTCACGCGTGATCAGGCGGAAACGCGAGACGCTGGCGATGCTGGGAAGGGCCTCGCCGCGAAAGCCCAGCGTCAGGATGTTGTTGAGGTCGCTGCTGCTGCGCAGTTTGCTCGTGGCGTGACGCTCGAGCGAGAGCAGGGCATCATCGCGCTCCATGCCACATCCGTCATCGGTGATACGGATCAGGGCAGTGCCGCCGCGCTCGATCTCGATCAAAATTTCCCTCGCGCCAGCATCCAGCGAGTTTTCCATCAATTCCTTTACGACACTGGACGGGCGCTCCACGACTTCCCCCGCCGCCACTTGGCTGGCGAGGATCTCAGGCAATACGTGAATGCGAGGCATGCTGCGTGACAGAGTAAAAGGAGGATCGCGGCGCACCAAGCCATTTTTTTCGCAACTTCTCTCTTTCCAGCGGGTTGATTCTTCCAGACCATGAGGGCAGCCGTTTCCATGCCTGAATTTTTTCCCGATCCACCTCAACCCGCGATTCACGGCGTCGATGCTGAAGATGCCATCGATGTATCGTTGATGCGCGCGGTGGCGCAAGGCGACGAAAAAGCTTTTCGCGAGTTGATTCAGCGACATCAGCAGGCGGTTGTGGGCACGGTGGCTCGCATGCTCAATGATTTCACGGAGGCCGAAGACATTGCGCAAATGGTTTTTGTTCGCATCTGGCAATCCGCACCAAAATGGAAGCATGAGGCGAAATTTACGACTTATCTTTTTACCATCACCCGCAATCTGGTTTTCAACGAAAGTCGGCGCCGTGGTAGAAAAAAAGAAGTCTCGCTGGACTCACTCGAGGAGCATCATCCCACCGTGACAACGGCCGATGAATCCATGCAGCCAGGTGAGACCATGGAAAAGCGCGAGCTGCATCGCAGCATTGATCGTGCCATCGCTGCGCTGCCTGAACAACAGCGCATGGCAGTGATCCTGCGCACGTTTGAGGGCTTGGACTACGAGGACATTGCCGAAGCTTTGGAGACCAGCGTGTCATCCGTGAAAAGCCTTCTTTTCCGAGCGCGAGCCACATTGCGTGAGTCGCTGGCCGATGAGTTGGATTCCTAATGTCTGGGCGCTTCCCTGATCAGCGCATGGCGGCTGTTGCACGTTTGTGCATATGGTCAATGCATTGGGCGATCCATTCATGATTCATTTCATGAACATCTACGCCTTGTCCTGGAGCGCGCAGCAGAAGAACGGTGAGCCTCCCGCCGAGGTGTTCGCGGAATTCTTCCAGCCCAGCGAGCACGGCGAGTTGATCGGACGAGTCGCGCGCGAGAAGTTGTGGGTCAAACATCGGCATCTCCATGGTCTCCAGCACGGTGGCGATACGGCGGGCATCCGCCTCATCGAGCAGTCCCGCTTTTACGGAGTAGCAAACATCGAGCCACAGTCCGACGGCTACGGCAGCAGCATGACTCAATTTGAAACCGCTGAGTTGCTCCATTTTGTGGGCGGCCCAGTGACCGAAATCGAGGGGTCGACTGCTACCCATTTCGAAAGGATCACCTCCGGTGGTGATGTGCCGTGCATGCCACAGCGCGGAACGTTTCACGCACTCTTCCAGCGCATGGTGATCGAGCACTGCCAGCGCGGCGGCGTTTGTTTCGATCCATGAGAAAAAATCGGCATCCTTGACCAAGGCAACCTTGATCGCTTCGATCAGGCCCAATCGACTGATTTCTGGATCCTGGCTATGGAGAAATGTGAAGTCGTTGATTACGGCGTATGGCACGGCGAAGCTACCGATCCAGTTTTTTTTGCCGAAGGCATTGATGCCGTTTTTCACGCCGACTCCACTGTCGTCTTGGGACAGCGTTGTGGTTGGGAAACGCAGCAGCCGCACACCGCGGTGGGCGGTGGCGGCACCGAAACCGACAGCGTCAAGGAAAGCGCCCCCACCCACGCAAAGGATGCAGGAATGCCGATCAATCTTGCTTTTTTCCACCTGATCCCAAACATGCCGCACGAGGGAATCATCTGCCTTGCACGCTTCGGCGCCGGGTTTGATATGAATGGCGCAAAGTTCCACACTGCCATCGGACAGATAGCGGCTGATCGATGATGCCAAAGCAGGCCACGCTTGTGCAACGGCATCCTCAACATAAACCAGCACGCGACGACCACCGCTTTCTCTTAAGAGATCGCGCAACAAGGAATTTTCCAACGAGAAGGCGTCATGCGTGAAACAGACGCGATGCGTGAAGGGCACGGACAGGGCTAGATCGAAACGTTCCATGGATGGGTGTCGGCGGCAGATTTGCTACATCCCTTACGTAGCGCTGACCAGTCAATCTTCCAGTAAAAACCTGTCATGATGGTGCCTCACGGACCTGCAATCCATAGCCCTGAACCGAGCGATCTTAGAGTTTTTTGGGGTAACCGCGTGCATTCAGCCAATCTCTAGCGGTGGCCGCATCCCTTGCAATTTGATCCTTCAGGGCATCGAGATGTTCGAATTTTTTTTCAGGTCGCAGATGTTGAAGAAATTCGACTTCGAGAATTTTCCCATAAAGGTCAGCGGACATATCGAAAAGGTGAACTTCAAGAGATCGGACTGAGTCGCCGATGGTGGGACGCACTCCCAGATTCGCAACGCCATGCCAGCGCTCCGATTCGCTGCACACTTCCACGATCCACACACCATCAGGGGGCAGTTGTTCATTATGAAGGGCGAGATTGGCGGTGGGGAAGCCGATGGTTCGCCCGAGTTGTTGGCCTTTCACTACCATTCCTTCGACTCCGTAGTGACGTCCCAGCATCGAAGCGGCATTGATCAACGCACCATCACGAATTGATTGCCGGATGCGGGTGCTACTGATGCGCTCGCCCTCGTGCATGATGGGAGGGAGAGCATGAATGCCAATGCCATGTGCATTACCGCAGTGGCGGAGAAACGCGACATCACCCTCGCGACCGCGACCAAACCGCCAGTCTTCGCCCACCGCAATGGTTGCCAAGTTTCCTGCCTGCAGTAACAGGGAAAAAAAAGCCTCCGCACTCATGGTAGCCAGTGCTGCATCAAATGGCAGAGCCAGCACGGCATTCACACCCATGCGTTGGAGGAGTCGGCACTTGTGATCCAGGGATGCGAGAAGTTGTCGGGGCGCCCGTTCCGGTGATAAAACGCGGATGGGATGCGGTTCGAAAGTAACAACCACGGAACTGCCGCCATGTCGAGTTGACGCTTCCATCGCACTTGCGATGACCGACTGGTGGCCGAGGTGCACGCCATCGAAAACACCCAGTGCCAGGTGGAGTGGCATGGGCAGTCCAGCAAGATCGGCGGCTTGAGTGGCTCGAAACATCAAGGAAACTCTGGAGCATTTCCCGTTCGACGTAAATGCCCAATCGGCGGCTTTTTGCATTCTTCTTTGGCTGCCGCGATAGGATTCACGGGGGAAGATCGATCGCCTGTGCTGACAAGATCGTCGGTTCGTCGTGTTCGATGTCTTTTTGGAACATCTCGATGGCGGTTTTTGCGACCTGTGCCGTATCGTAGTAGGCGTAGCCTCCGACACCCACGGCACCGATGAAAGGCAACCAGCGAGAGATGCCTCGGGCGATTCCTTTTTGGGTGAGTTTGATGCCGATTTTTTGCGCTGCTTTTTGCAAGGCCTGATGTGTGGCTTGTTTCACCAAATAGCGATCTCCCACGCGTATGACTAGGTCACGAACGGCCATGGCGGCTCCATGCCGGAAAATGCAATACAGCATCTGACTTTGTGAGAGGGAGGCCGTCTTTCCATACAGTCCTGCAAGGTCCGCCACCATTTGTCCTTGAATGCGCCAAACTGCAAGCAATTCGGGGATGATGGTCAACCAGCCCAAGGGACCTGGCGGGAGGGCCAGGGCACCCGCCGTCGTGGCGGCTTTTGCCGCGGCAGTGTTGGCGATGTGTCGGGCTCTCGCTTCTGTCTCTCCGACCGGCACTTCGTGGGTTTCTGGGATGCGACCAATCAGTTCCAATATCGCATGGGTGATGCGGTTCGTGGCATCCGTCTCCGAGGGTTTGTTCATACTGTGATGCTAGCAGCCTTTGATCCTCCTGCAACACTTCTCCACGAGCGGCTTGCGCTGAAATGTTTTCCAGCTTGAGTGTTTCGATCGAATGGCTTATCCATGGTTCTCAACCCAAACCGATTGCATGAAAGTTTTTTCCCTGTGCTGGATGGCCTTGTTTTCCCTGATGTTCTCTGCTTGCAAGGAGGACGAAAAAAACAAGCAGAAGATTGCCGATTTGGAAACTGCGGTTGCTTCGTTAGAGAGTGATAAAATTAGTTTGCAAGCAGATGTGGTATCTCTAAGGGCAAACCAAGCAGGTCTCAATGAAGCGGCTGCCAAGGCACTGACGGATCGCAAGGATCAACTCGAAAAAGAAGTGCAGCGATTGTTGCCTCTGGAGAGTCAGATCGTGGACCTGAATCGCCAAATCGATGAACTCAAAACCAAGTTGGCTGCCGCGACGATGACTCCCAGCGGAGATGCGAATCAAGCCTCAGACAACGCATCGGAGCCGCAGATCAGCAAGTCTGTGGAGCAGGCTTTTGTATCCATCGAGGGCGACCATGCCAGCGGTGGGGCTTTTCTTGCAGCGCAGGGAGGCAAGGTTTTTCTCTACACGGCAATCAGTGTGCTTTCTGGAAATCAGAAGCTGACCATCCGCACGTCCGGTGGTCAGGCGCTGACAAAATTCGGTGCATTAGAGCTTTGTGAGGGCGTGGACATCGCCCGGATGCAGGTCTTGGATGATGTGTCTCAGAAAATGGAAGTCGTTGCCGCAGGGCAGGAGATTCCTGCTAACGTTTCCGTGCTGGCGCTGGGCATGGCGAAAAATTCATCGGGGCTCGCCTTGGAGAAAGCCGGCGTCGTAGGCGTTGATGGAGCCGCCTTGCTGCTGGACAATACTTACCTACAAAGCGCGCCCGGCGGACCTGTGATACATGCGATTTCTGGAAAAGTGTTAGGCGTTATGGGCAAGGTGATCGATAAACCCACGGGACTGTGGCAGAGCAACAACTCAAACACGGGCACCCCCCAACAATTCGTCGTCAGGCTCAACCAGGAGTTGGTTTGGAAGGAAACGAAAATTGGCAGTTTTATCGCCGAGACAAAGCGTCTGCGGGAATTTGACGATACCACGCGTCTCGTCTCAGCCTTAGCCAATGTTCAGTTGAAGGAAAATGTGCCTGCCTATGATGCGGTGATCCATGGTTCCACCACGACCGTGGAGTCAGTGCTCGAGCAAAATAAAGAAAAATCTATCGTGCAGAATTTGGAAAAATGGAAGGCCGAGGGCAATGGCAAAAAACTTCTCATGAGCGCGGCAGATGTGAAAAAAAGATGGCGCGGCTTGCTCGCGGAATCGCTATCACTGGCACAACGCGGAGTTGCTGATACAAAAGTGGAAATGTTTTCCTGGTATCATCGCTCTCATGCGGAGGCATCTCTGGGCGCGCGCAAGGATATCATCGATGATTTGAACAAAAAAATCGACGATGCGAAATAAAGTCGCGCACGACGTGGCATCGTGAGTATCGCGGTGATCAAGCCTAGGAACACCATGCCTGTAAGGCAGTGAAAGAGGATCGGTTTTTCTCGATAGGGGGAAGCAGGGTTGATAGAATTTCTGAATGACCCGATAAAGAGATTTCAGGCAGCACCTACGAATCGGGATCGGAAAGGTGATAGCGGCCCCATGACCATGGTGAAATTCTGAAAAATTCTGATATTCTGTCAAAACTCGTCTCCATGGTCAGCTTGCGTTTCTCTCACGGAAGATTCTCTCCCTCGTATGATCGCCCGTGGTGGGCGTTTCTTCATTTCCCGCTTGCCAAATGTGCGGATCATGCCTTGACTTCGCGTGTCATGACCCGTCCACAAGTTGAGATTTGCGCGAAATTGCTGATGGTTGCCATCGTATTGACCTTCATCTGGGGTGCTAGCAAAGTGCTGGCCCTCATGGGACTGATTTAATTTTCTCGTCTTGAGGTTTGCAATTGCCTTCAACTGCCCTAGACTCGACTGAGTCATGTTCCGCCTTGCCCTGAAAATGCTTTTTGGCGATTCCGCCAAATACTTGATGCTGGTGTTCGGGGTGATGTTCGCGACATTTTTGATGACTCAACAGAGTTCCGTGTTTTGTGGGCTCATGCGCTGGACCACGGCAATTCTGAAAAACGCTCCGGCTCCGATCTGGGTGGTGGAAACCGAGGTGCGCCAGGTCAATCAGACCATTGCCATGCGCGATACCGATCTGGGTCGCGTGCGGAGTTGTGATGGGGTAGAGTGGGCCATGCCTCTGTATTCTGGGGTGCAAAACGTGCGATTGGAAAATGGCAGTCTCACGGTGGTACAACTTTTGGGGGTTGATTCCACGACCTTTGCGGGATCACCACAGCGAATGATTGAGGGAAGCATCGAGGCGCTGCGCCAGCCGAATGCCGTGATCGTGGATGACCTCGCACTCAAGAGGCTTTCTCCCAATCCGAAAACCCCCTTGAAAATGGGCGATGTTTTCGAAATCAACGATCAGGAAGCGCGCATTGTGGGAATCTGTCAGGCGATGCGATCGTTCACGGGGGGGCCTTTCATCTGGACCACTTACGAGCGGGCTCTCAGCTATTCACCACCGCAACGCAAAATGCTCTCCGCGATTCTCGTGCAACCCCGTCCAGGGCGCGATGCGGAGTCGGTAGCGGCAGGCATTGAGACCAACACGGGTCTAAAAGCCTACACCAATGCCGGTTTCCAATCTTCAAATCGCGAATTCAATACCGCCACCATTTTCTGGTATGTGAAAAACACAGGGATTCCGATTTCGTTCGGAACCACGGTGCTGGTTGGATTCATCGTCGGTGTCGCCATTTCTTGTCAGACGTTTTATTTGTTTGTGTTGGATAATTTGAGGCATTACGGCGCACTGAAGGCGATGGGCGCATCGAACGCAAAGCTCTGCATGATGTTGCTATCGCAGGTGAGTGTGGTGGGATTTGTGGGATATGGCATCGGCTTGGCTTTGGCTTCCCTGTTTGGTTTAGCAGCGATCAAAAACACCCAGCCCCCTTTTTACATGCCGGACGTGATTCCTTTTGCTGTTCTGGGGGTGATCGTTGTGATCTGCTCCCTCGCTTCGTTCCTCGGCATCCTGCGCGTCAGTTTGCTCGATGCCGCCGTAGTGTTCCGTGGTTGATTTCCCCCTCATGTCCTCTCCCGTCCTAGCTGCCAGTGCCCGTTCCGTTACCAAGAGTTTTGGCGCCGGAAACGCGAAGATTCAGGTCTTGCATGGCATTGACATCGATGCCTACGAGTCGGAAATTCTGATGCTCTTAGGCCCGTCAGGTTGCGGCAAAACGACGCTCATCAGCATCCTCGCCGGCACTCTCACGCCTGATTCGGGTGAACTGCAAGTGTTGGGCGAACCGCTGCACAGCATGAAAAAATCCGCTATCACCCGATTTCGGGCGCTGAATGTTGGTTTCATTTTCCAACAGTTCAATTTGATCCCTACGATTTCCTGCGAGGAGAACGCCGCTGTGCCATTGCTCATTCAGGGCATGAGTCTCTCGAAAGCGCTGCCGCATGCGAGAAAATCGTTAGAGCAGGTAGGCCTCTCCGAGCATATGAGAAAGCGGCCGAACCAGCTTTCCGGCGGACAACAACAACGTGTAGCCATCGCCCGTGCCCTCGTGCACAATCCGCGCCTGATCATTTGTGATGAACCGACCGCCGCGCTCGATGCCGAGAACGGTCAGCGTGTGATGGAGTTATTTCGCGACCTCATGAGGCAACCCGGACGCTGTGCGATCGTTGTCACGCACGATCACCGCATCCTACAATATTCAGATCGTATTGCCACCATGAACGATGGTCGCATCCTCGAGTCCGTCCCCACTGCGGAATTTGATTTTGATCATCACCGTTAACCCCATCATCTCATGCAACTCATCCTCACTTTCTTGCGTTATTTGACATTCGTTGTCGCCCTTGCAGGCCTTTATGGAATTTTTCTTGTCAGCAACAAGATCAAGTCTGCGGAGTCGGCGATTCCTACGGCTCCGCCGCAGCCTCCTCCGTCTCGCCCCTACGATCGCATGATCGCGGCAAACGGTATCGTGGAGTCTTTCGGCGAAAACGTCATCATCGCGGCACCGATGGTAGGGCAGGTCAAAGAAGTAGCCGTAGAGATCTGGCAACAGGTGAAAAAAGGAGAGGTGCTTTTTGTCGTCGATCATCGCGAGATCGAGGCACAACGGATCACCGCAGAGGCGCAGGTCGCACGCGCGCGCGCCGCTGTCCAAGTGGCGGAATCCCAGCGCGATGCCGCGCGATCGGTGTTCGACCGCCTCGATAAGGTGGTAGATAAGCGCGCCATCATTGAGCAGGAATGGCAAACCGCCAAAGACCAATTCCAAGTCGCGGAGTCACAGTTGCTCGCATCCCATGCCGAATTGCAGGTGGCAGAGGCTGCAAAACGCAGCGTCGAGCTTTTGATCAGTCGTTACACTGTCACTGCGCCGCGCGATGGCACGGTGCTGCAATTGAATGTCCGCGCAGGTGAGTGGGCCGGAACCGATCCGAAGAACCCAGCGCTTTTGTTTGGGCGCATCGATCGCTTGCAGGCACGGGTGGATGTGGACGAGCAAAACGCCATGCGCATCCGCAGCGGTCAGAAGGCCGTGGCGCACATCAAAGGAAACCGCGATCAGCCCATCGAGCTCAAGTTGGAATACATCGAACCCTACGTGGTGCCCAAAACGAGTCTCACAGGTTCCAGCACCGAACGTGTAGACACCCGTGTGTTACAAGTCATTTTCTCCTTCGCTCCGCCGGATTCGTTCCGCGTTTACGTCGGCCAGCAGATCGAGGTGTTCATTGAGGAGTGAATTTTTCACTAACAAATCCAGATCGTGATTTGTAAGTCCATTCTTCTTACTAAATCAATCACGACAAACTCACCCGGGGTTTTGCCCTGAGTTGGTATGTGGCGCACCTAGGTGCGGAAGAGAACCCGAATCCTTCCATGCAACTGAGAGAATCTACGCGAGGATCGCTTTGATCACTTTGGCTGGTTCTACGCCGCTGAGTTTGAAGTCGAGCCCTTGGAACTTGTAGGTGAAAGCTGCGTCGTTGATGCCGAGTTGATGGAGCATGGTGGCGTGGAGGTCGTGCACTGTCACCTTGTTTTCCGCTACGCCGTATCCGAGTTCATCGGTCTTACCATAGACTGTGCCGCCCTTGATGCCGCCGCCAGCCATCAGTAGACTGAAGGCATTGATGTGATGGTCGCGTCCCGTGCCCTGTCCCATAGGGGTGCGGCCGAATTCGCCGCCCCAAATGATCAGAGTGTCTTCGAGCATACCGCGCTGTTTGAGGTCCATGATCAACGCGGCCGTCGCTTGATCCGTGTTTTTCGCGGAAAATGGCATGTCTTTCTCGATATTGCTGTGATGATCCCAGGCTCTGTGATAGAGTTGCACGAAGCGCACACCGCGCTCGACCATGCGACGTGCGAGCAGGCAGTTGCGGGCAAAGCTCGACTCGTTCGGTTCCTTGATGCCGTAAAGATCGAGGACGTTCTTCGGTTCACCGCTCAGCTCCGTGAGGCCAGGCACGGATGTCTGCATGCGGAATGCCATTTCGTATTGCGAAATGCGAGCGGCGATCTCGCGATCATACCGGGTCTCTGCAAGCAAACCATTCATACGCTTGACCTCATCGACCACCTGACGCTGGGTCGATTGGCAAATGCCATCAGGACTGCCGAGGTAGTGCACGGCCGCTCCGTTGGATTGAAACTGCACTCCCTGGTATTTTCCCGGCAGAAAGCCCGAGGACCACTGGCGGGAACTCACGGGCTGCGCGCCTCCACCACCGGCTGACATAAGAACGATGTAACCGGGGAGTTCGGAAGTTTCGGCGCCCAAGCCGTAGAGCATCCACGAACCCATCGATGGTCGCCCTTTCACAATCGATCCACTGTTCAAAAAAGCGTGGGCGGGATCGTGATTGATTTGCTCGGTGGTCATCGAGTTGATGACGGCGAACTCATCGATCACTTTTGCCATGTGAGGAAACAGATCGGAGACCCAGATGCCCGAATGTCCGTGCTGTTGGAACTTTGCAAACGAACCACGTGCCACCAGTTTGGATCCCTGCAACTGAGCGAGCTGTTGACCCTTGGTGAAACTTTCTGGGAACGGTTGACCGTTGATTTTGTTCAGTTCTGGTTTGTAGTCGAATGACTCAAACTGCGATGGCCCGCCCGCCATACATAAATGGATCACACGTTTTGCCTTGGGTGTGTAGTGGAGCAGATTGTCGTAGCGCCCCGGCCATGGTGCTTCTTCACCACGTGCTTGCTGCATCAGCGAGGCAAATGCGATGCCGCCGATTCCCGCGAAGGACTTTTCCAAGAAGGATCGTCGGTTGATGGAGAGTGGATGGATCATGGTTTTTTATAAATTCAATAACGCGTAATGCACTCGTGTAGATTCAGAATCACGCGGCAGACTTGCACCAGTGCGGCTTGTTCGTTGGTCATGTTGACGGCTTTGCTCTCGCCCGATTGATAGAGTGAGAGTTGTTTCTGATAGAAATCGACCAAGCCTTTCATTTCCTCATCGCGTGGACGGCGAAGCAGCGCGCGCGAGAGGGCCTCGGTGATGGATGCTTGAATGCTACCCGCCTCTTTGACACGCTGCGCGAGCGCGTTAGCGGCTTCCAAAAACACCGGATCGTTGAGAAGGGTGAGGGCTTGCTGCGGAGTGTTCGCCTGCATTCGATCGGCGCTGCATTCCTCGCGCGATGGGGCATCGAAGTTCGCTAGCATCGGATGCATGAAGGTGCGTTGCCAGTGCGTGTAAAGTCCGCGACGTATGCGACTGTGGCCGGTGTCCGTCACCCAATCGCGGTTGGGAAATTGAATCGCGGCATAGTATCCTGGTGGCTGATAGGGCTTGGATGGGGGGCCGCCCACGTAGCTCGTGTCTAACAAACCAGCGATGGTGAGGGCGTTATCGCGGATGAATTCAGCATCGAGACGCCGCGCGCTTTGCTGGGCCAGCAGACGGTTATCCGGATCGATCTCCAGCAGGTCCTTGCGTTTCGCTGCAGCCTGGCGATAGGTTCTGCTGGTAACAATGAGACGAACCATATGTTTGGTGTCCCATCCGGAATCACGGAACTCACTGGCGAGCCAGTCCAAGAGCTCGGGATGACTCGGAGCCTCGCCCTGGCCGCCGAGGTCATCGAGCACGTTCGATAGACCTTTGCCGAAAAATTGTTTCCACAGTCGATTGACGCAGTTGCGAGCGGTGAGGGGATTCTCCTGCGCGGTGATCCAGTGGGCGAGATCAAGACGGGTGAGATCGCGATCCTTGGGCAGTGAGTCGTGTGGGAGGAATCCCAGCACGGCAGGCTTGACGACGGGGCCGCTTTCGTCCTGCCAGTTGCCACGCGGTAGTATGCGCGTGACCAGTTTCTTTTCCTCAGGGACGGAAACGGTGGTGACCGTGCGGGTCCAGCCAGCGCGGCAGTGGCGCATTTCGTTGAGAAGAGTTCGGACTTCGGTAGGCAGTTGACTTTCCGGAGTGTGGCAGAGGTGATAGGGTGCCTTGCTGCTATCCATCTGCGCGAGGAAATGCGGTGTGAATGCCGCTTGTCCAGGAATGGGGTTCATCACGGGCGACGCGGAAAAACGCAGTCGACCCACATCGGCGGATTTGATTTTTGCGATCAACCTGCTGCCTGCCGGAATTTTCAGTGAAACGGCCAGACATAGCACCGCGGTCTGAGGTCGTTTGGTGAGATCAGATGGCATCTCTAGTAGAGCAGGTGCGCTCATCCATGTCGTAACAAAACCAATCGTTTTTTCATGACCACTCGTGTAACCCTCTGGTCGGCTAAGGTCGGCCTGCGCAAAGGCGACTTTGACTGGCGTAACTTTTCCTTGGGCATCGACGAGCTCTAGTGAAGGGCTGAGTGCGAAACGTCCATCGGGTGAGCGGCCAACGTTCCCTTGCAGTAGGGGATCAGGCAAGGCCTCGATTCGTATGCTGCCGATGTTTGTCATGGCACTGGCGCCGAGATCATAAGTGATCACATCATCTTTGACCGGAGCGCCAGTGGCTGCGGCAGAGCCGTCAGCTAGAACCGTGATGGGTGTCTTTTTGATACTAGTGACTGAAGAGACGGGGAGTGGTTGCCAGCCATCGGGATGCTTGCCGAGGAAAACCTTCATCTCCTTCTGCCAGGATGGATGCTCGGCATCCGGAACGGGCGCTTTTTCCAACAATTGATAAATGTCCTGTTCGATGCGTTTCATGCGATCGAGCAAAGCGGGCGATTGGCTTACAAATTCCGGCGGAAAAGGGAAGTCGTTGTTCACTCCTTTGAGCTCGGGATTGGGCGTGTAGTTGTAATCCGCATACACACCCCATTGCTGCACATCGCCGAAGAATGCGGCGAGGGAATAGAAATCTCTTGCCGTGATGGGATCATACTTGTGGTCGTGGCATTCGGCGCACCCGGTGGTCTGGCCGAGGAAAGCGATGCCGATGGCGCGCACGCGGTCAGCGGCATACTTGGCGAGGTATTCCTTCGGTTGTGCGCCTCCCTCGCGTGTCATCAGATTGAGACGATTGAATGCGGAAGCGATGCGTTGTTCCTCAGTGGGATTTGGCAACAGATCACCGGCGATTTGTTCGCGAGTGAAGACATCGAAGGGCTTGTTTCGATGGAAACTGTCGATCACATAGTCGCGGTAGGCGAAAACGCGCATGTTTTGATCACCGTGGAAACCGACGGTATCGGCGTAGCGGACGGAATCCAGCCAAGGCACGGCCATTCGTTCACCGTAGTGGGGTGAGTGAAGAAGTTTCTCGGCTTTCTGCGAGTAGGAGCCGGGATTTTTGTCAAACTCCAGCACCTCGGCGGGGGATGGCGGCAGACCGGTGAGATCGAGGCTGAGACGGCGCAGCAATTCGTTTGGCGCGGCTTCGGGACTGGGAGAGATGCCTTTTTTCTCCAATGGAGCGAGGATGAAGGCATCGATGGGATTGTTCGTCTCGCCCTTCACTTTCGGCACCTCCGGACGCACGATGGGAGTGTAGGACCAGTGCGGTTGGTATTCTGCGCCTTCACGGATCCAGCGTTCAATCAAGTCGCGCTCCGTTTTGGTGAAGGTCTTGTGACTTTTGGGCGGCGGCATGATGGAGTCCGGATCTTTCGAATCGATCCGTTTCATCACGTGGCTCTCCTCGGGTTTGCCTGGTACGATGGCAAAACCTTGGCTCTCGGTGAGAGGGGCGTAGGCGGCATCGGGAAGGTCGAGTCGCAGCCCCGCCTCGCGATGCTTGGCATCGGGTCCGTGGCAGCCGATGCATTTATCGCTGAGAATGGGACGGATGTCGCGGTTGAACGAAAGTTTCTCCTCGGCCTGCAACATGATGGGTAAGGCTAGCAGGGGAAACAATCGATTCAGGGAGCGCTTCATGAATGAATTCTCCTACGTGGCCGGACGCAAGAATCTTTCCCTGTGGGAAGCAAAGTCAATACCTCGCGGGGGTCGCCATCACTTTGCCAAGTCAACCCGTGCTGGGTCGGTTTTTCTCTTATTTCCAGCGGAAATGACCGGTATGTGGGTAACGGTGAAGGCAGTCTTCCTCCTGGGCGCCGGCACCGATGTTATGCAATACCATGAAGTCACCGGATGGTCCGCGTTGATTGCTGACGATCATGATGTGGGGAAGATTTTGCGCGACCAGACAGGTGACCAGGTCGCCGGGTTGAAAGCGTTTTGGGTCATCACTATGGGGATGACGCATGCCTTTGCGGGTGAAGTAGGTGATCAAATTGGGCACTCGGCGGTGATCGATATTGCGATCCGTGGTTTTCAACCCCCAGTTCTTGGGATAGGCGGAAAAATTCTGTTTCATGTCGAGATGCACCAATACCTGCAAGTCGTGACCGCAAGCTCTCAGCGCCCGAATCACCACATCGGTGCACACGCCGCGATCTGGGGAGACATCGCCCAGGGGGTAGTCGAGTTTCACGTAATCGGCCACATATGTCTTGGTCACGCCTACTTGCGCGCGCGCGGCCAGGACAAGTTTTTGCGAGAACGTATCCTCTGCGGCAACGGCGGAATACGTCAACAGCAGCGAGAGACAAAAGGGCGTCACCAAAGAAGCGAGGCAGAGCAAGAGAAATTTGAAGCGTTTCATACAGTCGGATACGTGAAAGCAAGGGAGTTATGGCTCACCGATGCAGATCATTGACATTGAAATTCTCTGTGCGAATTGTTTTTTCTCATGGAGATTGCATTACAGGCGAAAAGGATATGCATGGATCTTACGATGATAAAAAAAAGGTATGGACTTGCGTCCATACCTTAAATGGTTGATGAGCGAGTAGGATTAGAAGCTGTAGCGCAGACCCAGGGTAGCAGCCAGTTGTTTCTCTAAAACTGTATCTCCCAAAACTTGCGTTTGAACGGAGAGGATTACGGAAACATTGTCGTTCACTTGGTAACCAAGTGTGCCCTCAAGGAGTCCGATGTCTTCGTCTTCGATTTGTGAATCGCCGCCGAAGTTGAAGCTAGCGGTGTGCAATGAAAACAGGTGGGTGTAGGAAAGACCAGCAGAAAAGCGGTCAGCTTGGAACTGAACGCCGACGTCAGCCAGAAGGCCTTCGGTCGAGATAAGGTCCACACCAGAGTAGGTGAGTCCAGTCTTACCATAACCGAGACCGCCGATTAGGGATACGCCATCGTTGATCTGTTGTGTGTAGTGTGCCAGAGCGCGGAGTTCGTTGAATTTCAATTCTGAACCACTGGGTCCGCCGATGCTTGTTTCGTTCGTGTAACCGTTTTCGAAACGTGCATCGAGAGAAAGTCCGTTGCCGAGATCGAAACCACCGTTTACGCGGAAACCTTGGGCTTCAATCTCATTCGAGAAGTTGTTGTAAACACCGCTAGCTTCGACATAGGCGCCGTTGTCAGAGGTAGATGGAGCGGTCTGACCAGCATAAGCTGTAGCCGTAACGACAGATGCAATAATTAGTTTGTTTAGCTTCATAGCGAAACCAAATTGCCATGAAATTCTTTAATGACAAGAAAAAAAACCAAAAAATTTCGGATTTGTGAATTTTTCAGGTTTCTGTAGTGAGGCATTCCTCAGAAATCGGGCCAGAGTCGATATGATGATTATGATGTTTCGGAGTGGAATATAAACCTTACCAATACAGTCTGCCATCTAAAGAAGTTAGCGCAAAATCGGCTCTAAACCTTGATTCATCATGGGTTTTATGAGTTTTTCCCTTTGGAAAATGGTGCGCGGTGCAGGGTTCGAACCTGCGACCCCATCCGTGTGAAGGATGTGCTCTACCACTGAGCTAACCGCGCATTGAGGTGCGAGGGTTATGGGGAAGCCCCGCTGTTTTGGCAAGGGAAAATGTTTTTGCGTAGAAAAAATCCATGGACCGTCATTCTCCAGTGGAGGCTCGGCGCGGGCGGGTGGCCATGACGAGTCGCAACAACGCGAGGGGAAGGAGCGAGATGCCTGCCGCCGCGAGGGCTATCTGCCAGCCTGGGTAGACCCGCGCTTTGTCGGCATCCATGGCACGAATCGCTTCGGCCACGACCTGTTCTTTGCGAACATAGAACCAGTCACGCATACCATCGAACGTTTCCCCCTCGGTTCGTGCTGCGACTTTGCCGAATTCGGTATGCACTGGTCCGGGGCATACGGCGAGCACGGAAATACCGTGTTCGCGGAGTTCGATGCGAAGCGCCTCCGAGAAACTTGAGACATAAGCCTTAGTGGCGGCATAAACGGCAAAGTCGGGGATGGGAAGAATGCTGGCGAGCGAACTGATGTTGAGGATGGAACCTCGTTGACGCGACTGCATGGCGGGTAGGAACAGATGAGTCAGGTGGGTGAGACCTTCCATGTTGACGCGCATCATGGTTTCCAGTTTCTCCCAAGATGCATCGGCGAAGGTGCCATAGTCGCCCATGCCGGCATTATTGATAAGGAGATCGGGGTAAATGGATTGTGCCGCCAAGACATCGAAAAGTTGCTGGCGTTGAGCGGTATCAGATAGGTCGGCCTCGTAACAACGCAATTTCACGTCGTGCTGAGCCGCGAGTTCTCCCGCTAACGCTGCCAAACGGTCGCCGCGTCGGGCAACGAGAATGATGCTATGGCAGCGCGAAGCGAGTTGTCTGGCGAATTCTTCACCCAGTCCTGCGGAGGCTCCCGTGATCAGGACGCATTGAATGTCTTTCATAGGTGCATCTTGACAGAGCTAGGAGCATTCTCAAGCAAAAGCCGGCTTGCGGTTCACAAAAAAAGGGAGGACCGCATGAACGATCCTCCCTGCATAGACGGAGAAACCAGTGATTAGACAGGTTTGCCTTCGGCGTTCACTTGGAGAATTCGGATCGGAATGCGCGCCATCACTTCGCCATCGCAACCGATGTCTACGGAATAAATGCCCGCATGGGGGAAGCGCAGACCTTGCAGGTTAAGAATCAGGTTGCGAGTCAGGAAGGGAACATTGTTAGGGAGGGCGACATCGAACTCTGGCTCGATGGGCATGTTATTCGGGTCGAGAGCATTTCCGTCCTCGTCGATGATGGTGATGGAGAGTTTATGACGTCCGGCATCATCGGGGGTAAAGCAGAAACGCAGGGCCAGGGCGCAATGAGGGTGCACGACGGGCATGGCACGGGCGGCAAGGGTATCGAACACGCCGGTCACCACCAGTTTTCCTTGGTAGTCTGCAGCGAAGTCGCAAAGGGAGGCAATTTGAATGTCCATAATCGTAAGTAGGTCGTTTTGTTTGGCGCAAACATGCGTTGCGGCGTGCCGTTTTAACGAATCGTGCTTATGCGTCCAGCACGGAATCAGGAAATTTTTGTTTCTCGATCATCTGCTGTTTCGGGGGGCGCGACAGTTCATCCTTGCCAGATCTTGGATTTTTGTGCTATCCATTGCATCCGATGTATTATCCCGTAGGATAGTGCCTACAATTTTCACGGATGAATGAAGTAGGAGCATCGATCTGATAGATTATGAATACTACGCCGTTTACCGAACTCGGGCTCCCCGTGCCTTTGCTGGAAGCCATTGAAAAACTGGGCTACGAACGCCCCTCCGCCATCCAAGCGATGGCCATTCCTGTTGCTCTCGAAGGGCATGATATCGTCGGGCTCTCTCAAACTGGATCGGGCAAGACTGCTGCATTTGTGCTGCCGGCCTTGGCCAAGATCGACATCAACCGCCGCAAGCCGCAAGTGCTGATTCTTTGCCCCACGCGTGAGCTTGCCATCCAGGTATGCGAGGAGGTGCACCGATTGGGCGCACGTTTGCCCAAACTCCATGCCGTGCCTGTTTACGGCGGTGCGCCCATTGGCCGTCAGTTCCGCGCGCTGGAAGACGGCGCGCAATTGATCGTCGGCACGCCCGGGCGTTTGCTCGATCACTTGCGTCGTGGTTCCTTTGATCCATCGGAAATCAAAATGACGATTCTCGACGAGGCCGACCGCATGCTCGACATGGGTTTCCGAGAAGAAATGGAAGAACTGCTGGGACAGTTGCCCGCCAGTCGTCAGACCATGTTTTTTTCCGCGACCATGAACCGTGGAGTGGAAGGTTTGATCAAGCGATTCGGCAAAGAACCGCAAATGCTGCAGATCGAGCGCAAGGCATTGACGGTGGACTCGATCGAACAACGTCACTACGAAGTGCGCGAGCGTTCGAAAGTCGAGGTGCTTTGTCGTTTGCTGGATTTGGAGGATCCGCGGTTGGCGATTGTCTTTTGCAATACCAAAAAAGCGGTGGATGAATGCACCGAAGCTTTGTTGGCGCGCGGTTATCCTGCGGATCGCTTGCATGGTGACGTGACCCAGCAAATGCGCGAGCGTGTGCTGCAACGTTTTCGCGAGGGCAAGGTGGAGGTGCTGGTGGCAACGGATGTGGCTGCCCGCGGCATCGACATTGAGGAGATTGATATCGTTTTCAACTATGATGTGCCGCAAGATCCAGAGGACTACGTGCACCGCATCGGGCGCACGGGGCGCGCGGGGCGTGCCGGCCGGGCCGTGACCTTTGTGTTCGGTCGTGATTTGTATCGACTGCAAAACATCGAGCGTACCATTCGTCAAAAGATTCCGCGTCATCGCGTGCCATCGCAGGAAGAGGTGGAGGATCGCCGTGCGGATGCTCTCTATGATACCGTGCGCGACCGTCTCGAGGCGGGGAGTTTTGAAGGACACGAGCCCTACATTGAGCGTTTGCTGGATCAGGGTCATACGGCGACCGATATCGCGGGTGCTTTGTTTACTCTGTTGCGCGAGGCCACGAGTACCAAGGGGCAGAGCATTGCTGAAGACAGCGCCGCTGCTGCCACTGGTAGCGGAAAATTCGATCGATCAGACAACACACCGCATCGTCCTGATCGCAATCAGGAGCGCTCCAATTCCTATGCAGGAGACATGGCCAAGCTGTTTCTCAATCTCGGTAAAACCCATGGCATTAACGCCAAGGATTTGGTCGGGATGTTTTATCGCGAGGGTCAGGTGCCAGACGGCAGTCTGGGCCACATCAAGCTATTCCCGCGGCATACCATCATCGAAGTGCCGGAAGAGTGCGTGGAGAAAACCTTGCGTGCGCTTTCGAAAGCGAAGCTTCGTGGTAAGCCGTTTTTGTTGAAGCGTGACAAGCAGGCCTGATGGCCCCCTAGATGTGATCTTCGCGAGGTGAAATCTTGTTGAATAAAGTGCGGTTTCCCTCGTCTCAAGCTCGGAAAATCATTCCCACACTTTATGAAACATTTCTTGTTTGCTCTGCTGTTGTCACTGGCGGTTGCTTCCTGCTCGAAAAAATCATCGCCTGCTGCCCATGCTGCCGCCGATGCGCAAAAGGCAAACGAAATTGCCACGGAGTTGCGCACCTTAGAGCAGCAGGAGGAAAAGCTACGGCGGGAAATTGAACTGGAAAGGTTGGCGATGGAGCGCGAAGAATTGCGCCTCCAGCGCGATGCCTTGCAAAACCGGGGAGAGCGCTTGAGCGATGAAGAGTGGGCTTTGGAGAAGGAAAAAGTGAAGTGGGAGAGAGATCGCGCCACGGCAGCAGCGGCGGAGGTGAATGCGACAGCAGCGGCGGAGGCCGAAAAGGAAAAACGACAGGCTGCGCCAGTCCCTGCTTCGACTCCGCAGGTTGCTCCTGCTGTCTCAGATTCCTCGACGGGCGACTATGATTATAGTATTTTTTACGAGCGACTGGGTAGTCAAGGATCTTGGTTTCAATCTCCCGATTATGGTTATGTGTGGAGTCCTTCGATCTGTCGGAGCGATCGTAATTGGCGCCCCTACACAGTGGGGCGTTGGGTTTACACCGACCTAGGTTGGACATGGTCTTCCGCGGAGTCTTTTGGTTGGGCGACCTATCATTATGGTCGCTGGGTGTTGTTGCGAAATACGGGATGGTGTTGGATTCCCGGCAGCCAGTGGGCACCCGCTTGGGTATGCTGGAAATCCGGAGCGGAATACGTGGGGTGGGCTCCCTTGCCTCCAGAGTCTTTGTATTGGCGAGGCAGCGACTGGCAAAGCAACTACGGACATGCCGCAGGAATCAGCCCAAGTTGCTTCAGTTTTGTCAGGATCAGCACCATGGGATCTGCGATCGTCAATGTCGTGTTGCCGTTGAACGATTGTTTGCGCATCTATCAGCAAACAAATTACTGCGGTGGTTATCGATGGGATCAGCGGCGTGTTCATTGTGAGGGTCTCTCTTACGATTTTGTGTCCCGTCAAGTCAGCACTCCTTTGCCGCGTTATCAATGTGACTTTGTGGCAACCCCTCCCACTCATTTGGATCCGCTTCGATATGTTGCGACGCGAGGCGAGCGAATGAACATTCATGCTCCTGATTTTCATGTCCCATGGAACGGCGCCTTACGTCCGAGGACCATCGAGTCCCAGCCTCTGCAGGATGAGGTGATCCGAGAAAACAACATCGCCACAGAGGTTCGTGAGCGTTTTGCCCAAGAGCGCAGACAGGAAATGCAACGCGCGGAGCAATCGATGCGCACGGGATTATCTCGCAAGATGTCCGAACGAATCGCCCTACGGGAGAAAATCTCCCTTCAACGCGAGGAGCTTTCGTCCACGCTGCAAGATGTATCTGAAGGCAATCTGCGCAGTCAGTCTCCAGAGTCGGCGGAAATCGGCGACTCGGCTCGAACGGAATCCACTGGTTCTTCGCCGCTGCTTAGTGGACCTTCTGGTCTGGCGAAAGAGGGAAAACGCCCGGGAAGAGGAAATGACTTCCGTGGAAGGGATGAGGTGAATCCACCCGTCGCGCCCATGATTCAGACAGAACCAATGCAACAGCCAAGGGGTGATCAGAAAGAGCCAACATGGCCGCAAACATCGGATACGATTCCGATGACGGAAGGCCGACAAGAACAAGCATCCTTGCCACGTGAGCCATCGGTTCAGGAAGGCAACGCGATGCGTCGAGCTCAGGAGCAGGCGGCTCGAGTGCAGCAGCAAATCGATCAAGATCGTATGCAAAACCAGAATCGTCTGCAGCAAGAGCGAATGGCAGATGCCCGCAAGCGCGTGATGGATGAGCAGCGCGCTGCGGAACAACAGGCGTTGAAAAAAGCGGAACAGACCGCATACGAGAAAAAGCAAAGTGAGGCAATGGAGCAAGAGACTCGCATGAACCTGCAAGCTCAGGAGCGTGAGAAACAACAAACAGAGCAGGTTGCGCTCGAAGAAGCGCGGCGACAACAAACTGCCGTAATGCGTGAGGCAGAAGAAAAAGCTCGCGAGGAACAGGCACTTCAGCAGCAGGAAGCGATGCGCGAGCAGCAGGGGGCCGCACGTCAGGAGCAGGAAGCGATGCGCGAACAGCAGGAGGCTACGCGTCAGGAGCAACTTCGTCAGCAGCAGGAAGCGATGCGCGAGCAGCAGGAGGCCGCACGTCAGGAGCAACTTCGTCAGCAACAGGAAGCGATGCGCGAGCAGCAGGAGGCCACGCGTCAGGAGCAACTTCGTCAGCAACAGGAAGCGATGCGCGAGCAGCAGGAAGCCGCACGTCAGGAGCAACAGCGCCAGCAACAGGAAGCGATGCGCGAACAGCAGGAGGCCGCACGTCAGGAGCAACTTCGTCAGCAACAGGAAGCGATGCGCGAGCAGCAGGAAGCCGCACGTCAGGAGCAACTTCGCCAGCAACAGGAAGCGATGCGCGAGCAGCAGGAGGCCGCACGTCAGGAGCAACTTCGTCAGCAACAGGAAGCGATGCGCGAGCAGCAAGAAGCTGCGCGCGAGCAGCAAATGCGTCAGCAGCAGGAGTCGATGCGTGAGCGGCAGGAGCAACAGCGCCAGCGTGAATCAGAGTCAGCTGAAGGATTGCGCCGTTTTCGTTAGGTCAGCCGATCAGATCGTGAATGGAGCCGAAGTCGGGCAGAAACAAGCGCTTATACATGCGTGAGGCGTAGCCATCCGTCATGCCTGCGAGAAAATCGCAGATCAATCGCGCTTTGGCGGAAGAGTCGGACGTCTGGTCGATTTCTCCAGCGGTATCGTTGCTGAGGATTTGGAAGTTTTGTCCATCGATCTGACCTGCAGAGATGTAGCGTTTTTCAAGCAGATCCCACAACTGGTGTAGCATGTGGTTGCCTTTGTGCTCGAGTTGCTTGAGTTGGGGCGAGAGGAACACGACCTCGAAGGCGAGCTTCTTGAATAACTCAGACTCGCGCCGCACATCTTCATCGACGATCAGTTCGTAGCGATAGCGCATGCTCTGGTGTGAAAGGAAATTGACGCATTCACGAAGACTCGTGGACTGGATGTAACGACCGATCCGTTTGCCAATGAAGGGATCGACCTTGCCGCCGCGGATGGCTTCCATGAGTTTTTCCAAACTGCCTCCTGCTTCACAATGGATGCCGTTTTTTTCCGCCCACTGGTGGATTTTGTCGGTGGTGAGAAAGCCGGCACGCACACAGTCGGAGATATCGTTGAGCGAATAGGCGGTGTCATCTGCCCAGTCCATGATCTGGCATTCGATGGACTTGAAGGAATCGCGTGCTTTCCCCGGCGATAATTCGATCGGGAAGTCGTGGCCGCCCATGGCCCAGTCGAGGATGGCGTGCTGGTCATCGTAGAGAAAATGGTTTTTCGGATTCTTCCCCGTGAGGGTCTTCAGTTCGCTCCACAGTGATTTGTATTTGAGAATGCTATCGAGGAAAGCTCGACTAGGATCCATGCCAGTGCGTTTGGCGGAAAAGATCCTTTCCGTCAGAATGCGCAGCGTCTGGGCGTTGCCCTCAAATCCACCGTGATCCTGCATCAGGAAATTCAGGGTTTTTTCACCCGCGTGACCAAAAGGAGGATGTCCCAAATCATGCGAAAGACAAGCCGCCTCGACGAGGTCGGGATCGATGAAATAATCCGCCCGCAATGGACCACTAGCGCGTGATTGCAGCCAGTGGCAGATCGATCGCCCGATTTGAGCCACTTCTAACGAATGAGTCAGCCGTGTTCGATAGAAATCATACTCACCACTCCAGAATACCTGCGTTTTGTTCTGCAGGCGGCGAAACGTGGGCGTGTGCAACACGCGGTCGCGATCGATCTGAAATGAGGAGCGGAAATCGTTTTCATCCGATCTCCCTGAGATTCGCTCGCGATCCCACGCGTTGTAAAATGCATTTTGCATGAACGCACACTAGGGACTAGCTCCCGATGCATCAAGACTCTTTCATGCCGCGCATTCCCTCCCAGATCTCATCTTTTTCCTCCGCAGAGCGCGGTTCGAGGTGGGTGATGATGCGGCCGTAAGGAGCGAGCAAATCACTGATGGCGGATTCGACCCTAGTGGCGACTTCGTGCGCGTCTTGCACCGTGGTTTCATCGGCGAAGACGAGGTGCAGTTCCACCCAGTGCGTGTGACCGGAGTGCCGATGTCGCAAGTGATGGTAACGGAAATCGTTTTTTTGCATCAGTTCATCGAGCAATGTGCGGATGCGTGCTTCTGTTTCTGGTTCTGCGGCATCCATGAGACCATCCAGACTGGAGCGCACGAGCTTGATGCCCGTCCAGAGAATATTGGTGGCGGCGATGATGGCGATGATAGGGTCCCACCACAGCCAGCCGGTGAAATGGACCAGTGCGAGGGCGATGAGCACGCCCACGCTGGTAGAGACATCCGTCATCACGTGATGACCGTTGGCTCTGAGAACGGGCGAATGCCGTTTTTTCCCAATGTGGAGAAGCGCCACACCTAACAAAAAATTGACGGTAGTAGCCGCTCCGGCAAGCAGCGCGCCCAAGCCGATTTTTTCGATTTGTACACCGTGCTGGAGTTGACGTCCTGCCTCGTAGTAGATGAACAAAGCCGCACTGGAAATCATGGCACCCTCGAAGCCCGCAGATAGATAAGCGGCTTTGTCGTGGCCGAAGTGGTGTTCGTCATCCGCGGGTTTGTGCGAGAGTTGCAAAGCGCGAACGGCAATGATGACTGCGATCAAATGCACGAAGGATTCTGCGGCATCTGAATACAATGCCGAGGAATGGGTAGTCCATGCCGCCCAAGCTTTCAGAACTAACAAAATTACGGCCACGCCCAAGGAAACGAGCATGATGGTCCTTTGCTCGCGATAGTGGCTGTTGTCGTTATGTGCCGCTCCAGTCATTTTGTTTCAGGGTTGTTGAGCGAATCATCAGAAGGATGCTATGATACCAAAGCCCTGATCGGAGACTTCGTTTTTCCTGCTGTTGAGCCCCTGCGCGGAGTGGATCTTCTTGAACAATAGCGAAGGGGACAAGCGGAAAAATCTTTTTTCGGGAAGATCTCATGAAAGGGCCGGCTGTGAAGAGCATTGATCGATCAACAAGCTGTTACACTCTCAGTCATTCATCCTCATAGATACTCTACTTTTTATAGGTGTTTTTTTATGAGTAGAAAAAAACGACATAAAAAGAAGTCATGCGATGTGATCAGCAAAATCTGTTGTTTCCAATAGCATGCAAGTAATGGATCCCTGTCCCATAAGGGGATTCCGCAGGATCTGACAAAAATTCAGTGATGGCATAGGAAAGAGGTTTCATGGTGTGTGTGGTCGGGTGGCAAGTTGAAGCACGTTTTTTGTCACGATACCGGCATGGCACGTTTTTTTCATTGCCAATCCCTACCCATTGCGTGGCATGATGCGGACATGGAAGCGCACGAATGGCGGGAAAAAACAGAAGAAGGCACGCGTTATTTTCGTGCCACCCACCACGCGGGCACGTGGAAATTCCAAAAGACCCTTAAGACCGATCCTGATTGGGAGCCGATTCCTCATCCCGATGCTGAATTATGGCAGATGTTACGGGATATTTTGTGGAAACGTTATCAACGCAAGAGGGGCTCTTGGAGCATCATTGAAAAGATCGATAAGTTGCTCGAAAAGGATTTCGGCATCAAAAACGAGTCTGCTGATGAATGAACATACCGCGCAGTGGTTGAGCCAAGATCGCAGGCATTGTTGGCATCCTTTCACGGATCAGCGTGAGTGGTGTGATCCCGCATTTGAGCCGCTGGTGCTCGTACGTGGTAGGGGAGTATGGTTATGGGATTCCGAGGGACGTCGTTATTTCGATGGCAATTCCTCGATATGGACCAACATTCATGGTCATGCGCATCCCGTTTTGAATGCAGCTTTGCGTGAGCAGTTGGAGGATGTGGCACACACGTCCTATCTGGGTTTCGCCAATCCCCGCGCTTCCGAGTTGGCTGCAAGTCTTTGTGGATTTTTCCCATCAGACTCCCTGTCCCGCGTATTTTTTTCCGATGACGGATCGACGGCTGTGGAGTGCGCTGTGAAAATGGCATTGCAATACCGCATGCAAACGGGTGAGCCGAAGCGCGTGGGCTTGGTGGCTTTTGACAATGCTTATCATGGCGACACCATGGGCGCAGCATCCTTGGGTGGTGTGAGTTTGTTTTTCGATCGGTTTCGCAAGTTCGGTATGCCCGTAACTTTCGTGCGAGATCTCGAGGAACTGAAATCTTTGAATTCTGCTGAAATTGCCGCTGTCATCATCGAGCCGCTCGTGCAGGGCGTGAATCAGATCCACCTCTGGCCCGAGGGGATGCTGCGTGATCTGCGGGCGTGGTGTGATGGCCACGGTGTGCATCTCATCCTGGATGAGGTGATGACAGGTTTTGGCAGAACTGGGTCAATGTTCGCTTGCCAGCAGGAGCAAGTGATTCCTGATTTTCTCTGTTTGGCGAAAGGATTGACCGGGGGGTATCTTCCTCTCGCTGCGACTTTGACGAAGAACGCAATTTATCGTGTGTTTGAGGGCAAGGAGCATGTTTTCTACTATGGTCATAGTTACACCGCCAATCCGCTCGGCTGTGCCGCTGCTTTGGCCAACTTGGAAATTTTTACGGAAGAGAAAGTGATCGAGATGCTGCCGGGGAAAATCGAGGCATTTTCCGATTTGTTGCGCCAGGCATTTCGTCAGCATCGCTTGCGAATTTGTGGCATGATTGCAGGCATAGAGTTGCGAGATGCGAATGGTGAGGCCTATCCTGCGGATCAGCAGATGGGAGCAAGGGTTTGTTATGCGGCACGCAAGTATGGGCTTCTGACGCGACCCATTCGCGACACGGTGGTGCTGATGCCGCCGCTTTGCAGCACAGTGGATGAATTGGGATACGCCGTGGCTGCGCTGCAATCAGCTGTTGAAGAATGCGGTCTTTGAATGTCTCTCGTCATTTTCTCGAAGCTACAAAGTTTCTAGCATCTTCAGGATTTCTGTCAGTTTTTCGGTCGGTTGTATGGATTTTAAGCGCGGATGCCGGTTATCGACCGTGATGGGATGTTTGTTGCGAATGAGAGTCAAGCGCTGGCCATTGAGTTCAACGCTGGAGATCTTTTTGCACGCGGAACGTAGCTTGATTCGAGTGAGAATGAAGAGGTTGCTAACGGAATCGGGGAACCGACCAAATCGGTCGCGCCAGGCTTTTTCCAAAGCATCCATTTCCTTTTCCGTGAGGCATTCTGCCAATTCTCGATAGGCGTGCACGCGGAGCTTGGTGTCATCGATGAAATCCTTAGCAAGATACGCGGGGATGATGGTAGGAGGCGAGAGAAGGTTTGAGGGAGGACTTTTGGTTTTTGACTTTGGCGCATGGAAATCGTTGCCGCGGTATTCCGTTTCCGTGAGAGCTACGCAGTCGATTTTCAAAGAGGTGTCCGCCCGCTGTGGAGTATTGCGACCTTTGAGGCGATCGACGGACTGACGCAGTAGTTTGCAATAGAGATCGAATCCCACTGCAGCAATGTGTCCGGATTGCTTGGTGCCAAGCAAATTACCGGCACCGCGGATTTCGAGGTCACGCATCGCAATCTTGAAGCCAGAGCCGAGTGCAGTGTATTGACGAATCGCTTGGATGCGCTTGCGCGCGTCACCCTGTGCCAACATGTCACGCGGTAGCAGCAGGATGGCGTAGGCTTTTTCGCCTGCCCGGCCCACTCGTCCGCGTAGTTGATAGAGATCGGCAAGGCCGAAACGATCAGCACGGTCGATGAGAATCGTGTTGGCATTGGGGATATCGATCCCTGTCTCGATGATCGTGGTTGCCAATAGAATGTCAGCATCGCCTTTCACGAAAGTTTTCATCACCACTTCGAGTTCATCCTGTTCCATTTGCCCGTGGCCGATGAGAATGCGGGCAGAAGGCACAAGCTCCTGGAGTTTGCGGCGCATGTGATCGATGGTCTTGACTCGATTATGCAGGAAAAACACCTGCCCACCGCGTTTCATTTCGCGCATGATTGCCTCGCGGATGATGCGTTCATCGTAGGGAGAAATGGTGGTGTGTACGGGCGTTCGATTGGGCGGTGGGGTATCGATGGTGGACATATCGCGCGTGCCCATCAGTGCCATGTAGAGCGTGCGCGGGATGGGTGTGGCGGATAGGGTGAGGATATCGATGTGACGAAAGATTTCCTTGAATTTCTCTTTATGTTTTACCCCGAAGCGCTGTTCCTCATCGATGACAACGAGACCGAGATTGTGATAGCAGATGTCTCCTGAGAGCAAGCGATGGGTGCCGATGACAATGTCCACCGAGCCATCGGCCAATCCAGCCACGGTTCCTCGCGTTTCGGCGGGGGTGCGGAAGCGATTGAGCAGGTCGACGCGGACCGGGTAATCACTCATCCGCTCCCGAAAGGTGCGCCAGTGTTGTTCGGCGAGCACGGTGGTGGGAACGAGTAGGGCAACCTGTTTGCCGCCGGTGATCGCCTTGAATGCGGCGCGGATCGCGACCTCGGTTTTGCCAAATCCGACATCGCCGCAGATCAGGCGATCCATCGGCTCAGTGCTTTCCATATCGCGTTTGGTCTCTTCGATCGCTCGGCGCTGATCGGCGGTTTCGGTGAAATGAAAGGAGTTTTCGAATTCCCACATCCAGCGTGAGTCTGGGGGATGGGCATAACCCATGGCGGTTTGGCGTTCAGCCTGAACTCGTAGGATTTGAGCAGCGTAATCCAAGATCGACGTTTCCGCGTTCTTGCGTGTGTTTTTCCATGAGTTGCCCCCGAGCTTGCTGAGTTCTGGAGTCTTGCCTCCCATGCCGACGTATTTGGCAACAAGATGGGCTTGATCGAGGGGGACATTGAGTAGGGCTCCGTTTTGGTATTCGATCACCATCTCTTCGGTGTGTCCGTCTTCAGAAACTTCGATGCCGCGGAAACGACCGATCCCGTATTCGTAGTGGACGACAAGATCGGCCAAGTGGATTTCCTCCATCTGGGCGGTCACCGTATGATTGCGCTCTAACAGGTTTTTGCGTTTGTTGACGGAACTGCGATAGCGACCGAAGAGTTCCGATGAAGATAGAACGGCCAATTTCCAGCAGGGTATGACGAATCCTGCCTGAAGATCACCGCGCAGAACGGGCAGGGGGGCGAAATCACCGGCGAGCTCGTGGAAGCGTTCCTCTTCACCCCGATTGGCAAAACTCATGGCGATTGTCCAGCCATCTTGTCGCCACGCTTCAACCTGCTGAAAAAATTGTTCACGTTTTTTTTCTTGGAGGATGAAGTCACCGGCCTCGAATGTCCCCAGAGGGCTGGGGTGAATTTCGAGTCGAAGAGGGTCATGAGAATCATCGTCTAGCCGATGATCACTGATGAGCAAATCAAGGTGAATGGGGGATTCGGTAGCATCACCGATGCGGATGACTAGGTGATGATCCGCGAGGTAATCGGCCGCGATGGCATTTTTTTCTGGCTCTCTGAGTGTCAGATTGACTTTTTCGCGTTTGTGAGTGCCAAGCTGGGAGTCAGGGTCGTATTCTCGGATCGACTCGATTTCCTGATCGAAAAATTCGAGTCGCAGGGGTTGTGATGCGTGCCAAGGAAAAACGTCGACGATGCCGCCACGCTGTGCAAATTGCCCGCGGGTATGAGCGATGCTGTTTCGTTCGTAGCCCGCCTGACTCAGGGTGAGACACAATTCAATCGGATCACAGCATGAACCGCGTTTGAGAATCATTCGGGCATCATCCAGTTCCTGGGGGCTAGGAGCGGGAGACTGAAGTGCTCCCTCATGAGTGATGATGACCATTCGTTTGCCTTGGCGCAGTGACTCGAAGACCTGCATGCGTTCTGCTTCTGCCTCGGGATCGGCCAATGAGCCATCCACGAGGTCCGCGGCGGGCTCAGGCAACTGCCAAGCGGACTGGTCCCAGCACTCCAGTTCAGAGACAAGGCGCTCGCGTTGACGTGGTTGTTCCTGAAGGATCCACAGGGTTTTTTGTGGATGCATTCTGCTCAAAGCCGAAATGACATAGGCATGCGAAGCGGCGTGACAGGGACCGAGCACGAGCAGTTCCTGCCCTTGTCCTAGCTCGGACAGGGATTGACAAAAGTCCTGCTGTTCCAAGATGACAGACAACAGCGTTTGTAGGGTGTTCGCTGATCGCGGCACGCCATGACGATACGCCGTTTCGACGCAATCGCGAAGCGTATTTTCTTTTCACTCAAGAATCCTCGGCGTAGCGTAATCGCGATGATGCGCGAGCACCATAAACTAGATACCTTACAATCGATCGAGTTGGTGGAAGGAGTGGAGATCCGGCTCCGTATCGCTGGCCCTCTATTGAGAGGATTGGCTTGGTTCATCGATATGCTCGTGATCATGCTCACACTTTTTTTGTTAGGTCTGTTTTTGAGCATAGCGGGATGGATGACGGGTGAGCATGTGGTGACAGGGGTGATGATGTTGTCGGGCTTTCTGATGTCATGGTGGTATCCCGTGATTTTCGAAGTGAGTGGGTGGGGAGCTAGCTTGGGCAAGAAAATTTGTGGTTTGCGTGTGATTCAGCCATCCGGCGCTCCGATCACATGGTCACAGTCTATCGTGCGTAATTTCCTGCGTGTGGTCGACATCCATCCACCGTTCTGGGGCTTGCCGGGTGTGGTGAGTTGCTTAGCAACAAAGCGTTTTCAACGCTTGGGTGATCTTGCTGCAGGAACGGTGGTGGTCTATGAGCGCAGCGAGGTGGTGCCGGAAAGTTCTGGTCCGCCGCCGCTGAAAGCACAGCGCCCTACGGTATCCTTGCGGCCTGAGGAGAGCAGGGCCATCGTGACCTTTCGCGAGCGCTCGGTTTTCTGGTCGGATCAGCGACGACGCGAAATCGCGGATCATTTGTTTGAGATTACGGGAAAGAAGGGCGAGGAGGGAGTGTCAGCGCTATCGGCGATCGCGCATTGGCTGCAGGAAAAACGCTGAAATTGATGAGTGATTATGGCAGAGTCTGGACTTGCCTCGGAGGAAATCCAGTGGCATGGATTCACCATGTCTTTGGAAGATCGTCACCACGCCAAAAAGTTTCGTCGGAAAATTACCGGCTACGCCGCTTGTTTGCTGCCTTTTGAACAGGATGGGAGCATAGCGGGCAAGGCATTTTGTGAGGCAGTAGAACGGACGACGAATGCGGGGCTTGGTTGTGCGGTCAATATGGACACTGGATATGCCAACTACATTACGGCAGCCGAGCGCACACAGGTCTTGCGTTGGACGCAGGAGGTCATTGCCGGTCGCCGTGATTTCACGGCAGGTGCTTTTGTGGAGGGAAAAGAGGGCGATCTGATCGATCTGTATCGTCGCGAGATGGATGAAATTGTCAGCTATGGAGGCACACCCATTCTTTTTCAGACAACGCGTTTTCACGATTGGTCGCCCAAGCAGATCGTGGATCTCTATGCAAAAGTATGCGAGGGATACGAGTCGGTCTTTGGCTTTGAACTCGGTCGGATGTTTGCTCCGAATGGGATGATTTTCTGTGAAGAAACCGTGCGCGGATTGATGCAAATTCCCGCTTTGAAAGGCATGAAGCATTCTTCGCTCGATCGCGGTCAGGAATTGCGTCGTCTGCAAATTCGCGATGAAGTGCGCCCCGAGTTCATGGTCTTCACTGGAAATGACCTGGGCATAGACATGGTCGAGTATGGCTCTGATTATCTGTTAGGCTTGGCCGCATTTTGCCCAGAAAAATTTGCGGAGCGCGATGCTTACTGGGAAAGCGGAGATGAGCGCTACGATGAACTGAATGATGCTCTGCAATACTTGGGGAATGTCGGTTTCCGTGCTGCGGTGCCTGCCTACAAGCACAGTTGTGCAGTATTCCAGCATTTGCTGGGGCGGATTCCTTCTTCCGAGCCCCATCCTCTCTGCCCACGACGTCCCGATTGGGAGGCTGGTATCATGAGGGACTGCGCGTTGCGACTCGGTTACCATGTCGGGTAACTCGCACCAAACATGAAAAATGAGTTGATTTTCACGACTGTTATTTCTTGCTGCCATGGATCTACATCACGCTGCCATTCATACCTTTACCACCAAGCCTTGGAGCATTGATCAATGCATCGACGGTTACGCCCGTCATGGTTTCGGTGGTATTTCCGTGTGGCGTGAGACGGTTGCGGGGCAGGACTTAGGCCGAGTGCGGAAAAAAATGTCTGATGCCGGATTGGCAGGGGTATCGCTGGTGCGTGGAGGATTTTTCACCGGGAAGACGAGCGAACAGCGCAATGCAGCCATTTTGGAAAATCGTAAGGCGATTGACGAAGCGGAGGCGCTGGGCTTGCCGATGATCGTTCTCGTTTGCGGCGCCACTCCTGGTCAAATTCCTTCTGATAATTTTTTGCAGATTGAACAAGGCCTAGAGGAGATCCTTCCCTACGCCGAGGCCGCCGGCATCCGCCTCGCTGTGGAGCCATTGCATCCCATGTATGCGGGGGACCGCTCTGCAGTCTGCAGTTTGAGAGATGCGAACGACATGGTAGAGCGTCTGTCCCATCCGCTGGTTGGCATCGCTGTGGACGTCTTTCACGTTTGGTGGGAACTGGACCTGCAGGAGCAGATCGATCGCTGTGCCGATGAAGGCCATCTTTTCGCGTTTCATGTCTGTGATTTTAAGCCTGACATGAGTCATGTTTTGTTAGACCGCGGCTTGCCGGGAGAGGGCGTGGCGAACGTGGGCGTCATCGATACCTGGGTGCGAGATGCTGGATTTGCTGGCATGACCGAGGTGGAGATTTTCTCCAACCGCTACTGGGCAGAGGACCAGGACGAATTTCTCAAAAAAATCGCTGCTAGCTTGCAGCCACTGCAAAATCCCTACCTTGACTGAAACTTTATGAAAATACGCAACATCGGCATCATCATGAACGGCGTCACAGGACGCATGGGCACCAATCAGCACCTCGTGCGCTCCATTCTCGCGATTCGTCAGCAAGGAGGTCTCGTCTGCGGTGATGAACGAATCATGCCAGATCCGATTCTCACCGGGCGCAATGCCGACAAACTTCAACAACTTGCTGCGAAGCATGGTGTGGAGAAATATACGACGGATCTTGATGCCGTATTAGCCGATCCCTATTACGAAATCTTTTTTGATGCCAGTGGCACTCCACACCGTATCCCTTTCTTGGAGCGTGCCATCGCTGCGGGCAAGCACATCTACTGCGAGAAGCCCACTGCGGTCAAAGCTGATGAAGCTTATCGCATCGCTGAGGTGGCGGAAAAAGCCGGCGTGAAAAACGGCACCGTGCAAGACAAACTCTGGCTGCCCGGTATTCGTAAGTTCCAGTTGCTCAAGGAGCAGGGATTTTTCGGAGAGATTCTCTCCGTGCGAGGCGAATTTGGCTACTGGGTCTTTACCGGCGAGAATCTGGAACAACCCGCCCAGCGCCCGAGTTGGAATTATCGCAATGAGGACGGCGGCGGCATGATCGTCGACATGCACTGCCACTGGCGTTATGTGATCGATAATTTATTCGGCAATGTGACCCGAGTCTTCTGCAAAGCCGCTACACACATCCCACAACGTCGCCATGAGTCCGGTGAAATGTTTCCCTGCACGGCTGACGATTCCGCTTATGCTTTGTTTGAGACTGATACCGGCGTGATTTGCCAGTTCAACAGCAGTTGGGTGGTGCGAGTTCGCCGCGATGATCTACTGACCATGCAGGTGGACGGTACGAGAGGCTCCGCCATCGTAGGTCTGCGCAAGTGCTGGGTGCAGCATCAGAGTGTCACGCCACGCCCCGTGTGGAATCCGGATATTGATAGTCCATTGAATTTCTACGATAACTGGACTGAAGTGCCGGATCAGGGGGCTTATGACAATGCCTTCAAGATTCAATGGGAAATGTTTCTCAAGCATGTGGTTGCGGGCGAGCCTTTCCGTTGGACTTTGCGCGAGGGTGCCAAAGGCGTGCAACTGGCTGAGCTCAGTTGGGACTCCCACCACAAGGGAGCTTGGGTTGATGTTCCGTAAGGTTCGCGAACAGCTCCTCACGGCATGATTCCTCCTCAAATCACGCTTTCGCCTCAATCGGCAGGTTCGGTATGCCTTGGTCGATGATCATGGCAGCAATCGGGACCCACCTCAAAAACAACAGCGCTGTTGAGTCTCAACAGCGCTGGAAGTAGGAGGACAACGAGATCAAACTCAGTGCTTCACGAAATGATGCCAAGGGGCTTTGTGGTCTTCCAGTTGCCGCGGGTGAAGTCAGGGAAATCCTGTGGCATGCCATCTGCCTTGAGCGATTTTTCACTCAACGGAGCGACGGACGACCAGAAGCAACCTTCGTAGACATTCTGATCGAGCGGCAGACCGTTGCGCAGGCATTCGATGATGCGGTAGAGCATCAGGAAGTCCATTCCGCCGTGGCCACCCATTTTTTTGGCGAGTTCTCCCATGCGTTTGAACAAGGGGTGCTCGTATTTTTCGGCGATCGCGTTGAATTCCTCTGAGTTGGTCCATTCGTGATAGCTCTTCGTCATGCCCTCGATCGCCATGGCATTGGGGAAGCCTTTGAGCGTTCCCTTGGTGCCTTGGATCAAGTTATGACGACTGTAGGGGCGAGGTGATGTTTCATCCCACTGAACCATGATCGTGCGACCGATCGTCGTTTTGATGATGGAGGTGTTGATGTCTCCGCACTGGTAATCGAGGGTTTTGAACTCGGGCTTGGTGAGGTTGGTGGATTTTTCCGCCCAGAGTTTGCGGCCTCGAGCGGGTGAAGAAAAGGAAACGATGCGGCGGAAATTGTCTTCACCACGGGCTAAGCTCATGTATTGCGCTACGGGACCGAGGCCGTGGCAAGGATAGAGGTTGCCATTGCGGTTGGCATAGTGAAGCGTGCGCCAAGAACCGGTGCTGTTGCCACCGTTCATTTGTCCGCGCAGTTCATGGATGTAAGCGGCCTCGCCGTGCAGCAATTCGCCGATCACTCCCTGGCGAACCATGTTCAAATAAAGCAACTCTTCACGACCATAGTTGACGTTTTCCATGAGCATGCAGTGACGTCCGGTCGCCTCTGAGGTGTCGACAATATCCCACATCTCCTTGATGCTGAGAGCGATGGGGATTTCAACGAAAGCATGAGCTCCCGCCTTCATGGCGGCCACGGCTTGTGGTCCGTGGAGCTGCCAAGGGGTGGCGATAAAAACGGCATCTGGCTTGGCCTCAGCGAGCATTTTTTGCCAAGCGTTTTCATCCCCGAAATACACTTTGGGGCTATGACCTTTAGCGGTGACATTCTTTTCCGAACCCTTGGCGCGGTTTTCATTCAGATCACAAATGCCCACGACTTCCACTCCCTCGATGGTTGCCAATTGAGAGATATGACCTGACCCGCGTGCGCCGACACCGATGATGGCTACCTTGACTTTGTCCAACTTCGGTGCGGCGAAATCGCCCATGTATTTCGATAGATTGGGACGGGAGGAAACGCTCTGTGCCTCCAAAAGGCTGGGCAGAGCGGCCACTCCGGCACTGATACCACCGAGAGTTTTCAGGAAATTGCGGCGATGAGTCGGTTGGTGGGAGTCTTGGTTCATATTAATTTCAAAAAGGGATAATAACTGCTACGAATGTTGTTACAGAAAATTTTCATTCGGCAAGTAGAATTAGGGGATTTCTTTCCAATCGGTGCTATGAATTTTCCAGCCATCGTTGGTTTTTTTCCAATGGACAGTAACCTCGTAGCGGCCGTTCAGATTCTTGAGCCAGCGGCTGACAGAGACTTTCGCGTTACAATCGAATCGTTGTGTGGCGTGTGGACCATCCAGCTCGCACGAGATCTGGCCGACCCGTTCGATGCTAATTTCCCTCGCATTTTCTGTGAGGAAACTGTAGCCGCTTGTAAGATCTTCTGGGGAAAAATTTCCATTGGCGTTGTCGATGGGTGAGGTGATTTCGACTTGTTCATCGAAGTATGATTGGATCCCGGAAGTTTTGATCAAGCGGGAGCTGCGGCTGGTGCTGGGATCGAAGCGCAGTGTCGAGATCAAGCCGTCAATTTTGCGAGCAAGCATCCGTGGCGTTTGGTAGTACCACCAAGAAAATAACCCGAGAACGATGAGCGCGATAGCCGCGAAGCGGTAGATGGATTTCATGGTGTTTGGTGGATCATGTGAAGATAGCGGCGAGGCTCGTAGTTTTGGCGGATCAGAGTTTCTGTTGCCATCGCATGGGCTGAAACTTTCCATGCGGGAAAGGGACCGGCCTCGTAGGCGAGGATGATTGATCCTGGATTTTTCCATCCGGCAAATAGCAAGACATGCCTGTCGTTGATCAAAATATCGCCCGGCAAAAGTTGCCCCCATGAGATGGAGTGACTGATCGCGGGAAGCTGGGCGGTGGAATATGAGCGGTTCAAGCGCCAGCAGCGTGAGATGAATCCTGAGCAGTCGATGCCCGTGGCTTCTTTGCTGACAAGAGCATCGCCCCCGATGCGTTTGCTGGGAGTAGCGATGTCGCCCGCTGCGTCACCGCACTCCATCCTGCGAATAAAGCTACGAGGTGTAGCGAATCCCCCCCATTGGTAGGGCATTCCAGTTTGCATGATATCGGGGCACCAGTAGCCATGCGAGTATCCATAATCTGGCAAAGTTTGATCTGGTGTATGAATTTCGATGCCGTCCTTATCATGTCCATGCCGGACATGAGTCGATCGGGGCATCCACTTCATACTCGCATAGGCATGGGCGATGGCCAAACTATCTTTGGCGTGAACTTTGCCCGCCGGACCCGGAATTCTCGGAGCGGATCGCGACGGCAACGAGCATTGGTTCAAAAATAAGCCGATCAATGCACCCGCTAGTAGCGAAAGAACTTGGTGTTTCATGATAAGGTGCGGAGCAATCCGCTGCAGGAATCTTCGATGAGGTCGATGACTTGTGCGAATCCCGATGCATCGCCGTAATAGGGGTCGGGCACTTTGCCTATATGATGCTGAGTGGCATATTCGGTCAGATAGCGGATTTTGCTCGAATGCTGCCCCAATGGATCCAGAGCTTTGACGTTCCGCTCGTTTTCCTCGTCCATGACGAGTATGAGATCGAATTGCTTCAGGTCGGCGGGTGTGATTTTACGCGAGGTCCCGAACACTTCATAACCACGCTGGATCAAATGATGGCGCATGCGATGGTCGGGAGGATTGCCCTGATGCAGACCGATGGTGCCGGCGGAATCAATGAGAAACTCCGCGCTACGCCCTGCCTCTTGCACATAATGATGGAAAATGATCTCAGCGGCCGGCGATCGGCAGATGTTGCCCATGCAGACAAAGAGAATGGTTTTCGCTGGGGGTTGCATGACAGGATTCTGGAAGTTTTTATCGAATTCACAAGCAACTTCTGTCTTTTGCGGTGTTACTGCCCATGAACACGTTAACATACTATGAATCAAAAGCTTCTTTATCCAGCTGTGACTTTGTTTCTCGGTGCTGCCGGAGGTTTTCTGGTGGGCAACAACAACAAGCCAGCTCCTGCTGAAAAGGAAAAGGCCGCGGAAGTCTTGTCGCGCAGCAGTCGATCCGGTTCTCTTTCTGAGTCCGCCAGCAATCGCTCCGCGGGCACTCAGCGTCCAAGGTCCGCGCAAGACATCCATCAAAAGCCGGGCCAACTCCAGCGCATGCAGTCGATGCTGGAATTTTACGCGGGTCTGAGTCCCGAACAACTGGAGGAAGAAGCCAAAAAACTCGATGGGATTCCGATGCCTGAGCGCATGATGGCTTCCTATGTGTTGTTTGCCAAATGGGCAGAAACGGATCCGATGAGTGCCATGGCATACTCGGACAAAATGGGTTTCACCGGCATGTTCGTGCGCCCCACCATCATGCAAAGTTGGGCCAGTGTCGATCCGGTGGCAGCCTCGAAGTTTTATTCCGAAAACCCCGGGCAGTTTGCCATGATGGGGATGTTCGGTGGTCGCGGGGGCGGCGGTCCCATGGGCAATGGTGCCGCTTCCATCATCGCTGGAGAGTGGGCCCGTCAAAGTCCTGATGATGCAATGAAGTGGGCGAAAACCCTGAATGGTTCGGAAAAGGGCAACGCCGTGAGCTCCATCATTTCTCAGATTGCGATCAACGATCCGCAGAAAGCGATGAACTTGGCAGCCAGCCTGGAGGGGGACGACAAGTCGCGCGCTAACCGTCAGATTGCTGAAGCATTGGGCGGAAAGAGTTGGGACGAAGCTCAGCAGTTCATTGCCGGTCTGCCCACCGATCAACAAGACGATGCTCGTCGACGTGCCTTCGAGGGATTGGCAAACAAAAATCCTACGGAGGCAGCCCGCCAGTTGGGCTCCTTCTCAGATGAAGAGCAGCGCAATCGCGCGACTGCTACGGTAGCGGAGCGTATGTCGAGGGAGAATCCCTCCGAGGCATTCAGTCTGGTGATCTCCTCGGGCGCTGCCGCACAGGAAGATGCCATGCGCAATGTGATGATGAACTACGCTCGTCAGGACAGTGTGGGAGCTTTGGCGGCCATTCAGAAGATCCCCCAAGGAGAAACGCGTGACACTGCCATCGGCACCTATGTGTTTGCAAATAATGGTACGAATTATGCGGAAAACTTTGCTCTTGCAGAAACCATCACGGATGAGCGTGATAGATCACGGGCCATCGGAGTCAGTGCCGCGAAGTGGATGACAACCAATCCAGAGGCCGCTAAAGCAGCCATCCAGCAATCCACCAGCCTGAGCGACGAAGTAAAAACACGACTGATGGAAGGTGGCGGCAGTTGGCGTGACTGGGGTGGAAGAGGTCGCGACGGCGGTGGACGCTAATCGGTGCGTGAACGAATTGACAACTCAGGATACCTGATTCAGGGTGTCCTGAGTTTTTTTATGAAGCCGAGGCTCGGAGACAATCATGGCATTGCTCGCATCGAATTGCCGAGCGTGGGAAGCCATGGTTGGCAGGTGCGATTGCAATGCAGGGGGGAAAAAGTCTCGCGTTTTTTTTCCGATAGGACGCACGGCGGCATGATGGCTTCCTTGCTGGCCGCAAGACAATGGCGCGATGAACAGCGAGAATTCTGGAGCTCGGTGCAACGGCCCCGCGTTTGCCAAGCTTCGCCGCGCAATGCTTCTGGCGTGGTAGGGGTTTCACGCGTGATCGTTCGAGCTCAGAGCGGCGCGATCTATCATTTCTGGCAAGCCACATGGTGCCCCGCATCCGGTCAGCGGCAATCGGTGAAGTTTTCGATCAAAAAATACGGGGATGCCGTGGCATACCAGCTCGCTATCGAAGCGAGACAAAGCGGCGTGGGCGATGGCGGTGACTGATCCCCGCGAAGGTGGGCTCATTTTGTTTCGGGAACCTGTGAAGGGCTTGCACGATCGACTTTAGGCCGGGATGAAGCCGCAGATCCAGCGAAGAGCAGGCGCGCTGCAGCGGGGCGCAGATCATCGGCAGTGCCGGCGAGACTCTGCCGGAACCGTGCAGGATCCACACGATTGAGCGGATAAGCCGCGTAGCCTGCTCCTAGATCGATACCATATCCTGTGCGAATTTCGTAATGCAAGTGAGCAGGATAGAGACCGTCCGCCGTGCCTACAGAGCCGATTTGTTGTCCTCGACCGACTAACATTCCAAGCTCGACATCGATTTCGTGCAGATGTGCATACATCGTTTGAAACGAGCTACCATCTGCCAAACGATGAGCCAGAATCAGCACACGACCCCATCCGGGTGAAGGGATTCCTGCATACACCACCATCCCATCCGCCGCCGCAAAAACGGGGTCGCCCAGGTCGGTGTTCATGCCGCCGATTCCGTTCAAATCATCGCCTGTGTGATTTCCGCCGCGCTGTTCGTTCATAGCCCAGAATGGTTGGGCGTTGTAGGTCAGCGCGCCGTGTTCCGAGCCCATGGGTATATCAATGCGAGTTGCCACCGGCTGCGCCAAGCGTTGCCATGGTGCGAATTGATGAAAGCGATGGTCCGGCTCACCTTCAGCAGGCATGCCTAACGGGCGATGGGCCCCTTGAGGATTTTTCAAATGAAAATCCCTGCGCTGGATCGAGAGATCAGACAAGTGAAGCGTCAGCCCTATGAGCAGCCCAGAGGCGATAAGTATGAAAAGAAAAAGTGCGGGGCGTTTCATCAAATGTTCTGCAAGCATGCAGGAAAAGGGCGGGAATGCAAGGCTCTAGATGAGCCGCGACTTCTCGATCATGGCAGTGGTGGGGCCTGATAGAAAACGCGATAGAAACGCTTCGCACCATGATTCGGTAAAACGATGGCATGCTGGTTGGCGTTTGTCTCGATGTGGAGTGTCATGACATTTTCCCATGTTCCCGTCAGAGTATCGCTCGACTGGATCGTGAAAGTTCCCTCGGTATCCACGCGGTTGACTCACTCAAGGACATGCGCTTTAATCAAACGATTGATTGATTTGATGGTGCTTGCTTATGCGGATGGAGTAGCAAGAATTTTTGAAAATGATTGTTTTAGGCACTTGTTGTGATCGCTTGTTCAAAAATTTTCTCATTTTCATCTCCATGAATGAATTGCCAACAATCTTATGGTTTTTTCTTGCCAGCAAATCAATGCTTGAGCACGGTTCTTTTCTGTACACATGAAACATACAATGATTTTGATGGCAATGTCGGTGCATGCCATGTCGCAAAGTCTTCCTCTCATTCCTTTGCCGAAGGAGTTACAGAGCCAAGACGGATTTTTCGTTTTTAGCTCCGCGACGGCGATCCGCCATGATCGACAGCTGGCAGCCGAAAGTGGTTTGCTTGCGGAAAAAATCAGACGTTTGACTGGGGGTGAGGCGCGAGTGGTAGCAGAAGAATGGCGCATTCATTTGCCATCGGAAATCGTGCTCGATATCGATTCGACTCTGCCGCTCAAAAATGGAGGCTACCGCATGACGGTGGCTGAGGCAGGAGTGAAAATCATCGGCAAGGATGCGGCAGGCGCTTTTGCGGGAGCGCAAACGCTTTTGCAGTTGCTGCCTGCGAGCGCACCCATGTCGACAAAAGAGATCAAAGTGCCCGCGTTACGGATTTCCGATGAACCCGAATTCGCCTGGCGCGGCATGCATCTGGATTGCGGTCGGCATTTTTTCCCGCTCGAGGATTTGAAGAAATTCATCGATCAAATGGCCTTTCATAAACTCAACGTCTTTCACTGGCACCTCACTGAGGATCAGGGCTGGCGCATGGAAATCAAAAAATACCCCAAACTCACCGAAGTCGGAGCGTTTCGTGATTCCACACCGCCTTATGGCAATCGCAACAGCGACGATGGCAAGCGCTACGGCGGCTTCTACACGCAGGAACAGGTGAAAGAGCTGGTGGCGTATGCCAGTGCGCGGCACATCACCATCGTGCCGGAAATCGAACTGCCCGGTCACGCCGCGGCGGCCATAGCGGCTTATCCGCAATTCGGTAATACCGACATTCCCAACTACAATCCCAAGGTGATGACGCGCTGGGGCGTGCATCCCTACGTGTTTGCGCCAAAGGAGGAAACCTTCGCCTTTCTCGAAGACGTGCTGACAGAAGTGTGCGAACTGTTCCCCTCGAAATTCATTCACATCGGCGGCGATGAGGCGCCGAAATCGCAGTGGAACCAATCGAAGTTCGCCAAGGAAGTGATGCAGCGCGAGGGCCTAAAAAATGCCGATGAGCTGCAAAGTTATTTCATCCGACGCATCGAAAAATTTCTCGCCTCGAAAAACCGTTCGTTGGTGGGATGGGACGAGATTCAGGAAGGCGGACTGCCGAAATCCGCGACGATGATGGTCTGGCGCGATCTGAAGTGGGCGCAGCACGCGCTCGATCTCGGCAACAACGTGGTGATGGCGCCGAACGCCTTCGCTTACCTCGATCACTACCAACGCTCGGCCAGCGAGGAGCTTTCCAAAGGGCCGGAATACGAAGCGATCGGCGGGTTTTTGCCGGTCTCGAAACTCTATGGATACGATCCCGCATCGGTGGCGCGCAATGAGAAGGAGCGCAAGCAGATCCTAGGGGTGCAGGCGCAGTTGTGGACGGAATACATGAAAGACTGGAAAAAAGTCGAATACATGGCCTTTCCGCGCATCGCCGCCCTCGCGGAAATCGCCTGGCTGCCCAAGGAAAAGAAAAACTACGAGGACTTCCGAGCGCGTCTCGATGGGGTGATGAAGTTTTACGATGCGCTGGGCATTCATCGCGCCGTGCCGCTGGATCCACCCAAAAAGGCCACGAAGGACGGCTCTTTGATCGAGACATCCTTGAGCATCTATAACGATCATGCCATCGAATTTGCCTTTGATGGCAGGTCCGACACGTTTTTCTGGGCGGCTCGCGAATTGAAAAAAGACGACCATATCACTCTTCGACTAAAGGTCCCTCTCACGCGCGAGGCAACGGTCAAGGTGGAGACCGGAGGAAAAGCCAGTAAAAATGGCGATCGACTGGAGCAAGGCGAGCTCGAGTATTCTCTCAACGGAACGACCTGGATCAGGGTGGCTCCATTTTCGGGTGGCACAGCGATCGGCAAAATCCCCGCTGCAACAAAGATGCTGCGAGTGCGTGTCACAGCGCCGCAAACATTCTGGCTGATCCTGCACGAGATCAGCATCGAATGACGTATGACTGGAGCAATCAGCTACAACCATCTTCATCAAGCCGATCGCGTACTCGAAACAACCGAAACAAAACCACTCCGTAGAAAACCTGATTGCCTCCGAATGGCTTAACTGCTTGTTTCCGCCCGGGCTTGCTCTGATGACACAACAGTCGGTGTGCAACGGTTCGCAAAAGAGATAGTCACTGGGGCATGAAACGAATTCCTCTTGGGGCGGTTGCTTTCTTTCTGGTCTCTTCACTCCATCTGGCTGTATGCGCTCCGGTCTATCTAGATCCGGAAAAACCCTGGTCGGAACGTGTCGATGACTTGTTAGGCAGGATGACGCTGGAGGAGAAGGCGATGTTTCTCGATCACAAGGGGCCGGTCATCGAACGGTTCGGGATTCGGTCGGACCAATGGAATCAGTGTCTCAATGGCGTGAAATGGGATCGACCGGCCACCCTGTTTCCCGTTTGCATCGCGATGTCCGCAACTTGGAACCAGGACTTAGTGCAGGAAGTGGCGAACGCCCTGTCGGATGAAGCGCGCGGCATATACAATGGTTGGAAAATCGATCCCAAGGCTCTTGGAGAGCACAAAGGACTGATCTACCGCGCGCCGGTCATCAACATCGGGCGCAATCCCTATTGGGGACGGAATCACGAGGCCTGGGGCGAAGATCCTTATCTCACCGGGCGCATGGCTGTGGCTTATGTGCGAGGTTTGCAGGGGAATGATCCTCGTTACCTGAAAGTCGCAGCGACGTTAAAACATTATGCCGTCAACAACGTGGAACACGGACGCACGGCACTAGACGTCAAAGTGGGCGAGAGGATGTTGCGCGAGTATTGGCTGCCTCATTTTCGCGATGCTGTCGTCGAGGCCAAGGCGCAATCACTGATGGCGAGTTACAACGCCATCAACGGCACGCCGAACAATGTCAATCACTGGCTCTTGACCAAGGTGCTGAAAGAGGAATGGGGGCACGAGGGATTCGTGGTTTCCGATCTGGGCGGAGTCAAGACCATGGTCGATGGTCATGGCAAAGGCGCCATGGATTATGTGGATGCGGTGGCCCGCTCGGTGATGGCGGGCTGCGATTTCTCCGATAAGGAATACGCACGATACATTCCGCAGGCGGTCAAACAGGGGAAGTTGAATGAAGATCGGCTCAATGACGCAGTTCGCCGGGTGATGATGGTGCGATTCCGTCTCGGCGAATTTGATGATTTTTCCCGAGTTCCCTTCAGCAAGATTCCTCCTCACGTTGTGGGATCACCAGAACACAGGCAGCTGTCCCTGAAGACATCACAACAGAGCATCGTATTGTTAGAAAATAAAAATGGATTGTTGCCGCTCGACTCAACCTCACTCCGTCGCGTGGCAGTGTTAGGGCCTTTGGCGGATCGGGTGGTTTTGAACAACTACAACGGTATCACCGGCTCCATGGTCTCGGCATTAGAAGGGCTGAAACATCGTTTGGGGGAGAAGGTCCAAGTGGATCTACTCAAAGGCTGCGAGGTGCTCGGAGATGCCGGCCCAGCCATCCGAGTGGATCGCGAGGCGGGATTCCGAGGAGGTGCCAGCGTGAAGTTTCTCGCGGAAAGAAAGGGCGACGGCATTCGTTTCCACCTCCCCGTTGCCAAGTCGGGTCGATGTTCGTTGCGCCTGCACGGAAAGTTTTTCCCGAGTCGGGGACGTTTTCAGTGCTCGGTCAATGACAAACCGATTGGGGAGGAAATCGATTTTTACCGTGTTTCCGAAGCTTACGGAGAGGTGGCCCGGTTTGATGATGTTTTGTTAGAGCAAGGCGAACTTCTTTTTACCTGTACCTTGACGGGAAAGAACTTGTCGAGCACTGGGATGGATGGTCATTTCGATTGCCTCGAACTGCGTGGCGTGGAGGAGAAGTCGTTTGAATTGGAATCGGTCCGTCACTCGACATACACTGGATCAGATCGAATGGCCGATGCCGTCGCACTGGCCCGCGAGGCTGACGTGGCGATCGTTTGTTTGGGCACCGATCAGCGAGTCGAGCAGGAAGGCAATGACCGCGAAACCCTGGGGCTTACGGGCAAACAAGAGGAACTGGCCTTGCAGGTCATCGCCGCCAACCCGCGCACCATCATTGTCCAGATGTCCGCTGGTCCGTTAACCGTGCCGAAGCTGAAAGAAAAAGCACCTGCCATGTTGCAAGCTTGGTGGGGCGGCGAGGAACAAGGTCATGCAATCGCGGATGTCTTGCTCGGAATGGTCAATCCCGCTGGGCGTTTGCCTCATACGGTCTATGCTCACGAGGAACAAGTTCCCGCTCAGGAGGAATACGATATCAGCAAAGGCTTCACCTACATGCATCTGCGTGGCAAGCCACTTTACGCATTCGGTCATGGAATGAGTTACACGACTTTTGCCTATCGGAATCTCCACGTTAAAGCGGCTTCGGGAGAAATCCGTTTCGAGCTCCGCAACGAGGGTAGGCGCGATGGTGATGAAGTGATCCAGCTCTATGTGAAAAGTCCCGCGGTGTCAGATGTTCGTCCTGCCATGCGATTGCTGGGTTTTCAGCGCATCAGCCTAAAAGCTGGCGAAAGCAGGGTGGTCACATTGATGCTGGACCGCGAAAAACTGGGTTTCTGGAACGAAGCACAAAAGCAATTTGTTAGGGATGCGGGAGAATACGAAATTCGCATCGGTGGCTCATCGGATCGGATTGCTCTGACCGGGACGTTTCGCATCGAGTGAGAGTGGGGTGCCGATTTGCGAAGTCTCTCGCCCGTGCCGATTACGTTGGAGCAGACATGGATGGAAGCCTTGCTTGTCGCAGCAACCCCTCCCCGGTCTGATCAGAGATTTCCCGCCTGCACATGACTTGGGTACGGATCAACAGTAAGAATCACCAGGTTAGCTGCATTTATGGCTTCTAAGACATTGCGATTTATAATGTTTGACATGCTACACAAAATCGAGCAATATTGTCCAGAGTAAAAGACATTATGGGAAGGGAAAATAGCACATTACTGCCCAAGTACGAGCGTCTCCTTGTCGATTTTGGAGAAAATCTTCGATTGGCGCGGCTTCGGCGAAAGCTCAGTGCCGAACAGGTTGCAGAGCGCGCAGGCATCAGTCGCTCGACTCTTCATCTGATGGAAAACGGATCCGCCGGTATTTCGCTTGGTAAGCTGGTACAGGTGTTGGCCGTTCTGGGACTAGAGCAAGATCTCTCCGCTGTCGGTTGCGACGATGTTCTGGGCCGTAAGCTGGCAGACGCTCGCCTCACGGAAACCCGACGGCGCGCGCCGAAAAGGAAACGCAAGGAATGAGCAGGGAAATGGAAGTATGGGCCGACTGGCAGGAACTCGGTGCGCCGATCCTGATGGGGCGTCTGCGTTCCTCTGTGACGCGGGGCAAGGAGGTCTTTTCTTTTGCCTATGAGAGCGAATGGTTGGCGAGTGGTGCCGCGCGGCAGCTCGATCCTGATCTGCGACTCTTCGGTGGACCTCAGTATCTGAATTCCGGGGAACGACCGAACTTTGGTTTGTTTCTGGACTCGTCTCCAGACCGATGGGGACGGCTCCTCATGCAGCGGCGGGAGGCTGCCCTCGCACGAGAGGTTCATCGTCCTGCCCATCGCTTACAGGAAACTGATTACCTTCTTGGGGTGCATGATGAGCAGCGCTCCGGTGCCTTGCGATTTAAGGAGCGTCAAACGAGCGATAGCTGGCTCAACAACGAATCCTCGATGCGGACCCCACCGTGGACATCTTTGCGGGAGTTGGAACATGCTAGCTGGCAGATTCAGGGCGATTCTGCATTGGACGACCCTCATTATCTCGAATGGCTCAACCTCTTGATTGCGCCGGGTTCGTCGATCGGCGGCGCGAGACCGAAAGCCGGGGTCAGGGATCCTGATGGTGATCTGTGGATCGCAAAGTTCCCCGGACGCACCGATGCTCGGGACATGGCCGCGTGGGAGATGCTTACCCACCAACTCGCAGTCAAGGCGGGTGTTCGCGTCGCGGAAGCCGAACTGCAACAATTTGGAAGCGGCCATCGGACGTTTATGACCCGCCGCTTTGACCGGGTGCGGGGAAGCAAAGGTACGAAACGAGTCCATTTCGCCTCGGCGATGACCCTGCTCGGACACACCGATGGAGACAACCATCATGCCGGGGCAAGCTACTTGGAGATCGTTGAGTTTCTCTCCCGCCAAGGAGCTGAACCTCTCAGCGACCTTGTGGAATTGTGGCGACGTATCGTTTTCTCCATCGCGGTGCGAAATACCGATGATCATCTTCGAAACCACGGTTTCTTACTTACGGATGCCGGATGGATTCTGTCACCTGCCTATGATCTGAACTCCGATCCCACCGGCACTGGACTGAGCCTTAATATCTCGGAAACCGACAATGTGTTGAGCTTTGATCTGGCCATGGAGGTGGCTTCCTACTTCAGGCTCAAGCAGCCAGTGGCGAAAGCAATTCTGCGAGAGGTCAAGGATGCCGTGGTAACCTGGAAAAAGCAGGCAAGTGATCTTGGAATCGCTCGTGCTGAGCAGGAAATCATGGCGCTAGCATTCGAAGCTTGATTGGAGAATATAGAGTCGATTCGTCACATTTTTGTGCGGAAAATTCTATTTTCGTGGCAGTGGATTTACCGTCAGGGGTTACTGTGGTGTTTTGCGGAGTGGGTGCAGAAAAGCTGTTTTTTTCATTTTGCATGGAAGGGAAACGTTCCTGCCCATGCGGCAGGATACTGCGGACAGGCGTGAAGTATGACAGCGCAGCAACCCCTCCCCGTCTGATCAGAGATTTCCCGCCTGCATGCTTGCGCGACGGCAGGGGGCTCGCTACAAAAGGGCGTGGCCGCAAAGAAATCTCCTACCAGCTCGAACATCCATGTCGTTGTCGGCACGGACGAGGGCATGGTGCGCGAGCAGGCGCTGATGCTCTGGCGTGAGCTCACAGGAGGCGCGGATGACGGCTTCAATCATGAAATCGTCGAGGGGAATGCCTTAAAAGTAGACGATGTTTTTACCATCACTGGTCAGTTGCTGCAGGCCCTGATGACCTACTCGATGTTTGGGAGCGACAAAGTGGTATGGTTGCGCAATGCGACGTTTTTTGGCAGTGACCGCACCTCTGAATCGGAGTCGGTTTTGAATGAGGTTATCGCTTTGACCCAACAACTGGAAAAAGGTCTGCCTGATGGCGTGGCGCTGATCATCAGTGCGGACAAAATCGATAAACGGCGCGCATTCTGGAAGTTTCTCGAAAAGCAGGCTCGGGTCCAGGTGCATGACCGCATCGACATGAGTCAGGAGGGTTGGGAACAACAAGTGGCCGCACTGGTCCAGCAAAAGGCCGATGAGGCGGGTTTGGAATTTGAATCCGAAGCGCTGGAGTTGTTCATCAATCTTGCTGGTGAGGCGACGCAGCAAATCGTCAATGAACTGGAAAAATTGCGGCTTTATCTCGGCGATCGCCATGTGGTCACCATCGACGATGTCAGGCTGATGGTGCCGCTCAGTCGTGAGGGTGTGATTTTTGAGACGGGGCGGGCCCTGCAGGCGGGAAATGCCGCGCGCGCCATCGAGCTGATCGACGAGCAGATGGAAATGGGGGAGTCGGCCGTGGCCATCATGCGGGCCTCGATCATTCCCACGGTGCGCAATCTTTACATGGCCCGGCTTGGCTTGGATCTGACTCAGTCGTCGGCCCGTTCCTACAACGAGTTTCAGACGGCCATCAATCGTTTGCCTGTGGAAAAAAAGGCCTGGCTCCCCCTGAAGAAATCAGGTGATGGATACAACATTTATCCGATTTTTCTTTCTTTGCCCGGTGCTCGCTCCTTCACCCTGCCCAATTTGCAAGCCATCCTGTACGCGACGGCTCGCGCTGATAAAATGCTCGTCACCACGGGACTCGATGATCGTATGATCTTGCACCGACTCGTGACAGAAATCGCCACTCTCGCCACACCCCTTCGCGCTTCGCGCGCCCGTTGATCATGAAGCCTTTGATGACCTTGCTATTGATTGGTGCTGTTGCTGGATTGCTGGGCGCGCTCTGCGGAATCGGTGGGGGCATCGTCATGGTTCCTGCTTTTACGCTCGCTCTCGGCATGGACCAAAAACAAGCGGTCGCCACATCAATGGCTGCCGTGGTAATCATCGCTGTCGTGGCTACGACCAACAACATGCGCAGCGTTGGCTTGATCCAATGGAAAACGGTGGCGCTGGTTGCCATCAGTGCCGCGGTTTTTTCTTGGCTGGGCAGCGATTGGATGAAGCAATTGTCGAGTCCTACATTGACGAGAATCTTCGCCGTCGTCCTCATTCTGGTGGGCCTGAAAATGTTGTGGAAATGACAGGGGCTGCTCTCCATGGGAAGGGGGCAATCGGCGTAAACGAAAAAATCTGTTTTTTGATCAAATGATTGATCTATTTTTCTTACGCATTTCGTATCCTATGCAGGGGCGCAATTTTCGCCATTCTTTGGATTCTCTTTTTCCGATTTTTTATGAAACATATCCTTCGTTTTTTTGGTGCCATCCTGTCCGGCATCGCCTTTGTCTTGCGTGCCATGATCGGAACCTGGCAACCGCCTGTTTGGTTGCAATGGATCACGCGTAAAACGTCTCAGGTGCTGGCTCGACGTCCCCGCACTTTGGCAGCGGTTTTCGTATTGTCATGGGTTGTCGCCATCGGCTTGTTGCAATGGCGAAAATGGTGGGAAATGCATCGGCCGCAGGAGCGCCAGCTGGTGCAGTTGCGCGATGTGGAGGTAAGCATCATTCCACCATTGCCTACGAATTGGACCAAGGACAAAGCGGAATTTGGGACCTTGAAGGTGAACTTCAGCGATGCTGCTGCACCACTGGAGCTCATTCACAAAACGGTGACGGATGCGGTTGCCATCAGTCCGGAAATTCCCGGCACCTGGACATGGGCCAGTGACAGATCCTTGCATTTCTCTCCCCAACAAGAGTGGCAGGCGGGGCAGGAATACACGCTGGCGTTTTCATCGACTGCCCTTCCCGCGGAGGTGCGTTTGTCCAACATGAAGCCCACGTTTCGCACGATTTCTCTGGAAGTGCGCGTCATGAACTACGAGTTTTACACGCAACCAGACAACCCGGACGTCCACCAATTGACCGCGACCTTAGCCGCGAATTACGATCTTACGCAAGAGTTGCTGCAGCGCGCTGTGACTATGTCGTCGCTGGCAGAAAATCCTGAGGCTTTTGGATCATCGGCACCCGCTTTCACACTCACTGCATCGAAGTCGCCGAACCAGTGGTACTTGCGCAGTTCCCGTATCAAGGTTCCTGCCAAGCCTGAGGAGGTCCTTTTGAAGATTGGAAAAGAGCTGACAGCTCGGAGCGGTGGTTCATCCATGGCGCGTGAAGTGGTTGCGAAGTCGGTGATCCCCGACAAATACTCTGCTCTTCGAATCAACTCTGCTGAGCTCAAGGTAATCAAAAACGATGAGGGTGAGCCCAAGCAGTTTTTGACTTTTGCCAGCACCTTGGGAATTTCTCCCTTGGAAATGGGCCAACGCGTGCATCTTTATCGGCTCGCTGAGCAGGATGATATCCTTTTGCGCGATCAGAAAAAAACGGAGAACGACGTCACTGCGGAAATGATCGCGCGGGCGACCGTCATTCCGTTAGAACTGGTGCAGCAGCAAGCCAGCCTGCCGTTTCCCAAGGCTCATGCGTATGAATTTTTCTCACCCATGCCTGGGCGTTTGTTCCTCAAGGTGGACGCAGGTCTTCCAGCTTTGGGGAGCTTTGAGCTGCCCACGGAACACCGTAACCTACTCTCTGTTCCTCGTTATCCGCTGGAGTTAGAAATGACTGGCAAGGGATCGGTGATGGCGCTGCAAGGTGAAAAAACTCTTCAGTTCAAGTCTCGCGGCGTGGATTTTATCAGAATTACCTGTGGCCGTGTGCGTTCCGGTGAAATCAACCACATGATTACTCAGAATGATTACGGTGACTTCGCCAACCCCGATCTACAAGGAAGATTCAGTAAGGACAGCCTGGTGCGCAGCAAGAGTTTTGTGTTGCGTGTGAACAAAAAGAGCGACTGGGAGGCTTGCTTCACTTCTTTTGATCTCGCCAAAGTCATCGCTGCTGCCGATCCCAGCGATCCGGATCCTTCGCGCGGGTTGTTTTTTGTGGATGCGGAAGCGGTGATTCCCTCGTTACCGGGTCAGCCTGATTCATCCGTATATTCACGGGTGGATGCTCCAGAAGATGCGTATTACTACGAAGACGAATACGAAGAGTATCGCGAGCTCGATGAAGACAAGGAAGAAACAACCTGCATCGACATCAAGGGGGGGATCGTTGAACCCAGTCATTGGTTCTCCGATGTTCCCAAGGGAGGAGCGGTGCATTGGAGAAGTCGCGATAAGTCTGTCAATCGGTTTGTGATGCTGACGGATCTCGGGTTGCTGGTGAAATCCAATGCCGATGACAGTCGCGAGGTTTTCGTGATGTCTCTTCGCTCGCAAAACCCTATCGCGGGAACAAAAATTTCTTTGCTCGCACGAAATGGTTCGATTCTGTCCGAGGTGACTACCGACGCCCAAGGCCGAGCAGTTCTCGCCAAGCCACTGGTCACAGCAAGGGAGCGGCAGGCGGTGGCTATTCTCGCGCGACTAGGGAGTGATACGTCGTTTATTTCACTGCGTCCTGGGCAGTTGCCTGCGCTGGATTATTCGCGCTATGACGTCGATGGCATTCTCGGTTCCCGCACGAAAGCAGTGGAGGCCCATGTTTTCACCGAGCGGGGTGTGTATCGTCCTGGTGATTCGATTCATTTCGGTGCTATTGTCAAACGACGCGATTGGCAGTCGGTGATCGACGGTCTTCCTGTGCAGGCGATGCTGACGGATCCTGAGGGCAACCGATTGGCTACGCGAAACTTCAAATTACCCGCGGACGGTATGGTGGAGGGAAGTTTGACCACCAATGAGAGCTCGCCCACCGGTGTGTATGAGCTCTCGATGTGGGTGATGAACCGCGATGAAAATGCCGTCCAATTTTTGTTAGGAAGGATTCCACTGCGCATCGAAGACTTCCGGCCCGATCGCATGAAAATGAAATTGTCCATCGATCCCGCCTTGCCTGCCGGATGGGTGAAGCTCGCTGATCTGAAGGCGAAAATTTCTCTGGAAAATCTTTTTGGTGCTGCGGCAGGCGAACGCGTGGTGAAAGGGGAAATGACCCTCCACCCTGCGGATTTCCGTTTCGACTCCTGGAAGGACTTTCAGTTCTACAATCCCACGCAAAACCGAAATCATTCGATCGCTGGTAAAAACATTCCGTTAGGTGAAGTGAAAACAAACGCAGCGGGTCAGGCGGAGGTCGCTCTCGGCTTGGCGAACCTCGATAAAGTGAACATGAGTGTGGCCGTGAATCTCGAGGCCTTCGAGAGTGATGGCGGCTTCGGTGTTCGCGAACAAAAACGTTTTCTCGTGTCGCCTTGGGACACGGTTGTCGGATACGATGCCGATTGCGAGTTGGATTACCTCGGCAAGGACAGTTCTGGGAAAGTCAAGTTTGTGGCCATCGACCAGAACCTTAAGCCCGTGGCTATGCAGGGCCTGCGTTACAGGATTCAGGAAACCCGTTATGTTTCGGTATTGCGTCAGCAGGATGACGGAACCATGGGGTATGAGTCGCAGCAAAGGCAAGTTTTGGTCCGAGAGGATCAGAATGTCAGCTGGGATGCGGCTGCTGTCGAGTTGGCCATCGATACTCGCAAGGTCGGTCGGTTTCAGTGGCAGGTTCTGAATGAAAAGGACGAGGTCATTTGCCAGTTTTTCTATCGGGTTGTTGGCAAAGGTGACGAGGATCGCAGCTTGGAGCGGGAGTCAGAGCTAGGTCTGACGGTATCGAAGGCCAAAGTACAAGCGGGCGATGAGGTGGAGGTTTCCATCGTGGCTCCTTACAGCGGAGCAGGCTTGATCACCCTCGAGCGCGAGAAGGTCTTGTATTCCCAGTGGTTCAAGGCGGATGCCAAGGCCACGGTTCATCGAGTGCGCATTCCGGAAGGTCTAGAGGGAACAGTCTATTGCAATGTTTCTTTTGTGCGATCGCTCGATTCTCCTGACGTCATGATGTCGCCATTGAGTTACGCGACGCAACCGCTGACCATTCAACCGGTCGAGAGGCAGTTGCAAGTCGAGATTGATGCTCCGAAGTTGGTCAAGCCGGGCGATGTGCTGAAAGTGAAATACCGTACGGATCATCCAGCGAGTGTCATTCTTTACGCCGTGGATGAGGGAATTCATCAGATTACCCAATACAAACGTCCGCAGCCCTTGGATTTCTTTTTCCGCAAGCAGGCGCTGGAGGTGCGCACGCAGCAATGGTTTGATCTGTTGATGCCGGAATATCGATTCATCAAGGAGCACGCTGCTTTCGGTGGTGGCGCTGAGGGTATGCCGCCCTTGACAATGACTCTGAATCCTTTCAAGCGCAAACGCGACGCTCCAGTGGTTTGGTGGTCCGGCATTCAGACCGCTGGTACGGAACCGAAGGAGTTGAGTTACACAGTGCCCGATTCTTTTGCCGGAACGCTGACAGTGATGGCTGTGGCAGTGAATGAGAGTCGTGCAGGCTCAGCTCAGTTGTCCTCTGTCGTGCGCTCACCGCTGGTGCTGACGACCAATGCTCCCACGACCGTGACACCAGGGGATGAGTTTGTTTTTTCTGTGACTGTCACTCATTTGTTGGATCAGGAAGGCCCGGCCGACGTGAAGCTGCGCGTTGAGCCATCGAACCATTTGCAGGTGCTGGGTGAATCCACAGCTTCGGTGGTAGTGGAAAAATCTCGCGAGGTGACCCATAGATTCCGCCTGAAAGCGCTCGATGTGCTGGGTTCGGCCAGCGTCAAATGTCATGCGGCGGCGGGTGCGGAAACATCGGTGCGTACAGAGACGATGAGTTTGCGACCTGCCACACCTTTCCGCACTCAGGTGCGCAGCGCCTACATCCGCACCAAAGATCACGAGCAGGAGGTGACTCGCCATATGCATGAGGCCTATCGACGGAATGAAGTCGTGGCCTCGCCCTTGCCCGTTGTCTTGGCTCTTGGGATGCGCGATTACATGAGCAGTTATGCCTATGATTGCACTGAACAGTTGACCAGTAAGGGAATGACCATGCTGGCATATCGAGGCATGAAAGCGCTGCCGCAAGAGGATGACCTTTCCATGCAGGCGATCAATCGAATCATCGCACAACTGCAGAGCCGCCAGACTCAAAGCGGTGGTTTTGGCTACTGGCAGGGTGTCACACTTGATGTAGATGATTTTCTGAACGCCTATGTCGCCCATTTTCTGCTCGAGGCCAAGGAAGCGGGATTCGCGATTCCGCAGCAGTTGATCCAGCGTTTGAATCGGAAACTGCAGTCGATTTGTCAGTCAGGCGAGGCCGCCGATCTGGAGATCGCAGATCGTAAGGCATATGCGATCTATCTGCTGACACGGCAAGGTCAGCGGCCGAATGGTCTGCTGTCATTGCGCGAGTGTCTCGATCGCACGCAGCAAAATCTCTGGCAAACTCGCTTGTGTGGTCATTTGCTGGCATCGACCTATGTCTTGCAGCAGAAGCAGGAAGAAGCTGCGAAAATCTCTCGCACATGGAAGTCGGGCACAGCGGCGGACTACCGCAAGGGCGAGAACTATTGGTCCCAACCCGAGGTGGACGCCTTGCTTTCTTTTGCCCTGCGCGCGCGTCATTTCGGTGAGACAGTGAAAAACTTCGGATACGCTGATTGGCAGAAATTGTATGGAGTGCTATGGCAACAACGTTACAACACGATCACTGCGGCTTGCGCCACTCTAGGCATGCGTGAGTATGCGAAGGTAGCGGCTGCAAACGCGTTTCACTTCGAGGTTGAGGCACTGCCACGCGATGGCTCGCCGGCGGTTTCGCTGATCAAGACCGATGAAGTTTTTGCCAAGTCTTCGTTTGGAGATGCGATGAAATCATTGAAGTTCCGCATATCGCAGGAAGATGGCGATCGCGGCATTTTCTACCAAGTGATCGAGGAGGGCTTTGATCGTGAATTGCCAGTCCGAGCGCAAAAAGACGGTGTAGAAGTGCATCGTGAAATAACAACCATGGATGGCAAGCCGATTGAATCTCTCGAGGTGGGGCAGTCACTGATGGTGACGCTGCGCGTGCGCAATTTGAGCAGCATTCCTCTCGGTGATCTCGTGCTGGTTGACATGCTGCCGGGGGGATTTGCCTTAGAGCCGAATGGGCTTCGACCTGGCTTGGGCACCGTTCCCGGCACTGACCGTGTTGATGTTCGTGAGGATCGCAATCTCTTTTTCTTCCGACTGCAGGGCGCCAAGGATTTGTCGATCCGCTATGTTTTGCGCGCCGCTTGTGCTGGGGACTTTGTGGTCCCCCCGGTGTTTGCTGAATCCATGTATGACCGCGGCGTAAACGGCGTGAGCCTAGGACGTCGGATCAAAGTCACCTCTCGCGAGTGAAATCCCTACGCACTTTTTTGATCAAACCACTGATTCTTGGCAGCGGTGGCGTCCTACTGCTGATGGGAGTTCTGTGGTTGACCATTCCGCGCTGCGAGCTGTATCGGGAAGATTTGACCTGGTCGCCCGTTTTGCGCGATCGTGAAGGGCAGATCCTGAACGTAGGGTTGGCCGGAGACGAGCGCTATCGTCTCCGTGTTCCTCTTGCGGAGATCTCGCCCACGATGGTGAAGGCAACTCTAGCTTTCGAGGACGAACACTATTTTTCTCATCCAGGAGTGAATCCACTTTCCATGATGCGAGCTCTTTTCGGCAGACTGCAAGGAATTTCCCGTGGTGGTGGTTCTACGATCTCGATGCAATACGCGCGGATGCGTTTTCAGTTATCGACTCGCACGGTTGCGGGCAAAATGCAACAGATGCTCCGTGCGATCCAGTTGGAAAAATACTACTCAAAGGAAAAGATCCTCGAGGCGTATCTCAATACTGCTCCGTACGGAGGGAATGTAGAAGGTGTGGCGGCCGCGAGCTTGCGGTGGTGTGGGCTCGAGTGCAGTGATTTGCAAGTGCCGGAATCCGTGGCTCTCGTGATGTTGCCCCAGCGCCCTGCGTTGCGACGTCCACGTATTGGGCAGGATGAGCATGCTGGCACGATGGCTGCGCGTAAGCGATTGTTGGTGAAACTCGGGCACAACGATGAGATGTTAGCCGATTACCGATGGGAGGCCCATCTCCTGCCGCGCATAGCGCCGCATCTGGCGCGACGGATGAGGAGCTACGATGGACCATCCACGATCGATCGAAAAATGCAATCTGCGGTCGAGGGAACCTTGCATGATTATCTCATACGAGTGCAGGAAAAAGGAGTGAGCAATGCGGCTGTCTTGGTCGTTAATTCTTCGTCTCGTGAGGTTCTGAGTTATGTGGGATCTGCAGATTTTTTTGATGCGAAGATCGATGGTCAAGTCGATGTCATTCGGGCCAAACGCTCACCCGGTTCTCTCTACAAACCGTTTCTCTATGGAATGGCGATGGAGCAGGGGCTACTGCACCCACAAACGTTGTTGGCAGATGCTCCGTTGCGTTTTCGTGATTACAATCCTGAGAACTACGAACGTGATTTCTTGGGACCCGTTAAAGCGGGTGAGGCGCTCTTCCGGAGCCGCAATCTGCCTGCGCTGTCACTGATGCAGCGGATCAAGGGGCATGGATTGTATGATTATCTTCAACAAGCGGGAATCGCCATGAAACATGGTCCCGATCATTACGGCTTGGCACTGGCTTTGGGAGCAGCAGCCGCTACGCCTGAGGAAATGGCGACGATCTATGCCAGTTTGGCCGACGATGGCATACCTCGACCGCTTGTCTTCCGCAGAGGAGAAATGGCGCAATCATTGCGTCGAATGCCGATGTTGAGCGAGGGAACCCGTTGGATGGTTCGTCAAATGTTAGCGGAGACAGCTTCGCGCGATCCCATGGCTGAACCGACATATTCGTTCAAAACTGGCACGTCACAGGGATTCCGTGATGCTTGGGCCATAGGGATCAGCGGGCAAACCGTGATCGTAGTCTGGGTGGGTCACAGCGATGGTAGATCGAACCCCTCTTTCGAGGGGCGTGGCATAGCGGCGCCGTTGATGTCCGAGTTGTTTCACCGCACGAATGCCTTACAGCCCTTGCCGCCACCGCCTCCTCAGGTGCGCAAGGTCGAACTGTGCGCGGTAACGGGCATGATTCCTTGTGAGCATTGTCGTCATCGAACCACGGGCTGGGTTCTTGCAGGTGTATCGCCCATCGTCCCTTGTGATTTGCACCGACTCGTGTGGGTAGATCAGAGGACGGGCATGCGTGTGGCGCCGCGTGATGATGACCCTATGGTGAAAGCGGAAATTTGTGAGTTTTGGACGCCTGAGTTTCTCGAATTGTTTCGTCTGGCGGGTTTGCCTCGCCGATCCATTCCGGAAAGTGCCGAGGTATTGTCTCAGTCAAACGAAGCACCCCAGATCCTCAGCCCAATGAGAGATCATCTCTATCAGATCGTTCAGGGTTCGGAACAGGGACTCATTTGCAAAGCAAAGGCCGCAGCAGGCGTGAGTCGACTGTTTTGGTTTGGCAATGGCGTTTTTCTTGGCTCCTGCAAGCCGAGTGAGGCTTTTATATGGAATGATGCCTCCGGCCCGTGTGAACTCCATGTGATGGATGACCGTGGTCTTTCGTCGAGAGTTGCCGTGATGGTAGAGCGCCCGCAACCGTAATCAGCGAGTGGACTGATCTTTTTCAAACACCATAAAATGCTGCCAAGGCAGTTGGCGTTTGTTCGAAACGAGCGTGAAACCGGCGGCGGCGAATTCCTTGCGCGCTTGCTCCTCGGTCATCTTGTGCAGTGGCTTGATCGGCACGCGCGGGTCTTCCGCGCGGAACTCTAACAAAATGATGCGACCATCGGATTTGAGCGCTTTGTGAAGAGAGCGCAACATTTCGGCGGGGTGGGAGAATTCGTGATAGGCATCGACCATCAACGCGGCATCGAGCGAGTTTTCCGGCAAATTGATGTCATCGATCGCACCGAGATGACCGTGCACGTTGTTGATCTGAAGTTCGGCGGAACGTTTGGCAAGAAAGTCGAGCATCTCCTGTTGGATATCGAGAGCGATCACTTTCCCTTGCGGCACTTTTTCCGCTAGACGAAACGAGTAGTAACCGGAACCGGCGCCAATGTCCGCGATGACATCGGTGGGTTGGAGTTCAATCGCAGCAATCGCGCGACTCGGTGCTTCTTCTCTCTCACGTTCATCACGTTCCAGCCAACCAATGGCCGGATGCCCCATGACGTGTGCGATTTCACGACCCATGTAACACTTGCCGATCCCATCGGGCGTGGCATCGCGGAACTCGTAAGGGGGAGTTTCGATCGTCGGTACGACTGGTGTGACGGCCTCCGGTGGAGCGCTGGCTGTTTTTTTCTCTAGCTTCAGAGGTTGCAAGCTAAATGCGGCGATTCCAGCTATGGTGCAAAGCAGAAGCAGGAGGGAGGTGCGTTTCATGGTGTTACGCCGAAGATACTGCCCCAGAAGGGTGATTTTGTCATATCATCGATCTTCGCCACTTCAGATACCATGCTAGCAAAAAACCCACGAGGGGTGTCGTGGGTTTTGTTGTGTGATGATTTTCTGACGGGGCGCTTGGAAAGCACCGCCACGTCACGGTAGATTCGTGGTTCCCATCAGATAGCGGTCGCATTCCCGTGCGGCACCGCGGCCTTCGTTGAAGGCCCAGACGACGAGCGATTGACCACGGCGGCAATCACCGGCAGCGAAGACGCCAGGAATGTTGGTGGTGTATTTTTCGTGCTCAGCGCTGATGTTGCTGCGGGCATCGCGGTCAAGGTTCATGCTATCTAACAAATCCTGCTCAGGGCCAAGGAAGCCCATAGCGAGGAGCACCAATTCGGCAGGCATGACCTTCTCGGTGCCTGGAATGTTTTTCGGAATGAATTGTCCCTGTTCGTTTTTGGTCCACTCAACTTGCACGGTGTGCACGGCCTTGACCTTGCCATTTTCATCGCCTTCAAAATGGGTGGCAGTGGTGGTATAAATACGAGGGTCGCTGCCGTTCACAGCGGCGGCTTCTTCCTGACCGTAGTCCATTTTGTAAACCTTTGGCCACTCGGGCCAGGGATTGTTGGCGGCGCGCTCGTTGGGAGGCTTGGGCAGGAGTTCGAGCTGGCAAACACTGACGCAGCCATGACGCAGGGAGGTTCCCACGCAGTCGGTGCCAGTATCTCCACCCCCGATGATCACCACGTTTTTTCCTTCGGCAGTGATGAAATTTTCCCCTTGTTTTCCATCGAGCACGGCTTGCGTATTCGCGGTGAGGAATTCCATGGCAAAGTGAACGCCTTTCAACTCACGACCCTGAATCTTCAGGTCGCGCGGCTTGGTGGCACCCGTGCAGATCACGACAGCATCGAAGTCTTTTTGCAATTGGTCGTGGGTGATGTCCTTGCCAATGTTGACGTTGCAGCGGAATTTCACGCCTTCCTGCTCGAGCAGACTGATGCGGCGCAGCACGACTTCTTTTTTGTCGAGCTTCATGTTCGGGATGCCATACATCAACAAACCACCGGGTCGGTCGGCGCGTTCGAATACCGTGACCGTATGGCCCGCCTGATTGAGCTGCGTGGCGGCAGAAAGTCCGGCAGGTCCTGAACCGATGACCGCCACTTTTTTACCCGTGCGTTTCGCGGGCGGTTTGGGGACAACCCAACCTTCATCCCAGCCTTTGTCGATGATGGAAACCTCGATGTTCTTGATCGTAACGGGCGGGTTGTTCATTCCTAATACGCAGGAACCCTCGCAGGGTGCGGGGCATACGCGACCGGTGAACTCCGGGAAGTTGTTCGTTTTGTGGAGGCGATCGAGCGCATCACGCCACAGTCCGCGATAGACAAGGTCGTTCCACTCAGGGATGAGGTTGTTGATCGGACAACCACTGGCCATGCCGCTGATGACTTTGCCAGTATGACAGAAGGGAACGCCGCAGTCCATGCAGCGTGAGCCTTGGGTGCGCAATTTTTCCTCGGGCATGTGAAGGTGGATTTCTTTCCAGTCCTTGATGCGTTCGAGTGGCGAGCGATCGGCGGGGAGCTCGCGGGTGTATTCCATGAATCCGGTTGGTTTGCCCATAGTAGTTGAGGGAGTTAAGATATAAGACTTTCAGCCATCAGACTTGAAGCGGAGAAATCCGCTGCTGCTTTCTTCTGTCTTCTGTCTGACATTCTTGTGTCTATAGTTGTTTGTTGATAAAATTTGCTAATGGATTGCGTGTTCAACCGCCCCCCAAACGGGCGACGTCTTTCGCATTCGCTTCGAAGGCTGCATCGAGAGCCTCGTCGCCGCTGAGACCATCGGCCTCGGCTTTGGCGATGGCTTGCAGAACGCGTTTGTAGTCACGCGGCATGACGCGCACGAACGTTCCCACGGCGTTTTTCCAATCGGCGAGAATGGCGTTGGCTTTCTTACTGAGAGTGATGTCAGCGTGTTTCTGGATCAGGGCGCGAAGCACTTCGGCATCGTCTTCATCGACTTTTTCGAGATCGACCATGGCCTTGTTGCAGCGCGTAGCGAAGTCGCCTTTTTCATCGTAAATGTAGGCGACACCACCACTCATGCCCGCGGCGAAATTGCGACCCGTAGTTCCGAGCACCACGACTTTTCCACCGGTCATGTATTCACAACCGTGATCGCCGATGCCTTCAACGACGGTTTGCACGCCGGAGTTCCGCACAGCAAAACGTTCGCCCGCGACACCACGCACGAAAAGTTCACCGCTGGTGGCGCCGTAAAGTGCCACGTTGCCGATGATGATGTTGTCCTCCGCAGGGAAGGTGGCTTTCGCATCGGGATAGATCGCAATGCGGCCACCGCTGAGTCCTTTGCCGACGTAGTCGTTCGCATCACCTTCCACTTCGATGGTGATTCCTTTCGGAATGAAGGCGCCGATGCTTTGTCCGGCAGAACCGCGGAATTGCAGATGCACCGTGTCTTCGGGCAGTCCGTGCCAATGGCGTTTGGTGATCTCGTTGCCGAGAATGGTTCCGACGACGCGGTCGGTATTCTTGATGGGCAGCTTGACGGAAACTTTTTCTCCGTTTTCGATGGCAGGCTTGCACAAGTCGAGCAGGGTGGTGAGATCAAGAGATTTTTCCAATCCGTGATCCTGCGTTTCCGTGCAGTAGCGTCCGACCTCTGGTCCGACGTTTGGCGAATAGAGGATTTTTGAGAGGTCGATGCCCTTGGCTTTCCAGTGATCGACGGCTTTTTTCGGCTCCAATACATCGGTGCGACCGACCATATCGGTGAGCTTGCGGAAACCGAGCTCGGCCATGATTTCGCGCACTTCCTGGGCGATGAACTTCATGAAATTCACAGCGTCCTCGGGATCACCCGTGAATTTTTTACGCAGCTCTGGGTCTTGTGTTGCCACTCCCACGGGGCAGGTATTCAAATGGCAGACGCGCATCATGATGCAGCCCAGGCTGACCAGAGGAGCGGTGGCGAAACCGAATTCTTCAGCGCCAAGCAGAGCGGCGATGACGACGTCGCGACCGGTCTTGAGCTGACCATCGGTCTCGACGGCGATGCGTGAGCGTAGGTTGTTCAAGACAAGAGTCTGGTGGGTTTCCGCGAGGCCGAGTTCCCAGGGCAGACCGGCATGTTTGATGGAGGTTTGTGGAGAAGCCCCCGTGCCACCATCGAAGCCGGAAATGAGAACCACATCGGCATGCGCTTTCGCTACCCCAGCGGCGATGGTTCCCACACCCACTTCACTGACCAACTTGACGCTGACGCGTGCGGCGCGGTTGGCATTTTTGAGGTCGTGGATGAGCTCGGCGAGGTCCTCGATCGAATAAATGTCGTGGTGCGGTGGTGGGGAAATCAGTCCCACGCCTGGTGTCGAGTGACGAGTCTTCGCGATCCAAGGATACACTTTTCCGCCGGGAAGCTGACCGCCTTCACCGGGCTTGGCGCCTTGGGCGAGTTTGATTTGTAGTTCGCGGGCTTGCGTCAGGTAGAGGCTGGTCACGCCGAAACGTCCAGATGCGACCTGCTTGATGGCACTGTTCTTCGAATCTCCGCGATCGTTGGTCCAGGTGAAACGCTCGGGGTCCTCGCCACCTTCACCGGTGTTCGATTTGCCGCCGATGCGATTCATTGCGATGGCCAATGCCTCGTGGGCTTCTTTGGAAATGGATCCGTAGCTCATGGCACCGGATTTGAAGCGCTTGAGAATGTCCTCTACACTTTCTACTTCCTCGATGGGGACGGGCGTGCGGGTCTTGAAATCAAGCATGCCGCGCAGCGTGAAACGTTGTTTGTCCTGCTCGTTCACGAGCGTCGAGTAGGTCTTGAAGGTCTTGTAGTTGCCAGAGCGAACAGCGCTTTGCAGCGAGTGAATGACCTGTGGGCTGAACAAGTGGGCCTCGCCTTCCGAGCGCCATTGGTAGTCGCCGCCAACTTCCAGCGGTTCCGTTCGTCCGCTGCGATCTGAGTAAGCGCGTTGATGACGCTCCAGAGCCTCCTCGGTGATGGCTTCCAAATCCGAGCCCTCGATGCGGGTGGCCGTGCCCGTGAAGAAACGATCCACCACTTTTTGTTGCAAGCCCACGCATTCGAAAATCTGTGCGCCGAGATAACTTTGAATCGTGGAGATGCCGATCTTCGACGCCACCTTGACGATGCCTTTGGTCGCGGACTTGATGAAGTTCTTGCACGCAGTGTAGTGATCGACACCGACGAGCAAGCCTTGCTGAATCATTTCATCGAGCGTTTCAAAGGCGAGGTAGGGATTGATCGCGGCGCAACCGTAGCCCACCAATGTGCAGAAGTGATGCACCTCGCGTGGTTCGCCAGACTCCAGAACCAAGCCGACTTTCGTGCGCTTACCTTCGCGAATCAGGAAGTGGTGCAGACCAGAAACGGCCAGCAGTGCGGGCATGGCGGCATGGTTGTCATCGACACCACGATCGCTCAAGATGAGGATGTTCATGCCAGCGTCAATTTGCAGGCTGGCTTGACGGCAAAGTTCTTCGAAGGCTTGTTCAAGACCCAGAGTGCCTTTGGCGGGGTCGAACAAAATCGGCAAGGTGACTGAGCGGAATTCACCTTGAGCCACATGCTTGAGCTTCGCGAGTTCTTCGTTGGAAAGAATCGGAGATTGCAATTCAATCAAATGTGCGCTCTCGGGCTGCGGATCGAGCAGATTTCGCTCGGGCCCGATCGTGGTCACAGAAGACGTTACGATCTCCTCGCGGATGCAATCGATAGGCGGGTTGGTAACCTGAGCGAAAAGCTGTTTGAAATAATCGTAAAGCAACTTCGATTTGTTCGACAGCACGGCCAGCGGGATGTCGGTGCCCATGGCGCCCGTGGCTTCGACTCCGTCCTTGGCCATGGGAAGAAGGATTTTCCTTTGATCCTCGAAAGTGTAACCAAAAGCGTGTTGGCGTTGGGTGATGGTGGCGATATCGGTCTTCGCCACGGCAGGGGCTGCTTCCACGTCGGCAAGTTTGATGAGATTCTCATCCACCCACTGGCGATAGGGTTGCTCGCTGGCGATGCGTTGTTTGATTTCATCGTCAGCAACGATGCGGCCCTCCGTCATGTCCACAAGGAACATGCGGCCCGGCTGCAGGCGGCCTTTGCTGGCGATGTTTTCTGGCGGGATGGGCAACACGCCGGCCTCCGAGGCCATGATCACATAGTCGTCCTTGGTCACGTAATAGCGCGAAGGGCGCAATCCATTCCGATCGAGCGTGGCGCCAATCATGGTGCCATCGGTGAATGCGACTGATGCCGGACCATCCCATGGCTCCATCAGGCAGGAGTGATACTGGTAAAATGCTTTTTTCTCCTCGCTCATCGACTCGTGACCTGACCACGGCTCGGGGATCATCATCATCATCGCGTGCGGTAGAGAGCGACCACCCATGACGAGCAGTTCAAAAACGTTATCAAATTTCGCCGAGTCCGAACCCTCCTCATTGACGATGGGTTGGATTTTTTTGATCAAATCACCGAACAGCGGGCTTTCCAGCAGTGGCTGGCGAGCATTCATCCAGTTCACATTTCCGCGCAGCGTGTTGATTTCGCCATTATGGGCGATGTAGCGGAAGGGATGCGCACGTTCCCAGCTGGGGAAGGTATTGGTCGAGAAGCGCGAGTGAACCAATGCAAGGGCGGTGTCCATGTCAGGATCCTGCAAGTCGAGGAAATACTTGCCGACCTGTTCGGGCATGAGCATGCCTTTGTAAATCGCTGTGCGAGCCGACACGCTGGAGCAATACCAGTGATCGTCAATCTTGCCATTGCGGATGCGGAAATAGCTGATCTTGCGCAGGGTGAATAGCTGACGCTCGAAGGCAAGATCATCGGTGCAATCGCTGGGGCGAGCGATGAAGACCTGACGCATAAATGGCTCGCTCGCGAGAGCTGTTTTGCCAAGTGATGAATTGTCCGTGGGCACATCGCGCCAGCCCAATACACTCAAGCCGAGTTCGGCAGCAACTTGCTCGAACAAGGCCTCGCTGGCTTTGCGAACGTGGGGATTGGGCGAAAGATAAGCCATTCCCAGACCATAGCGGCCTTGCTCTGGCAGCGTGAAGCCGAGCGATGCCGTAGCTTTTTGCAAAAACTTGTGAGGCACCTGGATCAGAATGCCCGCCCCGTCGCCCGTGTTCGTCTCGCAACCGCATGCGCCGCGATGGTCCATGTTCACCAGCACTGTCAGCGCTTGGCCGATAATTTCATGGGCCCGTTTCCCTTTCATCTGGCAGATAAAGCCGACGCCGCAGGCATCGTGTTCATTGCTGGGATCGTAAAGTCCTTGTTTTTCAGGTGGTCCTATTTTTCTCATGTCGATGATGGATGAAAGGGGAGAGAAATGATACGTCACGAAGCACGCACTAGCAAGCTAGAAATGTGACTGTATTGCGATTGTTTTGCGATTTTTGATGGTTTTGTTAGATTTTTTGGCAAATTGCAGAAAATGATGGGCATTTTTCGGCCGTGGATTTTGTCGTTGAACGAGGCTTGGTCCATTTCTGTCGGTTTTGGTGAGCGGGCAGGATGTTTTTTACGATGGATCGAATCGGGCCAGTTTCCGATCGATTACGAAAGGTCCGAACGGTAAAAAAGCCGCAAAGAAAGCAATGGCGGTCCAACGGAGCGAGAGATTGCCTCCGATCCACGCGAGCAAGAGCACAAGAACATAGGCGATGAAAAGCATTCCGTGTGCCATGCCTACAATGCTCACTGCTTTCGGCTGTCCCGCGAGATATTTGAGCGGCACGGCGATGCCGAGCAATAGGAGAAATGAGATGCCTTCCAAGGCTCCCAACCATCGAACTCGCCCCACAGGCGTTTTTAGCAACTGGATCATATCAGAAAGTGTCGCACGACCCATACTCATGTTCGCTCGGAACGCAAGTATGCTGTCGCGCATATTCGCAAAGGATTCGCACTTGCTCAAACCAGTGGGATGGTTAGCATGACGAACATGCCTCCGTCATCATCCATGGTGATCCTTCGTTTGCTCTCTCAAGTCGCGGTGGGAGTGGTTTTCCTGTATGCAGGAGGGCAAAAAATTTTCGTCAGCGGTGTCACGCAGTTCGCGTCTGATGTGGAAAATTTCCGCCTGTTGCCTGAGTCGATGGTGCCTCTGGTGGCCTACTTTTTGCCATGGTGGGAAATGGTAACGGGGTTGTGTCTGATCCTCTCCATCCAGCGCAAGGGCGCCATCGTCAGCGGCCTTTTGATGACTCTGTTGTTCTTCGTTGTGATTTTTTGGGCTTGGAGTCAGGGATTGGATCTTTCCTGCGGTTGTTTCGGCAAAACCGATGCAGCCATCCACTACCCCAGAAAAATTTTCGAACTCTCGTTGCAGATGACCGCGCTTCTGATTGCCGCATCAGGTTCCACTGCAGGCGGGTCTGTAGGGGATGCGGATCACGCTGAAATGTCCTGATTTTTGCAAGTCCATGTTGCGGATGCCAGAAAATCCGCTATGCAGGGGCAGGACAATTTTTTTTCATCCTTTTTTGTTAATTTGCCATGAACATTCATACAGATTTTAGCAGTCGCCATCTTGGCGTTATGGGGGCGGATCGCCAAGCCATGTTGGAGACTCTGGGATACACGGAGATCGAGGCCTTGATGGCCGATGCCGTTCCTTCGGTGATTCGTAACGCCCGCGCCATGAACCTGCCCGAGGCTTTGTCGGAAGTGGATGCTTTGTCGCGTTTGTCCAGCATCATGGAGCGCAATCAGTTGAAAAAATCACTCATCGGTCAAGGATACTACGGCACGCATACGCCGACCGTGATTCAGCGCAACATTCTGGAAAATCCCGGTTGGTATACGGCCTACACCCCTTATCAGGCAGAGATCGCTCAAGGCCGTCTGGAGGCCTTGCTGAACTTCCAGACCATGATTGCTAACCTTACGGGGCTCGATGTGGCCAATGCTTCGTTGCTCGATGAAGGCACGGCTGCTGCGGAGGCGATGAGCCTAGCGCTCGCCGGCAAGCCGAACGGCAAGGTCATTTTTGTTTCTCAACGCTGCCACCCGCAGACCATCGACGTGGTGCAGACGCGCGCCGAGCCTTTGGGCATCGAGGTGCTCGTGGGGGATCATCAAACCCTGCAGCCAGAAGAGATTTCAGGGTTGTTTGCCGCTATCGTGCAGTATCCTGACACCCGCGGTCGAGTGGACGATTTTTCCGCTTTCTTCGATCGATTGCGTGCGATTGGAGCGCTGAGCATCGTTGCCGCAGACTTGCTCGCATTGACCGTGTTGCGCGCTCCCGGTGAGTTCGGCGCGGACATTTGCGTGGGAAGCTCCCAGCGTTTCGGGGTGCCCATGGGCTTCGGCGGTCCGCATGCCGCTTTCATGTCGTGCAAGGACGCACTCAAGCGCAAAATGCCCGGACGTCTCATTGGTGTTTCCGTCGATGCCTACGGCAAACCTGGCTTTCGTCTGTCTCTGCAAACGCGCGAGCAACACATTCGTCGCGATAAAGCGACTTCGAATATTTGTACAGCTCAGGTATTGCTCGCTGTTATGGCCTCGATGTATGCGGTTTACCACGGTCCGCGAGGCCTGCAACACATCGCGGGTGAGATCCACGAGCGCACACGCCGTCTCGCCAAGGCTCTGGAAAAGGCTGGCGTCTCATTGGACAATGCGCATTACTTCGACACTCTCACGATTTTCGTGCCTGGAAAGGCGCGAGAAATCGCCACTGCAGCGGTAAATGCCGGCTACAATTTGCGTTTGATCGATGCCGATCATCTCGGGGTTTCGGTCGATGAAACCACGACCGATTCCGATATTGCCGCAGTCGCGTCACTGTTCGGAGCTTCGCTGGCAGAAGTGGAATCGGGCTGGGCGGTGAACGCTGGTTTCTTACGCCAATCGGAAATCCTGCCGCAAGCCGTGTTCCATCAGTATCATTCGGAAACGGAAATGCTGCGCTATCTGAAGCGTCTGGAATCGAAGGACCTTGCTTTGAATGAGTCGATGATCGCTCTCGGTTCCTGCACGATGAAATTGAATGCCACATCGGAAATGATGCCGTTGAGCTGGCCCAAGGTTTCCTCGCTGCATCCCTTTGTTCCAGCAGATCAATCCGAGGGCTATGTCGCCATGCTGCAGGAACTGGAGCAATGGCTCGCAGACATCACAGGGTTCGCTGCTGTATCGCTGCAACCCAACGCGGGGTCGCAAGGGGAGTATGCGGGATTGCTCGCCATTCGCCGCTACCATCACGCACGCGGTGAGCAGCATCGCCACATTTGTCTCATTCCCGTCTCCGCTCACGGCACCAATCCCGCATCCGCCGTGATGTGTGGATTCAAAGTCGTGGGCGTGAAATGCGATGACCAAGGAAATATCGATTGTGGCGATCTGCAGGCACGCATTGCCGAGCATAAGGAAAATCTCGCAGCGCTCATGATCACTTATCCTTCCACTCACGGAGTGTTTGAGGAATCGATCAAGGACATCTGTCAATGGATTCACGATGCCGGCGGACAGGTATACATGGACGGTGCCAATATGAATGCTCAGGTAGGACTTACCAGCCCCGGCTACATCGGCGCTGATGTGTGCCACCTCAATCTTCACAAAACATTCTGCATTCCCCATGGCGGTGGCGGGCCCGGCGTGGGACCCATCGGCGTAGCAAAACAACTGGTGGCTTATTTGCCGGGACACGCTTCGCTCGGACACCACGAAGGAGCGGTTTGCTCCGCGGCCTACGGCAGTGCCTCCATCAATACGATTTCGTGGATGTATATCGCCATGATGGGCCCTCAAGGCCTGAAGTTGGCCACGGAAATCGCCATCCTCAACGCGAACTATGTCGCGAAACGCTTGTCTCCGTTTTTTCCCATCCTCTACGCGGGCAACAAAGGTCTGGTAGCACATGAATGCATCATTGACATTCGCCCGATCTCTGACGCCAGTGGCATCACTGTTGAGGACGTGGCCAAGCGCTTGATGGACTACGGTTTCCATTCGCCCACCATGTCCTGGCCGGTGACGGGAACGCTCATGATCGAGCCCACCGAATCCGAATCGAAGGGCGAGCTCGATCGTTTCTGCGATGCCATGATTGCCATCCATCAGGAAATCCAGGAAGTCTTGCAAGGCCGAGCCGACCGCGAGGACAACGTGCTCAAAAACGCTCCGCATCCTGCTACCGCCGTGATAGCCGATGAATGGAAGCATGCCTATTCACGCGAGCAGGCTGCCTATCCATTGCCGTATCTCCGACAGCACAAATTCTGGCCCAGCGTGGGTCGTATCGATAACGTTCATGGCGATCGCAATCTCGTTTGCACCTGTGACAGCGTAGAATCCTATACCTGATGGAAACTCTCGCATCACCACCGGATTGGCGAGAATGGCGCGGAGAAATTCTCGCTACACTCCTTTTTGTCATTCGCGATGGGAGGATTTTATTGATTGAAAAAAAACGAGGGATCGGCGCGGGTAAGGTCAATGGTCCTGGGGGGAAAATCGATCCCGGTGAGACGCCCTTGGCGTGTGCCATCCGCGAGACGATGGAAGAGCTACGTGTGAAGGCTCTCAACGTTCGAAAACGTGGCGAGCTCTGTTTTGCGATGTCTGATATCCCCGATATTCACTGTCATGTTTTTGTGGCGGATGACATCGAGGGCGAACCCACTGAGACCGATGAAGCCATTCCACTTTGGACAGATTTGGAAAACATTCCCTACCATCGCATGTGGGCTGACGACATTCATTGGTTGCCGCAAATGATCGCTGGCGAAAGTTTTGTGGGACGTTTTCTTTTCGAAGGCGAGAACATCCTTTGGCGCGATGTTCAATTCGGTGTGGAATTCTCTCAAGAATGAGAGATTTTGATCGGCCCTATCTCTGAGTGTTCTTCAGAGATAGGCATGAAGATGGTTGGATTCTGCCGGCTACTTTATGGTAACCGTGACCTGCCCTGTGACGGCATCCTTGAGCACCAGCCGGTCATGCTGCATCTCGGCCGCAACGGCTTTTCCCGCAATATAGGCTTTTTGCCCCGAGCTGGCGGGTAGGTCGAGTTGGGCACTGACACCATTCGGCAGCGACACATTCCAGGTTTTGTTTGCTCTCTCCCACTTTACTTGCACGGGGCCGCGGAGCGAGGGTGTCTTGGATGAAAGTTTCGTTAGAGATCCGGGTTGCGGTTGGATGAGGATTTTCGACCACCCCGCCGCGATAGGGCGAACGCCTGCAATGTATCTGGGCAGGATGTTGGCTGGTGCTGCACCCCAAGCGTGGTTCCAGTCCTGGTTGGGCTTGTATTTGTTGTCCCATGCTTCCCAGGTAATGGTGGTGCCGCTCTTAAGCATGTGTTTCCAACTGCGGTCACCATCGGCCAAAATGAGTTCCAAAGCAGTATCTCCCGCGCCGTTTTCAAAAAGCCCTTCTAGCAGATATTGTGCGGCATACACTGAGCACTTCATTCCGCGTTTTTTGAGGAAGGCGATCACCTTTTCCTTGTGTTGCTCAGGCACCAGTCCAAATGCCAGCGGAAACAAGTTGGCGTGCAAGGAGCTGTGCTTGGTGCTTTCCCCATCGGTGTAGAGCCCCGTGGCGGCATGGAACAGCTTTGATTGAAATGAGGCATAGGCTTTTTCATATTGCGCTGCATAGCTCTTTGCCTCCTCTGTTTTGCCGGCGGCCTTGGCCATCTCGCACATGTGCTGAACAGCCCGAAGATGGAAGGCGTTGACCACCGTGTTCACAGGAGTGAAGACGTAGCCATCGCGCTCTCCTAACGGCCAATCGACGATGTCATCGCGTTTGATCTGTTTGTCATTGCTGACCAGTAAGCCGTCTTCTCTCGCGCGCTCTCCCAGAGTCTTTTTCTTCAAAGAATCAAAGCGTTGGCTCATCCATGCGACATCACCCGTCTGCATCCAATCGGCATGCACCATGAAGATCAGGTGTGGCGCCCATTCGCTGGGCCAAGTCGGTTGTTTCATGAGGTGATCGAAGGTATCACGGGCCATTTGCGGGTCAGGATCACAGGCGTAGTGGCTGAGCTGGTTCAGATAGGCGTCCGCCTCGTAGGGGATACGCTCACGGTCACCATCGACGTAGATGCCTGCAAAGGTCGTGGCTTTGATCGAATAGCGGCATAACTCCCAGACCTGGTCGAGAGTCGAGTCGGAGGAAACGAAGGTCGCCGCATCGTCCTTCCAAGTGCTGGCAAAAGCGGCGTTTCTTTGGATGTGGGAGCGAGTGAATTTGCCTTTCCAGCCCTCGATCTCGATCCAACGGAAGGGCAACACGACACCCCATTCCTTCGGTGTCAAAATGGCTGCTGGCTGGGTGGTATTGCGTTTGTCGGCAGCGGATGCGACACGGGTTTTTGCTCCCTGAGCTGTGGTTTTGGTCTGAGCGTAGCGGATCGTGCCACCGGGCTGGCGGTTGATGCGCCCGTCCTTGAGGGATTCTCCAAAATGCACCGTGATGGTTTGTGTCTCGCTGAGTTCCAGGAGATCGATGTTGCCAAAGGCGACTTTGCCGAAATCGACAAGAATCGTGCCGTCAGGAAGAGTTGTGACAGCGAGGGGTTGTTGCGTGACAAGGTGCGTGGGGGCCGCGGTGACAGCGAAGGTCAGGATGGTGAGAAAAGAAATGAGGAATGGTTTCATAAGCGATGGGAAAGGTTTATTCAAAATCAAAGGAAGTGGGTCGTTTCGGGCGGAGATGCGAGCGCCCACCATGGGCTTGACGTATCGGATCGAAGAGCGCGTCCATGCCATGTGACTTGATGTCATATACGGCGGAAAGAAGTTCTCCGAGCCGGTCCTTGGGAAACCCTCGCTCCTTGAACCAAGCAAGGTATTCGACAGGCAGGTCGCAGATCCACACGCCCTTGGGCGGGCATTCCTTGGGGCCGAATTTTCCGTAGGGCATGCGCATCGATCCGATGTCCGACAACAAACGTCGGAAGTCATCGCGGTCGATGCCAGTCAATTCCATGCGCGAAGCCTAGCGAATGCGTGAGAGAAATCAATGAGTTTGGTTTTGCAAGTTTTGATTCCTTAAAACGCCGTCGGTGTGATCGTCGGGTGGTTGGTATGAACGGGTAGGGGATATGGAGTGATCGTCATGGGCTGACCCCGCCTTTGTTGATGTTGTTCAATCACACTTGCACGACTGTTTGAAATGTGGATGCTGTGGTCGTGTTGTCCGCAAATGCCATCATTACAGCTGTGTTGCCGGCGTATCTGCTCATCGTGCTGGGTGTATTGATGCGCAAGGCGCGCATTTTGCGGGCGGAGCATGATGAACCATTGATGCATGCGGTCTATCAGATCATGTATCCGTGTTTCATTCTGGACAAGATCCTTGGCAGTCAGGCACTGAAGCAGGGATCCGTAGTAGGTTGGAGCTTGGGTATCGGTTTTAGCGAGTTGCTCGTGGGTATGGCGGTGGGGGTGATCGTAGGGCGTTGGATGCAACTGCAAAAAGGCGCTGGCTTGCGCACATTTGGGTTCTCCGTCGGCATTCAAAATTTCGGGTTCACCGCGATTCCCATCGTGCAAGCACTCTACGGCGCGGCAGCCGTATCGGTGCTGATGGTCCACAACTTGGGAGTGGAACTCTCGATCTGGACCTTCGGGGTGATGGTGATGTCGAACGACAAAGAAATCCCGTGGAAAAAACTGATCAACGGGCCGGCGGTATCGGTGGTGTTAGGCTTGTTGTTGGTTGCTTGCGGGCTTGATCGTTATTTCACCGGTCCCGTGCGCGAGATGATGAAATGGTTGGGAAGTGGTGCGTTTCCTACGGCTTTGCTCGTGACTGGCGCGATCATGATCGATATGGTGCAGGTCGAGCGTCCTTCGCTTCGCATCGCATTGTTTGGCACAGCGTTGCGTCTGGGTGTGATCCCAATGATCATACTCTCGGCGGCGAAATTTTTGCCACTGGCTCTCGAGTTGAAGCAGGTTTTGATCGTGCAAGCCGCCATGCCTGCGGCAATGTCGCCCTTGTTGATTGCGAAACTCTATGGCGGCAGACCGGGAATCGCAGCGCAGATCATTGTCGTCACCACGGCCATTAGCTTGTTGACCTTGCCCGCGGTCATTGCCTTCGGCATCCGCTGGGTGCTGGGGTAGGGACAGGAATTGTGGTTGGATCAACTGGTGGGAATTGCCAACCAGTTGTGATTTGTGAAATTTCACTTTTGCCTCACGTAAAAGAAATATGTTTCGAACCATTCATGGGTGTTTGCTATGGAGTGTAGCAGGGGTTTTTCTTTCGCTGGCGCAGCCGATTCTCCGCTCTGCTCCGCAGCCTGCGGCGTTTTCTTTTTCGCAGGAATCGCCACCGATGATTCCACTACCGCGCAGTTGCTCATGGGGACAGGCGAAGACCATCGTGCGTATGGTCTCTCTCGAGTTGCCTCAAAACGCCATGGATGCGGCGATGCTGTCGCACTTTAGGCAAGAGGCCACGCTGCTGTTTGCTTTGCGAGGTGTGAAGGTTGTGCCCCCCAGCCAAGAAGCTTATCCTCTGCGTTTTATGGTGTCAAAGGATGACTGGTTCGAGGATCGGCGCGAGGGGTATCGGCTGAGCGCAAAAGCGAAAGGTGTCACCGTGGAAGCCGCTGCGGCCCCGGGATGGTGGCATGGGTTGCAAACCCTAGCGCAACTCACCACACGAGTGAATGATGTCACGTGTCTCGCGCAAGCGGAGATCAAGGATTGGCCGGCTTTTCCGATTCGCGGCACAATGAATGACACTGGCCGCAACTACATGCCGCTCAGCATGCTGAAGGAGATCGTCGATGTTCTATCGCGATACAAAATGAATGTTTACCATTGGCATTTGACGGACAATCACGGTTGGCGTCTCGAGAGTAAGATTCATCCACAAGTGAATGATCCTGCTTCCTTCGATCGAATGCCGGGCAAGTATTACACGCAGGCGGAGTTCAGGGAGTTTGTGGAATACTGCCGTGTGCGGCACGTTACTGTGATCCCCGAACTCGATATGCCCGGTCACACGGCGAGTTTCCGCCGCGCTCTGAAGGTGGAAAAGATGGATGACCCGAAGGTGACGAAGATCCTTTGCGATTTGATCCGCGAATTGGCATCGCTGGCTCCCACTGAGGTGATGCCTTACCTGCACATCGGCACCGATGAGGCCCGAGGTCATGAGAAGGTCTCGGCAGCGACCCTTGCGGAATATTTTGCGACTGTGCGGGAATGCCAACGCCGAGCGATTCGCTGGAGTCCGGGCATGCAGGGTGATTCCAACGCCATCCAACAGACATGGACGAATCGCACGCGGCCTCCGGTCAAGGGAGGGGAATACATTGATTCGCAGGAAAACTACCTCAATCATTTCGATCCCTTTGAAATGGTATCGACCCTTTTTTTTCGCAAAAACTGCCCGCATCTCCATAGCAAAGGACTAGGGGGGATTCTCTGTTCATGGCCTGATATGCCGATGAAAGACTCGCGTCAGCATTTTTCGCAAACGCCACACTTTCCTGCTTTGGTGGTGTATTCGGAAGCCCTCTGGAGTGACGCACGCAACAAGGACTGGATCGAGTTTTATTCCAACCTGCCGCCGCTGGGACATGAGCAATGGGCGGTGTTTCGAGAGTTCGAAAACCGCTTTCTCGCGCATCGTGATCTGTATTTCCAAGGCAAGGAGTTTCCCTACGTGAAGCAAACGGATCTGGTGTGGCGGACTCTCGGGCCGATACCGCACGGTGGGAAAACTGAATCGAACTTTGGCATTTTCCCAGGAGATACGAGATCAATCGTGGAAGTGGACGGAAAGTCCTATGCTTGGAGTGAGGAAATCCGCAGCGGTGCAACCATGGTGTTTCGCCACTACACGGATCAACCGACCTTTGCCAATCCGGTCTGGGGCAAACAACAGGTGGTGGAGTCCACATACTTCGCACGCACCTACATTCATTCGGATCGCGAGCAATCGGTGCCGTTTTGGATCAGTGCGCAGTGGTGGGAGTTATCGAATTTTCAGGTGGGCATGAATCAGCCTGGAGAGTGGCATTTTTCTCATCCAGTGTTCTGGGTGAACGGGGAGAAAATCGAAGCCCCGAACTGGGCCGTGCCGAGCCGAAAGCCGAACTATCACTCGACGGAATCGTTCGTGGATGAAAACTACCACTTTCGCTCACCGACCATGATTCCTTTGCGCCAAGGGTGGAACGAGGTGCTTATCAAGTCGCCGCATGTGAAAGGAATGCGCCGTTGGATGTTCACTTTCGTTCCTGTTCTCCACGAACCTGGTAAGCCGCTTGCAGTGGTGAGGGAATTCCCCGGACTGCGGTTCGCGGTGAAGCCGGAATGAATCGGAATTTTCGAGCCACTCTTGGACGAATAGTCGTTGCATTCGTTCGCTCCGATTTTAGGGTGGTGGCCGATGCCTTTCGAACTTTCCAGCGATTACCGTCCCAGTGGCGATCAGCACCAAGCGATTGAAAAGCTGGTGCGCTCGCTGGATGCGGGAAATGGACACCAGACCTTGCTCGGAGTCACCGGATCCGGCAAAACATTCACCATGGCGAATTTGATTCAGCGCGTCAATAAGCCGACGCTGATCATGAGCCACAACAAGACTCTGGCGGCGCAGTTGTATTCGGAATTTCGCAATTTTTTCCCGAATAACGCGGTGGAGTATTTTGTTTCCTACTTCGATTATTATCAGCCCGAAGCCTACATCCCTCGATCGGACACCTACATTGAAAAAGATTCGTCAATCAATGACGAGATCGAGCGCCTTCGTCTGAGCACCATGGGTTCATTGTTGACGCGCGATGACACAATCGTGATTGCCTCCGTTTCCTGCATCTACGGCTTAGGTTCGCCCGATGATTATCAAAACATGATGTATCCGTTACGGGTGGGGGACACGATCGGTCGCGATCCGTTTCTGGTGCAGTTGTGCGACCTGATGTTCGAGCGCAATGACATCGCCTTCGGGCGCGGAAAATTCCGCGTGCGCGGTGATGTCGTCGAGGTGCATCCTGCTTACCTGGAACAAACGGCAGTCCGCGTCGAGTTTTTCGGCGATGAAGTGGAACGCATCAGCGCCATTGATTCCCTCACAGGCACCGTGATGGAGAGAGTGGACGACTACATCTTTTTCCCTGCGAAACAATTCGCCACACCTGCGGACAAACTGAAGCGCGCCATGCAGACCATCCAGCAGGAGCTGACCGCGCGGGTGGAAACCTTGGAATCGCAGAAAAAGCTGTTAGAGGCGCAACGAATCAAGATGCGCACGGATTACGACCTCGAGATGATGCGGGAAATGGGGTTTTGCCAAGGCATCGAAAACTACTCGCGGCACATCACTGGGCGCGAGCCGGGTGCCCGACCCTATACCTTGCTGGATTTCTTTCCCAAAGACTATCTTTTGCTCGTGGATGAAAGCCACGTCACCATCCCGCAGATCGGCGGCATGTATGAAGGAGATAAGTCCCGCAAAACCGTTTTGGTGGATCACGGATTCCGTCTTCCCAGCGCGTTGGATAACCGGCCTTTGAAATTCTCCGAGTTTATGCAAATGACCGGCCAGCGCGTTTATGTCAGCGCCACGCCCGGAGCCTTTGAGCTGGTGAACTCGCGCCCTGATAATAAAAAATTCATCGATGTCAAAACCCGCCCCGAGCAGGTGGGCTACGTGAATCGAAAAAAACTAGGCATCAAGGCCAGCGGGGCGGATGATCCGCTCGATTCCTTTGCGGTATCGAAGCCTGGATTTCCGCTCGTGGTCGAACAAATCATCCGACCCACTGGATTGCTCGATCCGCTGATTCATCTGCGCGAACTCAAGGGGCAGATCGATGAGACCATCGAATTGTGCCGCCAACGCGTGGCGCGCGGAGAACGGGCCTTGGTTACCACTCTCACGAAAAAAACTGCTGAGGACCTATCGGAATACCTGCAGAAGACTGGTCTCAAGGTTCGATACATCCATGCTGATATCGATACGGTGGAGCGCGTGGAAATTCTGCGTCAACTCCGCGCAGGTTCTTGTGACGTGCTCGTGGGCATCAATCTCTTGCGCGAAGGCCTCGATCTGCCCGAAGTGTCGCTCGTTTGCATTCTCGATGCCGACAAGGAGGGATTCTTGCGCAACGACACCTCCTTGATTCAGACTGCGGGCCGTGCTGCACGTCACGTGAATGGGGAATGCTATTTGTTTTGCGATACTGTGACGGACTCCATCCAAGCATTGCTCAATATCACTGCCAAACGTCGAGAAAAACAATTGGCGCACAATGAAGCGCATGGAATTACGCCGCGCAGTGTGGTGCGAGGCATTCAGGAATCTCTGCAGATGGAGACGCCGAAATATGGCGTGGAAGACGATGAGAATACCGCCCGGGTCGCCGAGGATGGCGGGGTGTATGATGCCGATGCTGTCATGGCGCAGCTCGAGAAGCAAATGCGCGAGGCATCGGCGAAGTTGGAGTTCGAGCTCGCGGCTCATTTGCGTGATCAGATCAAGGCATTGAAAGAAGGCACGGGTTCTCTAGCAGCTCCGCCATTACCAGTGAAAAGAAAGCGTTAGCGATTGCGTCACCAAAATCATGGCTGATTTGGCATCGTGGCAGCCACTTGAAGCCATGTACCACAAGGTATTTTTTCAGTTGTTGCGGTTTTTGTTGCAGAGAGGAAAATGAATGTGTAAAATCGCCTCTCCACCTATGATTTTTGGTGCGACATTTTCCCCAATATTGCGATGAATCCAGACCGTGCTACACTGAATTTCCTCAACAGCTTTCCAGAAGAATCCCGCAAAAAAGGTGAATTGCTGCAAAAAGACGGAGCAGTTACACAAATTTTCGGCAACCACCTTTTTATCCAAGGACGCGTCGAAGATGAAACGGGCGTGCATCGGACCAGTCTGCGGCTTCAGGGCAACCGCTGGTTTGGCAGTTGTACCGCTGAGGATGAGATCGTCGCTGGCGCGTGCCAGTATGCCACCATGATGGAGCGCATGCATCGCGGCGAAGATCTTCCCGAGTCACCGAACGAATTTGACGACGCTCCCGTGTTGGACTTGATCGAGGAAAAACTCGGTCGCGAACTGGATGACAAAGAAGCGGATTTCGTCACCAAAATCGAAAAACGCTACCGCCGTTACGTGATCGAAGGAGAAGTGCACGATCACGACATGGTCCGCATTTCGCCTCGCTGGGAAATCACGAGCTACGAACCGCTGGAGCTGTGGCCCATGCCACCAAGCGATATTCTGGAGTTCTGGAATTACATCGCATACGCCTTTTACAAGAAAAAGCTGCCATATCCTGAGTTCATGAACGTCATCACCGATCTGGAGTCGGTGCAGAAAAAGATGTCGGAGTGGGAGCAGGAACGCGAGGTGGCGGCTTGGTATGAGCGCATCGAACGAGTCAATGAACGTCCTCCTAGCGAGCCGCCGTTCGAGGCGGAAGTGCGATTGGTGGCCACGATCAACGAGGCCCGCATCGAGCTCCGTGAAAAAGGGCGAGAGTGGCTGCAATTGCGGGAGAAATCCGATATCGAGCGCTACGCTGCCCTCTACATGGAGGCTGCGATGCGCATGGACCCCTCCAGTCAGATCCTGTGGGAACATTTCCTTTCCTTCTATCGCAAAGAGGGGGATGCGCTGTTTGACTTCGATCAAGAAGAGAGCTGCCGTTTCATGAACCGCCTGTTCCGTCAACCGGCACTCAAAGGCTATCTCGTCAATCTCGATGAGAAGCATTTCAAAGTGGTGGACGAACCATTGCGCTGGCAGTGTGAGGACGATCCCTACGATTCCAGCAATTTTGCCCTTCAACTCGTTACTGCCGCTGGCGAAAATGTCTCTCACTCCGTGCGTTTGTTGCCCGGGCGTGTGGAACTCTACCAATCCGATGAAACTGTTTTTCCTGGACCTCCTCGCTGGCTGAATGAGACGGAGATCATGCCTCGCTATTTCATCCCCAAGCGCGTGATCGATTCGCTCGAAGGGGTAGAGTTCCTCCGGAAAATTGGGGCATCCCTGCCGGAGTCGCTCACCAAGCGTGTGGTTGATCTCGAGCTGAAGCCGAAGTTGGAAATGAAACTGGTAGCCGGTCTAACGTCTGCCGAAACGGAGCACTTGGTGGTCGATGTCACCGCACTGGAAACCAAAGGCCGTCGCACCGAGCGCCTCAGCAAGGAAGGCTGGGAACTGGTGGAACAACAGGTGGTCAAGGGCAAGCAACTCATGCGATTCGCTCGCGAAGATCTTCACTGTGTGCCAAGGCTCTTGGATGACATGTCGCTGACCTACGATGAAAAACTGGTATCGTTCAAGACGCGTCTCACAAAAAACTTCCCGGAAAAATTTGCCGAATGGGTGCGATCGATGCCGCCTGAGGTGGAATTGGACATCGATGCTCGTCTCAAAACGATCCTCAACGACCCCGTTAGCGCCGCAGTGCGATTCGAGGTGGTGAATCAGGAAATCGACTGGTTTGACCTGCGCATCGTCATCGATGTGGAAGGTGTGAATCTAACAAAAGCGCAGATTCGCCAGCTTGTGGCCGCGCGTGGTGGTTATGTTCGCATGGAGGATGGTTCGTGGATGAGATTGGAGATCAAATTGGACCCTGAACAACGTGATGCGGTCACGCGTCTCGGACTCGATCCCTTTGACCTCTCCGGTGAAACCCACCGCATGCATGCCTTGCAGTTGGCTGATCCCAAAGCCGCAGACGTTTTCGATCCGAAAGCTTGGAAAAAAATCAAGGATCGTGCGAATGATATCGTCATCGAAGTCGATGCCGAGCTTCCCACCAATCTCAACGCCACCTTGCGTCCTTATCAGGTGGAAGGTTTCCGATTCCTCGCCTATCTGGCGACGAACAATTTCGGCGGCATCCTCGCCGATGACATGGGCTTGGGTAAAACGATTCAGTCGCTCACCTATGTCCTTTGGTTGCGCAACGAGGCAGTCAAGAAAAGCAACAAGAAGAAACCGGTGCTCATCGTCTGTCCCAAGTCGGTGCTCGATGTATGGGTGACGGAGGCGCACAAGTTCGCCCCAGAACTCAATGTCAAGATCCTGCGCAACCGCGATGACATCGATCTCGAGTATTATCAAAACACGCTCGACATGTTGGTCATGAACTACGCACAGCTCCGCGTCTGTGGCGAGTTGCTCAACAAGATCCAGTGGCTGACGGTCATTCTCGATGAAGGTCAACAGATCAAGAACCCTGATTCAAAAGCAGCCAAAGCAGCTCGGGAATTGGATGCCGGCAACCGTTTGGTGCTCACAGGTACTCCGATCGAAAACCGTCTGATGGACATGTGGTCGTTGATGGCCTTTGCTATGCCTGGCGTTCTTGGATCGCGGGCGTATTTCAAGAAGCGCTTCGACAAACGCAAGGACTCCGGAAGCCAACAGCGCCTCGCAGCTCGTTTGCGCCCGTTCCTCATTCGACGGACCAAGTCGCAAGTGGCGCAAGATCTTCCACCACGAACCGAGGAGGAGGTCTACTCCAAGATGGAGGGCGTGCAACTGGAACTCTATCGCGCGGAACTCAAGCGCATCCAGAAAGCCTTGCTGGGCATGGATTCCGACGAGGCCGTGAAGAAAAATTCCTTCGCCATTCTGCAAGGTCTCATGCGCCTGCGTCAGATCTGCTGTCACCCAGGCCTCATCGATCCGAAGTATCTCAAGGAAGAAAGCGCGAAAATGGAATCGCTCTTCTACTTGCTCGATCAACTCCACGAGGAAGGTCACAAGGTATTGGTGTTCTCGCAGTTCGTTTCGATGCTCGATCTCATCAAGGCTCGCCTCGAAACCTCAAGCCGTCCTTACAATTACCTCACAGGTCAGACCAAGGATCGCAAAGGCGAGATTGAGAAATTCCAGACGACCAAGGAACCAAGCGTGTTCCTGCTTTCACTGAAAGCGGGTGGCGCCGGTCTGAACTTGACGTCAGCATCCTACGTGATTCTTTACGATCCATGGTGGAACCCTGCGGTGGAAAATCAGGCCATCGACCGAACCCACAGGATTGGACAGAAAAACAAAGTGATCGCCTACCGTCTTCTCACTCGCGATACCGTGGAAGAGAAGATCCGCATCCTGCAGCACCAGAAGACGCAGTTGGTCATCAACGTGCTTGGTGACGAGGGCTTTGCGACGAACCTCGGACTGGACGATCTCGCCTTCATTCTCAATCACGGGGGTGAGGAGGATGAACCAGCACCACCGCCGGATGACGAGGAAGGGGACGATTGATCCTCAACATTCACGATCGGTTCGTAATTCTCGAGTAAGTCGATTCGCACGATTGAATCGACTTACACGAGGTAAGGATTGCTGCGGATTTCTCTTCCGATCGTGGTGGATCCGCCGTGACCAGGGTAGACCACTGTATCTGCTGGCAGGCTGAGAATTTTCTCACGAATGCCCTGCAGCAGGAGACGGTGATTTCCGTGTTCAGGGATGTCCGTTCGACCTATGGAATGCTGAAACAAGGTGTCACCGCTGAAAAGGGTGGCAGAATCGGAGTGATAAAAGGTGAGCGAGTCTGGCGAATGCCCAGGCACATGGGCGAGTGACAATGTGACGCCATCGCATTGCCAAGGTTGATCAACGGATAGCAGGGCATCGACCCGATAGGTTCTGACGTTGGGCATGCCCCAAGATCGCGTGACGTGTTCAAGAGTGAGCTTTGCATCATAGCCGGCAAAAGCATGGATCTTCGTGCCTGTTTCCTGCAAGGCAGCGGCGTCCATGACGTGATCGAAATGCTGATGAGTCAGAAGCAGATGCGTGGCATGTTTCCCCTGCGCGGCCAACCATGCGGCCACACCATCGGGGGCATCGATCAATATTCCTCCGTTGTCTGTGGGTAGAAAATATCCATTTGTTTCGGCGATGCCGCCCGTGAAGGTGAGAAATGGTAAGGAATTCTGCATGACAGGGGTATGGTGGGTGTCGCGATGCGTGTCAACCGCAGGGCGATCCATCCGGCAGATTTTTTTACCTAGATCGATGATTCGATCGCAGCCTGATCGTCATGAGGGTGATCACGCCTCTTGGATCTCGATTCCATCAGGAGGACCCTCTGAGGCACGTGATCATCGCTTTGGCTTGCTCCATCTTGTGATCAGAACGAGGAAAATTGCCTTGATTGCCATGGGTGGGCGGGGCACAAAAGGGCATGGCATTTGGCGAATCATGGCACATCAAATCTCGATCGCATCAGTGCGTTGTGACCGGTAGGACCTTTGAAGACGGTGAATCGATCATTGCCGCGATTTTTCCGGATCCCGAATCGTCGGGATGGCTCAGAAAAGATTATTCCCTCGTGGGGTGGGAACAGCGCGATAGCGAGGAAGGTGAAAAATTTTCACAATGGAAAACGGTCTACAAGGCTCCCGTAAGCCAGGAACGAGTGGAGGTAACAAAGGAAAGCCCCATCGATTTGCTGCGCCGTATGGTCGATGAGGATGAGGAGCATACGGAAAAAGTTCGTTTCATTTTAGCCGTGATGCTCGAGCGCCAAAAAATCTTGGTGGAAAAGGACACCCAAGCAGTGCCATCGGGAATCCTCCGTGTGTATGAACATCGCAAGGAAGGCGACGTGTTTTTGATTCGCGATCCGAATGTAGCTCTCGATCAAGTCGAGGCCATGCAGCAGGAAGTTCTAGAACTGCTCGAAAATCATGGACGCAGAAATGATGCGGCGGCTCATGATTTATCGGAGCCGAACGTAACGGAGCAAGGCTCGTCCGATGAAGCCACGTCGGTGGAGGATGCTGAGAATGACTGACCTTACGCTGACGGTCCCTTGGGCTCTTTCGGCGGGGTCAGATTGGGCACTTGCGGCGGAGTGTTTGGAACCAATGATTCGATCTTGTCATCCGTGACCCAACCGCGAGTTTGGGTCGCAAAAGCGATGTAAACCCAGCGGTCGCTGCGACGAATCACCCGGCAAAGGGATCCGGCTGGCACTTCAATGACTTGGCCTGAGGTGCGCGATGCATCCGCGCGAACGATGGTTTTATCCGCAATGACCACCGCCTGATCCTGATAGGGGGCGAAGACGGAATCATCCGGGTAGTAGTATTGAGCCATAGCCCCACCAAGAGCGAGCAGGGGGCAGATCAGTAAGCCTGCGATGGCCAACAAGCGCATCCGACTCGCACGGGATGTCGCGGGAAAAACCAAAATACAGATCGCGATGCCCCATAGGCTGCCGAGAAAGAGGTTGCGGATCCACGTGAGGGGCACGCGTGTGAGGGCGATTTGGTAGTCCGGGCGTTTGATCGTCAGCGCACCAAATTTCCGTTCCAGGAAGCGCAGGTTTTGCCGTGCTTCTTCGAGAGTCGGGTCTACGAGCAGTGCGCGGCGGAAATACAGCGCCGCATGGCCTTGGGAGCCGGCTCGATAGCAGGCGTTGCCGATATTGTAGAGAGTGGCGGCGGAGAGTTCATCATAAGGGCCGGATGCCAGCCATGACTTGATCGCGTCTTTGTATTTGCCCTGTTGATAGAGACCTGAGGCGCTTTCATCCGACTGGGTTTTTTCTTGCGCGTGGATTTCGCGCGGAATCAGGAGCAGAAGAACAATCCAGCAGAAGGAGAGCTTTCGGAGCAAATGAAGAATTTCCTGACGACGGTTGCGTGGCATGAGGTTTTTGGTGGTTGAGGGGAGGAAACAGACTTCATCGCGCTCCTTGAGAATTTGTTTCACCTGTTCTTCTTCCGCATGCTTGGGCAACCATACTTCAATGAAACGTCCGGCCTGCCGCAGGAAAGATGCTTGATCTTCGCCCGCCTGCTCCAGAGATTTCCATGCCTTGCGTCTTTCTTTCTGCTCGGGGCTCAATTGCCAGCGAGGCCGCATGTGCCGATGAAAGATCGCAAAGGCCAGGGTCAGCAGCAAAACCAGCGGCACGAGATGCCACAGGTAGGGCAAGGGGATGGAGGAAGGGGAGCGCAACGCGGGAGCCGCTGTGAGAATCCCGAGGATGTCCGTCATTTTTTCCACTGGTATTTCCGCCGCTTGGGGAATCGGATTGACGGTCTCGATGCCCGACACAGGTTTGGTCGATGGGAGAATTTTCAGTGGGATGGGCGATGTCTGGATGGTTTTGTAGGCGGCGGCCTCAGGATCAAAATAGACCAGACGAAACGGAGGAACCATGGTCTGACGGGAGGTAGGGCGCATGAACTGCTTGAACATGACCGAGCCTTGTTGAAAGCGCCTCTCTTCCCCCATTTCGCTTCGGGTGGCATCATACAGTTTCCATCCCTCGGGATCGGCGATTACGGGAGCAGCCATGGAATCAAGATTGCCGATACCTTTTATTGCAAGATCCACACTGATGGGGTCGCCTTCCCGCACCTCGGGTTCTTCGATGCGCGCTTCCATCTCAAAAATGCCCACGGCATTGGTGAATCCCTCGGGCGCGTTTGCAGGAAGTGGCTGCGCGTTCAAAGCCAAAGCCGAAGCCTGCAGGTTGAGTGGGACGGCGTTTTGTTCAAAACCAAATTGTCCGATGACATTCTGCACCGAGATTAAGCGGATTTTGGCTGGCCCGATGGATACTTGGCCTGGTTGGCCTGCCGCCATCGTGCTTGGGTAGGAGGCGCATTGGTAATTCGCACCCAGCATGATGGCGCTACCCAACTGCGGGCGAGGCTCAAACCGCCACGCGGTGACACCGCTGCGATCAAAGTCAGGAATGCCCCATTCTTCAATACGGATGCTGGAAGGAAAGTAGATTTTTAGTTCGATCGGGATGATCTCTCCCACATATGGGTTCGTTTTGGCCGTGCGGAAAACAGCCGCGTAAGGAATGGTGTTGTTGCCGATTTTGATCTCGGAAAAACTGATTTGTGAGGCGTCAAATACCTCAAATTCCAGTGGTTTGCTTTCATAGGTCTTCGAGCCTACACTCAGGCTGATCGAAGGGATCTTGTGTTTGCCTGGTTCGAAGGAAGACAAGACAAATTGATAAATGTAACCAATTTTCCGTCCGGGTAGGATCGTGGTATTGGGTCCGCCGAAACCACGTGATTGGAGCGTGACGCCCGGGATCGCGGGCATGCGCAGAGTTTCCGGTGGTTCGATTTCCGATAGCAGAACTTCCACCACGGCATTTTCGCCGCGCGCAAGAAACTGGGTGGACATGGTCACTTGTATCGCGGCCCCTTGTGCAAAAAGGGACAGAAAAAGAAAAAATATGATTCGAGTAAATGCGTTCATAAAAACGATGGATGTTTACCAATCTTTGGATGGTCTGCGGTATTCATGGCGGCCGGGCGCGATGATGCCGCGTTGCAGATCGGCATTTTCATTGAGCTTGCGCAGGGCGTGTTCTTCCTTGGTTTCCCCAGATTTACGGTCCTTGCCATGCTCATTATTAGGATCGGGTTTCTCACCGTCAGGTGTCTTGCCGTTCGGATCTTTTTCTTGGTCGCCCTCTTGATCGTCCTTGTTTTCTCCCTCTTGATCCTTGGGCTCTTTCGGTTGACCTTTTCCTTTTCCCTCTTGATCTCCCTCACCTTCTTCCTGACCTGGTTGTTCGTCTTGCTGCTCCCCTTGACCCTGCATCTGTGCCTGCATTTCCTCCTGTTGCTGTTCCATTTTTTGCCGGAGCTTTTCCAGAAATTGCCGCGCCACCAGACCGTTCTGTTCAGCATCAGCATTGTCAGGCCGGAGTTGCCGTGCGGATTGCGAGTGGCGCACGGCGTCTGACCAATTCAGCATGATGGCATTCATGGTGCGGTATCCGGCGGATTCTTCCTTGGCGTCGGTTTTGTCATCTTCCATCCACTCCTGAATGCGGGACTTGAGGAGTTCATCGAATTGCTTTTTTGCTTCTTCTTCGCCAGGGTAGATCGCACCTTTGGACAATTCCATCCAGCCGAGTTGAAAGAGTGTGGTTCCCATGCCCTGATGCGCGGAACTGCGTATGGCCGAATCTTCTGCTGTCATCGCCGAGGAATAGGACTGGCGGGCTTTGGCGAATTCCTTCAGCCGATAGTCGGCTGTCGCTTTGCCGAGAAACATCGCGGCTTGATCATCACTCAACGGCTCCTCTTCTTCGGCAAGTTGCTGAAACCACTGTTGTGCTCTTTTGTAGTCTTTTGCTTCCAATGCGATGCGCGCGTCCGTCAGCGATGGCTTTTCCTCCGCTTTTGCGATCGGAAGCAGGAGAAAAGTCAAGAAGAATGCGGAAAGAGTGGGCCCCATGCGCGCCAGTGGACGCCAGCGGGTGCCGAGCAGAATCGCGATCATAAGAAGAAGAATGCTGGGCAGAATACACCATTGATACAGCTCTGTCGCCTGGATTTTTTCCCGACCTTTGAGTTCGAAAGATGCAAGGTCTGCTACTGCGGTAGCCACCATTTGCGGGATGTCCGATGCCGATTGCGCCAAAGCAAAGCGCCCGCCACTTTGTTCAGCAAATTCGCGAAGCGTCTTCGCCTGCAGTCGAGTGATGATGACTTCATCATTCACATCGCGGAAGCGGCCATCAGGATAGTTTTTGTCGGGAATAAAGCTGCCGTCTTCGGTGCCGATGCCCACGGCAAAAACGTAGGTGCCTGACTCTTTGATTTGAGCAAGCGTCCCCATCAGTCCAGGCGAATGCTCTTCCCCATCCGAGAGAATCAGCAGACCATTGTTCGACTGTGCCGTCTCTTTGAGGGTCTGGATGGCCAATTCTGTCGCAGCAGCCAGATCGGAGCCTCCTGTGGGGATGGATTCGTGGTCCAGTTGTTCTACGGTTTCGCGCACAGCACCATGATCGATCGTGAGAGGCGCGAACAAAAATGGTGCACTGGAAAAACCGATCACCCCGATGCGGTCGTTGGGCAGAGTCTCGAGCAATTCATAGATCAGGGCTTTGGCTTGATCGAGACGGGATGGCTTGAGGTCGGTGGCACGCATCGAGCGGGAAAGGTCGAGCAGGATGATGAGATTGCGCCCGCGGGTGCTTTCGGTTTTTTTGCTCAGTTGATACTGCAGTCGCGCCATGCCTAGAACCATGCAGGCAATGGCAAGGAGCAGACTCGTAAAAGCAAGAATGCGTGGCAGTGCCGTCGCGCGATTGATCAGTCGGCTGCGCAAGCGGTTAGCCACAAATTCTTGCCATTGTTTGCGTTTTTGACGGGATGCCAACAGGGCGGCTACTGCCAGCAGGGGTACGAGCAGGAGTAGCGAAAGCAAATACGGATGGGCAAATGACATGGCAGATCAGACAGCTCGGGGCGGTGGATTCAGTGCCATGAGCAAGGCACTCCATACGGCAAAAAGAAGACTGGGAATGAGAAACCCGAGAAACCATTCGGTGTCTTCCGTGACCGTATAGGTTTTGCGTTCGGTTTTTTCCAGATCATCGATGGTTCGGAAAGTATTTTTCAATTCGGCATTCGTCTGTGCCCAGTAGTGCTCACCACCGGTCAGTCGAGCCACTTCTTGCAACGTCGGCAGATCGAATTCCTGCCGTGGGAAGCGTTGGATGTTGCTACTGACGCGCCCTTCCTTCGTGCCGAGTGCCACAGCGTAGATTTTGATGTTCAGATCAGCAGCATACTTTGCGGCATCGATCGGGGAAATTTTTCCTGAATTGTTGGCACCATCGGTAATCAAGACCACGATTTTCGATTTGGCGTCGCGCGCGTGCAGTCGCGATGACGCAGCGGAAATGGCAGAGCCTATGGCAGTGCCCTGTTCACGCACCGTGCCATCACCGTAGCCATTGCGGTGATTGAGCTTCACGCGAGTCAATCCACCGAGGAGCCAATCGTGATCAAGCGTGATCGGGCTGATGTGATAGGGTTGCCCTGAAAATACTACGAGCCCGATCCGGTCGTCTGGGCGGTTTTTTACGAAGTTCGTCACCACGGCTTTGGCGGCATCCAGTCGCTGCAGTGGTTGTCCCTCGTTGTTGGTAAAATCATCGATCTCCATGGAGAGCGACACATCGAAAGCGATCATGATATCGATGCCAGATGCCGAGCGGTTTTGAAATTCGGTTCGCCATACCGGACGGGCCATGGCGAGGATGGCAAAGAACAGAGCGAGAAACAGCAGCGGCATGCTAATGGATCCGGGGCCTTGGCGCATTTTTTTGCCGAGGGACACCAGGACGCTCAGTGTCGAGAACGTCAGCGTGGCCTCCGCGCCCTTTCCTCGGCGAAGGAAAAGACCCACCAGGGCGGGAAGCAGTAAAAGCAACCATCCGGGTGAGGCAAAACGGAAATGATACAAAAAGTCATTCATGATGCGGCAGGAACAGGGCGCGGGTCGACGGCGTGAATTTGCTGCAAGAGTGCGGTGGCTTGGGGGACTAACAGCGAGAGATCGACGATTTCCTCGCAAGGCGCATATTTGTAGCGACAAAGCGTTGAGAAAAATTCTCCCAGCGAATGACGCAGTGTGTCTGGTAGATCAGCAAACGCTTGGTGACGAACGAGCAGTTCCTCATGGGTTTCGTAAAGTGCAGGGTCAGAGCAGGCCACCGCTAGGTAATGACGCAGAGTCAGAGAAAGGGCCGTGCAAAGGGAAACTACATCCGTGAGGGACTTGGCGGACTCGAGAGATTGCATCGCTCGGTCATAGGCCAAGCGCCGCAGCGATGTCTGACTGACATTCCGATGCATGATCCAGCGAATGAGAAGCCAAAGCAGTGCAACGGTCGCGGCCAGTGTGAGCCACGCCCACCAAGGCCACCAGTCGCGAGGCAGCAGCGGTGCTACGTCGGGAATGTCTCGGAGTTCCAGAGATGGTTGGGGTTCTTCCATTAGCGCTGACGTTTGCGGATGCGGCGTTTGAGCAAAGAATGCAATACGGGTATGGGATCCTCGCTGGTATCCAGTTCGGCAAAATCAATGCCGTGTTTATGGAACATCGAAATGGCTCCTTCTTGCTGCCGTGCCATCAGTTTTTCATAGGCCATGCGCAGATTGGCGTTCGATGTGTTGACAGATGTTTGCCAGCCTGTTTCTGGATCTTCGAGTGTTACGCGGCCGGCACGAGGAAGTTTTTGTTCGAGCGGATCGGTGATGCGGAGAGCGATGGTGTCGTGCTTGGCTGCGAGCTTTCCTAACGGCTTGTCGATAGGATCGCAGAGAAAGTCGGACAGCAAAAAAACCAGCGACTTGCGGGGGAGTGCTTGCAGCAATGTGGTAGATGCTGCGGCCATAGAGGTGCCGCGGTGCTCGGGGCTGGCGATGAGGATTTCACGCACCATGCGAAGCAAATGTTTGGTGCCTTTGGCAGGTGGAATGAACATCAGAGACTCCTCGGCAAACAACAACAAGCCGCATTTGTCACCGTTTTGCAGGGCTGAAAACCCCAGAATCGCCGCTGTCTCTGCGGCTATTTCTCTTTTGGAAAAATGCACTGAACCGTAATCGGAGGAACCACTCACATCCACTGCGATCACCACCGACAATTCCCGCTCTTCGCGGAATTTGCGAATGAAAGGAGAACCCATGCGAGCCGTTACGTTCCAGTCGATGAATCGAATTTCATCGCCGTGTTGATACTCGCGAAAATCATCAAAATCGAGCCCCTGGCCTTTGAAGGATGATTGGTATTCTCCCGAGAAGGATTCTCTCACGAGACGCCGGGCCCGGAGTTCGAGCTTGCGAACCCGAGCCATCATTTCCTCGATTTGCTGGTCGGTAGTCATGCGCGATACGATGGCAATTAGGGCACCGGAATCTTGGCCATAAGGCGCGTAATGATGGCATCCGTAGATACGTTTTCCGCCTCGGCTTCGTAGGTAACAAGGATTCGATGGCGCAGCACGTCGTGAACCATGTCTTTGACATCCTGTGGAATGATGTATGCTCTTCCGGCCATAAAGGCGCGGGCTCTCGCACTGAGAGCCAGGTTGATCGTGCCACGCGGGGATGCTCCGGAGCGGATCAGGTTTTTCAAAGGCGCATCGTATTTGATCGGATCGCGCGTCGCATTGATGATTTGTACGATGTATTGGCGAATTGCTGGATCAATGTATACGGAGTTAACCAACTCGCGCGAGTAGGCGATCTGTTCTGGGCTGGCAACAGTCCGGGTGTTGTAAGGAGGCACTGAGGTGGCCATGCGATCCAGAATCACGAGCTCCTCTTCCGGGCTGGGGTAGTTCACCGTGACTTTTAGCAGGAATCGGTCGAGCTGGGCTTCAGGAAGGGTATAGGTTCCTTCCTGATCGATGGGGTTTTGGGTGGCGAGTACGAGAAATGGCTCGGGCAGTTTGTAGGTTTTGTCGCCGAGAGTGACTTGTCTTTCCTGCATCGCCTCAAGCAAGGCAGATTGCACCTTGGCGGGTGCGCGATTGATCTCATCCGCGAGAATGAGGTTGTTGAAAATGGGGCCCAATTTTGGCACAAACGCCGTGGATTGTGGATTGTATACCATGGTGCCGAGCAAATCAGCGGGCAGAAGATCCGGAGTGAATTGGAATCGAGAAAAAGTGGTGTGAAGACATCCGGACAGCGCTTTGACCGCAAGCGTTTTTGCTAGCCCCGGAACTCCTTCTAACAGAATGTGACCATTGCACAGCAGCCCGATCAGCAGTCGATCCACCAGTTCGTCCTGCCCCACCAATACTTGGGCCATTTCGGTTTTTACGGATTGAATCCAGTGACTGGTTTCGGCAATGCGTTCTTGAGATTCTTCGATAGTCATGGGTGTTGATGCAGGATGTCGCAAGTATGCGTTAATAACGTCGCTGCGCAACTTGATTGTGCAGAAGCATGGATTTTTTCATGAAAAATCAACAGTTTGCGGGTGATGGTGATGTCGATTCCAACGAGGAAATGGTTGACCCGAAGATTCTTTTGCGTCATGTCAGCGCCGGTCATTTTTTGCGAAAAAACATGAATTGCTCGCGTCTCACACTGTTCCCATCGTGGATCTCGATTCTTTCCTCGGCAGCGTCGCTGTTGTGTTTGTCATCGTGTGGACTGTTTGATGAACGTCCGATTCCCAAAGCTTCTCATGTCCTCTATGAGTGGTATGATGGCGGCGGGATGGGCGAGGTGAATGTGGAAATCAATCTAACAACTCAAAAAGCACTCGTCAGAAGAGGCAAAACACTGATCGGATGGTGCTACGTGGCAACCGGTCGCGAGGGCAAAGGCACTCCTGCGGGGAATTATCGCGTGCAAGAAAAATTGCTGGAAAAGCATTCAAACAAATATGGATGGGTGCAGGATGAATCGGGACATGTGACCCATCCTGATGCGAAGCCTGGGGTCGCGCTGAAACCTGGCGAAACCTACCATCCCGCCCCCATGCTTTATTGGCAGCGGCTGACCTCCTATGGGGTAGGCATGCATGTGGGCTTTATTCCTGAACCGGGTAGACCCGCATCCCACGGCTGCATTCGCATGCCGAAAGAGTTCTGCCCGCTCTTCTATGAGGTCACTAAAATCGGCACGCCTGTTCGAATTCGATACGGAACGCAGGATGCGGTGATCGTGTGGCAGTAATGCCTCATGATACTGAGCCATTGCTGCCCGATGCCCCATCGATCATTTGGCATTCTGCTGTTGTTTTTCCAGGTTCCGATTCAGGCGTTCTACGACTTTCGCGGGCAATGTGTTGCTGTTGACCCATCGGGTCGCTGCCTGCTGATCTTGCTCCATCCACCAATCCAAGGTGCGGCTATACATTTTCTCTTGCTCTTCGGGGCTGGTGAGACGTGAGATGTTTGACACTGCGGTCTGCGGATCTTGTCGGAAGGAGTGCCAGACAAACTGCTCCACCATTCGGTTGTTCACATCGCCGCTGTAGGTATCCATCAGCGCGGCGGCTTTTTGAGGTTGATCCACGGCGGTGGCATTCACAATTCCTCGCAGTGCGTTCGAGCGGTCGTTGCCGGCCGGCAGTTTATGAAAAAAGGTCATAGCAGAAGCTTGGTCCTGCCGTGCCATCATAAAAAGTGCATCATCCACTCGGCGGTTCGTGGCTTCTGAGGGATGGGCGATGAGCCAGTCCGCTGTGCCTTGAGGATCTTTTTCTATGGTGCGATCAGTTAGACGGTTGATCGCGCCATCCTTGAGCGAAGAGTCCGTGATGGCATCGATCCAATCACGAGCCGCAGCGATGCCCTTTTGCTGAAGCAGGGCAGGAATCAAGTTGTCGAGGGCTTCGCCCCGCTCCACCGATTTTGGCATCTCCTTCAGCAGTGATGAGGCCATATCGGGATCTTGTTGAGCGAGACCTTTGATGACTCCCACCATCCATGGATTGGCGCCGTCTCCCTGATGATTGGATTTGGCCCACGCGATGGCGGAGTTTGGATCATAAGATGCCCATGCAGCAAGAATGGTTTGGCGGGCAAAAGGATTCCCCGTGTTTTTGGAAGCGTAGTCCAAAGCGGCCTGCGGGTCGGCTTTGGCCCAAGCAGTCAAGAGCATGGCATAGTCACCCATGCGCTCGGAAGGGATTCCCTCGGCACGGAAACTTGCGACGAATTCTTCGAATTGCTCGGGCGAAAGCGAGTCAATCAACTGCAGCCAGAGACGAGTGCGCTCCAGCGGATCAGTGGTGTTTTTTAGGTCCTGCATGCGCGTGATGAGGTCTCCCTTGGCGATGCTGGCCGTGGATTTTTCCACGACCGCGCGGGCACTGGACGAGTTGCGGCGCGCATCGCTCGTTGCGCTTCCCGCAGCCCCCGATCCGCTATGGCGTTGAGATGATGTGAGGCTGGCTGTGGCGGTTTGATCCTCGGCATGCGTGTTGCGGGTATTGCGACCGACCATGAAACCAATGGCTCCAACAATGGCAGCGAGAGAGAGAGGTAGGATTTTAGCTTTCATGCTTGGGATTGGGTAGGGAAGGGTTCTGGCAGGATTCGAAAAGAGAAATTGCGCAGTGCTTTGAATTACTATAACGCCTCAGATGCTGGGTTTTGTTCGCAAAAATTTGTTTGGGCATCTCGTTTGCCATTGATCCCCCCGTGATCTTGCGCTTCAGTGGGTTTGTGAATGATTCAGATTCCACGATTCCTCTGTTACTGGTGGTGCTCGTTCTGCTTCTCTTGCTGGTGTTCTGCATTTTCCTGATCGTGATTCGGATCTCAGCGCGCCTGCGCAGGTTAGAGCTCATATTGCTGGAGTCATCATCTTCTTCCGGAGAAAGCATCGTCATCAAACGCGAAACCCCGCGTGAAGAAGCCACCGAGTATGAAGAATTTCTGCGAGAAGATGCGGCGAGACGCCTGCTGAGCAAGCGGGACCAATCCGCCGCTTTCCGTGAATGGCGCCGAAAGCGCGGCAAAACGTGGAGCGCCACGGGGCAGGATTCATGAGGGATTTCCTCACATGGCGAGCATCTCCTCGCTCCTGTAAGGGAACAAGCCCTTAGCGTCTCTCGCGAAATTGGATGGACAGAGTCTGTTCCATCTCGCGAATTTTGTTTCTCTCGCGCGGGTCGATCAGAGCCAAGGAGAGCCCCGTTTTTCCCGCTCTTGCCGTCCGGCCACTGCGGTGGGTATAGAAGTCGAGCTGGTCGGGAAGTTGATGGTGAATCACGAACGATAGATCGGGCACATCGATGCCACGTGCGGAAACATCGGTGGTGATGAGGACGCGGATGCGTTCTTTTTTGAAACCACGCATGACCTTGTCCCGTTCGGTTTGCATAAGGTCACCATGGATCACGTCAACCGCATGCCCGCGTTCACGCAGTTGCTGCGAAACCTTATTTGCGATCTCGCGGGTGCGACAAAACACCAGCCCTCGGTCGGTAGGATGCTGATGGAGAAACTCGTCGATCCGCTCGATTTTTTCATCCCGTGTGGCGATCAGACACTGGTGTTCGATCTTGCGGTTGACGATCTGACGCCTATCGATTTTTACGTGAGGTGCCTGTGCCGACATGTGTTCGCGAATGAGCTGTGCAATGCCTTCGGGTATGGTGGCGGAAAAAAGCCACGTGGTGCGGCGTTGTGTCAACAGGCGTAGGATTTCCTGCAGTTCTTTGCGAAAGCCCATGCTTAGCATTTCATCGGCCTCATCTAGCACCAGATGCCGCACGTGATCTAGGGTGAGGGCTTTGCGTTTGAGCAAATCGATGAGCCGCCCTGGAGTCACCACGATGATGTGGGTCGGGCGTTGCAAAGCTTCCACCTGACGGTCGATTTTATCGCCGCCGGCGAGCACTTCCACGAACATCCTTGCGCTGTATTTGGTGAAGCGAAAAAGTTGTTTGCCAATTTGTTTGGCCAACTCACGAGTGGGCGCGATCACGAGACCCTGGATGCGAGGCACAGAAGGATCGATTTTCGCCAAAAGGGGCAGTCCGAAAGCGGCGGTCTTGCCCGTACCGGTTTGAGCCTGCGCCACGAGGTCGGTTTCTTTTTCCATCAGCAGAGGAATGGCCTGCGTCTGAATGGGAGTGGGGGACAGGATCCCCATCTCGGTGAGAGCCTGGCAAAAATCGTCGCGAACGCCGAGTGTGGAAAATGGATTCAAATCGTTAAGTCGGTTGGTGATGCCAGAAACGTAGCCTGCGAATGGCAACTAGACAAGCTGCGTTTGTTTTGTCGATTCATGCCACCATTCCACTGCCAATTTTGGTTGCAAATCCCTCATCTCGCGCAAGGATAGGGATGTGTTACTTGCCTACTGCACCAACATACATCCTGCCGAGTCATGGCAGGAAACCTTCGCCGCGCTTCAAACGCACGCCCTTCGTCTCAAAGAGATGCTGCAGCACGAATCGCGCTTGTTGGATCCGTTTCCTCTCGCACCCCGTCTCTCGGCCCGAGCTGCGACGGAATTGTTAGACGGTGGTCATCTCCCGGATTTTGTCAAATGGGTGCGCGAACAAGGCTGCCGCGTTTTTACCATCAACGGATTTCCCTACGGCGCTTTTCACGGAACCAAAGTGAAGGAAAACGTCTACAAGCCCGATTGGACGGAGCAAAGCCGTCTTGATTACACGATCAAGCTCTTCCAGATTTTGTTGCCATTTCTGGAACCTGGGCAGCAAGGATCGGTCTCCACACTGCCCGGTTCGTTCAAGGAATTCCATGCATCGGAAACGCTCATTTTCGACCAACTCGAAAGGTGTGCGGAAGAAATCGAGAGAATGTCGCGGGAGAGCGGATGCGACTTGCATCTCGGGCTCGAACCTGAGCCGCTCGGGTATTTTGAAAATACAGCCGAAACACTCGCTTTTTTCCATCGTTTGTGGGATCACGCAAAGGATCCCGAAATCATGCGACGCCGGATCGGAGTGAACTACGACACCTGCCACTTCGCATTGGAATACGATGATTGCGTGCATTCTCTCGAAGCTTTTCGAGCTGCGGGCCTTCGTATTTCTAAGGTGCACCTCTCGGCCGCTTTGGCGTTCGATGCTCGTGATCCGCAAGCCTGGCAGGCGATCGAAGGATTCAATGAGCCCACCTATCTTCATCAGGTCTTGTTGCGGGAATCGGATGATACCATCACACGGTTCCGCGATTTGCCTGAGTGCTTTGCCGCGGAAACCCCGTCGACAACAAGGGCGCTAGAAGCCAGGGTTCACTTCCATATTCCGCTGGATGCCGATCCTATGGCACCGCTGCGCTCCACCCGCGCGCATGCCGCGGAGTTGCTGGACTACCGGAACAAGCATCCGGAATTTTGCGAGCATTACGAAATTGAGACCTACACCTGGGGTGTTCTGCCGGGGGCTTTGCAACGCCCCATGGAAGATCATCTCGCTGCCGAATACCGATGGGTGTTAGAGCGAATTCATCCATGAAACCGATTGCTTTGCGCATCTGTCTGTTCGTCGTTTCACTTCTTCTGGGAGCTTGTTTGGGGGGACGCGAGGAGTTCTGGTTCGAGCGTGATGGCAGTGGGCGGTTGCAGGCGGAGTATCGTATGCCAGTGTTTGCCATCGCATCCATGGGCGGTGAGGAAAAATTGCGCAAGACGATTGTCGATTTTTTCGCCACGGAGCCTGGTGTCGTCATGGAAACATTTGTCATGGAAAAAACCGGGGCAGAAGCGAGGTTGCGCTTGCATGCAACATTTGATTCAGTGCTGCAGTTGTCCCGCTTGATGGAAAAGAGCGCAAGTCAAGAGTCTGGCACCCCTTTGCCAGAGCCGATGGTGAAATTGTTAGGCGAAATCCAAGTAGCGAGGTCGGGAATGGATCTCGACTTCCAGAGAAAAATCGATCCCCGTGAAGTTTTTGCGGGGGGATTGGTGACTCCCACGACCTCGCAAATGCGTGGATATCAATTGGAATACATCATGCACTTGCCGATGGCCGCGAAGCAGTCGAACGCGCATCAAGTGTCTGATAGCGGCCATACGCTACTCTGGCGTTATGAACTGGCTGAAGCGATGAAAAGTCCAGTTCAAACCAATTTTCTCACTCCCATTCCCATCCCTCTTTGGTCTTGGCTGTTGTTTTCGCTTTTGCTGATAGGATCGATCTGGTTGCTCGGCCGCTGGCTCATGGCTCGCAACCGCACCCGGGGATGATCAGCGAGAAAATGATATCACGCTGGGCGAAGTCGCCGCAGCGATCGCTTTGTTGTCGTGCAGCCAACCCATGGCCATCAGAATGGCTACCGCCATGGCAACGCCAATTCGATACCATCCGAACAGCTCCATGCCGTGTTTTTGGAGGTAAGCCACCAACCACTTGACGGCGAGCGCAGCAGAAATGGTTGAGGCGATAAATCCCGCTAGCAAATTGCCTACGCCGAAGGTCTCTAACATCAATGGTCCATATTCGAGAGTATCCTTGGCCGTGGCAGCGCCCAGCGTCATGACGCCTAAGAGAAAAGAAAATTCGACGGCATCCTTGGGCCTGAGTCCTACGACAATGCCACCCACAATCGTCATCAGACTTCTGCTAGTGCCTGGCCACATCGCCACGCATTGTAGCAATCCTATGATCAAGGCCATACGCCATGTCAGATCAGCAAGGGTGCGTCGGTTCTCGGCTGAAGGATTCTTGCGTTTCCACCATCCGACGAGGAGAATCATGACGCCGCCCGTGAACCACGCTATGATGATGGGCTGGATGCCGAATAGATGGGCTTTGATCCACTTTTCCAGAGTCAATGCCGCGATTGCGGCTGGCAAAAAAGCGACCACGAGCTTGAGCAGGAGTTGCAATCCAGCAGGTGATTTGCCCAGGAGTCCCAAGAGCATTTGCCAGACCTGTTTGTAATACAATCCCATCACCGCTGCGATGGCTCCACCTTGGATGCTGATCGCAAAAGCATCGGCCGCTGTTTTGTCATCAGCCAGTCCTATGCCCATCAGTCGCTGGGTGATCAGCAGGTGTCCCGTTGAACTCACGGGCAGGTATTCAGTGATTCCTTCCACCAGTCCCAATAGCAATGACTGCCAAAATTCCATACGCCAATCATCAAGTAAGGTGACGAAAACATCAAGGAAATCCGCTTGCGCGACTGTGACAACGCGTGCACCTTCCCCTCGCACCTATGAAGCGACATTACATGAAATTCGTCCGCCGCTTCTATCGGCAACTGAGGCAACCTAACATGCGCAATCACCGGTTGCTTGCTCCCGTGGTGCATCGTTTGAGCAACCGCCGGTTGTGGAAACCTTGCCGCATCACTGTAGCGCATGGTTTGGCCATCGGCATGTTCTTTGCCATGATGCTGCCTTTGCCGTTGCAAAGTGTGTTTGCTGCTTTTTTTGCGATCCGCTCACGGGTCAATGTTCCATTCGCTATGTTGGCCACGTGGATATCAAATCCCGTCACTTCCATACCGTTCGCTCTGATGCAGGAGCAGCTGGGCGGTTGGATGCGCTCCGTATTCCACTTACCCATTCCGAGTTATCTCGATGTGTCAGGAAAATTTCCCTTCACGAATATTGATTGCAACGCCGCGCACTTCGTACTCGGCATGTTGATGAGCGGAGTTTTGGCCTCGATGCTTTCGTATCCTCTGGTGCATTTCATCTCGCTTTGCTTGCCGCATCATCTCCCAGCGCAACGCGATGATGTCCTGCGCGATCTGAACGGCCGCCGTGCCCGCTGAGAATGATCAGTCCCAAGATGGCACATGTTTGGTGGTCGATGGGACGAGCGTGTCCTCGATCATCGCTGTATGGCGAGAGGGATCGGTCGCGCGGGAAAATCTCTGTGAATGCGATTGGCAAACGGCATGAAATCAGTCACAAGCAGCCCGCGTGAATGAGGACCCGCGGAGTCAACAAACACCGCAACATCGTGCGGTGATGTTGCGCCTGTGCGCCATGTTTTTTATGCTCGGCATGGGGCCGGGCATGTGGCTACCGGGTTTGACGAACATGATTCGTGCGGCGGGGTGGGGGAATGAGTGGGTGGCGTGGGCTTTTCTGATTATGCCGATCGCCTCGCTGCTCTCACCGCTCTTCAGTGGCGCACTTGCCGATCAGAAAGTCGCCGCGCAGACTTTGGCGGGCTGGATTTGTCTGATGAGTACGGCGACGATGGCGGCCGCATTTTCCTTTCTTCGCCCTGATGGCTCGCCGATTTGGTTCATCTCGTTGTTTTTTATCACCTCGGTGATCGCAGCTCCCCTATGGAATCTGGTGATCACCATTGCCATGACACATTTGCCGCGACCCGAGCAGCAATTCCCGCAAGTGCGCCTCTGGTGCACGTTGGGCTGGATCATAGGCGGTTGGTGCTCCAGCCTTGTGCTGCGTGCCGATGCCTCTCCTCTCGCTGGTTATGCCGGAGCCGTTTGTAGAGTCGCGTTGGCAGCTCTGGTATTCGCATGTCCGCATACTCCGCCACGCGGCGTGGTCGGCACTTGGCGCAGTTTGTTAGGGTTCGATGCGTTCCGTTTGTTGCGCGAAAAAGACTTGCGCGTTCTGCTGATAGCCTCGGCACTCTTGTCGATGCCCATTGCGTCTTTTTACATGCACACCCCCGCGCATCTCAGTGATCTGGGTGATCAGCGGCCTACGTTTACCATGAGTTTCGGACAGTGGAGCGAGGTGGGCACTATGGCGGTTACGGGGTGGTTGATGTTGCGTTATCGACTGAAGACACTCTTGCTAGCTGGCTTGATGTTTTCCGTCGCACGGTTCACGATCTTTTCCTATTCGGGCTATCAGCAGAGTATGCCGGGCCTGTGGACGGGCATCGCTACGCACGGTATCTGCTACACTTTGTTTTTCATCACGGGACAGATTTTTCTCGATCGTCGTGTCGATGCTGGCATGCGCGGACAAATGCAGGGTTTGCTGGGACTGATGACCAATGGTGTGGGCACTCTGATCGGTACTTTGTTTCTCAAGTGGTTGCATGCCATGACTGTTGAACGCCACGGCGATTGGGGCACGTATTGGTTGATACTGTCTATTTTTACGACGCTTTGCCTGATTTGGTTTGCACGATCATTCCAAGAAAAAACCCCGCATCCATAGAATGGAAGCGGGGCATGGCAACACGATCGCAGTGACGGTTAGACTTGGAAAATGGTCTTTTCGTTGCTAGCATCGATGATCGCAAAACGTTCACGATGCATGGACGGATCGGCGCGGAAAATGAGTCGACCGTTGTGAGAGCGTTCGAGCTCCATCAGAATCTTCGAGTCTTCCGTGCGGAAGCGGTTCAGGACATCGGTGTTCACCATCACAATCAGATCTCCTTGATGCGAGTTTTTCAAGATGATGGTATTGAGCTGACGCTGCACTTCCACCGACATGCTCATGGTGGTTTTGACCCTACCGCGTCCCGTGCAATAGGGGCAAGGTTCATACATCGAGTCACGCAGCGATTCGTTCAGGCGCTGTCTTGTCATTTCCATCAGACCGATGGCAGAAATCTGTAGCACCTGGGTTTTGGCTTTGTCCTTTTTCACCCGCTCCTTCATCGCCTTGTAAACCGCCATCTGATCCTTGCGATGACGCATATCGATAAAGTCGACCACGACCAATCCGCCGATGTTGCGAAGTCGCAACTGGCGAGCCACGGCATGAGCCGCCTCGACGTTAGTCTCGAGAATCATTTTCTCCTGATCCTTATTGCCGCGATTGCGACCGGTGTTCACATCGATAGCGATCAAGGCCTCGGTCTCATCGATCACGATGTAGCCACCGCAGGGCAGCCATACCTGACGCGAAAAAGCTTCGTCGATTTGCTTCTGAATGCCGATGCGTTCAAACAGCGGCACGGCGCCGCTCATGTGGTGAACGCGACGTTTTGCTCGGCGTGATACTTTGCCCGCCACATCGCGGATCGCTTCAGTGGTATCAGGGCAATCACAGATGACCTGATCGATGTCATCTGTGAGCAAATCACGCGCAGTGCGCTCGACCAGGCCCGGTTCTTGGAAAACACAGTAAGGGGCGGCGTGTGAATCGCGCTGGCGTTCCACTTCACGCCATTGCTCTAACAACATGGCAAGGTCACGGATCAGATGGCGTTTGCGCGTGCCAATGGCAGCGGTACGCATGATGATGCCCATACCCTCGGGAACAGAGAGCTTCTGGATGATGCCGCGCAGGCGGGCCCGTTCTTTGGGATCCTCGATCTTTCGGGAAATGCCAAATTGCTCGGTGTAGGGCATGAGAACCAGATAACGACCCGCGAGCGAGATGTTGGTTGTCACGCGTGGACCTTTCGTGCCGATCGGACCTTTCGACACTTGGATCATGATTTCCGATCCAATCGGATAAATGCTTGGAATGTCCTTGGAGGTGATTTTCTTTTGCTGTTTTTTGGGACCTCGGTCGATTTCCTCTAATCCCGCATCGAGTGCCGCAGGGATGGCATCCCAGAAATGGAGGAAGGCGTTCTTGTCCAGACCGATGTCGACAAACATGGCCTTCAGTCCTTGTTCGATGTTTTTCACACGGCCTTTGAAAATGCCGCCAACGATGTTTTGGTCGCCTTCACGTTCGACAGAGTATTCTTCAAGCAGTCCGTTTTCGAGCAAGGCTACCCTGCGCTCGAGTTTTTCGACGTTGATGAGGATGGTGTTTCCTTCCATCGGATTGTTCGAGCCGAATCCGAGGAAGCGTTTGATTTTATTGATCATGGCAATGGGCACAGTGGTAGGGTGTTGATAGGGTTCTTATTATTCCGGCACGGGGATGGCACGCGGTATGGTGCCAGCGGTATCGATTTCCGGAGTGATGGTTGGTGTTGGCAGAATTTCAATGGTATGGGTATCGTTATCTGGGTTCTGGGGGCGCGGCGCGAGATCTGTTTGCACATCGTCGGCCGTTTCGGTGATTTCGACTGCTTCTACAGCAGCGAGAGTGTCTTCGGGTAGGAGAATTTCCTCGATGGGATCGGTATTGCCCGTTACTTCATCCTGCGGTTGCAGGGGGAGTTTGAGTCCGTCATCGAGAGCGAATAACCCGCGGTAAATCAAATGCACCAGTGGTCCGCAAACCTTGCCGCCAGATTTGCCGCCGACCACCAGCACGCAGACCGCATACTTCGGGTTCTCGTAAGGGGCGAAGGATAGGGTCCAGGAGTTGTTGGATTTTTTGCCGAAATCAACACTTTGTGCAGTGCCGGTTTTGGCGGCTACTTCGATGTTGGGCATTTTCACTCGGCCAGCCGTGCCGCCGGGTTGATTGACTGCCATCCACATGCCTTTGCGAATCCGCTCCATGTCCTCTGGCTTTACTCCCTGCTGAATCAGGTCCAGAAGGAGTTTGGGTTGATCGGACACGAGAACCTCACGCTCGCGGGTGACTTTTTTCACCACCCGCGGTTGGTAGTATTTCCCTCCATTGGCGATGCAGCAGCCTAGCGCCGCGAGTTGCAGGGGAGAGGCAGAGCTCACGCCCTGGCCGATGGCCAGAAAGGCCGTGTCAACTGGAGTGACGGGTGTGGAGGGGAAACGCATTTTCCAAGAAGGGGACCCGATGACCATCCCCGGTTTTTCCGAGGGTAGCTCCACTCCCGTCGTTTTCCCCAAATTGAGGAGGGTAAACGTTTCCGCCATGGCTCGTGGCCCAACGGCATTGGCCAAACGAAAGAAATAAGGATTGCAGGATTGCTGGATCGCCTTGCTGACGTTCTGTGAGCCGTGCATGCCCTTGCTTTGATTCCAGATCCAACACCCTGCTTTGTGGTTGCCGTAGGCGACAAATCCATTGCAGCTGTATACCCTGTCCCCCAATCCGGCTCGGACTCCGGCGATGGCGGTCGCAAGCTTGAAGGTCGAACCAGGGTCGAAGCTTTCGATCGCTCGGTTCATCAGGGGCAGGCAGATGTTTTTGGTTTTGTATTCTTCCCACTTTGCCTCGGAGATGGAAGGAATGAAATTGTTTGGATCGTAGTTTGGCACGGATGCCATGGCGATCACCTCGCCAGTCTGGACATTCATGACGACTGCGGCGGCACGTCCCGCCCTGCGTAGAATGTTTTCGACCAAATACTGCACGCGACTGTCAATGGTCAAGGTCACATCCGCCCCCATCTGCGGCTTGGTATAGTCGATCATGCTGACAATCCGTCCTTTTTCGTCCTTCAGCATGGTCTTGACCCCTTCCTGGCCTCTCAAGTGCTGATCCATGGTCATCTCCACACCAGCGATTCCTTTTTCCTCGCCGATGTAGTGATTGAAAGTCCGATGCCCGCTAGTGGGAATGTCTCCTTTTTCCCACTCCTTGGTGTATCCGAGGATGTGACAAGCCAGTGTTTTGTAGGGATATTGACGTTGCGGACGTAGATTGATGTAAACTCCTGGAAGTTCCAGGTTCAGTTCGGCAAAGCGAGAAAATTGATCATAGGTGAGATCAGTTCGGTAGGAAAATGGCACCAACCCACCGTGGGTGTTGTAGTGGCTCTCCATCGCTTTGGCGCTGTAGTCCTTGGCGAGGCCGTATTGCGTTAAGCGGGAGATGATCACTTCGTTGACGATGCCTGCGATGTTTTTTTTCTTTCCGGCACGACTCATGCCTTTTTCCGAGCGCAAGGTATCCACGTAGGGTGAATCATTGTGCTGCAGATGATAGGCGTTGATGATTTCCTCGATATTGAAGGAGACTTCGTAGTTGCGGCTATTTCTGGCCAGCAACACGCCGCGGGAGTCACGGATTTCCCCGCGAACTCCTGGTTCGCGAACCGAAACATTTTTGGGCGAGGGCACTCGGTCGCGATACTTTTGTGTATCCTCGATCTGCACCTTGTGAAGCCGATGCAAAAGCGTGCCAAAACCCAGCAGCACCAGTGCGGTGAGTAGGTAGAGTCGCAATCGGTAGGCGGTTTCCATAAGTCAGGCGAGGATCAGGAGAATCGGCGTTGGGAACGCTTGGTTTCTACGATGGAGTGATGGAAAAGTCGAGCAAGATAGAAAAGCAGGGCGAATACCATTGGAGACACCACAATGCTGAAGAGGGCGGTGTAGCACGATTGCCAAATCACGCCGCGAGATATGGTGAAGGACCCGCGCACGAAATCGATGGCCGCATATTCCGTGAGACAGTAGAGGAAGGTGGCGATCCCTGTCAGCAGGGCGGACAGATACCATTTGCCCTGAAGGAATAGCGGCCGGAATCCATGCATCAGCAAACCTGCAAAACCGAAAAGCAGGATGGAGCTCCCAAACCGCAGGCTGGTGACCGGGTCCTGATAAATGCTGGTGTCCACTTCCGGCGAACCGAGAGTGCACTGAGCGTCCCAGAAAAATCCGCACATCAGTGCATACAAAAACATCACGGGGAGGGGGATGCTCACGGCGATGCAGAGAAACACAATCAATAGCAGGAAGATCCTTGCATGATAGAGATCGCTGAACGAGGGCAAAAACTGCTGCGCGATCACCGCGAACAGAAGCAAAAGCAGGAGAGTGATGGAGTAACGAAACACGATGCCGGGAAACTAATTCGCTGAGGGAATCACGAAGACGGTCACAAGATCGTTGAAGTTCACGGCGGGGCGTACGAGAGCTTCGGAATCCTGTGCACCGGCTTCGACCGATTCGATGGTTCCAAGAAGGATGTTGGCCGGTATGATGCCACCGCGGCCATTGCTAAAGACCCTTTGGCCTTTTTTGAGATTGGCTTTTTTCGAGAGAAAGCGCAGTGCTAGCATGGGAAATTCACCATAATCGGCGCGTCTGCCACTGAGAATGCCGACTTCGGGAGATCCTTCGATTTTCGCCGAGACCTGGCATTTTTCGTCGGTAAGGAGAATCACGGTCGCGAATTCTTTTCCTGAAAGGTCGATCTTGCCCACCAGACCCTCAGCGGTGACAACTGGGTTTTGGTTGCCGATCATGGACTCCTCCCCACGATTGATTTCGATGGTTTTGTACCAATTGGTCGTTTGGCGACGGGTGATCCTCGCCGCGATCAGTTTGAAGGGAGTGTTTTTTTTGAATTCCAACGCATCGCGCAGGCGCTCGTTTTCCGCCTGCATGTCGGCAAAGCGTTGTTCGACTTGCCGCAACTTGCTGAGTTCTGCGCGTGTGACTTCCAGTTGGACCTCGAGTTCCTTCGAGTGCTCGACCTCGCGGGTGAAATTCCGCGCATTTTCTTCAAGCGCGGAGCCGGCTTTGAGAAAGGGCGTCAGCGCCGAATAGTAACCATGCTGGATTTCTCGTACACTTCTATCGCTACGCGTCAGCGCCCAAGTGGCGCCACCGAGAAAGCAGAGAAGAGCGATGAGATTGAGCGGCTTCATGGCCGGAAGAATCCGAAGGATGGAACGTACAAATCAACCAATGTTGGAGATACGCTTGAGCAGGGCCATCTCTTGCAGTGCTTTCCCTGTGCCCTCTGCAACGGCGCTGAGCGGATCTTCGGCAATGTGCACGGGCAGACCGGTTTCCTCACGAATCAATCGATCGAGTCCCTTCAGCAGGGCACCACCGCCAGCGAGAATGATGCCGCGATCCACAAGGTCTGCGGCCAGCTCCGGCGGACAACGTTCGAGAGTAGTTCGGATTCCATCGATGACTTGCTGCATGGGGTCCGCCATGGCAGATCGTATCTCTTGGGATGTAATGGTGATGGTTTTGGGCAAGCCTGCTACGAGATCGCGGCCCTTGACTTCCATCGTCAGTTCCTTGGGAAGCGGAGCTGCGGAACCAATGCGGATTTTGATATCTTCTGCGGTGCGTTCACCGATCATCAGGTTGTAGGCCCGCTTCATGTATGAAATGATGGAGTCGTCCAACTCGTCACCCGCTACGCGAACACTGCGGGCATAGACAATCCCAGAAAGCGAGATGAGGGCGACTTCCGTGGTGCCACCGCCGATATCCACAATCATGTTGCCCGCCGCGTCTTGCACAGGCAATCCCACCCCAATGGCTGCCGCCATGGGCTCCTCGATCAGGTAAACTTCGCGCGCACCTGCCATTTCCGCTGACTCCCTTACGGCACGTTTCTCGACCTGAGTGATGCCCGAAGGAACGGCGATCACCACTCGTGAGTTCGACCTCCGGCCGTTGTTTACTTTTTTGATGAAATGGCGCAGCATGGCCTCCGTGACGCTAAAGTCGGAGATCACGCCATCCTTGAGCGGGCGAATCGCGACGATGTCACCGGGGGTGCGGCCGAGCATGCGCTTGGCGTCGTCACCCACTGCCAACACCTCATTGGTACCAGCGCGGACCGCGACGACGGATGGCTCACGCAACACAATGCCTTGGTCCTTGACGCAGACGAGCGTGTTCGCTGTGCCGAGGTCGATGCCAATGTCTTGTGAAAGCCAGTGGCCGAATATACGATGAAAAATGGACATGGAAATGAAGAAGTGAAAAATCAGAAAAAAGTGGAAAACCGGCAGCCCCGCACGAACCTGCAGCAGGAAAAAGGGGTGTTGCGTCCCATGGATGCCGCCGAGATATTCTCATTGCGTATCCATGGTCAAAACCGGTTCGCGAGACAATCAGATACACAGGAAAAGTCAATGCATATTTAGTATGTCTCGTGAGAAAGTTCTCCGTGATCCATGGTTCTTGCGGGTGGATCAAGGCAGGGGGGAGGATTTGTGATCCAATGCAGCGGTCCATGACGCATTTTTCTCCCACTTGTCGGATTTCTTGCGCTATCTGGCTTGACAATGGTTCGTCCGCCGACTTACGCACTGCCCATGGCCAAACTCTCGATACAATCCTTGGATGTTCAGCAAAAAGAAGTGCTGATGCGTTGTGACTTCAATGTGCCGCTCAAAAATGGCGCGATTACCGATGACACCCGCATCACCGCAGCACTTCCTTCGATCAAGCATTTGCTTCAGGGTGGTGCCAAGTTGGTTCTGTGCTCGCACCTCGGCCGCCCCAAGGCTGGTGCCACGGCCGAGTTTTCACTTGCTCCCGTCGCTGCACGTCTCACGGAGTTGTTAGGCCAGGAAGTCGTTCTCGCTCCCGATTCGATCGGTGAAGCCACCGCCGCTCTGCGCGCGGGCTTGCAGGCGGGACAGGTGCTGCTGCTGGAAAACACACGTTTTTATCCGGAGGAGGAAAAGAACGATGCCGACTACGCCAAGCAACTCGCCGGCAGCGCGCAGATTTTTGTCAACGACGCTTTCGGCACCGCGCACCGCGCTCATGCTTCCACCGAGGGAGTCACGCATTTCGTGCAACAAAGCGCGATGGGCTTCTTGATGGCCCGCGAGCTGGAATACCTCGTGGACAAACTCGATCAGGCGGAGCGTCCCTTCGTGGTGATCATGGGCGGCGCGAAGGTTTCCGATAAAATCCAGGTGATCAACGCGCTGATGGCCAAGGCGGACACGTTCATCATCGGTGGCGCCATGGCCTACACCTTCCGCAAGGCACAAGGCCACAAAGTGGGCAAATCACTGGTCGAAAATGACAAGCTCGATCTCGCGCTCGACATTCTCAAAAACGCCGAAGCCAAGGGCATCCGCTTCCTGCTGCCCGCCGATACCCGCATCACGCAGGAGTTCAAGGATGGCGCGGAAACGCGTGTCATCGCCCCGTATGCCGACGGCGGTGAAATTCCCGACGACTGGGAAGGCATCGACATCGGCACGGTGGCGATCGCCGAGTTCAGCAAAGAACTGGCATCCGCCAAGACCGTCTTGTGGAACGGCCCCATGGGCGTGTTCGAGATCGGTTCTTTCGCCGAAGGCACACGCGCCATTGCGCAGGCCGTGGCGGACTCGGATGCCCTGTCCATCGTCGGCGGTGGCGACTCCGTGACCGCGGTCAATAAATTCGGTCTCGATGATCAAATGAATTTCATTTCCACCGGTGGTGGCGCTTCCCTCGAACTGCTCGAAGGCAAAGAACTCCCCGGTGTGGCCGCTCTCACCAACGCATAATCCGTTTCATATTTCACTCCTCACTTTTCACCTATCCCTATGTTCCGCCGCCCCATCTTCGCCGCCAACTGGAAAATGAACAAAGGTCCCTCGGACACCCAGGCCTTTGTGAAATCATTTCTCAGCAAACTCACCGGACGCCCCGCATGTGACATCGTCATCGCCGCGCCGTTCATCTCGCTGCCCACACTCTCGGAGTCGCTGCGCGATGCCCGTGGCGTGGAAATGGCCGCACAAAATTGCTCGCAGTTCGACGATGGTGCCTACACGGGTGAGATCAGCGTGAAAATGCTGCGCGAGATTCTCGTTCGCCATGTGATCATCGGTCACAGCGAGCGCCGTTCGATCTTCGGCGAGACCAACGCGGTCATCAATGCCAAGATGAAAAAAGCCCGCGAGGCTGGCCTCAAGCTGATTTTCTGCATTGGGGAAACTCTGGAAGAGCGCAATGCCGGGATTTTGGAAAACGTCTTGCGCACGCAGATCACCGAAGGCCTTGCCGGCATCACGGCGGAGGACATGGACGATACGGTCATCGCCTACGAGCCCGTCTGGGCCATTGGCACGGGTGTCACCGCCACCGCGGCACAAGCACAGGAGGCCCATGCCTTCGTACGCTCGGTGGTGACGGAACTGTACGGCTCCGAGATCGCCCAGAAGCTCCGCATCCAATACGGCGGTAGCGTGAAACCGAACAATGCCGCGGAACTGATGGCCTGCCCGGACATCGACGGCGCCCTGATCGGCGGTGCCTCGTTGGAGGCCCAGAGCTTCGTCGACATCATCGTCAACGGCTGCCCGGCTGATTGATATACCGCGGCTGAAGTCAACTCACCATCCATGGGGTCACTGACAAAGTGATCCCATGGTTTTTTTTGTGTTGTTTTGTTTGGTTTCCAGATGTCCCTGAGACGCAGCGGACTCCCAGGGTAAAGATCACCCGCGCCCACCTCACCGCCTACCAACTCTACCTCCATCAATACCGCTCCCCACGAGGCGACAAACCCCTCGTCATCAACACTCAAATCGCCCGCCTTGGCTGCATCCGCCGCTTCTTCGCCTGGCTCTGCCGCCAAAACCTCATTCCCGCCAACCCCGCCGCCGACCTCGACCTTCCCCGCAAACAAACCCGCAGCATTCCCAAAGTCCTCACCCCTAACGAAATCGACCTCCTCCTCGCCGTCCCCAACACCGCCCAACCCTTCGGCCTGCGTGACCGCGCCATGCTCGAACTCCTCTACGCCACCGGCCTCCGCCGCACCGAGCTCAGCCAACTCGATATCGGCGATTATGATCCCAGCACACACACCCTTACCATCCGTCGCGGCAAGGGCGGAAAATTTCGCATGCTCCCCGTAGGAGGGAGAGCCGCAGCCTGGCTTGGCGTATTTCTTCGTGAATCGCGCCCCTTGTTCGACCATATTCCGAACGAAACTGCGCTCTTTCTCAGTGGTTATGGCTCCCGCATCACCCCAGCCTACCTCGGCAACTGGATCAAAAAGCTCCTCGCTCGCTGCGGTATCGACAAACCCGGTTCCTGCCAC